>NZ_JAXOFS010000003.1:0-511669 GCF_036409375.1 Photobacterium sp. 53610 | reverse complement strand
AAATCTGACGGCTCCGCCTTCGAAGGTTCGAATCCTTCTCCCTCCACCATCTTTTAAGCCAGTGCATTGCACTGGCTTTTTTCTTATGGCTTCCTGTCAGATTTCTTCCACTGACCCATCTCACTTCTGCGACTTTGAGAATTCTGTGCCCGGCACAGCACGCATGCTCAAAAAACCGCCACAAAAAAGGACTAAACTCAAACCAACAATAACTGTGATCCTTATCACTCCAAAGCCGTATGAGGACCGTGGTATGCCTGATAAAGTCCATAAACTGAACCTGACACCGCCTCCATGGCCGACCATGCGCGTTCTGGTGATTGATGATCAGCACAGTGCACAAAGTCTGATGAAAGGCATGCTCCTGCAAATTGGCATTCGTCATATTGATACCGCCTCAAACTATCGTGAAGCGATTCATCATTGCCAGCACACGGCCTACCAGCTGATTCTCGTCGATTATCATCTGGATCACATGCTGACCGGCAGTGAACTCATCAGCCTGCTGCGTAAAAAACAATTACTGAGCCCGGAATGCGGACTGGTCATTTTTTCTGCCGATACCAGCACCCGGGTTGTTCTCACGGCACTGGCTGTTGAACCTGATGCCTTTCTGACACTGCCGATGCCTGTGATCAGCCTGCAAAACAAGCTTTGTCAGGCATGGCAAAACAGTCAGGCACGTCACCCAGTCTATCAGCGGTTAACAGCACAGGGACTGACAGAAGGGATCCGGTACTGCAAGCAGCAACTCCTCAAACATGGTCCGGATTACCAGCTTGAGCACCTGCTGCTGGATATGCTGATGGAGAACAAAGACTGGTCTCAGGCAAACCGCTACGCCAGCCTGTTCAGGAAATATCACCCTTCCGTGAAAGTCTCACTGACTGAAGCTCGCCTGTATACTCAGGCGGGAGACAAGAACAAAGCGATTCAGCACCTACAACAGTTGCTCGAAAAATCCCCGCTGTGCCTGGAAGCACTGGATTTACTGGCAAACTATCAGGCTGAAAATAAGGAAGTGCTTGCGGCACTGGCTACCGCCCAGCGCGCGCTGAAACTATCTCCTTCCGCCAGCCACCGGGCGCTGAAGGTAGCACAGCTGGCTGCGAAAACTGGCCAGAGTGAACCCTTGATGCAGGCAGGTATGACACTGGCAACGCATCTGCCCATCATCGATATCGGGTGGATCATCTGTCTGGCTGAATTCAGTGATACCTTTGAGCAACTGTACTTCACGACGCCCTCTGCGCAGACCAAACGACAGCTCAAAGTGCAGTTAAACAAAATCACGCAGCGGGCCCGTCATCGTCTGCTGCCTGCCCAGCGTCACTTTCTGTACTGCTTTCAACAGCTCGTACAGGCACGCCTGTTGCTGGCACAAGGTTCCGCACTCAAAGCAAAGCGCCGGTTGCTGCTTGGCCTGTCAGGCTATTTCAGCTGCATTCATAAATTACCGTCTGTCATTCTGGCTGAAGCGCTGCCACTGCTTTTGCAATTGGGCGAGACTGCCCTGATTGCCGATGCCTGTCAGGCTCTGAAACACAGAGACCGTTTCGACGGACACAGCCGGCACCGCTTGCAGGCACTGCGAGAAAACAGTCTCGCATTTGACGCCCTCAGATGGCTCGAAACCACGCTGAAAACAGCACAAGCCGCAAGATTAACCCGACCTGCACAAGCGTTGTTTCATTTTGAAACCATTCTCCGCGACTACCCATTATGCAGTGAGGCCCACCTGGGCCGTATTGACTGCCTGCTCAGAATGCCGGGCACTGTTCCTCCCGGGCTGTACCGCCAGAGCCTGAACGCTGTCTGCATGATGCCGCTTCCCGCCGAACAGGCAGCCTGGCGGCATGCCTTAAGTACCGAACTGAAAACCGGAAAACATCTGAGCCATCTGCCTCAAACGGGTCCGCTTTACCGGGAACTGCCGCCCATCCAGATCACCACCTGGTCTCCGCTGCTGCACTAATCTCAGAAATCCCGGCCGTGCGGCGAGTCCAGATCAAGTGCCGGGCCTGCTGGCACAACGCCGGTCGGGTTGATCATCTGGTGACTGAAATAGTAGTGGCGTTTTATCTGCTCAAAATCGGTTGTTTCTGCCACACCCGGGATCTGATAGAGCTCTTTCAAATAACCCTGTAAATTCGGATAGTCCGCAATACGCTGCTGATTACACTTAAAATGACCAACATAAACAGCATCAAAACGGATCAGGGTTGTGAATAATCGCCAGTCCGCTTCCGTGATTTGCTCTCCTGCCAGATAGCGGTTTGATGCCAGATGCACATCGACTTTATCCAATGCGCTGAACAGCTCAGAAAATGCCGACGCGTACGCAGCCTGCGTGCTCGCAAACCCGCAGCGGTACACACCATTATTGATATTCGGATATATGAAATCATTCCAGCGGTCAATTTCATGCCGGAGCGCCAGCGGATAGTAATCATCGTGATTACCGGTGATCGCATTAAATGCCGTATTGAGCATCCGGATGATTTCAGACGATTCATTACTGACGATGGTCTGGGTTTGCTTGTCCCACAGCACAGGGACTGTCACTCTGCCGGTGTAATCCGGTTTGGCTTTTGAATAGAGCTGATGCATAAATTCAAATCCATAGAGAGGCTCTGGCTCAGAAAACTCCCAGCCGTGTTCCAGCATGTCCGGGTCGACAACCGTTACCCCAATATGCCCGGCCAGCCCTTTCAGCTGACGGAAGATCAAAGTCCGGTGTGCCCAGGGACAAGCCAGTGAGACGTACAGATGATATCGTCCGGATTCCGCCGGAAAGCCTTGCTGCCCCTCTGGACCCGGCGCTCCGTAGGCTGTCAGCCAGTGGCGGAATCCCGCATCTTCACGCACAAATTTGCCGTCGTGCTGCTCAGTCTCATACCATACATCGTGCCAAACACCCTTGATGAGCTTTCCCATGATTACCTCGTCGTGAGTCGATTTATTCACCATTATAAGGAAGGTATTTTCATCCGTCGGCGCAGAAAATCCGGCAAAGATCATCAGGATATTCGAACGGACTTTTACAGCGCTTACGCTCATTCAGGCACTATGCTAGGATGACCACATTTCCCACGCTGACAGAACAGAATTCAAATGAAAGTCATCTCATTTAATATCAATGGATTAAGAGCAAGACTCCACCAATTGCAAGCCGTCATCGATAAACATCAGCCGGATGTCATTGGTCTGCAGGAAATCAAAGTTCATGACGAAGCTTTCCCGTTAGAAGACGTTGAAGCTATGGGCTATAAGGTGTATCACCATGGCCAGAAAGGACACTATGGTGTAGCGCTGCTGTGCAAACAGGAACCGGTTCATGTCCGCAAAGGCTTCCCGACTGATGACGAAGAAGCACAGCGCCGGATGATTATGGCTACTTTTGAGCAGGCCAACGGTAAGCAGGTCACCATCCTGAACGGTTATTTCCCTCAGGGTGAAAACATCAATCACGAAATCAAATTTCCGGCCAAAGAAAAATTCTACGCGGATCTGATGACCTATCTTGAGGCGCATCACAGCAGCGATGAAGAGCTGATCGTCATGGGTGACATCAACATCAGCCCGATCGATCTGGATATCGGTATCGGCCCGCAAAATGCCAAACGCTGGCTGCAGACCGGAAAATGTTCATTCCAGCCTATTGAACGCGAGTGGCTGAAAAAGCTGCTGGACTGGGGGTTTGTCGATACTTTCCGTCAGCTGCATCCGGATGCGGATGACAAGTTCTCATGGTTTGATTACCGATCCAAAGGGTTCGACGACAACCGTGGTCTGCGCATTGACGTGGTTCTTGCGACCCCTTCACTGGCAGCGCGCTGCCATGAAGCTGGGATTGACTATGAACTGCGCGGGATTGAAAAACCGTCCGACCACGCACCGATCTGGTCTGTATTCGAATAATCCGGGTATCTCCAATCATCGCACCAATACAGAAAAGCCAGGGATAACCCTGGCTTTTTGATTGACCGGACACAGTTGAATCAGCTCAGCGCTTTCATATGGCGCAGATACCTGCCTTCCAGTTTGCGGAAAGTCCAGATCACGGTAAATGTCAGCACCATGTAACACAAACCGGCAAACAGGAAGGATTCGAACGGTGCGTAATAGCGCGAGTTCACAATCCGGGCAGCGCCGGTCAGATCGATAATCGTGACGATACCTGCCACGGCGGAGCCATGGATCATGAAAATCACTTCGTTACTGTAAGCAGGCAGGGCACGACGCAGCGAGCTCGGCAAAATAATGCGGCGGAATGCCTGCATGTGACTCATTCCGTAAGCTTTCGCGGCCTCGACTTCTCCTTTCGGCATGCTGTTAATCGAGCCCCGTACAATTTCTGCGGTATAAGCAGCGGTATTAAGTACAAAAGCCACCAGCGCACAGAACCAGGCATCTTCCCAGAGGGTGCCCTGAACATTCATAAACTGGCTGACACCGTAATAAATCAGGTACAGCTGCACCAGCAGAGGCGTTCCGCGGAAAAAGTAAATATATGCCCAGGCCGGACCGTAGATCACAGGATTCTTGCTGTTCCGTGCCACCCCCATCGGAATGGCAATCAGAAGACCAATCACCAGCGCCAGCGCAACCATCCAGAGGGTCGTATAAAAGCCTTGCAGGTACAGCTGCCAGCTGTCTGTCAGAATACTAAAGTCCATCTCTTACCTCGTATGGATACTAAACCGACGCTCTGCCCACTTCAGTGCAGAAGTAGAAAGCGAGGTAAACACCAGAAACAGCACAGCGATTGCCATATAGAACGTAAATGGCATCTGGGTGGTACCGGCAGCCAGTGCCCCCTTCCGTACCATGTCATCCAGACCGATAATCGAAACCAGTGCCGTAGTTTTCAGCAGAACCAGCCAGTTATTCCCGAAGCCCGGCAGCGCATGCCGGATCATCTGAGGCAGCAGGACTCGGCGGAAAGACATCGCACTGCTCATGCCATAAGCTTTCGCAGCTTCCAGTTCCCCTTTATCCACCGCCATAATGGCACCCCGAAAGGTTTCCGCCATATAAGCACCGAAGATGAAACCTATGGTCAGAATACCGGCAACAAAGGGACTGACCTCAATATAATCGGGCAGGTAAGATGTCCATTCATGAGCCGGATCCGACGAGGCGAAGTAGTTGTTCAGCCACTCATTGATGCCGTAAAGGCTGTTGTTCAGCAGAACCTGACCGCCGAAAAAGATAAGCATCATCAGCACCAGGTCCGGGATACCACGAATCACCGTGGTGTAAGCCGTAGCCGTCACTCGGGCGGTACGGTATCGGGAGAGTTTTGCCAGTGCACCCAACATGCCCAGCGTCATCGCCAGCAGCAGTGACAGCAAGGCAACCTGCAAGGTTATCCATGCGCCTTCAACCAGCGACCATTCGTATCCTTTTAAATCCAGCAAGGGGTCACTCCTTTAAACTGCAAAGGGTTTGCCATGTAAAAAGTACCGAGCCACCTGTGACCCGGCACTCTCTGATTCATATCGCGTATTTCACCGGGAGACGCATTATTGTCTCGTTACCGGGGGTTACTCACCGTAAACATCGTATGAGAAGTATTTATCCTGAATCTGTTTATAAACACCTTTCTCACGCAGTGACAGAATGGCTTTATCCAGCTTCTCAGTCAGGTCTTTGTCCTGCTTACGAGTCGCAATTCCGAAACCGTCACCGAACCATTTCGGATCAGTCAGCGAAGGACCAATGAATTCATAACCATCGCCGCCATCTTTATTCAGCAGACCTTCTTCCAGCGCAGAAGCATCTCCAAGAACCGCTGCGATACGACCCGCTTTCAGATCCAGATACGCATCATCGAATGAGCCGTAACGAACAATCTCAACGGAATCACCATAGTTGTCTGTCAGGTACTTATCGTGCGTAGTTGCACGCTGAACACCAATTTTCACGCCCTTCAGGCCGTCTTTCGAGAAGTCCAGCTGCGTGCCTTTTTTGGCCACGTATTTATTCGGAATCAGAGCATACTTGTGGGTAAAGTCGACTTTCTTTTTACGCTCATCCGTGATCGACATTGCGGCAATGATGGCATCGTACTTACGGGCCAGCAGAGACGGGATGATACCGTCCCAGTCCTGAGCGACGATCTTACATTTGGCTTCCAGTTCTTGACACAATGCATTGGCCATATCGACGTCAAAACCTTTCAGCTCACCACTGGGTTCAGTCCAGCTGAACGGAGGATAGGCGCCTTCGATACCAAAACGAATTTCTTTCCACTCTTTCGCCTGAGCAGAGGTCACACCCAGAGCAGAAACGACTGCGGCAGCCAAAATCCATTTTTTCATTGTCTTACTCCTGTTGTATTTGCAACAACCCGCCATGTCGTCCGGGTTGAAAGATTCGCTGAATCAGCGAAGTTGTGAGTTATGTCGGTTTGAGTAAAACTCAATCCATATTTTAGTAAATCGACGAAATAAATTGCTTTAATCTTTCTGAGTCTGGGTTTTGGAACAGTTTTTCGGGTGCACCCTGTTCTTCCACCAGCCCCTGATGCAAAAACATCACCTGATTAGACACATCTCGTGCGAATGCCATTTCATGCGTCACCACCAGCATGGTCCTGCCTTCCTGAGCCAGATCCTGCATTACACCCAGCACCTCCCCGACCAGTTCAGGGTCAAGCGCCGAAGTTGGTTCGTCAAACAGCATCACTTCAGGATCAACCGCCAGTGCCCGGGCAATCGCAGCACGCTGCTGCTGACCACCAGACAGATGTCCGGGATAATAATGACGTCTCTCGTACAGGCCGACTTTCTTCAGAAGGGCTTCTGCTTTTTCAATCGCTTCGGCCTTCGGTACGCCCAGTACATGAACCGGCGCCTCAATTACATTCCCCAGAACCGTCATATGAGACCAAAGATTAAAGCCCTGAAAGACCATCGCCAGCCGGGAGCGGATACGCTGAACCTGACGCTCGTCCACAGGTAAGAATTCACCGCGACGGTTGTTTTTCATTTTAATGAGTTCACCGTTGACCCAGATTTCACCCTGAGTCGGTGTTTCCAACAGGTTAATACAGCGAAGAAACGTACTTTTACCTGAACCTGATGAACCAATAATGGAGATCACATCTCCCCGGTGCGCTGTCAGTGAAATCCCTTTCAGCACTTCGTTCTGGCCAAAAGATTTATGTAAATCCTTTACCTCAAGCGCTACTGCATCTGTCATGCGCTTTGTCTCCTGTTGCTTTGTCAAACCCACAGACTGCACTGAAAACTAATCATGCAAATCTGGCTGAATGTACTTAATACTGCCCGCACAAACCTTTATGCACAGCGACAGTAACCTTCAAACCGACACCATTAACACAGTGCCAACATATAAAGAACGGAGAGAACTGATTCTGAAAACGATTCAATGTTTCACACAATTTCTTTATACAGGTAACTTTATTTTATTATCAATCAATTAGAGGACATTCCGTTCTTTCTGCTACAACTGCCTTTACTGCAGAGAGATAGTCTGTTTTCTCATCCCTTTGTCGAAGGTATCACCACGAACTCAGATTGACAACATTTTGTTAACGTTCGGATTTTAGCATTATCAGATGAATAAATCGCATATTTAATCATTAAACACTGCCAATTGATTATTCTGCGAACACAATAGAATCTCATTAATTATAGATAGAAACCCAGTTTCATAGATGTTCCTTTTCTGCCTCTCCGGCCAAAAACAAAGGTACATATGTCAAACACCGGGAAAATAAAGCAACACCGGACGTTCCAGGAAGTCAGAATCAGGGAAGGTATTTGTCGGGTTGCCTTGAAATGTAATCGTTCCCATCTGATGACAGCACCAACGTCTATGCCGATTTCCCCGGATGAGCTGATTTCTCAGACCATCTCAAAGTGGGAAAACATGCAGATTGAGTAACTGATAATGTGCTTCCTAAAGAGCCAGAAAATTAGCCAGAACTTGACGGCGCTTACAGATTTGCCAACATCCGGCATCCTCAAAACTATTCCCGGCATGAAAAAGGGTGATTGTCTCGTCCCTTCCGATGCCCCTATCCCCCGCCAAAAGAACACAACTTACGTAAATTAATTACACAACCTTGTCAGAACGCCCGTATTTCTCGGGACAAAAGATGCATTTCCGTAGTTTTCCTTCATTTGAGAGAAGTGAATGATCAGGATCAAATTTGCTGGGTAAGAGCGGGAGTAAACTAACACCATAATCAATATTCGATGCCAGATGTGCATCCGTACCGGACTCAGGCCCGATCCCCGGTACATATAAAAAGAATTTCTGACTTGTAGAACGAGGCCCGCTATGTCATCAAACATTCAATACGGTGACGTCCATACCGAGGTGGAAACCGATAGTTATTCGGCTCACCATCAACCTGCCAGTGCATTTCCAAACCGCTCACGCTATCTGGATCATGAACTGCAGATCATGAAACCCCGTCGATGGGGACTCAACCTGCCCGGCCGGGATTTCCGGTTTGAGTGGGAAGATTTAGTCCCGGCCATTGCCGGAACCATCGGCATCATCGCCATGTATTCCGCCGTGATGTCTTCCTATGCGGCCGCATTCGGCCTGGGCCCTGACTTTGTGGTTGAAAACGTGCGGGTCGAGATGCTGGTGTCCGCATCCCTCTTTTGTATCCTTGTTTCCGGCTTTTTAAACCCGCGCGCCAACCTGGCCGGTAACCATGGCCCGATGATCCCGATGATTGGCATGATTGCCGCCGCAGGTGGTCACCCGCTGGCACTGGGGATTCTACTGGGCGGTTTCGGCCTGGCGCTCAGCCTGTGCAAAGGGGGCTCAAGACTGGTCAAACTCACCAGTGACGGCGTTGCCGGTGGCCTGCTGATCTTCCTGGGCTTTGTCGGCTCGACCGGCCAGATCAAAAGCCTGCTGAGCTGGGGCAGTGAGATCAACATGGGTTATGTCGCCGTGCTGATTCTTTTTGTCAGTATTGTGCTGTACGCGTTTCTGGCCCGTATCGGCAAACGCTGGCTGGCAATTCCGGTCTGTGCCGTCACCGGAGGCATCATTGCCGCAGTGATGGGGGCGCCTTTCGAATTTCATACCACTCCGGGACTGCCAAACCTGAATCCGGCTTACTGGTGGGGTTCAACTGAAACCGGCTGGAAACTGGGCTTACCGACCATGGAGCATTTCATCGCTTCCTTACCGTTTGCCCTGCTGGCCGTTGCCATGTGGTCTCCGGATTTTCTGGGCCACCGCATTTTCCAGGAAATGAACTACCCTGAGAAAACCGACAAGGTCTTAATGGATGTCGACGACACCATGACCGGCTGTTCTGTCCGTCAAATCGTTGGGGCAGCCTTTGGTGGCGGGAATGTCACCTCATCCTGGGGCACCTATATGATCCCGGCCGCAATTGCAAAACGTCCGATTCCGGCGGGTGCGATTTTACTGGGCAGCATCTGTATTGTTGTCGCCATTATCGGCTACCCGATGGACATTGCGATCTGGCCACCGGTCATGACGATTGCACTGCTGGCCGGGGTATTCCTGCCACTGCTGGAAGCCGGTATGCAAATGGTGAAAGACGCCAAATCCAGCCAGTCCGCCGGGATCTGTATCTTTGCCTCGATGGCCGTCAACCCGGTCTTCGGCTGGGCGGTCACCATGCTGCTGGATAACAACGGCCTGATTGGCGACAAAGATCGTCCGAATCACCTGACACTGGCTGACCGCCTGATTATTCCGGGTCTGACACTGATTGTCTGTCTGGGTGCCATGCTGGCAGTCGGCATGATTCCGGGTATCCCTGCGCTGCTGGGATAATCCTGAAGAATATGAAATATTTAGCATAGCCGTGCGGCACATCAAAGCCCGGCTCAGTGAAAACTGAAATACTGATACACATGCAGCCGCTGCACAATCGGTGCAGCGCCTGTAACACTTTCTACTGACGAATAACAGGTAGGTATACTATGGCAGACCAATTTGCTAACGCTTGGGAAAGCTTTGCTGCGGGTGACTGGCAAAACGAAGTCAATGTCCGTGACTTTATCCAGAAAAATTACACCCCTTACGAGGGCGATGAAGCATTCCTGGTCAGCGAAGGCACGGCTGCAACCCAGCAGCTGTGGGCAAAAGTGATGGAAGGCATCAAACAGGAAAACGCAACCCATGCACCTGTTGACTTTGATACCTCGGTCATTTCTACCATTACCGCTCACGACGCCGGCTACATCGATCAATCGCTGGAAACCATCGTCGGTCTGCAAACCGAAGCACCGCTGAAACGTGCCATCATCCCGAATGGTGGGATCCGGATGGTGGAAAGCTCCTGTAAAGCCTACGATCGCGAACTGGATCCGCAAGTGAAGAAAATCTTCACTGAATACCGCAAAACCCATAACCAGGGCGTGTTCGACATTTATACCCCGGACATCATGAAATGCCGTAAATCCGGTGTGCTGACCGGTCTGCCGGATGCGTATGGCCGTGGCCGTATTATCGGTGACTACCGTCGTATCGCGCTGTACGGTATTGATTATCTGATGCAGGACAAATTTGCACAGTTCACTTCTCTGCAAGCGAAGTTTGAACAAGGCGAAGATCTGCAAATGACCATGCAGCTGCGTGAAGAAATTGCAGAGCAGCACCGCGCCCTGGGCCAGATGAAAGAAATGGCAGCTAAATACGGCTTCGATATTTCACGCCCGGCGGAAACGGCTCAGGAAGCCATTCAGTGGACCTACTTCGGTTATCTGGCTGCCGTGAAGTCTCAAAATGGTGCCGCGATGTCTCTGGGTCGTACCTCGACCTTCCTCGACATCTATATTGATCGCGACCTGAAAGCCGGCAAGATCACCGAAGAACAAGCTCAGGAAATGATTGACCACTTCGTCATGAAGCTGCGGATGGTCCGCTTCCTGCGTACGCCTGAGTATGATGAGCTGTTCTCTGGTGACCCAATCTGGGCAACCGAATCCATCGGTGGTATGGGTGTTGATGGCCGCACGCTGGTATCGAAAACCAGCTTCCGCTTCCTGAACACCCTGTACACCATGGGCCCAAGCCCAGAGCCGAATATCACGGTGCTGTGGTCCGAAAGCCTGCCTGAAGGCTTCAAGAAGTTCTGTGCCAAAGTGTCCATCGACACCTCATCAATCCAGTATGAGAACGATGACCTGATGCGTCCGGACTTCGAATCTGACGATTACGCCATTGCCTGCTGCGTCTCGCCAATGGTGGTCGGTAAGCACATGCAGTTCTTCGGTGCCCGTGCCAACCTGGCCAAAACGCTGCTGTACGCAATCAACGGCGGTGTGGATGAGAAACTGAAAATCCAGATCGGTCCGAAGTCAGCGCCAATGGCTGATGACGTGCTGGACTTTGACAAAGTCATGTCAAGCCTGGATTCTTTCATGGACTGGCTGGCGACCCAGTACGTCACCGCACTGAACTCGATCCACTTCATGCACGATAAATACAGCTATGAAGCGGCTCTGATGGCGCTGCATGACCGTGACGTCCGCCGCACCATGGCTTGTGGTATCGCGGGGCTGTCTGTTGCGGCCGACTCCCTGTCTGCGATTAAGTACGCCAAAGTGAAACCGGTCCGTGACGAAAACGGCATTGCCACCGACTTTGATATTGAAGGCGATTATCCGAAATTCGGGAACAACGATGCCCGGGTCGATGACATTGCCTGCGATCTGGTTGAACGCTTCATGAACAAGATTCGTCAGCTGAAGACCTATCGTAATGCTGTTCCGACTCAGTCTATCCTGACCATCACTTCAAACGTGGTGTACGGGAAGAAAACCGGGAACACGCCGGACGGTCGCCGTGCAGGTCAGCCGTTTGCACCGGGTGCCAACCCAATGCACGGCCGTGATGAAAAAGGTGCGGTCGCTTCACTGACCTCTGTCGGTAAACTGCCGTTCGCACATGCCAAAGACGGTATTTCTTATACCTTCTCCATTGTGCCGAACGCACTGGGTAAATCCGATGATTCTCGCCGCGCGAATCTGGCAGGTCTGATGGATGGTTACTTCCATCATGAATCCGGCCTTGAAGGCGGACAGCACCTGAACGTGAACGTGCTGAACCGTGAAACGCTGGAAGATGCGGTGAAACATCCGGAAAAATACCCGCAGCTGACTATCCGGGTTTCCGGCTATGCGGTACGATTCAACTCACTGACCACAGAGCAACAGCAGGACGTGATTGCACGAACCTTCACTGATTCTCTGTAAGACTGTACCGGGCGGGAAACTGTCCGGTCATCTTGCTCCCCGCGGCTTCCCGGCCGTGGGGAATATACCCAAGTGACCACCGGAACCTGTCTCTTCTGAGCTGCCATCCTGAGGTGACTTGGGTATATTATTGAATAGCGACACCAAGCATTATCGGGGAGCGCGCATATGTCCGTAAAAGGCCGCATTCATTCATTCGAGTCTTGTGGAACAGTTGATGGGCCAGGGATCCGGTTCATCGTTTTCATGCAGGGCTGCCTGCTGCGATGCCAGTACTGCCACAATCGCGATACCTGGGATCTGGAAGACGGCCGTGAAGTGACCGTCGATGAACTCATGAAAGAAGCACTCTCCTATCGCCACTTTATGAACGCCTCCGGAGGTGGTGTCACAGCCTCCGGCGGAGAAGCAATTCTGCAACCGGAATTTATCCGCGATTTCTTCCGGGCTGCGAAAGCCGAGAACATCCATACCTGTTTAGATACCAACGGTTATGTCCGCAAGCATACACCCGTCATTGATGAGCTGCTGGAAGCAACGGATCTGGTCCTTTTGGATCTCAAACAGATTGATGATGAAATTCATCACGATCTGGTGGGCGTTCCCAATAAACGGATTCTGGATTTTGCCCGCTACCTGCACAAAATCGGCCAGAAAACCTGGATCCGTCATGTCGTGGTTCCAGGGTTCACCGATACCGAAACGTCCGCCCGACTGCTGGGCGAATTTATCAAAGACATGGACAACGTTGAAAAAGTCGAACTGCTGCCGTATCACCAGCTGGGCGCCCACAAATGGGAAGCGATGGGTTATGACTATCCGCTGGAAGGCGTCAAACCACCATCGAAAGAAGTGATGGAAAAAATCAAGGGCATCCTGTCGGAGTACCACCCGAACGTGATGTACTGAGCTCGCTGAATCAACGGTGAACCGAACGGCTTCCGTATGGTTCCCGGATAAATGTCCTGCCGGTGCAATCGACTCTCGTCACTCCCGCACCGGCGGGCATCCAACCCCGATTCAGCTCATTTATCCTGCCGGAAAATATAATCCCGATCCGCAAACGTCCGGACCCATTCCGGCTTATAAACCACCAGCAAGGTGGTCGCCATGCCGTTCAGTAACGCCTCAGGAAACAGCAGCAAAGGGATCAGAACCAGATAATTATCAACGATATACTGCCAGCGAAACTCCCCTTCCAGCCAGATCCAGCTCCCCGTCAGCAGCATATGAACCACCTGTGACAGTGCCCCATTAAAAAAAGCAGCCACAAAAATATAAACAAACAAATGACGCGGCAGATAACGGTAACTCAGCAAAAAGACACCATAACTGGCCAAAGCCGGCGCGACCACGCCCGTCAGATTCACCAGCCCAAGATCCTGCCACGCCACAAGTCCGAAAACAGCCAGCAGGATACCCGGTAAAACACTGATCCAAATCGCAATCCGCCAACCGTGTGACAATGTCAGAACAGTCAGTGCCAGAAAATGGACCTGAAGCCCGTCGACCAGTCCGGCACGCAGACTCCATAACAAAAACAGGGCAACAGCCGAGCCTAGCACCAGATGCTGATAGTCTTTCTCCTGTCTGAATTTCGGATAGAACTCTCTGGGATACGAGGCAAGCAAAATCAAAAGCCAGACCGCCCAGCCTATCCAGGAAAGTGTTGTCATCAGTTACATCCTTGTCATCGAAATCACGGTATAGATAGCCCAAATGCCCGGCGGCACAATTATACATCCGCAGCACCGATCATTTGACGAAAAAAATCAGGAATACCCTGTCAGATCAATAGCTGTGCGGTACATCCTGCTAAGCTGTAAACAGTGAAAAAATTGCAGGACATTGCTATGGAAATGACAAACGCCCAACGCCTCATTCTGTCGAATCAGTACCGTCTGATGGCTCAGCTTGATTCAGACAACGCCGCCAAATATGCCCGTCTGCAAACCATTGTCGAACGGGGTTATGGTCTGCAACTGCGAGAGCTGGACAAAGACTTTGGTGCCATTCCCGAAGCTGAATGTAAAGAAATCATCGAAGTGATGGAAATGCACCATGCCATGCAGGAATCCTGTAAGCAGTTGTCCGCAGAAAATCAGCAGCAGATTGACTGCCGTCGGCTCACGTTTCTCGGTTTTGACGCCATCAGCGAACCTCAGCAAATGCACTATGTTCGCTTCCTGGCTGAAGTTGAAAAACTGTATCCGCATTTTCTGCCCTCTGAGCACCACTTCAACAGTCATGTGCCGATGCAGAGCAAATACCGCCGTATGCTGACCGTCTGGCAGAAATGCCCTCGCCAGTATCATTTGTCAGCGACTGAAATTCAGCAAATTCTCAACGCCTGAGCCAGGCAACAAAAGTTACGGAGATTACAAAATTCATCTCCGGGGTGGCAGCACACGCTGCCCCCATCACTCTTTCTCTCATTCACATTGGTATTCATGACGAAAATACGTCAGAGTATTGACACATCTTTTTGCAAATTAAACATTGGCGAATTCTGATGTTCCGGTAGATTTGTGTGATCTAAAACATGCTTTAAGTGAGTTTGGGTCAAAACAGGCCCAAGTAAGCGATCCGGCACAGGAAAATCGATAAGCAATGAATACTTCAGAAAACCGTTTCTGAATTTCCTGTCCCGATAGCAGCAAACTTATATATAAACGCATCAACACGATTCTGCTGATACCTGTAACCAGGCTACACCGGAAAGATGGTTACACACTGAATATCTGTTGTTACATTCGAAAGGACTCGGGTCATGTTATTCAGGCGATTCATCGTACTCATTCTGATCTCCGGCACCGCCTTTGCCGGAAGCAGGGAACAACTGGTGATCCTGACCACTGACAATCCGGCTCTGCTCTCCCCCGGCGTTGAGCTTTTTCAGCAGCATTACCCAAATCTGGATGTTCAAATCCTGCAGCGTCATGAAGCCGATGCTCTGGCCATGCTCTCGGCCCCAAACCATGACGTTGATGTCGTGTCCTCATCATCAATCCGGCTCTTCAGGCCCCTGACAAACCACAATGCTTTGATCCCGGTTGCCCGCCTTACCCCTCACAAAAGCCCGATGGATACAGAATATATTGCGGTTCTGGGGTATTCCGGTTATGGCCTGATCTGGAACCAGCGTCATCTGGATAAGCATCAGTTACCTGCACCACAACGACTGGAAGCCCTGACCGATCCGCTCTACTACAACCATTTGGTCATGAGCAGCCCCTCGCGCTCCGCCACGACGCACCAAATGATCGAGAAGCTGTTGCAACGACATGGCTGGGATCACGGCTGGGGACTGCTGTTGCAGGTTGGCGGGAATCTGGACAGCGTTTCAGCCAGCAGCGAAAAGGTCAGTCATATCGTCGCCAGTGGTCAGGCCGACGTTGGTCTGGTCATCGACAGTGATGCCAAGGCACAGCATGCCCTGTTTCCATTCGTTCATTTCCGCTACCAGCCGGACAGCCTGATCCTGCCCGGTTATCTTGCGGCGCTTTCAACTGACTCGTCTTCCCCGTACGGGAAAAACTTTGTGCAATTCATGCTTTCAGAAGTGGTGCAGAAACAGATCGAAGAGGCGCCGCTATATAAGCTGCGACGACACGCGCGGCCTCAGTTTGAAGTCGCCACGTTCCCGCTCAATCAGGAATTACTGCATCAGCGCGCCATCCTCGTCCAGCAATTGTTCGACATCAGTATCAGCAAACAGCTCCCCTTATTAAATCAAGCCTGGCATATGATTCATGAGGTCCGCCGACTGCCCGGTCTTGAGCCACAGCAGGCAACCCAACTCGCACGAGCGGTAACACTAGCATCGACCCCGGTGATACGGCACGAACAGGCACATCAGCCCGCTTTCGCTGCCTTGCAGGATCCCAGTCGTCACACGGATTCGGCACAAAAACTTGAAAGCTTGCAGGATGCAATGAGCCGTCAGTTACAGGAATCAATTCAGCTGACTCAGGCCATCCTCTTCTCTCAGAAGCAGGTGCCGTAATGCTGAAACGAAAAACGATTGGCAACCGGTTAATCAGTGCTATCAGCCTGATGGCTTTCCTGAGCATTGGCGTCAGCTTGATTGCTCTGATTACCTGGGAAAGCCTGGATGATCAGATTGATGCAATCGTCAGCAAAAACCTGCCCACGCTGCGTGCCAGCTACCATCTGGAACGTGATACCGCAGCACTGAAAGATACGCTGCATAAAATCAGCTTCAACAAAGATCATGCACGCCACGCCGAGCTGAAACAAAAAATTACTGAGGAAGCTGCGCAAATTACCGAGTCCATTGCCAATACGGCCAGCCTGGCCTCATATCCGGCACTGAAAATCGAACTTGAAACCCTGCTCAGTGATATCGAGTCCTACACCAAGCTGCTGAATAAAAGGACCAGCTTGCTGCTGACACTGGCTCAGTCGGAAGCCCGGCTGAACTGGCTGCATCAGAACATCGTTGAAGAGCTGGTCCCGATCCGGCAGGAACTGGAATGGCAGCTGACACGCCTGGATCCCAAGCAGCTGGATGACGGGAAAATCCGGGCAAACATTGATGAATTTTCCCTGTTACAGTCCATCACCATTCAGGAAAACGAACTGCATCAGCTGGTCAAAGATATCTTCCAGCAATATCAAAACCGGGATATTTCCAATAGCTTTCAGTATCTCGGCCACAAGACCGAGCAACTGAAAAGCATGGGCGATGTACTCAGCCACTATCCGTCGACCCTGCTTTTTCTTCAGCACCTCAATGAATTGGTGAGCCTGGTTGAACCCGGCGGTCCGGTGGAAAGACAGCTGCAGACTCTGTCCAGCCTGCAAAAATCTGTTCACATCTATGATAAGCGAATTCAGAACCGCCTGGTTTATCAGGAAGAACTCATTCAGGCCATGGTTGATCAGGCAGACAGCTCGCTGCTGGCACTCAATGATCATACCCGGCAGTCGGTGATCATCAGCAGTTACATCTTATTGGGCGTGGTCCTGCTGGCGATTACATTATCTGTCCTGCTTTCTGTCTATCTGGTCAGCCGGGGGATCGTCACTCGGCTGAACCAGCTCAGCCACGACCTCTATGCCGTGGCACACGGCGATCTGAACGCGACCATTCAGGTTGACGGTGATGATGAAATCGGTCTGCTGGGGGACAGTCTGCGTCAGTTCCGCCAGCAGATGCTGGAAATGCAGCAAACCAATGCCCTCAACCTGATCAATAATACCCAGGCCAGTATCATTACCTGTGACCTGTCCGGTGTTGTGGAGTCAGTCAACCCCAGTGCACAGGCCCTGTTTCAGACCGGCTCCATTCCCAAAGGGCACACCTTATGGTCCCTCTTCAACCACAACACGGAAACACGCCTCAAGCGCCTGTTTCAGAAAGGAAGCCTTTTACAAACGAACAGGGCCTGCAGCCTGACCATCAGGCATACACAGCATCAGGAGCCGCGTTACTTGCGGCTGGACTTCCGTCATTTCAATCAGGGACATGAAGACAAAGTCATCATCACGATGACAGATATTACAGAACAGGAAAGTGCAGCACGCTGGCTGGAAGGAATGGTACATGAAAAAACAGAGTCTCTGACCAAACGAAACCGCCAGTTAAAAGCAGAAATTGAAGACCGGAAACGGATTGAAGCCGATCTGCGGTCAACTCAGGACGAACTGATTCAGGCTGCAAAAATGGCCGTGGTCGGTCAGACCATGACCTCACTGGCTCATGAACTGAACCAGCCGCTATCGGCCATGTCAACGCACCTGTTTGCCACGAAAATGGCCGTCAGTCAGGACAATTATACCCAGCTGCCCGCCAGTCTGGATAAGATGGAAAGCCTCACGGAACGGATGGGCCGGATCATTTCCAGCCTGAGAAATTTCGCCAGAAAACAGTCTGCCAACCGTGCTGTTCAGGCGATCGATATCCAGCAGTCGCTCTGCCATGCCCGGCAACTGATCGAGAGTCGCCTGAAAATACAGCAGACTACGCTGCAGTACCTCGTCGACACCCCCTACCAGGTCCTGGCGGATCCGGTTCAGTTTGAACAGGTTCTGGTGAACCTCTTCGTCAACAGCTGCGATGCCGTAGCGGGCTGTCATACCCGGGAAATCCATGTCGATGTGCTCGACAATCATTCAGACAACCAGTCACTCAGACTGGCTGTCTGCGATACCGGCCCCGGATTTGCGGCCAGTATCATAGAGAAACTCTTTGTTCCCTTCACCACCACCAAAGATGTGGGACTCGGGCTGGGATTAAACATTTGCCGTTCCATCATGAACAGAATCGAAGGCAATATTTACCTTGCTTCAACATTGCAAGGAGGCGCTATGGTCGTTTTGGAGTTAAAGAAGTATGACGATTAACGATAACATTGAAGTGCTGATCATTGATGACGATCAGGATGTTGTAGATGCCTATCAGCACCTGCTTGAGGTGGCTGGTTATCAGGCAAAAACGGCCACAGACCCACTGCAGGCTCTGGCCCTGCTGCACAAAGACTGGCCCGGGGTTGTGATCACGGATATGTATATGCCGGGCACCAGTGGTAAAGATGTCTTACATCAGGTCAAAGCGCTGGATGACAGTTTACCCGTCATTATGATTACCGGGCACGGCGATATTCCCATGGCCGTTGATGCCCTGAAAAATGGTGCCGTCGATTTTCTGCAAAAACCGCTGCAACCCGCCGAACTGATCACCCTGCTTGAGAAACACCTGCCGCAGCGAAAGCAACTCGTCTCTCACCGCAAGAGAGTGCAGCAAACAACCCATGATGTCCTGCTGGGGGACAGTCCGCGTATCGAGAGCATCCGCGAACAAATCACCCTGGCGGCCAATAACAATAAAGACGTTCTGATCGAAGGTGAAACAGGCACAGGCCGCCACACCGTTGCCAGTCTGCTGCACCAGCACAGTGACATCAGCCAGGGACCATTGATTAAGCTGTGTGGCTCCAGAGTGGAGCGGACCCCGGATCTGCAACGGGCCATGATTAACGCGCGTGGCGGCAGCATCTGTATTAACAACCTGCCTGCCATGCCGCCGGAATCACAACGCTGGCTGTGCCGATTCTTACTCGAACAGGAGCGGTTGGGAAAACGGGAAGTCAGAGTGCTGGCGATTCTCGAAGGTACCGCAGAAGGTGCCGTGGAAAATGAGTCTCTGGTGCCGGAGCTGTTTTACTTCCTCAGCCAGGTTCGTTTTATCATGCCACCACTGCGCCAGCGGGTCAGTGATATCACGCCTTTATTCAAATACTTCCTGAATGCCAGTTGCCAGAAGCTGAATAAACAAGTCCCGGTGATTGATAAAGCCTATATCAATACCCTCAACCGCCATCAGTGGCAGGGAAATGTGCTTGAACTCCGCAACGTCGCTGAGCTCTATGCCATTGGTATCGTGAAGCTGACGGGGCAGGAACGTACTAAGCCCTTAGCACAGATGAGCAGTCCGTTGGACGATTTGATCGACAGTTATGAGAAACGGGTCATTGAGGATGCGCTTTACCTGTTCAGCGGCCGTATTAATGAAGTCTCGAACTACCTGCAAATTCCGCGTAAAAAGCTCTATCTGAGAATGAAAAAGCACAGTCTCGATAAAGCAGACTACAAAGCAAGATAAGCGGGACAAGCCCGAAACAAAAAAAGCCGGAGCACTGCCCCGGCTTTTTCGTCACTGAATTCGGGAAATCAGAACTCGTAACGGATTCCCAGCTGATAGAAATCTTCCTCCGCATCACCGAAGTCAGCACCGCCATTGGTGCCATTATCTCCATCACGGAAGACATAGCTGGCAAACAGTGAAGAACGGCTGGTGAGGTGATACTGAGCTTCAAGGGTCGTGTCTTTCAGTTCCAGTTCATCCCCATCCGTGTTCTCCAGGCTGCGGTAACCACCACGCAGGGTCCAGTAATCGTTCAGATCATAGATGGCAACCACTTCCCACACTTCATCTTTACTCTTATTGGCAGCTCCGGTATCCAGCTCATCTTCGGAGTATTCTGCACCCAGAGAGATTGCACCAATCTTATAGGTGGCACCAATCCCCCAGAAGTTATATTCGTTGCCGTCTTTATCTTCACTGTACTGATAAGCCAGTACTGGTGCCAGGCTGCCGCCTTCACCCAAGTCCAGGGTATATCGGGCCGCCGCATTCATACCGTAGTCCAGTACTTCGCCAAAACGGTTGACGTCATTATTGCCAAAAATATAGGCAACCGAGAAATCCAGTCCGTTCACACTGTTCTGGTACTGCAGCGTGGCGTCCTGACGGAAGACCTGTACGGCTGTACCGTCAACCCGGTTGGCCTGACGCGCTGTTGCAATATCAGACAGAGCGAACACGTCCACGATATCGGTGAACATAATGAGACCAGACGCCACACGGCCACCCGTCACTTTACCCAATTCCTTGCCGTCGATACCCGCCCAGACATAACGAGGAGACAGGCTGTCATCGCCTGAGTTTTCAGCTTCAGCTGCACCCACCTGATACTCAGCCCAGCCGATCACAGAAAACTGATCATTAATTGGCTGTGAACCGCCCAGTCCGATACGGGCATCGAATTCACCATTCGTATCATTTTCGTTGGTGTCTTTGTCTGTGATGTTATATCCCAGACGGCCGTACACATTCACTTCGCTGCCATCTTCTCCTTTGTAGATATTGGCTGCGTAGCTCGCACCACTGACACATAAGCTGGAAATAATTGCCGCTGCTAATGTTTTTTTCATCTTTGTTTCCTTGAGTCAATATCCGGGGCTTCCGCCAAATCATCAGGGTCACCCGAAGCGCAAAAAAAAAGGCTGGAAACAGCAGAAGCGGCCTCAGGGAAAGGCAGTTAAAGCCTGAAGCCGGCTCCATTAAATCTTCACAACCTCAAAAGACAGCATAGAGCAGAGATTCACTATATGCACAAACAGAGTAACTTCTTTCCCTGAATATGCCCTTAATAAAACTGTGCCTGTTTCACATTGATCTGCTTAATATTTTTCTGTGAAAAAGATCACTTTTTTCTTTAGCCCGATCGATTATAAAACCAGACCGCAGCGGCCGGTTTTCGGGTTCTCTGCCCGGATAAAACAAGGTACAATCCTGCGTTTTGACACTCGGTGCTCTCTCATGCCTTATCAATGTCCTTTATGCCATCAGCCTCTCGAACACCGGGAAAATTACTGGCGGTGTCAGCAAAACCATCAGTTTGATCAGGCCAAAGAAGGCTACGTCAATCTCATGCCGGTTCATCATAAAAGTTCGAAAAATCCCGGCGACAACAAAGAGATGATGCAGGCCAGAAGAGCATTTCTTGAAGCAGGCCATTATGCGCCGATGAAAGACAAAGTGGTTGCGCTGCTCCACCGGTATGCGCCGGCGAACAGTCACCGTCTGTTGGATATCGGTTGCGGGGAAGGCTACTACACGTCCGCGTTCACGGCTTTAAGCGACCAGCATCCGGCACTGGCAGTACACGGGCTGGATATCTCAAAAGTTGCGGTCCGGTACGCAGCAAAACGCTACAAAGATTGTCATTTCTGTGTTGCTTCCAGCCATCGCCTGCCCTTCGCCGATCACAGCCTGGATGCCATGGTGCGCATCTACGCGCCCTGCAAAGCCGCTGAAATTACCCGCACTCTGAAACCGGGAGCGATTTTGCTGACCGTGACCCCGGCAGCACGACATCTGCATCAGTTAAAAGCCCAGATCTATGATGAGGTCAGGCCGCATGATATTCCGGCAGAATCTCTGCCCGGTATGTCACTGATCCACGAAGAGCAGTTACATTACGAAATGACACTCGACGGCAAAGAAGCCACCGCCCTGATGCAGATGACCCCGTTTGCCTGGAAGACCCCGGATTCGGTCTGGCAATTCCTGGCCCAGCAGCAGGCGTTTCATTGCGAGGCTGATTTCACACTTCGCGTTTATCAGTTGTCGGAAGCTGAAATCTCGCAACCTAATTGAAATTAATTCTCATTACTATTGAGTGTTCTGCCAGTCTTCTCTATCATAGCGTCCATGAAAGAACACACTGAACCGTCCATACTGTGACTGATACGAAGTCAGTACGACGATTCAGGAGAAAGGATGATATGCATGAAGACTGGCTATGCCTTTATACTGACAGCCCTGCTCAGTGGCTGTACAACACCGTCAGCACCGGTTAAACAAGCTCCGCCTGACACATTTTATGATTACACCATTCGCTCACCTCAAGGCGCCTCTCTGACAGAGCAACAGCTTGCTGAGGCGTTGTCTGACGCCGATATTGTGCTGGTAGGAGAATGGCACAGCCATCCGGGAACCCACCTGTTACAAACCCGTCTGCTGGCAGCCATGTATGCCAATCGCCCTGCCCTGGCTCTGTCGATGGAGCAGTTTACCCGGGATAAACAAAGCGTCGTAAACCAGTACCTCAATGGTGAAATTGGTGAACAAACGCTGATTCAGCAAGGCAATGCCTGGCCAAACTATGAATCAGACTACCGTCCGCTGATTGAATTTGCCCGTGAACATCATCTGGATGTCATTGCCAGCAATGCGCCGAAATCGATTGTGCGTTGCGTCGGCCGCTACGGTCCCGATTACCTCAACCGTCTTCCTGCCTCAGAGCGCCAGTGGGTTGCTCAGTCACTTACACTGGAAAATGACCGATACAAAGAAAAATTCACTGCATCTATGCACCATGGTGATCAAGCCCAAACCGAGCGACAATTTGCCGCCCAGACCGCCTGGGACGACACCATGGCCGAAAGCATGGTCGACTACCTGCAAACCCATCCCGGCCACCAGATTCTGCACATCGCCGGTCGGTTCCACACGGCAGAAGGACTAGGAACAGCGTCCCGCATTGCAGCCCGTCATCCCGGACTCAAAGTTGTCATGGTGACTCCGGTCACCCAGGACAGCCCCGTTGCCGAAGGTTCACCTGATTTTCAGGTCGAAGTCCATCCCATGCCGCAACGCTATGTGCAGGAAGCCAATATGAAAGTGGCCTTCTCCAACCTGAAACAGCGCAGCAGTCAATTGACCTGTCTTAGTGAATAATCCCGCGCTCCCCCGGCAGCCGATATCCGGCTGCCTGTTACACCTCCCCTTCTTGTGCATCAACCGTTTCATTCCTGAAGAAATTGTTCACAAAACATGCAACGCGCCAATTTCCGTCACTGCGAGTGAGCGGCAGTTCACTGTAATCACAAAAATACCAATAAAAAATAAGTCACCAAATACCAAGTAAAACGTCTAACTTTTGACCAATAAACAGCCATGAAAGCAATATATAAAACCAACCAATAACCAAAACTCAGTTTATCACCCCCAAACCTTGTTACATTGTTGTTAATTTTTGGATGTTCTTTCTTTTCCCATTGAGCTAAAACATTATGCCAATGACGGGTGTTTTTGATGGCCCAGCCAGTGGCCCGTCTCGTTATCACACCAGAACAAGGATTGGATTATGAAGGGAACCAAACTGCTTTCTGCGGCCTGTATTGCTGCAGCATTGGCGCTCACAGCGACGCCAACGCTGGCTGAGATGGCAAAAGTTGCCGTTTCACAGATCGTTGAACACCCGGCGCTGGACGCAACCCGTCAGGGCTTATTGGATGGCCTGAAAGAAAAAGGGTACGTAGAAGGCAAAAACCTGGAATTCACCTATCAGACGGCTCAGGGTAACCCGGCTATTGCAGTACAAATTGCCAAGCAGTTTGTCGGTGAACAGCCCGATGTTCTGGTTGGCATTGCCACACCGACCGCCCAGGCCCTGGCTGCAGCCACCCGTTCAATTCCCGTTGTTTTCACTGCAGTCACCGATCCTGTCGGCGCCAAACTGGTTCGTAATACCGAGAAGCCGGAACGCAACGTGACCGGCCTGTCAGATCTCTCTCCGGTTGCACAGCATGTCGACCTGATTAAAGAGATCCTGCCAGATGCCAAGCGAATTGGTGTGATTTATAACCCGGGCGAAGCCAACGCCGTCGCTCTGGTTGACCTGCTGCGTAAAGCTGCAAAAGAGAAAGGCATGGAGGTCGTTGAAGGCACAGCACTGAAGAGTGCAGACGTGCAGTCAGCCGCTCAAATCGTTGCTGCGAAATCCGATGCTCTGTACGCCCCGACAGATAACACCGTCGCCAGTGCCGTTGAAGGACTGGTCAATGCTGGTAACCAGGCGGGGATTCCTGTGATTGGAGCATCCACAACTTATATTGAAAGTGGTGCACTGGCCGCACTGGGCTTTGACTATTATCAGGTTGGTGTTCAGACCGCCGACTATGTCGATGCCCTGCTCAAAGGCAAGAAAGTCTCTGAACTGCCAGTCAAAGTCGCGGTCGGTTCCGACCTGGCCCTGAATGAAAAAGTGGCAGCGAAACTGCACATCACTTTGCCGAAATCACTGGTTAGCCGCGCAACCTCAATCACCAAATAACTACACATCTCTCAGGCACCGGCCGACCCGCCGGTGCCAGCAAGGAATAAGGAGCAGTTGATGTCTTTCTTTGCTTTGATCGGTACGCTGGAAATCGGCTTGGTTTATGGCCTGGTTGCTCTTGGCGTTTATCTCACTTTCCGTGTTCTGGATTTTCCGGATCTGTCTGTTGATGGCAGCTTCCCGATGGGGGCCGCTGTCGCTGCGACCGCAATTATCGCCGGAGTCAACCCTTGGCTTGCGACAATGCTGGCGGTGCTGGCCGGAGGAATGTGTGGTCTGGTGACCGCTTTTCTTGCCGTACGTTGTGGGATCCTGCACCTGCTGGCCAGTATCCTGACGATGATCGCCGCTTTCTCGATCAACATCCGTATTATGGGGCGTCCGAACCTGGCGCTGCTGGGCGATGACACCATTCTGACCCCATTCGAAAACTTCGCTTTTGACACCGGAATGGATGCCGGCCTGATCCGCCTGGCGGTCATTCTGGCACTAGTGATCTTCAGCGGCTGGTTTGTGGTTCGCCTGCTGGCCAGTGATTTTGGCCTGGGACTGCGCGCTACCGGCGTAAACAGCCGGATGGTCAGTGCCCAGGGTGGTAATACAGCCCTTTACACCTACTTTGGTCTGGCGCTGTCAAACGCATTTGTCGGTTTCTCCGGTGCGCTGTTTGCACAAACCAACAACTTCGCCGACGTGACCTCCGGGGTCGGTACCATTGTAGTCGGTCTGGCTGCGGTGATCCTTGGTCAAACCCTGATCCCGGGCCGTAAAATCTGGGTAGCGGTTGTTGCCGTAATTCTGGGCTCCGTGCTTTATCGTCTGGCGGTCGCGTTTGCGCTGAGTACCGGCATGTTCGGTCTGAAAGCCTCCGACCTGAACCTGATCACCGCAGTTCTGGTTGCGCTGGCGCTGATTGCACCGAAGATGAAGCGCAATTTTCAGCGGAAGAAAAAACAGGCCGTTGCCACAAAAAAGAAGCTCGCGTAAGCCGGACCAGAAGGTAAGAACACTATGATTGAACTCAACAACATCCGCGTTACCTTCAATGAAGGCACCATTCTTGAAAATCAGGCATTGCGCGGGGTCAACCTGACGGTCCCGGAACGCCAGTTTGTGACTGTCATCGGCTCAAACGGCGCCGGTAAATCCACCCTGCTGGGTGCCATCAGCGGGGAAACCCCGATGTCCGACGGGAAAGTGGTTATCAATGGCGTTGATGTCACCAGCAAAGCGGTGCATGAACGGGCACAGTATGCAGCCCGGGTCTTTCAGGACCCGCTGGCAGGAACCTGCGCCTCACTGACCATTGAGGAAAATATGGCGCTGGCCATGCAGCGCGGCAGCCGCCGTACCTGGAAGCTGGCCTTGTCGTCACAGCGCAGAAAACTGTTTCAGGAACGGATCAGTATTCTGGGCCTGGGACTGGAAGACCGGCTGGGAGACAGCATCGGCCTGTTATCCGGCGGACAGCGTCAGGCTGTCAGTCTGGTCATGGCGACGCTGGCTGACAGTAAGCTGTTGCTGCTTGATGAACATACAGCAGCACTGGATCCAAGAATGGCCGCTTTCGTTCTGGAACTCACCAAGCGCGTGGTCGAGGAATTTGACCTGACTGTGATGATGGTGACTCACTCCATGAAAGATGCCCTCGCCTATGGCGACCGGACCGTCATGCTTCACCAGGGGAATATTGTACTGGATGTGGCAGGTCAGGAGCGGGCCAATATGGACGTGAAACATCTGCTGGAGATGTTCAGCAAAGTGCGGGGCGAAGAGCTGGCTGACGACAGCCTGCTGCTCAGCTGATTCATCAGCTTCGACTCATGAGGCGGAATTTGCCGCCTCATCTTTTTCTGCACTTCCTTGCCACTTCACTGTTCCTGCGCAGATTTACGCAGGACAGCCCCCTGATACCCCCCCAATTCAATGTAATTGATCGGTTCTCCTGTACTGCCGTCATAAAATACCTGCTCATAAGTACCGGGCAGGGAAATGCGCATCGGTCTGGTTTCCAGAAAGCTTTTTTGCCCGGCCTTTTGGATTGCCCGGTAAACCACCAGCCCATGTTCATACCGCCGGGCAATCACCCCTTCTGCCGGCTGTTTGCTGAACCAGCCGCTGCGATAGAGCCAGAACCAGTTCGCAGGCAGCATCTGATGCGGCCCTAACACCGGCTTTCGGCTGTCTCCGCTGAACGGGTCCGCCTGCCACCAGACGACTTTATACCCTTTCGGCGGAGCAACAGGTTTCCCCAGATCGACCCTCAGCATCCCGGATGGCTGATAGACCCAGTTCTTGGGCAAGCCGGGGCGATACCAGTCCCGCACCGTCGTATTGGTGCTGTCATAAGTCTGGCTGTTGCCCCAATTGTGGTAATACGTCAGCCCCGGCTGATTGAACAGGTAATAGAGTGCCAGTCCGGTTTCCGTATCACGCGTCCAGGCATTACTGTCACTGGGGTGTAAATCGCTGTAACCGTCTCGCATCGAAACCATCAGCACACTCTGTACCCCGTCTGCACTCAAAGAAAATTGCTGCCAGCTTTGCTGCAGCTTCGCCAACCCCATCGCCGGGGAGATCAAACGGGGCCGCACCCAGATGTCCACCAATCCTTTCAAGGCAGCTTCCGGTGCATTTTGCTGCCACAGCGAGAGCCCTGAGAATTCGGCAGCAAACACTGGCGGCGAAAACTGATGTTTCATCTTGTTCAGTAATGCCACCAGCATTTCAAAATAGCGGTCTTCGGCCTCTGCTGTCCCTGCCACCAAAGGCAGCTCCAGTAACTGCCCCCCGCTGTCGACCGAGATATTGCTTCCAGCCAGTAATGGCTTCAGTCGTGGCAGGTAGCCACCAGCGACGCCCTCACGGCGCCAATGGTATCGATACCATCTCATCAGCAAAACCTGGATTGCCGGATCGCTCAGATTCGCCCGGTATACACAAGAAGAT
The DNA here is from genome assembly GCF_036409375.1 of Photobacterium sp. 53610. NCBI lineage: Bacteria > Pseudomonadati > Pseudomonadota > Gammaproteobacteria > Vibrionales > Vibrionaceae > Photobacterium > Photobacterium sp. 53610. The sequence continues at coordinate 484,056 of NZ_JAXOFS010000003.1, read as the reverse complement.
GCCGGGCGGCGGCCACTGACAAGCACCCGGGCCTGATAGGGAAAGCGGGCACTCGCGGAAGGATTGACCCTGCTCTGGAATTCATCGTCGCTGAGCAATCCGTTCTGATCTTTGTCATTCACCGGGTCCCAGCCGGGAACAAATAAACCATTGGTATCCTGAACCAGCCAGGGCTGTAACCGAACCGAAGCGACACGGGTTTCCTGCGGCCAGCGCAATGCGATCGTCCAGGCAGCCTCTGATGTGGTTCCCGTCAGCACCGCTGGCTGCCATCCGTCTGGCATGGTCAAATAGCCCGTAAACAGGGTTTCGCCCTGTTGCTGCCATCGCACATCAAGCAGCTGCCAGCCAATGGGGCTTTGCCACAGTACTTGCATTGGCGGCCTGCCGGCTTCCAGCTCAAGTACCGTGAACGGATCATCTGCCATCAGGATCAGGGACTGTGATTCCACCAGAGATACCGGCAGGTTTGCCGTGCTGAACTGGCCGTTCAGCTCAGTCCAGAACTGCCGGGGCTGCGGCTCAGGCAGTTCCGGAAAGGGGGATGACGCAGAATCCTGCCAGGACAGGCGGGTATCTTCGGCATAATGCAGAAACAGGCGTTCTGGCTCCACACCCGCCAGTCCTGCCTGACGGTAAAGCCATTGACGCTGTTCATCCGGATGACAGGACAGATTCTGGAGCTGAAACGGAAGGAGTACGTGGCTTTGCTGATTGAGCGCCGGAGACTGCCAGCTTCCGAGCACCAGATCAGCATGGTGCAGTTCCCACTGTTTTACGGCTTCTGCCGAGTGAAAGCGTGACGTCGTCAGCGGTTCTTCCCATCCACCGGGAAAGAGCCACGCAGCTCCCGTTGACGGGTAAACCTGTGCCTTCACAGCACAGGTCAGCAAAATCATCAGTAAACAAATCAGTCTTCCGCAACGCATTCTGCTCCCTCAAGGCAGCGGGAATCAGCTTTAGCTTAGCGTGAAAGACGATACGATGAAGGGTTAAAAATTGGACAAAAAAGCCGTGCACAATGCACGGCTTCACAGAAGGCTTCACTTCGGGACTACCAGCCCATCCAGTGGCCCAGCCCCCACAGCGTAATCATGGCCATGAAACCGGCCAGGATGTCATCGACCATGATCCCCACGCCACCATGGACATTTTTATCCAGCCAGCTGATCGGCCAGGGTTTCACCATGTCGAAGAAACGGAACAGAATAAAACCGCTGATCACCCAGGGCAGGCTCATTGGCGGAGCAATGGCCATCGTGATCCAAAAGCCGACAAATTCATCCCAGACAATACTGCCATGGTCATGAACTCCCATGTCCTGCGCAGTTCTGTGACAGATGTAAATGCCCGCCAGCGCTGCGATCAGGGTGATCCCAAGATAAGCCGCGTAAGGCAACTGGATCAGCAGATAGTAAAACGGTACCGACGCCAGCGTTCCGACTGTACCGGGAATGACAGGTGACAGGCCACTGCCAAATCCGGTTGCCAGCAAATGCCAGGGGTTACTCAGTTTGATATACAGTTTGGGATCTCGCACAACTTACCCCGAGAAATGATCGTATCCATGCAGCTGCCAATCAAGCGGCAGCCCGTTCCTTTCAAGTGTCACACTGTCTCCGGCCCGGATGTTTCCGATACAAGTCGCCTTCACGCCTGCATGAGACAAAGCCACATCCAGTGCACCACGGTGATGGGCCGGAACCGTAAAACAGAGTTCGTATTCTTCGCCGCTGGTGAGTGCCAGTTTCCCGGCAGCATCCTGATCGCCGCCACAGAATGACATCAGTTCAGCAGACAACGGCAGACGGTCAACATCAATCACCGCGCCGACATCCGACCGGTTGAGGATATGGCCCAGATCGGCAATCAGGCCGTCAGAAATATCCAGCGCAGCCGAGGCTATTCCACGCAGCGCTTGTCCGGCTAACACCCGGGGCTGCGGCTGATAATGCCGGTTCAGCAAATGCTCCGCCAGCTCAGGCTTAGTGCCCGTGACCTGCTTCAGTAAGACGGCCAATCCTGCCGCACTGTCACCGAGATTACCGGTGACATAAATCAGATCACCGGCACTGGCGCCGTGCCGGGTCAGCGCTTGCCCCTGAGGTACAAAGCCATGCACCGTCAGCGTCAGGCTCAGCGGTCCCTTGGTCGTATCACCGCCAATGAGCTGAACCTGATAGTAATCAGCCATCTCAAAAAAGCCGTCACAGAAGCGGGCCAGCCAGGATTCGTCCGCTTCAGGCAGAGTGATTGCCAGGGATACCCAGGCCGGTGTCGCCCCCATGGCCGCCAGATCACTCAGATTGGCTGCCAGTGCTTTCTTTGCCACCAGTGCCGGGTCCATACCCGCCAGAAAATGATTCCCGCATATCAGAGAATCGGTACTGACGGCCAGCTGGCAGCCAGCCGGGACTTCAAGCAAAGCACAGTCGTCGCCAATCGCCAGCGCAACATCACTCCGCTGAACCGGCTGACGGGCAAAATACCGGGCGATTAAATCGAATTCGTTACTAGCCATAGAAGGTCAGAAGTTCTTGATGGTCGTTGTACCCAGAAAAAAGGCCAGCAGAGCTGGCCTCAGTTTCGTTTTCAAAAAACGATTATGTTTTTTTACGCAGAACAGGTGCAAGTTTATCCAGCACACCATTCACAAACTTGTGACTGTCTTCAGCACCGAAAACTTTCGCCAGTTCGATTGCTTCGTTAATCACAACTTTGAACGGTACGTCTTCACGTTTCATGATTTCGTACACGGCCAGACGCAGCAGCGCCAGTTCCATCTGATCCAGATCCTGCAGCGGACGCGACAGATAAGGACGCATCTTGCTGTCCAGTTCCTGATGGTTCAGCACCACACCGGTAAACAGATCGCGGAAGTACTCCACATCGGTCTGTGGTGCAGCCAGAACAGGCGCTTCAGCCTGATGTGCTTCTTCTTCAAACTGTTCGCCAGACAGAAAATGCATTTCGATATCGGCAGCATTTCCTTTGGTGATTTGCCAGGAATAAATGGCCTGGACGGCAAAGTGTCGTGCGTTACGACGTGCGGCTGGTTTCACACTAACCCCCATTAGGATTCAATTTGGGACAGGACGTTTACCATCTCAAGCGCGCTGAGTGCAGCCTCTGCCCCTTTATTACCAGCCTTGGTACCGGCACGCTCGATGGCTTGTTCAATTGTGTCTACAGTCAGGACACCAAATGAAACCGGAGTGTTGTACTCCAGAGCCACCTGAGCCAGACCTTTATTACATTCACCGGCAACATACTCGAAATGCGGAGTACCGCCACGGATCACAGAGCCCAGTGCCACGATGGCATCATAACGGTCGCTTTTCGCAACTTGCTGGGCGACCAGAGGCAGCTCATAAGCACCAGGACAACGTACAACGGTAATGTTGTCGTCGCTTACCTGTCCCTGACGTTTCAGTGCGTCCAGCGCACCTTCCAGCAGGCTTTCATTGATGAAACTGTTGAAGCGACTGATAACGATAGCAATTTTTGCGTTGGGTGCCGCGATGGCGCCTTCGATTACCTTCATGGGCCTTCCTGTGACTATGTCTTTTCTTTCCGGATTGAGAAACCGCGGGAGTCTATCACAATTTATACGTGATACCAATTGACTTCACTGTCAAGTCATAAACCGCGGTAAAGTGCGATCCCGATTCCGGCACAGAGATGAATGAAAACAGTATGTTAAACGTATTTCAGGTTCAGGAGCACACCGCTCCTTTCCCCTTAGTTACAAATATATTCCACCACTTCCAGCCCAAAGCCGGACAGTGAATGGTAGCGCTGATTACTGGACGACAGCAGGCGCATCTTGCCAACCCCCAGATCAGCCAGGATCTGCGAACCCACACCCACCTGGCGTGACGGGTTCTTCGGATTCAGCTTCACTCCCGGCTGGCCGTCAGCCTGCGAAGCCATATGTTTCACTTTGGTGATGATGCCATCCTGAGTTTCATGACGATTCAGAATCACCATCACCCCGCCCTGGTCAGCAATCCGCTGCATCGCTGAAGGCAAAGTCCACTGGGACGCGCCTGAATGCAGAATGTCTTTAAAAGTATCCTGCAGATGCACCCGTACCAGCGTCGGGTTATCTTGCGAGACATTGCCTTTCCGCAATGCATAGTGGATCTGGTTGTCGATCGTATCACGGTAAGTGATCAGGTCGAACTCACCGAATTCTGTCGGCAGCACGCACTCGGCCACACGTTCTATCGTTGTCTCGTTGTTATTGCGATACTCAATTAAATCCGCAATGGTGCCCAGTTTCAGGCCGTGCTGAGCCGCAAACACTTCAAGATCCGGACGACGGGCCATGGTGCCATCCGGATTCAGAATTTCGACAATCACACTGGATGCTTCTAATCCGGCCAGACGGGCCACATCGCAGCCCGCTTCTGTATGACCAGCACGAGCCAGCACACCGCCTTCCTGTGCCATCAGCGGGAAAATATGTCCCGGCATCACAATGTCTGCCGGTGAGGCATCTTTGGCAACCGCTGCCTGTACGGTCCGGGCACGATCAGCGGCAGAAATACCGGTTGTCACCCCACGGGCAGCTTCAATGGAAATCGTGAAATTGGTACTGAATTGCTCGGTGTTGTCCTGCACCATCAGCGGCAGTTTCAGCTGCTGGCAGCGCGCCTGGGTCAGCGTCAGACAGATCAAACCCCGGCCATGGGTCGCCATAAAGTTAATCGCATCAGGTGTGATTTTTTCTGATGCGATAATCAGATCACCCTCATTTTCACGGTCTTCGTCATCCATCAGAATGACCATTTTGCCCTGACGGATATCTTCGATAATTTCCTGTGCGCTGCTTAACGCCATGTTGCAATCCCTCACCTTAGTTATTCTTTATGATAGCGGTTTAGCCGAGAAAGCCGCTCCGGGCCAGAAGTTCCATGCTGAGCTCTGACGAACCGCCAGCCTGTGCTGCTTTCTCTCCCAGCATCAGACGCTCCAGATAACGTGAAATGACATCCACCTCCAGATTCACCCGGCGGCCGGGTTTAAACCCGTCCATCGTGGTTTCGCCAGCTGTATGCGGCACGATCGTCAGCTTGAATTCCGCACCCCGCACTGCGTTTACGGTCAGGCTGATCCCATCAATGCTGACAGAGCCCTTCTCAGCAATGTATTTTGCCAGATGATCCGGCGCTTTCACCCAGAATTCAATGGCCCGGCCGGTTTGCGTGCGGGAAATAATTTCCCCCACATCATCTACATGGCCCGACACCATATGGCCGCCAAATCGGGTCGTCGGCAACATTGCCTTTTCCAGATTCACCGCCTGTCCCGGTTTGTAATCTTTAAAAGCAGTCCGGTTCAGTGTCTCCAGTGAGACATCTGCAACATACCCTTGACCGGTGAGGGCCACCACGGTCAGACAGACGCCGTTGGTGGCAATACTGTCACCCAGCTTGACATCAGACAGATCCAGCCGGCCACTGTTCACCGTGACGGAAATATCCTGCCCTTTCACTGTCAGCGCCTGAATCGTGCCAACAGCTTCAATAATACCTGTAAACATCCTAATACTTCCTTACTCTACGGCGCAGGTGTTTTGATACTGCCGCGAATGCGAATATCCTGCCCGACCATCCGAACGTCCTTCAGAACCAGTGACGGCACTTCTGACATCGCAGACAGGCCGTGCAAATCCATCAGGCCGCGGCTGTCGCTGCCCATCAGTTTCGGGGCCTGATACAGGATCAACTCATCCACCAGCCCGGCACGAACTAAAGCACCGGCCAGACCGGCGCCTGCTTCTACCCAGAGATGATTGATATCCTGACGGGCCAATGCCTGCATCAGCGCCGTCAGATCCAGCTGACCATTCTCCTGCACCGGGACAACCAGCTGTGAGACATTTTCCGGCCATGAAAGCGTATCTGCCTGCCCGCGGGCCAGCAGCACTTTCCCCGGCAGAGAAAACAAACGTTGTGTGGACTGAAGACGATTATGACTGTCGATAATCACCCGAACCGGCTGTCGCAATTCAGGCTGAGGATACTCGGATTGCGTCCGTTCCCCCAGCTCCTGCCAGCGAACATTCAAAGACGGGTCATCCGCCAGAACTGTGGCGCTGGTCGACAAGATCGCACCTGACTGCGCACGAAATCGCTGAACATCCGCTCTGGCTTCAGGACCAGTGATCCACTGGCTGTCACCATTGGCCAATGCTGTTCTGCCGTCAAGACTGGCTGCCAGCTTGAGCTGAACATAGGGCAACCCCGTTTTCATGCGTTTGATAAAGCCCGGATTGAGTGCCAGTGCATCAGCTTCCAGCAATCCTGTTTCGACTTCAATTCCAGCGTCTCTGAGCATGGTGACACCCCGGCCTGCAACCTGCGGATTCGGATCAACCATAGCGCAGATCACCCGGGAAACCCCAGCCGCAATCAGCGCTTCTGCACAGGGGGGGGTTCTACCGTAGTGGGAGCAAGGCTCCAGCGTGACATATGCCGTTGCGCCCCGGGCGTTTTCCCCGGCAGCACGCAGTGCAAAGACTTCCGCATGCGGTTCCCCGGCACGATAGTGAAAGCCTTCACCAATCACAGTGTCATCTTTCACGATGACGCAGCCGACATTCGGATTAGGGGCAGTGGTGAAACGGCCACGCCGGGCCAGACTGATGGCGCGACGCATCATGGCGTGATCGGTCGGTGTAAACATCTTGAATTATTTTTCCAGTTTGGCGATCGCTTCACCAAATTCCCGGATGTCTTCGAACGAACGGTACACAGAGGCAAAACGAATATAGGCGACTTTATCCAGTTCGATCAGCGCATCCATCACCAGGTTGCCGATCATATCGGATTTCACTTCGCGCTCTCCGGTCGCACGCAAGCGGGATTTGATCGTATTGATCGCTCGTTCAATGTCATCTGCACTGACCGGACGTTTTTCCAGTGCACGTTCAATGCCACCACGCAGCTTTTCTTCGTTAAACGGCTCCCGGCTGCCATTGGTTTTAATGACATGCGGCATCACCAGTTCAGCGGTTTCAAAAGTTGTATAACGCTCGCTGCACGCCAGGCACTGACGACGGCGCCGGACCTGATGACCGTCAGCGACCAGACGGGAATCGATTACTTTGGTGTCATTGGCACCACAAAACGGACAATGCATCTTGCCTCCTCAATTTCGTCGACTCAGTGTAACCCAAATCAACTGTCTTGAGAGGCGCAAAGCTAAATTTTTTATCAACAAAAACGGCATCCGATGGATGCCGTTTCACTATTCTGACCTAAATGTTGGTCTGTATTCAGCCTGACCTACTTACGCGTAAACTGGCAGACGCTTACAGATATCCAGCACTTTCGCTTTAGTTGCATCGATCACGTCCTGGCTCTCGATGTTGTCCAGCACGTCACAGATCCAGTTCGCCAGTGCTTTCGCGTCTTCCGTCGTGAAACCGCGACGGGTGATCGCTGGTGTACCGATGCGGATACCTGAAGTCACGAAAGGACTGCGAGGATCGTTAGGTACACTGTTCTTGTTCACAGTGATGTTCGCTGCACCCAGCGCGGCATCAGCTTCTTTACCTGTAATGTTCTTATCAATCAGGTCAACCAGGAACAGATGGTTCTCGGTACCGCCGGAAACGATCTTGTAGCCACGCTCCAGGAACTGACCCACCATGGCTTTGGCGTTATCAACAACACGCTGCTGGTAAGCTTGAAACTCAGGCTCCATTGCTTCTTTGAACGCAACGGCTTTGGCTGCGATGACATGCATCAGCGGGCCGCCCTGACCGCCAGGGAAAACGGCTGAGTTCAGTTTCTTGTACAGCTCTTCACCTGCATTTGACAGGATCAGACCGCCGCGAGGACCAGCCAGTGTTTTGTGCGTTGTTGTGGTCACTACATGTGCGTGCGGTACAGGGTTCGGGTAAACACCCGCAGCAACCAGACCTGCAACGTGCGCCATATCAACAAAGAAGTAAGCACCAACTTTGTCTGCGATTTCACGCATGCGCTTCCAGTCAACAATCTGAGAGTAAGCAGAGAAACCACCGATGATCATTTTCGGCTTGTGTTCCAGCGCCAGCGCTTCCACTTCTGCGTAGTCAATCTGACCTTGCTCATCGATACCATAAGGAATGATGTTATACAGCTTACCGGAGAAGTTCACAGGAGAACCGTGAGTCAGGTGACCACCGTGTGCCAGGCTCATGCCCAGAACGGTATCGCCGGCATTCAGCAGGGCCATGTAAACCGCACTGTTTGCCTGAGAACCTGAGTGTGGCTGAACATTCGCGTATTCAGCACCAAACAGCTGGCATGCACGATCAATTGCCAGTTGCTCAGCTTTATCTACATACTCACAACCGCCGTAGTAACGCTTACCCGGGTAACCTTCTGCGTATTTGTTGGTCAGTTGTGAACCCTGGGCTTCCATTACACGCGGGCTGGTGTAGTTCTCAGAAGCAATCAGCTCAATGTGCTCTTCCTGACGGGCTGTTTCTTCCTGAATGGCCGCAAACAGTTCCGCGTCATAATCAGCAATATTCATGTCACGCTTTAGCATCAGTCTCTCCTGACTCAGATAGTTCTCAAATTCGCTCACCTAAGTATCTGACAAAGTCAGACTCTTAGGTCAACGGGAAATAATCTGCATTTTTCCCGATTAGTGCTGAAAACACAACCCCAGACACCACGGCAACGCAAACGTTTTCGTCACGCCAGCAGATAAGTCGGCATTTTAGCGAAAATACTCCTTTTCAGATAGCCCCGAAATCGTTTTTTTATCCCCTTTTTTGTTCGTTTTTCTCATCTGGAAGATGAATTTCTTTCAAGTTTGCACAAACATCCATCAAAAAAATTACATCGTAAAATGTGAACGCAACCATAATGCGAAAATAATGATTTACAAAACCGTAAATTTTAAATTACAAACTGTATTTCTTTACCTTCAGCTCCGGGATTCATTTTTTCCAGCCACGCTATAACATATCGCGCGCATTTCCCCTCCAGTGCCGTCGCACTGACGTCACGCAGTATCAGAGGGGTATTTTTGGAGGTATCGATTGAAACACCGCGGCCACTCTCGCAAAGAAAACCTGATTGCCATTCTGACTGGCACATTCATTGTCGCGCAAGGCGTTTTTTTCTTACAACAGGCAAACTTACTGACAGGCGGAACAACCGGCTTAGCGCTGCTGATGACCCACTTTACAGATTTCAGTTTCGGTCAGCTGTACTTTGTCGCGAATATTCCGTTTTACATCATGGCCTGGTTCCGCATGAACCGCAGCTTTGCACTGACCAGTGTGTGCTGTGGAGCGCTGGTTTCAGTCATTACAGACAACCTGCACCATGTGGTGGCTATCAGCCAGTTTGATCCGGTTTACTGTGCCGTGATTGGCGGCTTGCTGATGGGATTGGGAATGTTGATTCTGTTCAGGCATAACACCAGCCTGGGCGGGTTTAACGTATTGGTGCTTTATCTGCAGGAAAAATTCGGCATTTCAGCAGGCAAGCTTCAGATGGGCATCGATATCTGCATTCTGATTTGCTCTTATTTCCTGATGACACCGACTATTCTGCTGTTGTCACTGCTGGGCGCTGTGATGCTGAACCTGGTTCTGGCCATGAACCACAAACCAGGCCGGTATCACGATGGCAAAGCCACCGCGGCCGTGACGAACGACTGATTACACAACGACTGGCTCATGCAGCAAACCGGCATGAGCCAGCTTGTCCAGCAAGACATCTTTTGCCTGACGGCGTAAGTCGCGATCCAGCGCATTGATATTTACCGCGAGCTGCAAAGGCTTCCCTTCCGCACACTCAACCTGCAGTTTCAGCTGATTTTTCACCATGGATACCGCAGAAATCTGAGAAAAAGGAATGCGATAGCAACCAAGCCAGGGATTGGGGGTGATAAACAACGCTTCAGGCGTAACCATCAGTGCCGTTTTCTTTTTCCCTGCCAGATTCCGGGCAAAAATAACCAGACCTGCCAGCACAGCCAGGCCGCCTAAAGGCATCCCCACAATCATCATCAGAATCCCGACGCCAGCCAGTCCGAAGGCCAGCGGATCTTCATCGCAAAAACCAAATTGCGGGTTTTCCGGCTTCAGTTCAGATTTCACATCCTGTACCTGCCGCAGCCGCCAGCGCTGCGCATCAGCCCAATAGCAAATATGGAAAATCAGCCCCAGCGGAAAAAGTACCACTGTTGCGAACAGGACCAGACACTTCCCCAGGAAAGCAGACTTTGTCAGCAGCTTCAGACTCAGAATCTGAGCAAAAACCGCCGCTGCTGCCAGCCATGGCCAGTATGACCATATTTCTGAAGAAATCGGGAGGACAGAAAAGGGAAAAAACTTCGGATTTGAGTGAATCAGTTTCGACATCAAAGGTGCAACGACGATCACCACTGCCGCAGCTGTCAGTACGGAGATGGCAAGGCCGCCATAAGTCGACAGGGACACGCGTTTCATGATGACTCTCCTTGCAGACATTGAAATAAACTTTCGGCCGTTGCGTCATTCCGATATCCGCGAAGACAGCCTAAGGCAACAATGCGACAGGGAAAATTGGATATTAAATGATCAAATCAACAATCAGAGACCGCTTCACAATCAGAGAACATCAAAAAAAGCACAGCCCCGGACAAAGCCGGGGCTGCAGCGGTGGGAGACATTGTGCGTCTCCGGAAATTCTTGCATAAATACAATCAGATGGCGTCTTCGTCTTCTTCACCGGTACGAATCCGGACTACGCGTTCAATATCAAACATGAAGATTTTACCGTCGCCGATCTTACCGGTTTGCGCCGTTTCAATAATCGTCTCGACACACTGCTCTGCCACATCATCACTGACCACAATTTCCAGTTTTACCTTCGGCAGAAAGTCGACCATATATTCCGCGCCACGGTATAACTCCGTGTGGCCTTTCTGGCGACCAAACCCTTTGACTTCGGACACAGTCATTCCCGTGATCCCCACCTCTGCCAGGGCCTCACGCACATCATCCAGTTTGAATGGCTTTATAATGGCTTCGATTTTTTTCATCTCACAATATCCTTTGCTGAGGGTCTGTTGACCCTGAGGTCTGCTGCCCCCGGGGCGGGGTCTCGGCGTGCAATCACCGATACCGGAAAGCCCCCATTATCACCGATTTTTCATTGAAAACTCAACGGCTCGCTGACAGACGGCCCATGATTTCCGAGCCGCCGGTAATTCCCGTCCCCATAAAAAAACCGCTGCACCTGGCAGCGGTTTGAGAATCAGCTGTCCGGCACGCAGCCAGCAGTGTTTTAGCCCAGATTGACACGGGCATTACGGAACATCCGCATCCACGGACTGTTCTCATTCCAGTCGTCCGGATGCCAGGAGTTCGCCACGGTACGGAAGACCCGCTCCGGGTGCGGCATCATGATGGTCACACGGCCATCCTGAGTCGTCAGACCGGTGATCCCATTCGGTGAACCGTTCGGGTTGGCCGGATAGTTCTGAGTCACCTTACCGTAGTTATCGAGATAACGCAGGGCAATGGTGCCAGACTGCTCAATCGCAGACAGGTGTTCCGCATTGCGTACTTCAACCCGGCCCTCACCGTGAGATACGGCGATTGGCATCCGGGAACCCGCCATCCCGTTGAAGAACAGCGAGTCGCTCTGCTGAACTTCCACCAGACTGAAACGTGCTTCGAAGCGCTCAGATTCGTTGCGGACAAAGCGCGGCCACAAATCTGCACCCGGGATCAAGTCACGCAGATTGGACATCATCTGGCAACCATTACACACGCCCAGTGCGAACGTATTGTCACGATGGAAGAAACGCTCAAACTGATCACGTGCCATGCTGTTAAACAGGATGGACTTCGCCCAGCCCTCACCGGCACCCAGGACGTCACCGTATGAGAAGCCGCCACAAGCCACCAGACCGTTAAAGCCGTCCAGCTCAACACGACCGGACAGAATATCGCTCATATGCACGTCACGGGCATCGAAACCGGCGCGGTCAAAAGCCGCCGCCATTTCAACATGGGAGTTCACACCCTGCTCACGCAGAATCGCCATCTTCGGACGCGCACCCGTCGCAATAAACGGCGCGGCGACATCTTCATTAATGTCAAAGCTCAGTTTGATGTTCAGGCCCGGGTCCTGACTGTCTTTCTTGGCTTCGAATTCCTGCAGGGCACCCGCTGGATTGTCACGCATAGCCTGCATCTGATAAGTCGTTTCAGCCCAGATTGTACGCAGTTCAGTCCGGTTCTGTTCCAGTACCCTATCGTTGCCGTTCCAGATACGCACGACATCTTCATCGACGACCGTACCCATCACATGGCTGCAGGCTTCCAGACCGAATTTCGCCAGCACATGCTCCACATGGGCCAGATCTTCCGTACGTACCTGCAGCACCGCGCCCAGCTCTTCGTTGAACAGGGCCGCCAGCACATCATCACAGGCATCAGCATCTGTGGTGTTCAGGTCGACTTCAACCCCGGTGTGACCGGCAAAGGCCATTTCAGCCAGCGTCACGTACAGACCACCGTCACCGCGGTCATGGTAAGCCAGCAGCTTCCCGTCGCGCAGCAGACTCTGAACGGCATGGAAGAAGCCTTTCAGCAGCTCAGGGCTGTCCACATCGGCTGGCTGGTCACCCAGTTGCTTGTAAACCTGTGCCAGCGCGGTCGCGCCCAAACGGTTCTTACCGCAACCCAGGTCAATCAGGATCAGGCTGGATTCGCCCTGGTCTGTCCGCAGCTGTGGTGTCACTGTTTTACGGACATCTTCCACACGGCCGAAAGCGGTGATAATCAGGGACAGCGGAGAGGTGACTTCTTTTTCTTCACCGTTCTCTTCCCACTTGGTCTTCATCGACATGGAGTCTTTACCGACCGGAATCGTCAGACCCAGCGCAGGACACAGCTCTTCGCCGACGGCTTTCACCGCTTCATACAGACCAGCATCTTCGCCCGGGTGACCGGCCGGAGACATCCAGTTTGCAGACAGTTTAATCCGCTTCAGATCGCCGATGTCGGCACTGGCAATGTTAGTAATCGCTTCACCGACGGCCAGACGGGCCGAGGCCGCAAAGTCCAGCAGGGCAACCGGCGTGCGCTCACCCATTGACATGGCTTCACCATGGTAAGTGTCGTAGCTTGCTGCCGTCACCGCACAGTTCGCAACCGGTACCTGCCAAGGACCCACCATCTGGTCACGGGCAACCAGACCGGTCACCGTGCGGTCACCAATGGTGATCAGGAAAGTTTTCTCGGCAACGGCCGGCAGGCGCAGCACGCGGTGTGTCGCTTCTTCCAGCACAATACCGCTGCGGTCAATGGCCGTTCCCTGTGCTTTTTGTGAGGTCACATCACGATGCATTTTCGGCGGTTTACCCAGCAGAATATCCATCGGCATATCAATCGGCGTATTGTCGAAGTGGCTGTCATCCAGTGTCAGATGACGCTCTTCTGTCGCTTCACCCACAACCGCATACGGTGCACGCTCGCGCTGACAGATAGCATCGAATACGGCCATCTGTTCCGGTGCAACTGCCAGTACATAACGTTCCTGGGATTCGTTACACCAGATTTCCAGCGGACTCATGCCCGGTTCATCGTTAGGTACATCACGCAGCTGGAACTTACCGCCACGCTCACCGTCGTTCACCAGCTCAGGCAGAGCATTCGAGATACCCCCAGCGCCGACATCGTGGATAAAGGCAATCGGGTTGTCATCGCCCAGCTGCCAGCAACGGTCGATCACTTCCTGACAGCGACGTTCCATTTCCGGGTTTTCACGCTGAACCGAGGCAAAATCCAGATCTTCGGCTGACTGGCCGGAAGCCATGGAAGAGGCCGCGCCGCCGCCCAGACCGATATTCATCGCCGGGCCGCCCAATACGATCAGCTTGGCACCGACTGGAATTTCTTTCTTCTGAACGTGCTCATCACGAATATTCCCCATACCACCGGCAATCATGATTGGCTTGTGGTAACCCCGGATTTCTTCGCCGTTATGAGAAGAAACCATTTCTTCATAGGTCCGGAAATAACCCAGCAGGTTCGGACGTCCAAACTCGTTGTTGAACGCCGCGCCGCCCAGCGGGCCTTCCAGCATGATATCCAGCGCCGTCACAATTCGGCCCGGCTTGCCAAAGTCGGTTTCCCAAGGCTGCTCAAAACCCGGAACGCGCAGGTTTGACACGGTAAAGCCAACCAGACCAGCTTTCGGCTTACCGCCGATCCCGGTTGCGCCTTCGTCACGGATTTCACCACCGGAACCGGTCGAAGCGCCCGGCCATGGGGAAATGGCTGTCGGGTGGTTGTGGGTTTCCACTTTCATCAGGATATGAGCCGCTTCCTGATGGTAGTTATACTGACGGTTTTCCGCATCCGGGAAGAAACGACCCACTTCAGAGCCCACCATGACTGCAGCATTATCTTTGTATGCTGACAGAACGTAATCGCTGTGTTGCTCGTAGGTATTTTTGATCATCTTGAACAGCGACTTTTCCTGATCGACACCGTCAATCGTCCAGTCTGCATTGAAGATCTTATGGCGGCAGTGCTCGGAGTTCGCCTGTGCGAACATCATCAGTTCGATGTCGTTCGGATTCCGGCCCAGTCTGGTGAAGTTTTCAACCAGATAATCAATCTCGTCTTCAGCCAGTGCCAGCCCGAGAGACAGGTTCGCTTCTTCCAGCGCCTGACGGCCACCGGACAGAATATCCACACTCTGCATCGGCGCAGGTTCAGCGTGTCGGAACAGGGCTTCTGCCTGACTGAAATCATCAAACACGACTTCCATCATGCGGTCATGCAGCAGACCTTGCAGCGTTGTTTGCTGGGCCTCGCTCAGCGCAGAGGAGGTCGCGACATAATAAGCCGTACCGCGCTCAAGACGTTTGATTTGTTGCAGACCACAGTTACGGGCAATATCCGTTGCTTTGGAAGACCATGGAGAAATGGTGCCTGGACGTGGGGTAACCAGCAGCAGCGTGCCGCTTGGTTCATGCTCGGCAATCGTAGGGCCATAGGTGAGCAGGCTGGTCAGGGTTTCCAGTGCCTGGCTGTCGAGCGGCGCAGCCAGCTCAGCAAAGTGCATGTACTCGGCATAAATACCTGTGACAGGCAGACCCGAGGCTTGGCAACGCGCCAGCAGTTTATTGACACGAAACTCAGACAGTGCGGGTGAACCACGCAAAATTTCCATGTGCGTACGACTCTCGATTAGCAATTGAATGAAGGTGATATTGGCCTGATCCCCACCCCGGGAGCCACGTCAATGCCACCTTGTTCAGCGCTGATTTCCCCCTTCGGTTCAGAGGAACGGCGGTAGTATACGGGAAAAGCGGGTGTGACGTAACACCTGACGCAACCGTTTGCGCGATTTTTTTTTCAATCCGTCGCCGATCGACAGCGATCTTTGACCACCTGCCCAAAAATGCGCAAATTTTCACCTATTATCCGGTCGCCGGATAAGATCAAATGGGGCTCAGCTTTGCCCGGAATGCGACCTTTGGTATAAAGGACCACTAAATAGACAGATGAGCATGAATTATTGAGACGGTTAGCTTTTTCCGCCAGACTGCGGAACCTGGTCGCTATCTTATTGACAAGCTTGATATTATCGGGATGTCAGTGGGAAAATGACACCCGCACAGAGTTGGAACGGATCCGCGACAGTGGCGTCCTCCGCGTCGGGACACTCAACAATCAGATTTCCTACTACATTGGTCCGGACGGCCCGACCGGACTGGACTATGACCTTGCCCAGCGTTTCGCCGACAAGTTAGGCGTCAAACTGGAAATGCAGCCGGTCTTCTCTCTCTCAGGTCTGTTCCCGGCCCTGACCCGCGGCGATGTCGATCTGCTCGCCGCCGGGCTGACCATGACACCGGAACGGGTCCGGTCTTTTCGTGCGGCACCCGCCTACTACTATGCCAGTCAGATTCTGGTCTATAAGAAAGGGGAGTGGCGCCCGCGTGATGTCGACGATCTGGCCCAGAATAAAGGCCAGCTGGTTGTCGTGCGGGATTCCAGCCATGAAAAGAACCTGCTGGAGCTCAAAAAAGATCACCCGGCCCTGACCTGGCATGCCGTTGATGAAGTCGACAGCGAAGAGCTGCTCAGACAAGTCGCTGTCGGCGAACTGGATTATACCGTCGCTGATTCTGTGGATGTTGCCCTGAGCCAGCGGATTCATCCGGATATCGCCGTTGCGCTGGAACTGACCGATGATCAGCCGATCGGCTGGTTCCTGAACCCGAGCAATGACGACAGCCTGTATGCGCTGCTGATTGAATTTTTCGGCGAGCTCAAACAGAGCGGCGAACTGGCGAAACTGGAAGAAAAGTATTTCGGCCATGTCGATCAGTTCGACTATGTCGATACCCGGGCATTTCTGCGCGCTCTGGAAAGTAAACTGCCGCGCTGGGAAAGTATCTTCAAAAAGTACGCCGACGAGTTTGACTGGCGCCTGCTGGCGGCGCTTTCTTATCAGGAATCGCACTGGAACCCGAGGGCCGTTTCTCCGACAGGTGTCCGCGGCATGATGATGCTGACACTGCCAACCGCGAAATTAGTCGGTGTCCAGAACCGTCTGGATCCGGAACAAAGTATTCGCGGGGGAACGGAATATCTGAGAAAAATGATCGCCCGAATCCCGGACAGCATTGAACCGCATGAAAAAGTCTGGTTCGCGCTGGCGTCATATAATGTCGGATATGGCCATATGATGGATGCCCGTCGTCTGACCAAGAAGCAAGGGGGTAACCCGGACGCCTGGAGTGATGTCAAACAGCGGCTGCCGTTACTGCGCCAGCGGAAGTTCTACCGCCAGACCCGCTATGGTTACGCACGCGGTGATGAAGCCCTGCTCTACGTGGAAAATATCCGCCGGTACTATCAGAGCATCATCGGCTATGAACAGGCACACAGCCAGCCCCTGAACAGTGAAGGGATCCGGCTGGTTGACGACTGGCAGACCATTGCCCCGGTTGAAACGAATGACAACGGGACGACCCTGCTTGAGCAGGCGGCAGACAATGCTATCGAAGCCGTGATCGAAAACACCCAGCCTCAAAAAAACGTGAGTCGCTGATCAACCCCGACCGGGGGGCTGCCAGGCCACCCGGCATTTAATCTTCCTGATGATTGTCCTGCGGTTCTGCAAGCCGGCTGGCTTGTTTCAGTGCTTTTTTCTCGGCACGGCGCCGTTTAAAAAAGGCCTGCAGCTGCTGACGGCATGCATCTTCCAGCATCCCACCCTGAAACGCCACATGATGATTCACCCCGGTATAACTGAGCATGTTCATCACACTGCCCGCTGCACCGGTTTTGGGATCCGGTGCGCCGTATACCACCCGGCCAATCCGGCTGTGCACCATGGCCGCTGCACACATCGGGCAAGGTTCCAGGGTAACATAGAGCACGACATCCAGCAGACGATAGTTAGCCAGCACTTGACCAGCCTGACGTAACGCCATGATCTCGGCATGCGCCGTGGCATCATGCTGACCAATCGAGCGGTTCCAGCCTTCACCAATCACTTCACCATTGAGGACAGCCACAGCCCCGACCGGCACTTCACCTTCGGCTTCTGCCCTGCCCGCCAGCTCAATGGCCCGCTGCATGAAAAATTCGTCCTGACTGCTTGTGTCGCTCACTTTGGTTCTCTGCTGTGACTTCCGGGGCGTCGGATTATAAGCGATGCGCCTCACGCCCACCAGCATCGTCCAGCAATCCGGCAGGCTCCACATTAGGCACAACGCGTAATTCTCACCTACTTTATATGAATCATGACAATGACAAAGTGAGCATGCCATGGAAACGATCAAATCCCGGGCTGCAGTCGCCTGGGGGCCCAACCAGCCTCTGACCATCGAAGAAGTCGATGTTGAGCTTCCCAAAGCCGGGGAAGTGCTGGTTCGTATTGTGGCATCCGGAGTTTGCCATACCGATGCCTTTACGCTGTCTGGTGAAGATCCGGAAGGAATATTCCCGGCCATCCTCGGTCACGAAGGCGGCGGTATTGTCGAAAAAGTCGGCCCGGGGGTCACCACGGTTCAGGTTGGGGACCATGTGATTCCCCTCTACACACCGGAATGCGGCGAATGTAAGTTCTGTTTATCCGGCAAAACCAACCTCTGCCAGAAAATACGCGACACCCAGGGCAAAGGCCTGATGCCGGACGGCACGACCCGCTTTTCTCTGAACGGTGAACCGATATTCCATTACATGGGATGCTCTACTTTCTCGGAATACACCGTGCTGCCCGAAATCTCCCTGGCCAAAGTCAATCCGGCGGCGCCACTGGAAGAGATCTGCCTGCTGGGCTGCGGAGTCACCACCGGCATGGGCGCCGTACTCAACACCGCCAAAGTGCATCCGGGCGATACCGTGGCAGTCTTCGGCCTGGGCGGTATCGGCCTGTCGGTCATCCTCGGGGCAACCATGGCCGGCGCTTCGCGCATCATCGGGATTGATGTGAACGAACATAAATTTGCCCTGGCAAAAAAATTTGGCGCGACAGACTGCATCAACCCCAACGAAAACGACAAGCCCATTCAGGACGTGATCGTTGAACTGACGGACGGCGGCGTCGACTTCTCTTTTGAATGCATCGGCAACGTGAAGGTCATGCGTGCAGCACTGGAGTGCTGCCATAAGGGCTGGGGCGAGTCGGTGATCATCGGGGTCGCCGGAGCCGGACAGGAAATTTCGACCCGTCCTTTCCAATTAGTCACCGGCCGGGTCTGGCGCGGGACAGCCTTTGGCGGCGTGAAAGGCCGGACACAACTACCCGATATCGTCGAGCGATATCTGAACCATGAATTCCAGCTGCATGATTTCATCACGCACACCATGCCGCTGGAGGACATCAACCAGGCATTCGAATTGATGCATCAGGGAAAGAGTATCCGTTCCGTCATTCACTACTGAGTTGTGAGGATGGCATGAAGAACGAACTTGTCAGCAACAACAAAAGCTTTGGCGGCTGGCACCAGCAATGGCGGCATGTGTCAGATGATCTGAAGTGCACGATGCGCTTTGCCATTTATCTTCCGCCGCAGACAGAAATAGGAGAAAAAGTGCCCGTGCTCTACTGGCTGTCGGGCCTGACCTGCACCGATGAAAATTTCATGCAGAAAGCGGGGGCGCATCGGGTCGCTTCCGAACTGGGCATCGCCATTGTTGCACCGGATACCAGTCCGCGAGGCGAGCAAGTTCCGGATGATCCTGAACAGGCATACGACCTCGGCCTCGGGGCCGGTTTCTATGTAAATGCCACCGAGCCCCCCTGGCAGCAGCACTATCAGATGTATGACTATGTGGCCGATGAACTGCCCGCGCTGATCGAAGCACAGTTTCCGGTCACGCAGCAGCGGGCGATTGCCGGGCACTCCATGGGCGGCCATGGCGCACTGGTGATCGCATTGCGCAATCCATTACGATACACCTCTGTATCTGCCTTCAGCCCCATCAGCCATCCGATAAAGACCCCCTGGGGCCGGAAAGCCTTTGCGAATTATCTGGGTCCGGATGATGGCGTCGTCTGGCAACAGTATGATGCCTGTGAGCTGCTCGCCCTGAGTACACCCCATCTGCCGGTACTGGTGGATCAGGGAACCGCGGATGAATTTCTCAGCCACCAGCTCAAACCCGGCGCCCTGCTGAAGGCCGCCGAACAGGCAGACTATCCGATTAACCTGCGCATGCAACCCGACTATAATCACAGCTATTACTTCATAGCCAGTTTCATCGAAGACCACCTGCGATTTCATGCCCAGTATTTCAGACCATGAATCGAAAAACGCCCGGCATCAAGCCGGGCGTAACCATTCAGAGTCTGATGATTTCTTCGCTTTAGAAACCCAGTGGCAGACTAAAGGCAAAGAAGATCACCAGCAACGCCGACCACAACACCAGGAATGCAGCGGAGTAAGGCACCATCATGCTGATCACATCCCCAAACTTCAGTTCAGGTTTGTACTTCCGCATAAAGGCCAGAATCACCCCGGCATAGGTCATCATTGGTGTGATGATATTGGTGGCAGAGTCCGCGACACGGAAGGCCGCCGTCACCATGTCCGGCGTCATGTTTGGATTCACCTGATACAGCATCGGCACGAAGATCGGTCCCAGCAGCATCCACTTGGAGGTCATCCCGCCCACAAAGAGGTTGATGAATGCAGTCGTCAGAATAAAGCCAATGATCAGCGCAATCGGGAACGACTGTAACCCCAGTGAACTCAGGAAAGTCGCCCCCAGGTAAGTGACGTAAGTACCCAAACCGGAATAGCTCAGCATCGCCAGAAAGTTGTAACAAAAGAAGGTCAGCACCAGGATGTATCCCATGGTGTTCATCTGTTTCACCATCGCTGTCACGACATCCTGCAAAGACTTGAACTTCCGCGTGGTAATGCCGTAGCACAGACCCACAACGACAAACACAAAAGAGATCAGCAGAATGACATTGTCCAGATATGGTGTGACTTCGCGGCCGGCTGCATTGGTATAAGACGCCAGCGGACCGGTTGCCAGCAGGTAAATCCCGAGCAGCGCCGCAAGCAGGCCAAGACCAGCCATCCGCAGACCTTTCTGCTCACGATCCGTCAGCTGAAAATCATCCAGTTTCAGATCATCCGGCAGCTGATAGTCCATTGAAGACAAACGCGGGGCAATAAAGCGGTTGGTGATCCAGCCACCAATCACGGTCAGCACAATGGTCGAAACAAAAATGAAGTAATAGTGCATGGTTGCCGGGTTCAGCGGCTCACCGCTGGCCGTTGTGAACGGAACGCCCTGTGCTTCTGCAAAAATACGGGCGTTCACGCCCAGAATCACATCAGAAGGCGTCGCCGGGATCAGGTTGGCACTGAAACCAGCCGAAACACCGGCAAAGGCCGCCGCCATACCAATCAATGGGTTTTTACCCAATCCGGCATACAGCAGACCCGCCAGCGGGATCAGCACCAGATAACCGGCATCGCTGGCAATCGAGGACATAATCCCCAGGAAAACCACCATATACGGCAACCAGCGATCACTGATGCGCAGGCCAACTTTCTTGATCAGTGCCGACAACAGACCCGAATGCTCTGCAATCCCTACAGCCAGCATCACAATCAGAATGACACCCAGAACACCACGGCCAAAAGCCAGCCAGTTTTGCAGCAATGCATTGTCAAACAACCAGCGAACATGCTCAGTATCCGTCATGCTCTTGATAGTATGAGTCACACTACCGCCATCGGCGCCCATCACTTCAAACTGCATGCCACCAATCAGGCTTGTCAGAACCAGAATGAAGGCGAAAAGAAACATGAAGATCACGACAGGATCCGGAATTTTTTGTCCCGCACGTTCTATGAACTTAATCACGCCCCGCGAGTTCTTCGCCGGGCTCAGGAGCTCACTCATAGTTGTACTTCCTTATTAAATCGAATGAGTAGAAAGCTGGAGAGTACTCGATTGTCATAATTCAGTAAAACTAATCCAGATGCATTTTTTAGTTATAAAGCCCACATTAACAAATTATTACAGAATAATTATCCACACATTGATTTATTAAAAGATTGTTAAACCAACATCTGAGCCGTCTCTTTTCGGGCGTTGCCGTCAACCCAAAAGGCACCATCAAAGCACCTTGATTCAATAAATATGAACCGAAATGAATATAAAAATACCTGCTCGATTCTGTCTCCGACAACAATCACCATTACTTTATTGCCGATTTGCAGAAATAACCTCGGGTGCCAAGGTCGTCCGATCGCCTGCAAAGCATAGCAGCAGGCCTGAAACCATCAGACAGAGTATCCCTGCACAGAACATGACGAAACCAAAGCTGTCTGCCATCGCAGATTGATAGAGAGAACCATAATGTTCGGCCAGCCGGTCTGTGTGCACCGGAAAAATGTTATCTGTCACTGCCCGCTCTGCCATTTCGGCAGCGTCAGCTAATCCAGCCACTTTTCCGGCAACCGTCAACGTATGAACAGCATGAATGCTCATGATGCTGCCCAAGAGGGCAATCCCCATTGTCATGCCGGTTTGCCGCAATGCATTCATAGTAGCTGAAGCAATGCCAGCACTTTTCGGCGGGGCTCCGCCCATCACCATCATGCCAGTCGCAGGGACCGACAACCCAGTGCCCAGCCCCAGTAAGGCGAAAGTCACTGCGATAACACCAAATGAGGTGAACGGCGTGAAGCTCACCATGACACACAAGGCGACCCCGACACATGTGTAACCTGCGACCATCAGCAACTGAAGGGAAAAACGGGCTGCGAGGCGCCCAAACATCAAAGAGGCCACAGCCATAACCGAAAATTCCGACATCATCTGCCACCCGGTCTGCGCAGGTGAGTATCCTTGCGCCTGCTGGAGAAACAGAGACAGGAAAAAAAGGCTGCTGTAACTGGAGAATCCGAGTACAAACGACGCTGTATTGGCAAGTGCCAGAGATCGATTCCGGAACAACCGGACTGGCAATAACGAACGCCGGACGCGACGCTCTACCCAGATAAAAGCACAGAAACCTGCCAACGCAATACTCAGCGACACCAGTACATCATCAGATAAAGCTCCTTGCTCACCGATTTTGATCAAACCATAACTGAGCATGCCCAGCCACAACATACTGAGCACCTGCCCTGCCGGATCAAATGCGGCCAGTTCCGGATGCTTACGCTCAGTAATCCCCCATGCTCCGAGCATGAAGGCAACAATGCCAAAGGGGACATTCACAAGAAAAACACTTTCCCAGCCAAAATGTTCGACCAATAACCCGCCGGCCAAAGGGCCAGAAATGAGTGCCAGCGCACTAAATGCCGACCAGCCTCCGATCGCACGCGCTCGCTGATGCGGTTCAGTAAATGCATGCGTCAGGATCGGCATCGCCCCCGGGATCAGCAATGCGCCGGCAACGCCCTGAATCGCCCGCCCCCACAAAAGCGTTTCCAACCGGCCGGCTGCGGCACAGGCCAGAGAGCCAATCACAAACAAAAGTACACTGCCCAACCACACCCGTTTATGGCCATACCTGTCACCCAGGGGCCCTGCCGACAACATCACCGCTGACAGCGCAATCGCATAGATGTTTACCACCCACTGTAATCCCGCCAAGTCTGCATGTAGCGCTGACTGAAGGGTTGGCAGCGCGACATTGACGATACTGATATCCAGAGTCGCAAGAAATGTCCCCAGATAGGCTGCTGCAACTAGAGCATGAACACGATATTTCTGCATTGCGAACCACCGGTCAAAAATCGATATTGAGATTAATTCTCATCTTATGATCCGACCGACCGTCGGTCAATGGATTTATTCAGACCACAGTTCGCCTGGCAAATCGACTGACACACCACTGATCGTGTTGCGGCGATATAGTCGATCGCATACCATCGACCGACAGACGGCCGATGCCAACGCGCTAAATCGCCTGATGCATCCTCCGGATTTTCTCTGCCTGATGATTATTGATAACTGCCGCAAGTGAGCACAATGAAACAGCAAAAAACGCCTCGCACCAAACCCGCTGAAGTACGTCTGAACGAACTGATGGCTGCCGCAGAAAAGCTGTTTTTGGAGAAGGGTGTTGAAGCAACAACGATCAACGAAATCGTCAAACTTGCCCAGGTCGCAAAGGGAACCTTTTACCACTACTTCACCTCCAAGAATGAACTGCTTGGGGCCATGGGTGAGCTCTATACCGTCCGATTTTTAAATCGTCTGGAAGAAGCGGTTGAAGCCTGTGCACCGGATGACTGGCAGAAGCGTTTATGTACCTGGATTTACACCAGTGTGCTGGTGTACGTCGAGACCTACCGTACGCACGACATCGTTTATACCCATCACCATGATCGGAGCAATCCGGAGAGAAATGTTCTTCTGACGCAACTGGAAGGAATTCTACAGGGAGGCATGCAAGCTGGTCTCTGGACATTGGAGCAACCACGCATCACGGCCTTAATGATCTATCATGGCGTGCATGGTGCCACCGATGAAGCCATTACGCTCAACACGGAAAATTATGAATCGTATGCGCGTGACGTGACCTCTGTGTGTCTTCGACTGGTGCAACGCGCTGACCGCAACAACGAAAATCACATCTGTGTCTTCCGATGATGATATTCAAGTTTCATCACAATACTGAGACTTCGATATCGCCGGATAAAAACAAAAAAAAGTCCGCTATTCAGCGGACTTCGATATACTTCATGCCTGTAAGTGTCAGACACTGTTCAGTGGCACATTATTCCCACTCAATGGTTGCCGGTGGCTTACCGGAAACGTCATACACAACACGGGAAATGCCATCGACTTCGTTGATGATCCGGTTCGATACCCGACCCAGGAAGTCATATGGCAGGTGTGCCCAATGTGCAGTCATGAAGTCGATCGTTTCGACAGCACGCAGAGAGACAACCCAGTCGTACTTACGACCGTCGCCCATCACACCCACAGAACGCACTGGCAGGAAGACGGTGAAGGCCTGAGAAACCTTGTTGTACAGGTCAGCTTTGTGCAGCTCTTCAATGAAGATTGCATCCGCACGACGCAGCAGGTCACAGTAATCTTTCTTCACTTCGCCCAGAACACGCACGCCCAGACCCGGACCCGGGAACGGGTGACGGTACAGCATGTTGTACGGCAGGCCCAGTTCCAGACCAATCTTACGAACTTCGTCTTTGAACAGCTCTTTCAGCGGCTCAACCAGACCCATCGCCATATCTTCAGGCAGACCGCCCACATTGTGGTGCGACTTGATCACGTGCGCTTTACCGGTCTTTGATGCAGCCGATTCAATCACATCCGGATAAATCGTGCCCTGTGCCAGCCATTTTGCGTTTTTCAGTTTCTTCGATTCTTCATCGAAAACATCGACAAAGACGTGACCAATGATCTTGCGCTTGGCTTCCGGATCCGCTTCACCAGCCAGTGCAGACAAGAAACGTTCTTCGGCATTCACATGGACAATGTTCAGACCAAAATGGTCACCGAACATTTCCATGACCTGCTCACCTTCATTCAGACGCAGCAGACCATTGTCGACAAACACACAGGTCAGCTTGTCGCCGATCGCGCGGTGGATCAGCATCGCCACAACAGAAGAGTCAACACCACCGGACAGGCCCAGAATTACTTCGTCATCACCGACCTGCTCTTTAATACGGGCAATCGCATCATCAATGATCGAAGAAGGCGTCCACAGTTTTTCACAGCCACAGATGTTCAGCACAAAGTTTTCCAGCAGACGCTGACCCTGGCGTGTGTGGGTCACTTCCGGGTGGAACTGCACACCGTAGAAATGTTTTGCTTCGTTTGCCATAGCAGCGTATGGACAAGTTGAAGTGGCTGCGACTTTCACAAAGTCAGCCGGAATCTCAACCACTTTGTCACCGTGGCTCATCCAGACGTCCAGCAGCGCATTGCCGTCTTCTGCAACCGCATCTTCGATATTCTTCAGCAGTGCCGTTGGTTCAATGACTTCAACCTGCGCATAACCGAACTCACGCAGATCGGAACCGGCAACTTTACCGCCCAGTTGTTCCGCCATCGTTTGCATGCCGTAGCATACACCCAGAACCGGAACACCGGCTTCAAAAACATATTGTGGTGCACGCGGAGAGTTTTCTGCCGCCACACTCTCCGGACCGCCAGACAGGATAATACCGTTCGGATTGAAATCGCGGATATCCGCCTCATCCACATCCCAGCTCCACAGCTCACAGTACACACCGATTTCACGGATACGACGGGCAATCAGTTGGGTGTATTGGGAACCGAAGTCCAGAATGAGGATACGTTGATCATGAATATTTGTGGTCATTCAGGCAGTCTCAAATATCTATTGCAATCAAAAGGAGCGATCAGCCAGCGGCGTACCGCTCCGGAAAAATTCGTCGGTGTTGACGAAGACCGGCGACTACAGTCACCGGTCTCAACGTTGTCTATATCAGCCCAGACGGTAGTTCGGAGCTTCTTTGGTAATGGTCACATCGTGAACGTGTGATTCCTGCATACCAGCGCCGGAAATACGTACGAATTCAGCCTTGGTGCGCAGGTCTTCAATGGTCGCAGAACCGGTCAGGCCCATGCTTGAACGCAGGCCGCCCATTTGCTGGTGCACGATTTCTTTCAGGTGACCTTTATAAGCCACGCGGCCTTCAATCCCTTCAGGAACCAGCTTGTCAGCTGCATTGTCTGTCTGGAAGTAACGGTCAGAAGAACCTTTAGACATTGCACCCAGAGAGCCCATGCCACGGTAAGATTTATATGCACGGCCCTGATACAGTTCCACTTCACCCGGTGCTTCTTCAGTACCGGCAAACATAGAACCCACCATCACACAGGATGCACCAGCTGCAATCGCTTTACACATATCGCCCGAGAAACGGATACCGCCGTCGGCAATCACCGGAATGTCATACTCATTTGCAACTGCGGCAGCATCAGCAATGGCTGTGATTTGCGGAACACCAACACCGGTGACAATACGTGTGGTACAGATTGAGCCCGGGCCAATCCCGACTTTCACTGCACTGACACCCGCTTCAATCAGGGCCCGGGCACCTTCAGCTGTCGCCACGTTACCGCCAACAATTGGCAGCTCAGGGAAAGCAGCACGGGTTTCACGGATACGCTGCAGTACACCTTCAGAATGACCGTGAGATGAGTCAATCAGCAGCACATCCACACCGGCTTCAACCAACGCTTTCACACGCTCTTCGTTGCCTGCACCGGCACCAACCGCGGCACCAACTCGCAGACGGCCCTGCTCATCTTTACAGGCGTTTGGCTTACGCTCTGCTTTCTGGAAGTCTTTAGCCGTAATCATACCTTTCAGCTGGAACTTGCTGTTCACAACCAGTACTTTTTCGACGCGATGCGCTTGCATCACTGCTTCAACTTCTTCGCGGGAAGCCCCTTCCTTCACAGAAGCCAGACGCTCTTTCGGCGTCATCACGCTTTCGACTGTCTGAGTCAGATCGGTAACGAAGCGAACGTCACGGCCGGTGATAATCCCCACCAGCGCATGATTGTCATCAACCACAGGGTAACCGGCAAAGCCGTTTTCTTCGGTCAGACGCTTCACATCAGCAATGGTCTGGTAAGGTTTCACCGTCACCGGTTCCTGAACCACACCCGCTTCAAATTTCTTCACCATGCGCACTTCACGTGCCTGTTGTTCGATTGACATATTCTTGTGAATAAAGCCAATCCCCCCTTCCTGGGCCAACGCAATCGCCAGACGGCCTTCAGTGACTGTATCCATAGAGGCAGACACCATCGGGATATTCAGCGAAATAGTTTTGGTCAGACGGGTGCGCAGATCCGCAGTGTTAGGAAGTACAGTCGAGTGTGCCGGAACCAGCAGGACATCATCAAAGGTCAAAGCTTCTTGTTTGATACGTAACATCGCAATATCTCACACCATGTAAGGTTTTAAAGAAGGGATAAAATATTGCGGACGAATTATACGTACCAAGCAAACGTTTGGCTAGAAAAAAATAAAAAAAATTAATTGACACTTTTAACTTGATACGTAATATATTCCGGTTTAAGTGACCAAGCTGCGGGCCGAAATTCCAGCCCCCATTGCGCCTGTCGGTTTTTCAGCCATCCTCCTGCGACATTCATTTGATACTACTATCAAATTCGGGCACCATCTGCTGCAACATCCATTTCCTGAATCACAGGTTACCTTGTCGTGAGTCTTTACAATACCGCTTCATCCCAGAATCAGCGTATCTTTACGGTTTCCAGCCTGAACGCCCAGGTCCGGCTGTTACTGGAAAATGAAATGGGTGTAGTCTGGCTGATCGGAGAATTATCCAACTTCTCTGCACCAGTTTCCGGACACTGGTATTTCACACTCAAAGACGCACGGGCCCAGGTGAAATGCGCCATGTTCCGGGGCAATAACCAGCGCGTAACTTTCCGCCCGGCCAACGGAAATCAGGTGCTGGTCAAGGCAAGGCTGTCATTGTACGAACCGCGTGGTGATTACCAGCTGATTATCGAAAGCATGCAGCCTGAAGGGGATGGCCGCCTGCAGCAGCAGTTCGAAAAACTGAAAATGCAGCTGGCTGGCGAAGGCCTGTTTGCTCAGACTTTAAAGAAAGCACTGCCGGAACAACCGAAACGCGTCGGCATCATCACCTCTAAAACCGGTGCTGCGTTGCATGACATTCTGAATGTCCTCAAACGCCGCGATCCCGGCTTGCCGGTCGTCATCTACCCGACGATGGTGCAGGGCGAAGGTGCCGCAATTTCCATTGCTCAGGCGATTGGCCGGGCGAATTCACGCCAGGAATGTGATGTCCTGATTGTTGGCCGGGGCGGCGGTTCACTGGAAGATCTCTGGGCCTTTAACGAAGAGATTGTTGCCCGAACCATCGCGGCCAGCCAGATCCCGATTATCAGTGCCGTAGGTCATGAGGTCGATGTCACCATCGCCGATTTTGTCGCGGACATGCGTGCTCCGACACCATCCGCTGCAGCCGAGCTGGTCAGCCGTGATCTCAGCGTACAAATGCAGAAAATCACGCAGCGGCAGCAGCATCTGCGCCATGCAATGCGCCACTATCTGTCACAACGCCAAAACCAGCTGGTACGCTGGCAGCACAGGCTCGACCGCCAGCATCCGCAGGTTCAGCTGAATCAGCAGAGCCAGCGTCTGGATGAACTGCGCAGCCGTCTTGAAAGAGCGATGCGCAAACAGATCTCTGACAGCCAGCAACACGTCCATCGCAATGAGTACAAACTGGCGCTTCACTCGCCAACTCAGCGACTGGAAAAACTGAGTTCTCAGCTTGCCACCCACCAGCGCCGTTTGCAGGACGCGATGGATCGCCGGCTGGTCAATGCACGGCACCAGCTGGCAATGGCAACAGAAAAACTCGATGCCGTCAGTCCGCTGGCAACCTTAGCCCGCGGATACTCCATCACCCGGCATGAAAACGGCCAGGTCATCCGCAGCGCCGCTCAGGTCAAAACCGGAGACACCCTGCAAACGACACTGGCCGACGGAGAAATCCGCTCAACCGTGACAGGTTAAGCCGCGTCTTCAACGAGCATACACGCGCTGATCAAACGCTGTGTATACGCCTGCTGCGGATGGTCAAAGATCTGCTCAGGCGTCCCCTGCTCCACCACTTCTCCACGCTGCATCACCATCACATGATCCGAGATGGCGCGAACCACGGCCAGATCATGGCTGATGAACAGATAACCGATGTTATGACGCCGCTGAATGTCTTTCAGCAAATCCAGCACTGTCAGCTGTACCGAACGGTCCAGCGCTGAGGTTGGCTCATCCAGCAAAATAAATTTCGGCTCGAAAATCAGCGCACGGGCAATCGCAATCCGCTGACGCTGGCCGCCGGAAAACTCATGGGGATAACGGTTGATACAGTGCGGATCGAGACGTACTTCCTGCAGGACCTGACGGGCTTTCTGCATCCGCTCCGACTTGGACATATTCGTGAAGACAGTCAGCGGCTCAGTGATAATCTCACCAATCGTCATGCGGGGCGACAACGAACCATAAGGGTCCTGGAAGACCATCTGCATGTGGCGTTTCAGCTCAAATCGCTCTGATGCGCTCATCTGACGCATGTTCTTGCCTTCAAAAGAGATATTGCCGGTTGAAGGCAGCAACTGCATCAGCGCGCGGCCTAAGGTGGATTTACCGGAACCGGATTCACCGACAATCCCCACCGTTTCGCCCTGCCGCAATGTCAGGCTGATCCCCTTCACCGCTTCGAGGTACTCGGTCGGCTGTCCCATCCAGTTCGATTTCAGCACATAGCTGACTTTGACATCATCCGCCTGAAGAATCACGGGTTCGCTGGCTTTCTCTGCATGCTCTCTCGGCTTAGGTTCAGCGTCCAGCAGCATCCGGGTGTAAGGATGCTCCGGATGATGGAAGACTTTCTCAACCGTCCCGGTTTCCACAACTTCACCCTGGCACATGACCACCACATCATCGGCAAAGTGTCGGACGACACCCAGATCATGGGTAATAAACAGGATTGCCATGCCCATTTCAGCCTGAATTTCCTTCAGCAGCGACAGCACCTCAGCCTGTACGGTGACATCCAGCGCAGTGGTCGGCTCATCGGCAATCAGCAGATCCGGCTTATTCGCCAACGCCATCGCAATCATGATCCGTTGCAACTGACCACCTGAGAATTCATGCGGATAATGACGAATCCGCTTGTGTGGCTCCGGCAGATGAACCCGCTTGAACAGGGCCAGCGTTTCTTCCATGGCCTCTTTCGACGAAACATCCCGGTGGCAACGAATTGCTTCAGCCACCTGCTCACCGACCGGCATATATGGATTGAGCGATGTCATTGGCTCCTGAAAAATCATGGCAATCTTACCGCCCCGAAAACCCCGAAGTACTTTTTCAGGTAAAGCCAGCAGCTCTGTGCCCTGAAACCAGATCTTGCTGGTCGGATCGACCCTGCCATTTTTCGGCAACAACCCCATTACCGCACTGGAAGTCACCGATTTCCCCGATCCGGATTCACCAACCAGCGCCAGAGTCTGGCCTTTTTCAAGACTGAAACTGACCTGCTTCACCGCATCCACAATGCCGCTCTCCATCGTGAATGCCACGGACAGCGCTTCGACTGACAGCAATGACTTCTGCATCTTCATACCTGCATCCTTACTTCTTTCTTCCATAAATAATAATGAGAATTATTGTCAAATAAGAATATATCGAAAGAAGATTGTTGACTACCGCTGAGTATGGTCAAGATACAAAAATTTTACGAAAACCAAGTTCAGATCGATTTTCGGCTGACTAAAACGATTCAGGGCAACTTTTCTGCCGGGTGATTCTCTGAAAAACTAAAAGTAATCCGGGCACGGGATTTCGATTTCAGCGCATTGCACTGAGGACAAAAATAGCTGGCGGCTCCGCAGGCATTCAGTTGTTCCAATGACTGCTCACAGTCCGGACAACGGGCATGTTTGACCACTTCGCGCTTGCAATGCGGGCAATAATAATTTCCTTGCTGCCAGTCCAGATTCAGCTGACAAACAGGGCACAACGATGATGACATGGCGGGAACCTTACACAGGAATGACGTTCAGTCCACATTAGCAGGGATCGACATCTAAGACATGATCAACGACAAAGTCCGGACTGATCAGCGATCACCCCCTAAAAGAACATTTATCAATACACTTCCCGAAAGCATAAGTTACATGTTCTGCATTTGGATTTTAAGCAGAATAAAACTCTGAACATATCAAATATTTCATGAAGATCCAGAATGATTGAAAACTAAAATGTGATCAGTAATCTGAATGATGTTCCCGTATTTACAGGTGTTTAGCCCCACAGCCTGGTGATCAAAAATACGATTGCTCAACAGGATAATCTCCGGCCACGATCCGAAAATTCCGTTCATAAGATCATCTCTTGGCTGTCAGGATCAAAAAACCCGGCTCAAAGGCCGGGTTTTTCTGGTTTACTGATTGTTTTCCCTGTTCTTCAGGGCTGTCGTCAGTCGTTTACGCTGACGCTCCTGAGAAACCGTCAGTTTCTGTCGCTTCACGTTACCATATGGGTTATCACTGTTCTGGAACTGAATGCGAATTGGTGTCCCCATCATTTCCAGTGTCTTACGGTAATAGTTCATCAGGTAACGTTTGTAAGAGCCCGGAAGATCATTAACCTGGTTACCATGAATGACAACGATTGGCGGGTTATAACCACCGGCGTGCGCATATTTCAGCTTCACACGACGGCCACGAATCATTGGCGGTTGGTGATCATCCTGCGCCATTTGCATAATCCGGGTCAGCAGCGAAGTACTGATACGCTTGGTCGCAGACTGGTAAGCTTCCTGAACGGATTCATACAGATGACCAACGCCAGTTCCGTGCAGCGCCGAAATAAAGTGAATCCGGGCAAAGTCAACAAAGCCCAGACGGCGGTCCAGCTCAGACTTCACTCGCTCTTTCACTTCATTATCCAGACCATCCCATTTGTTCACTGCAATCACCAGCGAACGACCGGCATTCAGGGCAAAGCCCAACAGGCTCAGATCCTGATCAGAAATATTTTCACGGGCATCAATGACCAGCAGGACAACGTTGGCATCTTCAACGGCTTTCAGCGTCTGAATCACCGAGAATTTTTCAACAGCCTCGTTCATATTCTTCCGGCGACGCACACCCGCAGTATCAATCAGCACATAGTCCTGGCCGTCACGCTCCATTGGGATATAGATGGAGTCACGTGTGGTTCCCGGCATGTCATACACGACCACCCGTTCTTCACCCAGGATCCGGTTCGTCAGGGTCGACTTACCCACATTCGGACGACCGATAATTGCCAGCTTGATTGGCTGTTCCTGCAGACGTTTGTAAGCTGCCTCAGCATCTTCTTCCGTCAGGTTCGCTTTTTCGATCGCCTCAACAGAGTCCAGTGACTCAATATCAACGAACTCTTCATCATCGGCATGGTCTGCTTTCCATGCTTCCACGAACGGAGCCAGTGCACGTTCCATCAGCGCAGTCACACCACGGTTCTGCGCCGCGGCAATCTGGTGCATTTCATCAACACCCAGTTGCCAGAAGTCGGCACAGGCACTGTCGGCATCAATGCCGTCAATCTTGTTCACCACCAGAAACGTTGGTTTCTGCCGGCTGCGCAGGTGCTTGGCAATGGCTTCATCAGCCGCCGTCAGACCAGCACGGCCATCCACCAGAAACAGCACAACGTCTGCTTCTTCAATCGCCAGCAGCGACTGCTCGGCCATTTTGGTTTCAACGCCTTCTTCTGAACCGTCGATACCGCCGGTGTCGATGACAATAAATTCGTTCTCTTCGAGCTCAGCTCGACCGTACTTACGATCCCTGGTTAGGCCAGGAAAGTCAGCGACCAGCGCATCCCGGGTGCGAGTAAGACGGTTAAACAACGTCGATTTACCCACATTCGGGCGCCCGACAAGGGCAACTACAGGAATCATAATGAGTTTACCTCTATATTTTTCATCATCTTAATGCAGCCATGTTTGTCTCAAACGACAATCACGACGTCACGGGTAGAATAACAACGGCCCCTGATGCAAAAACAAGCAGGAGCCGAAGCGTTAATCTTATCACAGAATGCAGCTGTGACTAAGGCAAATGCATTTTGCTCAGTTTGCCTTCTCTGGTTACCACCAGATAGCCATCGGCCAGTGCCAGCGGCGGTACGCTAATCCCGCTGCCATCCGATTGTTGCTGAGCAACAAATTCACCACTGCGGGGATCCAGCCAGTGCAGGTATCCGAGGCTGTCGCCAACCACCAGTTTCCCGTTAATCACCGACGGTGCACTGAGAATGCGGTGAGCCAGATCTGTATTCTGCCACAGCTCAGTCCCGCTGCGGATATCAACGGCAACCAGGTGGTCATCCGCAGTCACCAGAAACAGCACGCCTGAATCAATCACAAAATCAGTCGCTGAGGAATAATTACGTTTCCACACCTGCTGACCGCTGCGAAGATCAATG
Organism: Photobacterium sp. 53610; assembly: GCF_036409375.1. Lineage (NCBI taxonomy): Bacteria > Pseudomonadati > Pseudomonadota > Gammaproteobacteria > Vibrionales > Vibrionaceae > Photobacterium > Photobacterium sp. 53610. Next base: position 450,544 of record NZ_JAXOFS010000003.1, on the reverse strand, counting down.
GCTACCAGATTTCCGTTATATCCTGCGGTATAGAGTCGATCGCCCTCAACAACAGGCGCTGCATCCACATCAACCAGACGATCAATTTCCGTCGCACCCTGAGGCTGGCCAACCGGCTGTTGCCAGATCAGCTGACCATTACGGATGAAAGCCCCCGCAAGACGACCATTGGCCTGTCCCCAGAAAACACCGCCGGAAATCGAGACCGGGGCACTGTCACCGCGCAGAGTTAATGTAGGAACATCACTGCTGATTTGCCATTTGGTCACACCCGTCTGGGCATCCATTGCCTGAAGAATGCCACGGCTGGTATTGACCATCACCATGCCTTCATCAGCCAAAGGTTTCGCCAGCACTTCGCCGTCGACATCAACCCGCCAGACTTCTTCACCGGTTTCCGCATCCAGAGCAATCACTTCTGCATTTTCGCTGCCGATGAAAACTTTATTGTAAGCCACCGACAGACCACCAGAGAGCTTCGCATTCTCTTCAGCGTGAACCTGATGTTCCCAGATCTGTTTCCCCGTACTCGGATCCAGTGCTTCAACCAACCCATCCCGGCTGGCAACATACAGTTTGCCGTAGCCAGTTACAGGTGCCAGACGGGAATAGAAATGCTGTACACCTTCGCCGATATTACGAGCCCAATCCTGAACGGGCTTGAACTGGTTTTCAACAGCAGGTAACGGAGCCATTTGCACCGCTTCTTCTTCGCTGGCACAGCCGCTCAAAACACTCAGAGTGACCGCCAGGGCTACGGCTTGCTTCAATAGCTTGCGCATGGTCTGCCGCCTTTACTGGGCCAAATCGTCAAGTTTGATTTGCAAAGCCGGAGAAGCACCCAGTTCATTCGCGCTGAGGTAAGCTTCACGGGCTGCAGACTTGTCACCTTTTTGCAGCAAAATATCACCGCGCAGTTCAGCAACTTTACCTTTCCAGCTTTCTGCTTTCACTTTATCCAGTTCAGCCAGCGCCTCATCATAAGACTTCTGAGCTGCCAGAATACGAGCCAGACGTGTATGTGCAACAGGTAACAAAGCGATATCATCCGTATGGCTGATCGCCCAGTTCAGCTGTTCAGCGGCCGCATCCAGATCACCTTTGTCAATCTGTACTTTCGCCAGCTGCAAAGCCGCCAGGACAGCGTACTGAGTGCTCTCATAATCATGAATGAAAGTTTGCGCCTGACTTACCGCGCCGTCATTACCACTGTTCAGTGCCTGCACTGTCTGAGTATAGGCTTCAGAGGCCTGCTCTTTCGCAGCCTGCACTTCAGCCTGATAATAACGCCATCCGTAAAGGCCACCCAGACCTAATACGGCGCCAAGAACCACGGCTTTGCCGTTTTCCTTGATCCATGCCTTAATGATTTCAATCTGTTGCTCTTCAGTGGTATTGACGTCCACGTCCTGTCCTCTCTTAAATCAATTCTGCCAGCTTGGTCGCAACCTCTGCCTGAGGCAAAGTCAGCTGCTCGCCGCCACGAAGGTCTTTCACCACAACAGTACCTTCAGCAATTTCGTTCTCGCCCAGTACCAGTGCGACAGCCGCACCAACATTATCTGCACGCTTGAACTGCTTCTTGAAGTTACCGCCGCCAAAGTGATTCATCACGCGAAGACCCGGTACGGCTTCACGCAGGGTTTCTGCCAGCTTCATACCCGCCATCAGCGTGCCTTCACCAGCCGTGACCACATACACATCTACATTACGGCGAACTTCTGTCAGTTCCAGTTCTTCGAGCATCAGCACCAGACGTTCCAGACCCATGGCGAAACCAACGCCCTGAGTTGCACGGCCACCCAGCTGCTCAACCATACCGTCATAGCGACCACCGCCACAGACGGTACCCTGGGCACCCAGGCTATTGGTGATCCACTCAAAAACGGTGCGGTTATAATAATCCAAACCACGCACAAGGCGTTCATTTACCTGGTATTCGATACCCGCAGCGTCTAATAGTTCACACAAACCTGCAAAATGCGCTTTAGATTCTTCATCCAAATACTCAGACAATTTCGGCGCATCCGCCAGAATCGCCTGAACGGCCTGGTTTTTTGAGTCCAATACACGCAGAGGGTTGGTATACATCCGGCGTTTGCAATCCTCATCCAGCACTTCGGTATGCTGTTCCAGGAAAGCAACCAGCGCTTCACGGTAAGCGGCACGGGCTTCAGAAGAACCAATAGAGTTCAGTTCCAGGCGTACATGTTTATCGATACCCAGCTCACGCCACAGACGTGCGGTCATCATAATCAGCTCAGCGTCGACATCCGGTCCCTGAATCCCGAAGACCTCGACCCCAAACTGATAAAACTGGCGATAACGGCCTTTTTGCGGGCGCTCATGGCGAAACATCGGTCCCATATACCACAGGCGTTGTTCCTGATTGTACAGCAGACCATTTTCAATCCCTGCACGGACACAGCCCGCAGTACCTTCCGGACGCAGTGTCAGGCTGTCGCCATTACGGTCTTCGAAGGTATACATTTCCTTCTCAACCACGTCGGTGACTTCACCGATCGCTCGTTTGAACAGATTTGTCATTTCAACAATCGGCATACGGATTTCGCTGTATCCGTAAGCGCTGACAACCTGTTTCGCGGTATTTTCCACTTTCTGCCAAAGCGGAGTCTGGGTCGGGAGGCAGTCGTTCATGCCTCGAATTGCTTGAATTTGTTTCGCCACGTTGATTCTCAATTAACCGATGGGAATTAAGCTCGAATATATATAAGACCGAATATATAAGTTATGCAGGACATTGTGAACCTGCCCCGAAGGATTCCGGGGCAAGAAAAACAGAAAAGATTACTTTTCGGTAACGTCAATCCGGTTACGCAGATCCATCATGGACGCTTTTGCCCGGATTTTGGTTTCCAGCTGGTCGATCACGTTGTCGTTATCAAAGCGCTCTTTCTGACGGACACCGTCTTCGTAGAAAGCACTTTTGCGGTTACCGCCGGCAATACCAAGATGGGAGACTTCCGCCTCGCCCGGACCATTCACCACACAGCCAATGACGGAAACATCCATCGGTACCGTGATATCTTCCAGGCGCTGCTCCAGTTCGTTTACCGTCCCGATCACATCAAATTCCTGACGCGAGCAGGTCGGACAGGCAATAAAGTTAATACCGCGGGAACGAATCCGAAGCGATTTCAGAATATCAAAGCCGACTTTGATTTCTTCGATCGGATCTGCCGCCAGAGAAATACGCAATGTGTCGCCGATACCTTCCGCCAGCAGCATGCCCAGACCAACGGCAGATTTCACTGCACCGGCCCGTGCACCACCCGCCTCCGTGATCCCCAGATGCAAAGGCTGCTTAATTTCTTTAGCCAGCCTGCGGTAAGACTCCACCGCCAGGAAAACATCAGAGGCTTTCACACTGACCTTAAACTGATCGAAATTCAGACGGTCCAGAATATCGACATGACGCATTGCGGACTCAACCAGTGCTTCCGGCGTCGGTTCACCGTACTTCTGCTGCAGGTCTTTTTCCAGTGAGCCACCGTTCACGCCAATACGAATCGGGATGTTTTTGTCCCGCGCACAGTCAACGACTGCACGGATACGGTCTTCCCGGCCGATGTTCCCCGGATTGATGCGCAGACAGTCAACGCCGTATTCCGCCACTTGCAGAGCGATTCGGTAGTCAAAATGAATATCCGCTACCAGCGGTACATTCACCTGTTGCTTAATCAGCTTGAAGGCTTCAGCCGCATCCATCGTCGGTACAGAAACACGGACAATATCAGCGCCGACCTTTTCCAGTGCGCGAATTTGCGCAACTGTTGCTTCGACATCAGTGGTTCGGGTATTGGTCATGGACTGCACGGCAATCGGCGCACCATCACCAATTGGCACCTTGCCCACATAAATTCGGGAAGAAGGGCGGCGTTTAATCGGGGACTCGTTATGCATCTCTCATTCTCTGTTTACAACGGCAACTTCAACCGGGCCACTTTGCCGGCCGGAAAGCCGCTCAGATCAACTGGTTCACCTTTGAAGGTCATTGTAACAACACTCGGCGCGCCGAGCACTATCTTAAACGGCGCCTTACCATCCAGCGAAATCACATCGCCGGAGCTTTTGATTCCGGTTTCAAGCTGCTTACCGTTGGCATCACGAATATCAATCCAGCAGTCGCCGTTAAAAGTCAGTTTCAAATCCGGCACCTGCGCAACTTCAGCTGGAGCCGAATCAACTGACAATAACGGATTGACTTCATCCAGCAATCCGCTTTCAGCACCTTCAACAACGCGATTCACCGGGGCTTCGTTGCCGGCACCCTGCATCGCTTCATCAAAAGTGTTCAGTGGCAGCTCATCATCACCGGCTGCATTGCTGCTGTATTCTTCGCCAACTGAGTTAACCGCTTCAGACTGACTGGTCCCTTCCGCGATGGCGCTGACATCGTCACTGCTCAGTGAACCCGCCATTTCATCCGAAGTACCGGCCAGTGATTCATCCAGAGGCTGAGTACCTGTAGTGTTTTGTTCAGAAATGACCGGCGGCTCTGTCTTCTGTTCCGTCTGCCACCACCAGGCAGCTGTCATTCCGACGATGATGGCACCAAAAATCCAGGTCAGCCCCATGACACGGCTATCATGTTTTTCACGCTTTGTTTTGCGGGAAAAGCTATGCATGGTCTGAGCCTGAGGCTGCCCCTGACCGAAACTTTCCAGTTTAGTCAGGACATCATTGACATCCAGACCGACAAATTTTGCATAAGAGCGAACATAACCACGGGTAAAAGTGGCCATTTGTGCTTCATCAAATCGGTTTTGTTCAATGTCATCGATCACAGACACCCGCAGGCGCAGACGGCTGGCTACATCCTTCTGAGAATAGCCAAGCTGCTCGCGAGCCTGGCGGAGCATGTCTCCGGGACGAATGACGTCTTCCGTTACTCGTTCTTCGTTCTGTTCAGTATTCATTGGCTAGATAATTCTGATATTGCTGAGAATCAGGAAATTGTTGTCGTAACAATTCGGCATATTTTTTCACCCGATCAAGGCGACCGCTCTGGCTTGACGACTGAATTTTAAGAATAAGACTATCAGCAGTTTCTCCATAACGCTGGCTGAAAGCTGCCAGTCTGTCATCCGCCTTTTGATGTTCCCCGTCCTTGAGCTCTAACTTTGCCAGTTGCAGCATGGAAAGCGGCCGGTAGGGGTCATGACCAAGTGTTTTGTTGAAATAGTCCGCAGCCTGTGTCGCATTCCCTTGTTTCAGATGGCATAACGCAGCATTTTCGAAACTGCTGGCGACCTGAAAATAATCCGGTTGTGAGACGGCACGGTCAAAAGCCGTGATGGCTTCATCATAACGGGCTTCACTACACAAGAATACACCATAGTTATTAAGCACATCGCCATTTTTTGGTGATTCTTGCAAAGCCCGGACATAGAGTGCTTCAGCTGAGTGATTTTCACCCACCTGCTGATAATAATGTGCCATTGCGAGCAGTGCTCTGGGATGATCAGGCGCAACATCGAGCGCTTTATGCAAATTTAAATGCGCTCTTTGCCATTGCCCGCGCTCCAGATAGCCCAGTCCGAGGGTAATTCTTGCATCTGCCGCCGCAACTGGATCAACCGTTCGGCGGGTCTCCGGTGAATCCACTGTCACACAGCCAATTAAAAAACAAGCGGCTATCATGCCGCTTGCGCTTGGGTACATCCAGCGTACCATGACAACTCCCTGCTCATTTCCTTTGAGCTTGACCAAAAGGTCTCTGAATCCGGTCAGTTGAGCTGACTGGGGTAAATGCTGTCTTTATCAGACTGCTTTCACCGGAATTGGTTCACCTTTCGCCTGCTTTGCCAGGGTACGTTTTGTGCGGTCAATCACATCACCGACCAACTGGCCGCAAGCAGCATCAATATCATCACCCCGGGTTTTCCGGACTGTCACCGTGAAATCGTATTCCATTAGTGTTTTCATGAAGCGATCAATCCGAGAGTTACTCGGCTTACGGTATGGTGACCCAGGATATGGGTTGAACGGGATTAAGTTAATCTTCGCCGGTGTATTTTTCAGCGTCTGTGCCAGTTCTCGGGCCTGGTCCATGCTGTCATTCACATGATCCAGCAGAATGTATTCAACCGTCACTTTGCCCCGGTTGGCATTCGACGATGCAATATAACGACGCACGACTTCCAGGAACGTGTCGATGTTGTACTTGTCATTAATCGGCATGATTTCAGAACGCAGCTGGTCGTTCCCGGCATGCAGGGAAATGGCCAGTGCCACATCCACTTTGCCAATCATCTGTTCCAGACCAGAAACTACGCCAGAAGTAGACACCGTCACACGGCGTTTGGACAGGCCGAAACCCAGATCGTCCAGCATGATATTCAGTGACGGGATCAGGTTTTTCATGTTCAGCAACGGTTCGCCCATCCCCATCATCACAACGTTGGTGATCGGACGACGACCGGTTTCTTTCTCGACACCGATCTCTTTGGCTGCGCGCCAGACCTGACCAATGATTTCTGAAACCTTCAGGTTCCGGTTAAAGCCCTGCTGCGCTGTGGAACAGAATTTACAGTCCAGCGCACATCCCACCTGAGAAGACACGCACAAGGTCGCACGGTCATCTTCCGGGATATAGACGGTTTCCACGTCCTGGTCACCCACACGCATTGCCCACTTAATGGTGCCGTCCGATGAGTGCTGTGCTTCAGAGACGTAAGGCGCTCGGATCTCTGCGACCACTTTGAGTTTTTCGCGCAGCTTCTTGTTGATGTTGGTCATCTGATCGAAGTCGTCACAACCGAAATGATACATCCACTTCATGACCTGATCCGCACGGAAGGCTTTTTCGCCCAGCTCATCGGCAAAATACTGCCGCAGTCCTTCGCGATCGAAATCCAGCAGATTGATTTTGACATTCGTCATCGGTTGTCGCCTCACTAAAAAATGACAGATCCTGCGCCCTGCTCACCCGGACGCGGGGTCCAGACAGCGGGGTGATTCAAGGCGCGAAATTGTACAGACTTTATCGCTGCGTTTCCACTTTTGCGCACTTGGTTCCGATTCTCCTGTTTTGATCAGCTTAGCCGACTCAGACGCAGTTGCGACGCCATAAAAAAACGGGAAGCCAGGCTTCCCGTTTATTCTTCAGCATCGGAGCGTCAATTAACCACGCGGGCAGATTTCATCGTCAGAGAAGAAATAAGCGATTTCACGCGCAGCTGATTCCGGGCTGTCTGAACCATGAACGGCGTTCAGACGTGTGTTCTCTGCATAATCAGCGCGCAGGGTGCCACAGGCTGCCTCTTCCGGGTTGGTTTTACCCATCAGTTCACGGTAACGGGTGATCGCGTTGTCACCTTCCAGCACCTGCACCATGACAGGGCCAGAGGTCATGAACTCAATCAGTGGTTCATAAAACGGTTTGCCTTCGTGCTCAGCGTAAAAGCCCTGAGCCTGCTGTTCGGTCAGGCGCAGCATCTTTGCAGCAACAATCGTCAGACCCGCACTTTCCATTCGATGATAAATCGCACCGATCTGGTTACGACCGACTGCGTCAGGCTTCACAATTGAGAAGGTACGTTCAATTGTCATTATTATATTCCTTATCTTTGGTTCACTTCAGTCGGGCAGGCTTCCCTGCCCTCTGGCTCTTACTGTAACAGCAACGCCGCAATATTCGCTACCCCAAGACCTGTTGCACCGGCTGCCCAGCGAGCATCGGCACCGTCACGGAAGCAAGCGGCCAGATCAAAGTGCACCCAACGGCTATCATCACTGACAAAACGGGACAGGAATGCCGCCGCATTCGAAGCGCCGCCCATACCGCCACCTTTCACCGCACGGCTGTTAGCAGTATCCGCATAGTCAGACGGGCAGTTACTCTGGTGCCATTTCTCCAGCGGTAACGGCCATGCCGGTTCATTCACCAGCTCAGACAGCTGCTGTGCTTTACGCAACAGCTCAGGCTGCATTGAGAAAATCGCATTATAATCCGTGCCGACGGCCATCATTGCAGCGCCGGTCAGCGTCGCTGCATCAATGATCAGCGGAGCTTTCATTTCGCTGGCCTTGATCAGACCATCCGCCAGCACCAGACGTCCTTCAGCATCTGTGTTGACCACTTCAACAGTCAGACCGTTTTTGTAAGTCAGAATATCACCCAGCTTATATGCATTGCCTGCGATCATGTTCTCGGCACAGCACAGGATCAGCTTGACCCGCTTCTTCAGTCCCTGCTCAATGGCATAAGCCAGCGCTGCCGTTACCGTTGCGGCACCACCCATGTCACATTTCATAGCAACCATGCCGGCACTTGGCTTGATGCTGTAACCACCGGAGTCGAAGGTGATTCCTTTTCCGACCAGACAGGCATGAATCGGCGCATCGGCATCACCGGTCGGGTTATAATCAAGAGTCAGCATGACCGGCGGACGGCTGCTGGCACGGCCAACACTATGAGTGCCGATCCAGCCTTCAGAAAGCAGCGCGTCCCCCACCACGACTTCATGCGTGATTTTGTCGCCGGCAACATTTTCCAGAAACGCCACGGCGTCCCGGGCCAGTTTTTCCGGGTACATATCTTCAGGGGTCGCATTCACTACCTGGCGAACCCATTCGACACTGCGGCGACGTGCATTCAGCAATTCCAGCTCGTCTTCATCCTCAGATGCCCACTGCACTTCGACCGATTTACGCGGTGCCACAAAACCACAGTAGAAAGCCCACTGGCGCTCATAACTCCAGCCTTCCCCGCTCAGACTCACCTGTGACGCGCCCTGAGCAGACAACTGACGGGCGGCCTGTTGAATACGACGCAGGACGAAATCGCCCTGGTAATGAATCACAGCACTTTCCTGCTGATAAGAAACCAGTGCCTTTTCTCCCCAGACGCCCTGAGAAGGTTCGGCAGACAGCAAAACCGTAAGCATATGCATGTTCCCTAAGTTGAAAACGCACAACTGGCGAACCGGTTGTGCGTTATAAATTTCCAAAGCGCGGAATTAAATATCCTGAGCCAGAAGGTTCGCCAGGGTCCGGACACCCACTCCGGTCGCTCCCACACCCCACTTATCACTGGCTGACTTGCGGTAAGTCGCGCTGCAGTCAATGTGGAGCCAGCCTTTTTTGTAGTCTTCCACGAAGTAAGACAGGAAGGCGGCTGCCGTGCTGGCACCCGGCATAAAGTCGCCGGTCGAGATGTTCGCCAGATCAGCAAAGCCAGATGGCATCATACGGCGATGGTGCTCTCCCAGCGGCAGTGGCCACATCCCTTCATGCTCTTCACTGGCAGCGATCAGCGCTTTCTGCGCCATGCTGTGATCGAAGCTGAACAGAGCGTGATAATCGTTACCCAGCGCATTTTTCGCCGCACCCGTCAGGGTTGCACAATCAACGATCAGGCTTGGCTTCTGTGCGCTGGCATAAATCAGACCATCGGCAAGTACCAGACGTCCTTCGGCATCGGTATTGAGAATTTCGACCGTTTTGCCGTTTTTATAAGTGATGATATCACCCAGCTTGAATGCACGGCCTGAAACCATGTTTTCCGCACAGCACAGGATCAGCTTAATGCGTTTTTGCACGCCACGGGCAATTGCCAGCGCCAGACCACCGGTAGCCATCGCAGAACCACCCATGTCAGCTTTCATCGCCGCCATGCCATCAGAAGGTTTAATGCTGTAACCGCCTGAGTCAAACGTAATCCCTTTCCCTACCAGACAGGCAAAAACAGGCGCTTCATCATCACCGGTTGGGTTGTAGTCCAGAATCAGCATGGCCGGAGAGCGCTCAGAACCACGGCCGACGGTATGGATACCAACCCAGCCTTCATCCAGCAGATCATTGCCTTTCATGACTTTGTAGGTCACGTGATCCGGTGCCAGCGATTTAATGAACTCACCCGCACGGTTTGCCAGATGCGACGGATTTACAACCTCAGCACTCTGGTTAATGATATCGCGAACCCAGTTAGTTGCGGTCAGGCGTGCCTGCAGTTCAGCTTCTTCCGCTTCTTCCAGCGCTGGCCAGGTAACGTTGTTGCCCGGCTTGGCATTCCGGTGGCCCTGAATAAAGGCCCAGACGGTTTCCAAATCCCAGTCATCGCCGCTCAGGCTGACTTGCTTGATGCCTTGTCCGTCCAGCGTGCGACCCGCGCGCTGAATTGTATTGAGAACATCATCATTGGTAATGTGAATTTGAACACCGTCAGCAGTGTATGACACCAGGGCATTCTCGCCCCACTGTTCTGCAGCAGCGTCTTCAGTCAGGAAGACTGACATAGTGGCAGACATGAAAAACTCCTTGAATATTTTCCCGCTGAGCGTTCACCACTCAGGGGCGCATGCTTATGACTTCAGAGCAACTGACTCTGAATGATCTGCGTTACGATTGAGCAGACTTTCTCCGCAGACCTCATCCGCCAGACCTGTTCCGTTTTGGTCACACGAATGATCCCGATCATGGGGGCAGTCTGACAAGATACAAGAGAAGCAATGCGAAAATACAACAAAGCGGACCTGAAAGGGTATCTGTTCAACCCTGGGTCCGCCATTATAGCTATGGTCATTGCAGACACTTTTCCGGCCTGCACTGACAAAAATAAGCGATTGCTTTACCTTGCCGTTAAAGTGACAAATAAACAAGACATTTGGGGCAAGATTAAGAGAATGATCGACTATTGTTGCAAATGCAATCAGTCCATCTCTTCCATCCAGCACATTTGTACCGCTTCCAGCACTTTTTCCCCGCAGTGCGCAGGATCGTCATCAAATTCATCTAACGCCAGAATCCAATCACGTAAATCAACAAAATGAATCTGTTGCGGATCAACATCCGGATGTGTATCGATCAGTGCGAGAGCGATTTCTCTTGAATCGATCCATTTCAGTCCCATGATTCACCTGCATTAACTGATGGATAAAAGAAAGGAAGTACATAGAGTGTAGCAAGCCCGCTGCCGGACGACAGCGGGCGAATGGATCAGTGGTTTTCGCTGGCCAGGTTGATGGTATAACGAGGAATTTCTACCACCAGGTCTTCATCAGCCACTTTCGCCTGACAACCCAGACGAGACTCAGGCTCAAGTCCCCAGGCTTTGTCCAGCATGTCATCTTCCTGCTCTTCACTCTCTTCCAGAGAATCAAAACCTTCCCGGATGATAACGTGACAGGTTGTACAAGCACAGGATTTCTCACAGGCATGCTCGATGCCAATGCCGTTTCGCAGCGCAACGTCCAGCACAGTTTCGCCGGTTTCAGCTTCCAGCACAGCACCTTCAGGGCAAAGTTCTACATGGGGTAGTACAACAATTTTAGGCATGCCTAAACCTCATCAATCGAATGACCGGCCAGTGCCTCGCGAATGGATTTATCCATCCGGCGCGCAGCAAATTCCTGGCTCGCTTTATCTGTTTTCTTAATACCGGCTTCAATCGCACGCGGGTCATCCCCCTGACGTAATTGAACCAGCTCCATCATGACAGCTTCCAGTGCATCACGCTCAGCTTTCGACAACAGTTGGTCACCGTCGGCAGCCAGCGCAGAGATCAATCCCTCAAGAACACGGTCCGCTTCAACCCGCTGCTCGGCCAGTGCCCGCGCATCTTTATCTTCCCGTGCGTGGGCCATGGAATCACGGATCATACTGGCGATTTCGTTATCCGTCAGGCCATATGAAGGTTTCACCTGAATCGACGACTGAACGCCAGAGCTTTTCTCCATCGCCGTGACTGACAGCAAGCCATCCGCATCCACCTGATAGGTAACACGAACATGAGCTGCACCGGCAGCCATCGCCGGGATACCACGCAGTGTAAAGCGGGCCAGAGAACGGCAATCTGCCACCATCTCACGTTCACCCTGAACGACATGAACAGACATCGCAGTCTGGCCGTCTTTGAACGTGGTGAATTCCTGAGCACGGGCAACCGGAATCGTGGTATTACGCGGAATAATTTTTTCAATCATACCGCCCATGGTTTCAATCCCCAGAGACAAAGGGATCACGTCCAGCAGCAGCATTTCAGAATCAGGTTTGTTCCCCGCCAGAATGTCGGCCTGAATGGCTGCACCAATCGCGACCACTTTATCCGGGTCAATTGAGGTCAGCGGCGTTTTGCCGAAGAAGTCTCCGACCAGATCACGGACCAGCGGTACACGGGTTGAACCGCCAACCATCACGGTTTCAATCACTTCATCCAGCTCAACACCGGCATCTTTCACGGCCCGGCGGCAAGACATCAGCGTCTTTTTCACCAGAGGCTGAATCAGAGCATCAAACTCAGTACGGGTGATTGTTCCCTGCCAGCCCAGCACCTCGATCTCAGTACTGTCATGATCGGTCAGCGCAATCTTGGCGGCAGTTGACACATCGTGCAGTGCACGACGCTCAGAGGCGGTCAGTGCCGCACTATGGCCGCTCTGTGCCAGAATCCAGTCCGCCAGCAGGTGGTCAAAATCATCGCCGCCCAGTGCCGTATCACCGCCGGTCGCCAGAACCTCAAACACGCCTTTCGACAAGCGAAGAATTGAAATATCAAAAGTTCCGCCGCCCAGGTCGTAAACCGCAATCACCCCTTCCTGGCCCGAATCCAGACCATAGGCAATCGCCGCAGCCGTCGGCTCATTCAGCAGTCGTAAAACTTTCAGATCAGCCAGTGCTGCTGCATCTTTGGTCCCCGCACGCTGCGCGTCATCAAAGTAAGCCGGAACCGTAATAACAACACCTTCCAGATCGCCACCCAGCGTTGCTTTCGCACGTTCACTCAGGTGTTTCAGGATCTCAGCAGAGACCTGAACCGGGTTTACCTTCCCGCGACGGGTCACCAGTTGCGGCAAACCAGATTCTGAAGCCTCAAACTGATATGGCAAATTCGGATAACGTTGCCGGATATCTTCCAGTGAACGTCCCATCATCCGTTTCACGGAAATAATGGTGTTCGACGGGTCCTGTTGTGCCAGTTCTCTGGCAGTTTCACCGACGCGAATAACCTGCTCGTCATAGTGAACAACAGAGGGCAAAATCGACTTGCCTTGTTCATCCGGCAGCGTCTCAGCTACACCGCTGCGTACGGCGGCAACAAGGGAGTTGGTAGTACCCAGATCAATCCCCACCGCCAGTTTATGTTCATGCGGTGCAGCACTTTGACCGGGTTCAGCAATCTGTAACAGTGCCATTATCCATCCTGTGGGCTTTAAGTGGGTAATGTTTCATAGAAATCAGTCGAACAGCGTTTCTTCCAGACGCTCGACTTCATGGCGCAGCTTATCAATAAATTTCAGTTTTCTGACTGCATCAGCGGCAGGTTCCCATTCACCGGCTTCCAACAGCTGTTGCAATTCAGCAAGCTGAGCTTTTTGTAAACTCACAGCCTGCTGATCAAAATCAAACAGAGCGGCATGTGGATCATCTGATTCAGGAATCTCTTCCAGCGCCTCGCGCAGCTCCATCTGTTGCATCAGAAACTCTGGGTCCTGCAACGTTTGCTGCTCGGCGCGAATATCCACCCCATTTTCAGCCAACATATATTCAGCGCGACTGACCGGATTTTTCAGGGTCTGGAAAGCATCATTGATCTGTGCAGCTTTCTGAACCGACATCAGGCGGTCACGCTCAGAAGCGGTCGCAAAGTTATCCGGATGGAAACGGCGCTGCAATTCACGGAAGCGAGTGGCAAGAAGGCTACCGTCCAATTCAAACTGGAAAGGTAGCCCGAAGAGTTCGAAATGATTCATATGGCGTCTGATATCGGTTTACAAGCAAAAGGCGCGGTGCAGATTGTCCGCGCCCAGGCAATGCCTTGATCTCAGCAAATGTTAGACGTTGAAGCTTTCACCACAACCACACTCGCTGGAGACATTCGGGTTGTTGAATTTGAAGCCTTCATTCAAACCTTCTTTGGCGAAATCCAGCTCAGTGCCTTCGAGGTACACCAGACTTTTGGCATCGACGATAATTTTGACGCCGTTTTGCTCAAACACCTGATCACCTTCGTCAAGCTCATCAACAAACTCAAGGACATAGGCCATACCAGAGCATCCTGAGGTACGAACACCCAGACGCAGGCCAATGCCTTTGCCTCGATTTTCCAGAAAAGCCGACACACGGTCCGCTGCCGCTTCAGTGATGGTAATGGCCATAAACAACAACCCTTATTTCATTAATTGCTTGGATGTTTCTTTTTGTAATCGCTGACTGCTGCCTTGATAGCGTCCTCAGCCAGAATCGAGCAGTGTACCTTCACAGGAGGCAGTTCCAGCTCTTCTGCAATGGCAGAGTTTTTAATCGCTGCAGCTTCGTCCAGGGTCTTCCCTTTCACCCACTCGGTAATCAGTGAGCTGGACGCGATTGCAGAGCCGCAACCGTAAGTTTTAAAGCGTGCATCCTCAATGATACCTTCATCAGAGACCTTGATTTGCAGCTTCATCACGTCGCCACAGGCTGGTGCACCGACCATACCGCTACCGACGTTTTTGTCATTCTTGTCAAATGAGCCCACGTTACGCGGGTTCTCATAATGATCAATTACTTTGTCACTATATGCCATGGTAGTTTCCTCGAATTCGTGCAGACGGCAACTTAGTGGTGCGCCCACTCAACTGTGTTCAGATCGATTCCCTCTTTGTACATATCCCAAAGCGGTGACATCTCACGCAGTTTTTCGACTGCGGTACGGATTTGCGAAATTGCGTAGTCTACTTCTTCCGCCGTTGTGAATCGACCGAAAGAGAAACGGATTGAGCTGTGAGCCAGTTCATCATCCAGACCCAGTGCACGCAGCACATAAGAAGGCTCCAGACTTGCCGAAGTACAGGCAGAACCGGAAGAAACAGCCAGATCTTTCAGCGCCATCAGCAGTGACTCACCTTCAACAAAAGCAAAGCTGATGTTCAGGTTGTTTGGCAGACGCTGCTCAAGATCACCGTTCACCGTCATAGCTTCGATATCTTTCACACCTTCCAGCAGGCGGTTACGCAGTGCCAGCGCATGCTGACGGTCTTGTTCCATTTCTTCTTTCGCGATACGGAACGCTTCGCCCATACCCACGATTTGGTGCGTTGCCAGAGTACCAGAACGCATACCACGCTCATGACCACCACCGTGCATTTGAGCTTCCAGGCGGATACGCGGCTTACGGCGAACATACAGTGCGCCAATGCCTTTCGGGCCGTAAATCTTGTGTGCAGACAGTGAAATCAGGTCAACTTTCATTTCCTGAACGTCGATTGGCAGCTTACCCGCAGACTGGGCAGCATCCACGTGGAAAATCACGCCATTTTCACGACACATTTCACCAATCGCAGTGATATCCTGAATCACACCAATTTCGTTGTTCACATGCATGATCGAAACAAGAATCGTGTCTTCACGCATTGCATCACGCAGCTTAGCCAGGTCAATCAGGCCGTTCGATTCAGGTTCCAGATAGGTAACGTCGAAGCCTTCACGCTCCAGTTGGCGGCAAGGATCCAGTACCGCTTTGTGCTCGGTTTTGCAGGTAATGATGTGCTTCCCTTTCTTCGCATAGAAGTGGGCCACACCTTTAATCGCCAAGTTATCAGATTCCGTCGCGCCTGAAGTAAATACAATCTCACGTGGATCGGCATTCAGCAGGTCAGCCACTTGCTCACGGGCTGTATCGACTGCTTCTTCGGCCTGCCAGCCAAAACGGTGTGAACGGGAGGCCGGGTTACCGAAGTTTCCGTCCATGGTCAGGCATTGCATCATTTTTTCAGCAACACGTGGGTCTGCAGGGCAAGTAGCGGAATAATCAAAATATATTGGCAGTTTCATCTTCATCTCCAAAAACACGGGCCGCTGGGCGCTAGGAGCGAACATCGACACCTATAGTGGCGCTGTCGTGTGTATTCTTATGTCCAAAAGACGACTTCTGAAGGCGTTGTTCCTGACGGTCTGAAATCTCGAGTACGTCATTGTCCTGCATCAGTTCACCCAGGGTGATATTGTTCAGGAAGTCACTGATACGGGTGCTGAGATCATGCCAGAGCGTATGAGTCAGGCAACGGACGCCTCCCTGACAGTCTCCTTTACCATGGCATTTCATGGCATCGACAGACTCGTCAACGGCAGCAATCACAGTCCCGACTGCAATCTGGTTCGCATCATCACCCAAACGATAACCACCGCCGGGACCGCGGACACTCGCAACCAGACCGGCTTTACGCAAGCGAGCAAATAACTGCTCCAAATAAGACAGTGAAATCCCCTGACGTTCTGAAATATCAGCCAGAGGGACTGGACCTTCCTGAGAATGCAGAGCGACGTCTAACATGGCCGTCACTGCATACCGTCCTTTTGATGTCAATCTCATAACACACCGCTACCAACTCGAATCTATGGCAGCAGTGTCGCATACCTGACTAAAATGGTCAAGTATATACCTGAGTAAATTAGTCAGGTTTTATCCTGTTCATTCACAAACTATTTCTTCAATCCGGCAAGGGATTTTTGTACCGAAGACAAGATGCCGCGCAGGATATTCAGCTCCTGCTCTTCTGGTCTGGCGCGCACGAAAAGGCGACGAAGTTTGGCCATGACCATGCCGGATCGATTACTGATGAACTGCGTCTGTTCCATGACATCATTCAGATGATCAAAGAAGCGCTCAAGTTCCTCTGTTCTCGGGTATTCTGGCTGAGCTTCGGCCGGAAAAGCCTGAGCCTCTTTATCCAGATAAGCCATGCGTACTTCATAACTGATTGTCTGAACCGCCATCGCCAGATTCAGTGAACTGTATTCTGGGTTAGCAGGAATATACACATGACAATGACATTTTTGCAGCTCTTCATTGGTCAGACCAATACGTTCACGGCCAAACAGCAAAGCAACCGGCCGAGACGCGGCTTCCTGAACAGCCTTAACACCACACTCTCGCGGGTTCAGTTGGGGCCATTCTAAAGTACGGGAACGCGCACTGGAACCAACCACCAAACCACAGTCAGCAATTGCTTCATCCAGGCTGTTCACAATACGGGCGTTCTCAACGATATCCGCAGCACCGGCAGCCAGCGCAATGGCCTGGCCATCAATTTCGCAGGCCGGTTCCACGAGAACCAGTTCACTCAGGCCCATCACTTTCATGGCGCGAGCCGCCGAACCAATATTGCCTGAATGGGATGTGCCCACCAGCACCACGCGAATTTGATCTAACATGAGAGCGTGTTTTCCAACTCCGATTCCAAAACCGGGGGATTCTAGCACAGCCTGTCATAAAGTGGGGAAAACATTGTAAAAGAGGCTGAGCTTTCAATGCCCGGACAAAAAATAACCACTTCCTTTTTGTACAGGCTCTGATATACTCGCCGCCGCTTTTTAGTTCTTTAACATCCGTTGGGAAGATCCTATGCATCCGATGCTAAATATCGCGATCCGTGCTGTGCGTAAAGCCGGTGACCATGTCGCTAAGTCTTTAGAAAAACCACAAGGCATTGAAGTCAGTAAAAAAGGCAACGACGTTGTCACCAATATCGACAAAGAAGCAGAAGCTATCATTATCGATACGATTCTGAAGTCTTATCCTGATCACTGCATCGTCGGTGCAGAGTCCGGCACAAAGGAAGGCCGTGACAAAGAATGTCAATGGATCATCGACCCGGTGGATGGCACTCAAAACTTCGTTCGCGGCTTACCGCACTTTGCGATTTCTGTTGCGCTGCGTATGCGCGGCCGTACTGAAATTGCCGCTGTATACGATCCTTCCCGTAACGAACTGTTCACTGCAACCCGTGGTTCTGGCGCACAGCTGAACAACCAGCGTATCCGTGCTTCTCAGCCACGTAACCTGACTGGTACGATTCTGGCGACCAGTCTACCTTTCGCTGCAAAACAGCACGCGGAAAGCTTCGCAAAAATCCAGCAAGCTATGTTTGTTGATTGTGACGACATGCGTCAGTCTGGTTCAACTTCACTGGATCTGTGCTACCTGGCAGCCGGCCGTGTTGACGGCGTATTCAAGCTGGGTCAGAAGCCTTGGGAAATGGCGGCTGGTGAACTGATTGCCCGCGAAGCCGGCGCAATTTGCACCGACTTCACCGGTAACACCAATTACCTGACTTCGGGCAACATTGTTGCGGGTAACGTTCGTGTCGTGAAACCAATCCTGACCAAAATCCGTGAACACGGCAGTGAAGCGCTGAATAAATAAGTCTGACACTGACATACAAAAAGCCCCGGCAAGAATGCCGGGGCTTTTTTTATGCTTCAACTTCAGCCATCACGACAGCCCGAACATGCCAGGCCATCGGATTCATTAAGGCATCGCGTCGAATTCTTCGCCTTCTTTTTCCACTTTTGGTGGCATCAGGTGCTCACGGGTAATTCCCAGTTTCAGCGCCAGTGCAGAAGCCACGTAGATGGAAGAATAAGTACCGACCGTAATACCAATCAGCAATGCTGTTGCAAAGCCATGGATCATGGTGCCGCCTTTCAGGAACAAGGCAATCACCACGAACAATGTCGTGCCGGAAGTGATCAGGGTACGGCTTAAAGTCTGAGTGATCGAATTGTTCATCACTTCTGACGGACCGCCCTTGCGCATCTTCCGGAAGTTCTCACGAATCCGGTCAAAGACAACGATGGTATCGTTGAGTGAGTAACCGACAACCGTCAGCAAGGCCGCCACAATTGTCAGGTCCACTTCAATCTGCATCAGTGAGAAAATACCAATTGTGATGATCACATCGTGAGCCAGTGCCAGAACCGCACCAGCTGCAAGACGCCATTCAAAACGAATCGATACGTACAAAAGAATACAGATCAGCGACACCAGAATTGCCAGGCCACCCGCTTCGGCCAGCTCAT
Source organism: Photobacterium sp. 53610 (assembly GCF_036409375.1). NCBI lineage: Bacteria > Pseudomonadati > Pseudomonadota > Gammaproteobacteria > Vibrionales > Vibrionaceae > Photobacterium > Photobacterium sp. 53610. The sequence goes on along the minus strand of NZ_JAXOFS010000003.1, from coordinate 431,743 downwards.
CGCCCACATTCGGGCCAACAAATTCAATCCGGCGCATTTCAACATTCTGGTGCGTCCCGTTACGCAACGCATCCAGCACCTGGTTGCCCAGTGTTTCACCGGCCACACCATCACGCGGCTGAAGACGGACCATGACATCACGGGCCGTACCGAAGTTCTGCACAATCGCATCATCGAAGCCAGCGGATTCCAGCGACGTCCGGATCTTGCCCAGATCGGCCGGCTGTTCAAAGCCCACTTCAATCAGGGTTCCGCCGGTAAAGTCCAGCCCCCAGTTCATCCCTTTGGTGACCACCACGCCAATTGACGCAATGATCATGACCGCAGACAGAACGAAGGCCAGTTTCGACCAACGCATAAAGTCGATCACTTTATCCGCTTTCAAGATTTGAAACATGTCAGCGTCTCCTTAGATCGACAGCTTATCGATACGTTTACCGCCATACAGCAGGTTCACCAGCATCCGGGTGCCTACAATGGCTGTAAACATAGAGGTCAGAATACCGATCGACAGGGTCACGGCGAAGCCTTTAATGGCGCCAGTCCCCACAGCGAACAGAATAATCGCGGTGATCAGTGTGGTGATATTGGCATCTGCAATTGTGCTGAATGCATTCGCATAACCCTGCTGAATTGCCTGCTGCGGGCTGCGGCCTTCGCGAATTTCTTCCCGGATCCGCTCAAAAATCAGCACGTTCGCATCTACCGCCATACCGACCGTCAGGACAATACCGGCAATTCCCGGCAACGTCATGGTCGCCCCCGGAATCATCGACATCACGCCAATAATCAGCACCAGGTTCATGGCCAGTGCCAGGTTGGCGATCAGGCCGAACTTACGGTAATAAAGCAGAGTAAACAACATAACGGCAACCATACCCCAGATACAGGCCTGGATACCCATGTCGATATTTTGCTGACCCATAGACGGGCCGATCGTGCGCTCTTCCACAATGGAAATAGGTGCAATCAGGGCACCGGCACGCAGTAACAGCGCCAGGTTATGCGCTTCTGCCTGAGTATCAATTCCGGTAATCCGGAAATTCCGGCCCAGTGCAGTCTGAATCGTCGCCTGGTTAATGACTTCTTCATGTTTCTCCAGAATCACTTTCCCTTCCGGAGAACGCTTGCCGCTGTCTTTATATTCAATAAACAGCGTCGCCATCAGCTTGCCCACGTTATTGCGTGAGAAAGCCGTCATCTTGTTCCCACCTTCACTATCCAGCGAGATGTTGACCTGCGGACGACCATACTCATCATTGCTGGAGCTGGCATCCGTAATGTGTGAACCTTCCAGAATCACTCGTTTTTTCAGCACAACAGGATTACCGTCACGGGAACGCTTCACTTCACTGCCCGGCGGAACACGGCCGGAAGCAGCCGCGGCCAGATCGGCACTGCCGTCCACTTCGCGGAATTCCAGTGTTGCCGTGGCACCCAGAATTTCTTTCGCGCGCGCTGTATCCTGAACACCCGGCAGCTCAACCACAATACGGTTTGCACCCTGACGCTGAACTAATGGTTCAGCCACACCCAGCTCATTCACACGGTTACGCAGAATGGTAATGTTCTGAGCCACGGCATAATTACGGATTTCCTGCATGCGGGCTTCACTGAAGCTGGCTTTCAATGCGAAGCCGCTGCCTTCAATGAACAGCATGTCCGGATGTAATTTCGAGAGTTCTCGTTTGGCCTGCTGAACCTGCTCGTCGTTACGCAGACGAATTTCGACACCATTGTCTTTGATGCTGATTGCGCGGTAACGAATGCGGGCTTCACGAAGCTCAGAACGGAAAGTGTCTTCCTGCTGACTCAGCAGTTTTTCCATGGCAGCATCCATATCCACTTCCATCAGGAAGTGCACACCGCCACGCAGGTCCAGGCCAAGTTTCATTGGCGTGGCACCCAGGCTTTCCAGCCACTGCGGTGTTGATGGTGCCAGGTTCAGCGCAACAACATAGTTGTCGCCGAGAAATTGATTCAGTAAATCGCGGGCACTGATTTGAGTCTCAGTGTCTTTGAAGCGGACCAGAATAGCCCCGTTTTCGAATGCGACAGATTTATAGGAGAGATTATCTTGATTAAGTTGCTCGGTCACCGTATCCAGCGTGGACATCTCTACCGAGGCGCCACGCGCCCCGGAGATTTGGATCGCTGGATCTTCACCGAACACATTGGGAAGCGCATAAAGCAAACCGATCAGCAGTGCGAACACCACCATCAGGTTCTTCCACAAGGGATACCGGTTTAACACTGAGAAGATCCTTCAAAGCCATAAATTACAAAGATTTCATGGTGCCTTTTGGTAGCACGGCAGAAACAAAATCCTTTTTGATCGTAACTTCAGTTGTGTCGTTCAGCGCGATCACAATGTAGTCATTTTCTTCTGAAACTTTCGTGATCTTGCCGACCAGACCGCCGTTTGTCAGAACTTCATCACCTTTACCCATCGAGGCCATCAGGTTCTTATGCTCTTTCACCCGTTTCGCCTGCGGACGGTAAATCATAAAGTAGAAAATAACCGCAAACAGGGCCAGCATGATGAACAGCTGCATGCCGCCACCTTGTGGTGCACCTTCGGCAGCTGCGTGTGCCTGAGAAATAAAAAGACTCATTTATTCACGTCCTCGTTATAGTTAAACGTCTTTCAATGGTGGAACTTCGCGGTTCCGGCGCGTGTAGAACTCTTCTACAAATGCGTCGAAACGATCTTCTTCAATCGCCTGACGAATGCTTTCCATCAAACGCTGATAGTAACGTAAGTTATGGATTGTATTAAGGCGTGCACCCAAAATTTCATTACATTTATCCAGGTGATACAGGTACGCCTTCGAGTAGTTGCGACAAGTGTAACAGTCACAGTGCGGATCCAGTGGGCTTGTATCCGTTTTATGTTTCGCATTACGGATCTTGATCACACCGCCCGTAACAAACAGATGGCCGTTTCGTGCGTTACGGGTTGGCATCACACAGTCAAACATGTCGATACCGCGGCGAACACCTTCAACCAGATCTTCCGGTTTACCCACACCCATCAGGTAACGAGGCTTATCTTCCGGCAGTTGCGGACAGGTGTGTTCCAGCACACGGTGCATGTCTTCTTTCGGTTCACCCACAGCCAGACCACCGACTGCATAGCCGTCAAAGCCGATTTCGGTCAGACCTTTCACTGAAACATCACGCAGGTCTTCGTAAACGCTTCCCTGCACAATGCCGAACAGGGCATTTTTGTTTTCCAGTTTATCGAAATGGTTGCGGCTGCGTTTCGCCCAGCGCAGAGACATTTCCATCGATTGCTTGGCTTCATCATGCGTTGCCGGGTAAGGCGTACATTCGTCAAAGATCATGACGATATCGGAGCCCAGGTCATACTGGATTTCCATGGATTTCTCTGCATCCATGAAAATCTTGTCGCCGTTCACCGGATTACGGAAATGTACACCTTCTTCGGTGATCTTACGGATATCACCCAGGCTGAAGACCTGAAAACCGCCTGAATCGGTCAGAATCGGGCCCTGCCACTGCATAAAGTCATGCAGGTCGCCGTGCAGTTTCATCACTTCCTGACCCGGGCGCAGCCACAGGTGGAACGTGTTGCCCAGCAGAATTTGTGCGCCGGTCTCTTTCACTTCTTCCGGCGTCATACCCTTCACGGTGCCGTAAGTACCCACAGGCATAAAGGCCGGCGTTTCAACCGTGCCACGTTCAAAGACCAGACGGCCGCGACGTGCACGCCCCTGGGTTTTATCTAATTCAAATTTCACAAAGCCTCCAAAAGCCAGAGAAACAGTCTGACATTCAGGTCAGTTGACCCAAGATAAATACAAAAGGCCATCGCCTGATGCACTGTGATCTCAGCGAGATCGCAAACTGTCCGGCCCAAAGCCAGACAGTGAATTCATTAAAAAGTTCGGATTTTCCGGTTATCAGGCACCAAACTGTGTCCTACAGCCGGAAATTTGCCCGCTTATGCCTGACGACGATGGATAAACATCGAATCGCCATAGCTGAAGAAACGATATTTTTGCGCCACAGCCTGCTGATAAGCGTTCATGGTGTGCTCATACCCGGCAAAAGCGCTCACCAACATGATCAGCGTCGATTCCGGTAAGTGAAAGTTGGTAATCAGCACATCCACCAGCTGGAACTCATAACCAGGGAAAATAAAGATATCGGTGTCGCCGAAGAAAGGAACCAGCTCAGTCCCTTTTTTCAGGGCATCCTGCGCAGCACTTTCCAGTGAACGAACCGACGTCGTCCCGACAGCAATGACACGTCCGCCACGCGCTCGAGTGGCTTTAATCGCATCGACCACGTCCTGCGGTACTTCAACGTACTCAGCATGCATGTGGTGATCGTGAATATTATCGACGCGAACCGGCTGGAAAGTTCCGGCACCAACATGCAGGGTCACGAAAGCAAACTCAACGCCTTTCGCCTTGATATCTGCCAGCAGCTGATCATCAAAGTGCAGTCCGGCTGTTGGCGCTGCAACTGCACCCGGTTTTGCGTTATAAACCGTCTGATAACGTTCTTTATCCGCGTCCTCATCCGGACGGTCAATATAAGGCGGCAGCGGCATGTGTCCGACCGTCTCCAGAATCTCCAGAACTGTCAGCTCACTGTTGAAACGAATTTCAAACAAAGCATCGTGGCGCGCGACCATTTCGGCTTCGAACTCATCGTTCTCACCCAGCAGCAGCTGAGTGCCCGGCTTCGGAGCTTTAGATGCACGGACATGCGCCAGAATGCGCTTGTCATCTAACAATCGCTCGACCAGCACTTCCAGCTTACCGCCGCTGGCTTTCCGGCCAAACATACGGGCAGGGATAACCCGGGTATTGTTAAAGACCAGCAAGTCACCTGGCTGCACCAGATCCAACACATTTTTAAACGACTGATGCTGTACATCACCGCTGTTTCCGTCCAGATGCAGCAGACGGCTCGCAGAGCGTTCAGGTTGCGGGTAACGCGCAATCAATTCGTCGGGAAGGTCAAAGTGAAAATCTGAAACTTGCATTTTTTAGGCCCTAAATTACAGCAGGCAGCTAGTATAGGCTGCCACACTGCAATATCAAGCCCGCTGAAATGGGATGAAATGATTTCCGTCCGGCTCAGACACGAAAACTCCGGATAGCCAGCCACAACAGAGCAAATAATGTGAGCCATGAAAGACTGCCCCCGCTGTCGCTGCTGCTATTTGTCCGGGTACCAAAATCTTCCAGCCCGGCTTTACTGTAATCCTGCAAAAAAGGATTTACCGCAAACACTGAACCCGGAGCGGGGTTGAAACGACTGCCCAAAACAGAACCGATCCAATCGAGATAGGTCGACACCTGGGTGTACACTCCCGGCAGATTCCCCGCGCATCCTTCCCCAAAACTGACCAGCCCCACTAAGCGAAGACCAAAATCCGAATCACCGCTCGCCTGGGGATCCTGCCAAACCAGAGGCCCGCCAGAGTCACCAAAGCAACTGTCCCGGTACAGCTCCGGCGATGGCGGTCCGGCACAGACAAACAGACTGTAAACCTGCGGATAAACCGTGCTGCCCCATAACGCATCACAGCTCCTGTCCGGCACGCCGGACAGCAAAGTCTGATTCAGAGACATGACGCCTTTTTCGCTCTTGGGAAAATCACTGCCCCAGCCGCTGACCAGCAAATTGGCGGGACGTACTCCGTTGACCACCCAGGTACTGACAAACTCAGCATCGGCCCGACGCTGTGTTGCAACCGTTGCAATTCGGATGGGTATTGCTCTTGGGGGTAAACTGATCGCCAGACGCAGGATAGCAATGTCGTTATTGAAATTACTGCTGTTATAACTGGGATGCACAATAACGGCACTCACAGGGGCAACATTCTGATTGCCCGCATCTTCTAATGACGTGATCCCGGCCCATACCCGGACATGCATGGGTGTCGCCACCCGCCCGGCATTCACCATACAATGTGCAGCGGTCAGCACTGTTTCCTGATCAATGACCACACCTCCGCACTGGTATGCTTCAGTGCCGTTCTCTGAAAAGTCGATTCTCACAAAAGCCTGCCAGGGCAATTCTCCCGGTTGCGTAAGAATACCGCCAATAATCCGGGCTGTTGCCTGAGGCGCCTGTTCATTCGGTGTACCCGATTCTTCATCCTGCGCATGCACTGATAACGAAGCAAACATGAAGAAACAACAGAGATAAAACAGGCAGATAGCGACAGGGGCTTTCATCACTACATCCCCTTCTGAAAGACAGTGGGTTAATTATAAAGCCCGCCGAAATTCAGCATTTGTTGCATAACTGATAATCAGGGTTAAAGTTGCGACCCTTTTACAGTACCGCAGGAGAAGAAACTGAGCAGAAGGGGAAAAGGTGTAGACTGAACAGCCTGAGAGCAATGACGGTATCATCGCTCAGCAGGCCCAGAGAGAAAGAAACAGCAGGTTATCTGATTGACTTTTCGCGGCTTCGCCAAAAGAACAAGCCAAACAATACGATCAGGATCCCAGGAGCCATACTGCCGCCACTTCCGCCGCTGCCGGCATAACCGACCGTTTGATGAGTTGACGTCTCTCTATTCAGACGCGCTGAATTTTCCGCTGAAAAAGGATCACTCGTGAAAACCGGATCAGGGTCAAAATCAAAACCGGTGCCGGTAATCGTCCAAATCCAGGTTCTGAAATGGGAGACCTCCGTGTACACCGCAGGTACATCTGATGCGCACTGGGCGCCGAAACTGACCAGTCCGACCAAGCGTAAGCCAAAATCAGCATCAGCACTGGCCTGTGGATTCTGCCACACCAGCGGACCACCGGAATCGCCCTGGCAACTATCCCGATCAACATTGGGCAAAGGAGAAATCGCACACACAAAGCTATCCAGATTCGTTGAATTAATATTACTCCAGACACTGTTGCAATAATCGTCAGGCACTCCGGTAAGCAAAGTATGCTGCAAATCCTGAGAGACCGCCGCATCCGGATCTGCTGACGTTCGTCCCCAACCGGATACCAGCAAATTTTCAGGACTCTCCCCCCCATGGACGTAGCTATTCTCGAAGGCTAAATCAGCCTGATTCTGCTCACTGACCGTGGCAAGCTGAATGGGTTGGACTGAACTCGAAAAGCCGGTATTCAGACGGAGTAACGCAATGTCGTTGACGAAAGTAGAGGCGTCATAGCCTGGATGAATTGTCACACTGGCCACAGTATGGGCGTTTCCGATCGTCGCGCTGCTGGTTGAGGTAATCCCCCCCCAGACCAGAACCTCGTTCGACTGTGCCGCGACATTGTTATGTTTCATACAGTGTGCGGCTGTCAGCACAGTATCCATATCAATGATCACGCCGCCACACTGATAAACTTCGTTACCGTCCCGGCCGTAATCAATATAAATCAGTGCCTGCCAAGGCAGCTCTCCTGCGTAGGTTGTAGTCCCGCCGATCACCCTTGCAACAGGCGCATTCTCTTCCTGAGCAGAATTTTGCTCAGCAAAAACAGAACAGCTTGCCGTGATCAATCCCCCCACAATCCCGGCGGCTGCCCATTGAAATATCGTTCTTTTCATCATTCTCACTACCCCGCCGAAAGAATATTTAGCAACGCCCTGTATCTGTTAACCATTCGTCTTTTTTACAGTCAGTTACTGATTCTTCCTGCCCCGTGATACACGTTCGCGACCCACGATTCGCCGACCACACGGCAGTACCAGGCGGTAACAGACCCAACAGGTTCACTCCGGCTTTCAATCATTATCCCCCGGACAAAAAAGAACCACGAAAGATCAACAACCCTCAATAACAGTCTATAAAAAACTTCCAGTCACGATGTGACATAAACCGCCAAAGCCGGCTTCCTTTTGCTGTTCGAGCCACCACGTTTGAAAGTTGGACGCAATACCGCATTTTTGTGCAATGCCCTGTACGGTCCACACCGAATTTCTGACAGACCTTCCGTGCTGCCCTATTCCGCAAATTGCTGTTACAGTTTCAATGAGAGTTACCTGCGACCACATGACGAACACCATGAATTTTCTTGCACATCTCCACCTGGCCGATCACTGTCAAAGCAACCTCACCGGAAACCTGCTCGCCGACTTTGTTCGGGGGGATCCATATCGTTTCTATACACCGGACGTTGCTGCCGGGATCAAATTGCACCGCTTTGTCGACAGCTATATCGACAGTCAGCCCGAAGTCAGAGCGTGGCGGCAACAGTTTCCCCCGGCGATCCGGCGGGTCAGCGGCATTGCCCTCGATATGATCTGGGACCATTACTTGGCCCGGCACTGGACGGTCTTCCATGACTTACCCCTAGCCCAGTTTGTCCGGCAGACCAGACGTGAGATTGAACAGTTTCAGGAACCGGAACCGGAAAGCTACCAGCAAATGACCCGTCGCATGTGGGCGCAGGAATGGTTATTACAGTATCAACATGAATCAGCCATTCATCAGGCGCTGGCAAGAATGGCCATCAGACGTCCCAAATTACAGGCGCTGACAGAATGCCCGCCCTTTCTCTCCGACCATTATCAGGCGCTGGAGCAGAGCTTTTTCATTCTCTATCCGAGACTGATGCAGGCATCAAAAGCTTACTGGCTGGAAAGCCGTGATTCACTGGTCCGCCAGATACGTGTTGAGAAATAAAGGAAAGCAAGGTGAGAATTGCCGGCTTGAACGGCTTTGCCCAAAAAATAAAAAGGGGAGCCGGAGGCTCCCAAGGCGATAACAATTTCATTATTAAAGTGCTATCCCGGTGAGGCTGGCAGTACACCCGCCTCACGCAGCAGAAGATAACGCTAATCGCAATACCTTTGCAGGCAACCGCTGCGAAATGGACTAACTAGGATAGATTGCTCGGTCAATCCGATCAGTCTGCTCAGAACTGATCTTCCTCGGTCGAGCCAGTCAGTGCAGTCACCGAAGAGTTTCCGCCCTGAATCACATTGGTCATCTTGTCGAAATAGCCGGTTCCCACTTCCTGCTGGTGTGCCACAAAGGTATAACCCTTCTCTGCTGCAGCAAATTCCGGACGTTGTACTTTCTCGACATAATGACGCATCCCTTCGCCCTGCGCATAGGCATGGGCCAGTTCAAACATGTTGAACCACATGTTATGGATACCTGCCAGCGTGATGAACTGGTACTTATAGCCCATATCCGATAGTTCCTGCTGGAACTTGGCAATGGTCTCTGCATCCAGATTCTTCTCCCAGTTGAAAGAAGGCGAGCAGTTGTAAGCCAGCAGCTGATCCGGATACTTCGCATGAATCGCCTCTGCAAACTGACGCGCTTCTTCCAGACACGGCGTTGCGGTTTCACACCAAATCAGGTCAGCATAGGGTGCGTAAGCCAGACCACGGGCAATCGCCTGATCAATCCCGGCACGTACACGGTAGAAACCTTCCTGAGTCCGCTCACCTGTGATGAAGTCGGCATCGTAAGCATCACAATCAGAGGTCAGCAGGTCTGCTGCATTCGCATCAGTACGCGCAATCACCAGGGTTGTCGTTCCGGAAACGTCCGCAGCCAGTCGGGCCGCAATCAGTTTTTGTACCGCTTCCAGAGTCGGCACCAGAACTTTACCACCCATGTGTCCACATTTTTTCACCGAAGCCAGCTGGTCTTCAAAGTGAACACCGGCTGCACCCGCATCAATCATGCTGCGCATCAGTTCATAAGCATTCAGGACACCACCAAAGCCTGCTTCCGCATCCGCAACAATCGGCAGGAAGTAGTCAATGCCGCCCTCTTCAGGACTCTTGCCGTTTGCCCACTGGATCTGGTCAGCACGGCGGAAAGAATTATTGATACGCTTCACGACGGCAGGTACAGAGTCTACCGGGTAAAGTGACTGATCCGGGTACATCGAAGAGGCGGTATTGTTGTCCGCCGCCACCTGCCAGCCTGACAGATAAATCGCTTCAATGCCGGCTTTGGCCTGCTGCACCGCCTGGCCACCAGTCAGCGCACCCAGGCAGTTGACATAGCCTTTCTTCGCAGAGCCGTTCACCAGATCCCACAACTTGTCAGCACCGCGTTGTGCCAGTGTGTTCGCCGGGACGACCGAACCACGCAGGTTCACCACATCCTCCGCTGTATAAGTACGCTTCACGTTTTTCCAACGCGGATTCTCAGCCCAGTCCTTTTCAATGGCTTCAATCTGTTGCTGGCGAGTCAGAGTCATAATAAATCCCTCGTATTATGTGACGATAGTTCGCAAAATCTGGAGGTTCTGCGGTTCAGTTTTCAATGGGTTTTCTTGGGCTTCCCCTGCCCGGCCAGGCCGGACAGAGGCAATTGCACACAGTGCTTTTTGTTTTATGTTCCTTGGCGTTGCGTTTTTCAGTCTCGCAACGGCTATTCCAGGTATTCGTAACCGGGCAGCGTCAGGAAGGTCACGAGTTCATCGCTGGTCGTTAACCGGGCCATCATCGCGGCCGCTTCCTGATAGCGTCCTTGCCGGAAACGCTCAGCGCCGATTTCCTGCGACAGTACCTGCATCTCTTCAGCCAGCATCTGCTCAAACAGTGCTTTAGTCACAACCTGACCATTGCTTAATGTCTTGCCGTGTTTGATCCACTGCCAGATTGATGCACGGGAGATTTCTGCAGTCGCCGCATCTTCCATCAGACCGTAAATCGGCACACAACCATTTCCGGAAATCCAGGCCTCAATATATTGAACAGCCACGCGAATATTGTGGCGCATGCCGTCTTCCGTCCGCTCGCCATCGCAAGGGGCCAGCAGCTCAGCCGCCGTGATTGGTGCATCGCTGTCCCGGGTCACATCCAGCTGGTTCTTCCGGTCACCCAGACAGGCATCGAAAACTGCACGGGCGGTATCAGCCAGCCCCGGATGCGCCACCCAGGTTCCGTCGTGACCGTTTTGGGCTTCAAGTGCTTTGTCCGTCTGAATTTTGTTCAGAACCCAGGCATTTTGCTCCGGATCTCTGGATGGAATGAAAGCCGCCATTCCCCCCATGGCAAACGCACCGCGGCGGTGACAGGTTTTCACCAGCAGACGCGAATAGGCATTAAGAAACGGCTTGTCCATGGTCACGACTTGGCGGTCCGGCAGAATACGGTCCGGATGATTTCTCAATGTCTTGATATAACTGAAGATGTAATCCCAGCGGCCGCAGTTCAGTCCCACAATGTGTTCTTTCAGACTGTGCAGAATTTCATGCATCTCGAACACTGCAGGTAAGGTTTCAATCAGCACCGTCGCTTTAATCGTGCCGCGGGACAGACCCAGCTCATCTTCCGCAAAACTGAAGACATCACTCCACCAGGCCGCTTCCTGATATGCCTGAAGCTTTGGCACGTAGAAATAAGGACCGCTGCCATTGGCCAGAAGCTGTTTGTGGTTATGGAAAAAGTACAGACCGAAATCCAGCAGTGCTCCGGGAATCGGCGTGCCATGCCACAACACGTGTTTTTCCGGCAGGTGCAAACCACGTACCCGGCAGATCAGCACCGCAGGGTCGTCTTTCAGGGCATACACCTTTCCTGTTTCAGGCTGGGTGTAACTGATGGTGCGATTCACTGCATCGTGCAGGTTGCGCTGCCCGTCGATAACCGCACTCCAGGCGGGCGCAAATGAATCTTCAAAATCAGCCATGAACACTTTGACATTCGCATTCAGGGCATTGATCACCATTTTTCGATCAACGGGACCGGTAATTTCAACCCGGCGATCCAGCAAATCGGCCGGGATATTCTGAATGGTCCAGTCACCTTCACGGATGTTTTGAGTTTCAGGCAGGAAATCCGGCAGCTGTCCGCCGTCAATCGCCTGCTGACGCGCTTCACGTGCCGCCAGCAGTTCCGGCACACGGGCAGCAAATCGGGTCACCAGTTTTTCAACAAAAGACACTGCCTCATCACTCAGAATATCGCGTTGTGCTTCTGACAGTGCCGTCAGGGTCAGTTGACCAAACTGATATTGATTTTCCATATCCATGTAAACTCCCCACTTACATCAAAACGACCAAATGTAACTAAATAACCACCTGAAATTCGAACAGCTGATGTTTATCTTAGACCACCTTTGGCGTAAACATGGTCTATACGTTGCCTGAATAAATCATCAATGGCAAACATCCAGAAAAACAAGAAAGATACAAAAACAAAACGAACTCAATAAAATCAATAAATTAAATGAAATAGAGTTATTACTCAAAACACTAAATTAAAACAGGTTTGAACGATATATTCGGTTTTTCCCCGCCTTACTGCGGAACAAGGAAAAATGTCACATATTACGTAATTAAATTACCAAACCACTCAATAGCAACAAGTTTGAAAAATACGTTTTAAACAAAAAGGTGAGCATGAAATGATTGCAAGCCACTCAATCTAAATACATTTATAGTCGAGAATTTGGAGAGTCATACACTCAGGAGAGGTTTAAAGCCGCGGAAAACAGAATTGTTTTTTTGAGCGAAACAAAAAAAACCTACAAAATGAATCACTTGCGAAAAATACGCAACAGAACAAAGATTCACAGGAACTGAGGATCGGCAGAATATTTCACCAAAAAATAAAAATATCTCTGCCGGGCATCCTGAATGTGATTAAAGCAGGGCTGCGACTATCTCTGCGAGGCTCTGAAAAGTGGAAATTCGGCTCGACGTGGGCCGCCAGACCAGACCAATTTCCCGAAATGCGGCTTGGCCGGGCGGATCCAGTATCACCAGATCCGGGTTATCAACCAAACCATGTTTGATGGCCATCTGGGGAATGAATGTCGAACCTAAGCCGTTCGACACCATCTGAACCAGTGTATGAAGACTGGTGGCCGTGAAGGGATTAATTTTTTCTTTACTGGTTAACTGACAAGCTGAGACAGCATGACCGGTCAGGCAGTGCTCTTTTTCAAGTAAAAAGACAGATTCGTCGGGTAAATCTGCATATCGTAACGGGGCCGTCACCTGAGAAGCCTGTGTTTTGCTGAGCACCATTTTGAACGGATCCCGACCCACAACCTGGCTGTGCATACCACTGATTTCAACCGGCAGCGCCAGAATCAGGACATCCATATCGCCATTGCGCAAAGCACTGAGCAAATTATCCGTGGTGTCTTCTCGCAACAAAAGATGAAGCTGCGGGTAACGCCGGTTGACCGCCTGAACCAGATCGCCCAGCAGGAAAGGAGCGATCGTCGGAATACATCCCAGCCGGACCTGTCCGGCCATGGTATCGTCGCCGCTTTTGGTGAGTTCCATCATGTCCTGGGTTCGTGCCAGCAGTTCACGGCTGCGGACCACCACTTCTTCCCCGGTCGCGGTAAAAACCAGCGCTTTGTTATCCCGTTCAATCAGCTGGCAGCCGATCAGATCCTCAAGATTCTGAATACCGGAACTTAAAGTCGACTGACTGACAAAGCATTGTTTGGCCGCTTCGCCAAAATGGCGGGTTTCATAGAGTGTAACCAGATAATGAAGCTGTTTAAGCGAGGGAAATTTGCTCATCGTATTTTTCGATTGTAATAATCTATTTATTCCACTTTTTTCAATGTAGCACTTTCGCTATAGTGTGTCCTGTTTTATCAGGGACTGCCCTTTGGGGGTGGTAATCATTCCAATATTAGGAGCACCAACATGGTACTAGTAGGTCGTCAAGCACCAGATTTCACAGCTGCTGCAGTTCTGGGTAACGGTGAAATCGTTGAAAACTTCAACTTCAAGCAGTTCACTGAAGGTAAAAAAGCGGTTGTATTCTTCTACCCACTGGACTTCACTTTCGTATGTCCTTCTGAACTGATTGCTTTCGACAAACGTTTCGCTGACTTCCAAGCGAAAGGCGTTGAAGTTATCGGTGTATCGATCGATTCTCAGTTCTCTCACAACGCATGGCGTAACACTGCTGTTGAGAACGGCGGTATCGGCCAGGTGAAATACCCTCTGATTGCTGACGTGAAGCACGAAATCTGTAAAGCATACGACGTTGAGCACCCTGAAGCTGGTGTTGCTTTCCGTGGTTCTTTCCTGATTGACGAAGAAGGTGTTGTTCGTCACCAAGTTGTGAACGACCTGCCACTGGGCCGTAACATCGACGAGATGCTGCGTATGGTTGACGCTCTGAACTTCCACCAGAAGAACGGTGAAGTTTGCCCGGCACAATGGGAAGAAGGTAAAGCGGGTATGGACGCTTCTCCTAAAGGCGTTGCTGCTTACCTGTCTGAGCACACTGCAGACCTGTAATGCTTGCCTTGCACTAAATTGCTCAGCCCGGCCTTTGTGCCGGGCTTATTTTTCTGTCTGCGCAACACTTGTTGATCCCACTCTTCGACACCTGCATCATCTCCGATTACACTCGACCCGGATTTTATTGCGAAAGGCTGTCTCATGACCTCATTCCCGCTGACTCACCTTGAAGTCTGTATTGATAACATTGAATCACTTCATGCCGCACAACAAGGTGGCGCAACCCGCATCGAACTCTGCTCATCTCTTTCACTCGGCGGACTCACCCCAAGTGCCGGCTTCATGCGTCAGGCTGCACGCCTGTCGACTGTGCCTGTCTACGCCATGATCCGGCCGCGACAAGGCGACTTTTTGTTTTCCGGCGAAGACATGGAAATCATGCTGGCCGATATTCATGCAGCCAGACAGGCAGGTTTACAAGGCGTGGTACTCGGCGTGTTAACACCGGATGGCCGGGTCGATACGAACCAGCTCGCTGCACTGATGCAAGCTGCAAACGGACTGGGCGTGACCTTCCACCGCGCCATTGATCAGTGTACCGACTACCGTGAAGCACTGGACAGCCTGATGAATGCCGGATGTGAGCGCGTACTGACATCCGGCCTGAAGGCATCGGCTCTGGAAGGTGCTGAAACACTGGCAGACATGGTCCGCTACTGCGGCAACCGACTCAGCATTATGGCCGGCGCCGGCGTCACAGCCGACAACGCCTCACAGATTCTGTCCCGAACCGGCGTCAAAGAGTTACACCTGTCCGGTAAGACAACACGGCCAAGTCAGATGACTCATCTTGCCTCAGAAGCCCAAATGGGAAGTCAGGACGTGGATGACTTTTCTATACCGGTCACCGACTGCGAGAAAATAGCGGCGGTGCGCAAAGCACTCAGATAGACAGCCAAAGACAAACAAAAAAAGGCCTGCAATCTGGCAGGCCTGTGATTTAAAAACCTTTAATCTTATCAACCGGATGAGGAACCCTCGGCTGATTACCAAACCGCTCTGAAAACCAGATGTATCGCGAGCACTCTCGATCCGAAATTTTGTCTTCCGGATTGATCAGATAACTTGTGGTGGCCTGATCAATACACGTGTTATCGCTGTAACTAAAGCCATGATTCACATAGTCATGCATCGTCAGGAAGCTCGCTGAATTTCCGAGTGCCTGCACCATTTCCTGCGCCCAGGTATATGGTGTAGCCGGGTCATACTGGCCCCCAATGACTAATATTTGCTGGCCATTTAACTTCAAACCCAGATCAGACATATCCGCAACCGGATCCCGCTGGGCTTGCCATCCCAGACAAAGTTCAGCTGTTTCTTCATGGGTTAATTTACCATACAACGCTGAAGCATCTTCATAACGGTATTGAGAGGATAAAATCTCACTATTTGACAATGGGATCCTTTCATCGGTACAAACAACAGCCTGGAACAAGGCACTGTCCCGGAGATCATCCGCCGCTAGTCGTGAGTATTGGTTATTACGACGCAGCCAGGCTAAATCCAAGATCAGCGATCGCCTTTTATCTTCATCCAATAAGCTTCTCAGCGAGAAATTGATTATCTGCCACTCATTCTCAGATTCTCTGGCCACCGTTGCGTTCATCGCCTGAGCCACTTTCTCTTTATCCAGATTTCCGTCAAGAGCTGCATAGCTACCATTGACGAACGCTGCTTCCATGACGGTACGATACCGGGCATCGCGGTCCGGAAAATTCTTATAATCTAACCGATACGCGGCAATTTTCTCGTAACCGGCTGCATTACCTAATCTGATTTCAATATTATTCGCCAGAGAAGGAGACATCGGGGAATCCAGCACGATGGCACGAACACGCTCCGGGAAAGTATTGGCATACAAGGCTCCCAAACGCGTTCCGTATGAATACCCAAGGAACGTTAGCTTTTCATCACCAAGTTTTTCACGAAGCCTGTCAATATCATGAACCACAGAATTACTGCCAAGAAACGGCGCAATTTGTCTGAAAGTATTCTCACAATTTCCGGTTTCATTGTATTCAGCAACCGCACATTGCGTTAACGAATCAGCGAACGCACTGAGACCAGCCCCTCTTGGATCGATCCCGACAATATCAAACCGGTCTAAAATTTCAGCAGGGAATAATCTCTCAGCCATGTCAGCGGCACTTTGAACGGCTTCGGCTCCTGGCCCGCCAAAGTTCATCAGCAAAGCGCCGATACGTTCAGCAGGATTGCGCGCAGGGTGGACACCATAAAATATGTCGACCATATCCCCGTCCGGCTGTGAGTAATCCTTAGGAACCTGCAGAAAATCACAGGTCATGTTGTCAGGGCAATTTTGCTCAATTAACTGTTGTCTGGCTGAAAAATGGTTATTTTTATCGCCGCCACAGCCAGCTAAAAACAAACATACAAGCGCTCCAATTGCTAACGTCTTCATTTTACTACCCTTGAATTTTTGAGCGTTTTCATCATTACTCACTTTGTCCCGAAAAATGCTGGAACTGATATAAAATCAAGCAATTGCCAGATAAAAACAGTTCACCGGAATATTACTTTCAGTATCTCTTATGCTTGATGCAACATTTTGAAACATATGCACTTGAAACAATAAAAGTCAGCCGGGATGATACCAGTAACTGTGCACACCGTTCCATAAAAACGGAGTAAGATATGAGTAGTTTTGATTTAAGTAAGAAATTGAAAAAGAAAGATTATGATGAGGCGCTCGAACTTCTCCAAATCGAGCTGGTGAAATGCCAGGAATGGGTCAAGCAGGAAGGCTTGCGCATTGTGGTGATATTTGAAGGCCGGGATGCTGCGGGCAAAGGCGGCACCATCAAGCGGATCACGGAAAAGCTCAACCCGCGTGTGTGCCGGGTCGTCGCTTTACCCAAGCCAACAGAAAAAGAACGTTCCCAGTGGTATTTTCAGCGGTATGTCGAGCAACTTCCTGCCGCGGGTGAGATCGTCCTGTTCGACCGAAGCTGGTACAACCGGGCTGGCGTCGAAAAGGTGATGGGCTTTTGTACCGGCGAGGAGTACGAAGAGTTTCTGCTGGCGTGCCCTGAATTCGAACGCATGTTGCAACGCTCTGGCATCATCTTAATCAAATATTGGTTTTCAGTTTCCGATGAAGAACAGGAGAAACGCTTTCTGGAGCGGATCAACACGCCCATCAAACGCTGGAAGTTCAGCCCGATGGATCTGGAATCCCGTTCCCGCTGGGCAGACTATTCAGCGGCCAAAGACAAGATGTTTGCCCATACCGATACCAAACAAAGTCCCTGGTGGGTGGTCGACAGCGATGATAAGAAAAAAGCCCGTATCAACTGCATATCCCACATGCTGAGCCAGATCCCTTACGAAGACATTGAGTACCCTGAAGTCGTGCTGCCGGAGATCAATCAGGAAGGTTATTCTCGTCCGCCGATGGATGAACAGACGTTCGTGCCTGACCGTTTTGATAAAAATGGTGACTAGTGACTTATCAGACAAACAGGGAGCCTTCTGGCTCCCTGTTGTTCAGCGATGACTGTCGAGAAAATTTTCCATTTCCTGCGGGCTGGTATGACGAATATCCTTCCCTTTCACAAAATAAATAATGTACTCACAGATGTTCTGACACCGGTCACCGACCCGCTCAATGGACCGGGCTGACCACATCACCTGCAGCACATTCGGAATCGAACGCGGATCTTCCATCATATAAGTCATCAGCTGACGAATGATCGCTTCATATTCCTTATCAATCCGGTCGTCTTCCTGATAAACACGGATCGCGGCTTTCACATCCATCCGGGCAAAAGCATCCAGTACCTCATGCAGCATACGGGCGGCATGCTGACCCAGTGCTTCCAGTGATACCAGCAGGTTGTACTGCTTGTTGGTAAAGTTTTCCAGAGCGACTTTAGCAATGCTTTCCGCAACATCCCCGATCCGCTCCAGATCCGTAATGGTTTTGATGATGGCAATCACCAGACGCAGATCACTGGCTGTCGGCTGTCGCTTGGCAATGATCCGGGTACAGGCCTCATCAATCGCGACCTCCATCGCATTGACCTTGTGATCGTCCTTAATCACCCGACGTGCCAGATCCACATCCTGCTTGTGCATAGCTTTCAGGGCATCCGTCAGTTGCTGCTCAACCAGTCCGCCCATCGCCAGCACATGAGAGCGGATACTTTCCAGTTCTGCGTTAAACTGGCCGGAGATATGACGGCTAAGACTCAAATTATCCAATCTGTAACTCCTCAGCCGTACCGGCCAGTAATGTAATCTTCTGTGCGTTTCTCTTTCGGGGTGGTGAAAATATCATTGGTAGACGCATATTCCACCAGCTCTCCCATGTGCATAAAGGCGGTATTGTCCGAGACCCGGGCAGCCTGCTGCATGTTATGCGTCACGATAATCACCGTGTACTTTTTCTTGAGATCGTTAATCAGCTCTTCAATGGTCAGGGTCGATATCGGGTCTAGCGCCGACGTTGGCTCATCCAGCAGAATCACTTCGGGCTCAATCGCAATTGCACGGGCGATCACCAGCCGCTGCTGCTGCCCCCCCGACAGACCAAAGGCATTTTCATGCAACCGATCTTTGACTTCGTCCCACAAAGCCGCGCCACGCAGTGAGTTTTCCACCGCATCATCCAGTACCCGGGTGTTTTTCACCCCCTGCAGACGCAGGCCGTACACCACATTTTCATAAATCGATTTAGGAAACGGATTCGGCCGTTGAAACACCATTCCCACCCGGCGGCGCAATGAGGCAACATCCACATCCTGATCATAGATGTTTCTGCCGTGCAGCAGGATCTGCCCTTCCACCCGGCATCCTTCCACCAGTTCATTCATCCGGTTAATACAACGAAGAAGCGTCGATTTACCGCAGCCTGACGGACCGATAAAAGCCGTCACCTGCCCTTTGGCAATCTTCATGTCGATATGATACAGCGCCTGTTTCTGACCATAGAACAGATCCAGCCCATCAATGGTCAGGGCAGTTTTCTCCTCGGGTAATGCGGTCAGATCGACTGGCTTGAGCAAGTCCATACTGGCGTTGAATGAAAACATCTACATCCTTCTCGTTATTGTTCCAGATCGCGGAATTTCTCCCGCAGGTGATTACGAATCCCGATCGCGGTCAGGTTCAGCCCCACAATCACAGTGACCAGCAGCAGCGAAGTGGCATACACCAATGGCCGGGCTGCTTCAACATTCGGACTTTGAAAGCCCACATCATAAATATGGTAGCCAAGATGCATGAACTTCCGATCTAAATGTAAATACGGAAACTGAGTATCGACCGGCAGGGACGGCGCCATTTTCACGACTCCGACCAGCATCAGTGGTGCAACTTCACCGGCAGCCCTCGCCACCGCCAGGATCAGACCGGTCATAATGGCAGGACTGGCCATTGGAATCACAATGCGCCACAACGTTTCAGCCTGTGTAGCCCCCAAGGCCAGCGAGCCGTGGCGAATCGAAGGCGGGATCCTTGCCAGCCCCTCCTCCGTAGAAACAATCACCACGGGCAGGGTCAAAATCGCCAGTGTCAGTGCCGACCATAAAATGCCCGGCGTTCCGAAAGTCGGGGAAGGCAGCTGATCGGAAAAGAAAATCTCATCAATCGTGCCGCCAATCATATAAACAAAAAAGCCGAGACCAAAAACTCCGTACACAATCGACGGAACACCCGCCAGATTGATAACCGCCACCCGAATCAGACGGGTAAACCGGTTCTGCTCAGCGTATTCATGTAAGTATATCGCGGCCAGTACCCCTAATGGCGTCACGATAACACTCATCAGTAATACCATCAGCACGGTGCCGAAAATAGCAGGAAACACACCGCCTTCCGTATTGGCTTCACGAGGCGCATCGGTCACAAAGTGTCCGACCTGGCGCCCCCAGTGCGCGACCTTTTCGCTGAACTTCATATCGTTGGGATACCAGAGATACAAAATTTCAGCCAGCGGAATCCGGACTGTCTGCCCTTGTGCATCTCTGACCAGCAGTGCCTGCCCATCCAGCTTTTGCTTCATCTGCTTTAGCTGTTGCTCAACATTTTCAAGCTGTGACTGCAGTGCCTGACGCGAGGTTTCCGGAGCCGTCTGACCACGCTGATTTTTCATCCCGGCCAGTTGCCGGTACAGCGGAATATACTGACTGTCGTTCAGCTCCCGAATGGCCTCGCGCATGACTTCCGCTTCTGTCAGCCATGTTCCCAGCGACGCCAGTGAAGAAACCTCATGCCGGGTACTGCCGTCTAAAACCGCCTGCGGGTAACCGTAAAACTTACCGTTTCTCACCCGGTCCATCACCGCCACCCCGTGGGCGACGGTTTGCGACTGGATCTGGGTTGCCAGCACGGTTACGAAATCCAGCTCTGCCAGTTCCCGGTTTCCGGTTTTAATCAGATAGCGATCAATCGTCGGGCTGTCGTTTCCCTGCAGCGAATACCCGGCTTCCAGCAGTTGCTGACGCGGCACAGCTCTGGTTTCATAAATTTCACCCAGCACGACCTGCTCCCGGTCAGCCATGCTGACCGAAAACTGGTACACAGGTGCCGGCCAGAAGTAGCTCAATCCCTTCCAGCCAATCATCAGTAATAGTCCCAGTACCGCCAGCAGACTTAAACTGACCGAGCCTGCAGTCAGCCAGATCCAGGGCGATCCGGAACGCATCCATTTCAACATTGATTCTGCAACTCAGCCTTTCCCCCGCCGTCACAGCGACTTGTATTTCTCACGCAGTCGCTGCCGGACAATCTCTGCCAGGGTATTGAAGAAAAAAGTAAAGACAAACAACACAAAAGCCGCCAGAAAGAGCACACGGTAATGGGCACTGCCAACTTCTGATTCCGGCATTTCAATCGCAATCGTCGCTGACAGCGTCCGTAAGCCTTCCAGCACATTCCAGTCCATCAGCGGCGTATTGCCTGTCGCCATCAGGACAATCATCGTCTCACCGACCGCACGACCCAGCCCCATCATGACCGCCGAGAAGATCCCGGGACTTGCCGTCAGCAGGACCACGCGGGTCAGGGTCTGCCAGGGCGTTCCTCCCAGTGCCAGCGAGCCATGACTCAGATGTGAAGGCACAGAATAAATCGCATCTTCAGCTATCGTGAAGATCGTCGGGATCACCGCAAATCCCATGGCAATCCCGACCACCAGCGCATTCCGCTGGTCGTATCCGATTCCCCAGACATTGGTCAGATAACTGCGAATATCGCCGGCAAAAAAAGCCTGCTCAATCCAGGGGCTGAGCGAAAAACACAGATAAACCGCAAGCACAGACACCGGCATCAAAAGCAAAATATGCATCCCGGTCGGGATCCGCCGGTGCCAGCCGCCGGGCAGCATCGCCCATCCCAGCCCGACTCCCATCATCGCCAGCGGTAAGAACACCAGACTCAGAACAATACCGATCAGGTGATTTTCCACAATAGGCGCTAGCCAGATCCCTGCCAGAAATCCCAGAATCACCGTCGGTAACGCTTCCATAATCTCAACCGTCGGCTTCACCACCCGGCGCATTTTCGTGGACATGAAATACGCCGTATAAACCGCACCAGCCAGTGCCAGCGGAATGGCGAAACACAGCGCATAAAACGCCGCTTTCAGTGTCCCAAATACAATCGGCATCAGGCTCAGTTTGGGTTCTGCTTCATCAGACGCTGACGTCGACTGCCAGACATAGTCCGGCTCCGGATAACCTTCATACCAGACCTTCTGCCATAAACTGCTGACGCTGACCTCCGGATAAGGATTGTCAACGCGAAACAGCTGCCATTGCTCACCGGTAATCGCGAGCAAGCGATCCGCACGGGATGAAACCACCATCTGATCCGGCACCTGACTGAACAGAGACTGGCTCAGCACCGGTGCCAGGTTGTCCGAGGTGAAAAACACCTTCAGTAGCCCGTCATCCTGCAGGGCAAAAAAACCTTTCCGGTAATATTCGGGCACCAGACGGTTGAACGCGCCGCCTTCCGCGTCAAAGGTTCGCGCCGAAACCAACTGACGCTGCCCGTCTTTCACCACTTCAAACCACTGGGTCACCCGGCCGTCAGCGCCGGTAATCAACAGGGAATTCGCCCCGGACAGGGCCGTCATCGCAACGGGCGCGGCATCTTCCGGACCAACATCCTGCCGCAGACGGATCCGGGCCTGAAGTGACTGTAAATCAATGGCCAGCACCTGCCGTCCCGCCAGCACATAGAGTGTGCGGCCGTCAGGTGTGGCAATCATTTCAGTGACGGCATCCGGGATTTCCGGCATCGTCACCCTTTGTTCCTGCCAGGCATCGTTCCCGGGATTCAGTCCATGGCTGCGATGGTAGGTCAGCGCAACCAGACGCTGATCCCGGGTCAGCCCGATCAGTGTTGCTGTTTCATTCCGGACAGACACAGCCAGCCGGTCTAAGGGCTGACGCTCAGGATCTAACTGGATATATGCCTGATCCAACGGATAAGAAACACTCAGACCGCCCTGACGGATCAAGGGCTTGATAACACTGACCCCGCCAGTCTCGTTCCCATACACATAGACGTTCTCATGGGGCAATGCCGCAGCAAAACTGACCGGGTGATCCATGACGGATATATGTTTACGGGTATCCGGATGCGCCGCATGGGCGAGCGATACCAGACTGACCTGTCCGTCCGATGAAAAATGAAAGGCGTAGGTATTCTGCTCGTTCAGACGCACAGCCTGCGTACCGGACAAAGGCACGGTGAATGACTGAAGAGATGTGATCCGGGCTGGCGAAAAAACTGGCACGATCACATAGAGCAGATAGAAAAAGATCAGAACCAGAGTCAGAAGGACAGAAATTCCACCGGCAATCACACTAAAACGCGCCACCCTGTCTTTCAGCTGACGGCGACGGCTATCGTTCGTCAAAAATGCACCGGCATCTGCCATTCTCACCCCATGAAAATTACAAACTGACAAAGTATATGTCTGCAAGATGACAATTATATTACACCTGCGGTAAGTTTTTCATTTGTCGGATGAAACTGTGCAGCAGTTAGAAGGTTGACATCAAATTGTCACAAAAAATGAATAATCTGAAGGCTTTATGACGGCAGCCTGATTCTGGGAACTCAATGCATATCCTGTCTGGACATAAACTGAGGGTGGTCAGATAATGAATTGAACCGCTACCAGAAGGAGACGCGACATGAAACATCTTGTTATCACTGTCATCGGCCAGGATCGCCCGGGGTTAGTCGGATCTTTATCTGATACCGTCTACAAACATCATGGAAACTGGCTGGGCAGCAGCATGAGCAAGCTGGCCGGACAGTTCGCTGGGATCCTCCAGGTGGATGTCCCCGAAGAATCGGTTAAATCGCTGCGTCAGGCCATGTCAAAACTGGATGGGCTGAACATTCATATTGCTGAAGACAGCCACACCCCACCGGCCCCCAAACAGCTACAGGCACTGACCGTCACCGGCAATGACCGTCCCGGCATTGTCAAAGAGGTCACAACCCGCCTGAGCGAGCTTGGTATCAACATCCATAAACTGAAAACGGATACCCACAGTGCGCCCAACTGGGGATATCCCATTTTCACCGCGTGGTTCGAACTCGAGATCCCTGCAACACTCACGGTTGCCACGGTCCAGCAACAACTGGAAAGTCTGGCCGATGATCTGACCATCGATTTTGAGGAACCCGAGGGTATAGAAGTCCATTAATTGCTCTTGTTAGGAAAACTATGAGTACTGAACCGCTGTATATTGACAAAGAACTTAGCTGGTTGTCATTCAACGAACGTGTCCTGCAGGAAGCGGCGGACAAGTCCGTTCCCCTGATTGAACGCGTCCGTTTTCTGGGCATTTTTTCCAGCAACACGGATGAGTTTTATAAAGTTCGCTTCGCAGATGTAAAACGGCGCATTCTCATCAGCCAGGAGCGTGGCGGCGATGACAATGCCAAGCATCTGCTGAGTAAGATTCAAAGCCGGGTCCTCAAAATGAATCAGGATTTCGATACCCTGTATAACGAAATCCTGCTGGAAATGGCCCGGCGCAATATTTTTCTGGTCAATGAACAGCAAATTGATGAAAACCAGACCGAATGGCTGAAACGGTATTTTCGCAACACGATTCTGCCGCATGTCACCCCGATTCTGCTTACAGACGATATTGAGCTGCTGCAGTTTCTGAAAGATGAATATTCTTATCTGGCAATTGACATGAAACAGGGCGAATCCAGCCAGTATGCACTGGTGGAAATACCGACAGATCAATTACCCCGATTCATCAAAGTTCCTGAAGCGAAAGGGAAAAACCGGAAAACACTGATTCTTCTGGATAACATTATCCGGCTCTGTCTGGATGACATTTTCAGTGGTTTCTTCGAATACGACAGCCTGTCTGCTTACTCGATGAAAATGACCCGGGACGCTGAATACGATCTCAGTCAGGAAGTTGATCACAGTCTTCTGGAGCAGATGTCAGAAGGTCTGAATCAGCGTCTGACGGCCATGCCGGTTCGCTTTGTGTATCAGCGGGATATGCCGGGTGAAATGATTGAAAAGCTGTGCCATCTGCTCAAGGTTTCCAGCTATGACAGTATCATTCCGGGTGGCCGTTATCATAACTTCAAGGACTTCATCAGTTTCCCGAATATCGGCCGTAAGTATCTGGAGAACAAGCCACTCCCGCCACTTGAAAGTTACCCGTTTATCAGTGCTCGCAATGCGTTCGAGGCGATTAAGGCGCAGGATATTCTGCTGTATTACCCTTATCACACCTTTAACCACATGACGGAATTTGTCCGTCAGGCCGCATTTGACCCCAAGGTCCGCAGTATCCACATCAACATTTACCGGGTCGCGAAAAATTCTCGCATCATCGATTCCATGATTGACGCCGCCAACAACGGTAAACAAGTCACGGTCGTGGTCGAACTGCAGGCCCGTTTTGATGAAGAAGCGAATATTGAGTGGGCCAGACGCCTGACTGAATCAGATGTGCGTGTCGTATTCGGTGTTCCGGGGCTGAAAATACACTCGAAGTTATGTCTGGTGACGCGTCAGGAAGACGATGCGATCGTCCGGTATGCCCATGTCGGAACCGGCAACTTCCACGAGAAAACCGCCCGTATTTATACCGACTTTTCGCTCTTCACCGCTGATCCTGAACTGACCAATGAAGTCCGCCAGGTGTTCAGTTTTATTCAGAACCCTTATCGTCCGGTGAAATTCAATCAGTTAATCGTGTCGCCCAGGAACTCCCGCAGCCGGATGTACGAACTGATCGACAATGAAATTGCCAATGCCAAGCAAAAACTGCCATCGGGCATTACACTGAAGATAAATAACCTGGTGGATAAAGGGCTGATTAACCGCTTGTATCAGGCCAGCAGCGCCGGTGTGAAGATCAATATGATCATCCGCGGTATGTGCTCTCTGGTACCGGATATCCCGGGCGTCAGCGATAACATTAAAATCATCAGTATCGTCGATCGCTTCCTGGAGCATCCGCGCGTCATGGTCTTTGAGAACAATGGCGATCCGGAGATTTATATTTCATCCGCCGACTGGATGACCCGGAACATCGACAACCGGATCGAAGTCGGCTGCCCGATCCGTCAGCCCGAACTGAAACAGAAGATCATTGATATTCTGAACATCCAGTTTTCCGATACGGTGAAAGCCCGGGTGCTGGATAAAACCATGGGCAACGAGTACGTGCCGCGCGGAAACAAACGCAAGATCCGCTCTCAGATTGAAATTTACGATTACCTGAAGCAATCAGAGAAAAAACTGCAAAAACAGGCCAGCCAGAAGGCTGAAGACGTCATTACTGAGAATAACGAAAACGCCGCATGATAGAGATCGATCGTCCCCGAGAAATCGCAGCCATCGATATGGGCTCCAACAGCTTCCATATGGTGGTGGCCCGGGTGGTCGGCCACAGCCTGCAGATCGTCAGCCGCCACAAACAGCGTGTGCATCTGGCTGACGGCCTGAATGACAACATGGAATTGGATCAGGCCGCCATTCAGCGCGGCCTGAGTTGTCTGGCGATGTTTGCCGAACGGATTCAGGGGTTTGACCCGGAAAATGTCCGTATTGCCGCCACCTATACCCTGCGCCAGGCCCGGAATGCCCAGGTCTTCCTGATGCGGGCAGAAAGTGTCCTGCCTTACCCGATTGAAATCATTCCGGGAACCGAAGAAGCCCGGCTGATTTTTCTGGGTGTCGCCCATACCCAGCATGAACCCGGCCAGAAGCTGGTCGTGGATATCGGAGGCGGCAGTACTGAACTGATTATCGGTGAGGGATTTGAACCCAAGCTGCAATACAGCAAGCATATGGGCTGTGTCAGTTACAATCTGCACTACTTCCCCGAAGGAAAAATTTCCGCCAAAGCCATGGCGAATGCCCAGATGGCCGCGCTGCAGAAAATGGAAAGCATCGCCAGCCAGTACAAAAAACTGGGCTGGGAAGCCGCCATTGGCGCCTCCGGCACCATCAAAGCCATTCGTGAAGTGATCATCGCACAGGGTCATGCTGATGGCATCATTACCAAAGAACGACTGGAAGAGGTCGTCAAACTGGTCACAGCCTGCAAACACAGTGATGAACTGGCACTGCCGGGGCTTACGGATGACCGAAAACCCGTCTTTGCAGCCGGAGTCGCCATTCTGAGTGCCGTCTTCAGTGCACTGAAGATCGAGAGTATGGTTTTTTCTGATGGGGCATTGCGCGAAGGTCTGCTCTATGAGATGGAAGAGCGGTTTCGCCACAGTGATATCCGCAGCCGGACAGCCATCGCCATGGCCACTCAGTACAATGTGGATATTGATCAGGCCAACAGAGTCCGGGATACCGCTGAACAGATCTACCGTCAGGCAACCTCAAATGGCACCCACACCGAGCTGGCCGCTTTACTGAGCTGGGGAGCCCAGCTCCACGAAGTCGGACTCAGCATCAGTTATCCGGGCTTTCACCGCCATTCCGCATATCTGCTGCGTCACAGCACCATGCCGGGCTTCAACCTGGAAGAGCAGACCGTTCTGGCAACTTTAGTCCGCTTTCAGCGTAAATCACTCAAACTCGACGAAATGCCCGAGCTGAGCATTTATAAACGCAAGCACCTCTACCCGATGATCCGGGCGTTACGGCTGGCCGTCGCCCTGCATGGTCAGCGGACTGACGAAGCGTTGCCTTCCATGGTTCTGACCGCGGATAAAGAAAAGTGGCTGCTCAGCCTGCCCGATGGCTGGCAGACCAACAACCGCCTGCTGGCCGCCGATCTGACCAAAGAGCAGGACTACTGGCGAAAAGCCGGCTGGGAGCTTGTGATCAATCCGCTTGAGGAATTGGACTAACCCATCAAAAAAAGCGGCTGAAAAGCCGCTTTTTTTCTGTGTGCTGAATTAATCCAGCCCCAGTGCTGCCAGTTCTCTGGCTACCACCGCCGGTGGTAACGACACATAACCGTCTTTATCAACCATCTGCTGCCCCTGCTGAGACAGCACAAAGCGCAGAAATTCTGCTTCAGGTTTTGGCAACGGCTTGCCCGGGACTTTATTAATATAGATATAAAGATAGCGGGCCAGCGGATAACTGCCGTTTGCCACGTTTTCCTTGGTGGCAGCAACAAAAGGCCCGTCCCCCTGCGCAATCGGAATCGCCCGGATCCCTGTCGTCCGGTAACCAATCCCCGAATAACCAATTGCATTTAACGACGTCGATACCGACTGCACTACGGAAGCAGAGCCAGGCTGTTCATTCACATCCTGCCGAAAATCCCCGTTACACAATGCTTTTTGTTTGAAGTAACCATAAGTACCGGAAACCGAATTTCGCCCGAACCGCTGAATATCCCGCTGAGTCCAGCGGCCTGTCAGCCCCAGCTGACCCCAGTGTGTGACAGACTGGTTAGCACCGCAACGCAGCGTCCGGGAAAACACGGCATCCAGCTGCCGGAATCGGAGACCGGGCAATGGGTTGTCTTCGTGAACAAAAACCGCCAGTGCATCAATTGCAACCCGCACTGCTGTCGGCGGATAGCCGTAATTATGCTCAAACGCCGCAATTTCACGGGTTTTCATGGGACGGCTCATCGGGCCCAGCTGAGCGGTGGCTTCTGTCAGTGCTGTCGGGGCCGTTGATGAACCCGCAGCCTGCACCTGCACATGTACCGTCGGATAGAGATGCATAAAAGCTTCAGACCAGTAGGTCATCAGATTGGCAAAAGTATCCGATCCGACTGAGTTCAGTGTTCCCGTCACACCTTGCACACTCTGATACGGCGACAATGCTGTGTTCGATTCAGATAAAAGCCCGCTCTGGCTCTCTGCCATTGCCTGCCCGATGATCAGCACACTGCATAACAGCCCGCCCAGAATACCTCTCAATCCCCAACCTCTGTGTTTCATGTACTGCTCTGATGCCTCCACCCGTCATCGGGTTACCACGGTTTACCAAAATTCTGTGCCGGGACTTTCCATCCCGGCCTTGCGGTTTCAGGCCGCTTTCGATGTCAGCCGTTGCGGCAGGGTAAAGGAAAAGGTACTGCCCTGCCCGACCACACTTTCAATTTCCAGGAAAGAATCATGATGGCTGAGTGCGTGCTTCACGATCGCCAGCCCCAGACCACTGCCGCCGGTTTCCCGGGAGCGGGCTTTGTCGACCCGGTAAAAACGCTCGGTCAGCCGATGGATATGCTGAGGCTCAATCCCGCTGCCGGTATCGGTCACTTCCAGCCGCGGCCCTTTCGGCGACAGGAACCAGCGCACCTTCACCTGACACTTCGGTGGCGTATGTTTCACCGCATTGTAAACCAGATTCGAGATGGCACTGCGAAGCTGGTCCGCATCCCCCAATACCTGAAGACCTTCGTCGACTTCAAATTCAAAGATCTGATCTTTATCGCCGCTGAGTGAGATCGCTTCTTTCTCCAGCACATCCAGCATCGCCGGGACATCCACCTTATCTTCCAGATCCAGATGCGGCGCGGCTTCAATTTTGGACAGGGTCAACAATTGTTCGACCAGAGAATTCATCCGGGTCAGCTGCTCTGTCATCACGCCATGGGCTTTTTCCCACATCGGGCCAATCAGCATGTCCGGGTCACGCGACATTTCCAAATAGCCCTGCAAAACCGTCATTGGAGTCCGCAGTTCATGAGACACATTGGCAAAGAAGTTGCGGCGCATGCCTTCCAGTTGCTTGAGCTGAGAAATATCACGTACCACCATCAGGTATTCTCCCTCGGTGTAGCGCATGATCCGCAGCTCCAGCGTCCGGTCGTAGTTCAGCGGTGAGGTGATTTCCAGCGGATCTTCAAAATCCTGACGGGCCAGATAACGGACAAAATCCGGGCTACGCAGCAAATTACTGACCGGCTGACCGGCATCTTCCGGCCAGCGAAGGCCAAGTAGTTGCTGGGCCAGTTTCGTGCACCAGACAATATTGCCTTCACTACGGAACACCACCACGGCATCCGGCAGGGATTCCGCACCATTGCGGAAACGGCGGATCAGCGTCGCCAGCTCGCGGCGGCGGCGGCGGTTGCGTTGCTGCAAACGGTAAATACCGTTAAATAAGGGCTCCCAGCTGCCAGAACCGGACGGTGGCGTCAGGCTGCGATCGGTCCACAGCCAGCGGGACATTTTCAGCTGATGATGGCAATGCCAGCCCAGCAAAATCCAGCTGGCGGCCAGCAAAAACCAGGGCATATAACCGAAGATCAGACCCAGGATGACCCAGGGCAAATAAAAAAAAGCCAGTTCTCTGACCAGCTTTTTCCAGGACAAGCGTTCTACCATTCATGTCTCCCGCCAGCAGTTGCAGTAATCGATTACCGGACAACCAACTCCTGGCTTTTCAATCTTGTGTGGCCGTTAAACCCTGGTGGAAAAACGGTAGCCGGCACCACGGACCGTCTGAACCATTTTATCGTGACCGCCGGATTCCAGCGCTTTACGTAAGCGGCGGATATGCACGTCAACCGTCCGGTCTTCCACATACACATTGGTGCCCCAGACGTTGTTCAGTAACTGCTCACGGCTGTAAACACGTTCCTGATGCGTCATGAAGAAATGCAGCATCTTGAATTCAGTCGGCCCCATTTCCAGCGGCGCTTCATTGGAAGTAACACGGTGTGAAACCGGATCCAGTTTCAGTCCCTGAACATCAATGACCTCATCCAGCGAGGTTGGGGAGACACGACGCATCACCGCTTTCAGGCGTGCCATCAGTTCTTTCGGAGAGAAAGGTTTGGTGATGTAATCATCCGCACCGACTTCCAGTCCACGGACTTTGTCTTCTTCTTCGCCACGTGCCGTCAGCATCACCACAGGAATATTGCGGGTGACTTCATCGCGTTTGAGGTGTTTGATCAAATTGATCCCTGAACCACCCGGCAGCATCCAGTCAAGCAGGATCAGCTCAGGAAAAGGTTCACAGATCTTTTCCAGCGCGGAGTCATAATCTTCAGCTTCAATGGCCTGGTAGCCTTTTTGTTCCAGCACAAAGCACAGCATTTCGCGGATTGGTGCTTCATCCTCTACCACAAGAATCCGTCTAACCATAGTTTCGATACCTAAGTCATTGCTCTCTGTCGGGCGCCATTATCCGGATTAAGTATGACACTTTTGTGACCAAAGGAGCAGTTATCCGCAAAAGCTTAATGCGGTTGCTATTCAATTGTCACCTTATCCGACCTGAGCAATTGACCATCCTTGCCCGGCCAGCCAGCAGGCCAGGCTGATCGGATCAGCCCTGAACACTGATCCGGCTGCGTCCGCCGCCCATGGCTTCCACGGCCACCTGCACCCCAATCCGCTCCACCAGGGTGCCCACGTGAGAAATAACGCCAATCTGGCGGCCATCTGCCTGCAGCGCATCGAGACAGGCCAGCGCCATTTCCAGACTGTCCGGATCCAGCGTGCCGAAGCCTTCATCAATAAAGAGTGACCCCAGCCGGCGGGTATCCGCAGCCAGTGAGGCCAGCGCCAGTGCCAGTGCCAGCGAAACCAGAAAACTCTCGCCGCCGGACAGCGACTCAACGCTGCGGACTTCATCACCCATGTCATGGTCGATCACCTGCAGCGCCAGCGGACTGCCCGGAACCGGTTGCAGCGCATAGCGCGGTGCCAGATCCCCAAGGTGCTCATTGGCCAGCAGGACCAGTTGCTGCAGCGTCAGTCCCTGTGCCAGCGTGCGGAATTTACTTCCGTTCGACGAACCGATCAGCTCGCTCATTTCCAGCCACAACTCGGTATGCTGCTGTTGCTGCTGTAACTGCCGGGTCAGGTCTCCGGCCTGTTGCTCTGCCTGTCCGGCCTGAGCCAGTCGCTGACGCAGACTGAAATACTGCTCTTCAAGCGTCCCCTTCTCAGCCTGCCACTGCGCTTTGCATGCTTGCTGATGTTCCGATGCCAGTGAAATCTCCTGCGCCTGGAACCAGGCTCTGGCGGTCTCCGCATTCGGCAAATGCTCTTTCAGCGCCTGCTCCCGCTCTGACAGCCGGGTCTGAGCCGCTGCCAGCGTCTGTTCCAGAATGCGCAGAGCCGATTTTTCCTGGGTGACCCAGTCTTCATCCCGGCTGAGCAACGCCACCAGCTCACTTTCCACCATCCCCAGCTTCTGGTGCCAGCTTTGCCATAGCTGAAGTACTTTGCCATGTTCGGTCTCCGCATCACTCAGTTGCTGCCGGACACTCTTCAACGCCGACTGGGATGCGGCATACGCCTCCCCGGCTTGTCGCTGCTGCAGTTCACAGGAAGCCACTGCCTGACGGGCCTTTTCAATCAGAGCCTTATGTTGCGCTTCCAGTGGCGCCAGAGGCTGATCACCGACCAGCGCCTGGCGTTCCTGCCACAACTGCTGGATCTGACGGGACAGCTCTGCCTGTTTCTGCTCTGTCTCAGCCAGTTGTTTTTGCAGGTTCTGAATTTGTGTTTGCCCCTGCGTCAGCACAGGGACAAGTTCATGCAATTGCTTGTCTGTGCTTTGCAGCGCCAGCTGCCATTGCCGGTAATCTTCAACCTGCTGATTCAACTGCTGTTTATATTGTTCTTCGCCGAGCTCTTGCAACTCTGTCAGCCATACGTCACTGCCAAACTGCTGGTTCAGCGCCTCGGCTCTCTGGCTGCGTACCGCGTGTTGTTCCTGCTGCTGTTCTTCGAGTGAAGCCAGCCTTGCCTGCCGGCCGGCTTCCTCCTGAGCGAGCTGATGTAAATCATGGGACAGACGGGATTCCGCCTGTGTCAGTCGCTGAAGCTGCTGCTCGATTGTACGTCCCTGTTTCAGGCGATTCTGGCCCGCTTCATACTGCTGCTGAAGATGATTCAGCGCCGGATGTAACTGCTCAGCCTCATGCTGCCATGCCTGCATCTGCTCCCGTAAAGCAGCAACCTTAATGTCAGCGGAAAGCGTAATCTCCAGTGACTGTGCCAGAGAACAAACCTGTGCTGAAATTGTGCCCGACACCGCCTGGATACTGGCCAGTTCATCACGCATCACGGCTAAACGCTGTGCATGCTGCGGCAACAGCTGCTCAAGGTGATGGCGTTCACCTTCCAGGGCCTGATACTGCTTTGTCAGCGTCTGGCGGCGTTGATGCTGCTGCTCCAGCAGACTTTCAACGACCGGATGCTGCTCTGCATAAGGGTGATCCTCCCCGCCGCAGAGCGGGCAAGGCTCGCCCGGTCTGAGCAAAGTACGGTAATCCGTCAGCTGCAGTACGGCCTGATTTTGCTGGAACTGATGCTCTGATTCTTCAAGACGCGCGGCGAGCTGAGTCATTTCCGGAGCAAGCTCCTGCAAGCGTTTCCCGGCACTCTGATGTGCCTGATTCAGCTCCTGCTGTTCCTGTGACAGCCGTCCGGCTCGCTCCAGCAGGGCACTCCATTCCTGTGCCTGCGCCATCAACTGCCGCAGCCCGTCCAGTCGCTGCTGACTCAGACGATGTTCCCGCTGACATGCTTCCTGCGCCGTTTCCAGTGCAGTCAAATCCAGCTCGTTCAGTTGATGAATGAACTGCTGCTTTTGTGTAAGCAACTGCTCAATGTCTTGCTTGAATTTACTTTCCTGAAGCCTGAATGCCTGCTGGTCCTGCAGCGCTTGCTGACTCTCTTTTCTGAACCGGCTCAGTGCGCGATGAGCGCTCAGGTATTGTTTCAGGTTATCCTGAACAGGCTGAAACTGTTCGGACACGGCTGCCAGTTGCTGGTTCTGTTCGAGCCTGACGGACAGCTGCTGACTACGACTCTGAAGCGCTTGCTGTTCAGCCAGCTTGTTCTGATACTCACGGTCTTCCTGCGTTCGTTGCTGCTGCAACAACTGAATTTCCTGAGCCAGCGACTGGTGCTGAAGTTCCAGGCCTTCCTTTTTTTGGTCAAGGATTTGTGCCTGCTTCAGACTGGGCTCCAGTTGCTGCCACGCTTGCTGCACCTGAGCCAGAGACTGTTGCGACTGCTGCACTGCCGCATCGGCCTGTTGCCGCTGCTGCTGATGCATTTCCAGATCCTGTTGCGCGGTTGTGAGCGACTGCTTCAGACGCTCAGTGAGCTGCCCGGACTGATTCAGCAAAGTAAAATCTGCGCGCGCAAGCTGAGCCTTTTCAAGCTGCTCAAGGTACAGATTCCTTGGCGCGGCCTGTTCGCACTGCGTTTTTGCCTCAGTCAGCGTCTGCACACTCTGTGTTATCCGTTCCTGCAACGCAGCTTCGGTCTGCAGGGCCTGCTGATGTTGTCCGAATTCAGCCAGTCGGCTGTCACAGGCCGCCAGCTGAGATTTCAGGCCTGAAATCTCTTCATTCAGCGCCTGTTTTTCTTCCTCAGTCAGCAGCGCGATATCGCCCAGTTTCTCCTGTAACTGAGCCAGTTTCAGCTTTTCATCCCGGGCTTTTTCAAACGCAGCAACCGACAGACGGGCATAAATTTCACCGCCGGTCATTTTCTCCAGCAGCGCTGCCCGCTCGTCGGCACCGGCTTTGAGGAAAGCAGCAAACTCCCCCTGCGGCAGCATGACTGCACGGCGGAACTGATCAAAGGTCAGGCCAATCAGCCGTTCAATTTCAGTCTGTACTTCCTGCTTTTTCCCGGCAAAGCGCTGACCGCTGTCCAGATTCTCCAGCCACTGCTCCGCCGCCTGCACCCGGCCTTCGGCATTGCCTCGGGCCCGGCGAACCTGCCAGCGGGCGCGCCAACGGGTGCCGTCATTTGCCTGAAAATCAACCTCAGCAAACGCCTCTGCTTTACCGCGCGACAAAATGCTGCGCACATCATTGGCTTTGATCCGATTGCTGTCTTCACCGCGACCAATTTCAGCATCATTCTTTTTGTTCGACTGTAACCGCGGCATCCGGTCATACAGTGCCAGACAGATGGCATCCAGCAGGGTCGACTTCCCCGCTCCGGTTTTTCCGGTAATGGCAAACAGACCCGCTTCACCCAGCCGCCCGTTCGCAAAATCAATCTCAAACTGTGTTTGCAGGCTGGCAAGATTCTCGCCTCTCAACGCCAGAATTTTCATGGTCTCTGTCTGCCTTTATTCCTGTTCATCTTCAATTTGCGTAAGCAACTGCTCGAAAGCATCCCGCATCGCCTCTGAGGGCTGGCCGTCATATTTCTTCTGCCAGCTCAGGTCAAATACCTGCTGCGGACTGACATCCGACAATCGCTGATGGGCCAGCGGCGACGTCTCTTCCTGCTGCCGGTAATGCGGTGTGATTTTAGCCAGCCGGACCGCCTTGCCTTCTAATGCCTGCAACACTTTTTCACGCAGCATCGCCTGCGGCTTATCCAGCAACACCGGGACTTCAAGAAACGGCTGGGCTTCCCGAGGGCTGTCATCACGGTCCAGTTCTTTCAGAGCTGCCAGCACCGATTTGAGCGTCTGAGGCTCAGCCGGAACCTTCAGCATCTCAACCACTCTGGGCACCAGGATCGGCTGAATTTCCGCGACCTTTTCCCCGTCCAGCTCAACTAAAACCACCTGGTGCTTGTAATGACGCTCCGACATTGAGAGCGGCAAAGGTGAACCGCTGTAACGAATGTGTTCTGTCTGCGCAACCCGCTGAGCCAGATGCAAATGACCTAACGCGGCATAACAGAGCGACTCAGGAAAAATCGAGGCAGGCAATGCATGCTGATTCCCGCCCAGCACCCGACGCTCCGACATTTCAGAAAGCTGTCCCGATGCCATGTAAACATGTCCCATGCCGATCAGCGCCTGCCCCGGCTCACGCCGTTGCTTGGCAGCATCCGTCACCTGCTGATACAGAATTTCGACCCCTTTGATCAGGCGGTCATCGTTCTCGCTCAGATCGTCTGTCCGCAGATCACTGCTACGCAGGAAAGGCACCGCGAGCACCCAGGCTGCCGTGTGCCCGTTTTTATCGGTGAGCGGCACCAACAGACGATCCATCTCAAGCTGGCCCTGTTCATCGCGGCTGATCCCTCCGACCAGGTGAAGATCAAACGCCTTCAGCAGCTCATGCGGCGCGTCCAGCTTACTTGGGGAGTCGTGATTCCCGCCCGTGATCACCACATTGAGATCCGGTAACATTTTTGCCAGCCGGGCCAGAAAGCGGTACAGCATCCGCCAGGCACTGGCAGGCGGATTAGCCGTATCGAAAATATCGCCCGCCACCAGCAGGGCATCCACCTGCTCGGCTTCCAGCGTTTCAGCCAGCCAGTTCAGAAACTGCTGGTGTTCGTATTCACGCGGATAGCCATGCAGCTGATGGCCGAGGTGCCAGTCTGAGGTATGTAATATTTTCATGCTGTTAGAATCATCGCGGACAGGGATAGTCAGAATTTGGAACCGATTGTACCTCAGGCAGGTAAGCGGAAGGTGAAGAGACCGGAAAAAATTGCGACAAAGTCTGACTGATTTCCTCCGCCGAAATTCATCGGCCAAACAAAGTGCACCAGCCTAGCATCGGACAGCGACTTGGGTATAAGATTGTCGGCCCAATGCACAACCTAGGATCTGTCCCAACTATGCTGTGGTTTAAAAACCTGCTGACCTATCGCTTCAGCCGCGACATCAACATCAACCCGGATGAGCTGGAAAAGCAGCTGGAAGAGTTCCGGTTCACTCCCTGCGGCAGCCAGGACATCCAGAAATTCGGCTGGGTCTCTGCGCTGGGTAAACACGGTGACATGTATACGCACGTGGCCGGTGACAACATTCTGCTCTGTGTCCGGAAAGAAGAAAAAATGCTGCCGGCTTCCGTGATTAAAGAATCTCTGAATGCCAAAGTGGAAGCACAGGAAAAAGAACAGGGCCGTAAACTGAAGAAAAACGAAAAAGACACCCTGAAAGATGAAATCGTCATGGATCTGCTGCCGCGTGCCTTCAGCCGTCGCAGCCACACCTATGCGCTGATTATGCCGTCGCTCGGTTTGCTGCTGGTCGATGCCGGCAGCTTCAAGAAAGCCGAAGACTTGCTGGGCCTGCTGCGTAAATCCATCGGCAGCCTGCCGGTTGTACCGGTCACCCTGGCCAAACCTGCCGCTCAGACCTTGACCGAGTGGGTCCGTTCCGGTGACTCACCGAACGGTTTCACCATCGGCGAAGAAGCAGAACTGAAAGCGATTCTGGAAGATGGCGGCGTGATTCGCTGTAAACAGCAGGATCTGAGCTGTGATGAAATTCTGGCTCACATTGAAGCAGACAAAGTGGTGACCAAGCTGGCCATGAACTGGCAGGACCGGATCGACTTCGTGCTGGCCGATGACCTGTCTTTGAAACGTCTGAAGTTTTCTGATGAGCTGAGAGAGCAAAACGACGATATTGACCGCGAAGATATGGCACAGCGTCTGGATGCTGACCTGTCTCTGATGTGCGGTGAACTCTCTGCCATCCTGCCCAACCTGTTTGAAGAAATGGGTGGTCTGGAAGATCGCGTCTGATCAGACGTTGTCTTGCCCGGGCACTTAAATAGACCCCAATAAAAAGCCCCCGTGTCCTCAACAGACACGGGGGCTTATTGATTGAGCAACAATCGCCTAACTGGCGTCTTCGCGAACCAGAGGCTTGACGGTGAAACGGCCGACATCAACTGCGACCACCTCAACTTCTTGCCCTTTTTCCAGCACATTGCCGTGGTAATCATGGCTTAGCACCAGAGTCCAGCTGATCCCTGAATATTTCACGGTCCCGTTTTGCTCATGACTGAGCGGCGCATCCAGCCTGAATTTCAGGCCGATAAAGTCACTGCTGGTATTGTTGACGGGTCTTTGCGACTGCTGTGAATTTTTCATCGGTTTCCATAGCAAGAGCGTCAGCAATCCGGCACCAATGCCACTGACCCCGACCAATGCCGGGAAGGTCTCCGGCACCACACCCACCAGCGACAGCGTCCCCGTCAATACAGCGGAAACCCCGAGCGCCAGCAGCACAATGGTCGACAACCCCAGCATCCAAACTTCAATGGCCAGCAACAGCAGACCAATCACGATGGTTAACTGGGCCGGGCTTAATCCAAACAGCTCAGTCATGATTACTGCTCCTCAGGCAAGTCCTTCTGCGGTGCTTTTCCGCCCTGCTGGCGGTTCAGCTGATGAATAATGGTCATCGCCTCGGCCACGACATTACTGGCTGAAGCACTGCTGTCCGGCAGAAGAACCACTGAAGATTCTTTTGCAATGGCTTCTCTGGCCTGGATGGCTTTACCCGCCAGATCCAGCTGGATGGCTTTCTGGCCTTCATCGGTTACCGCAACATGGCCAATGATTGTCAGCGCATCCGCTTCTGCTTTCGAGACCGCCAGAATAGCCTGCGCCTCACCTTCTGCCTTCAGAACCTGCTCTGCTTTTTCTGCTTCCGCAGCCAGAACGCGAGCCTGCTTCATCCCTTCCGCGATATTGATTTCGCTTTGGCGTTTACCTTCAGATTCCAAAATCACCGCACGCTTTTCCCGCTCGGCTTTCATCTGACGCTCCATCGCGTCCAACACTGAACGCGGCGGTTCAATATCTTTGATTTCATAGCGCAGCACCTGCACGCCCCAAGGCATCGCAGCATCGTTGATGGCCGAGACAATCGCGGTGTTCAGATTTTCACGCTCTTCAAATGTCTTATCGAGATCCATCTTACCGACTTCACTCCGCATCGTGGTTTGTGCCAACTGGGTGACTGAGAAAATATAGTCATCCACACCGTAACTGGCTTTGTAAGGGTCAACGACCTTGATATACAACACGCCGTCAACCACCAGCGAGATGTTATCTTTCGTAATCGCCGACTGGCTCGGTACATCGTACGCCTGCTCTTTCAGCGTCTGGCTGTATGCCACGCGATCAATTAAAGGCACCAGAAAGTTCAGACCGGCTTCCATGGTCTTGTGATATTTGCCGAATCGCTCCACCACAACAGCAGTATTTTGCGGTACAAACTTAATCGCACTGCGAAGAATGACGATAATCAGAATCGCCAGAACAACCCAGATGCTGAGTACAGATGAAATGATATCCTCGATATACATCATTAATTTCCAACCATATGCAATGAGTGAGACATTATGAGATTAAATGGGAAAAACGAACAGCCTTAAATGTACCTAAGGTGCTTAAAATAACCCGGTATATCTCTATAAACGACCAAATATGTATGGGGCTTAGCTCATACACCAACAAAGACTAAAATATGCATGCCGCAATGAATACCCATAAAAAATTTCAGGCTATTTGCCAGCGCGCAGCCTTCACAGTAAAATCCGCCCTCTGTTTTTCGTCTCCCGTATGTTTATCTCCGGATAAACAGGAGTTCGACCTGATCTGACATCAGACTTTGACCCAGAAGGGGAATCCCGAGTTATGTTTAAACCTGAATTGTTATCGCCTGCCGGCAGCCTGAAAAACATGCGCTATGCCTTTGCCTATGGCGCCGATGCGGTTTACGCAGGCCAGCCACGTTACAGCCTGCGTGTCCGCAACAACGAGTTCAACCATGAGAACCTGAAAATTGGCATCGACGAAGCCCATGCTCAGGGGAAGAAATTCTATGTCGTCTGTAACATTCAGCCTCATAACTCAAAACTGAAAACCTTCATCCGCGACCTGACCCCGATCATCGAGATGGGTCCGGATGCCCTGATCATGTCCGATCCCGGCCTGATCATGATGGTGCGTGAAAGTTTCCCGGACATGCCAATTCATCTCTCCGTTCAGGCCAATGCCGTCAACTGGGCAACGGTGAAGTTCTGGGCATCGCAGGGCGTAGAACGTGTCATTCTGTCGCGCGAACTGTCTCTGGAAGAGATCGAAGAAATCCGCGAGAAATGTCCGGAAACCGAACTTGAAATTTTTGTTCACGGCGCACTGTGCATGGCTTACTCCGGCCGCTGCCTGCTGTCGGGTTATATGAACAAGCGTGACCCGAACCAGGGTACCTGTACCAACGCCTGCCGCTGGGAATATAAAGCAGAAGCGGCGAAAGAAGATGATACCGGCCAGATCGTCGAAGTTCAGGATGCCAGTGCCGCCGTTCAGATCCAGGACGTCGCACCGACTCTGGGTGAAGGCCAGACAACCGATCAGGTGGTTCTGCTGAGTGAAAGCCATCGTCCGGAAGAGAAAATGGCCGCATTCGAAGACGAACACGGCACTTATATCATGAACTCCAAAGACCTGCGGGCAGTTCAGCACGTTGAGCGTCTGAGCCGGATGGGCGTTCATTCGCTCAAGATTGAAGGCCGCACCAAATCGTTCTACTACTGTGCCCGGACCGCTCAGGTTTACCGTAAAGCCATTGATGATGCCGCCGAAGGCAAGCCATTTGATGAAACCCTGATGAGCACCCTGGAAAGCCTGGCGCATCGCGGTTATACCGAAGGGTTCCTGCGCCGTCATACCCATGATGCTTATCAGAACTATGACTACGGTTACTCCATCTCCGACAGTCAGCAGTTTGTCGGAGAATTCACAGGTCAGCGTCGCGGCGAACTGGCTGAGGTTGAGGTCCGGAATAAATTTATGGTGGGAGACAGTCTGGAACTGATGACGCCAAACGGCAACATCACTTTCACACTGGAAAGCATGGAGAACCGTAAATCAGAATCAATAGACGATGCCAAAGGCAGCGGCCACTTCGTCTTCATTCCGGTTCCGGAAGATCTGGATCTGTCGTATGCCCTGCTGATGCGTAACCTGACAGGCAACGCAACAACACGGAATCCAACTGCAGCCTGATGACCTGCCCACCGTATTGCTGTCATCCGGCAATACGGTGTTCAATTAACTTTTTACAGTTACATTCGGAATATCAGAGCATTTGATAGGAATGGTATACCTCACTCCCTGCTGCATCATTTCCTGCTGACAGATCGGCTCTGTCGTTATTTCCGTCCAGCCCCAGCCAAGAATAATAGAGACGACAATCAACGCTATGGGGTCTAATCTCACCTTCATTTAATGCTCCCCCGCATATATCAGGAACCACGAAAGTAACCTGAACACAATTCAGGTACTTCACTTCAACCTCAATGCCAGCCGGGCTTAATGCTGCTGATCGCCCGAAACCAGCATTGTCACGAACACATATGAAGTGCGGCTAAGTGAGAAATAACGTTAAATCGACCCCATTCCGTAAACATCTGACGTAAATATGACCATATACCCCGTTTTATTTGGCCTTCGCGTCTTCTGTGCTAAACTTGCGCCGTTTTATCTCCTTTCAATTTTTGGGGACATATCACACCCCGCGAAGGATCGTCTCTTCTGTAAGCGAATGCTTTAAATTTCTGCGGATGTAATCTTATGGCCTTACTCATTACCGACAAATGTATCAACTGCGACATGTGCGATCCTGAATGTCCGAATGACGCCATCAGCATGGGGGAAGAGATCTATGAGATCGATCCGAATCGCTGTACCGAGTGCAAAGGCCATTATGAGAAGCCGACTTGTCTGTCGGTTTGTCCGATCAACAACTGCATCATCCCCGATCCCGCACATATCGAGACCGAGGAAGCTCTGCTGGAAAAATTCGTGCAGCTGCAGGGGCTGGCCTGAACCGGCACTCTATTGCGCGATCTTCTTCGCTTTCTTCAGATCAACCGCATACCGATCTTTTTCCTGCACCGGCTCAGTTCCATTCAGCATCGCCATACAGCCTGCCGGCGGTAAGGGTTTGAGCACCGGACGTTTCTTAGCGGGTTTCGCTTTGGCGGTTTGACGCTCAGAGACAGGTTTCGGCTTCCAGGAAGCCAGTTCTGCCCCGCAGCCATCTCCCGGCGGTGGCGGCAGCTGTTCCTTACACTGGCTGTCCCCCTGCGGGCAATGCATCCGGACATGGAAATGATAATAATGTCCCCACCAGGGCCTGACCTTGCGCAGCCAGCGGCGATCGGTCCATTTCGCGGCACACAGCTGCTCTTTGATCACAGGATGGACAAAAATCCTCGCCACCTGGTCATCGGAAGCTGCCAACTGGATCAAATTCGCCTGATTGTCCGTCCAGTTGTCCCTGATGATCTGGTATGCCTTCAAATCAACCATTGGCAGCGGTTGAAGTGTTTTCAACACCTCTTCTGAGGCTGGGTGTTCCAGGGTGGTGAGCCAGATATCAGCATCCAGTCCGGTCTGGTGACTGGCATGCCCGGAGCGAAAACGTCCGCCCCGCGGCATTGCAATATCACTGACCAGCAGTTGACCCAGCCGGAGTTTGCTTGCTTTGGCCGACAGTTGTTCAAGAAACGCGATCATACTCTGGTGACCGTAATACCGGCCCCGCTCTGACCGTACCCGCTGATACCCCTCTCCTTCTGCCGGGAGCGGGGTTGCACCGGCAAGACAGCCATTACTGTAGCTGCCAATTGCCTGCGGCTGACCTGGAGTCGGGGTTTCAAAATGTTCCCAGGGCGTCGACCAGGCGGGCAAGCTGACCAAACCGCTGGCCATACAGCCCAAGAGCAGAACGGATACAGATAATCTTTTGAGGAGAAACCGCCCCGCAGCAACAACTTGCAAGACGGCAGAGTAGAAGTGGACATGAAGCACCGGTGTTCACCCTGTGATTAATTTGAGAACTTAATCACATAAGTTTATACCATCCGAATTATTTTATTTGCTGATCAAGATTGAGAATGGTCAGCGCATTACTGACACTGGTCGCCAGCACATCAACGACGCCGGATCGCAGTGCGCCAAGTAATGCCAGTGCCTTACTGTTCTCAGCGGCTGTGACCACCACCGTCGGAATATGGCGCAGTTCCTCCATGCTCAGACCGATCACCCGATCGCTCATCATGGTGTCGGAGCGTTTCCCCTGACTGTCAAAAAAGTCATAGCCGGCAATATCACCGACGACGCCTTTCCGGATACGGGCCTCAACAATTTCCTGCGGGGTAAACCAGCCCATTTTCACCATGTGGCTGTTTTCATTCATGTCGCCCACCCCAACCAGGGCCAGATCCGCCCGCCGGGCACGGTCCAGTGTTTCCTTCACTGTACTGTTCATCATGAAAGCATCTTTCACGCGGATATCTGCCACATACGCCGGGGCATACAGGGTTTCACTGATGCCGTCGTACTTCTTGGCCAGCTGACGGCAGATATGGTCGGCATTGATGGCATTACCCGAACGATGGGTTCCGCCAATGCCGCAAACAAAGCGGCAGTTGCGATGCGGGACCACCCCGACATGGCTGGCGATCGCTGCAATATTACGTCCCTGTCCGACAGCCACCACCATATCATCGGTCAGGGTCGAGGCAAGATAACTGGACACCAGACTGGCAACCTGTTGACGCTGAGCTTCTTCATCCGGCTGATCAAGCGCGATCAGGGCCCGTTTCAGCTGAAAACGGTCAATCAGCTGCTGCTCCAGCTTTTCACTGAAGACCGGGTGATACTTAACGGTAATTTCCACCACACCCTCATCACGTGCCCTGCGAAGCAGCCGGCCCACTTTGGCCCGCGACATCCCGAATCGCTGTGAAATTTCTTCCTGAGTGGCACCATCCTGATAATACGCAATGGCAATTTCGGTCAGCTGATCACTGTCGACCTGTGCCGCATCCGTGGTGTTAAGATTCATCGTCAAGTCCTTAGCTCATCCAGACCCGGCTATCTTACCCTGTCCCGTCACCGCGTGCGAGGCATGAGCCTGTACAGCTTTACTGACATCTTACAGCTGAGTGCTGTACAGCTTTCCAAGAAAAAAGAACACCACAAACCATTTATTAGTAAGCTATTGATTTATATAAGACGATCAGCTTGTACAGCTTTTTGACTATTGTAACCCCAAAGCTAAAAAAGCTGATCACCTGTATGGGGAGGAACGACACAGCGATTACCCGGTGATCCCCCATGCCAGTTCCACCGCTTCACGACGGGCAAAGCGGTCAAAATGAGTTTTCACAATCTCTTTTACCACTTCCAGCGCCTCGTCGGAGGCAGCCTGACATTCAACCGTCAGCATGGATTCCGTCGCGCGAAACTCACAGGTTCCCATCGCAAAAAATACCTTGCCCTGCCGTTCGTCCCATTCGGCATCCACTTTATGATTAAAATGCTTACACAAATGACGGAGATATTTACTGCCGTCCGGGGTCTGGATGTGTGTCATAACATGATGACTCATCACGGTTCTCCTGTTCCGCTTACAATAAAGCGTCAATATAGCACAGTAATGAGAACCATTATCAACCCGTTGGATTAATTTAATGGGTTGATATATGTTTCTATTTCAATAAGATGCGACTTCATCCATCGATCCTGCCATCGGACTGACACCACCACACGTGTTACCCTGCTCACCGGCACATTCTGATAGACACTGACTTCGAGGCCTACCGGCGTATTGTAAAGCATCAGCGTTTCCTGCCTTGCCTCGGGCGGGTATTCTGGCCGGCCCCGCAGCGCTTCCAGTGCAGATTCAGCCCGGAGCACCGCAGAAAGCGTCAGGAGCGCGTTGTCAGTC
The DNA here is from genome assembly GCF_036409375.1 of Photobacterium sp. 53610. Taxonomy (NCBI): domain Bacteria; kingdom Pseudomonadati; phylum Pseudomonadota; class Gammaproteobacteria; order Vibrionales; family Vibrionaceae; genus Photobacterium; species Photobacterium sp. 53610. The sequence continues at coordinate 387,649 of NZ_JAXOFS010000003.1, read as the reverse complement.
TGGATATTCAGATATGCCTGCAGCTTCATCATTCCGGCCAGGCCGACACTGACCAGCAAAAGTGCAACCAGCGCTTCGAAAACACTGAAGCCTTGTTGTCGTCCGTGAACAGGCAAATTGCATTTAAAAATCATGCCAAGTTCCCGACACCCAACGCAGCAGCAATTGCTCCTCCGTCTCCACCACGTCGCCATCCGACCACAGACGGCAGTTAGATTGATGTTCTGACCTGCAGATCACCACTTCAGCCTGATGAACCAGATGAACCTGTGCTTTTCCGGCCACCAGCGATGCAGCTCTGAACTGAAAACCGCCACCGCTCACTTCAGTCATTTGCACAGTCAGTTGCCGCCCCTCCGTATGCTGGTCGCAGGCGGAAAAGCTGACATCAAGCAGTAGCAAAGTCATTAACCGGACCGGCCGGGCTTGAGAGATAGTTTTAAGCTCAGTCTGGAGCCGTTCAAAAGCACAAGTGAGCCCGCCTTCCGCCAGCCAGTGCGCCTGCCGAGAAAACAGCGTATTTTGTGCCCGTTTCACCTGATAGAGGGTCGTACCGGAACTTCCCAGTACAAAAACTATGGCAACTGAAAGCATCATGCTGGTGATCAGCAGCGTGGCCACTCCTTTTTCTGAGACACGAGAACCAGGCACCGTCATGACGGATTCCTCAAATTCAGCGTCATGTCTTCGTGATGACTCACCGAACCATCCAGCGCTTGTACCGAGAGTGAAAATTGCAGCTGCTGGCCCTGTTGGCGGCCATGAGACCACGAAACGCTCTGAACCTGCCAGTCAGTCACTCTCATCCACCGGGAATCCAGCAAGGCCTGCCCGCCATGGCATGCCTGCTCCGGCGAAGTAAACACTGCACCAGAAGAGCGGACCCTGAGTTCACCATCCTCGTGATAATAAGCTTTCACCACGGCGCCATCACTGAGCTCATAGCGCATCACAAAGCACTGCATCTCTGTCACATGGACAGTGTCTTCAGAACCATTCAGCCGCAAGGGCCCACCACTCTGCATCTGGTAGCCCGCACGGCGTAAATCTGCCGACAGCATCCGCCAGGCATCCTGCACGTCCTGCGCCAGCATCAATTGTGTCGCGCGGCTGACCGCCGCCCGCTGGCCCGCCATCAGTAAATGCACCAGCATGGTGAGTACCATCATACTCAGCGCACTGGCCACCGCCATTTCAAGGAGGCTGAATCCGGCCATCGAATGCTTAGCAGGCAGCATAGCCAAACTCACCTTGCGGACTGCAGACATAAATACGCCCAGTGACATTACTGAATGTAATCCGCGCCAGAACATCCTGATGCCGGGATACATACAGACTTCCGGCGGCATGAGGACGACCGGTCAGCGGGTCAAGCGAGACATGCTCATTGGAGAAACTTCGGCTGAGCTGAAAAGGAGCATAATCCTGGCCGGAAAGCGCTTTGGTCACCTGAACCTCTCCCGCGAGCGCCGCCCAGATTTGCCAGTCGTTCCGGCTGACGATATCCGATTCGGAGAAACGTGGCACATGCTGAAACAGAATCTGAACCACTTCACCCCGTGTCACGGCCTCCGATTTTGCCTGCACCAGCAGCCATTCCAGTTCACTGACCAGCCGGGCCAGCCGCTGTCTGGCCATCAATTCAGAAAAAGACGGGACCGCAGCAGATACGACGATCCCGATAAAAAGCAAGACCACTACCATTTCCAGCAGTGTCATACCGCGATCACTCGCAACGCAGTGAAACCGCTCTGGCCGGATATCCCTGACTTTCCGGCACGTCTCCCAACTTACCATTTCCCTCAACTCCAGCTTCTTTTTTCTCTGGTCGTCATGATGACAAAGCGTCAGGATAAAACAGCGCTCAACAGCTCACACAGTGAAGTCAATCGAAAGGAAATCAGGATGATGAAAAACGTAAAACAACAGGGAGTGACCCTGATCGAACTACTGATTGTCGTCGTGCTTATCGGGATCCTTGCGGTGTTTGCTCACCCGACCTATGTGTCACAACAGCATCAGGCTTATCTCCGTCAGGCACAGGCTGATCTCATCATGCTGCAACTGGCGGTTGAACAGACCAGAATCGAAAGCAATCACTACCCGGAAGCCCTGGATGAACGCCTTTGCCCGGCCTGTCAGTTTGATAATCCGTACTATGGTTACCGAATTGTCCGCACAGCGGGTCAGTACACTTTGTTAGCCGAACACAGAAGAGAGATTTCCAGTTGTCAGAGTCTGGGTATAGAGCCGAATGGCACTACGTTTCCGCCAGAGTGCTGGTAAAGCGCTGCAGGACAGAAGCCATAAAAAAGGCCGACATCACGTCGGCCTTTGGTAGCACATCAAACCGGAAATTTAACCGGTCAGATCATCAAAGAACTTTTTCACACCATCGAAGAAACCTTCGGAACGTGGCTTATGCTTCTTTGCATCAGAGCCAGTCAGGGTTTTTTCAAATTCCTGCAGCAGTTCTTTCTGGCGGGAGCTCAGATTCACAGGAGTCTCAACCACCAGTTTACAGATCAAATCACCCACAGCTCCGCCACGGACAGACTTCACGCCTTTTCCGCGCATCCGGAACATACGGCCGGTCTGAGTTTCAGACGGTACTTTCAGGCTGACACGACCGTCCAGGGTCGGTACTTCCACTTCGCCACCCAGTGCAGCCATCGTAAAGCTGACCGGAACTTCGCAGTACAGGTTGTTACCGTCACGTTCAAAAATCGCATGTTTCTGTACATGGACCTGAACATACAGATCACCGGCCGGAGCGCCGAATTCTCCGGCTTCACCCTCACCCGTCAGACGGATACGGTCACCCGTGTCCACACCGGCAGGAATTTTCACAGACAGCGTCTTGGTTTCCTGAACCCGGCCCTGACCATGACACTTACCACATGGATCGGTGATGATCTGACCACGGCCATGACAGTGCGGACAGGTCTGCTGAACGGCAAAGAAACCCTGACGCATCTGGACCTGACCGGAACCATGACAGGTACCGCATGTCGTCGGTGAAGAGCCTTTCTTGGCACCAGAACCCTCACAAGTATCACAGTTGACGAGCGTCGGAACACGAATTTCCTTGGTGCAGCCGCGAACAGCTTCTTCCAGGGTCAACTCCATGTTATAGCGCAAATCCGCCCCGCGCTGTGCACGCGGCTGGCCGCCACGACGACCGCCGCCACCGAAGATATCACCGAAAACATCACCGAAAATGTCGCTGAAATCTGCACCGCCGCCAAAGCCGCCGCCACCGCCCATACCACCTTGTTCAAAGGCAGCGTGGCCGTACTGATCGTAGGCCGCTTTCTTCTGCGGATCGGTCAGAATTTCATAAGCGGTCTTCACTTCTTTGAATTTGTCCGCCGCGCTCTCGTCACCCGGGTTACGGTCCGGGTGGAATTTCATTGCCAGACGTTTGTAGGCCTTTTTGATGTCACGCTCACTGGCGTCACGGCCTACGCCTAACACTTCGTAAAAATCACGTTTTGACATATTAAACTGTCACCTGCCTTGATACAGCTGCGGGCGTAAGAGTTCCCTCTAAACGCCCGCGCCCAAATAAGATTATGAAATCACACTCTTATTTTTTATCGTCTTTAACTTCTTCGAACTCAGCATCGACAACATCGTCATCTTTCGACTGAGACTGCTCACCAGCGTCAGCCTGTTGAGCCTGTGCCTGCTGCTGGGCGACTTCCATCAGCTTTTGAGAAGCTGCAATCAGTGCCTGTACTTTGGCATCAATTGCTTCTTTGTCTTCGCCTTTACGGGCTGCTTCCAGCTCAGAAACAGCGGCTTCGATCTTCTCTTTCTCGTCCGCAGGCAGTGCATCGCCAGCTTCTTCGATTTGCTTGCGAGTGCCGTGCACCAGCTGGTCAGCCTGGTTACGGGCAGAAACTAAATCTTCGAACTTCTTGTCCGCTTCTTTGTTCGCTTCTGCTTCCTGAACCATTTTCTCGATTTCGTCGTCGCTCAGACCACCAGATGCCTGGATTGTGATCTTCTGCTCTTTACCTGTGCTCTTGTCTTTCGCTGAGACGTGCAGTATACCGTCCGCATCCAGGTCGAAAATCACTTCGATCTGAGGCATACCACGAGGCGCTGCCTGAATACCTTCCAGGTTGAACTGACCCAGAGACTTGTTGAAGTTCGCTTGTTTACGCTCACCCTGCAGTACGTGAATGGTTACTGCACTCTGGTTGTCTTCAGCCGTCGAGAACACTTGCTCCGCTTTCGTTGGGATAGTGGTGTTCTTCTCGATCAGCTTGGTCATCACACCGCCCATGGTTTCGATACCCAGAGACAGTGGCGTCACGTCCAGCAGCAGTACGTCTTTCACTTCACCAGCCAGTACGCCGCCCTGAACCGCAGCACCGACAGCAACAGCTTCGTCCGGGTTCACGTCTTTACGCGCTTCTTTACCGAAGAATTCAGCAACTTTTGCCTGAACCATTGGCATACGGGTCTGACCGCCCACCAGGATCACGTCGGTAATTTCGCTGACAGACAGGTCTGCATCAGCCAGAGCAACTTTCATTGGCTCCAGTGAACGCTGAACCAGATCTTCAACCAGTGACTCCAGTTTCGCACGGGTCACTTTGATGTTCATGTGTTTCGGACCGGTCGCATCTGCAGTGATGTACGGCAGGTTTACGTCAGTCTGTTGTGCAGAAGACAGCTCAATTTTCGCTTTCTCTGCGGCTTCTTTCAGACGCTGCATCGCCAGCGGATCTTTACGCAGGTCGATGCCTTGCTCTTTCTTGAATTCGTCAACCAGGTAGTTGATCAGACGGTTATCGAAATCTTCACCACCCAGGTGGGTATCACCGTTGGTTGCCAGAACTTCAAAGGTTTTCTCGCCTTCAACTTCGTCGATCTCAATGATAGAGATATCGAAAGTACCGCCACCCAGGTCGTATACCGCAATCGTGCGGTCACCGCCTTGCTTGTCCAGGCCGTAAGCCAGTGCAGCAGCAGTCGGTTCGTTGATAATACGTTTAACTTCCAGACCCGCGATACGGCCGGCATCTTTGGTTGCCTGACGCTGTGCATCGTTGAAGTACGCAGGAACAGTAATAACTGCACCCGTTACTGTCTCGCCCAGGTAATCTTCAGCTGTTTTCTTCATTTTTTTCAGAACTTCAGCGGAAACCTGAGGTGCTGCCATTTTCTGGCCTTTTGCTTCAACCCAAGCGTCGCCGTTGTCTGCTTTCACAATTTTGAAAGGCATGATTTCGATGTCGCGCTGTACTTCTTCATCTTCGAAGCGGCGACCGATCAGACGCTTGATTGCAAACAGGGTGTTTTCAGGGTTTGTCACCGCCTGACGTTTCGCAGGCTGACCGACCAGTGTCTCGCCATCTTGTGTATAGGCGATGATCGAAGGCGTTGTACGATCACCTTCTGCGTTTTCAATCACGCGTGGTTTATCACCATCCAGTACAGCTACACATGAGTTGGTTGTACCCAAGTCAATACCAATGATTTTACCCATCAGGCTCTCTCCGAAATTCGTTGGTTTACTGGCTTCGTCCTGTTCGCAACAGTGACGAGCTTGGGGCGTATGGCCCGCGATTCTGTTATTACGGTATCGTATGACTACTAAATAAGGCCGTCCGATACCTTTTCAAGGGGCAGATCGAAAAAAAATTAAAAAAATAAAACCCACCGAAGTGGGCTTTCATTCATTCCGCCCCGAATGGATCAATCAGGCTTGCGTATCCACATTGCTGCCCGGAGCAGCTTTAGAAACCATCACCATCGCCGGACGAACCACACGGCCGTTCAGCTCATAACCTTTCTGCAGGACCATCATCACCGTATTCGGCGCATGTTCCGCGCTTTCCTGCATTGACATAGCCTGATGGAATTCAGGATTGAAAGCTTCACCCAGCGGGTTAATTGCTTTCAGGCCGAATTTCTCAACCGTGTCTGTCATCGTTTTCAGGGTCAGCTCGACACCTTCAACCATTGGCTTGATGGTTTCATCTTCTTTGTCTGCCACTTCCAGTGCGCGTTCCATATTGTCGATCACTGGCAGCAGTTCACCGGCAAATTTCTCCAGCGCAAATTTACGCGCTTTGTCAATTTCCTGCTCGCTGCGGCGACGCATGTTTTCAACATCTGCACGGGCACGCAGCACGGCGTCCTGCTGGTCTTTCACTTTGGCTTCACTGGCTGCCAGAGCCGCTTCCAGTTCTTCGATACGGGACAGTGCCATCGCTTCCGGAGACAGTTCATCTGCAACCTGCTCAGCTTCTGCTGAAGCCACTTGCTCCTGCTGCAGTTCTTCTTCCTGTAACACTTCGTCTTTCTTGCTCATGCTTTCGCTACTCCGCTAAGCTCAAAAAGGTGAATGCATGGCCGATGCGCCGAACAAACGCGACCAATCGACCACTCTTAAAACGTGATGGGCATATTATGGGGATGAAGTTCAACGATTCAACCCGAGATCGACGACAAAGGGCGACAATTCATCATTGCTGAGGCTATACTGGCCCCATTCTTACCCGTTGGATCAAGGACATGACGCGCCCGTTTGAAATCATTGCCCTGATTGGCAAACCGAGAAACCCTGATGCGCTTCACACACACACCAGCCTGTACCACTGGCTGACCGCCAAAGGCTACCAGGTACTGGTTGATCACCGACTTGCCCATGATCTGGATGTCCCGGCCGACGCCCTGTGCGATTTGCTCACCATCGGCGACCGCGCCAACCTGGCCATTGTCGTCGGGGGTGACGGTAACATGTTAGGCGCCGCACGGGTACTCTCACGTTTTGATATCTCTGTAATTGGCGTCAACCGCGGCAATCTGGGCTTTCTGACTGATCTGGATCCGGACAATTTTGAACAGGAACTGGAAAAAGTCCTCGACGGTGAGTTCGTCATCGAACACCGCTTTCTGCTGGAAGCTGAAATCCACCGCCACGGCCAGATTAAAAGCCGGAATGCAGCGCTGAATGAAGCCGTCCTGCACCCGGACAAAATCGCCCATATGATTGAGTTTGAGGTCTATATTGACGAGCATTTTGCCTTCTCGCAGCGTTCGGACGGTCTGATCATTGCCACACCAACCGGCTCGACCGCCTACTCGCTGTCCGGCGGCGGCCCGATTCTGTCACCGAGCCTGAACGCGATTACCCTGGTCCCCATGTTCCCGCATACTCTGTCGAGCCGCCCGCTGGTGGTCGACGGCAACCGCCGGATCAAACTCATTGTGCCGGATGACGGCCGGACCCTGGAAGTCAGTTGCGACGGTCAGGTCTCACTGCCCGTCAATCCCGGCGATGAAATTCATATCTATCAGAGCCCGGACCAGCTCCAGCTGATCCACCCGAAAAGCTACAGCTACTACAACATCCTGCGCGGCAAGCTGGGCTGGTCCAGCAAACTGTTTTGAGCCCATCACCGCTCCCTACCAAAGCCAGCCTGATGCTGGCTTTTTTATTGCCTGACAGAAACTTACCCTGTATCACAAAATCAGACGGAAATTATTGATCCAGCACTTTACTGTATGTAAATACAGTATATACTGTGCAAATAAACAGGTGTTGATTTAAACAGGTGAACACACATGCTGGCTCATATGACGATCTCTAATTTTGCTATTGTCAAAGATCTCGAATTCGAGATGAAACCTGGGATGACAACCATTACAGGTGAAACCGGTGCAGGGAAGTCCATTGCCATTGACGCACTGGGCTTATGTCTTGGCGACCGCGCCGAAGCCAGCATGGTCCGCCCCGGTGAAGCGAAAGCCGAAATTCATGCCACATTTTCCCTGCGCAATAATCAGGCAGCCCGCCGCTGGCTGGAAGATAATGAGCTGATGGAAGGCGAAGAATGCATTCTGCGTCGTGTGATCACCAAAGAAGGCCGTTCCCGCGGTTTTATTAATGGCAGCCCGGTTCCGGCTTCCCAGCAAAAAGCACTGGGCCAGCTTCTGATCAACATTCATGGTCAGCATGCGCACCAGATGCTGATGCGTCCTGAACACCAGCAGGAGATGCTGGATAACTATGCCGGCCACCATCCCCTGATGGAAAAAGTCCGCAGTGACTATCAGGCCTGGCGCCAGGCCAAGAATGAGCTCAACCGACTGAGCCAGAGCCGTGCCGACAACGAAGCACAGAAACAACTGATCCAATATCAGGTCAAAGAACTGAACGACCTGGCTCTGGGCGAAGAAGAATTCGCGCAGATCGAAGAAGAACATAAACGCTTGTCGAACTCAGGTGATCTGGCACTGACCAGCCAGCATGCCCTGACCCTGCTTTATGAAGGGGAAGAAGTGAACGCCCTGCAGCTTCTGCAACAAGCCAGCCAGCAGGTGATTGATCTGGGTGAAATGGACAGCCAGCTGAGCACCATTGCCCCGATGCTGGAAGAAGCCATCATTCAGGTGCAGGAAGCCAGCCAGGAACTGCGCGGATATCTGGATCATCTTGATATGGACCCGCAACGTCTGGTCTATCTGGAAGAGCGGCTGGCAAAAATTATGTCGTTGGCGCGCAAACATTATGTGATGCCCGCGGAGCTGTGGCAGAAACATCAGGATCTGCTGGCCGAACTGGACAACCTGGACGGCAGTGATGAAAAACTGGATGCGCTGGCCGATGCCGTTGAAGCCAAACGCCTGGAGTTTCTGGACAGTGCCGAAAAGCTGAGTAAGAGCCGCCAGCGTTATGCCAAGGAACTGAACAAAAAGATTTCGCACAGCATGCATGAGCTGAGCATGGAAAAAGCCGTGTTTCAGATCGATATTCACAGCGATCCGGAGCGCATGCTGACGCCATTGGGCTTTGACACCATCACCTTTATGGTTTCAACCAACCCGGGTCAGCCATTGCAGCCGCTGGGTAAAGTGGCCTCTGGTGGTGAACTGTCGCGGATTTCACTGGCAATTCAGGTCATTACAGCCCAGAAAGTGGAAACACCGAGCCTGATTTTCGACGAAGTTGATGTGGGGATCAGCGGCCCGACAGCAGCGATTGTTGGCCGTATGCTGCGAACCCTGGGCGATTCGACACAAGTAATCTGTGTGACCCACCTGCCTCAGGTCGCTGGTTGCGGCCACCAACAGATGTTTGTCGCCAAGAAGACCAGTAAAGGCCAGACCGAAACCAACATGAAACCGCTGGATGAAAATTCCCGGATCAGCGAACTGGCAAGACTGCTGGGCGGCAGCGAAATCACTGAGCGTACGCTTGCGAACGCGAAGGAATTACTGGTCGCGGCCTGACCTGGCTCGCGAAAAACGAATTCATTGCTTTTTCAGATGCAACTTTCAGACATTTTGTGCGTCTCATCCTTCACCTACTCCCATGGATTAGGTGAGTTTTTTTATGGTGCTTTCACTTTGTCTGTAACTTGCTTATCATCACAAGCAGAACTGAATTTTTTGCCGGGATGCTATGAACTGGAAAACTTTTGCCGCGCTGGCGTTGAGTGTCAGCCTGCTGGGCGGCTGCTCTTTGGTTGAACGCTTGGTCTACCGAATCGACATCAATCAGGGTAACTACCTGGATGAAAAGGATATCGACAACCTGAGATACGGCATGAACCAGGAACAGGTCCGCTTTGTACTGGGCTCCCCGATGCTGGTTGAGCCGGAATACCCGAACACCTGGTACTACGTGTTCTACCACAAACCGGGCCATCACGATCCGGAACAGAAAAACCTGATCCTCAAGTTCGATGCGAACCGACAATTGATCAGCATGAGTGGTGACTACCAGACCGGGACAAACTTTAACAAACCGTTGAATTAGGTTTACGCTTCCCTTTCTCAAGTCAATCTCATAAGACACAAACTAAAAAGCTCGCCAAGGCGAGCTTTTTAGTTTCAACATTTTCATCGCGCGTTAAATTGCTCAGGATGCTGTGTCGTCATTTTCTGCATAATCAGCATCGCTGTTCGTTGAAGCATCTTTCTGAGCTTTCTTGGCAGCCAGTGCTTCCAGCTTGGCCTGCTCGGCTCGCTTACGACGGATATCTTTCGGATCAGCCAAGAGCGGACGATAAATTTCGATGCGATCGCCGTCGTGTACTGTGGCATCCAGTTTCACCGGACGACTGAACACCCCGACTTTGTTTTTCTTCAGATCGATCTCCGGGTACATCTCCAGCACACCCGAGCGTTCGATGATTTCCTGCACCGGCGTGTCTGCAGTAATCGCCAACTTAATCACCCGCTGGGTGTTCGGCAGCGCATACACGACTTCGACATGGATCAGATTGTTCTGTTCAGAGGTCATAAACTTCCCGTGCACGTTGGGTAAAAGCATTAACCATGTTATTGGTCAGTTCATGGAAAGCTTTGCCAAAGACCGCTTCCACCAAAGCGTTGGTGAACTCAAAATCCAGCTTCAGCTCCACCTTACAGGCATCGGTATCCAGCTCGGTGAAGTGCCAGCCACCCACTAACCTGCGGAACGGACCTTCCACCAGCTGCATGCTGATTAGATGAATACCTTCCAGTGTGTTGCGAGTCACGAAGGTTTTTTTAATCCCGGCCTTGGAAACGTCCACCGACGCCATCATATGTTCAGTAGAGCTTTCCAGAATTTTGGTGCCACAGCATCCTGGCAAAAATGCAGGATAAGACTCAACATCGTTCACCAGGTCAAACATTTGCTTGGCACTGAACGGGACCAGTGCAGAGCGACTGATTTGAGGCATAGTTTCTCCTTAACCCTATATCGCCGCTAATGATACCATTAGTCCGCGATCTGCCAAAGATTCCGTCGCCGCGTGAGCACCCTGGCACAGTCATTGGGAAAATCGTTCCCCCTAACACCTTGAATACGTATAATAACGAGCTATGGCAAAGAAAAAACCAAACAAGCCGGGCAGCAATACCATTGCGCTGAATAAGTCTGCCCGCCATGAATTCTCGATTCATGAAGAATATGAAGCCGGCATTTCGCTCCAGGGTTGGGAAGTGAAGTCCCTGCGCGCAGGTAAAGCAAATATTTCAGAAAGTTACGTGTTTTTACGGAATGGCGAGGCGTTTGTCTCCGGCATGACTATCACGCCGCTCAATGCCGCTTCAACACACGTGGTTGCCGACCCGGGCCGCGTGCGTAAGTTGCTGTTAAACCGCCGTGAGCTCGACAAAATTACCGGTGCCGTGAACCGCGAAGGTGAAACCATCGTCGCACTTTCCCTGTACTGGAAAGGTTCATGGGTTAAACTGAAATTAGGGACCGCGAAAGGTAAGAAACTTCACGACAAACGTGCTGACGCCAAAGACCGCGACTGGCAGCGCGATAAGGCACGAATTATGAAGCATAGTTCGCGGTAGTCATTGACCCGGCAGAATTTTCTGCTAGTATGGAACACCTCTTTGGGGCTGATTCAGGATTCGACAGGATCATGAAGGCCTGTGGAGCATGCAGAGGTGCGGTTGGCCTCTTTAAAAAGCCGCAAAAAAATAGTCGCAAACGACGAAAACTACGCACTAGCAGCTTAATAACCTGCTTAGAGCCTATCCTCCCTAGCCTTAGCTCGTAGGACGGGGACCAAGGGTAGTCAAACCCAAACGAGATCGCGTGGATGCTTTGACCTGGGAGCTGAAGCGTTAAATCTAATTCAGGTATGTCTTAACGTGGCGTGTTTGTCCGCAGCGTTCTGACGAGAATAAAGACAAACTAAGCATGTAGCGCCATTGGTTAGAGTGATTTTGGACGCGGGTTCAACTCCCGCCAGCTCCACCAAATCGTATATACGACGACATCTTCGGATGTCAAAAGCCCGCCGAGGTCCTGACCTGGCGGGCTTTTTGTTTGTGTTCTTTTCAGTACAAGCACTCATCTATATAAAGATGGGGAAAATCCCCCATCTTTTATGCTCAAGGTCGATACCAGCCATCAGCTAACGCTTCAGCTTGCTCCAACACCAACTTAATTGCCCCCTCAGCAGCATCTGGCGGGTATTTCCAGCGGCGCAGTAGACGACGCACAAGGTTACGCATACGAGCACGGACACTCTCGCGTTTCTGCCAGTCCACGGTGGCGGATTTACGTAGTTGGTGAGTCAGTTCAATGGCTAGCTGGCGAAGGTTGTCATCCCCTAAGGTGCGCACCGACGCTTCGTTGGTAACCAATGCACGGTAAAACGCGATTTCATCGGTAGACAAGTTGAGTTTGTCCATCATCTCGGCATCAACCTGCATCTCTTTAGCCCACTGGATCAGCTCTTCGATTACCTGTGCGGTTTCGATACTGCGGTTATGGTATTTTTGCAGCGTTGACATAATGCGTTCCGAGTACTTCTTCTCTTGCACCACATCATTTTTCATCCGCGCTTTCACTTCATCACGCAGCAATTTTTCCAGTAACTCAACCGCAAGGTTGCGCTCTTTCATATGCTTCACATCTTCAAGGAACTCGTCTGATAGCAATCCGATGTTCGGCTTATCTAGTCCCACGGTTTTAAAGATGTCATCGACGCCGTCTGCCACAATCGCATTATTGAGGATCTGGCGCAAAGCCGAGTTGCGTAGTTCGTCGCTGCGTTTTGTATCAACAGTTGAGTGCTTTAAGAAGGCGGTTTTAATCGCGCCATAAAAAGCAATTTCGTTCTTATAACCATCGACCTCATCCAAAGTATTACACAGAGAAAAGGCTTTCATCATCGCCGCCATCACATCAAGGAAACGGCGTTTGCCATCACGAACTTCTTCGCCTTTACTGTTGCGGTGCGAGAGGCCTGATATATGGTTCACGGCTCCCGGAAGCAGTTGAAGCGGCTTAGTTTCAAAATCCGGACGATAGTTAAATACGTCACCATCAACAGGCGTGGCAAACATACCGCGAATAACATCGATTTTTTCCATGAAGACAGCAAAGGCTTCGGCAGTGTCGACAGTCGGCTTGCCTTTCCCTTGGCTGTTGGTGTAAGTCTTGAGAGCGTTTTTCAACTCATTGGCAATACCAATATAGTCGACAACTAAACCACCGGGCTTATCCTTGAACACGCGATTCACACGTGCTATCGCCTGCATAAGATTATGTCCCTTCATGGGTTTGTCGATATACATCGTATGGCAGCAAGGTGCATCAAAACCTGTTAGCCACATATCGCGCACAATCACCAGTTGCAGTTCGTCATCCGTATCTTTGTAGCGTTTTTCAAATAGCTTCTTGGTTTTCTTATCGTGGATATGAGGCTGCATTTTCGCTTTATCGGCGGCGCTGCCTGTCATGACGATTTTAATCGCACCTTTGGCTGGATCATCGCTGTGCCATTCGGGTTTGATCGCCACAATCGCATCGTATAAATCGACGCAAATCTCTCGACTCATGGCAACAATCATCGCCTTGCCCGGAAAGGTTTCACAACGAGTGGTAAAGTGCTCAACCAGATCTTGGGCAACCTGTTTGATTCGAGGCTCTGCACCAACGAGTTTTTCGAGCGCTGACCATTGTGATTTTATTTTCTCGCGACTTTCCGTTTCTTCATCTTCACCAATTTCGTCTTCGACCTGATCGTTAAGCGCTTCGATTTCATCTTGATTAATATCGAGCTTGGCTAGCCGAGATTCGTAGTAAATCGGCACCGTTGCACCATCATCGACCGCGTCTTGAATATCGTAGATAGAAACATAGTCACCAAAAACACCACGAGTATCTTTGTCATCTTGAGCAATTGGTGTACCTGTAAAACCAATAAAGGCCGCATTCGGCAGCGCGTCACGCATGTATTTGGAGTAACCATACACATAACGCTGATCAATCACGTTGCCATTATCGTCTTTGACATCCACAAGGCGCGCTTTATTGCCGTACTGACTGCGGTGCGCTTCATCAGATACGACGACGATATTGGCGCGCTTCGATAGCACAGGATGCTCTGTTTCTTCCGCTAGCAGCGCAAATTTTTGTACCGTAGTAAAGATGATGCCACCAGACTGACGATTGAGAAGTAAATCCCGCAATGAATCGCGGTCTTCTGCCTGTTGAGGGATTTGCTTCAACGTTTCTTGTGCCATAGTGAAGGTGTTAAATAGCTGGCCGTCTAAGTCATTACGGTCAGTGACTATTACCAGTGTTGGGTTATTCATCTCCGGCTGTTGCAGTAATTTACTCGCGTAGCAGACCATCGAAATGCTTTTGCCGCTGCCTTGCGTATGCCAAACCACGCCCGCTTTTTTACTTCCGGGCACCACCGTATTTGCATAGTTGGCTCGTGGTTCTGCAACTTGATCAGACGTTGTGGCCGCGATGACGGTCGCTTTCACCGCAGCTCGGACGGCATGAAATTGGTGGTAACCCGCGATTTTTTTGATGATAGCGCCTGCGGCAGGATCAGAATGGCCGCCATCATTTTCGAACAACACAAAGTAGCGAATGTAGTCGAGCAGCAGTTCAGGCTTAAAGAAGCCACGCACCATGGTTTCTAATTGAAATTCTAATAACGGTTTGTCGTCTTCACTTTCGATGGTCTTCCATGGCAAGAAGCGCTCTTTGTTCGCGGTCAGCGAACCGACTCGCGCCGTCCAACCATCGGAAATCACCAACGCTTCATTGAACACAAAGAGATCGGCGATTTCTTCTTTGTAAGTTTGGATTTGATTGTAAGCATTCCAAATGTCGGCGTGGTCATCAGCGGGGTTTTTCAGCTCGATGACCGCCATCGGCAAGCCATTGATAAAGACCAATACATCTGGTCTGCGATTGACTTTGGTGCCCGTGATGGTGAACTGATTCACCACTAAGAATTCGTTGTTGTCACGGTTCTCAAAATCAATGAAACGAACATGAGTATGTTTGGTCACCCATTGTTCGTGCTCCATCACCGAGTATTCAACGGGCACACCTTCGATTAAATATTGGTGAAAAGCTTTGTTGTTTTTGATCAGGATTGGCGTTTGCGGCGTGGCAACGGTTTTCGCCACTTCAATTAAGGTGTCACTGGGTACATTAGGGTTCAAAGTTTCCAATGCAGACACTAAACGCGCTTGCAGCGTGACCTGTTGGTAGTTCTCACGCTCGGGTGTGTCGCCATCCGGTGCGATGTCATAGCCATTTTGGTATTGGTAACCTAGCTCTTGAAACCAATCGAGGCATTGTTGTTCTAGTTGATCTTCTGTGATCATTCTTTTTCCTCATACCGGAGATGCATTTCTTTGCAAAACGTAACAAATGAATCGCAATTAAGAAGTACTTGCTGAAGTTCTACCATCTGTTTAAAGAAGGTCTCACTTTGTTGTTCAAGCGTTACCGCATTGCCAATGAAGTCTGAGAGAGTGCGGTAAAAAACGAGCGGGTGCCATGGATTTCCGTTCTTGTTCTCCGTAATTCGGTCACTTAAATTCCACCCAATTGGAGGGGTAAGTCCGTTAACCAACCTTTTGTAATGAGCACTAGTTTTCATTACCGCATGTAGAGGCTTATCAATATCCAGAATCAAGACTGCTAGTGGTTCGTTTGGCATAAGGTCGTTCATATCATGATCTTCTCCTTCAATTAGAAAACCACAAAAAACTCCCGGATTCCAACCACCTTCTTCATACTCCTGAGTAACGTTATTGAACTCTAAACCAATACGTCCCCATGCGTCATACTTACCATATCGTTCAGCGACACCTACCTTACGTTGTAATGCAGGTCTATTGTATGAGATATCGCTATCCAATTTCTGAATAGGCCATTCTTTGTTAGCGGTTCTTTGTGCAATATCGTAAAGCTGTTGATCTAATTTTTTAGCATCGTTGTAATAAGAAATGGAGAGAGGATTAATCGGAGACATATTGATTAAGCCATTGTTCTTCAATAAGTTAATAAATTCATCTCTTATCCATTTGTCTTTTTCATCACCACTACTAACTTTTTCAATCTCTTCTGAAATTTGATACCAACACAAAGCTAGATCAGGATTTTGTCTGTGTTGTCCTGTATGTGCTGTAATCAAGACGATAACGAAGGCTTCGCCAAGATTTTCTTCCGCGTATTTACGATAATTGTCGAGCTGGCCGTCGTGAAGTTCAGACCAAATTTTATGTTCGAATACAATACTGAACGTTTGGTCTTCGGACTCCCAAAACATATCTGGATATTTGCCACCAAAATTAACTTGAGTGTTGAGATAGCTAGAATTGCCAATAAGGGGAAGATGCCGACCTTGTTCCTTCCCCTTTATGTGCAAAAAGGTAGCAATAGCATCTCTAACTGCGGAGTCATTACGTAGTAACCAAGCAAAAGCCTCTGTTATAAAATTTTCTATTGGAGACGTTTGATGGCTTGATGCATACTTACTGACGTTAACAAGTAAACTTTCCATATCAATGATTCCATGATGCCTCAGTACTTTTAGCCAAGTCTGAGGCTATTATTTATCTATTTTTAGCTCTGTTCGCCTAACTCAATTTCGCCGGAAAGCAATTTAGATTTGATAAACTGACTCATACCAACAACCCTTCTTGTCGCGCCTTTTCTTCGTTAACTACAAATATATGGGCGTCACTTATACACCATAATTTTTTTAACTTATGTAAACGCTGCCTGAACTTATGGGTTATAGGGGCTAGGTGACCATTGG
Organism: Photobacterium sp. 53610; assembly: GCF_036409375.1. Lineage (NCBI taxonomy): Bacteria > Pseudomonadati > Pseudomonadota > Gammaproteobacteria > Vibrionales > Vibrionaceae > Photobacterium > Photobacterium sp. 53610. The sequence goes on along the minus strand of NZ_JAXOFS010000003.1, from coordinate 371,093 downwards.
GAACTTTAGGGATCACAAGCCGCAACTGAAATGATGTTTGTTGCCAATCCATGCGTTTATGGTTTGGGGGTAATTCGGATTCAGCTAACATGTTTCGTTTAACAAATGCCATCAACTGGAGAGTAAGAGCATTTTCAAACTTCTCAAAAATTTCATCCCAATAATTGTCATAATCAGGCTGACTTGTTGCCCTAGGTATTGTTGACTTAGCTTCTACAACAAAAAGCTTCTGCTCTAATAAATAGGTAAATTCAACCATTTTGAAGCCTTGCCCCAAAGAATTGTGCCCCTGAGAATGCTCAATCTGGTAGCAATCATCTTGATCAAAATCTCCAAAGGTCATTCCAGATTCAGTAATAGTAACCATAGCTACTGAATCCCCTCAAATTCGGCCTCAAATAAGCGGATCGACTCATTAATGATCTCGTTGTCCGGCAATCCATCACGTAACAAGCAAGTCTGTTGCCACGTGCCGTTATCAGCGTTCGCCATAAAAGTCGGGATAGGTATCTGGTGTTCTTGAGCAATCAAAACTAACTTTTTAATCACATAGTAAGAGTGAGTCGCTAAGAAGAATTGAATGCCAGCTTGAGCTAATACTGAAATAATTTCCAATAACTCAATGATTGCTGTTGGATGTAGGGCGGATTCAGGCTCGTCAATAAATACTATGGAGTCTTTGTCTAAGAAGCGATTACCAAGAAGCGTATCAAGAATCGCTATTTTTTTTACACCTTCCGCAGTAGACATAATGGAGAACTTGGTGTTTCCTTTTTTATACACCCAACTATTACTTTTACCATCAAACTCTACTTTACCGGAAAAAACATTTTCCAAGCGTTTACGCGAGTCAGCAAATGCAGAATGATTACGCCCTTTTTGCGTTGGAATTTTGAGAGCCGCAACAAGGTCGGAGTAAGTAGCATCAAACCCAAAAATCTTATCTATCTCTGTGGATTTATAGATCACATCCATCAAAGATAATACTTCTTTAGGAGGCAAAAACACTGAGTTTGAGCTGCGCTGAGACAGGTTATTGTAAGTTGGAGTCACTTTCTTTATTGTGTCTTTGCCGAACCCGAAAACCAATGAACTCTTGTCATCTAGAGAAATACTGGCAGTTAACCTTTTACCTTCGCCTTTAGTGGCAATATCTCCAATTTTATCAACCTGAAACGTCCAATAGAGCTTATCACTCAACACTTCTGAGAAATCTTGGTTGCTATTGCCTTTGTTCGCTTCTTCATGGCTACGAATGGCGCTATACAACGCTTTAAGTAAAAAGGTTTTACCAGTGCTATTCTCACCCAATATTAGGTTGATTTTTCCCAATTCTTTACCATTGGCTTTGATGATGGGGCCATAGTTTTCTAGCTTAAAATCATGAATCATAATTTTACCTATATAGATAATTCGTAACCTATTGCTCAGTCTAAAGTTATTTCGTCGGAAAGCAATTTAGGAAGTAAGGTGTCTCGTAGCTTTGCTAGCTCAATATTTGTTTTATGATTTTCTTCAATCATCGCCTTCATAGGCTTAACTAGTTTGGTAAAATTTTGAGCCAAAGCTTTTGGTGGAACAACAAACTGAGGCATTTCCATACCAGCTACAGGAAGCATGTTTACCGTGGTTCCGTTAGTAAAACCTTGTACTTGCCTAACAAATCGTCCCTTTCCAAATAACTGCTCTATAAACTCAGGCGTGATATTGGAATTTTTTGTAGGTCTTACTCTGAATGTATGATGACTAAAGAAACCATGGGCTAAATGCTTCGGAACCATTGCTCCGTAACCAATTAAGAGGTGGTTGTGTCCCTGCTCGGTGTTAGCGACAAGAACATCCCCCTCTTTGATATCGAACTTATCCTTAACCTCTTCTGAATAATACTTGAGACCAGAATACTTATAGCCTCCGCCTTCAAGTACAGAGTTCAAGTTATGCATAAGTATACCTTCATCGATAGAAGATACTAAACCTTGCCCTTTGTAACTAAAGCCTCGGAGAACATCGAGCTGTTTCTTTGCTTCTTGAACTTCCCAACCCTCAGGAATCAAACCCAACTCGGACTCAATAAGCTTATCGGGGAATAGCGAGGCAGTATCCGCATCCATTCCCTCTGGTTGTTCGCCATTCATCTTGGCTTTGACCGGATCGAAATCGACAAACCATGATTTGAAGATGGCTTGCGCCATTTCTTCTAGGGTTTGGTTAATTTGGGCGTTCTTATTCGCCTTCTTGTCGAGTAGTTCCAAAATATCAGATATAGCTGATTGGGTAAGTAAGGGAGGAAGCTGAAATGTATGTTTTCTCAGTTGTCCAAGGTTAAAACCCGGAATTGCTGCCCCTATACCATTGGATAGAATCTCTCTTTGTTTTAATGGGCTAGAAAAAACATAGTACAAAAACCTCGGATCAACCTTGGTCGTATCGACAGTCAATTTCATCTGTTTATTGGAAATAATGTACTCATCCCAATTAGATGTTCCATCGATGTAACCAACTTGATTAATGGTTCCCCAACAAGTAAAAACTAAATCACCTACTCGTGCCACTGATCTAGAGAACTCTTTAGCTTTCTCTTCAGATACAAAAACTATTCCTTCATCCTTTAAGCGAACACCTGTATCTGTACTAAGATTCGAGCCTCGAATTACAGGGACACCACTATCAGTAAAAAATTTAGAACTGATAGCTGAACCAAATGGGCCTGTAGCTAGGGCATTAGGTGACTCAGAGGCAATCTCTTCAACCGTGACTGTGGGCCAATTACAACTCATAACCCAACCCCGCTAGGTTCTTCTTAATCTCGGCTTCTAAGGTGGCTGACTCTGCAAACTGCTCAGTCAATTTAGCGGTTAGCGTTGCCATCTTCTCGCCAAATGGAATGCCATCATCTAACTCATCAGTAGCGCCAACGTAACGTCCCGGAGTGAGCACAAAATCGTGTTTCTTTATTTCTTCCAAGGTTGCAGATTTGCAGAAGCCCGCTTGGTCTTCATACGCCACGCCATTCACTTCTACGCCTGTTTTCCAAGCATGGTAGAGGTCAGCGACTTTCTGAATATCATCACCAGTGAAATCCCGCAGTACACGGTCTTTCATATAGCCAAGATTACGCGCATCAATAAACAGCACTTCGCCTATACGATCACGAAGTTTTCGGCCTGATTTATCGGTACGAGCTTTTTTGTTTTTGGTTAAGAACCAGATACAGGCAGGGATCTGCGTGTTGGTAAACAGTTGCCCCGGAAGCGCGACCATACATTCCACCAAATCGTTCTCGACCAAGGCTGCACGAATTTCGCCTTCGTTATTGGTAGAGGAACTCATTGAACCATTGGCAAGTAACAAGGCCTGAGAACCGTCTGGTGCGAGGTGGTAAAGCATATGCTGCATCCACGCAAAGTTCGCGTTACCTGATGGTGGTGTGCCGTATATCCAGCGCGGATCGTTGTCATCGACACCTGTATTCCACTCTTTCATATTGAAAGGCGGGTTCGCCATGATGAAGTCAGCTCGTAAATCAGGGTGTTGGTCGTTGGTATAGGTACTGGCTGGCTCCTTACCAAAATCGTAATCCAAGCCACGGATTGCCATGTTCATCGCCGCCAGTTGCCATGTGGTGTAGTTATACTCCTGACCGTAAATCGAGATTCTTTGTTTTTGCGTTAGCGGATCAATCTCTTTTTGGTTAGCACGGCGCTCAATAAACTTCTCTGATTGCACAAAGAAGCCGCCGGAACCCATTGCAGGGTCATATACACGACCTTCGAATGGTTCAATCATCTCAACAATCAGTGATACGATGGACGCTGGCGTGTAGAACTGACCGCCTTTTTTACCTTCAGCCAGAGCAAATTGCCCTAAGAAGTATTCGTAAATATGACCAAGGATATCTTTACTGTTCAGGGATTTATGATTAAACGGAATGGTCGCGATTAGGTTAATCAGCTCATTCAGTTTTGCCTGATCAATTTTTAGAGAAGCGTAGTGCTTGTTGAGTACACCTTTTAACTTCTGGTTGTCACGCTCAATCCCTTCCAATGCATTATCAATCAGATGCCCAACAGAAGTGATTTTCTTCGTCTTACCATCAATGACCAAATCGGCACCACCAATGACCATTGGGCCATTGTCTTGCAGGAACTGCCAACGAGATTCAGTAGGCAACCAAAATACGTTTTTCTCTTTATAGTAATCGCGTTGCTCTAGCTCAATCGCGATTTCTTGTTCAAGCTCCTCTGCCGTGTAACCTTCTGGGTCGAGGAAATACTCGTGGTCAGGGTTAGCGAACTCTTGTTTTAGTTCTTCTTGGCGAAGCGTGAAGGCATCAGACACGTATTTAACGAAAATTAGACCAAGCACTGCGTGTTTGTATTGAGAGGCATCGAGTGACGCACGGAGTTTGTCTGCGGCAGTCCAGAGCTTACTTTCCAGCTCTTTGAGAAATAGTTGTTCTTGTTCGTTCATTGCGCTCGTTTCTGAAATATCGACAAAATTGTGCGTATGATATCGCTAAGTCAATACGTTTTCATTGTGTGATGTAGAGTTCTTCTCTATTACGTTCATGAAAGTGTCAGCATGTAGTGCTGGACAATGTACGTAATCAATGATTTTCCTGAACAAAACACGAATTAAGCATCAGTCGAAAGGCCACAGCTAACAAGCACAACGTGCCCACTCACCAGAGACTACGCTCAACCTTCCAGAATAATCGATAGAAATAACAATACATTCGTATTAGCATGCCTGGGATTAAACTCTACAAATTCAAAGGCTTTTCAGATGGCGCGTGGCACACAGCTCAAAATTTATCTCGCAAACGGAACGGTGACCGGCATTCGCCATGCAGAAATTGTCAATTGGACCGGGCAAGCCATTGCTGTCCCCCGCATTCATGTCAAAGATCTGGCGGACTGGGAAGAAACACAAAGGCCGGGTGTCTATTTTCTGTTTGGGTTTGATTCCGAGACGGGCAAAAACCTTGTCTACATTGGTGAAGCAGAGCATATCCAGAGGCGATTACAGCAACACATCGCGGCAAAAGATTTCTGGAATGAAGCCATCTGCTTTACCAACAAAGATGAAAACCTGACCAAAGCTCATGTGAAATACTTAGAAGCCCGGCTCATCGAGATTGTCATGTCATCGAACCGCTACGCGCTGGATAATGACAAACGCCCACCAACGGCCTCTTTGCCCCGTGGAGACAGAGATGCGATGGAAACATTCATCGACAGCATCCGCGTTGTGATTGGCTCTCTGGGCCATAAATTACTTGAGCCGAAAGTCATCTTTGATCTTCAGGAAACCGAAACGCCGCAAAAAAGCCTGTTAAAGCTGAAAGTTAAAAAAATCGACGCAACTGCCAAGTTAACCGATGAAGGCATCGTCGTCCTCAAAAACTCTCAGGCATTACCAGAAATACAAAAGAGTCTTTCGATTGGCTATACCAATCTGAGAGCCAACCTGATAGAAAAAGGGCTGTTCGTGGAGAGCGGTGACAAGCTGATTGCCACCGATGATATTTTATTTACCAGCGCTTCGCAGGCCTCAGCGGTTCTGCTTGGGTATCCGTGCAGCGGGCCTGACTACTGGCGCGACGCACAAGGCCGATCGCTGAAAGAAATCGAGATGGGAGTTTAGGCACCCGGTTCACTCTCAAATGCACCTCAGCATTACAACTTGAATCACTGACAAAGCACCGTAAAGGTTAAAAGCGACATCTTCGGATGTCAAAAGCCCGCCGAGGTCCTGACCTGGCGGGCTTTTTGTTTTCTGTAAGGGATTTAATCCTCCTGCAATCCCTCATCCCTCGACTTCCCTTTCCCTTCTCCCCACGCTTTGACCATCGCCTCCAGCCCCTTAATATGCACATCCCGTTGCGGGAATGGGATGCTGACGCCTTGCTCTGTCAGAGTTTGGTAGATGTCGAACAGGAGGTCGGACTTAATGACTTTGAATTCTTTGATGTCGCGGACGAAGCAGCGCAGTTCGAACAGCAGGGCGCTGTCGGCCATGTCGGTGAAGACGACGCTGGGTGCGGGGTAACTGAGGATCATGGTGTGCTTTGTCGCGGCGTCCATCAATACTTGTTTGACAATGCTGAGATCGCTGCCGTAGGCGACACCGATAGAGACGACCAAACGGCCATGGTTCGAACGCAGAGTCATATTCTTAACGATGCCGGCGATGAGATCAGAGTTAGGCACCACAACATCCTGCAAATCGAAGGTTTCAATTCGGGTGGAGCGTACAGCGATTTTACGCACGAACCCGGAATGGCCTGAGACTTCAATCCAGTCCCCTTCTTTGATGGGCCGTTCGATCAGCAGAATGATGCCGGAGACAAAATTCGAAACAATGGTCTGTAAGCCAAAACCAATCCCGACTGACAGTGCACCGGCCACCACGGCAAGGTTGGACAGATTCAGTCCAGCCGCAGAGACCGCAATGATGATTGCCAGCGTATAACCGACATAACCCAACCCGGTGACAATCGCAGTGCGGGCACCGGGGTCGGTTTTGGTTTTCGGGAGTACGGAATTGCGCAGGACGTACTGAATCCAGCGGGTCAACAGTACCCCGGCGAGCAGGACCAGGACAAAGGTAATGATGACATCCAGCGACAGATGCACATCACCCAGTTCAATGCCGTCAGACAGTAAACGCCAGACTTCAGCGATATCGGTCAGGCGAGCGCCCCAGATCAGCGCCAGTCCCGGCGCAAATAACAAACAGATGATCACGATCAGCACAATGGGCAACAGGCTCTCACTGACCCCGGCGTCCGGTGCGTCTGCCGGGCTGTCTGAGCTGCCGAAAATCCGGAAGATAAAATTCAGCAGACCGTAGTAAATCACCATAGCAAACGCGAGCAAGGCAATCGACATTACCATAGGGATGATGGCCTGACGTGCCAGGCTGTCATACCCCAGACAGACAAACACCACACTGAGCACACTGGAAGCTTTCATCAGCCAGACCAGCGCATTGAGTACCCCGCGGCTGACGTGGCTGGTCTGCTCGCTGTCCGCTTCCGTTTCATCGGCCCGGTTCGCAGCTTTTCGCAGCAACTGCGCCAATCGCCACATTAACCAGCTGCCGAACAGGATCACCGGTAAGGTAAAAAAAGCCGAGCTGGCAGCCGAAAAAGAATAATCCCCTTTCCAGGCGGTCAGCAGAATAATCAGCCCGATAAACACCCCAAGCCACTGACAGATATGAATGCCCTCCGTGGCAGACGCATCGTCCAGATGAATGATCCGCTGCTCCGGCGTCTGAGGACGGAAGATCAGAAAGCCCAGCCAGTGGCTGATCACGATATAAAGCGCCGCCCCCGCCAGCGACTGAATCGTCAGTTGTGCTGAGGGCAACGGCAGCTTCAGCTGCCCAATCGCAGTCAGCAACAACAAGGCCGAAAGCAACGGAAAGACGAGTCTCAGTAAGGTTGAGAACAGGTTACAAATCAGAATATGGCTCTTCCGGCGCAGCGTACGGCTGTACTGGTCCAGTTGGTTAATCCCCCAGGGCTGAGCCAGAATCATGGTGAGCACCGCCACAGCGGTCAGACCGACAAATGGCAGGATTGATCCTGTCATTGCCCTGGCTTTGTCTGCATCTTGCCGGGCGGCCTGAAACTCAGCTTTGACCTGACGCGCATACTGAACCAGTTCACTCAGCGCATCGCCCCAGTGTCCGGGCCACAATGGCGTCGGACTTTTATCCAGCAGTTTGTCGGTCAGCTGCCTGCGGATCACTTTATCCACTTCGCCCACCATCAGGTTGGCCCGTTCGTAGGCAGCAACCGCCAGAAAAAGGGGAGCGCTGGCGGTGGCCAGTTCATTTTCAAGCTCACTCCGGCGACTGGCGATCACCTCCGGCTCACTCTCCCCTTCTTTGGGCGCCGGGCCGAGCGATTTAATCTGTGCCTCCAGCCAACGTACATCCACAGATTTATCCTGCGAGATCTGGTATGCCTCGGCCCGCTGCTCAGCGAGCGTCGCCCGAATTTGCTCCAGTTTGGCGGTATCCGCTGACGGGGTTTTGAGCATATCCCGGGCCTGAGAGGCCGTCTGATCCCAGCTGACATAAGGCTCTTTCTGGTGCAGAGCTTTCAGCTCCGTTTCTCCGGCGCCGGCCAGTCCGACATCCAGCAGCACTGGCACAAGACAAAGTAAAAACCACACTCGCCAGGCTTTCTGCCCCAATTTTCGACCAGCCTTTCGCCAAATTTTTCGCCAAAAATGTTGCCCGGCGTTTCGAGATTCCATCACCGCTTGCATGCACGACATCCAGACACAGGAACACATCATGAGCTTAAGCGATAGCTATTGCTCCGGTCGTCATAAGGCTAAGAAATCAGACAGAAATGAGCCGTCTGGATAACAACTCACTAGATAACAGTACACACGAAAAATGCCGCACAAGGCGGCATTTTCAATGGCTGAAGTTCAATCAACTTATTCCATGTTGATCGCACTGATCTTATGGATGGCCAGATCGGCGCCATTAAATTCGTCTTCTTCGCTCAGGCGCAAGCCGGACAGTTTATCGACCAGACCGTAAACAATGAAAGCCCCGACAAGTGCGATGACAATGCCGATGCCGGTACCCATCAGCTGAACCACCAGACTGACACCGCCGATGCCGCCCAGCGATTGCAGACCAAAGATCCCTGCGGCAATACCGCCCCAGGCACCACACACGCCGTGCAGGGGCCAGACGCCGAGTACGTCATCAATTTTGGTGTGATTCTGAATATAGGTAAACAGCCAGACAAAAACCGCTGCGGCTACAATCCCGGTCACGAAAGCACCCAGCGGGTGCATCAGATCGGAACCGGCACACACGGCAACCAGTCCGGCCAGCGGGCCGTTGTGAATAAAGCCGGGGTCGTTTTTCCCCAGAATAACCGCAGTAAGAATACCGCCAACCATTGCCATCAGTGAGTTCACCGCAACCAGCCCGCTGACGCCATTGATCGACTGTGCCGACATCACATTAAAACCGAACCAGCCGACACATAAGATCCAGGCGCCCAGCGCCAGAAACGGAATATTCGACGGGGCGAAGTTGGTGTGTTTTCCGGCCCGGATCCGGCCTTTTCGCATGCCCAGGAGCATCACAGCGACCAGTGCAATCCAGCCGCCGACCGCATGCACCACCACAGAACCGGCAAAATCGTGGAACACAGCACCGAACTGGTTTTCAAACCAGGCTTGCAGGCCAAAATTGCCGTTCCAGATCATGCCTTCAAACAACGGGTAGACAAAGCCGACAATAAAAAAGGTGGACACCAGCACCGGATTAAACCGGGCGCGTTCCGCAATCCCGCCCGAGACAATCGCCGGAATGGCGGCAGCAAAAGTCAGTAAAAAGAAAAACTTCACTAAGGCAAACCCGTTCCCCTCAGACAGGGTCTGCGCATCTTCAAAAAAGTGCGCGCCATAAGCCAGCCAGTACCCCACGAAGAAATAAGCCACCGTTGAGACCCCAAAGTCAGCCAGAATTTTCACCAGCGCATTGACCTGATTTTTCTGCCGGACGGTCCCGACTTCCAGAAACGCAAACCCGGCGTGCATCAGAAACACCATGATCGCGCCGAGCAGTAAAAATAGTGTATCCGCGCTTTGTGTCAGGGCCTGCACGGCCCCGGAAACCTGCGACATCGATTCAGTCATTGAACTCTTCCCTAAGTTCGCACAAGAACTGTGCAAAAAACAACCAATAGCCCTAAAAGAGGGCAAAACTTTACAAGACTCAGGGTTAAGCAATAAGTGTTCCAAAAACACCAGACATGGACACGACTGAACAGCAATAAATCAAACTATTGATATTTAATCAAATAAAAAACAAATCTCGTATTATCAACATCGGGCAAAGGCTTTACGCCTGCACCACGAGCGTGCTGGATGACCTAAAGTTGTGCAAGAAGGTTTTTTGGGAATCGGAAAAATGCCATTCCACATTCAGCCATCTTCAGCCATCCTTATTCGCACTTTTCGCATTGCCTGCATGCATGAGCTGCTGGCAGACGCCCAATTGAGTCAAAGCACACCCAGAGACATACCTGGAGGGAATAATATCAGCATTCGCTATAGATAAACTGCACATCGCAAGCCGGGATATGAAATCGTTTACAAAAAGAAAAGCGTTTAAACGCTTGGAATCAAGTTCACATCTTTTGGCACAAATATCAGAAAACCTTGGGTTGCATATCATAAAATATGCACAAAACCTCACTTTTCATGCAATAAGCTTATTTCTTGAGGGAAATTGATATGATATTTTTATGCGCAGCTGGCAGGTCAATTTTCCTTACTGGCTTATTTTACTGAGAAAATATTGTACCCTTTTTTACCCAACCAAGTGCAAAAGCATATTCCTTTAACGAAATCCATCGCACTTTTCAGCTTGAGTAAAGCCTTTAGACAAGGATATCAGTAAAATAATTTATGACTTTTGCGAATGCCTTTCGCATTCATTCTCACTGCGAGCGGGAAGCCATTCATATGGAATATTTAGAGCGAATTAAGCGCCTGGCGAAGATCCAAGGGATCAGCCAAAAACAACTCGGTGAAACACTGAGTCTTCAACAAGGGACGATGAGCCGGAAACTGTCCGGTAAGTACGGCATTGAAGTACGCGAGCTGGAAAAAATCGCGGAAACACTCAATACTTCAATTAGTTATCTGCTGACGGGTCAAATCGACTCCGGAACGCAGGCAACAACCGCCATCAGCCACGAAACGGGACATCATTCGACGTCAACCTACATTCCGATCATTCACCGCAAAGACTATCTGTCTTATCGTGAAGGCGGGAATGTCGAGGTACTGAGCAAACGTGCGATCCCGCAACACCTGGATCGCGAAGACTGCCTGGGCCTGCTGGTTGATAACGAAAACATTGCACAGTGCGCACCACTGGGCAGCTATGCGCTGGCCACGCGTAAGGCACCCTACCGTCCGAAGCAACCAGTGTTTGCCTCGGTCCGCGGCAGCGAGCCCGATTTTTATCATATGACGCAACTGGCTGACGGTGTCGTCTTCTCCACCTCACAACCGGACTTTCCAAACCTGTTCGTCAACCACGACGAATTCAAAATTCACGGTTATATCATTCAGTCCGACTGGTCATTCGACCGCCTCTGATCGCAGATTTAGTGCTCCTGTCGCTCCCCCCTGACTCACAAATTCATCCGGTTTCGTCAGTCAGGGGTGACAGCGCCCCTTCAAATCGTACAATAGCGGCATGAAACTGAAGGAGCATGCCATGTCTATTGCTACACCATCCCCCGCCACAGACATCCACGTCATCGTTGCATCCACCAATCCGGCCAAAATCCGGGCCGTTGAGGCAGCCTTTTGCGAAGTCTTTCCCGGGCAGACGCTGAGCATCCGGGGACTGGCGGTTGACAGCGGTGTCCGCGCCCAGCCGATGTGCGCCGATGAAACCCTCACGGGTGCACGCAACCGGGTCGAACATGCCAAATCGCAGCAACCGGATGCTCACTTCTATGTCAGTCTGGAAGCAGGCCTTGATGAAGGCGCCACCTTTGCATGGATGGTCATCGACAATGGACAGGTGCGGGGTGAATCACGTTCAGCGTCCCTGCCGCTGCCGCCTCAGGCACTGGCTCGTTTACATAACGGTGAAGAACTGGGCGACGTGATGGATGACATGTTCCAGCAGCAGAACGTCAAACAGCAGGGCGGTGCGATTGCCATGCTGACCGGCCACAAGCTCAGCCGCAGCAGCGTTTATCAGCAGGCACTGATTCTGGCGCTGATTCCGTTCATGAACCTGGCCCTTTACCCCGCAGAATAAGCAAAAAAAGCACCGGCCCTGTCGGAGCCGGTGCATGTTCTCGAGTGCTGTCAGTCAGACACGAATACTTACTGAGCGTCCTGCTGTTTTTTCAGGATATCCGACAACCACTGACGGATGTCTGCATCATGGTGCTTCAGCTCATTGGAACCCCGGGTGATGGTCGCCACGCCGACGCCCAGCAGTTCGCTGATCTTCCGCTGACTGCGGTCGCCGTTCAGCAGCTCATGAAAAATATTCACCCGGGCAATCAGCGATTCCCGCTCATCCGGGGTCAGTAACAGGCGCAGCAGCAGTTCATCTTTGCCCTCGGCTGATGCCTGACGGAACAGGGAGACAATTTGCTGCCAGTCAGTAAATTCCGGCGTATCGGCTTGAGATGACATGGTTTTCCTCAGTCTTCGCCTGTGCCAAACAAGTTCCTCTGCACAGGCTGGTTAACGCTGACCGGATTCTACCCTGAACCGAAGCCGATATCGACTCTCGGCCTCAATACTGCGTGTTCAGTTCCTTGCTCGTCAGCAACTCCGTCGGATTCCCGGTCAGTTTGTCGTAATACACCTCAAACATCAGCACATTCTGAACATAACCACGCGTTTCACCAAAGGGAATGGTTTCCATAAAGGTAAAGGCGTCCAACTGACCATCGCTGAGCTCACGCCAGCGCGTCACCCGCCCGGGCCCGGCGTTATAGGCCGCAAAGGCAAAAATACGGTTATTATCGTAACGTGCCAGCATCATCTTGAGATAACCACTGCCCAGACGGATGTTGACCTCGGGATCTAACAAACTGTTGCTGCCTTTGTATCTGTAACCCAGCTTCCGGGCCGTATGCTTGGCGGTCGCCGGCATCAGCTGCATCAGTCCCCGCGCCCCCACCGGAGACATCGCCTGCGGGTTGAGGGCACTTTCCTGCCGGGCCAGCGCCATCATGGTGGTCATCGACAGTTCACGTTTTTTCCCGAAAGACTGGAACTGATCTTTGAATGCCAGCGGAAAACGCAGTGACAGATGCTCCCACATCTGACCGTAAATCGTGGCCTGTACCGTCAGATGATGCCATTGATTCTGATCGGCATACCCTGCCAGCGGCCAGATGGCTTTCGGGTCGAGATCTTTCAGAAGATACCACCATTCCAGGTTGGCATCATAGACCTTATCCTGCGCCAGCATTTCCTCAATCCGTTTCAGGGCCGGCAAATAAGGCGTCACATCCCGCTCCGCTTCGGTCAGCGTATCGACGGGAAAATCAATTTTCTCGCCCAGCACCGTCGCGGCAGCCGCGCTGTAGAAATTCCGCTCTCCGAGCAGTGCCTGATACTTCGGCTTTGCGGCAGCCGGATCGCTTTTCGCCAGCAGATGCGCCTGCCAGAACTGCCAGCGCAGCGTGCGCTGTTCTTCATCAGACAGCTCCGAAATCCAGTCCTGCGCTTCATTCCAGTGCGCTTGCCGGAGGGCAACACGGATCCGGCGTTCAATCAGGCCGTCATCGCTGCTGTCCCGAAGCACCTGATCCCGCCAACGGATTTGCTCCTGATTCTCGCTATCCATCAGCCGGGATGCGGTGAAATCTGCCAGGGCCTGTTTCTGCTCAGCACTGAGCTTTTGCCCCTCAGCCACCTGTCCGAACTGTTTCAGTGCAGCCCCGACGTCCGAAAACACCAAGCGCTGATACGCCAGCGTACTGAGCTGACGGTTAAAATCATTCACCTTGCTGCGCTTGGCAAAATCTGCCACCCCTTCCGGATTTTTGTACAGCGACAGCAAAGTCTTGCCTTTTTTATCTGCTTTACCGGTCAGCTGCTTATCCAGAAACTTCAGCAGACCATAGTTCCCGGCATCAAACACCAGCAGCATCCGGTCCAGAATCAGCTGACTGGTCCGTTTTCCCGCTTTCTGCCAGGCCGCCAGCAGCGGGTCGCAATCATCATCCAGCGACTGCCCGGTCAGCCATAACGACTTGGCGCCAGCCCAGGCATCTTCTGTATGGCCGGTTTTGCTGAGTGCATAGTAATACTTGCACTGATAACTCTCCCGATATGGCGGTTCTTTCTGAAAATCGACCATGTCCTGCCAGCGCTTGGCATCGACCAGTTCATCCAGATAGGCATAGCCCAGCTTGATCGTGAAAGGAAAATCCTGATATTTATCGATAAAAGCCCGGACTTCCGCAGGTTTCCGGCGGGCCAGCCCGTCCTGAAACTGGCGGTAATCCAGATAAGGTGTCAGTGGGTAATCATTGAGTTTCGATCGGTACGACTTGTAAGTAGCCTGATCATCACTTTCCAGTGCCGCTTTGGCAGCCTCGTACCACGTTCTTTGCTGCTCCAGCGAAGCGGCCTGCGCGACGCCTCCACCCAGCAGCACCCATAGTCCAAGACCCAGAATCCAGCGACCCCGACGGTGCACAACTGCTTCAGACTGCATACGTCTCCTTTCCAGCTAATTTATTGTCTGCGCTCAATATGTTAGCTTTCCCTGCCACACCCAACGTCAGCCCGGCGTCAGGCTCAGGTCAGAAAGCCAGAGAAGCCTTCAATTTTCTGATCTTCGCTCCAATTTGTATGCGTTCAATCTGCCCCGGAAGGCGTTCACCTGATAGAACGGTCATCTATTCATCTTAATCATCATTGTGAGACATTGCTGTTAAACTTAGGCCCAGAATGGTTAAAATACCCCTTTCTCCTTAGATCTAGAGATGACTTACGGAAATGGCTGAATACGTCTATACCATGTCGCGCGTGAGCAAAGTTGTGCCACCTAAGCGACAGATCCTGAAAGATATTTCACTGAGCTTCTTCCCGGGCGCGAAAATCGGCGTACTGGGCCTGAACGGTTCTGGTAAATCCACCCTGCTGCGGATCATGGCCGGCATCGATACCGATATCGAAGGTGAAGCCCGTCCGCAACCCGGTCTGAATGTCGGTTACCTGCCACAGGAACCTGTCCTGGATGAAGAAAAAACGGTTCGTGAAGTGGTCGAAGAGGCCGTCTCTGACGTCGCAAATGCATTGGCACGTCTGGATGCTGTTTACGCGGCATACGCGGATGCCGATGCCGATTTCGATGCCCTGGCGAAAGAACAAGGCGAACTGGAAGCACTGATCCAGGCGAAAGACGGCCATAATCTGGACAACACCCTGGAGCGTGCTGCTGATGCCCTGCGTCTGCCGGAGTGGGATGCCCAGATCAAGCACCTGTCCGGTGGTGAGCGCCGCCGTGTCGCGATCTGCCGCCTGTTGCTGGAAAAACCAGACATGCTGCTGCTCGACGAACCGACCAACCACCTGGATGCAGAATCTGTGGGCTGGCTGGAGCGCTTCCTGGTCGATTACACCGGTACCGTGGTAGCCATCACGCACGACCGTTACTTCCTGGACAATGCTGCAGGCTGGATTCTGGAACTCGACCGGGGTGAAGGTATTCCATGGCAGGGCAACTATACGTCCTGGCTGGAGCAGAAAGATGCCCGTCTGAAGCAGGAAGCCTCTCAGGAGAAAGCGCGTCAGAAAACCATCGAGAAAGAGCTGGAGTGGGTTCGTCAGAATCCAAAAGGCCGACAGGCGAAATCCAAAGCCCGTATGGCCCGCTTTGAAGAGCTGAACACCACAGATCACCAGAAGCGGAACGAAACCAACGAGCTGTTTATCCCGCCGGGTGAGCGCCTGGGTGACAAAGTCATTGAAGTCAGCAACCTGACCAAATCGTTCGGTGATCGCGTCCTGATCGATGATCTGTCCTTCAGCATGCCGAAAGGTGCAATCGTGGGCATCATCGGTGCCAACGGTGCGGGTAAATCAACCCTGTTCAAAATGCTGAGCGGCACCGAGCAGCCGGATTCAGGCAGCATCGAACTGGGCGACACCGTGACCCTGGCGTCTGTTGAACAGTTCCGTGACAGCATGAACGATACCAACACCGTGTATCAGGAAATCTCTGAAGGCAACGATGTCATTCGCATCAACAACTTCGAGATCCAGTCCCGCGCTTACGTGTCCCGTTTCAACTTCAAAGGCAGCGACCAGCAAAAACGCATCGGCGAGCTGTCCGGTGGTGAGCGGAACCGTGTCCACCTGGCAAAACTGCTGAAAGCCGGCGGCAACGTGTTGCTGCTCGACGAACCAACCAACGACCTGGACGTTGAAACCCTGCGAGCACTGGAAGAAGCCCTGCTGGAATTTCCGGGCTGTGCCATGGTGATCTCGCACGACCGTTGGTTCCTGGACCGGATTGCGACCCATATTCTGGATTACCGTGATGAAGGTCAGGTGAACTTCTTCGAAGGCAACTACACCGAATACACCGACTGGCTGAAAAAGACCCTGGGTGCGCAGGCTGCAGAGCCACACCGCATCAAGTACAAGCGCATTGCGAAGTAATCACTTCCCTGCAAAAAAAGAAGGCTGCCTCCGGGCAGCCTTTTTATTTGGGGCGGTATATCCAGCAGTAATGATTGAAGGTTCTCTCAACAAACCGTTGTGTCAATTGGGCAAGCCGGAAAGATGGCCCTACACTCGAAGATATCAATCCCTGAAGGTGTACACAGATGATGAAAGAAAGACGCCAGTTTATCCGCATTGTGTATCAGGCTCCGGCGACGCTGCGGCAGAGGGACTTCCAATGGAATACCACCCTGAAAGATATCTCGCTGCATGGCATCCTGCTTTCCCGTCCCGACGGTTGGCAACCCGGGGGCGATCCGGCCTTTCAGGTTGATGTCGTCCTGCCGCAGACCGATGTCCACCTCACGATGCTCGCAGAGCTGGTCGATCAGAACAACCACAGTCTGCGGATGAAAATCGTCAATATCGATATCGACAGCATTTCCCATCTACGTCGCCTGATCGAGCTCAATCTCGGCAATGATGCGCTGCTCCACCGCGAGCTGGAGCATCTCGCTGATCTGGCTGAAGATGAGTAGCCGCTAACCGGCGACCCGTTCAAAAGCCCCAAGGGCTTCCTGCAAATCTTCAACCGGGATAATTTCAATCCCCGGTAAAGATCGGCTGGCATTGGCTTTGGGGATAATCGCCCGGGTAAAACCCTGCTTCGCCGCTTCCCGGATCCGCTCAACGCCATTGGCAGAAGGACGGATATCCCCGTTCAGGCCAATTTCACCGAACACCAGAACATCCTGCGGAATCGGTGCATTCTTGAAGCTGGAAAAAATCGCCAGCAGCACCGAGAGATCTGCAGACGTTTCTTCAATCCGGATCCCGCCGACACAGTTCACGAAGATATCCATATCCGACAGCATCACCCCGCCGTGACGGGCCAGCACCGCAATCGACATCGCCAGCCGGTTGGAATCGTAGCCCACGCTCAGGCGTCGCGGTACTTCGGTCAGTGACTGGTTACACAGCGCCTGAATTTCCACCAGCAACGGCCGGGTACCTTCCCACAGCGTGGTACAGACTGAACCGGCGTGGTTTTTGTTGGAGCGGCTGAGGAAGATGGCCGATGGGTTCTTCACCTGCTTCATGCCGGTTTCTGTCATGGCGAAGAAACAGGACTCTGAGTCTGCCCCGAATCGGTTTTTCGACGTTCGCAGCACCCGGAATTTTTCATCAGAGGTCGACGACAGGGCGAACAGGCCGTCCACAATATGGATCAGCTGCATCGGACCGGCGACATTCGAATCTTTGTTGATATGGCCGACAATCATGAAGGTCACGCCTTCCGTCTTGGCAAACCGGGTCAGTGCCGCTGCCGACTCTTTGACCTGACTCGGACTGCCCGCAGCCGAATCATTGTGCGCCACGGTCATGGTCTGAATCGAGTCGATAATGACAAACTCGGCTTTCTGCTCCTGGATATGGTGCAGGATCTGTTCAACCGAGGTTTCAGCAACCACCTGAATTTTATCGATATTGGGCGTCCCCAGGCGCTTAGCCCGCTGGGAGATCTGATGAATAGATTCTTCACCGGAGACATACAGCGCCTCACGCGAGCCCGCCACAGACCCGATACTTTGCAGCAGCAAAGTGGACTTACCCGCGCCCGGATCACCACACAACAGCAGGACTGAGCCAGGCACAATACCGCCGCCCAGTACCCGGTCCAGTTCAGAGATCCCGGAACTGAACCGCGGCAGATCTTTGCTCTCAACCTCAGACAATTTCTGAACCTTGGTCGTAGCTCCGGCATAACTGCTGGCGGTACCGCCACCGACGCTGCCCAGCGCAGACTTGGTCTTGGGGATCGTAAATTCTGTAATGGTGTTCCAGGCGGCACAGGCATTGCACTGCCCCTGCCAGCGTGGAAAATCAGCGCCGCATTCACTGCAGACGTAAGCTCTTTTGGTTTTCGCCATTGTAACCCTTCAGTGACCCAAGCCCGTGGCCTGCCAAACCGTGCGGCAGCAGGTGAATAAAATGACGAATAAACAGCCAGGATATGCGCCAGGCCAGACTTTCCGTCCACAAGCTTATGACAATTTTCATTTTTACTGCACAATTGGAAATCATACCCGATTGAGACCAAATGCTAAAACCACTATGTTGCTGGACGAATACAAAGGACTGATTGAACAATTGCTGCCTGCTTATGACAGCGAGGATTTCAACGACTTATTTCTGCACCTGACCGCAGACTTAAGTGGCCCGGCCCGCCTGCAGGTCAAAATGGAGCTGAACCGAGTGATGGCCCCCTGCCGTCAGGCGATTGATCTGCGTGGCAAAGTCAACGGCGAATGCCGTCCGTACGAGCTGCATGGCATGACCCACTGGCTGGATGATGTGGCGATGAACGTGTACCGCCGACGCATCAAAGCTTATGGCGATCAGTACCGGGTCGGCCTGTATGAGTCGCTGATGAACACCCGCAATAACTTCCGGGTCATGCAGCAACAGCAGCAACAAAAGCCACAGGAGCCGCAACCCGCGGAGAAAGAAGCGCCGGTTGCAGAAGAAGTCTCGCCATTTTCGGCAGAGCTGCTGCGTTTTGGCTACCATCTCAGCCGCAGTGAGCAACGGGTCCAGCTCACCACCCCGGTCGTATTGATGCTGCCCTATTCGCAGGAGGTCAACGGGACCACGGCCGATATCTCGCCATCGGGTGCACGTTTTCGGGTATCGTCTGCTTTCCGTTACTTTGAAGGGCAAATGATCACAGCTTATTTCCCCGAACTGGCCAAACAGTTAAAGGACGACCGCCTGATTCAAGGGATCACATACCGGGTACTGGGCGTCACACCGCATGCAGACAATGACAGTTTCACCTGGCTGCGTCTGGTGCTGGTCGAACCGAGTGAAGCCATCAAGGCTGCCATCGAAGCCCGCCTACAGATGGCCTCGAACCGCTCACGCCGCAATTATGAAGATAAAATCATTCAGACCCGGACCCGGGGCTACGAGCACTGTTTTCTGAAACATACCAGCAGCATCCCGATGTTTTTTGCCGGCAGTGAACTGAAATACTGCCTGCTGACCGAACATAACCGCCATGTCTGGGAACACTGGCATGACGAACGCAATCAGTCGGTGATCAACCATCTGTTGTCTGAAGAGCGGATCAGCACGCTGGGCAGAGAAGGACTCAGCCAGTGCAGCACCCTGATCTACAGCTTTACCCATCAGCATGAAGAGAAAACTTATTTTTATTCGGCTGCACTGCCGGAGATGGGCGTCGAGGAACGGCAACTGTTCTGGCATATCGGTGCGGCCCGGGAAAGCTGGCGAGTGGTTCGCCTGACGCTGTATCCGATCAGCCAGGAAGACCGGAATCAGTTACAGGAAATTGCCCCGGAACTGCTGGAAACCCTGTCGACTCTGACCCATATCGGTGTCTTGCAGGATCTGACGAATCTGGCCGGAAGGCATGATTACCGCCTGACCGAAAAACCGGGTTTGCCGAGCAAACAGCTGCAGACATTTCGCCACCCGCGCAATCCGGTGTCCGGGACCCGGGCAATCTACTTCGACCCGAAACCACAGCGCAGCGAATCCCGCTTCCTGTTCAAAACGCCGGTTACGCTTCAGTTACCGGCTGAATCGGGTCAGGAAAATATTGTCGTCAATGGCCATACCGTCGATATTTCCACGCGGGGACTGAATCTGCGTCTTGCAGAGCCCCTGGAAGCCAAACGCGGCGATCAGGTCAAAGTGACTTTTGATGAGCTGCTGCAAATGGCCAAAGAGGCACCGCTGCGGCGTATCCCTTATCAGGTGGTTCGCCTCAGCCCGGATCGGCGCAATGTTCAGTTCGAGTCCGGTAACGGTGAAGATGTCACCCGCAGTGAGCACTTTCTGCGCCGCCTGATCAAACACAATGAAGCACGTCTGCCGGTCAGCGAGGAAATCATGCCAGCCGGTCCGCTGTTGCTGGCAATGCACCAGATGCTGCTGACCCGCCTGAACTGCCTGCCATTTTTCTGCGAGAAAATCGACAATCAGGTCAAGGTAAGGGCGATGGGCTCCAACAAACCGCTGCCAACACTGGGTAAACTGTTACTCCAGCATGGTGAAGGAAAACGGGTCTCGCTGGCCCCTATCTTTCAGAACCGGGTCAAGCAACTGCTGAGCGAACCGATGCGTCCTGTGGCCGTCAGCCAGCCTTATGTCCGTGAACTGTATCTGGCGATTTTGCCCCAGTCGGGTGCCCAGCCCAAAATGATCAGCAAACTCTTCGATGATTTCCCGACCGGTGAAAGTCGCCGCCGATTTGCACAACAGGCCCGCGAACAGGGACATTTCCTTGCCATCCGGATCGCTGCCGTGCCGGTGATGGACCCGACCACGGCGCTGATCAGCCGGGAGCTGGCCGAACTGTCCCGGGTCGCGATGCACCGGGCCCGCTCACTGGAGATAGAGTTTACGTCACTGACAGGATTCGGCGAATTTTACGACATTACCGATGAGGTCTTACTGCGGCTGGGACTGTAACGATTTCCTTTCAGGGATTCATTCGATGATCCCCGGAGAGCAACGTGTAGCATGACAATTGTCATTCCCGCACAAGCGGGAATGACGGGGTGACTGAGATGGCAACCTCAGCGACTGATTCCGGTTGACTTACCAGCCAATCTTCTGAGGCCACAGTGAAGCAGACAGCAGACAAAGCACGCCGCCTAAATCGGCATAACGGACCGCAGCCGGTGCCGTGGCCTGAACTTTCGGCTTGGCATGATAGGCAATGCCCAATCCGGCCGCAGCCATCATCTTCAGATCGTTGGCACCATCACCGACAGCGACAGTATTGTGTGCTGCAATGCCGTATTCTTCGGCCAGCTCACGCAAAATATCAGCTTTTGTCTGTGCATCCACCACTTTCCCCAGCACCTTACCGGTCAGCTGACCGTCGATAATTTCCAGCTGATTGGACTGGGTATAACTCAGGGCCAGCGTTTCTTGCAGATAGTCCGAGAAATAAGTAAAACCGCCTGAGGCAATGGCCGTCTTCCAGCTATAGTGATGCAGCGCATCCACCAGTTCCCGCATTTCCGGCATCAGCGGGAGTTTCTGGCGGACCTGCTCCAGAATCTCCGCACTGGCGCCTTCCAGCGTCGCAACCCGCTGGCGCAGGCTCTGTTCAAAATCCAGTTCTCCCTGCATGGCACGTTCGGTCACTTCAGCAACCTGCTCACCGACCCCGGCCAGTTTGGCAATCTCATCGATACACTCGATCTCAATCGCCGTTGAGTCCATATCAAACACCGCCAGCCCCGGCTGAGACAAATCCGGCAGGGACTGGTACGGAGCATAATCGATTTCATGCGCTTCCAGAGACTCGGTCAGGCGCTCAGTCAGCGGGTTTGCCAGCAAAAGTACCTCGTAGGGGCCGACTTTCCAGGCCGCAATCACCGACAACGGTTCACCGCTCTGGGAAGCAATGCGATCGAGACGTTCCGGGGTCAGGGGCTGGCGACTGTAGATCACAGCCGAGACGTTTTTCACATCCAGGTTGCTGCTGGCAACACTCTCAGGAAAGCGGGTATGCAGCGAAGTATGTTTCTTAATGGTCAGCACGGTATATCACATCCATGTAAAAGCGTTTTCATCTCCCTTCAAAGTACCCTATTGCAATTTGTCAGGGCAAGTCCCAATATTGTTCAGTTAGTTTCATGAAAGAAGTCCCCACTATGTTTAAGTTCAAAACTGTACGCATGCAACGTATCTGGCAGTTTCTGGTATTGGCCCTCAGTTTCGTCGGCCTGATCACCATGCTGGAGTATGGTGCCCGGCTGAATCAGAACAACTTCGACATGCTGAGTGAACAAACCCAGTCTCTGTCCCGCATTATTGCCCGACAGGCGGCCAGCACGGCTTCCGATGATATTCTCGACAAAGATCAGGACCGGCTGCAGGCGCTGGTGAACCGAATTTCCGATGAACCTCTGATTCTGGATGCCAGTGTTTACGATCTGGAAGGCTCGCCGCTGGCACAGACTGAAGACGCCATGCCACTGGAACAAATCTCCGGTCTGACAACCCCTCTCTCAACCGCAAGCATTGGCCGCCAGCAAATTGTCCAGCCGGTACTGACAGATGATGGTCAGATTGTCGGCTATCTGCGTCTGACGCTGGAGCACGGCAAGCTGGTTCAGCATGCGGCGGATCAGATCGAAAGCATGACCAATACCGTCCGCGGACTGGTGATTGCCGCGCTCTTCATCGGCTTTGTACTGGCCTATACCTTCGGCCGCCGCAAAGACGTCTGGCACTTCCCGTTCCTGCTGACCGCCAATGCGAAGGACTGAAGGGCCGATCTCCGGCTGCGATAGCAATCGGCTTCCTGCACCGAATCAAGCCATAAAAAAAGACGACCGGTGGGTCGTCTTTGACTTGGTTGGGGCCAAAGCCCCGTGCGCGTCCGCCCTGACCGGGCAGAAATCGTTTATGCGTCCTTGATTTAAGCGTCCTTGATTTAAACGTCTTTGGCTTAAGCCTCTTTGTCACCCAGCAGCACAGATTCCAGGGCAATTTCCATCATTTCGAGGAAAGTGGTCTGGCGCTCTTCTGAAGTCGTCGCCTCACCCCGCAGGATATGGTCAGACACAGTACAGATGGTCAGGGCTTTGGCACCGAACTCAGCAGCGACACCGTAAATCCCGGCCGCTTCCATTTCCACACCCAAGATGCCGTACTTATCCATGGTCTTGAAGAAGTCAAAATCCGGGTTATAGAAAAGATCTGCAGAGAACAGGTTACCGACTTTCACTTCGATACCCTTGGCTTTCGCGGCTTCCACCGCATTCTGAACCATGCCGTAATCTGCAATCGCCGCAAAATCATGGCCGCCGAAACGAATCCGGTTGACTTTTGAGTCGGTCGAAGCACCCATGCCGATCACTACATCACGCAGATGTACGTCATCACGCACGGCACCACAGCTGCCAACACGGATGATTTTCTTGACGCCATAGTCTTTAACCAGCTCCGTGGCGTAAATAGAACAGGACGGAATGCCCATACCATGGCCCATTACGGAGATTCTGCGGCCTTTGTAAGTCCCGGTGAAACCGTACATGTTGCGGACATTACAGACTTCTTTGACATCTTCCAGGAAAGTGTCGGCAATGAACTTGGCACGCAGCGGGTCACCCGGCATCAGGACGACATCTGCAAAATCACCCATTTCGGCATTAATATGTGGAGTAGCCATCTGTTCGCTCCTTCTTCTATTTGGATTGCCTCACCCCATCCGGGGCGAGGCCAGTTGCGCATTCAGCGTCAAACATTACCGCGCTATCATGCGGTTACAGGAAAGACTGACCGAAATCCATGGCCGAGATACCGAAGTAGCTCGCCAGACTCTGACCGATATCGGCAAACGTCTCGCGACGTCCCAGAGAACCGGACGGGATTTTCGGACCACTCACCAGCACAGGAATGTGCTCACGGGTATGATCAGTGCCCGGCCAGGTTGGATCGCAGCCGTGGTCAGCGGTAATTACCAGTACATCATCTTCTTTGAGCTGGGACAGCAACTCAGGCAGACGACGGTCGAAGTATTCCAGCGCGGCAGCATAACCGGCGACATCGCGACGGTGGCCGTAGGCCGAATCGAAATCAACGAAGTTGGTAAATACAATGGTGTTATCACCGGCTTTCTCCACTTGTGCCAGCGTGGCATCAAACAGCGCTTCCAGGCCGGTCGCTTTGACTTTCTGGGTGATCCCGCAGTGCGCATAGATATCAGCAATCTTACCGACAGACACCACCTCACCCAGCTTCTCTTCCACCAGCTTCTGCAACACGGTTGCTGAAGGCGGTTCAATCGACAGGTCACGGCGGTTACCGGTCCGCTCAAACTGACCTTTCCCCGGACCGATGAACGGACGGGCGATCACGCGGCCGATGTTGTAATCTTCCAGCTCTTCACGCACGATTTCGCAAAGTTTCAGCAGATTATCCAGGCCATACGTCTCTTCATGACAGGCAATCTGGAACACGGAATCCGCAGAGGTATAGAAAATCGGCTTGCCGGTTTTCATATGCTCTTCACCCAGATCATCCAGCACTTGTGTACCGGATGCATGGCAATTACCCAGGTAGCCCGGCAGCTGAGCGCGCTCAACGATGCGGTCCAGCAGTTCCTGCGGGAAACTGTTGCTGGTGTCGCGGAAGTAGCCCCACTCAAACAGTACAGGAACACCGGCGATTTCCCAGTGGCCGGACGGTGTATCTTTACCGGACGAGATCTCGGCCGCATGGCCGTAAGCGCCCGTGATTTCTGCCAGCGGATCCAGACCCGCCGGGAACTCACCGCACGACTCTTCCGCCGCCTTACCCAGACCCAGACGGGTCAGGTTTGGCAGATTCAGCGGACCGCTGCGATCGGCGTTATCTGCACGGCCTTCCGCACAGGCTTTCGCGATATGGCCCATGGTGTTTGAGCCTACATCGCCGAACTTGACCGCATCTTCCGTTGCGCCCAGGCCAAAGGAATCGAGTACCAGGATAATTGCTCTTTTCATCATTGCTCCAATTTAGACATCTTCAGCACGAATACGACGGTAAACGTCAGGTGTCGCAGCTGGTGCCTGCTCAGTGATTGTAATTGCCTGACGCACGGCATGGGCAGCTTCCTGCCATTGTGCTTCATTACGGGCATGAATGACGGCAAGTGGTGTCTGGCTGTCCACTGTCTGACCCAGGCGGATCATGTCAGTCAGACCCACAGCATAATCAATGCTGTCTGTCGCCACTTTACGGCCACCGCCCATGCTGACGACCGCCATGCCCAGAGCACGGGTGTCCATCGCACCGGCAAAGCCGCTGTTTTGCGCAAACACAGGTTTGATGATCTCTGCGTTTGCCAGGTAATTGTTATAGTTTTCAACAAAATCGGCCGGACCACCCAGGCCGTGAACCATCTTGCCGAAGCGCTCTGCTGCCGCACCGTTATCCAGTACCGCCTGCAGTTTGGTGCGGGCTTCACGGTCATCTTTGGCCAGCCCTGCATTCAGCAACATGTCGGCACACAACGCCATGGTGACTTCGAACAGACGCGGGTTGCGGTATTCACCGGTCAGGAACTGAACGGCCTCACGCACTTCCACTGCGTTCCCGGCACTGGACGCCAGCACCTGGTTCATGTCCGTCAGCAGCGCTGTGGTCTTGGTACCGGCACCGTTTGCCACGGCAACGATTGATTTCGCCAGTTCTTCTGAAGCTTCGTAGGTCGGCATAAAGGCACCGGAACCCACTTTCACGTCCATCACCAGAGATTCCAGGCCAGCGGCCAGTTTCTTGGACAGAATGGATGCCGTGATCAGCGAAATATTATCAACAGTCGCCGTGATATCCCGGGTCGCATACACGCGTTTGTCGGCCGGTGCCAGATCGCCGGTCTGACCGATAATCGCCACACCGGCATCTTTGGTCACCTGACCGAAAACGTCGTTCGACGGCATGATGTTATAGCCCGGAATAGACTCCAGTTTATCCAGCGTGCCGCCGGTATGACCCAGACCGCGGCCGGAGATCATTGGTACGAAGCCGCCGCATGCAGCAACCATCGGACCAAGCATCAGAGAAGTCACGTCACCCACACCACCGGTGGAGTGTTTGTCGACAATCGGGCCACCAAAATTCATGTGGTCCCAGTTCAGCACCATGCCGGAATCTCGCATCGCACAGGTCAGTGCAACACGCTCGTCCATGGTCATATCGTTGAAGTACACCGCCATTGCAAAAGCTGCAATCTGGCCTTCAGACACTGTGTCTTTGGCGATGCCCTGAATAAAAAAGTTGATTTCGTCTCGGGTCAACGCAATATTATCGCGTTTTTTGCGGATGATTTCTTGAGGTAAGTACATAAGATGCCTCGACGTGGCTGAGGAAAGGCAGAAAGTGCTGCGAAAGGAAATAGGATTCCGTCAGCAGTCCAGCCGTCACGGCTCTGCCTGTCCTTGTATTTGGCTGTTCCTGTGGCAGCCGGTGCTCAGACCCGCCGCCACAGACCAGTATTCCGTATGGATGAAGTCGTCAGACTCAGTAACCGCCTTCCGCGGCTTTTTCACCTTCACCCAATGTGTGCAGCAGATTTGCCAGCAAGCTGGACGCACCAAAACGGTAGTGCGCGCTGTCGGCCCAGTCTGCACCCAGAATACGATCGGCCATGGCCAGGAACTGCGCTGCATCTTCAGCAGTTCTTACGCCACCCGCAGGCTTAAAGCCTACTTTGTCCTGCACGCCCATGTCTTTGATCACGGTCAGCATAATCTCAGCGGCTTCCGGAGTTGCATTCACAGGCACCTTACCGGTAGAAGTCTTGATGAAGTCAGCACCCGCCTTGATAGAAATTTCTGAAGCCAGACGGATCAGCGCCGGATCTTTGAGTTCACCGGTTTCAATGATCACTTTCAGCAGAATGTCGCCACA
This sequence comes from Photobacterium sp. 53610, assembly GCF_036409375.1. Taxonomy (NCBI): domain Bacteria; kingdom Pseudomonadati; phylum Pseudomonadota; class Gammaproteobacteria; order Vibrionales; family Vibrionaceae; genus Photobacterium; species Photobacterium sp. 53610. Next base: position 344,436 of record NZ_JAXOFS010000003.1, on the reverse strand, counting down.
CGCCGCTTTACACTGTTTCACCAGCTCAAAGCCGACTTCTTCGTTCCCTGCAATCAGAGCACGATACGGGAAAACCACGTCCACTTCATCAGCGCCATAAGCCACTGCAGCCTTGGTTTCTGCTACCGCAATCTCAATGTCATCGTTGCCGTGCGGGAAGTTGGTCACTGTGGCAATGCGGACTTCCGGCGTGCCCTGCTCGCGCAGTTGCTTTTTGGCAACCGGGATAAAACGAGGATAGATACAAATTGCCGCAGTATTGCCTACCGGGGTTTTTGCGTTCTTACACAGCTCGATCACTTTGGCATCCGTATCGTCATCGTTCAGTGTGGTCAGATCCATCAGTTTTAACGCACGCAGTGCCGCTGTTTTTAAATCGCTCATGACTTTCTCCAGTCGAAATTGCTCTACCAAGTGTTCTGCTCCGCTGTCCCAGACCCGGCTCCTTTGCCAGCCATTGTAGCCACAGAGAAACAGAAGCGGACTTGATTCCGTGAAGACTCAGGCTAACCTGATTGACATCCTTTTCACCGCGTAAGTGGGTTTCCGAACGCTTTCCGAACGGGTAATCCCCTTACCAGCCATTCAGTTCACAGCCTGATTCACAAAAAAACCATCAGACTGCTTTCATGCAGAATCCATCATTCTGCAACCTTTCGCTGTCATATTACCAAGCCATATTCAGGCGAACCATCATTCAGACGTTTCCCAGCGTGGATAATGTGTTGACCAATTCACCCGGTGGCTGACGGCTTTTCCGCAGGCTGAAATCCTGCGTCTTCACACTCAGGAAAAGAACCGTTCGATGATCCACTGATACAGCTGACCGCCCACATAGACGCCAACAATGCCCATGACGCCTGATAATACTGGCGGTGCCGGAATCGGCAGTTTCAGTGCTGAAAATAACAAACCAACGATGACACCAGCGAGTAAAGCGAATACAACTTCATTCATGGCCTGATCCAGTCCGGTGGCAGCCGCTGACACCGCGACAGCCGGAAAACACTCACAGAGTGTAGACCGCAGGCAACGAAGTGTCCTTTTTCCCGGTTGACCTCAGGAGACATGCTTTGCAAGGGTATAGCATGCGCGTCAGGGCAAGAGGAAAAAAGGCCACAAGACCGCTTTTTGCTATTTTTTACCAGAAAAGATTCAGATAGTTACTGAATTTGTTGGAAAGGCGAAAATCTGTCCGTCTGTCTGACAGACAAATAAAAACGCCACAGCAAACATACTGTGGCGTTTTTGTGCCTAATTAGATTCTGTTCGTCTTACAGTGACAGGAACAGACCTGCAATCGTTGCAGACATCAGGTTAGACAGGGTACCCGCGGCAACGGCTTTCATACCGAAGCGAGCGATGTCGTGACGACGGCTTGGAGCCAGACCGCCCAGACCACCCAGCAGGATTGCAATTGAGGACAGGTTTGCGAAACCACACAGTGCGAAGGAGATGATTGCACGTGTCTTCTCAGACATTGCAGCACCTGTTTCAGCAATCACCATGCCGCCATCAGCTACATCTTTCAGGTAAGGTGTGAAGTTCAGGTAAGCAACGAACTCGTTCACAACCAGTTTCTGACCGATGAAAGAACCGGCAACTTCAGCTTCGTTCCATGGCACACCAATCAGGAAGGCCAGTGGCTTGAAGACATAACCCAGGATCAGTTCCAGAGTCAGCTCAGGCATACCGAACCAGCCACCGATACCACCCAGCATACCGTTGATCAGCGCGATCAAACCGATGAAGGCCAGCAGCATCGCACCTACGTTCAGTGCCAGTTGCATACCGGAAGACGCACCCGCTGCAGCCGCATCAATTACGTTTGCAGGTTTGTCATCGTGGCTGTCATCGTCGCCGCCCATTTGCTCAACAGGCTTCTCAGTTTCAGGCTTGATGATTTTCGCAAACAGCAGACCACCAGGAGCCGCCATGAAGGATGCCGCGATCAGATATTCCAGAGGAACACCCATCGATGCGTAACCTGCCAGTACACCACCCGCAACAGATGCCAGACCACCACACATGACCGCAAACAGCTCAGATTGAGTCATTTTAGGTACAAACGGACGCACAACCAGTGGTGCTTCAGTCTGACCTACGAAAATGTTTGCTGTTGCAGACATAGATTCGGCACGAGAGGTACCCAGAGCTTTTTGCAGTGCGCCACCCAGAATGTTGATGACAAACTGCATCACACCCAGATAGTACAGCACGCTGATCAGCGCAGAGAAGAAAACGATAACAGGCAGTACTTTCAGTGCGAAGACGAAACCGCCGCCACCGAAGACTTCAAACATCTTGCCTGATACCAGGCCGCCGAACAGGAAAGAAATACCCTGATCACCGTAACCAATCACATTGGCAACAGCTTGCGATACACCATACAGCGCATCACGGCCTACCGGTACATACAGAACGAATGCACCAAAGAAAAATTGGATGGCAAACGCGCCCCCAACAGTACGTACGTTAATAGCTTTGCGGTTATCAGACAGCAGCACGGCTACCAGCAGCAGCACAACCATCCCAACCAGGCTCATAAACAGGCTCATGGTTTATGGCATCCCTATAGTTAAAATTTGGCGTCTCGACAATTCGGCTCACAAGGAGTCGGGCGCATTATACGCATGGCAACTATCAGCATGTAATGCACACGTCACACTTTGGTTGGCAACCGAGTGAAAGTTGAACATCAAGTGTGATGGCAATCACACTCAAGTTCCACTTGATGCACAATAAAAAGCCAAATAAACGTCAGAATCTTCAAATTTGAGAAGGCAATGCAAACAAGACTTCTGCATTTTTGTTAGTCGCCTGTGTTAACTGGGCTACTGACTCTGATCTCAGTTCCGTCAGAGCGTTCAAAACCTGCACGACTCTGTCCGGACGGTTCGGCTCTCCCTGGAAACCAGCCGGTGGCATATCCGGCGCGTCAGTTTCCAGCAACAATGCATCAAGAGGCAACTGAGCTATTGTAGTGCGAGTTTTGTTTGCTCTGCGATAGGTGATCGTACCACCGACACCAATTTTGATACCTAGATCAAGAAGTTGAGTCGCTTGCTGCAAACTGCCACTGAAAGCGTGATAAACCCCTCCCCGAACCGGCGAACAGGATTTCAGACACTTTAGCAATTCAGGGAAAGCCTTCCGGCAATGAAGAATCACGGGCAGGTTAAACTGATTGGACAGGGAAAGCTGCGCTGAAAGCCAGTCGGTTTGCTGGCGGCGGTCCGCATCCGGAATGGCGAAATCGAGCCCGCATTCGCCCACCGCAACACAACACGGGTCATTCCGGGCCTGTTCAAGCGCCTGTTCCAGCCGTGCCAGCGTCTGTGGTCCGTGCTCCTCTGCAAAGTACGGATGCATCCCCAGGGCATAAAACAGCGCCGGTGCCGTCGGCCCGCCGGTGTGACACAGATTTCTGACCTGCTGCCAGTTCTGCTCCCCGACCGACGGAATCACGATATGGCTGACACCTGCCTGCCGGGCCAAATCGAGATAGTAGCCGGAATTGTCCGCAAAGGGCGGGAAATCAAAATGGCAGTGGCTGTCAATCAGTTGCACGCGGCTCACCGTTGTCTCGGGTCTGGCTCTGAGTTTGGGCCTGGCTCTGGCAGGCTTTCAACCGGGCTGCCCGCTGCGCAGGATGACGGGCATCATCTTCATCATAGCGGACCGGCGCACAACAGCGACGGTTTTCCGGAATCAATCCCATGCGCTCACACCAGGCGTCGTACCGTGCAAGCCAGCTTCGAATGACGTTCAGCATTTGTATGGACTCAAAAAAGAAGAGAGCCTGATTATTTCAGGCTTGCCGAATGAAAGAAACGGCTCCCGCATATTTTCGGGACTCAAAGCACCGGCGCGGAAACACAGCATTACATCCATCACAGTGCGATAAATTTTTCGCGATTCACCCCAAGTTTTCTGGCATTTCACATATAAAACTGCCGTTTATGATACTAAGCATCATAAAACTCATAAAAACGACTTCAGAATGAAAAAGCTCAGTTCCATACTTTTATGTCTTTCGCTGGCAGCATGCGGCGGTGGCGGAGATACAAAAAATGACGGCCAGAATGCAAGCGGGGCAAACTTGCCCCTGGATCCGATCAATGCCGCGGTGAAACTGGGCGATCCCCGACTGCTGCCCAGCGACAGTGCTGCACTGGAACAACGCATCGCAACCATCATCAGTAAGGAACATTCCAGTCTGGCTTCGCTACAGAGCCAGATTTTTGGCCAGAATACGATCCAGTACGATCCCGGCAGAAACTCCCGCTATTTCAGCCTGAAGCATCTGACCAGTGCGAAAGAACTGATCACGGGAAATCAGGGCTATCCCCTGGTTACCCTGAGAGATGCAAAAGAGCGACGCAGCGTGGCCTTTGGCACCAATATCCTACGTGAGCTGGATGCCGGTTCCCACGGCGATTTTGCATCGAACATGCAAAAAATCATCGACTGGCTGCTGGTCCCCGCACTGAGCACGGGCCGTTCCGACCTCAAAGTGTCGTTTACGCTGCTCAGCAGCAGTCACTTTAATCAGTCCAAGAACTGGCTGCAAAGCCGCTACCCAAACCTGACGTTTACCCTGTGTGAAGATGAAGCTCAGCTGTCTGACTGCCTGTCACAAGCCGATCTGATCATCACCGGGACCAGCGGTTCGTTCAGCGAGCACAGTGTAACCACTGCACTGGATGCAGCAGCAGCCCGCAAGCGCGCCATGCTCTATGTGCACACCAACAGCTGGAACTCAACGCCACTGACCAACCCGGTTCTGAGCTACTTTGGCGTACAGACGCAAGCCGTCGGCGGTGCCGGCAATTATTTTACCCAGGATAAGGCCAACTGGTCGTCAGCCGCAGAGATGCGGGACCAGACCGGCTCTCTATCCGGCATTGAAACACTGATTGCCCGTCTCCGGGACAACAGCTTCAGCTTCCATATTGCAGATTGCGAAGATGACAATAACAGCTGCGACAATCTTCCGGCCTTCGGTACCGAGTTTCTGACACCGGCAGAATCACTGCGTGCCATTGTTCGCAATGTTGATGAATCCGCGACCGACATCTTCACATTGCCGGATGATTACACGCTGGAAAAACACCTGATCCTGCTTGCAGATCAATACCGGAAAAACGTCCGTTTCCCGATGTCAAAAAACAGCACCCCGACACTGACGTTTTTGAGAAGCTACTTTGCCGACCATCTGGTGTATAACACGCGTCAGATCAATCCGGTCCAGCCGGATCTGGGGAATTTCAGCCGCACCGATTTCAGCCATGTCTCCCCGGCAGAGCAAACCGTCACGCTGACCAGCCGGACACCGTGGCGTGCCGCCGGTGTTTATGCCCTGCCGGGACAGACCCTGACCGTCACCCGGACAGACCCTCACAGCGACGTGGCCGCCCGGATTTTTATCAATACCCAGCGTGCGACTTCCACCAAACCGATGGCACCGAATGACGGCTACAACCGGCCGAAATTCCTGCAGTCACATCCGGTCACCATCCAGGCCGGCGAGACCATCCACCTGACATCACCTTATGGCGGCCCGGTTCAGGTTGGCTTTACAGACAAAGGGACCGAGATGACCTTTGCATTTCGTCAGATTGGCCAGCATCCGTACTGGAAACCGGGTGAGAATGATGCTGCCTTCATCACGGCGGTGAACAACAACGCCTACGACTGGGCCGAAGTGGCGACCGAACATTTTGAGATCCACTCACGAAACAGCCGGATGCAAACCACGCTGTCTGAAAACAGCCGCTGGGATACACCGGGAGAAATGGCCACATTCATCCAGACTTATCACCACAGCGCTCTCCGGGCACTCGCGGGCTATCATGGCGAGAACATTACGCCGATCAGTGAAGTGGATTCTTTTGCTGCTGCCCATACCCTGAATATTCCTGAATGGGATCAGGTTCAGCATATGAATGCCGACCAACCCACCTGCGGCTACGGCTGCTCGGGTAACCCCTATGATGCCGGCTGGGCATTCAGCGTGCTGGGCCATGGTGACCTGCATGAGGTCGGACATAACGTTGAAAGCGGACGCTTCAAATTCAACGGCTTTGAAGGCCATGCCACCACCAACTTCTATTCCTATTATGCGAAATCTCTGGCAACCGTAAATGAGCCGGGCTACGAGCACCAGTGCCAGTCTCTGCCTTTCGACACCATTCTGGCCGATATCCAGCAAAGTCAGCTGGAAACCGATCCGGCTGCCTATATGGCGGGACGGGGATACAGCAGTTGGAGTCAGGGCGCGGCACTGGTGGTCGAAATGATGATGCATGCGCAGGACAAAGGCGCCCTGAGCAATGGCTGGCACCTGATCCCTCGCCTGCACCTGCTGGACAAAGCGTTTTCGGATGCCGATAACGATGATGCCAGCTGGGATGCAACAAAAGCATCACTGGGCTTCTCCACCTACAGCCGTGCTGAAGCGGGGACGCTGAGCAATAACGACTGGCTGCTGATCGCTGCCAGTTATGCGACGGGTCTCGACTACCGGCCGTATCTGGATTTGCTGGGCCTGAACTACAGCAGCAAAGCCGGCAGTCAGGTGGCCGCATTTGGCAATACGGCCGTCGACAAGGCGTTCTTCAAGCCAGCTTCGAACAGCGCCTATTGTGACAGTCTGAACCAGCCCAAGACCTTCTTCTGAGGCCGGATTCACTCATAAAAAAAGCCCCTGAGATCAGGGGCCTTTTTTGTTTCAGTGCAGCGTGCTGTTTCACGACTGTACTTTATCTGTTCTGCGAATCAGTGCTCACGGGTCGCACGGAAGTCAACTTCCGGGAAGCGCTCTTTCGCCAGGTTCAGGTTCACCATGGTTGGGGCGATGTAAGTGAGATTGTCTCCACCGTCCAGTGCCAGGTTCACTTCATTCTTGCGACGGAATTCGTCGAATTTCTTCGCATCATCGCATTCCACCCAGCGGGCCGTCGCAACGTTCACACCTTCGTAAATCGCTTCGACGTTGTACTCAGATTTCAGACGGGCCACAACCACGTCGAACTGCAGCACACCGACTGCACCCACAATCAGATCATTGTTCTGCAGCGGACGGAACACCTGGACGGCGCCTTCTTCCGACAACTGAACCAGACCTTTCAGCAGTTGCTTCTGCTTCAGCGGATCTTTCAGGCGGATACGACGGAACAATTCCGGCGCAAAGTTCGGGATCCCGGAGAACTTCAGGCTTTCACCCTGCGTAAAGGTATCACCAATCTGGATCGTCCCGTGGTTGTGCAGACCGATGATGTCACCGGCATAGGCATTTTCCGCGCGGGCACGGTCACCGGCCATAAAGGTCACAGCATCCGAAATGCTGACATTTTTGCCGGTCCGGACATGGTTCATCTTCATGCCCTGCGTGTAAGTTCCCGAAACGACACGCATGAAGGCAATCCGGTCACGGTGTTTCGGATCCATGTTCGCCTGAATCTTAAACACGAAACCAGAGAATTTCTCTTCTTCCGCTTCGACCTGACGCTCATTCGCCTGACGCGGCAGCGGCGCAGGCGCCCATTCGGTCAGGCCGTCCAGCATGTGGTCGACCCCGAAGTTACCCAACGCGGTCCCGAAGAAGACCGGTGTCAGTTCACCTTTCAGGAACAGTTCACGATCAAACTCGTGTGATGCGCCCAGCACCAGTTCCAGTTCATCACGCAGCTGCCCGGCCAGATCTTCACCCACAGCCGCATCCAGCTCCGGGTTATCCAGACCTTTAACAATCCGTACTTCCTGAATGGTGTGACCCTGACCGGTTGCGTACAGAATCGTTTCGTCACGGTGGATGTGGTACACACCCTTGAACTCTTTACCACAGCCAATCGGCCAGCTCACCGGTGCACAGGCAATGTTCAGCTCACTTTCCACTTCATCCATCAGTTCCATCGGATCACGGATGTCGCGGTCAAGTTTGTTCATGAAAGTGACAATCGGTGTATCACGCAGACGGGTCACTTCCATCAGCTTACGGGTCCGGTCCTCAACACCTTTCGCCGCATCGATGACCATCAGACAGGAGTCCACCGCTGTCAGCGTACGATAGGTATCTTCCGAGAAATCTTCGTGTCCCGGGGTATCGAGCAGGTTCACCAGACAGTCATTGTACGGAAACTGCATCACGGAGGTCGTTACCGAGATACCACGCTCTTTTTCCATCTCCATCCAGTCGGACTTAGCATGCTGATTTGAGCCGCGGCCTTTAACCGTACCGGCACGCTGTAAAGCGTTTCCGAACAGCAGAACTTTTTCTGTAATCGTGGTTTTACCCGCATCCGGGTGAGAAATGATGGCAAACGTGCGGCGTTTACCCACTTCAGTTAAAAAAGACATATTCAGTGCAGATCCAGTTATCGAATAAAGTCAGCCCAGGCAGGCCAGCATTCTGGCCCAGGCGCCCGGTATTCCAGTTGAGTTTGACCCGGTTCAGTCCGGGTGTTGGCTGATTAACCTGTGGTTACATCCTGGCCTCTGTTCGCTCTTCTGTGCCGTTTCGGCGATGGGAATGACTCTGTACCAGGCCATCACAAGATGCCCGGGGGATTAAGATGGCGGAATTATACGCAAAGTCAGCGCAAAGAAACAGTCACTCGCTGCCAAAGCTGCGAGCATTCTTTTGAACTGCCGCGGTGGGTACGCTCTGCGGCAGTTCACAACCGGCAGCCAGACCCGGTTCAGACAATCGGCAGGACCTGTATGCCGCGATTCAGAGCAGCAGAAACCTGAACGGTTTCACTCTGCAGCAAACACAGCAGCGGCCTTGTCCAGTACCCTCACCAGAGGCTGAGGCAGGCTGTCCATATCCAGACTGTCGAGCAGATTTTTCACCGCCAGTCCCAGTTCGGTATCCCCTTCCATCTTCAGCCGGCGCTGAAAGAACAGGGTATCCGGATCCACCTTGCGGGCCGCGATACGCAACAGATCCCGGCTGGCTGCCCGCATCACTGCGTCGGGTTCCATCACGGCGGGCTGCACAGCCAAACGTTGATTGACCAGAGACACAGTAAATTGCCAGTCGATATCGGCCACAACGATGGTCACCGTTCGTCCGACCAGAAAGTCCAGCTCGCCTTCTTCAATTGCCTCGTGGAACACTTTGGCGAGCCCCAGCTCAATCACCGTCTGATGCACAAAAAAAGGCGTCAGCCGGCAATGCAGACGAAGCAGTCTCGGGGCCATCTCTTGAAGCCGTGAAAATTTTGGGGAATACACCGTGCTGTCCTCTTCTTTTGGTTGTATTGCCGTCATCCTAGGCCAACAGCAGTCACCGCTTCCTGCGATAAATCAATATTTTCACCCGCCCCGCCCGTCCTCGATCAAAAGCCAGTTCTGAAAAACACCGCAAAACCTGAGTCATATCAACACGGCCGTCCGTCAGCTCAATAAGATGTCGGACAGCATTTTATGAACCATCAGGAGCATTCACATGGAGCTGCTCTGCCCGGCAGGAAATCTGCCCGCACTCAAAACCGCCATCGACAATGGTGCCGATGCGGTCTACATCGGTTTTAAAGACGACACCAATGCCCGGCATTTTGCCGGTCTGAACTTTGAGGGTAAGCGTCTGGAACAAGCGGCAGACTACGTCCGCAAACACGGGCGAAAGCTGCACATTGCCCTCAACACCTTCGCTCACCCGGACGGTTTTGGCCGCTGGCAGCAGGCGGTCGACAAAGCCGCCGCCTTGGGCGTTGATGCTCTGATCGTCGCCGACATTGCCGTACTCGATTACGCGGCTCGTCGCTACCCGGATCTCGAACTGCACTTATCGGTTCAGGGATCGGCCACCAACACGGAAGCCATTCGCTTTTACCGCGATAATTTCAACGTGAAGCGGGTCGTTCTGCCCCGGGTTCTGTCAATTCATCAGGTCAGGCAACTGGCGCGCAATACCGATGCCGAACTGGAAGTCTTCGCTTTCGGCAGTCTCTGCATCATGGCGGAGGGGCGCTGCTATCTATCGTCCTATCTTACGGGCGAATCGCCCAATACCGTCGGTGCCTGCTCGCCAGCCAAGTTTGTCCGCTGGCAGGAAACGCCGCAGGGGCTGGAGTCACGGCTCAACGGCATATTGATCGACCGCTATCAGGACCACGAAAAAGCCGGTTATCCCACCTTGTGTAAGGGACGATTTGAAACCTGCGTCGATGGGCAGTCTCAGCGTTCCCATGTGTTGGAGTCCCCCACCAGCCTCAATACTCTGAGCCTGTTGCCGGAGCTGTTTGCCGCCGGGATTGCTTCGGTCAAAATTGAAGGCCGTCAGCGCAGTCAGGCCTATGTCGCTGAAGTCACCCGCACCTGGCGTCAGGCCATCGACAGTTACCGGGCCAGCCCGGAAGCCTATCAGGTCCGGCCTGCATGGGAAAAGGCCCTGAGCGACCTGTCCGAAGGGTCACAAACCACACTGGGCGCGTATCAGCGACAGTGGCAATAACAGGAGAACAGCAATGAAATATTCACTGGGGCCACTGTTATATTTCTGGCCGAAAACCGATGTTGCACAGTTCTATGAAGCCGCCTGTACCAGCGCGGCTGACATTGTCTATCTGGGCGAAACCGTCTGTGCCAAACGGCGGGAAATGAAAGTCCGGGACTGGCTGGAACTGGCCAGAATGCTGGCGGCTGCGGGCAAGGAAGTCGTCCTGTCCACCCAGGCACTGCTTGAAGCGCCAAGTGAAGTCAGTGTGCTGAAAAAATACATCGATAATGGTGAATTCAGCATTGAAGCCAACGATGTCTCGGCCATTCATCTTGCCCGGCAACACAAAGTGCCTTTTGTCGTCGGACCGGCGGTCAATTGCTATAATGCCCAGACGATTGCGCTGTTTCTGAAGCAGGGCATGTTCCGCTGGTGTATGCCAGTGGAATTGTCACGGGAATGGCTGACCCATGTGCAGCAAGACTGCGACGCGCAAGGCATCCGGGGACAGTTTGAGACCGAAGTCTTCAGCTATGGCTACCTGCCGCTCGCCTACTCTGCCCGTTGCTTTACGGCCCGGGCCGAAGGCCGGGGTAAAGATGAATGCGAAACCTGCTGTATTCTTTATCCGGAGGGACTGGCCGCGAACAGTCAAGAAGGACAGCGTCTGTTTACCCTCAACGGCATTCAGACCCAGTCTGGTTACTGCTACAACCTGATCAATGATTTGCCCGGGATGCGGGGCCTGGTTGATGTGGTCCGGATCAGTCCGCTCGCCACCGACACCCTGGATACACTGGCAAAATTCAAAGCGTCTGAGCTGACCTCAGGGCGACACCCGATGGCAGACCGGATCCAGTGTAACGGTTACTGGCACCGGCTGTCCGGGCTGGATACCCGGACGGTCTGAAACCGGATTACTCAGCCCTGCTTCGCACAATCCCCTTTTTTGGCAGCAGGGGATTGTGCAGCAGAAGCATCCGGAATCGCCCATAAAAAAAGCTGCCCCGCTTCAGGGGCAGCTTCAATCAGGATGGAATCGATCTTTGGCAGAACTTACGCGTTCGCACGCAGGGTTTTCGCCGCGGCAACCATGTTCTTCAGGGCCGGCAGTACTTCAGCCCACTGGCGGGTTTTCAGACCACAGTCCGGGTTCACCCACAAACGCTCGGCCGGAATACGCTCTGCAGCCAGCTGCATCAGTTTCACCATCTGCGCTTCCGTCGGAATGTTCGGCGAGTGAATATCATACACACCCGGACCGATTTCGTTCGGATACTTGAAGTTATCGAACGCATCCAGCAGTTCCATGTCAGAACGCGAAGTCTCAATGGTGATCACATCTGCATCCATATCTGCAATGGAGGCAATGATGTCATTGAACTCGGAGTAACACATATGCGTATGGATCTGAGTTTCATCCGCCACACCGTTGGCCGTGATTCGGAAGGACTCAACCGCCCAGTTCAGGTACTCCTGCCACTCGGACTGACGCAGCGGCAGACCTTCACGCAGTGCTGCTTCATCGATCTGAATGACTTTCACGCCCGCTTTTTCCAGATCCAAGACTTCTTCACGGATCGCCAGTGCCAGCTGGTAACAGGATACAGCGCGAGGCTGATCGTCGCGGACAAACGACCAGTTCAGAATCGTCACAGGGCCGGTCAGCATGCCTTTCATTGGTTTGTCGGTCAGTGACTGCGCATATTGGGTCCAGGCCACAGTCATTGCGTTCGGACGGCTGATGTCACCGAACAGGATTGGCGGCTTGACGCAACGGGAACCGTAAGACTGCACCCAGCCGAACTGGCTGAAGGCATAACCGTCCAGTTGTTCACCGAAGTATTCCACCATGTCGTTACGCTCGGCCTCACCGTGCACCAGGACATCAAGTTCCAGCGCTTCCTGCTCACGCACCGCGTGGGCAATTTCTGCCTGCATCTGGCTGATGTAAGTCTCCTGATCCAGCTCGCCCTTCTTGAACTTCAGACGCGCCTGGCGAATTTCCGCAGTTTGCGGGAATGAACCAATGGTCGTGGTCGGGAACGCAGGCAGATTCAGGTGTGCGGTCTGCTTGGCAATCCGTTCCGCATACGGATGCTGACGCTCACCCAGCGCCGGAGTAATGGCGGCCACAGCTGCCTGAACGTCCGGGTTGTTGACACGTGTTGACTGACGACGGCTGTCGATCGCCGCCTGATTGTCTGCCAGAGCCTGCGCCACTGAATCACGGCCTTCATTCAGTGCACGGGACAGCACAGAAAGCTCGTCCAGTTTCTGCAGGGCAAACGCCAGCCAGGATTTGATTTCCGCATCCAGCTTCTGCTCGCTGTTCAGATCCACCGGCACGTGCAGCAGTGAACACGAAGGGGCTACCCACAGGCGCTCACCCAGATCACGGGCAATCGGCTCCAGCCAGTTCAGCACGGTATTCAGGTCCGTTTTCCAGATATTCCGGCCGTTGATCACCCCAAGCGACAAGGCTTTGTCCGCAGGCAGCGCCGCAATCACCGCATCGACTTCATTGCGGCCACGCACGGCATCTACATGAAGACCCTGGACCTGCAGATTCACTGCCAGCGACAGGTTTTCTTTCAGTTCGCCGAAGTAAGTTGCCAGCAGCAGCTTCACCTGGCCCTGATTCAGGGTCTGATAAGCTTTATTCAGCGCCTGTTGCCATTCAGCAGACAGTTCGGTGACCAGAATCGGCTCATCGATTTGTACCCACTCGACACCTTTCTCAGCCAGCAGCGTCAGCAGTTGCGCATAAACCGGCAGCAGTTGATCCAACAGATCCAGCTTATTCGAGGCGTCTTTTTCCTTGCCCAGCCACAGGTAGGTCACCGGACCAACCAGGACAGGTTTGACTGCAACGCCCTGCGCTTGTGCTTCTTCCAGTTGTGCCAGCAGACGCTGAGGGTTGAGTTCAAAACGGGTGTCTGCGGTAAATTCAGGCACAATGTAGTGATAGTTGGTATCGAACCACTTGGTCATCTCACCGGCATGCACACAGCTGCAGCCACTGTCATTCGCGGAACGCCCACGGGCAACCCGGAAGTAATTGTCCAGCTCATCGCCCGCCAGACCTTCAACACGGGCCGGAATGTTCCCCAGTGTGAAGCTGGTATCCAGCACCTGATCATAAAAAGAGAAATCGCCAACCGGTGTCAGGTCCAGTGCCGACTGGTGCTGCCAGTGCTTCTGACGCAGTCCCGCCGCCAGTTCTGTCAGCTCACCTTGTGTGCTTTCGCCTTTCCAGTACTTTTCCAGTGCAAATTTCAGTTCACGGTTTGCGCCGATACGTGGGAAACCCAGGTTATGAATTTTAGCCATCTATACGTCCTCCAAAGTTGTTGAAGACATCTTATGGCTATCTAATGATGAATTAAAATGGCATTATTTCATCAACCTATGAAAGTTACTCATGAGTTAAGGACAAATCATGATTGAACGCAGCCATCTGGCAATTCTGCGGGAAGTCCGCCGACTGGGCTCACTGACCGCTGCCGCTGATGCCCTCTATCTCAGCCAGTCGGCGCTCAGCCACAGTATGAAGAAACTGGAGCAGCAGCTCGGGACCCCGGTCTGGACCAAATCGGGCCGCAACCTGCACTTTACTCAGGCCGGAAACTACCTCTTGCGGCTGGCCGAAAGAGTCTTGCCGCAATTTGAGCATGCCGAAGAACAGATGCAGCAGTTTTCCAGTGGCCAGCGGGGCACACTGCGGATCGGAATGGAGTGCCACCCCTGTTATCAGTGGCTGCTGAAAGTCGTCAATCCATACCTCAAAGCCTGGCCGGATGTCGATGTGGACGTGAAGCAAAAATTTCAGTTTGGCGGGCTGGGTGCTCTGTTCGGCTATGAGATTGATGTGCTGGTCACCCCGGACCCGCTGCTGCGTCCGGGCATCCGGTATATCCCGGTCTTTGATTATGAGCAGGTACTGGTCGTGAATGAGCTGAGTCCGCTGGCATCAGCTGAATACATCACACCGGAGATGTTACTGGATAAAACCCTGATCACTTATCCCGTCGAGCAAAGTCGACTGGATATCTACACCAGTTTTCTCACACCAGCCAAGTGCAGTCCGAGAAAACACAAACTGATTGAAACCACAGATATTATGTTACAGATGGTGGCTGCGGACCGGGGAGTGGCTGCACTCCCGAAATGGCTGGCCAAGGAATATGAAGAAAAATTGCCCATCGTTGCTGTTCGACTGGGAGAAACCGGCATTCACAAAAATATTCATCTCGGTGTCAGAGAAACCGATCTGAATGTCGATTATCTCAACGCCTTTATTACGCTGGCAGACTCGTTGTCCGAACATCGTGAATCCAGCGCAGAATAATCAGAGTTCAGCCTTCATGATCAGCGCATCTTCACGACCGCTGTCACTGATAGTGCTGTCAGCCCGGTAGTAATTCTCCCGTCGGCTGATCAGTTTAAAACCGCTGGCCAGGTATAACTGGCTGGCGCGGACATTGCCGGCACGAACTTCCAGCCAGATCTCTTCGGCACAATCTGCCCGTGCAGCAGTCACAAACGCCGCCAGTAACTGGCGGCCCAGCCCCTGCCCCTGCATCCGGGGATCAACCGCAATATTGAGCAGACTCGCCTCACCGGCCACCGACTGGCCGAAACAATAACCAGCCACCTGACCGTCGCTCAGCATGGTCAGATTCAGGGCCAGCCGTCCCGGCGTTTCCCGAATTTGACTCTCCGTCCAGGGGAAGCGATGCGCACGCTGCTCAATGGCCCACACATCGTCCAGATGAGCTGCAGACATAGGAACGAATTCAATCATTGAATGCACAAATCTGTTGCCACAGGGCTTTTTTGTCCGCCGGGTGATCATGCATCTGGCTCAAAGCTGCCGAATGCAGGATATGGCAGTCACTCGGCGCGACGCTCTCACATCCTGCAAACCAGCACCAGGTCAGGTGATGCTCACCTAAGTCCGGAAGCGCATGCGGAGGCAAGGCTAGTGCTTGATCCGGGGTCAGTTTCATACTGCGAAGAATATTACCGAACAGCCAGGCATCATGTTCATCCAGAGCCTCTGAAGTCACAAACAGCAACTGACAGCTTTCCGGTAAATCAATCACAGGCTGAGACAAATCAGGAAAACAGTCCGGTTTCCGGATCTGCCAGCTGGTCAGTCCCATTTCCTGCAGAATCTGAATATCTCTTTGCTGCATGGTACTTTTCTTATGAAAACGCTGAAAAAGGTTCGCTGTAAGCCACCAGTCCCTGATGCCCGCTCAGCGAATCGGACAACAGTTCACGGACCATGAAAGACTCTTCCGGCACCGGCCAGCTGCAATGCAGCCCGTGTGTTGCCGCAGTCACGAAGCCAGCCTTGCGGTAATACTGACTGTCTCCCAGCACAACCACCACCGGATAGCCCAGCTCAGCCAGGATCTCTGTTGCTTCCTGCATCAGGGTCTGACCAATCCCCTGGCCACGATACTCTTTCCTGACACACAAGGGTGCCAGTCCCTGCCAGCCATTATCCAGGCCATCGACAGTCACCGGACTGAAGAATATATGCCCGATCACTTCACCTTCGTCCGAGCTGGCCACCAGCGACAATGTTCTTTGTCCCTGTTCGCGCAACGCCATCACCAGCTCTGCTTCAGCCGGTGTTTCAAATACCTCTTTCAGTAAGGCATCAATGGTCAGAATGTCCGATGGCACTTCAGTTCGTATCAGCATAATCATCCTCAGAAAAACAGTCACCAGACTGTTTGCAGTCCATATTGTGCGGGCTGGTCTGAACGATAACAACCCCTTTCTTTACTGCGGCCATGAATCCCTGCGCGGTTCATCACTGGCATGAATGACTTTTGGCCCGGCTCCGGAATCAGCAGGACTGATCGCTCAATATTTGAACAAGCAAAATTTTATCTTCCCTTTCACGGTCCCCAAAATCAGGAGAATTCATATGAAAATGACAAGAAAAGTTGACTTGATATATTTCAGGCCTGAAAGGTACAGCCAGATCAGTTCAACATATTTCTTATTCAAAACACAGTGTTAGCGATGAATACCGAAAAGGGCTTTGTCATAATTTTGTAACCAATGTCAATAAATCCATATTTTTTGTCCCATAACTCAAAGTTTTCTCACGAATGCATGAAATTTTGACAATTCGCTATTTTCTGACGTTATATTACGGGTACGACTTAGCCAGATAAGGGCATCCAGGGGATGTCAGCCGAAACAGATCATATCGCCATGCCGACTGAATTCATCAACAATTGGTTTTTTCAACTGACAGGCAATAGCCCGTTCCTGTTCGCCATTCTGGATAAGCAACACTGCTACACCGCCGTGAACCATCATTACAGCCAGTTAAGTGGCCTCAACCATGAAGAACTGGTGGGCTGCACCGACGCTGACATTCTGGGTCATGCTTTTTATGAAACGCTGAAACCCTATTATGAACGTGCTTTCAAAGGTGAGAGTGTCGAGGGTGATGTGATTTTGGATGAGCACCGCCACCACACCAGCCTGCACTTCAGCCTGTCGCCGCTGAGAACTGACACCGCAGAGATCACCCATGTCGTCTTACATGCCATAGACACCTCTGAACGTCTCCAGTTAGCCAATGCCGTCGCTGAACGGGAAGAGCAGTTCAACCAACTGTGCCGGCTCATGGCCGACGGCTGCCTGCTCATTGAAAAAAATCAGATCCTGTCTGCCAATGCTATTGCGGCACAATTACTGGGTTTTTCGTCCGCAGAAGCCATGATTGGCGAAGATCTCGGACAATTGCTGATCGACAGCCGTAACAACCGTCCTTTTGGCGAACAGCTGGCTGAATTAAGTAATGGCAAAACGTACCACTGTCTGACCAGCCCGCAATGCCAGACAGAAAATGCACTGACCCTCACACTGGGTGATGTTCAGCTGGTGGGCTCCCCTGCCAGCCTGGTCGTTCTGAAGCAACCGCATAAACAGCAGGTCCATCCGGATCAGGTCGAACAACTGATTCATACCGATCCGCTGACCGGACTCTACAACCGGCATGGATTCAGCCGGCGTCTGGAGCAGATGATCAACCGCCAGATCCCTCTGGTGATGCTGTATCTGGATATTGATAACTTTAAGAACATCAACGATTCCCTGGGCCACCATATCGGCGACCGCGTGCTTCAGGAAATCTCTCACCGCCTGCGCCAGCTGTTACCAGAGAACGCCGTCATCGGCCACCTGGGAGGCGATGAATTCGGCATTCTGCTTCCGGAGCCGGTTCAGGCAGATATGGGCGAACAAGTTTCGAAGAAAATTATTGCGCTGGTCAATCAGCCCTTTGACCTGATGCACTTCAGCAAACATCTGGCCTGCTCCATCGGTATGGTGAATTATCCGGGGAATGGCAGCGATGCCCGTTTGCTGCTTCAGCATGCCGATACGGCCATGTATGAAGCCAAAAACCGCGGGCGGAATCGTCTGGTCACCTTTGATGAAACCATGAACAAAGAAGCCAGAATGCGCTTATGGCTGGAAATCGAGCTCCAGAAAGCCCTGCAGAACAAAGGGCTGGAAGTCTGGTATCAGCCGAAGGTCAGTGCTCGGGATTTTTCCATTCATGGCGCAGAAGCACTGGTCCGCTGGAAACATCCGATTGAAGGCTATATCAGCCCGGCCCAGTTTATTCCGGTTGCTGAACGCTCGGGGCTGATCGAGCAACTGGGCAAAGTGGTCATGCGCGAAGTCTTCACTACGGTTAAGCGATGGAAGAAACAAGGCCTGTTGCCTGGCCGGGTGGCCATCAACCTTTCACCGCAGCAGTTCGGGAATCCGAACCTGATCCAGTATGTTTCCGATTTGCAGCGCGCCACTGAAGTGAATCCGGACGATATCACCTTTGAACTGACTGAAAGTGCCATGATGGGTGAAAATGAGCACACCATCCAGATGCTGAACGCAATCAAAAAACTTGGGTTTGCATTATCAATTGATGATTTCGGTACGGGCTATTCCTCGCTGTCTTATCTGGCCCGCTTTCCGCTGGACGAGCTGAAAATCGACCGTGCTTTTATCAAAGATCTGGAAACCGTCCCGAAACAGCTGACCCTGATCGAAAACATCATCAACCTAGGTAAGTCTCTCAACATGTGTGTCGTGGCAGAAGGCGTTGAAACACGTCAGCAGGCCGCACTGCTGTCTAACCTGAACTGCGATTACATTCAGGGCTTCCATTTTTTCCGCCCGCTGCCAAAAAATGATTTAGAAACCATTCTGGTTAAAAATTTTCGCAGCCGGTACTGACAAAGCCCCGGCTCCCTTAACGTCCGTGATGGATTTCCTGTTGTGAGAGGATCTCCTCAGTCCGGCGCAGCATGTATTCTTTGAATGCCTGACACCGGGCAGGCATCGGATGCCGGGGCCGAAAATACAGATTGATATCAAACTGGCTGGCGACAAAATCGGTCAGCAGCACCTGCAGTTCACCCGCATCCAGCCCCGCTTTGATCACTGAATGGGGAAGATAGGCAATTCCGGCACCGCGAATGGCCATATCACGCAATATTTCACTGTTATCGCATTCCAGCGCATCACTGATTGTCACCGCCCGGTTGATCCCATTCAGACGGAAATACCACCGGTTTCCGCCCACCAGCGAACTGGCATACAGGCACCGGTGCTCCCGCAACGCCTCGGGCTCCTCCGGCACTCCGCAGCGAGCCAGATACTGAGGGGATGCACAGGCATACAATGGCTCACTCAGCAACAACCGGCGAATGAGCAGGGAGTCTTTCTCTTCGGTTTCCCGGTTCGTTGCCTTGGCCCGGATAATAAAATCAACGTGAAGCGGATCAGTCTCACCGGCTTCAATGAATAACCGGAAATTCACCTGCGGATGCATTTCCATATATTCGGCTATGATTTCACGCAGATAGTAAGCCGCATACAGCGGCGTTGATGAAATCGTGATCACCCCACGCTGCTCGTCCGCCATACTGCCCACTTCAGAGCAAATGGTATCGATTTCAGGCAAGAGCGAAGAAAAGCGCCGGTACAGCATTTCCCCGGCATCCGTGGGAACCAGTTGCCGTGTGCTCCGTTTGATCAGTTCCACAGCCATCAGGCCTTCCAGTTCTTTGATCCACCGGCTGGCAGCGGCCGCCGATATTCCCCAGGCTTCAGCAGCCTCCCGAAACGAGCCATGCTGAATCACAGAACAGAAAAACACGATCTTATCTAACTGTTGCTGGCGAGGATTGATCCCGACCAGTTGCTGAGTCATAGCACATTCCTTATGGGTTGATAGATTTGTCTGGATATCCAGCTCAGACATTTAGCTATACCTAATGAAGGCTATCAATAATGCCTTTTGTCTTCTATATGCATCAACCCGATTATTGCAACTTTCAGCTCGCTTCACAGTCTTGATTCACGGGACCACGATTCTGCTCCCCTGGCAGCCTGAATGTCGGTGAAAAAATATCCGCTGGCATCAGACACAAATCTGGATCAATGATTGGCATGAACGACATCTTCGACAGAATATCCCTTTCCAAATCCATCCCGGGAGCAATTTCTTCCAGTACCAGTCCCTGAGGTTCCAGCCGGAATACAGCACGCTCCGTAATATACCGGACCGGTTGCTGTGTCTGCACTGCCCTGCGTGCCGAGAAAGTGATCTGTTCAACTTGCTCGACAAATTTGATCTGGCTGCCTTCGCGGCAGATATGCAGCTGACCGTCACGGACTTCAACCTCCAGCCCGCCCGCCGTAAAAGTTCCGCAGAAATACACAGACTTCGCATGCTGGCTGATATTAATAAATCCGCCGCAACCCGGCAGCCGGTCACCGAAACGGGACACATTAATGTCGCCCATCGCTGAACATTGTGCCAATCCCAGAAACGCCTGATCGATACCGCCACCATCATAAAAATCAAACATCTGGTCCTGAGTGATGATCGCCTGAGGATGAAGGCTGGCCCCGAAATCCAGACCACTGGCCGGCAGCCCCCCAATCGCGCCCGGTTCTACCGTCAGCGTCAGACGGTCCAGCAATCCCTGCTCCCCGGCGACCACCGCTATATACTCCGGCACGCCAATCCCGAGATTCAGCACAGAGTCCGGTGCCAGTAACATCGCCGCCCGACGGGCAATCAATGTTTTGGCATCCGGTTCGGACGTTACAGCCATCGGTGCTGTCTCATGCTGTTCCCGAACCGTTGCCCGCCCCACGAATGCCGGGTTAAATTGGGTGGCAAATGTCTGCATATGCTCTGACTCATCATTGCAAAGCACCACCGCATCAACAAAGATGCCCGGAATTTTGATGGCGTGCGGATCCAGAGTCCCGGCCGGCACAATGCGTTTAACCTGAACAATCACCTGTCCACCCTGATTTCTGGCCGCCTGAGCGGTCGCCAGGTTCTCCGCAATCAGACACTCGTCTTCCATGGTGATATTGCCGTCGGTATCTGCTGTCGTCCCGCGCAAAATAGCAACATCAACCGTTAAACGCTGATAGAACAGATATTCTTCCCCGCCCAGTTCTACCAGCGACACCAGATCTTCCCGGGTAATCGCATTGATTTTTCCGCCTTCCAGACGCGGATCGATGTAGGTCCCCAGACCAGTTGTGGTCAGCGTGCCGGGTTTACCCGCAGCTGTATCCCGCAGCAAATGAGAAATAACACCCTGAGGCAAATTATAAGCTTCAATTTCATTTTGCAGGGCCAGTCTTTGCAGCCCGGGCACTAATCCCCAGTGTCCTCCGATAACCCGTTTCACCAGTCCGGGAATCGCCAGGTGATCTGCGGCCCGGCCTGCACCATCTCCCTGACCCGCAGCAAAGAGCAGCGTCAGGTCGCTGGGTGACTGATCGCGTTCAAAACGCCGTCCTAATGCTTTGATGATAGATTCCGGCACCACAGAGCCGATGAACCCTCCCAGCATCACTGACTGCCCGTCCTTGATCCAGGCTGCTGCCTGTTCCGCCGTTAGTTGGGTGACTGCCATCTGCAACTTCCTTTCTACATGCAAGTATTAAAAAGTGTATGAATCCCGCCTCGAAGCTTGAATAGCCAGAGATGAAATTGTGTTTTTCAAAAGTGCTCCGCACATGCAATAATAGCATGCTAACATATTGATATTATTAAAAATTAGTTTTATCAGTTAACACTATGGGCGCTATTGTCACCCCCAATAGCATGATAGCGCTCTCACTTTCATTGAAGTCAGGCTGTCCATCCCAAAACCCGGTATTTCTTTTCATGACCGGGCCATCTAGGATGTTAACGGTCTGTTACATATCAACAATACGGAGAGAAAATATGGATGTTGCCGTGATATTACTCACCCTGATCGGGCTGATGTATTTTGCCTATCGAGGTGTCTCTGTCCTGGTGCTCGCCCCCGTCCTGGCGATGGCAGCCGCGCTGCTGACCAGTGACTTCCCATTTTTGTATGCCCTGTCGAATGTGTTCATGCCGGCTGCGGCAAACTACATCAAGCTCTACTTCCCGATCTTCATTGCCGGTGCCATCTTCGGTAAGCTGATGGGCGCATCGGGCGCCGCACGCACGCTGTCCCGCTCCATCATTCAGTATCTGGGCACCAGACATGCGATCCTGTCCGTTGTCCTTGCGACCGCACTGCTCACCTATGGCGGCGTGTCACTCTTTGTCGTGGTGTTTGCCATGTATCCGATTGGTGCCGCCACCTTCCGGGCAGCAGGGATTCCCAAACGTCTTCTGCCTGCCGCCATTACCTTAGGTGCCTTCACTTTTACCATGACGGCCTTACCGGGTTCGCCCCAGTACCTCAACACCATGCCGACAATTCCTTTCGGCACGACAATTTATGCGGCACCGTTACTGGGATTACTGGCCGGTACCATGATGCTGGTTCTGGGTGTGCTCTGGATTAAATACCGGGCACAAAAAGCAATTCTTGCAGGGGAAGGTTATGGTGAACATGAAGACAACGGAAAAGATGCCGAAGACAATACCCCCACTCCCAGTTTTCTGATGGCACTGATCCCGATTTTGCTGGTGTTTGCGATCAACTTCGTGCTCACAAACATTTACTTCAAATCTCCGACGATCATTGCTGAGTATGAAGCACTGGATACCCGTGTGAACGGTACCTGGTCGGTCATTCTGGCGCTGGTGATTGCCATCGTTTTCATGCTGGTTGCTTACCGTCGCTATCTGTTCGAAGCCAATAAACATATCTTTGATGGTTCAGTCGGCTCACTGCTCCCTATCTTCAATACAGCATCCGAAGTTGGTTATGGTGCCGTGATCACCGCCCTGACGGCCTTCGTCGCCATTAAAGCGGGAATTGCCGCGATTGATATTCCGGATCTGTTCAAGGTCGCGATTACCTCTACCAGTCTGGCCGGAATCATCGGCTCATCATCTGGCGGAACCGGTATGGTTCTGGCAATGCTGGGGAACGATTTCCTGAATACCGGCATTAATCCTGAAGTGCTGCATCGGGTGGTTCTGTTAGCAGCAGGCGGTCTGGACACGCTGCCACACTGTGGCGCTGTCATTACGCTGCTGGCAGTATGCCGCCTGACACACAGACAAAGTTACGGTGATATTGCTGTGGTCACCATGGCGATTCCGCTCATGGCTGCATTCACTGTCATTGTTGTACATCTCAGCACCGGTCTGGTCTGATTCCGTCGCAGCAATGGACTGAAATCAACCCGACGAAAAAAAACGCCCCGGGATTTCCCGGGGCGTTTTTTCATTTGTTATTCGCTGGTACAGGGTTGGATGTAGATAGCATCCGACGGAAACCGGCCATCCTGACTGGGATGTTGCCGGTGCAGGCGGCATAAGTCCTGATAAATACTGATGGCCGTCACCGTAAATTGTTCCGACTGCCAGGTATCACCTTCTTCTTTGATTTGTATTTCCAGTTTCTGTCCCTGAGCCACATGCTCGGGCAAACGGATATCATACGTATGACTGAATGCCAGTAACCAGTAATCATCTATGGTGACCAGCCGCCCTTCACCCGGTGTCGTGACAGCACGAACATAATCCAGTTGCTGCCCGGCTACCGTTGGCCAGGCACATAAACTAGCCAAAACTAAAACGGTCATTCTCTTCACGACAGCCCCCGTATTGCACCCTGATCTTACTATAGCGGCTGCAAAGGGGATGCCATTCTTAACTCAGCGACAGATCAGAGTTCTTCTTCCTCTGAAGAAACACGCTCCGTCTGTCCCTGCAACGCTGCCAGCAAGCGGTTTAATTCCAGAGAAGAAAAACGGTGCTCAACAAACTCGTAGACATTTCCCGACAGAGCCAGTTTGTACAACTGAACGGCTTCCGCATATTGTTTATTGTGCTGATATCGCTTCGCCATATAGAAATAGCTTTCAGTTAAACGCTCAGCCATTTGCTCATTGGTTTCACTGTTTTTCACAATGTCGTCGAGTAGCTGCTGCTCTGTCTCGCCATCCATCAGTACACTAGCAATGTTCCAGCCCCAGTCTTCACGCTCTGCGCGATCAAACCGGCTCTTCAGGTTCTGTTTCGCTTTCTCGGGCTCAGTTTCCAGCTCAACCATATAAAGCCAGATAGAACGATAGGGATCGTTGGGATCCTGTTGGTAGTGTGCAATCAGATCCTGCCTTGCTAACTGAAACCGGCCACCATAATACAGTGCGATACCACGGTTTCGCTGCGCGAACGGATGACTGACGTCCAGCTCCAGCGCTGAATCAAAGGCTTCATAAGCCGCGTCAAAATGTGCACTCTGGGTAAAATACACACCGAGGATATTAAAAATGTCTGGCTGTGCGGGATACAACGACAGAGACTGGTTGAAGTCGAGTCTGGCCAGATCGCGTAAGCCGATGCCGTCATGCAACAGGCCGCGCTCATAAAAAATCTGTGAACGGGTCTCGTCATCCAGATCACTGCGTCCCAACAGTTGATCGATTCGAGCCAGCTGAATCTGTTGCTGTATGGTTGGCTGCAGCGGTACCGCAATCAACGGCTGCTCCCAGCTGGAGTAAGTATTCGTGGAACACCCGCCCAGCATGATAGCCATCGCGATGGCTGCGTACTTAAACCTCTTTGCAAACAATGCCATTCTCCCTAACCTACCCGTGTAAACCTTGTGTCCTCTCATCGCAATCTGATGAGGCAAAGCTAACCGTTCAGGTAACTGTTCAGTGTCTGTACATTCATTGGTATAAAAAAGGGGCTGTCACAGCCCCTTTTTACTTCTCGGTCAAGATACGTGAAAACCTGAGGGTTTACGCGTCTTCACCCGCGGCTGGAGCCTGCTCGGCCTGAGCTTCTTTCATGCTCAGACGGATACGGCCCTGGCGATCGATTTCCAGTACTTTCACCTGGACTTCCTGACCCATTTGCAGATAGTCAGAAACCTTCTCAACACGCTCCTGAGCGATTTGAGAAATGTGAACCAGGCCTTCTTTGCTGCCGATGACAGAAACAAATGCACCAAAATCAACGATTCGCACTACTTTACCAGTATAGATGCGACCAACTTCAACGTCAGCGGTGATTTCTTCAATGCGGCGGATTGCTTCTTTCGCAGCAGTCCCCTCTGTTGCAGCAATCTTCACTGTACCGTCATCTTCAATCTCGATGGTTGTACCGGTTTCTTCAGTCAGCTGACGGATCACCGCACCACCTTTACCGATAACATCTTTGATCTTCTCTGGGTTGATCTTCATCGTATGAATGCGCGGTGCAAACTGAGAAATATCATCACGTGCAGTGCTGATCGCCTGATCCATCACGCCCAGGATGTGCATACGTGCACCTTTGGCCTGATTCAGAGCAATCTGCATGATCTCTTTGGTGATACCTTCGATTTTGATATCCATCTGCAATGCAGTAATACCATCGTTTGTACCCGCAACTTTGAAGTCCATGTCACCCAGGTGGTCTTCATCACCCAAAATGTCAGACAGAACCACGAAGTCTTCGCCTTCTTTCACCAGACCCATTGCGATACCCGCAACAGACGCCTTGATTGGTACACCGGCATCCATCAGTGCCAGAGACGTACCACAGACAGAAGCCATGGAAGAAGAACCGTTCGATTCCGTGATTTCAGAAACCACACGAACCGTGTACGGGAACTCATCAACGGTTGGCATAACTGCCTGAATACCGCGCTTCGCCAGACGACCGTGGCCGATTTCACGACGCTTCGGTGAACCGACAAAGCCAGTTTCACCCACACAGTATGGAGGGAAGTTGTAGTGCAGCAGGAAGTGCTCTTTACGCTCACCGGTCAGCTCATCCAGGATCTGCGCATCACGCTGAGTACCCAGCGTTGCTGTAACCAGCGCCTGAGTTTCACCACGGGTAAACAGAGATGAACCGTGAGTACGTGGCAGCACGCCAGTACGTACGTCCAGTGCACGAACCATGTCTTTCTCACGACCGTCGATACGTGGGTTACCCGCAATGATACGGCCACGAACCACGTTCTTCTCCAGAGAGCCCAGCATGTCGCGGATTTCACGCTCTTCCAGCGTTTCATCTTCAGCCAGCAGAGCCGCAACAACGTCAGACTTGATTGCACCAACTTTCTCGTAACGCGCCATCTTTTCAGTGATCTGGTACGCTTCTGTCAGCAGTGCTTCAGCTTTTTCTGCAACACGAGCTTTCAGTGCTGTATTTTCTTCAGGAGCAACCCAATTCCATGCTGGCGTTGCAACTTCAGCGGCAAATTCGTTGATCGCATTGATCACCGTTTGTTGCTGGTCATGACCGAAGACAACAGCTTGCAGCATCTGCTCTTCAGTCAGACGGTCAGCTTCAGATTCAACCATCAGAACTGCGCTTTCAGTACCGGCAACAACCAGATCCAGACGGCTTTCAGCCAGTTCTTTATTGCTTGGGTTCAGAACCAGCTGGTCATTGATGTAACCCACACGGGCTGCACCAATCGGGCCATTGAACGGAATACCAGAAATCGCCAGAGCAGCAGAAGTACCGATCATGGTCACGATGTCAGGGTTCACATCCGGGTTCACAGAAACCACAGTCGCAATCACCTGAACTTCATTTTTGAATGCATCAGGGAACAGCGGGCGAATTGGACGGTCAACCAGACGGGCAGTCAGCGTTTCATTTTCAGAAGGACGGCCTTCACGCTTGAAGAAACCACCCGGAATTTTACCGGCAGCGTAGGTACGCTCCTGATAGTTTACAGTCAGAGGGAAAAAGTCCTGACCTTCGACAGCTTCTTTCTTACCAACAACTGAAACGAAGACAGAAGTATCATCCATGCTGGCCATCACAGCAGCAGTCGCCTGACGCGCCATGACTCCGGTTTCCAGTGTGACGGTGTGGTTACCGTACTGGAAGGTTTTTACGATAGGATTCACGTGAATTTCCTTAAAATATTGATCTGCTTTTTCTATTTGCGCCAGTAAGTATATCTGACACAGCAAAAAGCGTCATGTGAAGAGGGGTACTTTCAGGCCAGAATATCTTCCGGTTCTCAGAAAGATAAACTTCCTGCGCTGACCATTCACGCATCGCGACTAATGACAAAAGCCGGCATCGCCAGCTTCTCTCAATAGCCGCGACCTCAAGGTCGACGAAAACGACTCGTGAATTACAAAAAGCACCATCAGTATACAAAGAACACCCCGGCAATCTGACCAGAGCATACTAAAAAGAAAGGAGCCAGTTGGCTCCTTTCTCTCAAGCAATCTTAGCGACGCAGACCCAGACGCTCGATCAGGGTGTGGTAACGACCCAGATCTTTGCCTTTCAGGTAGTCCAGCAGCTTACGACGGCGAGAAACCATACGCAGCAGACCACGACGGCTGTGGTGGTCACCTTTGTGCTCACTGAAGTGGCCTTGCAGGTGGTTGATTTGTGCAGTCAGCAGTGCAACCTGAACTTCAGGAGAACCAGTGTCGTTTGCGCCTTGCGCGTATTCAGCAACGATAGCTGCTTTAGTTTCTGCATTCAGAGACATAACTCATTCCTAATACAAAAAGGTTAAATTTGCGTCAGCCAATCTCTGATTCAGCCGACGCCCGAGCCGCGAATTATACGCACCCGCCAGACAGGCCGCAAGCGGAATCTTCCCGCGGGTCTGCCTGACCGTGCTGAACGCGTATTAGTCTTTCGGTTTGTTCGCCAGAACCCGCTTCGGTGCAACCATATTATCTGCATCGATTTCACCAATACCGATAAAATCACGTTGCTCACCTGCTGTCAGCCGGACCAGCGTACCGGTTTCCGGTACACGCCCCGCCTGCACCGGCTGACCATTCAGCACATAACTGGCGACGCCCGGCAGCAAGTTTACTTCAGGCAAATCCTGAACCGCACTATCCGTCGGCAGCAACAGTGGATCCAGCAACTCTTTCGGCTGAATCTCCTGCGCCTGGGCTTCTTCAAGCAGCGCTTCAAGCTGCTCAAGTGTCACCATTTTCTCCAGCGGATATTTAGACACCCCGATACGACGCAGGTAAGTGACATGCGCGCCACAGCCAAGCATTTCACCCAGATCATCAACAATCGTCCGGATGTAAGTCCCTTTGGAGCAATGCACTTCCATCTCAACTTCGTTGTCACTGAAGCGCAGCAGGCTGATTTCATACACGGTAATGTCACGGGCTTCACGCGGTACTTCTTTCCCTTCACGGGCATATTCGTACAACGGGCGTCCCTGATATTTCAGGGCTGAAAACATGGACGGGATCTGCTTGGTCGTGCCACGAAACTTCGCAATGCAACGCTCAAGCTGGCCGCGGTCGACTTTCACCTCACGGGTTTCGACAACCTCACCATCCGAATCGGAGGTGTTGGTCCGCTCACCGAGTTTGGCAATCACGCGGTAACGCTTGTCAGAATCCAGCAGGAACTGGGAAAACTTGGTCGCTTCCCCCAGACAAATCGGCAACATGCCCGTCGCCAGTGGATCCAGCGCACCGGTATGGCCTGCTTTTTCCGCAAAGAAAATGCGTTTTACTTTTTGCAGCGCGTCATTGGAAGTAATACCGCTGGGTTTATCCAGCAGCAGTACCCCATCAACCGGACGCCCTTTACGACGACGAGCCATCAGTTGCCCTCACCTTCATCCTCAGGTTCATCACCACGGCGTGCTTCATCATCTCGTACAACCTGGCTGACTAGGTTAGAAATGCGCATGCCTTCCGTCAGAGACTGATCGAAAATAAAATTCAGCTCTGGCGTAACACGCAAACGGATTTGCTTGCCCAGTAACGAACGGATGTAAGGTGCCATTTCGCGCAAGGCTTCCAGGCTACCTTCCGGAGTCTGCTCACCCACAGTCAGGAAAGTGACATAGACTTTGGCATAACCCATATCCCGGGAAACTTCCACGCTGGAAATGGTCGCCATGCCCAGACGCGGATCTTTGATTTCGCGTTGCAGAATCACAGCCAGCTCTTTTTGCAGCTGCTGAGCAACACGTTGTGTACGGCTGAATTCTTTCGCCATTTGATTCTCTCTCTAAACGTCGGCTGCTATCTCGACACAAAGGGGAGCCGAAGCTCCCCTGTATTCGTGTCAGGTTCACGAGCAACCTGATTAATCCAGTGTACGCTGGATTTCGATGATTTCGTAAACTTCGATCTGGTCACCAACGCGAACATCATTATAGTTCTTCACGCCGATACCACATTCGTAGCCATTCTTCACTTCTTGTACGTCATCTTTAAAGCGACGCAGCGATTCCAGTTCACCTTCGTAGATAACCACGTTGTCACGCAGGACACGGATTGGGTTGCTACGCTTGATCACACCTTCTGTGACCATACAGCCGGCAATCGCACCCAGCTTCGGTGACTTGAACACGTCACGTACTTCAGCCAGACCAATGATTTCCTGCTTGAACTCAGGAGACAGCATACCGCCCATTGCGGCTTTCACTTCATCAATCAGCTGATAGATGATGGAGTAGTAACGCAGATCCAGGTTCTCGTTTTCAATCGTCTTACGTGCAGAAGCATCCGCACGGACGTTGAAGCCCAGAATGATTGCGTTCGATGCTGCAGCCAGTACTGCATCTGTCTCGGTGATACCACCAACACCGGAACCTACGATGTTCACTTTCACTTCGTCAGTTGACAGCTTACGCAGAGAGTCGGCAATCGCTTCCACAGAACCCTGTACGTCTGCTTTCAGAACGACGTTCAGTTCAGCCACTTCACCGGCAGTCATGTTCGAGAACATGTTTTCCAGTTTCGCTTTCTGCTGACGGGCCAGTTTCACTTCACGGAATTTACCCTGACGGTACAGTGCAACTTCACGGGCTTTACGCTCATCACGAACAACAGTCGCTTCGTCACCAGAAGAAGGCACACCAGACAGACCCAGGATTTCTACCGGGATAGACGGGCCAGCTTCTTCGATTTCACGACCCAGTTCGTCACGCATTGCACGAACACGACCGTATTCCAGACCACACAGAACGATGTCGCCCTTACGCAGCGTACCTTCCTGAACCAGAACCGTTGCAACCGGGCCACGGCCTTTATCCAGACGTGATTCAACAACCACACCTTTCGCCATACCTTCAGAAACAGCTTCCAGTTCCAGAACTTCAGCTTGCAGCAGAATGGCTTCCAGCAGACCGTCGATGTTGGTTCCCTGCTTCGCAGAAATATGAACGAACATGTTCTCGCCACCCCATTCTTCAGGGATAACGTCATACTGAGCCAGCTCGTTCTTCACGTTGTCTGGGTTCGCGTCTTCTTTATCGATCTTGTTCACAGCAACGATCAGCGGTACACCTGCAGCTTTCGCGTGCTGGATCGCTTCGATCGTCTGTGGCATCACGCCATCATCCGCTGCAACAACCAGAATCACGATATCCGTTGCCTGAGCACCACGTGCACGCATCGCAGTAAACGCGGCGTGTCCCGGAGTATCCAGGAAGGTGATCATACCGTTGTCTGTTTCAACGTGGTAAGCACCAATGTGCTGGGTAATACCACCGGCTTCGCCCGCTGCAACGTGTGCTTTACGGATGTAGTCCAGCGTCGATGTTTTACCGTGGTCAACGTGGCCCATGATGGTTACAACCGGCGCACGTGGTACGGCAGTCAGGTTTTCATCACGATCAGACAGTACCGCTTCTTCCAGCTCGTTTTCTTTGCGCAGAATAACTTTGTGGCCCATCTCTTCCGCAACCAGCTGAGCAGTTTCCTGATCAATCACCTGGTTAATGGTTGCCATCGCACCCAGTTTCATCATCACTTTGATGACTTCAGCGGCCTTCACTGACATTTTGTTTGCCAGTTCAGAAACGATGATGGTCTCGCCAATCACAACATCTTGCTTCGCTACAGTTGCGGTTTTATCGAAACCATGACGCATGGATGTTGGCTTGCTCAGCTGCTGCTTGCCGCGGCCACGCTGATTACGGCCGCCACGTGCCGCCATTGGACGTTCGCGCGTCTCGCGCTCTTCGCTCTTAGGACCAGCAGCCTTTTTCTTCTTGTTACGGCGGCGAGTTGCTTCCTCGCGACGGTCTTGTTCATCTTCCGCCGCACGGGCATAGGTGGAAGTGGTCGTGTGGTAGTCTTCTCGTTCCATATCACCTGCATCCTGGCCTTTTTCAGACCAGTTTTTCTCATTCATTTCTGCCATTTTGCGTGCCTCTTCTAGCTGACGCTCACTTGCTTCTTCGGCTTTACGCTTGGCTTCCTCTTCCCGGCGACGTTGCAGTGCCTCAGCTTCTTTCTTAGCTTCCAGCTCAGCGGCGGCGCGTTTTGCTTTGTCTTCAGCTTGACGCTTTTCATCAGCTTCGCGTTGGCTTGCATCCACTGCTGCACCCTGCTCAGACTGTTCTTCCAACTGCTTTGCTTTCTCTTCCGCTAAGCGCTTCTCTTCTGCCAAGCGCTTCTCTTCAGCTTCACGCTTGGCTTCAGCCTCGCGCTTCACCTGCTCTTCTGCATCACGTTTCGCTGCTTCTTCCGCAGCACGTTTTGCAGCCTCTTCAGCCTGACGTGCTTCTTCCGCACGTTGCTCTTCTTCAAGGGCAGAGCGTTTTACATAGGTGCGCTTTTTGCGCACCTCAACTTGGATATTTTTACTCTTGCCGCCAGAACCCGACACACTCAGGGTGCTGCGGGTCTTACGTTGCAGAGTCAGGCGGGTCGGCGCCTCGTCAGTGTTACCACCGTGTTCTTTCTTCAGGTGGGTCAACAGAGACTCTTTTTCCTGTTGGTTGACACTGTCTTCAGCTTTCTTGCTGATACCAGCATCGGCAAACTGTTGAAGCAACCGATCAATCGGGGTACCGATTTCTTCGGCAAGTGCCTTAACTGTAACCTCTGACATGCTGCTCCTCCCTTGCTAATTGAATTATGCTTCGTCGCTGAACCAGCAGATATTACGGGCAGCCATGATCAGTTCACCCGCTCTGGTCTCGTCCAGGCCTTCGATATCCAGTAGATCATCCGTCCCCTGGTCGGCCAGATCTTCCAGCGTACTAATACCCTTCGCAGCCAGTTTGAACGCCAGCTCGCGCTCCATACCGTCCAGGTTCAGCAGATCTTCAGCAGGCTCAACACCGTCAAAAGACTCTTCCTGCGCAAGGGCAATCGTGGTCAGGGCTTCTTTGGCACGATTACGCAGCTCATTTACTGTGTCTTCATCCAGATCTTCGATAGACATCAGTTCCTGAACCGGCACATAGGCCACTTCTTCAAGGCTGGTAAAGCCTTCTTCTACCAGAACAACAGCGAAATCTTCATCGATGTCCAGGTATTTCACAAACAGTTCGATGGATGCCTGCGCTTCAGCCTGGTGCTTGTTCTGCAGGTCTTCAACCGTCATCACGTTCAGTTCCCAGCCAGTCAGTACAGACGCCAGACGCACGTTCTGACCGCTGCGGCCAATTGCCTGAGCCAGGTTGTCTTTCTCAACCGCGATGTCCATGGTGTGGTTGTCTTCATCCACAATGATGGAGCTGACTTCAGCAGGGGCCATCGCATTGATGACGTACTGTGCAGGGTTTTCGTCCCACAGCACGATATCGATACGCTCGCCGCCCAGTTCACCGGAGACCGCCTGAACACGTGCACCACGCATCCCAACACAAGCACCGACAGGGTCAATACGCTTGTCGTTCGTCTTCACGGCAATCTTGGCACGAGAACCCGGATCGCGGGCAGCACCCATCAGTTCGATCATCTCTTCACCGATTTCCGGTACTTCGATGCGGAACAGTTCTGACAGCATTTCAGGCTTAGAACGGGTCATGAACAGCTGGAAGCCACGCGCTTCAGGGCGCACAGCATACAACAGACCACGGACGCGGTCACCTGGACGGAAGTTTTCACGCGGCAGCTGGTCTTCACGCAGGATGACTGCTTCAGCATTGTTACCCAGATCAACGATCACGGCATCACGGTTCACTTTCTTCACGACACCCGTGATCAGCTCGCCTTCATTGTCGATAAACTGTTCAACAATTTGCGCACGCTCAGCTTCACGAACTTTCTGGACGATGACCTGCTTCGCCGTTTGAGTCGTGATACGGTCGAATGTCACAGACTCGATCTGCTCTTCAACAAAGTCACCCAGCTCGATGCTCTCGTCATCATACTGAGCAGCTTCCAGAGTGATTTCCAGCGTCGGTGCAGTCACTTCTTCAACGGCTTTCCAGCGACGGAAAGTTTCGAAGTCGCCCGTTTTGCGATCGATTGCAACGCGTACGTCAATTTCCGCTTCGTATTTTTTCTTTGTCGCTGTTGCCAGTGCGATCTCCAGTGCTTCGAAGATACGCTCGCGCGGAACAGCTTTCTCGTTGGATACCGCTTCAACGACAGCCAAGATTTCTTTGTTCATTTCTAATGCCCCAATTTAGCGGTCAGAATTTTGGAACCAGGTTGGCTTTCGCAATATTGCTCAGCGCAAAGGTTTCTTCATCGCCATTCACGTTCAACGTGACCAGCTCACCGTCAACGGCAACAATGTCACCTTTCCACTTACGGCGATTATTCATCGCCATTTTCAGGACCAGGCTGACCTCGTGGCCAATAAACTGTTGATAATGTTCCGCTTTAAACAGCGGACGCTCCAAACCAGGGGACGAAACCTCCAGGTTATAGGCAACAGTGATCGGATCTTCAACGTCCATCACTGCACTGATCTGACGGCTCACATCGGCACAATCATCGACTGTGATGCCGTTTTCGTGGTCAATGAACACACGTAGTGTCGAATGTTCACCCGCACGGATAAACTCCAGACCCACCAATTCATAGCCCAAAGCTGTCACTGGCGACTCAAGCAGTTCGGTTAATTGCATTTCTAAAGCGGTCAAGACAACCCCCTGGAAACAAAAAAAGGGCATTGAAGCCCAGTAGATACCTGAATGGTCATGTTTCAGATAATAAAAAACCCCGAATTACGGGGTTTATTATCTCTGGACCCTGATAGCTTAAACCTCTGAAGATTCAAGCAGAAAAACGAAAGCGATTCAGTTCCAGGAATCGTCGCTTTTCAAAACTCGGAGGCGGAACCGAGTTCAATCAACCCGGTAAATCCACTGATAACTAAGAGTATACACTCAATTATCGTCCAAGTTGGTTGCGGGGGCCGGATTTGAACCGACGACCTTCGGGTTATGAGCCCGACGAGCTACCAAGCTGCTCCACCCCGCGTCCGTAATTCTGAGGGCGATTATATCCCTCACTTGTTACTCTTTCAAGTAACTGAATCAATGGTGCCGAGAAGGGGACTTGAACCCCTACACCTTGCGGCACTAGCACCTCATGCTAGCGTGTCTACCAATTTCACCATCTCGGCAAATCTGTCTATTACTGAGGAATATCGCTGTTTACAGGCGCTTTCTCAGTTTTTTCAACAGGTTGTTCTTGCTGTGCTGGGGCACTTAAGTTTTCCCAGCCACTTGTTGTATCCGCTTTTTTCGAGCTCATGTTGCCCAGAATCAAGCTGATAACAAAAAATACGGTTGCAAAAATTGCAGTCATTCGGGTCAGAAAGTTTCCAGAGCCGCTGGCACCAAACAGTGTTCCTGATGCACCAGCCCCAAATGAGGCTCCCATATCTGCGCCTTTACCTTGTTGAACCAGAACCAGGCCAATTACACCAAGCGCAGCCAACAGATAAATCACAAGTAGAATTTCGTACATGGGTTCCACCTATGTTCCATATTGTTGTGCCGGCTATGCGATAGCAGTGCCAGCGCACCCCTTCGTCAGGAGCGAGGGAATACTAGCGAATGCCGACATGTGTGACAAGTGATTTTTCCAAGAATGTAGCAATTGATGAATTGCTTGGGCAAGAAATAATCAGTTTTACAGTCCAGGACTCCGGCTCAGCCTCTGCAGGCCGGAATCCCTTTCAGAGCAGCATCTTAGCAGTTGTCTTTCACTGCCTGTGCAATCGCCAGTGCAGATTCGCGCACCAGCGCATCGTCTTCACCTTCAACCATCACTCGGATCAACGGCTCAGTACCTGATTTACGCAGCAGAACCCGGCCACGTTCACCCAGCTTGGCTTCAGCAGCTTTTTGAGCGGCAAGTACCACATCAGATTCCAGCGGGTTGGTCTCTCCTGAGAACCGGACATTCTCCAGTACCTGCGGGAACATTGTCAGACCTTCACACAGTTGCTTCAGCGACTGCTGGCTGCTGACCATCGCTTCCATGACCTGCAATCCGGCCACAATACCATCACCCGTCGTTACCTTATCCAGTACAATGACATGGCCAGAGTTCTCTGCACCGATATTCCAGTTGTTCTTGATCAGCTCTTCCATCACATAACGGTCGCCGACTTTCGCACGAACAAACGGAATTTCCAGCGATTTTAACGCCAGCTCCATGCCCAGGTTGGTCATCAGGGTACCAACCACGCCGCCTTTCAATTCACCACGACGCTGCGCGTGACGGGCAATAATGTAGGCAATCTGATCACCGTCAACTTTGTTGCCTTCACCATCGACCATGATGACACGGTCACCGTCGCCATCCAGCGCAATCCCGAAATGAGCTTTTTCCTCAACCACTTTCGCCTGCAACGCACGGACATCCGTCGCACCAACTTCAGCGTTAATGTTGATCCCGTCAGGTGCACAACCAATCGTTACAACTTCTGCGCCCAGTTCACGGAAGACATTCGGGGCAATGTGATACGTTGCTCCATGCGCACAGTCCACAATAATTTTGTAGCCCGCAAGGCTCAGGTGTGAAGGGAACGTCCCTTTACAGAACTCGATGTAACGACCGGCAGCGTCGTTGATTCGCGTTGCTTTCCCCAAATTGGCTGATTCAACGCACACCAGTTCTTTATCCAGTTCCGCTTCAATTGCAGCTTCAACTTCATCTGGCAGTTTCGTGCCTTCAGAAGAGAAAAACTTAATCCCATTATCATAATAAGGGTTGTGTGATGCAGAAATGACAATACCGGCTTCTGCACGAAAAGTGCGCGTCAGATAAGCTACCGCCGGGGTTGGCATCGGACCGGTAAATGCAGCCTGTAATCCGGCAGCCGCCAAACCCGCTTCCAACGCTGATTCCAGCATATAACCTGAAATCCGGGTGTCTTTACCAATAATCACTTTTTTTGTGCCTTGCTGAGACAGCACCCGTCCGGCAGCCCAGCCCAGTTTCAGTACAAACTCAGGGGTGATCGGTGACTGGCCAACACGGCCACGGACACCGTCGGTGCCGAAATATTTACGTTCAGCCATGAAAAATAGCTCCTAGCTCTTTATTTTGCCTGTTCCAGCGTCATGCGACAGATCGCCAGTACATCCTGCGTTTCACGCGTATCATGAACCCGAATAATCTGAGCTCCCTTCATTGCGGCAATGGATGCACAAGCCAAGCTCCCGGACAACGCTTCTGCAGGCGATTTATTTAATTGTTTACAGATCATGGACTTTCTGGACATCCCAACCAGCAGTGGTAATCCAAACCGGTGAAATTTTTCCAAATGTGCCAGTAACTGATAGTTATGTTCCAGGCTTTTACCAAAGCCAAATCCCGGATCCAAGATCAGCTGTTCGCGATGGATACCAGCCTCTTCGCAGGCCTGAATTCGCTCTGCAAGAAAATCTTCCACATCTGCGAACAGATCATCATAGTGTGGTTGCTGCTGCATTGTACGCGGTTGCCCCTGCATATGCATTAAGCAAATTGGTACCCCTGCTTTCGCTGCAGCTGCCATGGCACCAGGCTCACGCAGTGCACGGATATCATTGAGCAGATCAGCGCCCGCTTTTACCGACTCCGTCATCACCTCAGCTTTACTGGTATCGACTGAGATCCAGCAATCAAAACGCTGACGGATGGCTTCTACTACAGGCACCACACGTTCGAGCTCTTCCTGCACAGAAACTTCAGCAGCTCCCGGACGCGTCGATTCACCCCCAATATCAATAAAACTGGTTCCGACTGCCAGCATCTCTTCCACATGACGCAGTGCACTGTCTAATTGATTAAACTGGCCACCATCAGAAAAAGAATCCGGCGTGAAGTTCAGTATACCCATGGTATGCGGGTAAGAAAGATCCAGTATTTTCTCTTTGCTTTTCAGTAACAAGGTTCATCACTCCTGACAGAATAAGCCCGGCGGCAACAACACGGGCTCACAGATTTCCATAGACATTGTGGCGCAGAAACAAAAAACCCCGAGTTACCCCGGGGTTTTGGACTCACCGTCAGACATTATGCCTGCGGTTTATCATTTTCTTCACTGTGATGCGGCTGTACCTGCTCAGGTTTCTCAGCTGGTTTGTCAGCATCTTTAGAGTCAACACTTGCTGGTTTCTCGCCTTCCAGCGTATCAGCTTTCAGTGTGTCGTCTTTATCACCCCAGCCTTTTGGCGCACGAATCTCAGACTTACGTCCCATCAGATCATCCAGCTGGCCTGCATCAATGGTTTCATATTTCATCAATGCATCTTTCATTGAATGAAGAATATCCATGTTGCCGACCAGAATCTCTCTGGCACGCTCATAGTTACGATCGATAATGGCACGCACTTCTTCATCAATGGCACGTGCCGTATCATCAGACATGTGCTTGGTCTTGGTCACAGAACGACCCAGGAAAACTTCGCCTTCATCTTCTGCATACAGCAGCGGACCCAGTTTTTCTGAGAAGCCCCACTGCGTCACCATCTTACGTGCAATGTCTGTTGCTCGCTCGATATCGTTTGACGCACCCGTTGACACTTTCTCTACCCCGTAGATCAGTTCTTCGGCAAGACGGCCACCGTACAGGCTGGAAATCATAGACTCCAGATATTCTTTCGAGTGGCTGACACGATCCTGCTCAGGCAGGTACATGGTCACACCCAACGCACGGCCGCGCGGAATGATCGATACCTTATAAACCGGGTCATGATCCGGAACCAGACGACCAATAATGGCATGACCTGCTTCATGGTAAGCCGTTGATTCTTTCTGTTCTTCAGACATCACCATCGATTTACGCTCTGCGCCCATCATGATTTTGTCTTTCGCCAGTTCGAATTCCACCATTGATACTGTACGTTTGTTACCACGTGCAGCAAACAATGCAGCTTCGTTCACCAGGTTTGCCAGATCAGCACCAGAGAAGCCAGGTGTACCACGGGCAATCAGAGACGGTTCAACATCACCATCCAGTGGCACTTTACGCATATGCACTTTCAGGATTTGCTCACGGCCACGGACATCCGGGAGACCCACAACGACCTGACGGTCGAAACGGCCAGGACGCAACAGTGCCGGATCCAGAACATCAGGACGGTTCGTTGCAGCGATCACGATGATACCTTCGTGGCCTTCGAAACCATCCATTTCAACCAGCATCTGGTTCAGGGTCTGTTCACGTTCATCGTGACCACCACCCACACCGGCACCACGCTGACGACCTACGGCATCAATCTCATCGATGAAGATAATACAAGGCGCCGCTTTCTTCGCCTGATCAAACATGTCACGGACACGGGATGCACCCACACCGACAAACATTTCAACGAAGTCAGAACCGGAGATGGTAAAGAAAGGCACTTTCGCTTCACCAGCGATGGCTTTCGCCAGCAGGGTTTTACCTGTACCCGGAGGACCAACCATCAGAACACCAGTCGGAATTTTACCGCCCAGTTTCTGGAAACGACTTGGATCACGCAGATAATCGACCAGCTCTTTCACGTCTTCTTTGGCTTCATCACAGCCAGCAACGTCGTTGAAGGTCGTTTTAATTTGATCTTCACTCATCATGCGCGCTTTGGATTTACCGAACGACATGGCGCCTTTGCCACCGCCGCCCTGCATCTGGCGCATAAAGAATATCCATACCCCAATCAGCAACAGCATCGGGAACCATGAAATAAAGATAGAAGCCAGCAGACTTGGTTCTTCCGGTGGTGTCCCAACCACTTTCACATTTGCATTGATCAGGTCGTCCAGCAATTTCTGGTCGTTCAGGACAGGCAAGTAAGTCACATAACGGGTGTTATCACGCTTGAACACCGTGATCTCACGATCATTGAATCGTACTTCCCTAATCTGATCCTGACCGATTTCCCGGACAAAAGTCGTATAGTCGACTTGACGGCCAGCACTATCTCCCGGACCGAAGCTCTGAAAAACAGACATCAGCACCACGGCGATGACTAACCACAAAATCAAGTTTTTTGCCATGTCACTCAAGGTGTTAACCTCGCGATAACTTTAAAGATGAATGTAGAGTACTACAGTTTATAACCTGTAGCCACAATATAGACTTCCCGGGAACGATCCCTGGATGAGTCTGGTTTACGGATTTTGACCACCTTGAACATACTGCGCACTTCGGCCAGATACTGATCAAAGCCCTCACCCTGAAAGACTTTTACTGCAAAGCTTCCATTCGGTGCAAGTACCTGCCTGCACATATCTAATGCTAGTTCAACAAGATACATTGCTCTAGGTTGATCCGAGGCTAGGTTTCCGCTCATGTTGGGGGCCATATCAGACAGGACAACATCAACCATATCCGGCTGAATCCGCTCAAGTAATGCATCCAGCACTGCTTCTTCACGGAAGTCACCCTGCAGGAAACTGACCCCGGGTAAGGAGTCCATCGGCAGGATATCACAGGCAATTACCTGCCCGGTATCTCCGACGACGTCAGCTGCGTACTGTGACCAACCACCAGGGGCAGCACCCAGGTCAACCACAGTCATTCCCGGTTTTAACAACTTATCTTTGTTCTGGATTTCCTCCAGTTTAAAAATAGCTCGGGAGCGAAAGCCCTTCTTTTGAGCTTCCAGGACATACTTATCATCAAAATGTTCTTTCAGCCAGCGTCCGGAGCTGGCTGAATGTTTCTTTTTACTCATGCATTACCCAATGCGATTACACTCAGCGACCGATAGTTCCCGTTCTGGTTCCGCTGTACTACTTTTACTGTGGCCCAGAGTTGGCAGGAACACCAGCGTAACGAAACAACGTTAGTCATATTGACTAGATGGCGTTAGAATACCCTGTTTTCAACCCTTGTTATAGATATTGAGTCACCATGAATCTAAGCACCAAACAGAAGCAATACCTCAAAGGCCTTGCTCACAGCCTGAAGCCAGTTGTCCTGATGGGGGCAAACGGCCTGACTGAAGCCGTGCTGTCAGAAATCGAACTGGCCCTGGGCCATCACGAACTGATCAAAGTCAAAGTTGCTGCTGAAGAACGTGAAACCAAGCAACTGATCATCGAAGCGATTGTTCGTGAAACTCAGGCGGAAAAAGTACAGGTCATCGGTAATATTCTGGTGCTGTACCGTCAGTCTGAAGATCGTAAAATCGAACTTCCGCGCAAATAAAAAAGGCCGCCAATGCGGCCTTTTTTATCACTCAAGGCCCGGTAACTGTTACATTTCTTAACAATAAACCTGCCGGCCCTGCTCCTTAAATGTACTCGACCTTCTCGATCTCGAACTCTTTATTGCCGCCTGGGGTCACAATACTGACTTCGTCGCCTTCCTGTTTGCCGATTAAGCCACGGGCAATTGGTGAATTCACAGAAATCAGACCACGTTTAATATTGGCTTCGTCATCACCAACGATACAGTAAGTCACTTCCTCATCTGTATTGACGTCAAACAGAGTTACGGTCGCGCCAAAAATGACTTTACCGTGGTTTGTCATCTTGGTGACATCAATCACCTGAGCCACAGACAGTTTATATTCGATATCACGAATCTGGGCTTCGCAGATCCCCTGCTCTTCTCGAGCAGCATGGTATTCAGCATTTTCTTTCAGATCGCCCAGCTCACGAGCTTCAGCGATGGCCTCAGAAATCAGTGGACGACGTTTCATCAAGGCGTCCAGCTCTTGACGCAGCTGCTGTTCGCCGCGGACTGTCATTGGGATCTTTTCCATAAAATTATCTACCTCGAAACGCCAGAAAAGCGGGATTGCTTTTCGGACAAAAAAAAGCCAGCCCAGCACAAGTCTGGGCTAACACATGAATAGAAGAAACTGCTTTTCTGCCTCACAAGATACCTAATACTCTGCCCCGGATGCAACCTCTGTATCGCGGTTCTGGCGAAGACTTCGTAAAAGTCACTTTTTCTGTGTCGCGCTCGGCACAACAAGCCTGAATCTGCCAATCTTCCTTTGATTGCTTTCTCGACAACTGGTCAGTTCTTACAAGATATTAACGAACTTTTATTGCGGCCTGCCCCTCTTACTTCCTATGATTCCCAGTTCAATTTCTCAATCGCTCAACCAAGATGAAAAAAATAACAGGCTTTTTATTAGCTTCACTCGCATTCAGTCATCCGGTCTGGGCCGATTTTACTCCCCGCACCGCCATTGAAGCTTTACCCCAGGGGCACGATCTGGCTTTAATCATTACAGATCCGGCAAACGGGAAAACTGTCTTCAGCCAGCGTGCCGAACAGCTGCAGGCCCCAGCCAGCACCCAAAAATTGCTGACGGCTCTCGCTGCCAAATTATATCTGGGCAACGATTTTCGGTTTACTACCCGGGTTGAACAGCAGGGTCAGGATTTGATCTTCAGATTCAGCGGTGATCCGACCCTGTCCCGCAACGATCTGACTGCGATACTGAAACAGCTGAAAAATAAAGGGATTCGTCGTATCACCGGAAATATTTATCTCAACGGCAGCCAGTTCACCGGCTATGAGCAGGCGCCAGGATGGCCCTGGGACAGCCTGGGAGTCTGCTACAGCGCGCCTTCCAGCAGCATCACACTGGAACACAACTGCGTTCAGGCAGCCCTTTACAGCGATCAATCACTGGGCCAACTCACCCGGCTGCATATACCATCCCACCAGCCGATTACCGCGACCAGTCTGGCGAAAGTCGTCAGTAAATCCCAGCAACAAGCGGAATTCTGTACTCTGGAACTTCAGACCCGCCCTGGCAACCACTACCAGCTCAGCGGCTGTCTGCCTCAGCGGGATAAACCATTGCCGCTGAATTTCGCGGTGGTCGATACAGAAGCCTATGTTCGAAGCGTCCTGCAACTGGAACTGGAACGAGCCGGAATCAGCCTCAAAGGCGACATCATCCGCAACGACACTTCGTACGGCGAGGTCCTTGTCACCCACCACTCAGAAAAACTGCCAGCCCTGCTCCAGGTGATGCTGGAAGATTCAGATAACCTGATCGCCGACAACCTGGCCAAAACCCTGGGACAGCGCTACTACGAACAACCCGGCAGTTTCCGCAATGGTACTGAGGCCATTAAAGCGATTATCGGGGAACATACCGGGATTGATCTGAGTCTGGCGGTTCTGGCTGATGGTTCAGGTCTATCTCGGGACAACCGGATTATAGCCAGCGACATGATGAAAGTGATCACTCACATCTATCAGCATGATGACAGCCTCGGACTGATGAAAGATCTACCGGTTGCCGGATTAACCGGCACGCTGCGTTATCGCCAGAGTGTCCGGCAGGAACCGATAAAACAGCACTTGGCCGCAAAATCCGGTTCGTTGTATGGCACCTTTAACCTGGTTGGTGTCATGACGAGCAAATCCGGCAAACCCTTCCTGGTGGTCCAGTTTGTTACCAACTATCTGCCACCTGAAAAACCGGACAATGCCCCGGCCGTTGATTCGGAGATTACCCAATTCGAGCGCAAGCTCTATACCGAACTGTACAATGCCTTTTAGAACATAAAAAAGTCTGAAAGTAAGCAGCCACTCAGGAAAACCGAGTGGCTGCCTGGCATTTGGGCGCGGGACAACCCTTTTCATCAGGTTGCTTCATCGCCTGTCCTCAGAAAGGCGGTTCACCGGATTCCGGTAACGGCACATCAAATGAGAACACCACGGCAGAAATCATACGGTACATGCCACAGGCAATCACTAAATCCAGCAACCCTTTCACACCGATTTCTTCAATCAGTGCCTGCTGTGTTTTCTCTGCAATACTTCGTTGATACACCACATCCTGAGCAACCTGCCAGGCATAAAGATAAACAGGTTTCATCTCAGCTGTCGCCACATCGCCTTCCAGGATCTGCTGAATCACATGGCCGGGTAATCCGGCACGCTCTGCGGGCGCAATATGCTTTTCCCACACGAACGGTGCTCC
The DNA here is from genome assembly GCF_036409375.1 of Photobacterium sp. 53610. Lineage (NCBI taxonomy): Bacteria > Pseudomonadati > Pseudomonadota > Gammaproteobacteria > Vibrionales > Vibrionaceae > Photobacterium > Photobacterium sp. 53610. Next base: position 301,446 of record NZ_JAXOFS010000003.1, on the reverse strand, counting down.
CAGACAACGCGCCGTGGCAAGTATGCCCAACTCCCGGATATCACCGGACAGTTCACTTTGATAGCGAACATAGGTTCCAAGCACTCCCAGATGCTGCGCCAGAGCCGGATGATTCATTAAAGTTCGGTACATTCCGGATAATCCGTCCCGGGGGCCAATCAGAGTATCGTAGATAGCCTTTCCCTGTACATCCAGATCAGCTCTTTCTATCAGCGGTAGCTTCGCCATGTTGTTCTCCGTTTCCTGCGATATGTTTCCTGCGAAACAAATGTAGGGTCAAATATCAGGTTTCCGCCCAGTCCGGATGGTCCAGTTCCTGCCGCCACGGGTTGACGGGCGTCGGAATGTTCGGGTCGCACCGCGCATCAATCACGAAAGGCCCTTGGGCTGCAAAAGCCTGCTCAAAGGCATTTGCCAGTTCCCCCGGGTGTTCAACCACAATGCCTTCGCCCCCTAATGAGCGGGAAAATGCCGCCCAGTCGTGCGTACTCAGGGATGTCAGTTCCTTTGCATTAGCCGTTTCAGCCCGGAGAAAAACGTTCCCCAAAGCACTGTTATTGATCACCAGAACTATCAATGGCAGCTGATGACGGGCTGCCGTCTGAATTTCTATCCCATTCATCAGCATGCAGCCATCCCCCGTGATCACAACACAAGGATGGTCCGGATTGGCAACCTTGGCTCCAACACCTGCCGGAATCGCCCACCCCATGGGGGCAAGCGCCGTTGCGGTCAGGTACTGTCTTGGACCATGTGACTGCCAGTAATGTCCGGCAAATGCCCGGTGAGCACCGGAGTCACCAATGATCACCGTATCTTCCGGCGCGACTTTCTGGAGCTCAGCGATCACCCGGGCCGGGTTCATGGGGCTCGCCTCACTGGTTAAATATTCCGGTTCATAAAAGCGGGGCTGAGAGACAATGGATGTCAGCCACTGCTGGCGTTGATGATTCATTTCCCGGAGTGGTAGCAGCCGCGTTTCCTGTTCTTTCGCCAACAGCCAGCTTAAAACGGCGCTCACATCCCCCTGAACCGGCACATCGACCGGAAAGTTCTTTCCAAACATGCTGATATCGAGATCAACCTGATAGATCCCGGCCTCTGGCTGCAACCCTTGATCCCAGCGCATGGTATCCCGCTGATTCATGCTCGAACCCAACACAAGCAGCAATTGGTTCCCCTCCGCCGGTTGGGCGGAGGCTTCCGAGGCATGCTGATGCAGCAATGCCAGTGTCGAATGCCGCGTTCCTGAATAACCAAACACCCCCAGGGATAACGGATGATTTTCCGGAAACACCCCTTTGGCTTTCAGCGTGGTGGCAACCGGGATCTGATACCTTTCTGCAAACTGGATGAGCGCCTGAGTCGCTTCCGACCGGACGGCGCCGCTGCCCACTAAAATCGTGATATTCGCCATACCTGCCTGACCGGCCTGAATCAGTCCCTGACAGAGTATTTCGGCCCCGGCCAAGTCCAGAGCCCGGGGTGTACGGGTCGCTTCTTGCAAAGCTGCGACCGGATGGGCCTGAGTGTCGATATCCTGGGTCTGAATTTGTTTCGGAAAACTCAGACTCACGGGTTTGAACTCCTGCCCCAGCATGGTTCTGAGCGCTCGGTCCAGCAAATGCGGTACCATCGGTGCTTCCGGGACTTTCATCGCCATTTCCGTGACCGAACTCAGCATCCGGACATCATTTAATCCGGCTTCGCTGGCATCCTGAAAACCGCCCCGGCCACTCCATTCGGTCGGCACTTCACCCGCCAGCACCAGCACGGGTGACTCATCGGTGCAGGCCGCTGCCAGAGGGCCAATCATATTGGCTGTCCCCGGACCGCCAATCCCCATACACACGCCAAACTGGCCACTGGCTCTGGCATAACCATCAGCCATATAAGCAGCACCGGCTTCACTCGCTGCCACAATAGCCTTCACATCCTCTTTGCCCGTCCCAAACTGATTCAGGAACGGGTCAATCACTCCACCAGGTACCATAAAGACATGGTCGACCCCATTCGCCCGGATCGTATTGAGGACATACTTTGCGACGGGGATTTTCTGCTGTTCGTTTTGCATCTGGCCTCCGTCACACCGGTAAATTATTCAGAAAATGAAGACTGGGCATAAAGAAGTATTCGCCCCCCTTCATCCGGACAAACCCGAAAAAGCTGAAGGAAACCTGTTCTGCTGTCGGGCTTCCCCAGCCTTTTGACCAGGATTGCGGTTTCGGGGACTCATTCTCTTTCGATTGTCCGACTAAAGGGTCCAATCCCACGTCGCCATGCAGAAAATCTTCGTTATTGCACCAGGTGTGCTGCATGAAAATAAACTGATCGACAATACTGGCCTGAAAACTCAGGAACAGCAGACCGGCCTCGGTCCACTCCTGCGACGGTTGCAACTCAGCCTCACCGAAACTGATGCCCCTGCGAACAATGCGGCGGCTCCGCTCAATGGTGGGTGGCGAATTGAACTGGCGCACCGTATCGCCTCTGGGGTTGGTTTTTCTGACATGAGCATGCAGCGGACACTTCAGCCCACCAGCATCATCATTAAAGTTGAAATTATTAAACAGATTGGTCCAGCCGTCTCCGGACTGCTCGCTGATCGGCGTCCCATCCTGAAATCGCCCGACACACAGGGCACCGGCATATTTCGCCGAAATGGTCCGGCCGGTATTCTCAGACAACGTATTGGCAAGCATATCCGCCCGCTGCCAGAACCCTTTGATATTTTGCTGCAACTTCCGGTACACCACGTAGGTACCAAAACTGGCGTGATCTCCGCCCGGGTCCGGTACCATCACCAGGTTCAGCGGTGCACTGGGATCATTGTTGCGGTACCCGCCATTGCGGAATTCTTCCGTGAGCTCGGAAAAAAGAAACTTAGGATTACTCACGCCATCGGTAAAACCAAAATGCTCAATCACTTGCTGCTTGTCATTTCGCATGACATGCCCGTGCTGCACCACAACGATATGCCCGATGCCATTGAGGGAGTCTTTCATTTCCCGCACTAAATCGTTCAGGGTCTTTTCAACATCATCCGACTGTCCGCTGAGCGCAAAAATCAGCATTCCGTCCATGTCCTGAGAAAATGCCGGTTCCCACTGAGACAAATCATCATTGAGCGGATTGGCCGTCGGCTTGTGATTACCGCGCGGCGAGGTGTCATAAGACTGGTCTAAGTCTTTCATTCCTGCGAGAAACGCTGAATCATCCGGCCATTGCTCGCGGGGAATGCCAAGCTTGCGATACCCGGTCGCGCTCAGCATCAGGTTCACGAACAGATGATCCTGCTTGCCAAATTGTTTGAATGCCTGATGCTGCCGCCCCTGTTCAAGCATTGACGTCACTTTTTCCGACATCTGCCGTACCCAGCGCCGGTTTGCAACTTCATCCTGCCCCAGGCAGAAAAAAACATGACGCGCATAATCCCGGCCATGCCCTTTCAGAATATTGCCCTGTAAATTAGCGAAAACGGTCTGAAAATTCGGATCGTCTAAGTCAATATTGGTCTGATTTAAATTCACTGACATTGCTCATCTCCCCGTATGTCTGATACCGCTCAGCTTTCGCCAAATCAGAGACAGCAAAAAAAGAAGCCGATGCGGTCCACATCGGCTGGGTATCAACACAATCACTCCGGATGCGCGCTGAACGTATCCGGTTCAGGTAAGGTCGGATTGCCCGGCGCGGCCTGAATGTTTCCGACATTCAGCAAACTGGCAACCATGGCGTAATAACCGGCAGTTAAGGTGATTTCAGTGATTTCCTGAGCGCTGAATCTGGCCTGAATGCCCCCGAACAGCGCATCACTGACCCGTTTACGCACCAGCAAATGCCGAACATAGGTCACCAAATTCCGCTCGTTTTGACTGACTTCAGGTTCATTGTCCGGTAAGCGCCGGTTGCGAATCATCTCAATCACCTGCGGCGATACGCCTGCTTTCCGGGCAAATTTTTCATGAAATCCCCATTCAAACTGACAGGCGTTTTCACTCAGTGCCGTCAGAATGACCAACTCTTTCACCCCGGGGTTCAGACAGGAATCAAAGCGTAAAAATGCCCCGAGATCGGCCACCAGCTCTGCCGCCTTCGGTGAATTTAAAAGCAATGCAAACACACCGGAGACATGCCCTCTGCTGGCCGCAATATGCTCATAGGCTGCCAGCGTTTCGGCGGATAAGCCTGCCGAATCATCAAGATAAGGAAGTCGTGTCATACCACCACCTTAAACATGCTTCAGCGTCGGCAGCTCATTTTCATTGACCAGCAATGCTGCATTGACAGCTGATTCTATGGCCCCCTCAATCCAGGCATGCTTGAGTGAGGCATGCTCTCCGGCAAAATGAAGCCGCGCTTTGCCGGTTTCCGTGCTCGGCCATTCCGACCGGATAATGGCTTTATGAAGCAGATTCAGCTGACCCGGATAGAAAATTGCCGCTTCACCAAAAGCATAGGGATCATTCATCCAGCTCACGGTCGCAGCGCCGACGATATTGTCCTGATCATCTCTGTATTTCTTCGGATCAAACACACAGAGATCCCGGATTTTCTGCTGGGCCGCTTCCCTGATGGCGTAATCTGCGCCCGGTTCATGATCCGCATGGACGATCGCGACATTATTGAGGGCGTAGCAGTAGCGTTCGTAATCAGACATGGAATCCCACTTCCGCGCATCGTCCGCCCAGGAATAACTCGCCAGCATCACACCGCCTTTGCTGGAGCCCATTCGCTCACTCGGGTAATACATGAAACGGTTGGGCAAATCGGTCACGGAGCCGCCGCCATAAATATCATTTCTGGTTTCCCAGAAACGCTCCCTGAACTCAAGCAGCACTTTCGTGGCGGCATCGTAATGGAGTTCACGCACCGCTTTCCGTTTCTCCTGACTGATTTCCGGCCAGACCTGAACCATGCGGAAACTGGAAAACGGAATGGTGACGATGGCTTCATCCCAACTGCGATCAGACAGCAGCCTGGCAATGGCGGTATCCTGCTCGAGACGGGATTCAATATCGTGCGACACTTCGGTTCTAATTCTGACTTTTCCGGTTGTCTCACACAGATACAGTTCATTGACGGTCTGATTGAGGTAAGTGACATCGTCCAGGTTTTCTTTCTCATAAAATGCCTGGGTAAATTTATCGGTACCGCCTTTAATCAACCAGAAAGCCGTGTCGGGACGGATAATGGCCAGTTCAATAAAACTCTGGATGAAGGAATAGGACATTCGGGATTCAAGGTTCTCTATGACACCAATCATCTCCAGCGCATTTTCCGACAAGTGTTCCTCCCCACTGAGTTCGACAATTGCCTCTTTCAGGAACCGCCGCATGGAATACTCGCCGTATTGCTCAATAATTTTGGGCCATGCTGTTTTCGGGTCGGCCTGAACTTGATTCACCAGATCGCCAATGGCTTTTTCCAGTAATTCAGATGCTGTTGAGTATTTTTCCCTTTCCTTCAGATCGTAATTCAGCAATTCATTGATATCGGAACCTTCATGTTCATAATTTTTCCGCAAAACATGACGACGATTCACATGAACGAGGTTATTTCCGGTTGCTGCAAGATCAGACAAATCAACATTGCCCTGTGCATCCCGGTCCGGATGCTGAATTTTTTCGGACAACGCATCTTTTCTCGAAACGCTTTTATTCAGGAAAAGTTGTTTCTCAACGCCCGTGTAATCAATCAGATACTGCACCAGCTTGTGCTTGTCCGGAATACGCATGGCTCCGGCCTCAGCAGACAGATGATCATCTTCAAAATAACGTTTCTGAGGTGAGTTCCGAAAGGTTCGGATCCGGCCGCCAACCCGGGTATTGGCCTCGACAATCGTGACTTTGTGGCCTGCTTTGCGTAACAGCGCAGCGGAGACCATTCCCGCAATCCCACAACCGATAATCAGGATATCTTTCGGCTCGGTCTGACTTTCCGGTAATCCATTTTTCAGACAGGCCATATAAGATTGAGCAACTTCATCCTGCTCATAAGGTAACAGACCGTGAAATTCATCCTCTAAGAAGCTGACCTCTGACATAACCATCCCTTATTTTTGTATGTGTTGCCTGCCTCTCTCCTCAATGATGAAACAAGGCGGCACAGTGCAAGACGGACTGACTTCTGAAAAGCCAGCCGGAGAAAACTGCTTACTGTGTTCAAAACTAGGTCAGATTGATTCAGATACAAAAAAAGGCGGCATGGAGCAAAGAAAGTCTAACCTCCCTCTCATTTACATTGTGGAACGATGCAAATATTCGGTTTTGACTATTAATACGATCATGACTGAACAAGATTGATCAGTGCCTGATTCAGGGGGGGATCCTGGCGTCAAAAAAAATAGCCCCGACTTATGCCGGGGCCATTCTCAGTTTGTCATCCAATGCAACACTGCATCTTCTGATTAATCTTGATTTAAACGCGCATGCAGTTCCTGAACTGAAGTCACCGTGTGACGGTCATCAGCAGTCAGTGCCATACAGGTTGCAAAAGCAGCATTCAGCGTTGTGGTGTAGTTTACCTTCTCAGCAAGCGCACCACGGCGCAGGACTTTTGAGTCTTCAATCGCCTGACGGCCTTCCGCGGTGTTGATGATGTAGCTGTACTCATTGTTCTTGATTCGGTCAAGAATGTGAGGACGGCCTTCATGCACCTTGTTCACCAGACGCGGGTTAATACCCGCTTCGCCCAGAATCACCGCAGTACCATGCGTCGCATCCAGCTCGTAACCCAGTTTCACCAGCTTGGCAGCCAGGTCAACCACACGACGCTTGTCGTTGTTACGGACAGACAGCAGCGCACGGCCCGCATTCTCACGGCTGTGTTCCTTCCCACAACCCAGCTCAGCTTTTGCAAAGGCTTCGGCGAAGGTATCGCCTACACCCATGACTTCACCGGTAGAGCGCATTTCAGGACCAAGCAGCGGGTCAACACCCGGGAACTTGTTGAATGGCAGCACCACTTCTTTCACTGAGTAATACGGCGGAATGATTTCCTTGGTAAAGCCCTGTTGTTCCAGTGACTGTCCGGCCATCACACGTGCCGCAATTTTCGCCAGCGGTGCACCGGTCGCTTTAGAAACGAAAGGTACAGTACGCGCAGCACGCGGGTTCACCTCAATCAGGTAAACTTCGTTGTCTTTCACGGCAAACTGCGTATTCATCAGACCGCGGACACCCAGTTCGAATGCCAGCTTCTCTACCTGACGGCGCATTTCGTCCTGAATTTCCTGGCTCAGGGTATAAGCCGGCAGCGAACACGCCGAGTCACCAGAGTGAACACCCGCTTGTTCGATATGCTCCATGATACCGCCAATGACGACACGCTCACCGTCGCAGATCGCATCGACATCAACTTCGGTTGCGTCATCCAGGAAACGGTCCAGCAGTACCGGTGATTCGTTCGATACGCTCACGGCTTCATTGAAGTAACGACGCAGGTCCGCTTCGTCGTAGACGATTTCCATCGCACGACCACCCAGTACATACGAAGGACGAACCACCAGCGGGAAACCAATTTCTTTTGATTTCTCAACCGCCTGCTCCATGGTTGTCACGGTCGCATTTTCAGGCTGTTTCAGGCCAAGACGCTCAACGGCAGCCTGGAAACGCTCACGGTCTTCTGCACGGTCAATTGCATCCGGGCTGGTACCGATAATCGGCACACCGGCTGCTTCCAGTGCACGGGCCAGTTTCAGCGGCGTCTGGCCACCGTACTGAACAATCACACCTTTTGGTTTCTCAACACGAACAATCGACAGTACGTCTTCCAGGGTGACCGGTTCAAAGTACAGACGGTCTGACGTGTCATAATCGGTTGATACAGTCTCCGGGTTACAGTTAACCATAATGGTTTCGTAACCGTCTTCGCGCAGTGCCAGAGAGGCGTGCACACAACAGTAATCGAATTCAATTCCCTGACCGATACGGTTCGGACCACCGCCCAGGACCATGATCTTGTCACGATCAGTCGGGTTCGCTTCACACTCTTCATCGTAAGATGAGTACATGTAAGCAGTATCAGAAGAGAACTCAGCCGCACAGGTATCCACACGCTTATAAACCGGGTGGATGTTGTGGCGGTCACGCTCTTTACGAATTTCCAGTTCCGCCACACCCAGCAGTTTTGCCAGACGGGCATCGGAGAAACCTTTACGCTTCAGCTGACGCAGGAAGTCACCCGTCAGACCGGCAAAACCACCTTCTTTCACCTTGGCTTCCAGCTTCACCAGCTCTTCAATCTGAACCAGGAACCAGCGGTCGATGTTCGTCAGGTTGAAAACACCATCAACAGACAGACCGGCACGGAAAGCATCCGCGATGTACCAGATACGCTCAGCACCAGCTTCTTTCAGCTCGTGGCGGATCTTGGTCAGCGCTTCGGGATCGTCCAGATCGACCATCTCATCGAAACCATTGGCCCCGACTTCCAGGCCGCGCAGTGCTTTTTGCAGCGATTCCTGCTGGTTACGGCCAATAGCCATCACTTCACCCACAGACTTCATCTGCGTGGTCAGGCGATCGTTGGCGCCGGCAAATTTTTCAAAGTTGAAGCGAGGAATCTTCGTTACAACGTAGTCGATAGTTGGCTCGAATGAAGCCGGTGTCGCACCACCGGTGATGTCGTTCATCAGCTCATCCAGCGTGAAGCCGATGGCCAGTTTGGCTGCCACTTTCGCAATCGGGAAGCCGGTTGCTTTAGATGCCAGTGCAGACGAGCGGGAAACACGCGGGTTCATCTCGATGATCACCATCCGGCCATCTTTCGGGTTAATCCCGAACTGAACGTTGGAACCACCGGTTTCTACACCGATTTCGCGCAGAACAGCCAGAGATGCATTTCGCATCAGCTGGTATTCTTTGTCCGTCAGAGTCTGCGCCGGCGCAACCGTGATGGAGTCACCGGTGTGAATGCCCATCGGGTCAAAGTTTTCGATGGCACACACGATGATGCAGTTGTCGTTCTTATCACGAACCACTTCCATCTCGTATTCTTTCCAGCCAATCAGCGACTCATCAATCAGCAGCTCATTGGTTGGTGACAGATCCAGACCGCGACGGCAGATCTCTTCAAATTCTTCTTTGTTATAAGCGATACCACCGCCGGTACCACCCATGGTGAAGGATGGACGGATAATACAAGGGAAGCCGACCATATCGAGGACTTTGTAGGCTTCTTCCATGTTTTTCGCTGTATCTGCGCGCGGACACGCCAGACCAATAGATTTCATCGCTTTATCAAAGCGTGAACGGTCTTCTGCTTTGTCGATGGCATCAGCTGTCGCACCAATCATCTCGACGCCGAACTCTTCCAGCACGCCATGCTTTTCCAGCGCCAGTGCACAGTTCAGTGCAGTCTGGCCGCCCATGGTTGGCAGTATCGCGTCCGGACGTTCTTTTTCGATGATTTTACGAACAACTTCCCAGTGAATCGGCTCAATATAAGTTGCATCCGCCATTTCCGGATCGGTCATGATGGTGGCCGGATTCGAGTTCACCAGAATGACGCGGTAGCCTTCTTCACGCAGCGCTTTACAGGCCTGAGCACCTGAGTAGTCAAACTCACAGGCCTGACCAATCACGATTGGACCGGCACCCAGAATCAGAACACTTTGTATGTCAGTACGTTTTGGCATCGTTTTACTACTCCGGCTTAGGCGCTGTGCTGTTTAATCAGTTCGATAAAGTGGTCAAAAAGTGGTGCCGCATCATGCGGACCCGGGCTGGCTTCAGGGTGTCCCTGGAAGCTGAAAGCCGGTTTGTCGGTACGGTGAATCCCTTGCAGAGAGCCATCGAACAGCGATTTGTGCGTGGCACGCAGATTTTCAGGCAGGGTGTCTTCATCTGCCGCAAAACCGTGGTTCTGACTGGTGATCATCACCACATCACGCTCGAGATCTTTAACCGGGTGGTTGGCACCATGGTGACCGAATTTCATTTTCACGGTCTTCGCACCGCTGGCCAGTGCCAGAATCTGGTGACCAAGACAGATACCGAAAATTGGCAGGCCTTTGTCCAGGAAGGTTTGGGTCGCTTCAATGGCGTAAGTACATGGCTCAGGGTCACCCGGGCCGTTTGACAGAAAAACACCGTCCGGATTCATCGCCAGGACTTCTTCGGCTGAAGTTTCAGCCGGTACCACCGTCAGACGGCAGCCACGGTCGACCAGCATGCGCAGGATATTACGCTTGGCACCAAAATCGTATGCCACAACGTGGTATGGCAGTTCGCTCGCATCTTTCGCTTCCGGCAGACCATTCTCCAGCGTCCAAGAGCCTTGCGTCCAGCTGTAGCTTTCTTTAGTCGTCACCACTTTCGCCAGATCCATGCCTTTCAGACCTGGGAACGCTTTTGCTTTTTCCAGCGCCAGAGCCGGGTCCAGATTATCACCAGCCATAATGCAGCCGTTCTGTGCACCTTTTTCGCGCAGCAGTCGGGTCAGTTTACGGGTATCAATATCAGCAATGCCGACAATGTTCTGGGATTTCAGATAATCAGACAGGGTCTGCTGGGAACGGAAATTTGAAGCAATCAGAGGGAGGTCGCGAATCACCAGGCCTTGCGCATGGATTGAAGTAGATTCTTCGTCTTCGGAATTAGTACCAGTGTTGCCAATGTGGGGATAGGTAAGAGTAACGATCTGTTGCGAATAAGAGGGGTCAGTGAGAATTTCCTGGTACCCCGTCATCGAGGTATTGAAAACAACTTCACCAACGGCCGAACCATCTGCACCGATGGATACGCCGTGGAATACAGTCCCGTCTTCAAGGACTAACAGCGCCGATTTGCTCAAGACAACCTCCAATCTTCATAAAAACGCAAATAAAACAGATAAAATTGCATTTACCTATTCCATAGAAAGTCATAAACCGAGTCAAGCCGATTTTTGACAAATTGCGCGCATTCTAGAGATCCACGTCCAAGGTGTCAACAAATGGATAAAATTAAATTTAAAATATCGACTGAACAGACCGCTTATTCAGCCAAACCCACGAAAGCATACCTTTTCCTGCCAATTTTCACCGGAAATTTGAGATGCATGTTCAGGCAACCGTTTGCAGCGAATCGGACAAACAGACAGAACAAAAAAGTCATGTAAAACCCCTCAAAATGACGAGGATAACTCAAACTTTTCGCACCAATAGACCAAAATACCCCAACAAACCATTAAAACAACACCCAAACTCAGTAACACTCAAAGAATGCCCGCACAAGAATCCATGCCCACTCAAATTGAAAATTTATGCAGAATGAACAAATTCAACGGCAACTCATCCTGACATCCGGCGAAAAAAAAGCGGCCATCCTAATAGCCGCTTTTTCTGTTACAGGTCATTCAACCCGAGCACATCCTGCATGGTGTAAAACCCTGCCGGCTGACTGTTCAGCCAGGCCGCAGCCCGGACAGCCCCGTTGGCAAACGTCATCCGATCCGTGGCTTTGTGCGTGATCTCTACCCGCTCGCCAATATCAGCAAACATCGCCGTGTGCTCACCCACAATATCTCCGGCACGAATCGTCGCGAAGCCAATCTCATGACGACTGCGTTCGCCAGTAATTCCCTCTCGCGCATATACCGCGACATCACTCAGTTTATTTCCCATCGCACCAGCAATGGCTTCACCCATGCCCAGGGCCGTGCCGGAAGGCGCGTCCACTTTGTGTCTGTGGTGTGCTTCAATAATTTCAATATCGCAGTAGTCGCCCATAATCTTGGCGGCTTTTTCCAGTAGTTTGAATGTCAGGTTTACACCCACACTGTAGTTAGGTGCCATGACAACAGAGATCTGACTGGCGGCAGCATCAATCTGCGCTTTTTCTGCTTCACTGAATCCCGTCGTACCAATCACAATTTTCTTGTGATGCCGCTGGCACAACGCCAGATTCGCCAGCGTCGCCACTGGTGCCGTAAAATCGATCAGCACATCAAAGTCGTTGATTGCTTTTTCCAGATCATCAACGACAACCACGTCCAGCTTGCCAATACCTGCCAACTCTCCGGCATCAACACCGATCAGGCTGCTTTGCGGGCGTTCTGTTGCAGCTCCCACACGGGCATACTCAGACTGAGCCGTCGCCTTCAGTAACTGGCGTCCCATTCGCCCTGCCGCACCGGCAACTGCGATTCTGACCATAGCTGTTTCTCCTTAAAAATGTCAGCTTATGAGAGTCTGTTTGTTTTTCAGCACACGACCGTTCTAAAGTCATATATATTCTGAAAAATAAACAACTCACAAAATACTTATCTACCTTTCGCTGCGCGTAACTCTTCGCCTCCATCAGAAGAATGGCATCAAACAACCCGTTCGATGGTGAAGAAACACAACTGATTCTGCGGCACTGAGTAAAGAAAGACGAAAAATTGCTTATGCGCAGCCCACTAATCTAGCCTGTCTACCGGCGAAAAAAAACCCCGGCATAACCGGGGTTCCAGAAATAATGATTCTTCACAGCTGACTTAGCCGACGTTCTTCACCTGAAGCTCACGTGGCACTTCAAAGAACATATTCTCTTCACGGCCGCTCAGTTCTTCAACCTCACCGCCGGCCAGCGTCTGAATACGCGCGATAATCTGATTCACCAGCGCTTCAGGTGCAGAAGCCCCTGCAGTCACACCCACACTTTGGGTGCCCGTGAACCAGTTTGCATCAACATCTTCTTCACAGTCAGTCAGATAACTTGGTGTCCCAAGTTTTTCAGCCAGCTCACGGAGACGGTTGGAATTTGAGGAGTTCTTCGACCCCACCACAATCATCACGTCAACACTGGCGGCCATCTCACGCACCGCATCCTGACGATTCTGGGTGGCATAGCAAATATCGTCTTTGCGCGGTCCCTGAATATCCGGGAAAACTTCCCGCAAACGGTCAATGACATCCGCCGTTTCATCTACCGACAGGGTCGTCTGGCTGACATAGTGCAAATTGCCCGGCTCTTTCACTACGCCGGTCAGCTTGTCGACATCAGCCGGCGTCTCAACCAGATACATCCCGCCCGTTTCACTGGCGTACTGACCCATGGTGCCTTCCACTTCCGGATGACCGGCATGGCCAATCAGCACGACTTCCATATCCCGGCGGCTGGCACGCGCGACTTCCATATGGACTTTGGTGACCAGCGGACAAGTGGCATCAAATACGGTAAGTTTACGGGCTTTCGCTTCATTGCGAACAGCCTGAGAAACACCATGCGCCGAGAAAATAACGATGTTGTCATCCGGTACTTCGCTCAGCTCTTCCACGAAGATCGCACCGCGTTGTTTCAGTCCTTCCACGACAAATCGGTTGTGAACCACCTCGTGCCGAACGTAAATTGGCGGCTGATACAGTTCCAGCGCCCGCTCAACAATACTGATGGCGCGGTCAACACCAGCACAAAAGCCACGAGGGTTAGCAAGTAAGATTTTCATATCTGGGACTCTTTTTCTGCAATCCTTCCAACCCGGTTCCGGACCGGGTCGGTCATGGTTTAGCCTTCGATGCCGACAACTTCAACATCAAAGGTGACCCGCTGACCAGCCAGCGGATGATTAAAATCAACGGTCACGGAATCACCGACAACGGCCGTAATCACACCAGGAATATCCTGCCCGTCCGGGCCGCTAAAGGCAATAATTGTTCCGACCTCAGCCGGTGCTTCAGCACCAAAACGTGCCAAATCAACATGATGAATGTTATCCGGATTCGGCAGACCGAATGCGTCTTCAGGCTCAAGAACAAACTGACTTTTCTCGCCTTCAGCAAGACCCAGCAGGCAGCGCTCAAAGTTGTCGGTCAGACTGCCATCACCCATGCGAAATTTGGCGGGTTTTCCCATCGCTTGCGTCGATTCAGCAACCGAACCGTCTTCCAGCTTGATGGAAAAATGCATTAAAACTTCACTGTTTTCTGTAATTACCGACATGTGTACATCCTGATTTCGAGTTGCGGCAAAGTGCAGAACATCGCCTCTGCACTTCTTCCTGATGCAACGCTTTTTACAATAAAGCGCCGCCCGTCGCAACGGGCAGCGCCTGCTTCGTGAGCTCGCACCGAAATTACCGGCTGCTTTCTTTGGTCTTACTTTTCCCGGCCAGAAAACCTTCCAGGATGATCAAAGCGGCACCAATGCAGATCGCTGAATCAGCGATATTAAACGCAGGCCAGTGTTTCTGCCCGATATAGAAATCCAGAAAATCCACCACAAAGCCGTGGTACAGACGATCAAACAGATTTCCAAGTGCGCCGCCAATGATCAGTGCGTAAGCACTATTGGCCACCCCATGGCTGGCTGGCGTGCGACGCATCCAGAGCAGCAGTAACCCTGTTACACCCAGAGCAATCGCTGTAAACAGCCAGCGCTGCCAACCACTTGCATCACTCAGGAAACTGAAGGCTGCGCCATAGTTGTGAACATACAGCAGGTTAAAAAATGGCAAGACCTCAATGCGATTCGGCCAGCCATATCCCATGGTATCCATCACCAGCAGCTTGCTGCCAATATCGATCGCAAAGACCAGAACCGCCAGCCACAGCCAGCGGATTCCGGATTGCTTCAGAGTCGGTAAACTACTCATCAGGCAAACTTACGCTCTTCGCCCTGACCATCAATGTTGGTCACACAACGGCCACAGATTTTCTCGTGTCCGGCGATAGTGCCAACATCGGCCACATGGTGCCAGCAGCGATCACATTTCTCTGCTTCTGCCGGAGTCACCAGGACAGACAGACCCGCAACATCCGTTGCTTTCGCTTCTGCAGGCTTATTGTCAGTCAGTGCGACTTTCGCTTTAGACGTCAGCAGCACGAAACGCAGTTCATCTTCCAGACGGTTCAGTTTGTCCGCCAGTTCAGAATCAGCATACAGAGTCACTTCTGCCTGCAGGGCGCCGCCGATGCGTTTCTCATTCCGAGCTTCTTCCAGCAGTTTATTCACGGCACCGCGCACGGCCTGAACTTCAGTCCAGAACTCATTGCTGAAAGCTTCATCGTCAGCCAGACCAAACAGACCTTCGAACCACTCACCAGTGAAGACAAAGGTGTCGCGCTCACCCGGCATTTCATTCCAGATTTCATCTGCCGTGAAAGACATGATTGGTGCCATCCAGCGAACCAGTGCTTCCACAATGTAGTACAGAGCCGTCTGACAACTCCGCTGAGCGTGGCCACCACGTTTCGCTGTGTACTGACGGTCTTTGATGACATCCAGATAGAAAGAGCCCATCTCAATGGAGCAGAAGTGCATCAGACGCTGTGTCACCGCATGCAGGTTGTATTCATCATAAGCAGTAATGATTTCTTCCTGAGCAGCTTTCGCCTGAGCCACAGCCCAGCGATCCAGTGCCACCATCTCTTCTGCCGGTACGCAATCCGTCGCCGGGTTGAAACCACTCAGGTTCGCCAGCAGGAATCGCGCGGTGTTCCGGATACGACGGTAAGCATCGGCGCTGCGCTTCAGAATCTCGTCAGATACAGCCACTTCGCCAGTGTAATCTGTCGATGCCACCCACAGACGCAGAATATCGGCACCCAGCTTGTTGGTCACATCTTTCGGTGCAACCACGTTGCCGATCGATTTAGACATCTTACGGCCCTGGCCATCCACCACGAAGCCGTGCGTCAGTACCTGACGGTAAGGCGCTTTGTTTTTCATCGCGACAGACGAGATCAGAGAAGACTGGAACCAGCCACGGTGCTGGTCTGAACCTTCCAGATACAGGTCAGCTGCATTACCGTGAAACTCTTCACGGGTATCAACCACTGCATAGTGGGTCACACCAGAGTCAAACCAGACATCCAGTGTATCCAGTACTTTCTCGTACTGTTCAGCGTCGGCTTCACCCATGAGCTCAGCAGGGTTCACATCCCACCACGCCTGAATTCCTTTTTCTTCCACCAGCTGAGCGACTTTTTCGATCAGTTCAGCGGTATTCGGATGCAGATCCTGTGTTTCTTTATGAACAAAGAGCGCAATCGGCACACCCCAGGTCCGCTGACGGGAGATACACCACTCCGGACGGCCCTCAACCATGCTTTCAATCCGGCTTTGGCCCCACTCCGGCATCCACTGGACGCCTTTGATTTCTTCCAGCGCTTTCGCACGCAGACCATTTTGATCCATCGAAACGAACCACTGCGGGGTTGCACGGAAGATAATTGGCGTTTTATGACGCCAGCAGTGCGGGTAGCTGTGCTCGTAAGCATGATGATGCAGCAGCGCACCATGTTCTTTCAGCGTTTCAACCACTGCATCATTTGCCTTAAATACGTGCTGTCCGGCAAACAGTTCTGTGTCTGGTAGATAAACACCGTTGCTGCCAACCGGGTTGGCGACTTCCAGACCATATTTCTGACCGACCGCGAAGTCTTCCTGACCGTGGCCAGGAGCCGTGTGTACACAGCCCGTACCGGATTCAGTGGTCACGTGATCGCCCAGAATCACTGGCACATCAAAGCTGTAGAACGGATGGTTGAAACGCAGCAGATCCAGTGATGCACCTTTGGCAAAACCAAGGTTGTGATAATGCTCGATACCGGCACGATCCATCACATCTTTGGCCAGCTCAGCGGCCATGATCAGACGCTCAGGCTTATCACCTTCGACCTGAATCAGTACATATTCCAGATCATCACGCACAGCCACAGCACGGTTGGCAGGCAGTGTCCAAGGCGTCGTGGTCCAGATCACGATAGAAACGTCGCCCCGGCCCTGATGTTCCTCAGTCATCTGAAACTTGCTCAGAACCTCAGCTTCATCAGCGGCTTTAAATTTCACATCGATCGAAGGTGAAACTTTGTTTTTGTACTCAACTTCGGCTTCCGCAAGTGCAGAACCGCAGTCGGTACACCAGTGAACTGGCTTGAAGCCTTTCAGCAGGTGACCGTTATCAGCAATTTTGCCCAATGCACGGATAATGTTAGCTTCAGTGCCGAAATCCATAGTGCGGTATGGTTTGTCCCACTCGCCCAGAACACCCAGGCGAATGAAGCTTTCTTTCTGGCCTTCAACCTGACCGGCCGCATAGCTGCGACACTTCTCGCGAAACTCGGCAGCAGTCACTTTCTGTCCCGGCTTACCGACTTTCTTCTCAACCATCAGTTCGATTGGCAGACCGTGGCAGTCCCAACCCGGTACATATGGCGCATCAAAGCCAGACAACGTCTTCGACTTAATAATAATGTCTTTGAGAATCTTGTTCAGTGCGTGACCAATATGAATATCACCATTGGCATAAGGAGGGCCGTCGTGCAGCACGAAAGACTTTTTACCTTTCTTGGCTTTACGGATTTCACCGTAAAGATCCTCATCATACCAACGCTTCAGCATGGCAGGCTCGCGTTGGGCCAGGTTGCCTCGCATCGGAAACCCTGTTTCAGGCAGGTTCAGGGTATCTTTATAGTCGCTCATTGATTCTCAATTCCGTTACTTGGGCGAAGTTGGACATGTTGACGATGCTCAGACAGCCACACCCGCGCTGTCTGGGCATCACGCTCGATTTGCGCTTTCAGCGCATCAAAGGAGGCGAATTTAATTTCATCTCTTAATTTGTGGTGCAGAACCACTTCAATCTGACAACCATAGATATCAGACTGATAATCAAATACATGGACTTCCAGTTGCTGGCGCTCACCGTTCACCGTCGGGCGTCTGCCGACATTGGCAACTCCGGGCAGCGGCTGTTCAGCCACACCCAGTACCTCGACAGCATACACACCGGAAACCGGTGACACACGGCGCTTGAGCGGCACATTTGCCGTCGGAAAACCAATCGTACGGCCGAGTTTCCGGCCATGAGAGACACGGCCACTGATACTGTACGGCCGACCCAGCATGATTTCAGCTGCGGCCAGATCGTCCCGGGCCAGCGCTTCACGAATCGCCGTACTGCTGACCCGCTGCGTTTCAACACAAAAACTCTGCGTGCTGACCACCTCAAAGCCGAACTCACGTCCGGCAGCTTCCAGCATGGCAAAATCACCGCTGCGGCCTTTACCGAAGCAGAAATCATCGCCAACCACCAGAAACTTAACACCCAATTGTTCCACCAACAAGCGGCGAACGAAATCATGCGGCGACATGTTCGCAAATCGGGTATTGAAGTTGACGCACAGCAGGCGATCGATACCCGCTTTTCTCAGTTGCTGATACTTATCGCGAAAGCGGGTTAACCGGGCCGGTGCTTTGTCTTTGGCAAACAGCTCCATCGGCTGCGGCTCAAAGGTCATGACCGTCGCAGGAACCCCTAACCGCCGGGCCTGCTCACGCACCTGAGACAATACCGCCAGATGGCCCAGATGGACCCCATCAAAATTACCTATCGTCAGAACACAGCCATGATGGCCGGGCCGGATATTGTGGATTCCTCGGATCAATTCCATCTGCAGCTTATCATTACCAAAGTCAAAAACTGACGGATTATATACCAGAGCGCAAGGGTGTTAAAACCATCCGCCCCGGAAGATATCTTTTTTTGCCCCATTCAGGGCAAGTTGCGCTCACCCGGATGTCAGCCTTCTGTGCGAAGATGGTGCAGACGCACCCCGCTCACACCCAGCGTCAACAGATAGCTGACAGCTCCAACACCAATCAGACCGGTCAGCCAGTAAACACGCTGCAAGAAATTCATCGACAGCCATTCAGACATGTCTGGTGAAAGCCACAGCAAAGCTGCAACCATCGCACCACCAGCAATCACTAAGCGGATCACAAAGCCTATGGTAGTACGTGACACCTGATAAACCCCGGCACGGTGCAGGCCACGATACAAGAGTGCAGCATTTACCAGTGCAGACAATGCGGTCGCCAGTGCCAGGCCCACATAACCGAACAGATAGGCAAATATGGCGTTAAACACCATATTGCTCACCATAGCGACAATACCGTAACGCACCGGTGTTTTGGTATCCTGCCGGGCATAGTAACCGGGGGCCAGCACTTTAATCAGCATAAAGTTCAGCAAACCGGATGCATAGGCCAGTAATGAGAGTCCGGCCTGCTCAACATCGTTCGGCGTAAATTCACCCCGCATGAAGAGCACCATCAGCATAGGTTTTGCCAGCACCATCAAGCCCAGCATAGCAGGCAAACCCAGCAGCAGTACCATACGCACGCCCCAGTCCATAGTCTGCGCAAAATGCTCCCGGTTCTGATCCACATGTTTGCGCGACAGCGCCGGCAAAATTACCGTGGCGATTGCAATCCCAAACAGCCCTAACGGAAATTCCAGCAACCGGTCCGAGTAATACAGCCAGCTGATCGATCCCGTCATCAGGAAGCTGGCAATAAAGGTATCAAACAACAGGTTAATCTGACTCACCGAAACGCCAAACAACGCCGGAATCATCAGTGTCCGGATTTTCACCACCCCGGGATCCCGCCATCCCCAGCGAGGCCGCACCAGTACACCGGCCCGGTACAGGAACGGCAGCTGAAACAGAAACTGCACCAGCCCCCCCAGAAACACCCCCAGCGCCAGTCCGATTTCAGGCTGTGTCAGGTTCGGGGATACCCACCAGGCACACAGAATGATCGAAATATTGAGGAACACCGGCGTAAACGAAGACACCGCGAATTTCCCCAGGGTATTGAGGATCGCCCCGGACAACGCCACAAAGGTAATGAACCATAAATAAGGAAACGTGATTTTGAGCAGCAGGCTGGCCAGCTCAAACTTGGGGGCTGCCGGACCGTCATTCAGCCAGTCCACAAACCAGCCAGCACCAAACAGAGCGGTAATGACACCTGACCCCAGCACCCCTAATAAGGTCACCACCGTCACAATGCCCCCCAGCGTACCAGCGGCCCTGGCAATCAGTTCTCGGGTTTTGTCCATATCGCCCCCCGCATGGCTTTCCGTCAGGACCGGTACAAAGGCCTGAGAAAATGCCCCCTCAGCAAAAAGCCGGCGGAGAAAGTTAGGAATCTTGTTGGCAAAGAAAAAAACATCGGCGGCCGCTCCGGCCCCCATCAGGTTAGCAACGACCACATCCCGGACTAAGCCCATGACGCGGGAAACGAAAGTCATACTGCTGACAATCAGCCCTGAGCGCAAAAGACGCTTACTCACAAAAAAACCTCACAAAAGATGGTCCAGAAAGGTGACTTGCAGGACCAAAAGCTGATAGAATCTGCCGCCATATTAACCGTGTTAATGCACAAGTGCCAAATTGATTGGCACGGCTGTTATTTGCACAAATCATTTGACAATCTTTGGTTTTAGAGGCATATTCCTCGGCCTTAAATTGTCACCGTACCAAGAATTTGGGAGTTACACCCTTGGCAAATATCAAATCTGCTAAGAAACGTGCAATCACTTCTGAAAAACGTCGTCAGCACAACGCTAGCCGTCGTTCTATGATGCGCACTTTCTTCAAAAAAGTTGTTGCTGCTGTTGAAGCAGGCGACAAAGAAGCTGCTGTTAAAGCCTTCACTGACATGCAACCTGTTATGGACCGTATGGCTACTAAAGGCCTGATCCACAAAAACAAGGCTGCTCGTCATAAAGCTCGTCTGGCTGCAAAAATCAAAGCTCTGTAATTCAGTGCATTGATTAGACAGCAATAAAAAAACCGGCTCAGGCCGGTTTTTTTATTGCTGCAATTCAGGTCATCCCGTCAGTTCCGATGCTGTGCAACAGGCACGGATTACGGACAGTACATCTCTTGCAGTAATTCGATCATCGATTTCACTTCCTGACTCTTCAGGCGATAGTAAACCGTCTGTGATTCTTTACGTGTAGCAACCAGGCCATCACGTCTGAGCCAGGCTAAATGCTGCGACAGGGCCGACTGGCTCAGGTCCAAACGGTCACTCATCGTTCCAACCGACAATTCCCCCTCCAGCAAATAGCATAAAATCAATAACCTCCGCTCATTGGCCATGGCCTTAAGCAAAGACACAGCCTGAGGAGCACTGTGATGTAACGTTATGGCTTCCATCTTTCCACCGACTTCAGTGATTTGTTCGATACCTCTATCACTGAAAAAGGCGGTCATTTGAACAGTTTTCTGAAATCAGCCTCGCAAATTTTCTTCACTGCCGGGTGCATGATCATGCGTTCCGCGAAAATCACATAATACTCTTCCCGGATGGCCCGTACCCTTTTCACCTCACGGACAGCGTGCGACTGTTCAATTTCAGACGCATAAATAGAAGGGGCAACGAACATAGATTTTCGATACGCACCAAAGGCTTTCATCAGAGCAGCATCATCAAACTCCCCCAGAATATTCGGGGTGATACCCTGCTGATCAAACCAATGATGCAGCTTACGGCCCATGGCAGTACGACGGCCGGGAACAAGCAATTTGTAATCTTCCAGACAAGCAGGAAAACTCAGGGGTTTGTCGGTATTCGAGCAAAAAAAGCTCATCCCGGACTCTCCCAGCTTTTTACTGAACAGGCCCGGACTTTGCGTAGAGTCAACCGGACAATCGGACAGGATCATATCCAGCTTGTGTTGAGACAACTGTTCGAGCAGCATTTCATGTGTCGATTCGTAGCAGCGCAGATGGATCCGCTCATCTTCAGGAATCCCGGCCATCAGAATTTTACTGACCAGACGTTTAGACAGCGCATCAGCGACGCCAACCTCAAGCAGCTGATTCTCTCGTTGCGTGTAATTGATGATATCCAGCATTTCGTAGCTGAGATCGAACATCTTGTCGGCATATTTAAAAACCAGTTGCCCCAGCTCCGTCGGCTCGATATGCCGGCCAACCCGTTTGGTCAGCTTCCCCTTCAACCGCTCTTCCAGCGCCCGGATCTGCCCCGTCACTGTTTGCGGTGCCAGAAATAAAGCATCAGCCGCTTTGGTTACTGATCCTTGTTTGCAAACCATCCAAAAATAATACAAGTGATTGTAATTCAGGTGCGACACTGCTACCGGCCTCAACGCTCGCGAATAAAAAACCCCAGGCTTTCGCCTGGGGTTTATCCTAAGTGTTTTTTTATCCAAACACACGAATATCCGGAATTTGAAGTGGAAAGTGCTTATTCAGTCTTCACTTCCGGCTCTTTTTCTGCCGTCAGTGGATGGCGGTAACGCTCACCGGCTCGTTGCTCCAGAGCCCTGGAGACAAAATTACCGGAAGCTTCCTCCTGCTGAGTCCGGGCACTTGCCTGTCCATGCTTGTACCCCGCCTGATAAGCTTTGCAGATCTCACTGTCACTCTGCTGCTGGCAATGGCTGTAGTCCTCCGCCATTGCGCCGCTCGCCATCAGGCCAATTGTCAGAACGATCAATGGTCTCATACACACCTCCCTGTCCCGTTTATGATGATGTTTGGCTGTCCTTCACGACTTTTGCTGCTGGTAACGAGCGGGAAAGTAAGACATAACCCACAACCGCCGCAGTCGTAGAACCAATCAGAATGCCCAGCTTCGAATAAGTGATCATCTCTGCATCAAGGCCAGCGAATGCGAGCATTGAGATGAAGATTGACATCGTGAATCCGATACCGCACAGCACAGAGACTGCAAAGATCTGACCAAATCCAGTGCCTTCCGGCAAACGGGCGATCCCGGTTTTTACCGCCAGCCAGCTCGCGATAAAGATTCCCAGCGGTTTACCGACAAACAGACCCAGTGCAATTCCCAGTGGCAGCATTGCCGTCAGGCCATCAACAGAAACACCGGCCAGCGAAATACCTGCGTTAGCGAAAGCAAAAATTGGCAAAATCAAATACGCTACATAAGGGTGCAATGCATGCTCCATGGTCTTCAGCGGCGAAATGTCCTGCCCCTGCTTGTTCTGACCCTGAAGCGGGATTGCAAAGCCCAGCACAACACCCGCCAATGTCGCATGCACACCTGACTTCAGTACGCTTACCCAAAGCACAGCACCAACCAGAATGTACCAGAATAAGTTGGCCACATTACGGGCGTGCATGATAAAGAGCACAGCAGTTGCGGCAAAGGCAATTCCCAGGGCCATCGCAGACAAGTCACTGCTATAGAAAAGGGCAATAATGACAATCACCCCCAGGTCATCAATAATCGCCAGAGCAAGCAAGAAGACTTTCAGGCTGACCGGCACTCGGTTACCCAGCAATGCCATGATACCCAAAGCGAATGCAATATCCGTCGCAGCAGGGATCGCCCAGCCGCCAATCGCAACAGGATCAGCAAAATTGAATAGCACATAAATTAATGCCGGTGCGACCATGCCACCTAAAGCAGCCACTGCTGGGAAAATCGCTTTCTCTTTGGTATTCAGCGCACCTTCGATCAGCTCACGCTTGACCTCAAGGCCGATCACCAGAAAGAAAATCGCCATCAGACCGTCATTAATCCAGTGCTCAACTGACAGGCCAGCAATATAGCTATGAAGAGCACCTTCATAAACGGACTGTAACGGAGAGTTTGCAATCGTCATGGCAAGGGCAGCAGCAATTATCAACAAAATGCCGCCAGCAGACTCTAATTTAAAGAATTTCAGAATTACATCGGTCATTGACCGCAGCTCCTTACTACTCACTGTAAAATCACACTTTTATGTCAATGCGTGGTAAAAACAGTGTAGACGTCGACAGACACCTCTGTGAAATCGTTTGTTTAGAGCGAACAGCTCGGAAAAACCGATCTATCAGAAACAAAACACCGTAATACCCGCAGTATTTACTTACCTGCTCCCGCTCATCAGCGAATTATTTCAGGAAAACTACGGCTACAGAAATAGCGTTGTCGCATCTGTTCACAATTTTTCTCTCTGATGCTGAAGCAAGGAATACTTCTTATATCTGACTGGCGATCCCCATCTTTATCAATGCTTTATCGCATTTTTACAAGAATATGATCCTCCTCCCAGCTTGCCCTCAGCAACTCAAAGAACGGATAATCTTGTGAATGACTTTTTTGTGTCATATTTCTGAAATATTCGTTCTCTACCATCGCGGCAACTTTCAAGAAACTGAAACCAAAATGACATCACAATGTCACGGAGAACAGATTATGACTACCCAAGCCACCACAGCTGAGCCAATGCAAAGCTCCATGCGATGGGTTCGCTGGGCCAACCTGGTTTTCATGCTGTACCTGCTGCTTGTTGCCGTATCCATGGTCAGTAGCGGCTTCAAATGGTCCGTCGGTGAACAAGCCAAAACCCTATTTGAATTTGCCTCACACCCAATTGCAGGCCTGATGATCGGTCTGGTAGCCACCTCTCTAATCCAGTCTTCCAGTACCGTCACCTCCATCATTGTGGGCCTGGTTGCCGGTGGTTTACCGGTGGAAACCGCAATCCCGATGATCATGGGTGCCAATATTGGTACGACCATGACCAACACACTGGTCAGCCTGGGTCATGCCCGCTGCAAAGAAGAGTTTCAGCGTGCTTTTTCTGCCGCGACTGTCCACGATTTCTTTAACCTGCTCGCCGTCTTGATCTTCCTGCCTCTGGAAATGATGTTTGGTCTGCTGGAAAAAGTCTCAGCCTGGCTGGTATCGCCGCTGATGTCGACTGGCGACATGAGCATGAAAGGCCTGAACTTTATCAAGCCACTGACCAAACCCGTCGTCCATGCAGTGCAAGCACCGCTGGAATCTTTGGGAACCATGGGCGGTATCGTGATGATTGCTCTGGGCATTGCCCTGATCTTTCTGGCAATTACCGTTATGGGTAAACTGATGCGCAGCCTGATGGTCGGCCGTGCCCGTGAAATCCTGAAAAGTGCGATCGGCCGTGGCCCGGTTCACGGTATCGTGTCAGGCACAGTCGTCACCGTCCTGGTACAGTCGTCTTCAACCACCACCAGCCTGATGGTGCCGCTGGTTGGCACCGGGGTGCTGAAGGTCCGTGATGTATATCCTTTTACACTGGGCGCAAACATCGGCACCTGCATCACGGCCCTGCTGGCTGCTACGGCGATTTCCGGTGACCACGCTGTATTTGCCCTGCAAATTGCACTGGTGCACCTGAGCTTCAATGTGATGGCAACCCTGCTGATTTTCGGCCTGCCGTTTCTGCGCGAACTGCCACTCAAATGTGCTTTCTTCCTGGGCGAGATGGCCGTAAAGAGCAAAGCCGCAGTTGCAGCCTATCTGGGACTGGTCTTTATCCTGATTCCAGGCGGTATTCTGGCTTTCACCGCCTGATCCATTGCACACATACCATCGCAACAAAAAAGCCCCATCTCGAAAGAGCGGGGCTTTTTTATCACTTGATTTGTTCAATCACACCGAGAAAGGATACTGGATCGGATCGTGGTGCTGATAGCCTTCCACTTGAAAATCATCCAGCGTAACCCAGGTTTCCAGATCTTCCAGCGTCTGAATCTCCGGGTTGATGATCAGGCGTGGTGACGGGAAAGGCTCACGCTTCAGCTGTACATCACACATCAGTGCCAGCTGATCTTCATAAATATGTGCATTCACAATCTTGTGATACGCCTTACCCGCCTTATGGCCAGTGATCTGCGCCATCAGTGCCAGCAATGTAAAGACCTGAATCTGATTAAAGTTCAGTCCTAAAGGCACGTCACAGGATCGCTGGTAGCTGGTCAGATAAAGCGTATCGCCCAGCAGCGAAAACGTGTGTGTGTGCATACACGGACGCAGACAGCCCATCTCAAACTCACCCGGGTTGTAAAAGGTCAGGATTTCACCGCGATCATCAATACCGCGACTCAGGTTCTCTGCAATTTTTCGCAATTGGTCTAATGTACTGCCATCAGGTTTACGCCAGCTGCGCCCCTGCACACCATAGACACGTCCCATATCATCCGTACCTTTTCGGTGCTGATTATTCAGCCAGGCCTGATTATCATTGGCATTGGCATCCCAGGTTTTGGTACCTAGTGCGCGGAAATCCGCCGCATTGTCATAGCCGCGAATATAACCGAGCAATTCAGCAATTGCCGCTTTCCAGAAGCTTTTCCGGGTCGTGATCAGGGGAAACTGATTATTGGCTACATCATAGGTCAGATCGGCATTGATCAGTGTCAGACAACGTTTACCGGTACGTTCATTTTCAACCCACTCGCCCTCGTCAATAATCCGCTGGCATAAATCTAAATACTGTTTCATTGACTCTCTTGACCTGAATTGGCAGGAAATACTCTGGCGGCAAGCATAACACAAAAAAGGCAGCCTTTTGGCTGCCTGTTCATGTCTTCAATGCGGTTAAGCGGTACGATGATGGCCTGCCCTTTTGTAGGCCCAGACCATCAACAGAATACCGCCAAACACCATCGGCAGAGACAGTATTTGTCCCATGCTGATCCAGCCTCCAAACAGGCCGAGTTGTGCATCCGGCTCGCGGCAGTATTCCACCAGGAAACGGAAACTCCCGTATCCCAGCAGGAACAGACCAGATACCGCTCCGGCCGGACGCGGTTTCCGAATGAAGATATTAAGGATAATCAGCAGGACCACCCCTTCCAGGAAAAACTCGTATAACTGAGACGGATGGCGCGGCAGCGGTCCGCCAGTCGGGAACACCATGGCCCAGGGGACATCCGTAACCCGGCCCCAGAGTTCTCCGTTGATAAAATTCCCCAGCCGGCCTGCGCCCAATCCGAACGGTACCAACGGTGCAACAAAATCAGCCACATCAAAGAAACGGCGGCCATTTCTGTGGGCATACCAGAGCATGGCTGTCATCACACCCAGCAATCCGCCGTGGAAGGACATCCCGCCGGTCCATACTTTGAAAAGATACAGCGGGTCAGCCAGAAACATCTCGAAGTTATAAAACAGTACGTAGCCAACCCGGCCACCAATCACAACCCCTAAGAAACCGAAAAACAGCAGGTCACTCACCTGGTCACGTGTCCAGCCGCTGCCGGATTTATCTGCCCGGCGGTTCGCCAGCCAGAGCGCAAACATGAAACCCAGCAGGTACATCAGACCGTACCAGCGTACAGCCAGCGGGCCGATTTCAATCAGAACCGGATCAAAATTAGGAAACGTCAGATAGCCTTGACTCATTCAAAACATACTCTTGGTTAATCAATGAAAGCAGCACTCGTGAACGGTCATGCTCGCGGGTGCTCTCATGCCAATCCACAGACAGGCTTACTCTAAAACAACATCTTGCCGCCAATAAATAACAAGAAGATGGCAAATATTTTCTTCAGGGTCTGCGTCGGTAAACTGCTGACCATTCGGGCGCCGAACCGGGTTGTCAGCACCGAGGTACACACCACCCCCAGCAGCGCAGGCAAATACACATACCCCACACTATAAGGCGGCAAAGAGGAATCTCCGCTGCCGGCGACAATAAAGCCCGCCATACCGGCTACCGCTATAATGGAGCCGCAAAACGCCGCCGTCCCGATAGCACGCCGCATTTCCACACCATACCAGCTCAGATATGGCACGGTCAGCGAGCCACCGCCAATCCCGGCCAGACTGGCAACCAATCCAATGATGCTGCCACTGCCGACAATTTTTGTCCCACCAGGTAAAGGATGACGTCCTGAAACTTTCAGCGATAACAGCATTTGCAACGCTAACAGCAGCACAATACCAGCAAATATCTTTGGCAGCCAAACTGTTGGTACCCATTCCGCGACTGCGCTGCCAGCCAGTCCGCCCAAAATCATCCCCGGTGCCAGTAATTTGACCAGTGAAATATCCACATTTCCCAACCGGAGGTGGCTTCGGGCTGAAGAACCTGAAGTCAGTACGATACAGGCCAGTGAGGTCGCCAGTGCAATATGCATGACTAACTCTGTGTCAATCCCGATATGAGGCAGTAACCAGACCAATGCAGGTACAATCAGCAAACCTCCGCCTATCCCCAGCAACCCGGCCAGAAGACCAACCACAGCTCCCAACCCCAAACACATCAGGATCAGCCACAACATCTCTGGCATCAATTATTTCCCTGCACGGATAAAACCACCCATACCACGCTGTTCAACGAAGGATGTCGCCATCTTACGCACATCCTGACCAAAGGTCGCCGTCAGTGCCTGAGCTGCCAGTTGCTCCATATCACTGAGTGCCGTATGACGCAGAACATATTTAATTTTGGCAACGTTCCGGGTATTCATACTCAGAGAGCGGTACCCCATACCAACCAGCAGCAACGCACCAAGCGGGTCCCCCGCCAGCTCACCACAGACACTCACAGGCATGGCCAGCGACTCGCTGACGCTCTGAATATGTTTCAGTGCCTGCATGACAGCAGGGTGGAAAGCATCATAGACATTCGCGACCCGTGAATTGTTCCGGTCAACGGCCAATAAATACTGAGTTAAGTCATTACTGCCCACCGAAATAAAATCCACCCGGTCTTTCAAAGCCGGCAGCTGATAGAGAATGGAAGGGACTTCAATCATGATCCCCAGCTTCGGTCTGCGCAAACTTTTTCCCTGACTTTCAGCAAACGCGGACACTTCTTCAAACGCTCTCTCAATCAAGGCTTTGGATTCATCCAGCTCCGGGATCCCGGAGATCATGGGCAACAGGATATCCATGTTGTCGAGACCAATACTCGCCTTGAGCATCGCTCTGACCTGCATCAGAAAAATTTCCGGGTGATCCAGCGTGAAGCGGATGCCACGCCATCCCAGAAAAGGATTGTCTTCTTCAATGGTGAGATAAGGGAGCGGCTTGTCACCACCAATATCCAGTGTACGCATCACCACGGATTTATTCGGGTAAGACGTCAGGATGGCACGGTACTGAGCCGCCTGTTCTTCTTCGGAAGGAAAACTGCGCTGCAGCAGAAACGGCACTTCAGTCCGGTAGAGACCGACCCCATCCACGCCCTTATTCACCGCAATATTGGTATCAGCACTCAGCCCGGCGTTGAGATACAGAAAAATTCTTTCCTGATCTGCCGTGACTGCCGCTTTATCGAGATCCTGCTCGACCAGTGCGGTCAGCTCGTTTTCTTCTCGCAGTAGTCGTTTGTACTCGGCCAGAACCTGCCTGTTCGGCTCGATCAGCAGGTCGCCCCGGTAGCCATCCACAACCACCAGCGTGTTATGAACTTTTTCAGGAATAAAATCGACCCCCATGATCGCCGGAATCCCCAGGGCACGGGATAATATTGCGGCATGGGAGTTTGCAGCACCTTCCTGCGCCACCACGGCAGCCAGCTTGTCTCTTGGAATGCTGGCCAGCATGGCGGCTGTCAGCTCTCGGGTAAGCAGAACAATCGGCGCATCCCACTGATGCTCGATCCCTTCCTCATTATGCAGAAAGAACAGTAAACGCTGCCCCAGCTCCCGGATATCATGCGCACGTTCCCGCAGATAATCATCTTTCATATTGGCAAAACGTGCGGAATACGTTTCCACGGTCTGCCGGACAGCCCACTCTGCCTGATCACCGCCTGCAACTTTGGAGAAAAGATCTTTCCGCAGCATCGGATCGTTCAGCAAGTGGCTGAACAGATCAAAAATCGCCAGAGTTTCTTTGTGAAGTTCACTATCGAAGCGTTTGCGCAGGCGACGAAATTCATTACTGGCCATCTCAATGGCAATGCTCAATCGTTCCTGCTCGGCTTCCCGGTCCAGACAGGATGCCGGGCTCACCACTTCCAATCTTGGCTGGTTGTCGTCCCACCAGGCTTTTGCAACCGCAACGCCTGTGGATGCAGCGGATCCGGTCAGATGCAGGCCATCCCGTTGATCCGGCCACATCCCCTGTGCTTTTGCATG
Source organism: Photobacterium sp. 53610 (assembly GCF_036409375.1). Classification (NCBI taxonomy): domain Bacteria; kingdom Pseudomonadati; phylum Pseudomonadota; class Gammaproteobacteria; order Vibrionales; family Vibrionaceae; genus Photobacterium; species Photobacterium sp. 53610. Next base: position 271,850 of record NZ_JAXOFS010000003.1, on the reverse strand, counting down.
CGCCAGAATGACTGCCAGCTGTGCCGCCAGCGTCACCATGAAGGACTCTTCGCTTTCCGTGAATTCACGCTTTTCCCGCTGCTGAATCACCAGTACGCCAAGGACTTTACGCTGATGAATAATCGGTGTGCCGAAAAAGGAGCGGAAGGATTCTTCGTTGGTACCGGGGATATGCTTAAAATTGGGATGACTGCTGGCATCAGCCACGTTGACGGGTTCCGCCTGGCGGCCGACCAGACCAACCAGACCTTCATTAAAACTGAGCCCAACCTGATATGAGGGTTTGGTTAACCCTTGGGTCGCCATCAGCATATATTGCTGCCGATGCTCATCCACAATGTAGACAGAGCAACACTCCGTCTTCATTGCATCACAAATACTGACCACCAAGACATCCAACGCTTCGAGCAAGGTCGGCGCGCTGGCAACTTTCTCTACGATTTCTCTGAGCTGGGTCAGCATAAGCATTATGATCCCTTGGGTTAACCTCGCCTGTTTTTACGTTTCGATTTCCGTTCCTTACGTTCCTTAAACGGCATCGCCATCGCCGCGAATTCTTTCAGCGCCCGGCGATATACATCCCGTTTGAAGGACACAACCTGACGTACCGGATACCAGTAGCTGACCCAACGCCAGCCATCAAATTCCGGGGTGGTGCCACGCTGCATGTTCACCTTAGACTCATCGCACTCCAGACTCAGCAAAAACCACTTTTGCTTTTGCCCGATACAAACCGGTTTGGAGTCCCACCGGACCAGACGCTTCGGTAACTTGTATCTCAGCCAATGGCGGCTGGATGCCAAGATCCTGACGTCCTTTTTGGTCAGACCCACTTCCTCATACAGTTCACGGTACATGGCCTGTTCAGGAGTTTCCCCCTCATCGATACCGCCTTGCGGAAACTGCCAAGAGTGTTGTCCATATCGTCGAGCCCAAAATACCTGGCCATGGCTGTTACAGATAACTATCCCCACATTAGGGCGGTATCCATCGCCATCAATCACTGGACGACCTCAAGTAAAAATATCAATTAACAGTGATTTTTTCACAGAAATAGGCTCAGGGTAAACATTCATTGTCATCAATCACTGTTTTTTCCTACCTGGCACTCACTTTATGGATAACTTCTCACTGAACAGGAGGTTATAAACAGAGAAATGAGACCTCTCCCACATTTATTCACGCTTTCTGTGGATAGTTTTGTGTAGAAACTCTGTTATTGCTGATTTAATCAACAAAACCAAAACAAGCGGTTTCTTATTTCGGATACGAACAGAATAAATAATCACTTAAAAACCATTAACTTAAAATCAATTGTTACGTATATCTATGAGAACAGATTCAATCTTATTCAGCGGATCTTCAGCGGTGGTCAAAGATCAACCAACTTTACATTTATCCACAACTCAGGGAGGCACCTGGTGAAATAAACACCAGACCGTCGTTCAAATTCCACGCAATACCCTGTAAATCCATCCAGCTCAGAGAATATGCACTTTGTTCGAAAAATTACCTGTGGATATCTTTGGAGAAGATCTCCACCGTCGGGCTGATCTTTATCGCAAGCTCTCCCGGATCCTGATGATTGTGTTACCATACGCTGTTCTCTGATTGCCTGTACGACATACCTGCTAATGACGATGCCCCAAAATTCTCCCCCAACCTCTGAATCCGAGCTGCTGGCGCGGGCACAGGCACTTGCTGGTTACACGCTGGGAGAACTGGCCGAGCAGGCAGGACAAGTCACCCCACCGGATCTGCGTCGTGATAAAGGCTGGGTCGGCCAGCTTCTGGAATGGCATTTGGGTGCCACAGCCGGCAGTCAGCCTGTCCCCGACTTTACCGAGCTTGGTATTGAACTGAAAACGATCCCAATCAGTCACCAGGGGAAACCTCTGGAAACCACCTTTGTCTGCGTCGCCCCCCTGACAGGCCTGCATGGCGTCAGTTGGGAAAACAGTCATATCAGACTCAAACTGGCGCGGGTACTGTGGATTCCAGTCGAAGGTGAACGCGAAATTCCGCTGGCAGAACGCCATGTCGGCTCTCCTTTGCTCTGGAGCCCTTCAGCAGATGAAGAAGCTCGCCTGCGGCGCGACTGGGAAGAACTGATGGATCTGATCGTTCTGGGCAAAGTGGAACAAATCACCGCCCGGCATGGTGAAGTCCTGCAACTCCGGCCGAAAGCGGCCAACAGCAAAGCCCTGACAGAAGCCTATGGGGCCAACGGCCAGCCCATCAAAACCCTGCCACGCGGCTTTTATCTCAAAACACAATTTACTGCCGAACTGCTGGCCCGCCATTTCATGCTCTGACAGCCCGGAATTACAGGGGAATTGTCATCTCGTCCTGACAGCATTGTGGTTTGCCGTCCGGGGAAAATTCGTCATGCGGGTCGATCATTCGCAGCGTGATCGATTTCACGCCCAGCGGCCTCAAGAACTCCCTCACCTGCTCCATATTCTGAAAGTGCAGTGTATTATCGTCTTCATCTTTCAACGGCTCAAGGTGGTGCCTGTACTCGACTTCCATCAAATAATCCGCCTGACCGGCATAACTGGTCAGCACACATCTCGGCACATCTTCACCGGGCGACTTCACCCAGTGCTTGAATTGGGACAATTTCATGGCCACTCCTCAGTCAGGGAACTGATTTAACTATGTGCGAACATTGTCCGTTCAGCAAGGCGGCCGATTTGTTCCCGGCGCTCTAAGGTCAGGCTTGCATTATTGTCGCAACAAAACGACCGGTACATTTTGTGCTAACCCCCTATTTTCCTGCCGCTTTTCAGCCGCTACATCCTAGGTTATAGTCAAAGTGAATTTGCGGTCCAAGGAGGGCAAATGAAATACCATAAGATCCCCCATTCATCTCTCGAAGTCAGTCAGATTGGTCTGGGTACCATGACATTTGGTGAACAGAATACCGAAGCCGAAGCCCACAGCCAGCTCGACTTCGCTCTGGAGCGCGGTGTCAACCTGATCGATACTGCTGAAATGTATCCGGTACCGCCCAAAGCAGAAACACAGGGACTGACAGAATCCTATATTGGCAGCTGGCTGAAAAAATCCGGCAAGCGAGACAAAGTCATTCTTGCAACCAAGGTTGCGGGGCCGCGTAATGTGCCGCATATCCGAAATCAGATGGCGCTGGACTGGCGGAACATTCATGAAGCCGTTGAAAACAGCCTGGAACGACTGCAAACTGATTATATCGATCTCTATCAGTTACACTGGCCGCAGCGCGAAACAAACTGTTTTGGCAAGCTGAATTATCCTTACCCGGATGAAAATACTGGCGTCACTTTAACGGATTCACTGGAAGCACTGGCCGAACTGGTGCGTGCCGGTAAAATCCGTTATATCGGACTGTCAAATGAAACCCCGTGGGGCGTGATGTCCTTTTTACGTCTGGCAGAAAAACATGACCTGCCGCGGGTAGTCACCATCCAAAACCCATATAACTTGCTCAATCGCAGCTTTGAGGTCGGTCTTTCGGAAATCAGCCATTATGAGGGCGTGAAATTACTGGCTTATTCTCCGATGGCATTCGGAATTCTCAGTGGTAAATACCTCAATGGTCAAAAACCTGCAGGCGCCCGCTGTACGCTGTTCGAGCGCTTCGTCCGCTACTTTACCCCCCAAGGTGTTGCAGCAACGGAAGCTTATGTGAAAGTAGCGAAAAAGCATGGACTGGATCCGGCACAAATGGCGTTGGCTTTTGTGAATCAGCAACCGTTCAATGCGTCAACCCTGATTGGCGCGACGAATCTGACTCAGCTGGAGGCGAATATCGACAGTCTGTCGGTAGAACTCAATGCTGAAATTCTGGCAGATCTTGAGCAAGTTGGGCTCACTTATTCAAATCCTTGTCCGTAATTCCACTGAAGCCGAAAACAAAAGCCCCCGCTAAAACGGGGGCCGTTGGGTTCTTTCTGGCCTTACTCCGCAGAGTAAGGCCAGCGATTACGTCAGACTTCGCGACCGAAATGCTCGCCTGAGGTGACGGCTCTTACGCATGGCTCGTTGACCGGCCAGCGCTGAATCGACGCGCATATCTTTGTCAATTCCCATATCTTTCAGAATATGTGAAGACAGTTGAGGTAAATGAAACTGCATCCGTCGGTATTCGCGACGCCATGCTTCTTCTTCACGATGAAGATCAAGACGAATAAGTAAAACAGCAAAACGTAAATAGACTGATTGGCGCATGAGAGTGCTCTCCGTTGAATAAAACATGGAGGGACGCAAATACGACCGTTTTCAGGCTGACAACTGACTAGCCGCGACAGACGTATCCGCGGCCCATTTACACAGTGAATTACTGTAGAAAGTATTTAAGATCAGTGACCTGAGGTCAGTTGAGCTTAATGCTGATGGGAATTTCGATCCGAATCACCAGCAGGACGCAGACATTTTGTGTTGAATGTGCTCATTGTATGTTCCTCCTGGTTATAAGGTAGAATGATGTGATATGAAGCATATTCTTGCCCGATAATGCATCAAAAACAAGAAGTTATTTTGTTCTCTCTGATAAAAAGCCAAATAGTCGGATAATTATGCAATCTATCGCTGAGAATCAGAGGGAAACAACAGCGATAGATAAATTTTCAGGGTTTTCCTCTTACCGCAAATGATCTGCAACAACACCGAACCTGCTGTCAGGAAAGCACCATCGATTTCAGCATCGTACACAGCAATTTCCCGGCCGGACCAAGTGCATACCGGCTGCTCCAGGCGAGATCCACGGGCTGCTTCCATGCCTGCGCTTCAAATGCCGGTTCCAGCCGGACCAGCTGTCCGGTCAGCACTTTATCCCTGACCGTTTCTGCCGGCAGTACCGTCCAGCCAATCCCGCGCTGAATCAGCTCAATCGCCGACAGAATATGCTCGGTTCGCCAAATCGTATCAGAGACTCGCCACCCTTCGCTGTCCTGCCCGTAACGGCCCGTCAGCAACACCTGACGGTGCTGACGGAGATCAGCCCAGTCGACGGTCTTGAGCGCAGCAAGCGGATGGTCGCTGGCTGCCACACACCAGACCTCCACCTGCCCGAGGCCATGCACCGTGATCTCCGGATTCAGAAATGCCAGCTGTACCATGAGCGCCAGCTGAACCCTGCCGTCATGCAGTAACTTCATGACATCGCCTGTCCCAACCGTCAGGATTTCAACTTCCACCAGCGGATACCTAGCCTCAAACGCCTTCAGCACATCCGCCAGAGCCGGCAGCAATGCCATCGACTCCACACCCAGCGTTAATTTCGGTTCCACTCCCTGCTGGAAACTATCGGCGGCCACTTGCAGCTCACCGCACTGCGCCAGTACCCGACGGGCTTTCATCAACAACGCCTGCCCCTCAGAGGTCAGAACCGGCTTTTTGCCACTTCGGTCAAACAGTGCCAAGTGAAAGTCTGTCTCCAGATTTGAAATGGCCGTACTGATAACCGACTGCGCCTTGCCCATCTGCCGTGCTGCCGCCGAAAATGATCCGGTTTCTGCTGCGGCGACAAAAGCTCTGAGCTGTTCGAGTGAAAAATGCATCTCCGCCCCATCTATCTTTAAAAGCGATAGTTACTAACTTTTATCTATCAATATTCTGATTAGTATACGCATCAGAACGGTGATTCAAAATTGAGGTAACACACATGCGTACACATTGGGACAGAGTCCGCCACGCGATCGGATTTGAAGGCATCGCCCTGGTGCTGATCACTTTGGTACTCAGCTACGGATTCGGCTTTGAGATGGCCCATATCGGGATTCTGGGCGTTGTTTTTTCGGTCATTGCAACGGTCTGGAACTATGCCTATAACCTGTTGTTTGATCATGCCATGCTCAGATACAGCGGCCAGTTGCAGAAAAATACGAAACACCGCTTCGTGCATGCATTAGGATTTGAGCTCAGCCTGCTGTGGATCACCCTGCCCATCATGGCCTGGTGGCTGGACATCAGCCTCTGGGCGGCCCTGGTCATGGATCTGGGTTTGGTCGTGTTCTATCTGATTTATGCCTACCTCTACAGCCTGGCATACGACAGAGTATTCCCGTTACCAGAAACAGTCGGCACCTCTGCCTAGTCAGGAATTCTGACCCAGATCCCGCGGCGGCGGGATCAGGTCATGTTTATTCAGCAACCGGTACATCGTCGCCCGGGAAACCCCGAGTTCGCGGGCTGCCGCCGTGATCTGACCCCGGTTGTTTTCCAGAACGCTCAGCAGTGCACTGCGCTCCGACTCTTCACGGATTTTCTTGAGGCTTTGTTTATCATCCGACTGCCGGGGCAGTTCAAGGTGATCCGCTTCAATATTCTTTTGCTCGGTAAGCAATACGGCCCTTTTGATACGGCCGATCAGTTCCTGAACATTGCCCGGCCAGTTGTAGGTCATAATCGCCTGTCGGGCATCATCAGAAAAAGCTTTCACCCCGCAGTTATACTGCCGGGCATATTTCAGCAACAGCGCATTGGCTAAGGACAATAAGTCATCACCGCGTTCCCGCAGTGGCGGGACAGCCAGGCTGAGTACATTCAAACGATAAAACAGCTCCTTATTGAGCTGTCCTTCACTGACCAGTGTATCGAGCGGGTAATGCGTGGCGACAATGAGTCTGGGTTCAGCGGACACCACAGTGCCATTTTCTTTCGTGAAACGCCCTTCCTGAAGCCATTGCAATAATTCCTGCTGCCGAGCAGGTGCCAGCGAGGTCACCTCATTCAGAAACAGAACACCATCCTGTGCGGTAACGAAACAACATTCGGCAGGCAAACCATTGAGTGTCCAGTTCGCATTCACACCGGAACAGTTCACGGTCACAAACCGGCCCTTGGCCCGGGTTGAAGCCTGAAAGATGGCCTCCGCTACCATTTCCTTACCCGTTCCAATTTCGCCCTGAATCAGCACCGGCATATCTGCAGCAGCCAGACGTTTGACGTGTTGCAGCAACTTTTTCATCACCGGCGTATCACCCTGTACGCCCTGCTGACTGAACTGGCCGAGTTTGGGCCAGACCTTTCGCTCAAGCGTTAACATGCCGCGCTGGTGGCCAAGAGTTTTTAACAGTTGCGCTTCAGGAATGGGGGAAGTGAAGTAATCGAGACAGAAACTGACGATAAACTGGCAGACCGATTCAATATTCAGTTGTTCATCACGAACCAGCGCCAGCCAGCGTACCTGTTTATGGCGGTTCACCAGACCGGCGATGGCATTCAGGCTGAAATCATCGTGACTGAGGTCGACGACCCCGAGACACGGGCCGGTTTCGAGCAACAGCGTTTCGGCTGCCCTTAAGTCATGGCAATGGTGGCAAATCCACCCGACCTGCTCCAGAGCATGTAGCCAGGGAATTGTCTGCCCGCCAAGCAGGACTAACTCCCCGTGCCAGATTTCTTTGCTTGCACCCTGTCCCATTCGATCACCTATTCTGCCGAACACCGTACGAACACTGCGATGCTTTTTTCATCAAAAATGCAATTCGGTATTTCACAAGTATATGTGACGAAAACCTCACATAACAAAAATATCACCTTTTGCCTGAGCATCCGGTGATATTTTTTGGCTTTTCTTCAATCAGGTATGGGCAAGTGCCGTAAATCAGGATTTATTTGCGGCGCAGGTTTCCCGGGACACAGGGTCACTGACAAAACCACCAGCTCCCGTATACCAGAAGCGAACGCCCAGTCCCTGTTCAATGGCTTCTGCAAATTGCTCACACGCAGTATCCATCAATTCCGGCTTCACCTTGGACTGATCCATTCGCCATTGCCAGCGGGTACTGCGCAGCTGATGAATAACTGTTAACAACGAACGCTCGCTGTCAAAATGGAAAGTGCGGACTTCACCTCGGCTCCCTTCCGGCGGCCAATCATTGAGTGTTGCAAATCTCTCTTTCAGTTCTTCAGGCAAATTGCCTGAAAAATCTGTCGGAGGCGGCGTCAGTTCCGTCGAAACACAGCCACTGAGCATCAATCCAGCCAACACAGCGCATGCTACTTTTTTCATTCTTTTTCCTAAGGATTGTCCATCACCACAAAGGCTGAATTATGACATTAATTCCATAATTGATGCTATGCCTTCAGATAAAAAATGTTATATAAAACAGAAGTATGCTTGCCGGACTCAGATCATGTTCTGGCTGAGACAAAAAAAGCCACTTCCGGGGAAGTGGCTTTTCAGATTCAGAGCGATTCGCTATTACTGATTGTTCTGCGGGCGCATGGCCGGGAACAGAATCACATCACGAATCGTGTGGCTGTTGGTAAACAGCATCACCAGACGGTCAATCCCGATGCCCTGGCCAGCTGTTGGTGGCAGGCCATGCTCCAGCGCCGTAATGTAGTCAGCGTCATAGAACATCGCTTCATCATCACCGGCGTCTTTCGCATCCACCTGCGCTTTGAAGCGCTGGTCCTGATCTTCTGCATCGTTCAGCTCCGAGAAGCCGTTTGCCACTTCGCGGCCACCGATGAAGAACTCAAAACGGTCAGTGATGAACGGGTTTTCATCATTACGACGCGCCAGCGGAGAAATGTCTGCAGGATATTCTGTGATGAACGTTGGCTGCAGCAGTTTCGGCTCAGCAGTTTCACCGAAGATTTCTTCCAGCAGCTGACCACAAGTCCAGAACGACTCCACCTCAATGTGCAGCGATTTCGCAATGCTCACCATCAGGTCACGATCCTGAACCTGCTCATAAGTCAGACCCTGAATGGTTTCGTTGTTCGGGTTGTAGTGCTTGATCGCTTCCAGCATGCTCATGCGAGGATATGGACCTTTGAACTCAATGGTCTCATCACCGTATGGCAGACCTGTCGTACCGCACAGATCCAGCGCAATGGAGCTCAGCATCTCTTCGGTCAGGTCCATCAGATCACGATAGTCCGCATACGCCATATAGAATTCCATCATGGTGAATTCCGGGTTGTGGCGTGGAGACAGACCTTCGTTACGGAAGTTACGGTTGATTTCGAACACACGCTCAAAGCCACCCACAACCAGACGCTTGAGGTACAGCTCAGGCGCAACACGCAGATACATGTCGATGTCCAGCGCATTGTGATGCGTGATGAAAGGACGTGCAGTCGCACCGCCCGGGATCACGTGCATCATCGGTGTTTCTACTTCCATGAAGCCTTTGGTGGTCATGAACTGACGAATCGCGTTCACCACTTTCGAGCGCATCAGCATGGTGTTACGGGATTCTTCATTCACGATCAGATCCACATAACGCTGACGGTAGCGCATCTCCTGGTCGGTCAGACCGTGGAATTTTTCCGGCAGCGGACGCAGTGCTTTCGTCAGCAGCTGGTACTCATCCATATTGACGTACAGGTCGCCTTTACCGGATTTATGCAGCACACCTTTGATACCGATGATGTCACCGATATCCAGACCTGAATATTTTTCTTTCAGCTCTTTTTGTACATCTTTCGAAGCGTAAGCCTGAATACGGCCGGATACATCCTGAATGGCCAGGAATGGACCACGTTTGGCCATGATACGGCCAGCAATCGCAACCACTTGACCTGCTTCTTCCAGCTCTTCCTTGGTCTTTTCACCAAAAGCAGTCTGAAGATCGGCAGCCAGGCTGTCGCGGCGAAAATCGTTCGGGTGGCCGTTTGCTTTGCAATCCTGACGAATCTGTTCCAGTTTCGCGCGGCGCTCAGCAATCAGTTTGTTCTCGTCTTGTACTAGTTCAGTCATGGTTAACCTTAACAACAGTTCAGGGCCGGTATTACAGACCGGATTTCAGGCTTGCTTCAATGAAGCGGTCCAGGTCGCCGTCCAGCACCGCCTGGGTGTTGCGGTTTTCGACACCGGTACGCAGATCTTTGATTCGGGAATCATCCAGCACATAAGAGCGGATCTGGCTTCCCCAGCCGATATCAGACTTCGCATCTTCATTCGCCTGTTTCTCGGCGTTCTGCTTTTGCATTTCCAGTTCAAACAGCTTCGCTTTCAGCTGTTTCATGGCCTGATCTTTGTTCTTGTGCTGAGAACGGTCATTCTGGCACTGAACCACAGTATTGGTTGGTACGTGCGTAATCCGTACCGCAGATTCCGTGGTGTTAACGTGCTGACCACCCGCACCGGACGCACGGTAAACGTCGATACGCAGATCGGATGGATTGATATCGATATCAATATTGTCATCCACTTCCGGGTATACGAAAGCAGACGCAAAAGACGTATGACGACGGCCGCCTGAGTCAAACGGTGACTTACGGACCAGACGATGAACACCGGTTTCGGTGCGCAGCCAGCCGTATGCATATTCGCCGGTGATTTTCACCGTTGCCGATTTCAGACCCGCAACATCACCTTCAGAGACTTCAATCACTTCTGTCTTGAAACCCTTGGCTTCTGCCCAGCGCAGGTACATGCGCAGCATCATTGACGTCCAATCCTGTGCTTCGGTACCGCCTGAACCTGCCTGCAGGTCCACGTAACAGTCGGACGAATCGTGATCGCCAGCGAACATGCGGCGGAATTCCAGCTGCTCCAGCTTAGTGACCAGCTCATCCAGCTCAGGACCAATTTCGTCAAAGGTTTCCTGATCGTTCTCTTCAATCGCCAGCTCCAGCAGACCTTCAACGTCTTCAACGCCCTGGTCCAGCTGGTCGATGGTTTCTACCACCGCTTCCAGCGCTGCACGCTCTTTACCCAATGCCTGAGCACGCTCTGGCTCATTCCATACATCAGGTTGTTCTAATTCTGCATTGACTTCTTCCAGACGCTCTTTCTTAGCATCGTAGTCAAAGGTACCCCCTAAGGATGTCAGTCCGTGCAGACACATCCTCAAGACGGTTTTTAATTGGATTAACTTCGAACATTGCCACTCTTCTTAGCCTTTTCGCCGAAACGGACACAACCGGGGGATTTTAGCGAATTGCGGCAAGAATAAACAGAGGATCACAAAACTTATCCTTTATTTCCGCCTCAGGATTGACAGCCGGAAATTCAGGACGGCAAAAAGGAAACGGAGCCCAAGGCTCCGTTTCGAAAAAATTCATACGGCTTCAAGGTGTTCCACCATCAGCTGAACACTGCGGTTGCCCCTGAATTCGTTCACATCCAGACGATAAACCAAATCCACCTGCTGTACCGACGCATCCGGCCAGCGCCTCACATCAATGTTAAAGGCAATCGCATCAATCATGCTGCCGCCGTCAATTGGTTCCAGAATCATTTTCAGGTGTTTACTGCCGACCAGCCGCTGCTGCAGCAGGCGAAACCGGCCATCAAAACTGGGCTCCGGAAATTGCTGTCCCCAGGGGCCGGCACCACGCAGCAGTTCCGCGGTTTCCAGATTCATATCCCGGCCCGCGAGTTCACCATCGGTCAGTAACACCCCTTTGAGCGCCGATTCATCAAGCTCTTCACGTACCGCCTGATCAAAAGCAGCACTGAAGGCCTCATACTGAGAAGTTTTCAGTGTCAGGCCCGCTGCCATTGCATGACCGCCAAATTTCAGGATCATCCCCGGCTGGCGCGTATCAATCCGATCCAGTACATCCCGCATGTGCAAGCCCGGAATGGAACGGCAGGACCCCTTCATTTCGCCTTCACCCGCCGACGCAAAAGCAATCACCGGGCGGTGATACAGTTCTTTAATCCGTGAAGCCAGAATTCCGATGACGCCCTGATGCCAGTCCGCCTGATACAAAGCCAGACCGTAAGGCATGTCTTTCTGGTTGAACTTCAAGCGCTCACAAATCGCCAGCGCTTCTTCTTTCATGCCCTGCTCGATTTCTTTGCGGGTCTGATTCAGGCCATCCAGCTCAACGGCCATCCGCCGCGCTGTTTGCATATCCTCACAAAGCAGCAGCTCAACCCCGAAAGACATGTCATCCAACCGGCCGGCTGCGTTAATACGTGGGCCGAGTGCGAATCCCAGATCGCTGGCAACCAGCCGTGAAGCATCACGGTTCGCCACTTCGATCAGAGCCCGAATCCCCGGACGGCATTGTCCGGCCCGGATACGTTGCAGTCCCTGGTGCACCAAAATCCGGTTGTTCCCGTCCAGTGCCACCACATCCGCCACGGTTCCCAGCGCAACCAGATCCAATAATCCGGCCAGATTGGGCTCGGGAATGCCCTGCTCTGTAAACCAGTTCAGCCTGCGCAGCTCTGCACGTAGCGCGAGCATCAGATAAAATGCCACACCGACGCCGCACAACGCCTTCGACGGAAAATCACACTGGTGCAGGTTCGGATTCACAATCGCATCTGCTGCGGGCAAAATCTCCCCCGGCAAATGGTGATCGGTCACCAGCACCTGAATGCCTTTCTCTTTCGCAGCGGCAACACCGGATACGGAAGACACACCATTATCCACCGTCATAATCATTTCAGCGCCCCGGGCTTGCGCCTGCTCCACAACTTCCGGGCTCAGGCCATAGCCGTCATCAAAGCGGTTGGGGACCAGATAATCCACGTTGCGGCATCCCAGCTGGCGCAGCGCCAGCACCGACAAGGCCGAACTCGTTGCCCCGTCGGCATCGAAATCTCCCACAATGATAATCCGCTGGTGCGTCTGCAAGGCATGAACAAGCAGGCTGACTGCCGCATCAATCCCGTTCAGCTGGTCGTAACTGTGCAGCCCTCTGGCGCCGCGTTCTAAATCTGTGTCTGTGCGCAGGCCGCGACTGGCATAAATACGCTTTAACAGCGGGTGAACCGAAGACGAAAAACCTGAGGTGTCTGCTTCCGGGCGACGTTTGATTTCGATTTTCATGCAATTTCTTGTTGGTGTTGTGCAGGCTGAAATGATGGAGAGCTGTTATACCAAAAAACCGCCATGGCGGGTACCCGGGCACGATCCGCCGGGCAGCTGATTCACAGTTTTATATCCGTCAGGCAGGTAGAATAAACAACAGCCCGCATATGATTGCGGGCTGTGGGCTGGACATGACGCCGTTAACTGCGGCTGTTGAGAAATTGCAACAGGCGGCTCGGCGGCTGATAACCCGGCAGCATGGTGCCATCTTGCAGCACCAGTGCAGGCGTGCCTGATACACCCATTGCAACACCCAGCTGATAATGCTTCATCACCAGATCGTCGTTGTGCGGGCTGTGTTCGATATCCAGTTTGCCTTTTTTGGCTTCGTCCATCGCTTTGACACGATCTTTGGCAGCCCAGATGGCGCTCATCTCGCCAAAGTTCTGCGAACGCTCACCGCCACGCGGGAATGCCAGATAACGGATGGTAATCCCGGCATCATTATAGGCCTGCATTTCACTGTGTAACTTACGGCAGTAACCGCAGCTGGTGTCGGTAAACACGGTGACGACGTATTTTTCATCTTTGGCCGGATAGACAATCATCTCGCCTTCCATGCCTTTCAGTTTGTCTTTATTGATAGATGCCAGTTTCTGTTCCGTCAGGTTGACCGGCTCACCATTGACCGACTGATAAAGGTGGCCTGCCAGAAAGTACTGGCCATCATCAGACATATAGATAATGCCGCGCTCAGTAACCACCTCACTCATTCCCTGAATGGGTGACGGCTTAACCGATGCAGCGGTCAGACCCAGTGGGGACAGCGTAGCTTCAATGGCACGGGCGTTCGGTTCTGCACTGGCAGAAAAAGCCGTGAACGCAGCCAGCGCAACAAGCAGGGGACGGCAGGAAAATGGCATGAAAACATCCTTAACAAAACGTGTGTGATAAAGGTACGGACCGTTAGAGTCCACCCATCTTTCAAAGTTCAGCGCCAAAAGGCAAGTCATTTCATATCCAGCTGAGTTTCACTGGACATGATTGGGATCTCAGCCCCACTTCACAGTATGGTCTGCTTCTCTGTAACAAGGTGCATCATTTTCTGGATCATCGTTACCCGAATACGCCGGAGTTATCAGAAATTACGCCCGAGGATGATGCTCCTGATGCAGTTGTTTCAGGCGTTCCGTTGCTACGTGAGTATAGATCTGAGTCGTGGATAAATCACTGTGTCCCAGCAGCATCTGGACCACACGCAAGTCCGCTCCATAATTCAGCAAATGGGTTGCAAAGGCATGGCGCATCACATGCGGCGACAAAGTATCGGCATCAATACCGGCGATCACCGCATAATGTTTAATCCGGTGCCAGAACGTCTGGCGGGTCATCTGCCGGGCACGTTTGCTCGGAAACAGGACATCGGAGCTGACCTCGCCCAACAGTTGCGGACGCCCGTGGCTCAGGAAGGTCTCAATCCATTCCAGCGCCTCTTCTCCCATCGGAACCAGCCGCTCTTTGTCCCCTTTACCGGTCACCCGCACGACGCCCTGACGCAGGCTGACATTATCCATTCTCAGACTGACCAGTTCGGTCACACGCAAACCCGTCGCGTACAGCAATTCCAGCATGGCTTTATCGCGCAGTTCCAGCGGATCGTTGACATCCGGCGCGTTCAGCAAATCACTGACCTGCGCTTCAGTGATATCTTTCGGCAGACGCTTCGGGAGACGCGGGCTGTGCAGCAGCGCACTCGGATCATCATCGCGAAGCTTCTCGCGGTGCAAATACTGGAACAATCTGCGGAGTGCAGAGGTCATCCTGGCCCGTGAGCTTTGCTTGAAATCTTCATCAAACAACCACTGCTGATAATTCTGTAAATCGCTCGACTGAAGCGTGAGCAGATCGCGACTACGATCAGCCAGCCACTGCTGTAACTTCATCAAATCGTTCCGGTAGGAAGACAAGGTATTTTCCGACAGCCCCCGCTCCATCCACATCGCATCTAAAAAGCGTTCGATCAGGGTGATGTCATTGTTATTGTCCACGTCACACCGCTCCTAAAACATCTGGATATAAATACAGTATTTTGAAGCATAGTACTGAATTTCACAGGCAATGTAACTAGCTGGTGGGTAAGGAAGGGTGCACCGAAGCGCCTGAGAGGGTAAAATCAGCCCAAATTTGTTGCCACCCCAGGAATTATCAGTATGAAAATCGGCCTGTTTTACGGCTCGACCACCTGCTATACCGAAATGACCGCGGAAAAAATCCGCGATTGCATCGGCGAAGATCTGGTGGATCTGCACAATATCAAAGATGCCAACCTCAGCGACATGAACCAGTATGACCTGCTGATCCTGGGGATCTCAACCTGGGATTTTGGCGAACTGCAGGAAGACTGGGAAGCGGTCTGGGAACAGCTCGACGGCCTGACGCTGACCGGGAAAACCATTGCGCTGTTCGGACTGGGCGATCAGGAAGGCTATACCGAATGGTATCTGGACGCCATGGGCATGCTGCACGATAAACTGCTGCCAACCGGCGCTCAGTTTGTCGGCTACTGGCCAAATCAGGGCTACAACTTTGAAGCGTCAAAAGCACTGACTGAAGACAAGTCTCTGTTTGTCGGCCTGGCGCTGGATGAAGACAGCCAGTATGAATTCAGTGATGAGCGTATCGAGCAATGGTGCGAGCAGGTACTGACAGAATACGGTGATTCCCTTTAAGGCCTCATAAATCAGGCATCACAAATAAAAACGCCCCGCATCTGCGGGGCGTTTTTTCAGGAAACCGAAGTTAAGCCTGTTGTACTTCCGGCTCGCGGATGTCCGCACGGATAAAGCGAGTCACTACCAGAGCCAGCAGCGTCGGCATCGTCCACGCCATGCCGTACTCAAACAACGGCAGGAAGTTCAGGAAAGATACGTTCAGACCAACAACTTTCGCCGCATCGATCAGGCTGAAGACCAGAGAGACCAACAGCACCACACGGTACGCCAGACGCGGATTCGGCAGGAAACGACGTACAAAAGTCAGCAGTACCAGTGCCACAGCGACCGGATACAGTGCAAACAGGACAGGAACAGACAGACTGATCAGCTGATTCAGACCCACATTTGCCACCACACCGCAGATCACAGCAAGAATCACAGCCCAAGCCTCATAAGACAGGCGGGTCAGTGAACTGAAGTAATCCGAACAGGCGCTGATCAAGCCAATCGCTGTGGTCAGGCAGGCCAGCATCACAATCGCAGACAGAATGTACTGTCCAACCGGACCGAACAATGCCAGAACATAGCCAGCCAGGATCGCACCGCCATTGCTGGCACCTTCAGCAACTGTTGCGCTGGTCGCACCCAGATAGAACAGAGAAACATAAACGAATGCCAGACCTGCTGCTGCAATCACACCCGCCATCATCAGGTATTTGCAGGTCGCTTTCTCATCTTTGATCCCTTTGCTGCGGATCACGTCCACAATCAGCATACCGAACATCAGCGCCGCGAAGGTATCCATGGTGTTATAACCTTCCAGGAAACCTTTCGTGAACGCCATGTTGGCGTAATCACCCTGCGCCGACAGGATCTCACTTTGCGGGTTCATGAAAACAGCCACAGCCAGAATCGCCAGCACCGCAAACAGTGCAGGTGTCAGCAGTTTACCAATCGAATCAATCAGTTTGCCGCGAGACCAGGCAAAGAACAGAGCCAGCGCAAAAAAGACGACAGAAAAAATGGTCAGGCTGGTTTGTCCGGCATCTTCAAGAAACGGTTTGACTGCCATTTCATACGCCACCAGACCGGTACGCGGTGCAGCAAATGCAGGGCCGATAATGATAAAAATCAGGACTGCCATCAGAGTCGCCATAAATGGCGGCAAATCGCGGGTCAGGCCTTTCCAGCCACCACCGGCAACCGCAACGGCGATAATGCCGATCAGCGGCAGACCCACAGCGGTCGACAGAAAGCCGAACATGGCCGGCAGCAGGTTATCCCCCGCACTCAGACCGGCTTGTGGCGGGAAAATAATATTCCCGGCTCCCAGGAAAAACGCGAAGGTCATGAAACCAATCGCTAATATATCTGAAACTTTGAGTGTGTCTTTCAAACTGCACCTTCCACTCGTCTGTTGTTTAGTTGTATTTGCATATAAAAGTTATAGCGCTGGCATATATCACTATACGCAGCAAAAGAGGCAGCATAATGAAGCAAAAGAACGCCAGTGGCAACCTCGCAGCCAAAAACACCACTTTCTTTGGCCTATCGATGAAATTAACGGAATATTACACCAAATAACGGCAAGAATTCAGAAATCATAACCATAGCGATACGTGGTCACAAAACATCCAAAACAGAGGATTTAACCAGGATAAGGCCTGAGTTTACAGTGTCAGCATAGATTTACCGGGCCTTCGGGTATAATAGCGATCCGATTTTCTTAACCGACGTCCGCGAATCATTCGATGAAAAAAGGTTTTACGTTTAAACAATTCCACGTGGATGACCACGGTTGCGGGATGCCCGTCAGCACTGACGGCGTATTACTGGGTGCCTGGGCGCAGCTCCCGCAATCCGCGACAACGCCCGGCCGCAACGCCCTGCTCGACATCGGTTGCGGCAGCGGTCTGCTGGCGCTGATGGCGGCACAACGCACTCAGGCCAGTGCCCCGAAGATCCTTGCCGTTGATATTGATCCGGCAGCTGTGGCGGCAGCCCGTCAGAACTTTGCCGCTTCACCGTGGCACAACCGCCTTCAGGCCGAACAACAGGACATCCGGGAGTGGGCAGCCGCACAAGCCGCAGGTTCTTTCAGCGCGATCTGGTGTAATCCGCCTTATTTCAACAGTGGTGAACAGGCCAGCTGCCAGCGCCGGGCAACCGCACGTCATACTGATACCCTGTCTCATCAGGCGCTGCTGACCGGTCTCAGACATCTGCTGGCCGCAGACGGATGCGCCAGTCTGATCCTGCCACTGACCGAAGGGGAAGCTTTATTGACGATGCTGGCTGATCATCAGCTGCACTGTCGCCGGTTGTGTCAGGTCCGGAGCACAACCGCCAAACCAGTTTCCCGTCTTTTAATCGAACTCATGCACCAGCCCGGTGACCACGAGCAGACAACGCTGACCATCCATCAGAACGGCCAGTACTCACCGGAATTCACCGAGCTGACCCGGGCCTTCTACCTCAAACTCTGAGTAAAATGGTATCCGGCAACGGCTGGCTAAGTTTTTGTGCTTTAATCGGTGATACTTGCATCAATTCACACTATAATGCCGCCCCTTAACTGAATCACAGCAGTGCTCTGCCCGCCTCCAAGACATGAACGCGGGCCGCAAGCGACCGAGGAGTAAGACAGGTGAGAGATTTTTCCGAATTAGAGTTAGATGGCCAGCTGCTACAGGCGATTGAAGACATGGGCTTTTCCCGTCCGACCGTTGTACAGGCTGAAGCTATCCCTCATGCCCTGGATGGCCGTGACGTACTGGCTTCCGCCCCGACGGGTACCGGAAAAACTGCAGCCTTTGTGCTGCCAATGATTCAGCACCTGCTGGACTTCCCGCGCCGCAAGCCGGGTCCGGCCCGGGTTCTGATCCTGACGCCAACCCGTGAACTGGCGATTCAGGTCGCCGAGCAGGCGAAAGCACTGGCCGCACATACCGATTTAAAGATCTTCACCATTACCGGCGGGATCTCTTATGACGAACACGCAGAGTATCTGGGCAAAACTCAGGACATCGTGGTCGCCACACCGGGCCGTCTGATGGAATACATCGAAGGGGAAAAATTCGATTGCCGTGCCATTGAATGTCTGATCCTGGATGAAGCTGACCGCATGCTGGACATGGGCTTCGGATCTGTGGTGAAACGCGTGCATGATGAATGCCGCTGGCGCCGTCAGAGCCTGTTGTTCTCGGCAACGCTGGAAGGCAAAGGGGTCCGTGAGTTTTCCCACACCATTTTGAATGAGCCGGTTGAAGTCAACGCCGAGCCGCCTCGTCGCGAGCGCAAGAAGATTCAGCAAGTCTATCACCGCTGTGACGACATGACGCACAAGCTGGCACTGCTGGAAAATATCCTGAAAGAGCAGGCCGAGCGCAGCATTATTTTTGTCAAAACCCGTGAGCGTCTGGCGGAACTGCGCGATCAGCTGGCGGCGATGCAAGTGCCTTGCTGCTGGATTCAGGGCGAAATGGCACAGGCGAGCCGCAATAACACCATCCGTCGTTTCAGCGAAGGGGAAGTGAATGTCCTGATCGCAACAGATGTTGCCGCGCGCGGGATCGACCTGCCGGATGTCAGCCACGTTATCAACTTCGATATGCCACGCACCGCGGATGTGTACCTGCACCGTATTGGCCGGACAGCACGTGCCGGTAAGAAAGGGACTGCCATCTCCCTAGTTGAAGCGCATGATCAGGCGATGATCGAACGGGTTGGCCGTTACATGAAAGAAGAAGTGCCGGAGCGGTTCATTGAAGGCATGCGCCCGAAAAACAAAAAACCGACCACGGTGAAGAAAAAGAAAAAAACCAAAGACAACAAAAAAACAGGCACCAAGAAAAAAGCGACGAAAAAGAAATCTGCGAAGTAAGCTGTCCTGACTGCAAAACCTGAACAACAAAAAGGGCCGGATGAATCATCCGGCCCTTTTTTTCAATCATGTAAGCTGACTTCAGCTTTCTGCGATTACTGTTCTTCGCGCTTGAACACCAGCTCTTTATCCGTCGATTCTTCCGGCGAGAAATAATAGCCTGCCACGTCAAATTGTTTCAGCTGTTCAACCGATGTCAGACGGTTATCGATGATATAACGCGCCATCATACCTCGCGCTTTTTTCGCAAAGAAACTGATGACTTTGTACTGGCCGTTCTTACAGTCTTTAAAGACTGGCGTCACCACCTTCCCTTTGAGCGATTTCGGCTTCACCGCTTTAAAATATTCGTTTGAAGCCAGATTGATCAGGATATCGTCACCCTGCTCCGCCAGTGCGGTATTCAGTTTATCCGTGATGATGTTATCCCAGAACTGATACAGATTGGCACCGCGGCCGTTTGCCAGCCGGGTTCCCATCTCCAGCCGGTAAGGCTGCATCAGATCCAGCGGACGCAACAGGCCATATAAACCAGACAGCATCCGTAAATGTTGCTGTGCAAAAGTAAAATCTTCCTCGCGCATGCTTTCGGCTTCCAGCCCGGTGTACACGTCACCTTTAAATGCCAGAATCGCCTGTCGGGCGTTAGCCGGAGAAAAATCAGGCTGCCACTCAGCAAAACGTGCAGCATTCAGACCCGCGATTTTGTCACTCACCTTCATCAGGCTGGCAATATCCATCGGAGTTAGCGTCCGGCAGACCTCGATCAGCTCCGCGGAGTGATCCAAGAGTTCAGGCTGAGTATAAGTTTCTGTCGCCAAAGGCGATTCATAATCCAGCGTTTTGGCAGGCGAGACCACAATCAGCATTTTTCGATTTCCTGTGCGTTAAACTGCCTCAAAGAGTACCATTTCGGCATAAAAAAACCACGTACAACCCACGTGGTTTTTGCTTTCTCTGTCATCGGCCGGACCTATCGTTCCGGAGAACGGGTCCAGATTTCTTCGTCCAACTGAGCATGCAGCTCAGGATACTGGCGGCTGTCAAAGGTCGGTACCTTACCCAGCGAGAGCTGAGCGTTATAGTCTCTGGCCAGCTTCACCACAGTGCCGGACATCAGCACAATCGCAATCAGGTTAATAATGGCCATCATGCCCATTGAGATATCGGCCATGGTCCAGACCGTCGGCAATTCAGCCAGCGCCCCAAACATCACCATCCCCAGCACGACCAGACGGAAGATAGCCAGACCCGCCTTGTGGTTATGCTCCAGGAAGATCAGATTGGTTTCCGCATAGGAGTAATTGGCCACCAGCGATGTAAAGGCAAACAAAAAGATCGCAATGGCGATGAAGATTTCACCCCAGCCGCCAACCTGAGAAGACAGCGCCCGCTGCGTCAGTTCAATGCCAGTCACTTCACTGTGGGGAACGTATTCGCCCGAAATCAGAATAATCGCGACCGTGGCACTGCAGATGACGATGGTATCGGTGAACACCCCCAGCATCTGGACATACCCCTGAGACGCCGGATGCGGCGGATAAGGCGTGGCAGATGCCGCCGCGTTGGGGGCAGATCCCATCCCGGCTTCATTCGAAAACAGACCGCGCTTGAGGCCGTTGATCATCCCCTGCGCGATGGTATACCCCAGCGCGCCTGAAGCGGCTTCTTCCAGACCGAATGCACTGCGGAAAATCAACGCCAGCACGGATGGCACCTGCTCGATATTCATCGCCACGACGACCAGCGCCAGTGCCAGATAACAAATCGCCATGACCGGTACAAGAATTTCTGCCGTCCGGGCGATGGTCCGCATTCCGCCGAAAATAATAAAGCCGGTCAGCGCGACCAGAACCATCCCCACCACAAGCGGTTGCCAGCCAAAGGCCACGTTCATCGCTTTGGCAATTGAGTTGGCCTGCACAGCATTGAAAACCAGACCAAATGCAATAATCAGGAAGATAGAGAAGACCACGCCCATCCAGCGCATGCCCAGCCCTTTTTCCATGTAATAGGCTGGCCCGCCGCGGTAGTTACCGTCATCATCGCGGGTTTTATACAGCTGAGCCAGTGCACTTTCTGCAAAAGCAGTTGCCATCCCCAGCATCGCAATCAGCCACATCCAGAAAATCGCACCCGGCCCGCCGAGCGTCAGTGCCACGGCCACACCGGCCATATTGCCGGTTCCGACCCGGGCTGCCAGACTGGTACACAACGCCTGAAATGAAGAAATACCCGCCGCATCAGATTTACGGCTGTTCTTCATAACCTGAAACATGTGCAGAAAATGGCGGAACTGAATAAAGCCCAACCGGTAGGTAAAAAAGATCCCAACCCCGATCAATAAATAAATCAGGACCGATCCCCACAGAAGATCATTCAGGAAATTTAGCTGACTTGTCACTTCAACCCCTTAGCGTACTCATCGCCCTGCTTAACCACCCACCCGACAATGCGAGTCGGTATGAATTCATTCAGCTTTCATCACAGTATAGGCCGCTCTCAGGTCACGAAATCGCGTGCTCCTGAAAAGCGCCAGCTCAGGGCTTTCCGGTCTTCCCTGCCCGGCACTGATGAAAACCTGAGCGATGATGATGAGTTAGTTCTCAAAAATCAATGGCGTCCGTGAAAAAGTGAGTGTTTGAGGGGTCTGGAGCCCACTGGACCAACCATTGCCCGATTTCAGGGCAATGAACGAGTTTCACAAATAGGTAACAAATGCGAAATGGTTCAATTTTATTCTAAGTCATATTGTGATATTTAACTGATGACCAAGGGGCAATATGCTCCCTGATCTGAGCGATACTCAGGATTGAGCGAGGTGCACTATGGATAGCTTCGGATTCGACAATATACTTGAAAGCGATTTACCCCGCCGTAATTCACGCAGTAAGCCGGTAAAACGGAAATGGCGGGAAATTGAAGCACTGAAAGATAAACAGCGCCTGAAAAAGGAACTTCAGGAAATCGACATCTTACATGAGTTCACCGACGAGGTGGACATCTGATCCGGGTTGTACAATACGCCAGATAACGAACAGCACCGGCACCCCGCCGGTGCTTCTACAATGAAAGATCAATTTATTCTTCCGGCTCCAGGCGTCGTGCCAGTTCCCGGTATTGGGCCGACACCTCTTGGCCAAAGAGCGGATCACTCAGGCAATCCTGATATTCACTCTCAACAGCGGCCCAGTCGGCTGAAGTAAAGCGTTTACGTATGGCCGGAAATACCTGTTTCTCCTCCATCTCCAGATGCTGTTTCTGCCGTTCAACAAACACATTCAGCTTGTCAGCAAACACGTCCAGCGGGATCACGGCATCCATCAGAATCATGTCGACCGTCTCCGCAAACTCTGCGGTCAGAGCCGCCAGTTCGAGGTGCTCTGCTTCCAGATCCAGAATGCGCTGCTCATTACCGTAATGATTGATGTAGTAGTGATAAATCACATCCTCTTTGGGATGATGATAGTGCTCAGCCTGATTCTGCAGATAAGTCACAATATCGCGAATAAGTTGATAATTCACTTCATGACCTTCCCTGATCGCAGTCAGTTTAGTGCGTAACAACCTGAGCAGACGGCTAATATAACCATGTTCGGTGTGAATACTGTCCAATAGCATTTCGACCTCCCGGGCACTAACTTTCCAGCTTTAAGTGTAAACCGGGCTGCCGAAATGGGTTTGATCCAGATTAGGTTGGCTTAAATTTGTGCAGGTATTTGCCAGTCAATCTCACTTTTATGAATTTTTCTCAGCCATTGATTTGCCTGAGAAAAGTGTCGGCAGCCGAAAAAGCCGCGATAAGCAGACAAAGGTGACGGATGTGCTGCTTCGAGCACACAGTGCTTTTCACGGTCGATATGTTTGCCTTTCTTTTGAGCATGAGCGCCCCAAAGCAGAAAAACCAGACCTTCCCGATGCTCATTCAGACTGGCGATGACCTGATCGGTAAAGGTTTCCCAGCCAAATTTACTGTGAGAGTGGGCTTTTCCCTGTTCAACAGTCAGCACCGTATTGAGCAACAGAACGCCCTGTTCCGCCCAGTATTGCAAACAGCCATGCTCTGGGATGGTAAAACTTTCGATATCCGTCGCCAGTTCTTTGTACATATTGGCCAGCGAAGGCGGTACCTTCACGCCCGGCTGCACTGAAAAACTCAGGCCGTGTGCCTGACCGGGACCATGGTATGGATCCTGTCCCAGGATCACCACCTTCACCTGCTCAAATGGCGTGGCCTCAAAAGCACTGAAAACAGAGGCTTCGGGCGGATAAATTGCTTTTCCTGCTGCCCTTTCCTCAGCGACCCGGGCTTCTGCCTGCTGAAGATAGGCTTGCTTGCGTTCCTGTTGTAAGAATTGTGCCCAGTCAAAAGGGGCAGAAATAGATGTTTCCGGGGCAGACATGTCGGCTCCTGCTGCACGTACTCAGTTCATGAGCCGACATTTTACCTGAATCTTGCGGTGTGGCTATTCGGTTGCGGATTTCGGGCGGCTCATCGGTCCGACGGGCGTGCGCCAGTGGCCCCGGCCCTGGATCGGGCGGTTTGCCTGTGGCAGACGGGCACAATGATGAATACAGGTTGTGGTGGCTGGCAAAGCAGATGCTCTCATGATGATTTCCTCACAAATCAGGTCTGAACATTACAATGAAAGAACAATGCCAACTTTTCCTGCCTGACAAACAGCCTGTCTTTACAGCGATTTCGCGGCATCTTACTGCTTACTAAGCGACCACTCAGTTGTATGATTTATATTCTCCGCCCCAATCATGCGCATTTTTGCGCGTCATTTGTGCAGTGGATACCGTCTTGGGGGCGTAACCCGGTTGATACAGATCAAATGCCCGGTGGCACAACGCGGTAGGATGCCATTGAGGCAGACCGCAGTGTCTGACCTGAAATCCTTTCATTGTCGATATAACACTCTCAAGGAGCTGCCATGATCAAAGGCATTCAAATCACCCAAGCGGCCAACCCACAATTGCTGAATTCGATCTGGCTGCTGGATACGGACAATGGCACAGCCCGTTGTCTGTGTGCCGCAGAAGGCTTCAGTACCGAGCAGGAAGTTCCGGCTGACGAACTGGGCGAATTTGAATACCGTGAATTGCCTGTTGAACAGGCGCCACGGATTGAAGGCGGTCAGCACCTGAACGTCAATGTACTCAAGCGTGAAACGCTGGAAGATGCCGTCGCGCACCCTGAAAAATATCCACAGCTGACCATTCGTGTCTCGGGCTATGCGGTACGTTTCAACTCGCTGACGCCAGAGCAGCAACGTGATGTGATTGCCCGTACCTTTACAGACACGCTGTAAGGCTTCGCCGAGCCGCTGTAACAACAAAAACGCCGCAGCTTTCTGAGCGGCGGCGTTTTCTTTTCGGTGTGAATCTCAGCGCTGAATCAGGCTTTTTTCACAAACTCTGATTTCAGCATCATGGCACCGATACCATCAATCTTACAGTCGATGTTGTGGTCACCGTCAACCAGACGGTTGATCTTCACTTTGGTTCCCACCTTCGCAACTGAAGAAGAACCTTTGACTTTCAGGTCTTTAATCAGGGTGACAAAGTCACCTTCCTGCAGGACATTGCCGTTCGAGTCTTTCACAACCAGCGCATCCGGATCTACAGCGACTTCACCCTGGATCCACTCATGGCCACATTCCGGACAGATCAACATATCCTGATCTTCATAGACATAAGACGAATTGCACTCTGGGCAAGGAGGTAAGGTATCACTCATGCTCAACGGTCTCTCTTTTATAAAAGTATCAACTTAAGGATATTCGCCCAGCGAGGTCTTGCCAATGCTGGATGATATTGCCACCACATTATAATGTAATTATCATTAAATTATCACTTCATTTGCTATCCGGGTCGGACATGATTGCGGTAAAAGAGGCTTTTCAGGCTGGTTTATTCCAGCGCCAACACTGGGTCAGAAACATCATTTCAGGCGTGATTGTCGGGATTGTGGCCCTGCCGCTGGCCATGGCTTTTGCCATTGCATCAGGCGCTAAACCTGAGCAAGGGCTTTATACCGCGATCGTCGCCGGCTTTCTCGTCTCTGCCCTGGGGGGCAGCCGGGTACAGATTGCCGGACCAACCGGCGCATTCATTGTCGTGCTGTCCGGGATCACCGCGCAATACGGTATCTCGGGGTTACAGGTCGCAACCCTGATGGCTGGCGTCATGCTGCTCTTTCTTGGCCTGACCAAACTGGGCAGCATCATCCGCTTTATTCCTGCGCCTGTGATCACCGGCTTTACAGCCGGCATTGGAGTGGTGATCTGGGTCGGCCAGTGGCAGTATTTTTTCGGGCTGCCCGCAATCAGCGGCCAGCATTTCCACAACAAGCTGTATCAGTTACTGCAGGTTCTGCCTGATTTTCATGTCGTGACTACCTTACTGGCAGTCACGGCACTGTTGCTGACGCTGTTTTCTCCGAAATTGCCGGGCATGAGACGGATTCCGGGGCCACTGGTCGCCTTGCTGGTAGTCACGCTGCTTCAGTCTGTATTTCAGTTCAGCGGCGTGGCCACCATCGGCAGTCAGTTTGGCGGAATCCCTCAGGGGCTGCCTGAATTCTCTTTGCCGTCCACCAGCTGGGATCAGGTCATCGAGCTGATCGGCCCGGCTTTTACCGTTGCCATGCTCGGCGCGATTGAGTCTCTGCTTTCCGCTGTCGTCGCCGATGGGATGACCAATACGCGCCATAACTCCAATCAGGAGCTGGTTGGCCAGGGCATTGCGAATATCGCCGCTCCCTTACTGGGCGGTTTTGCCGCAACAGGCGCGATTGCCCGAACTGCCACCAACATCCGCAATGGCGGTACCAGCCCGCTGGCTGGCATTATTCATTCACTGACGCTGGTACTGATCCTGCTGGCGCTGGCACCGCTGGCCAGTTACATACCGTTGGCAGCACTGGCGGCCATTCTGTTTGTCGTGGCGTGGAATATGAGTGAAGCCCATCATTTTGTTCAGATGATTCGCCGGGCGCCGACGGCTGATGTGGTCATTCTGCTGATCACCTTCCTGCTCACCGTTTTTGCTGATCTGGTGGTCGCCGTCAACATCGGCGTGTTACTGGCGACCTTCCATTTTCTGCGACGCATGGCCAGCAGTGTCGAAGTCAAAGAAGCGACTTATCAGGAAGTACATCATGAAATCAGGCAGCAAGGGATGCTGGAACTCCCGCCCGGAGTGCTGGTATTTACCGTCGATGGACCGTTTTTCTTTGGTGCCGTAGATCAGTTCGACCGGATCCTGGCGAACACGCATACCGATCCCGGCACGGTCATTATCCGCCTGAAATGGGTCCCTTTTATCGATATGACAGGCCTGAAAACCCTGGCTTCCGTGATTGGCAACCTGCAAAAACGCGGCATTACCGTGCTGATTTCCAACGCAAATCCACGGGTCTCAGCCAAACTGCGTAAAGCTGGGGTGATTGAACTGATTGGTGAGCAATTTCACTGCGCGACACTCCAAGATGCCTTGAGTGCAGCCATCGCTCATGACAGCAGCACTCAACCGGATTTACCTGCGCAGCAGATGGCCACAAAACACCGTCCTGAAGACAAAGCGACAGACGTCTGAAGGATGCGTCAATCCGGTAACGGATTACTTCACCTGAGGGTTTTTGGTGGTATCGTCAGTCAGATAAGTGACATCATGTTTTTCCAGATACTCACGGATCAGCTGACGAACCACCTGAGAAGGGGTGAGATCCTGAGAGGCGCATAACTTCTCAAATGCCTGCTTTTTTCTGGGATCCATCAATACCGTAAAACGGGCCGTTTTGCTTTCCACTCTCTGATACTCTTCGTCTGACTATGATAATCAAATTATAATCAAATCTCCTGACCGAAGAAATGCCGGAATCTGAAAGCCGGTTCACCCGGTCTCAAAAAACAAAGACGCAGCTTTTTAAGCTGCGGCGTTTGCTTACCGATATTGCTTTTCTGTATCAACGTCAACACGGGATCATGACATACCTGAATGAGCTCGCTCAGGGATAATCATCCAACTCATGAAAAGGGAGAGCACATGGGTAAAACAAATTGAACACCGGTTGTTCAATTTGCTCTGCAAACCCCAGAAAAATCGGACCGTATTTTTCCAGCCCGGACTTGCTGGCCTCAATCTGCTCATATTCCGCCAGGGTCAGCAATGCCTGTCCGTCCCAGCCCGCCATGTAGTTATTCACATCATTAATCACATTTTGTTTACTGAGTTCATGCTTTTCCCGATATGCACGAATCAGTGGACCGGACTGACCCTCTCGCTTATCCGCATATCTTCCGGACTCAGTCACCAACTTGGCCGACGGCGTTTCCAGGACGATCGCAATACGAGCCAGTACACCTCCCCAACGCTCCGCGGGGCTGTTTCCGGCCTCTATTTCTTGATATTCATTCTCTGGCAAACCTAAGGACTGACTCATCTCTGTGAGAGATATCCCTTTCCTCACCCGTTCCTTCTTTAAGACTTCACCTAGTTTCATTCCATTTCCTCAATCAGCCAACTTAAAAAAGCGAACCAGATTCTTTGCTCTGGCTGTGCTCGCCATATCAAACTTAGTTCACTCTGAAAAATGAAACAAAAAATCAGACACAGTTACATGAATATCAAGACAAAAACAGAACATCTGAATCACATTGCTGCATTTGAAAAAGAACTCTTTCGACGGATACAAAAAAGCCCCGAAACGGGGCTTTTCAAGCAGAACAGTGAACACACCTGGTTATGCGGGCTGCACTGCGCGCAGTACCACTTTCAGTTGCTCAAAATCGTTATCGCGCTCTTCAGACAGCAGTTCCATTGCACCGTGCTTCGCCAGCGGTGCCGGCAGATCGATTTCTTTCTCAAGAATCTCTTCTACCACTTCCTTGAACTTGGCCGGATGCGCAGTACACAGGAACAGACCGGTTTCACCGGCTTGCAGCTGCTCATTCAGCACGCGGTAAGCAATCGCACCATGCGGCTCACACAGGTAACCTTCGGCATCCATCTGACGCAGGGTTTCTGCACTCTGCTCATCAGTCACAGCGCCATAACCCAGCTCGCTCAGACCCCAGCCCTGCTTCTGACACAGCTCTTCAATGCGTGGCCAGTTGTTTGGCTGGCTCACATCCATGGCATTCGAAATGGTCGGAATGGTCGCTTTCGGCTCCCACTTACCGCTTAGCAGATAACGGGGCACCGTATCGTTGACATTGGTTGCTGCGATGAAACGTTTCACCGGCAGACCCAGTGCTTTCGCCAGCAGACCCGCCGTCAGATTACCGAAGTTACCACTTGGCACCGAAACCACCAGATTGCCACGAGCTTCTTTCGGAAGCTGTGCCACCGCTTCGAAGTAATAACAGATTTGCGCCATCAGACGGCTGATGTTGATCGAGTTGGCTGAGTTCAGCCCCACTTCCTGACGCAGCTCAGCATCATCAAACGCCTGCTTCACCAGCGACTGACAGTCATCGAAAGTGCCATTCACCGCGACCGTGTGAATATTGCCGCCCAGGGTACAGAAGAGTTTTTCCTGCAGCGGGCTGATCTTACCTTTCGGATAAAGAATCACGACTTTGATGTTGTCCATGCCATAGAACGCATGGGCCACTGCGGCACCGGTATCACCTGAAGTCGCAGTCAGAATCGTGATATTTCCCTGAGCATCAGACACAGCAGCCAGCGACTGCGCCATGAAACGGCCACCAAAATCTTTAAAAGCCAGCGTCGGGCCGTGGAAGAGTTCCAGCGCATATACGCCATCCTTCACCTGAGTCACAGGTGCCGGGAACTGAAAGGCGTTGCTCACCATCTGTTGTACGGTTTCTGCCGACAGTTCTTCACCGATGAATGCGGACAGAATCCGGCTGCTGCGGGTCACAAAATCCTGAGCCAGCAAGGCGTCAATATCGCCTAAATCCGGCAGTTCAGAAGGAAAAAACAGGCCCTGATTCCGGCCCAGCCCCTGACGAACGGCCTGGGCAAATGACACTTCTTCCTGATGATCTTTTAAGTTATACAGCTTCATGGTTAATACTCACTTCCTATTTCTGTTGAACCCTGGCTGTCGAGACGACAGACATGGACGAATCCTTCATCATTCTGGACATAATGCTGCTGCAGCCAGCGGGCGATCCGCTCAGCAACTTCCAGATCATCACAGATACTGAACATTGTCGGGCCAGAACCCGAGATGCCGCTCGCCAGAGCCCCCGCTTCCAGCGCATATTGACGGGCTTCTTTAAAACCGGGCAGCAGGCTTTCACGATAGGGTTCCGCGACGACATCTTTGATCATTTTCGCGGCAAGGGCCGGCTGCTGGCTGTGACAGGCATGCAGGAACCCGCCCAGATAACGGCCGTGGGCAATCACATCCTGACGGCGATACTGCGCAGGCAATATCGCCCGGGCTTCCGCGGTAGACACTTTAATGCCCGGATAAGCCATGACCCAGTACCAGTTCTCAAAACATGGGACGGACTGGCTGATAATGCCCAGCTCCTCGACCATCAATTGCAGCCCCCCGAGATAGCAGGGCGCGACATTGTCGTAGTGCACACCACCAGAAATCTGCCCTTCCATCTCGCCCATCAGCGCCAGCAGTTCGGTCTCATTCAGCGGGTTGTCATGAAAACGGTTCAGCGCATCCAGCGCAGCAACGATAGAGCAGGCACTGGAACCCAGACCGGAGCCAATCGGCATATTTTTCTCCAGCGTCATCGACACAGGCTGTAGAGCAATACCTTTTTTATCCAGCTCCCGGGAAAAGACCTGCCAGCAGTGAAAGACAATATTCTGCTCAGGCTCGGCTGGCAGTTTTGCAACAAAATCACCCTCGCAGCGCAGCGTAAACGGCTCGCGGCCAGCCGACACCGTGACTTTGTCTCCCAGCAGGGTACCGTCAATGGGCGACACAGCCGCCCCCAATACATCAAAACCCACACTGACATTGCCAATTGATGCCGGTGCATAAACAGTAACACTCATCCTTACACTCCCAGTTTCCAGCCGACGGTACGCATCAAATCAGCGAATACACCGGCAGCTGTGACTTCAGTACCGGCACCGTATCCGCGCAGTACCAGAGGAATGGGTTGATAGTAACGGCTATAGAAAGCCAATGCATTCTCGCCGTCCTTAATTTTGAACATTGGGTTGTCCTGATCAACGGCAGCCACTTTCACCGTGCACTTTCCGTTGTCGATTTCACCAATGTAACGCAGGACCTTGCCTTCATCCGCCGCTTTCTCCGCCAGATCCCTGAAATACGCATCCGCTTCCGGCAGACGCTGCATAAAAGTTTCGACGTCACCACTCTGATCAAAGCCCGGCGGCAATGCAGGCTCTACCACAACATCGTCCAGTTCCAGAGCATAACCGGCTTCACGGGCCAGGATCAGCAACTTACGGGCAACATCCATGCCGGACAGGTCATCACGCGGATCCGGCTCCGTAAAGCCATTGTTGCGGGCAACCGTGGTTGCTTCACTCAGGCTCATGCCTTCATCCAGCTTCCCAAAAATAAATGACAGGGAACCCGACAGAATGCCGGCAAACCGTTCCAGCTCATCACCCGCGGCCATCAGGTTCTGCAGGTTCTCGATGACCGGCAGACCTGCACCCACTGTCGTGTCGTACATAAATTTACGGCGGGTTACCCGTGCTGCCTGACGCAGCTGATGGTAATACGCCATGCTGGCGGTGTTCGCTTTCTTGTTCGGTGTAATCACATGGAAACCTGCTGCAAGGAAATCCACATACTGATCTGCAATCGACTGTTCCGACGTACAGTCAATGACCACCGGGTTGATGATATGGTGGCGCTGCACCAGTTGGATCAGACTGGCCAGGTTAAAGGCTTCTGTCGCCTGCCCCATGGTGTCACGCCAGTTTTCCAGCGGCAGGCCATTATTATCCAGCAGCAGGCCATGGCTGTTTGCCAGACCACAGACCCGGATCACAATGCCGTTTTCAGCCAGTTTTTCCTGCTGACGCTGGATCTGATCGACCAGTTCGCCGCCCACGCCGCCAACGCCGACCACAAACACATCCAGAAAATGTTTACTGTTGAACAGGTTCTCGTGACAGGCTTTCACCGCTTCAGAAACTTTATTGGCCGGGATCACGGCTGAAATAGCACGCTCAGAAGAACCCTGGGCAATAGCGACGATGTTAACGTTCACCTCCGCCAGAGAAGTGAAGAACCGCGATGCCACGCCCCGCGAGGTACGCATACCGTCACCAACCAGCGTCACAATTGCTGAGTCATCAATAAATTCAACCGGTTCCAGCAGGCCTTCTTTCAGCTCGAGCTCGAAATTATTCCGCAGTGCTTGCTCGGCAACGTGCTTGTCCTCACTTTCAATACAGAAACTGATACTGTATTCAGAAGAGGACTGGGTGATCAGCACAATCGACACACCGGCCGCGGACATCGCCCCGAAGACTCGGGCAGCCATACCGACCATGCCTTTCATCCCCGGACCGGACACGTTGACCATGGTCAGATTTTTCAGGGTGGTGATGCCTTTGATCGCCAGATTATCTTCACCGGTGTCCTGACCAATCAGGGTTCCTGCGCCCTGTGGATTGAAACTGTTTTTAATCAGGCACGGAATGTGGAACTGAGCAATCGGAGCAATGGTTTTCGGGTGGAGTACGGAAGCACCAAAGTAAGAGAGCTCCATCGCTTCCTGATAGCTGAGAGATTTCAGTAAGCGGGCATCCGGCACCAGGCGCGGATCGCAGTTGTAAACGCCATCCACATCGGTCCAGATTTCACAACATTCGGCACGTAAACAGGCTGCCAGAACCGCCGCGGAGTAATCCGAACCGTTTCGGCCCAGAATCACCAGTTCCCCTTTCGCATTCCCTGCAGTGAAGCCCGGCATGATGTGCACCACACCCTCTGCCAGCGGCTGACGACGGAAGTTCTCAGTGGAAGCTTCAATGTCCACATGACCTTCCAGATAATCGCCATGCGCCAGCAAGGAAGCCACAGGATCAATCAGATCGGCAGTATAACCTTTCGCTTCCAGCGCAGATTTCATTACCACAATCGACAGGCGCTCACCCTTACTGATGACACGGGCGTACACATTGTCCGGACACTGGCCCAGTAACTTCATCCCGTGAACCAGTTGTTTCAGCTGCCCCATGGTACTGGCCAGCTTGGCATCCACAGCCGTACGGTCAAATGCTGGCAGCTGTGCCTGAATACCGTCAAACAAACCGGTAAAAGTTTGCTCCAGATCGGTGAGCTGTAATTCGGCATCGCCGGTCGTTACCGTTGTTTCAATGACAGAAACCAGTTTATTCGTGACTTTTCCCGGTGCTGACAGTACGACTGAAACCTCACCCTGATGCGTATTACTGGCGATGATATCCGCCGCTCTGAGAAACCGGTCGGCATCCGCTAACGATGAGCCGCCAAATTTAAGCACTCGCATTCCCTACTCCACTTCCGTTAATTTGAACTGTCTGGCAAGTTTATCCGGTCTTGTTATTTTTTACTGGAAAAACATACCGTTAAATTCATGGTAAAAAAAAGCCCGCACTCTGGAGTGCGGGCTTTTTTTGAAAATCTTACGCGTATCAGCCCGCCCCAACACTGGTTGTGCCGGTAATAATAATGGTGGTGGTGCCGATAAGATTCATTGCCATGATTTTTAGTAAAATTGCTAATGTTGTGTGCGTGTTGATTACGTTTACCCGATCGGTAGCATTGAGTCAACACTCATCAGTGAAATATTTTTTCATTCGTTGAAATATAGCTTTTCCGTCTGAAAATCGGTGACATCCCAAATCAGACAATTTTCCCGGGGAAAAGCGGGCTTGTTTTGATCTGCTTCCACCGTCCTGAAACAAAAACCATGCACCGGGTGTCGAAAGCGCTCATCTGATACTGCTGAGGCATGATGAATATAAATTTTTCCTAAATCGCATATCTGCAATTGCAGTTCACCCAAGGCCATAGCATAGTAAACCTGATGTGCTGTTTTATTTTCCTGTTTGCACGAAAGTCAGACAGCCATTTCCAGCCCAATCAAGTTCTGGCCAGATTTCTTGCTGTAAATTTTTTCAGCCTGAGCCAGAGAAGCCCCGGGGTATGCAGGACCAATCCCCGGGAAACGACAACAATGACAAACAGTATTTCGGAGGGATCCGGCATGACAGCAGCAATGGAACAGCTGGTTGCGCATACCATACTCCAGGGTTTTGATGCGATGTACGGTCGTTTTTTGGATGTAACGGCCGGCGCTCAGGAAAGATTTGAGGATCAGGCCTGGATGTCCATTCATCATGCCCTGAAGCAGCGGATCAATTTTTATGACCATCATGTGGAACTGGTCAGCCGTCAAATTCAGATCATGCTCGGCAAGCAATACGCCAACCGTGAGTTTTTAACTGCGGTTAAATCTTCCTATGAAGATCTGCTGCTGGACTATCCCAGATATGACATTGCAGAAAGCTTCTTCAATTCGGTCTATTGCCGAATCTTCGATCACCGGGATATCAACCGTGACAAGCTTTTTGTCCACAGCTCGCAGACGGGCCGCATCCCCCCTTATCCGACCACACTCACCCGGATTTATCAGTCCCCGAACGGGCCGCATTCCCTTTTTGAGCGGATGATGGACGAAACCCCGTTCACGCTGGAATGGGAAGACAAAGCCCGTGATATTGAACTCATCGTCCAGCGACTGGAACTGGAATTTGGACAACAAACGATACAACAGGCCCGGCTTGAACTGATCCGGGAACCTTTCTACAGGAATAAAGCCGCCTATCTGATTGGCCGTTTGCTTCTGGCGGATGATACTCAGATCCCGCTGGTACTTCCCGTGCTCACGACAGCACAGCGCCAGATTTATATCGATGCATGCCTGTGCCACGTCGACGATGTCAGCATCGTGTTCGGTTTCGCACGTTCCTATTTTATGGTCTATGCCCCGGCACCGGCTGCGCTGGTCCGTTTTCTCAGTGAACTGCTGCCCAAGAAAACCCATGCTGAGCTTTACACCGCCATTGGATGCCAGAAACATGGCAAAACAGAGCTTTACCGGGAGTTTCTCCATCATCTGGAACACTCCGACGACAAGTTTGTCCTGGCGCCCGGAATCAAGGGAATGGTGATGAGCGTATTTACCCTCCCGTCTTACGGCTTTGTATTTAAAGTCATCAAAGACAAATTCGCACCGCAGAAAGAGATGAGCCGGGACACGGTAAAGGAAAAATACAAACTGGTAAAAGAACACGACCGGGTTGGCCGGATGGCCGACACGCAGGAATACCGCAATTTCAGCTTTGATCGTCACCGCTTCAGCGACGAATTGCTGGAAGAACTTCAAGGCGTAGCTCCTTCAAGTCTGATTGTCACCGATACCGAAGTGATGATTAAACACCTCTATATTGAGCGACGCATGATCCCATTTAACCTCTATATTGAGCAGGCCAATGATGAAGATCTCCGTCATGCGGTTGACGAGTACGGCAAAGCGATCAAACAACTGGCCGCCGCGAATATCTTCCCGGGTGATATGCTGTTCAAAAACTTCGGCGTTACCCGCCATAAGCGGGTTGTCTTCTACGACTATGACGAAATCAGTTACATGACCGAGGTGAACTTCCGCCGGATTCCGCCGCCGCGTTTTCCTGAAGATGAGTTATCGGCAGAGCCTTGGTACAGCGTCGGAACCAACGATGTGTTTCCGGAAGAGTTTCGTACCTTCTTGCTGATCAACCCGAAAGTTCGCGCCCTGTTTGATGAACTGCACAGTGATCTCTTTGATCCAGCCTACTGGCAACAGCTGCAGCAGAACATTTCACAGGGTCAGTTCGAAGACGTATTCCCGTATCAGGAACAGCACAGACTGATCAGAATTTGATCTTTCCCGCAATCTTCGCTGTAACTCGAAAGGCAGAGCTCGATCGCATGAATCCTTTCATACTTCTGGCCTAGTATTAAGGGATTAAACGGGGCTGACACTAGGCCCCGAAGCGATACGAATTACAGGGATGATGGGGTATGAAATTCGGGAGTATCATCTGTCTGCTCTTTCTGCTGGCTCAGCCGGCAATAGCTGCGGAGGCAGAACAAACAATTATGCCATCGCCGCCCTCGGGCTGGTTTCTGGATTCACAGTCTCGCAGCGCCGAACAGTTTGACCTCTGGCAAATCGACAGTGGCTACACTTATGCCCTTTCCCCTTCCACCCAGCTCTATGTCAGTACCCGGCTGAAAAGCGGTAATCAGTATCAGTCTGCTTCACGCGGTCTGCTTTCCGGTGTGCAGTACAACTTCAGTCCGAAAATCAGCCTGCGCAGTGCCTTCACCTCAGAACGGATCGAAGAAGATACCCGGCTGGGTGTTGAACTCAGCAGTCAGTACGAACTCAACAACAGACTCAACCTGCACGCCACCATGGACTATGAATCCCTCGAACAGGTCTATCAGCTGGGTATCGGCTTCAGGTTCTGAAATCCCGCTCAGAATACCGACAAATCAAGCAACTCTTTACTCAGCAAAATGCCGTTCGGATCGGCATACAGAATATCGCCGGGATAGACCAGTGTGTGTGCCACAGTCAGCGTGACATTTCGGTCACCAGTCTGACGCTTTTCCGTCTTGAACGGACAGGCTGCAATGGCTTTGACGCCGAGTTCCATTCCACTGAGCGCCACCACATCACGGACAGCCCCGTTGACCACAATGCCTTCCCAGTTGTTTTGAACGGCAAGTGCCGCCAGCTGATCTCCGAGCAAAGCCCGGGTCAGTGAGCCATGTCCGTCAACCACCAGAACCTTCCCTGTACCGTCTTCATTGAGAATTTCCCTAACCAGGCTGTTATCCTCAAAACACCGAAGCGTCACCACTTCTCCGTAAAACACGGGCTTACCGCCAAAGTCGCGATGCTGCAACGGTAACCAGCGTACGTCCTGCTCATAGTGGTCACACAAATCCGGCAATAAATCTTTCATCTTGCAACTCCTTTATTCTGATCCTTGAATGTGAAGAAATGTTTGCCAAGCCCCCAGTACAGACCGGGAAAATCCTTGCTTCCCAAGCCTCACCGGAACCAGCGTCAATTGCTGCTGAGCAACCCAGTACAGAGCATTTTGTTGCCAGCGTGCAGCAACGGCGCATGCACGCTCAATGTCCATGGCAACGGCCAGACTGGGTTCATGCCAGCTTCCGTCCGGTGCACTGCAATCCAGCCGCTGGAATGCATAGCCCAGTGCAGATAACTCCGCTTCAAGGCTGGCCTGTCGCTGATGATTTTCCTTACAACTGAGCACAATACTTTCCGGGTTAAATGCTGTTAAAATAGCGAAGGTTGTGAACGGTGGCGCCTGATCCGCACGGAAAATTATCTGCTGATAGTTTTGCCATAAGTGGTGTCGAGCCTGCGAATCCGACGCTCCTGATGACATTGCATGACTGAGATTTTGTCTGCTGCTTTCCGTCATGAGTCCGAATCCTGTTCTGTTGAAGAAACTTTTAACAGCCGCATTTCATTGCTGAAACAACAAATTGTTTGAGCTATAACAATAAGATAGTGTTTCTGACAGGCTAGTATGCCATGACAAATTCGAAAAAACCGGGCACATTACAATAAAATCATATTGTTAGTGCGCTGTTAAATGCATACAATCGTCAGCATCCAAGGGAAATTGTAGCCAGTTCCGTAAAAGTCGGGTTTTTCAGTGGTGATTTTTGAGCGTCTGCTGAAAAATGAGGATGGCGTACCAGCAGGTAGTTGAAAAGACGAGTGCAAACTGCAACAGTTCTGTTACTTTGCCTGTGATCGAATTATTTTTATAGAATTAACATATTCTGTGTTAGACCAGATTCCGTTTTGAGTAATTAGGTACTGCCAATGCAAACCCCTCACATTCTAATTGTAGAAGACGAGCAAGTAACACGTAACACCCTGAAAAGCATCTTCGAAGCCGAAGGGTATACAGTATTTGAAGCCAGCGACGGTGCAGAAATGCACAAGATGCTGTCTGAGCATCCTGTTCACCTGGTCATCATGGACATTAACCTGCCGGGTAAAAACGGCCTGCTCCTTGCTCGTGAGCTGCGTGAGCAAGGCGATATGGCGTTGATGTTCCTGACAGGACGCGACAACGAAGTCGATAAAATCCTCGGTCTGGAAATCGGTGCGGATGACTATATCACCAAGCCTTTCAACCCTAGGGAACTGACCATTCGTGCCCGCAACCTGCTGACCCGTGCCATGAGCCAGGGTCTGGCAGCCGAAGATCGCCGTCTGGTTGAGCGCTATGAGTTCAACGGCTGGTCTCTGGAACTGAACAGTCGCTCTCTGGTCAGCCCAAGCGGTGAGCAGTTCAAACTGCCTCGTTCTGAGTTCCGTGCACTGCTGCATTTCTGCGAGAATCCGGGCAAGATCCAGACCCGTGCAGAACTGCTGAAGAAAATGACCGGCCGCGATCTGAAACCACACGACCGTACTGTTGATGTGACCATCCGCCGTATTCGCAAGCACTTCGAATCTGTTGCAGATACCCCGGAAATTATTGCGACCATCCACGGTGAAGGTTACCGCTTCTGCGGTGATATCGAAGAAGGCTGAGCAGCCTTCTGATTCGACTTCACGAAAGATGAAGCAAAAAAGCGTCGCAATGCGACGCTTTTTTTATGGCACTCAAACAAGCAGCTTACTTTTCAAGACCCTCCAGCCAGCCTTTCAGCAGTGTCAGATCGTTCTGGTAGCTGTTTTTAATTTCATCCACCCAGTCTTCGATATTTTCCCACCAGGCCGGCAATTCCGGCGACTGTGCCTTCTGCGCAACCTGCTGGATACGCTTGAGCCCAATCGATCCCGCCGCTCCTTTGATCTTATGAGCTTCAAACTTAATACCGTCTTGATCTTTGGCCGTCATGTTTGAGTCCAGAATCGCCAGATATTCCGGCATCATTTTCTCAAACATTTCAATCGAGTCGAACACCGGCTTCGTCCCGACGATATCGACATAAGAACTGAGCATTTCAAAATCAAGCAGCTTGTTCAGGGTATCTTCGCTCATTACTGTTTCCTGTGCAGGTACTGGGGCAGCTTCATTCGCCGGGGCATATTCCGACTCCATCAGATGCTCAATGACCATATTGATGGCTTTGACACTGAGAGGTTTGCTGATGGCATCATCCATCCCCTGCTCCAGATATTCATCTTTATCTTTAATCACATTGGCCGTCAGCGCGACCAGTGGCGGCAGCTGACGATAACGAGCGCGCAGTATTTTGGCGATCTCAAAGCCTGTCATATCCGGCAACTGGATATCCAGTAACACCAGATCGTACTGTCCTGGATCAAACGCCTCCAGCGCTTCATCTCCCCGCATCGCAACGGTGACCTGATGCCCCAGACCTTCCAGAAGCGCCCTGGCAACCGTGATATTCAGCTCGATATCTTCCACCATAAAGATGCGCAGTGAACGCTGCGCCAACACAGGCGTTTCATCATCTTCCGTAATCTGTTCAAGCAGCGGCACGCAAATGGTCACGGTAAAGGTACTGCCTTCACCCACCTCAGAGTTGACCTGAATATCACCGCCCATCATATTCACCAGTTGCCGCGAAACCGCCAGACCAATCCCCGTACCGACCGCGTGAAGATTGTCCTGTCCCTGTTTCACCTGGTAATACATCGCAAATACTTTATCCAGCTCGGACTCCGGAATCCCAATCCCGCTGTCTTCAATTTCGAAGGTGATTTCGGCCTGCTGATCATCCAGCAGCTCACTGCTGATCGACAGAATTACGCCGCCTTCTTTGGTGAATTTGGTGGCGTTGCTGATCAGGTTCCACAGAACCTGGCGCAGCCGGGTGCCGTCCACCTGTACATAAGATGGCAGTTCAGTCAGCTGTTCCAAATCGAAACGCAATCCTTTCTGTTCGGCCATCAGTCCGGAAATATTCCCCATTTCTTCAATAAAGGCCTGGAAATCAAGCGGTGCCGGCAACAACTCCAGCCGACGGCGATCCGATTTATCCATATCAATGATGTCATTGAAAATATTACCGAGCGTAATGGCGCTGACATAAATCGTCCGCATATAGCCGCGCTGCTGATCACTCAGCGGACTTTCCAGCAGCATCCGGCTCAGGCCGACAATCCCGTTCAGCGGGGTACGCAATTCATGACTGATGGTTGAAATAAAGGCTGTTTTCTCGCGGCTGGCTTTCTCCTGCGCTTCCTGATACTGCTTGCGTTCGGTGATATCCCGGCCAAACCCCATCAGGCCCAGACGCCGACCGTCACGACTGTAGAAAGGCACTTTGCGCAGTTCAAAAATAGCTTTGCGGCCATCCGGATATTCCAGCCATTGCTCATAAGTCAGAGAGACATTCTGAGTGAACACCTGCTGATCGGTTTCAACAATCTTACTGGCCACTTCTTCGCTGTAGACATCCCAGGGAGTCAGACCAACCAGCTCCTGCTCGGTTTTTCCGGTCAGTTCCGCCATAGCCCGATTGCATCCAGAGAACTCATTTCTTTCATTGCGGTAATAAATCAAATCCGGCGATGCATCCAGAAAAGACTTCAGCAAGGCACTCTGCTCTGCCAACTCCAGCTGGGCACTCTCACGCTGCGCGACTTCGCTTTCCAGATCTGCCATGGCAATCCGGCGCTCATCTTCTGCTTTGATCCGGACTTCAATTTCCTGATTCAGTTGTGTGATGTTATCTTTCAGCTGTTTATTCAGCGTCAGGTCACGCGAGCGCATCTCTTCCAGTTTGCTCACCAGCTTGGACAGCCGCTGACGGGAGTCCTCAAGCTGATCCACAACAACCGACAGGAAATACACCGCCCAGGGAGTGATCAACAAACCAAAAAACACAGAACGGACAATATCAATGTTCAGCACTTCTCCCTGCAATGCCAGCGTCACTCCGACTTGCACCACCACAGCCAGAGCTACCAGCGCTAATGCCAGCAGCAGGCTGAAGCGCACAATGCCCAGTTTCACCAGCAGATCGACATAGAACTGCGCCAACATCTTGATTTGTTTCATGGATTATCCTGTCACAATAAAATGCTGCCCTCAGGCAGCATCAGAATTCATCGAGTTCAGCCATCAGGCGGGTGGTGTTCCGTCCGTCGGCTTTTGCTTTATATAGCGCTTTGTCAGCCATCGCAATCAATTCACCGTAATCCTGATTCGGCATTGGCGTCATGGTCGCAACTCCCAGACTTACCGTGAGAATATCGCTGATATCGGAAAAACCATGGGGAATGGCTTTCTCCGCCACTTTGTCATGAATTTTTTCCGCAACGACCTCACCGCCGCACAGCGGCGTATTCGGCAACAGGAAAGCAAACTCTTCCCCGCCATAGCGGGCCACTTCGTCAGTCTCACGCCGGATCACACTGTCAAACACCTGTGCGACTTCCAGCAGCGCCCAGTCGCCCTGCTGGTGTCCGTAGTTGTCGTTATATGCTTTGAAACTGTCGATATCACACAGGATCAGGGTGAGGGGCTGCTGTTCCCGCATATGACTGTGCCAAAGTTTACGTAATTGCTCATCAAAGCTGCGACGGTTTGCCACTTTGGTCAGGCTGTCCACAAAACTCAGCTCCTGCAACTCCATAATGGCATCTGCGAGCTGTTGTTCCGCCTGCTTCCGCTCGGTCACATCCCGGGCAATCAGCAAAATCCCGGCAGAGCCATCCGTCGGATCGCGGTAAGGAGATTTGACGATCTCGTACCAGACCGGCTGCCCGGTCTCAAGAATCACATAGGCATCCGTTTTGACGGTAACCCCTTCTTTCAGCACTTTGATATCGGTCTGATAAAACTCCTGCAGCATTTCAGGATCAATCACATTGCGGGCCGTTTTGCCAATCAGTTCCCGGGCACTGAACCCCAGTACCCGGGCAAACGGTTCGTTACATCCCACATAGACCCCGTGCTCATTGTATAGGCCGATGGGATCCTGACTGGCATTGAGAATAGAATTGAGTAGTGTATTTCGCTGGGCCAGGATCTGTTCTGTTACCTCTCGCTTTTCAATCTCTTGCTTGAGGCTTTCCTGCATTTCGTGCCAGTCCGTCACATCATGGCTGATACTGAGCATCCCGATGACCTGGCCTTCCTCATCGGTCATCGTTGTCTTGTTGGTTTCCAGCAAGCGGCTGGAACCATCCGGAGCCGTAGTCCAGGTATGAATGACAGGCACCTCGCCGATCCCGGTCGGATCACCCTGAATCAGTCCTTCTTCACGTCGTCCCCGCCAGAATCGATCAAAGGCCGTATTGGTTCCGAGGATATTCCCGGCTTTATCCTGAAAATAAACCAGTTCAGACAGGGAGTTCAGCACGCGCTGGAAAACACGCTGCTCGAGCTGAACATAAGGATTACTCTGCGCGGCAGGCTCAACAAGAAACAGTAGCCAGGCTGACTGCCAGCGAAAACTCATCAGCTGGCCTGAAATCAGCACCCGGACTGTTTTATTTCCTCCCAGTCGCAGCGTTTCCTCAACACTGTCAAAATCAGTTCCGGACTGCAGCGGACGCAGCACATCCGCCATCATTTGGGACCCAATCCCTTCCGGATAATAATACCGCCGCCCGACTTTACTGACCCCAAGTAATTCCTGGCAGGCAGCGTTGGCATAGAAAAGTTCTCCGTCCTTACTGCGGACAATCGCTGCTGCTATCGGCAAACGGGAAATCGTCGCATGAAGCCGACGAAAAGCCAGACGACCTAAGTGGTGAATCAGCCAGGCGCCGAGTGAGGTCAGGATCGCCATCATCAGAACAGCCATGCCAATTGCCGACAGACTCATACTTTCTTCGGTAGCGCCCCATGCCGGGACGGCGGTACAGGCAGCACCCGCAAGCGTCATACCGTGTCTATTCTGCATGTCTGTTCCTCTCTGCATCCTTTCCAGACCAGTCCCGCTGGCATATCACTGCACCTCTGAATACGTGACGACAATTTAACACAGTTGCAAGAAGCTGCTGTATATGGTGGTTTTTTTATATGCCAAATAGTGATGTTTGACACTTCGCAGCGTCAAGGTTCTGTCACTGATTACATTGACTCTGTCAGAGCATTCTTCTGGTGATACCCCGAGCAACTGATTCAAGATGCCAAAAAATCAATCTGAAATAAAATAACTACAATTACCACCTGAATCTCTTCGTCATATACTCCTCTAACAAAATACAAACACAATAACAATTCACACAAACAACAATTTAACGAATTTTTAATCATCAATGTGACTACAGGGCCTGCTTTGCCCGAAGTTACGTACAACTAAAGTCGGATTTAGTGATAGTAATTCACCAAACAGTTCTGTAATATATTTTCATTGTGTGCATTATATAACCAGATTGCCATCCGCCAGGATGGCTTTCATGTCTTGGCTCTGCGGCAATGAACTGACGTACCCAAGACCGCCTGTCATCGCAAGATAGACAGCTTCCTGCGGCCAGCCAGCGCATGATGCCCGGCTGACCAGTCTACGCAGGCATAACAATAAAGAAGGAATCGCAGGCGGAGGAACCGTCTGCCCTACACTGGAAGGATGTAGTTATGACAGATCATGCGTTGAATGGTCAGGGGCTTTACGTCCCTGAAATGGAGCACGATGCCTGTGGTATCGGCTTTGTCGCCCATCTCAAGAACCGCAAGTCCCACCAGGTGATCACCCAGGCTCTGGATATGCTGGCACGGATGGAACACCGTGGCGGTCAGGGCTGTGACCCGTGCAGTGGTGACGGTGCCGGGATCCTGCTGCAAAAGCCTCATGAATTTCTGATGCAGGAATGCCAGAAAATCGGCCTGACGCTGCCAGCGTTTGAACACTACGGCGTAGGGGTCATTCTGTTCCCGAAAGATGAAGACAAACGGGAACAATGCCGTGAAATTCTGGCCCGTAATGCCCAGCGCCTGGGTCTGACGGTGCTGGGTTACCGCGTTCTGCCAACCGACAACAGCATGATTGGCGCCGACCCCCTGAGCACTGAACCTCAGTTCGAACATGCATTCGTGACTGGCGGCAGCGAGATGCCTCAGGACACACTCGAGCGCAAACTCTACGTCCTGCGTAACTACACAATTCGCGTCTGTCTGGAAAGCGTCGCCAACATCGGGGACGACTTCTACATCAACGCATTCTCCAGTAAGACTCTGATCTATAAAG
The DNA here is from genome assembly GCF_036409375.1 of Photobacterium sp. 53610. Classification (NCBI taxonomy): domain Bacteria; kingdom Pseudomonadati; phylum Pseudomonadota; class Gammaproteobacteria; order Vibrionales; family Vibrionaceae; genus Photobacterium; species Photobacterium sp. 53610. The sequence goes on along the minus strand of NZ_JAXOFS010000003.1, from coordinate 228,344 downwards.
GCCAACTCACTACCGAGCAGGTACCGCAATATTTCCTGGATCTGCAAAACCCGGCTATGGTCAGTGCGCTGGCACTGGTTCATTCGCGTTTTTCCACCAACACCTTCCCGAGATGGCGCCTGGCCCAGCCTTTCCGCTTTATCGCCCACAACGGTGAAATCAACACTGTGCGCGGGAACCTGAACTGGATGAAAGCACGGGAAGCCCTGCTGCAGTCAGATCTGTTCAGCGAAGAAGAGCTGAAAATGCTGCTGCCGATTTGTCAGGAAGGGGCATCCGACTCGGCAAACTTCGATATGGCACTGGAACTGCTGGTTCTGTCTGGCCGCAGCCTGCCGCATGCCCTGATGATGCTGATCCCGGAAGCCTGGCAGGAAAACCCGGGCATGGATCCGAAACGCCGTGCTTTCTACCAGTATCACGCCAATCTGATGGAACCCTGGGACGGACCGGCTTCCGTCTGTTTCACCGATGGTGTTACCGTAGGCGCAACACTGGACCGAAACGGTCTGCGTCCGTCGCGCTATACCGTAACTAAAGACGATTTTCTGGTGATGGCATCGGAGTCAGGCGTTGTTGAAATCGCACCGGAGAACATTCACTTCCGTGGTCGACTGCAGCCAGGCCGTATATTTGTAGCCGACCTGGAACAAGGCCGCATTGTCTCTGACGATGAAGTTAAAGACAGCATCGCTGCAGCACAACCCTATGAAGAGTGGGTCAAAGACAACCTGCTGCACCTGAATGACTTACCTGCTTCAGATTACAGCCATACTCAGCCGGAAGCTGAGAAACTGCTGCATCAGCAGCAGGCCTTCGGCATCAGCAATGAAGAAGTCAACGACATCATTCTGCCGATGTCCAGCGACGGCAAAGAGCCATTGGGCTCCATGGGCGCTGACTGGCCGCTGGCGATCCTGTCGCATCAGTCTCAGCATCTGTCGCACTATTTCAAGCAGCTGTTTGCACAGGTAACCAACCCGCCGATCGATCCGATCCGTGAACGCATGGTGATGTCGCTCAAAACCTATCTGGGCGAAGATCAGAACCTGCTGAAAGAAGGCCCGTCTCACTGCCAGAAACTGGAGCTGGATTCACCTGTTCTCAGTGATGCCGAGCTGGAAAAACTGCGTGTCATCGACAAACCGCACCTGCAGGCCAAAACACTGGATATTGTGTTCCAGGCCAGTGACGAAGCCGGCAAGCTGGAACAGGCACTGAATCATCTGTGCCAGCACGCGGAAGATGCGGTGAAAGATGGTTACTCAATCCTGATCCTGAGCGACCGTCCGGTCAATTCGCAGCACGCGCATATTCCGGCCATGCTGGCTGTTGGCGCCGTACACCATCACCTGATCCGCAAAGGGCTGCGCGCCAAATGTGATTTGGTTGTAGAGACCGGAGATGCCCGTGAAACCCATCACTTTGCCACCCTGATTGGCTATGGTGCCAATGCGATCAACCCGTATATTGTCACCCAGACTATCGTGTCTCTGCAGCAACGCAATAAACTGGATAAAGCCACCGACGCAGATACCTATTTCAATCACTTCCGCAAAGCCGTCAACGGCGGCCTGCTGAAGATCTTCTCGAAAATGGGGATCTCGACCCTGCAGTCTTACCATGGCGCTCAGATCTTCGAAGCGCTGGGGATCAGCAAAGCCGTGGTCGACAAATACTTCACCGGCACCGTATCCCGGATTCAGGGACTGACGCTGGACGACATTGCGAAGGAAGTGCTGATCCGCCACCGTATCGGTTATCCGCTGCGTGATATTCCGCTGCAAATGCTGGATGTCGGCGGGGTTTATCAGTGGAAACAGCGGGGTGAAAAGCACCTGTTTAATCCAACCACGATTTCACTGTTGCAACAGTCAACCCGTGGCAAAGACTACAGTCAGTTCAAAGAATACTGTCACGCCGTTGACAGCCAGGGCGACCATGCCGCCACCCTGCGCAGCCAGCTGCAATTTAACGCTGACCCCAGCCGTAGCATCCCGCTGGATGACGTCGAGCCTATTGAAAAGATCCTCAAGCGATTCGCCACCGGTGCAATGAGCTTTGGCTCGATTTCCTACGAAGCCCACTCGACGCTGGCCGTCGCCATGAACCGGATTGGCGCAAAGTCGAACTCTGGTGAAGGCGGTGAAGATCCGGCACGTTTTGATAAAAAAGAAAACGGCGACTGGGAACGCTCTGCAATCAAGCAAGTGGCGTCTGGCCGTTTCGGGGTGACGTCTTATTACCTGACCAATGCCGACGAGCTGCAAATCAAGATGGCTCAGGGTGCCAAGCCGGGTGAAGGTGGTCAGTTGCCGGGTGATAAAGTCGATGACTGGATCGGCGCAACCCGTCACTCAACACCGGGCGTCGGCCTGATTTCACCGCCGCCGCACCACGATATTTACTCCATCGAGGATCTGGCGCAGCTGATTTTCGACCTGAAAAACGCCAACCGTAAGAGCCGCGTCAACGTCAAACTGGTCTCTGAAGCCGGGGTCGGCACCATTGCATCCGGTGTGGCAAAGGCCAAAGCAGACGTGGTACTGATTGCCGGATTTGACGGCGGTACCGGTGCATCTCCGATTTCGTCCATCCGCCACACGGGTCTGCCGTGGGAACTGGGTCTGGCTGAAACCCACCAGACATTGCTGAAAAACGGCCTGCGCAACCGCATTGTGGTCCAGAGTGACGGCCAGATGAAAACGCCGCGTGACCTTGCTGTCGCTACCCTACTGGGTGCCGAAGAATGGGGGGTCGCAACCGCCGCACTGGTGGTGGAAGGTTGTATCATGATGCGTAAGTGTCATAAGAACACCTGCCCGGTCGGGATTGCGACCCAGAACAAAACCCTGCGTGAACGCTTTGACGGCCGTGTGGAAGATGTCGTTACTTTCTTCCGTTACATGGCCGAAGGTCTGCGTGAAATTATGGCTGAGCTGGGTTTCCGCACCATCGATGAGATGGTCGGCCAATCACAGCATCTGAAAATCCGGGACAACATCGGTCACTGGAAATACAAGAATCTGGACCTCAGTCCGGTACTGCACCGCGAACCCGCACGATCTGAAGACGGAATCTTTAACCAGTGCAGCCAAAACCACCATCTGGAAGCGGTACTGGACCGTCAGCTGATTGCTGCTGCTCAGCCTGCACTGACGCGTGGTGAAGCGGTAAATGCAGCATTCCCGATTACCAATATCGATCGCAGCGTGGGCACCATGCTGTCGAATGAAATCTCCAAAGTTTACAAAGATGCCGGTCTGCCACAGTCCATGCATGTGAAGTTCAAAGGCTCCGCAGGCCAGAGTCTGGGCGCATTCCTGGCGAAAGGCGTGACCTTCGAAGTGGAAGGCGATGCCAACGACTACTGGGGCAAAGGCTTGTCCGGCGGTCAGCTGGTCCTCTACCCGGATGCTCAGTCGGATCTGATTGCAGAAGACAACATTATTGTCGGCAACGTTTGCTTCTATGGCGCAACTTCGGGTGAATCTTTCATCCGCGGCAAAGCCGGTGAGCGGTTCTGTGTCCGTAACTCCGGTGCCCGTGTGGTGGTTGAAGGCGTGGGCGACCATGGCTGTGAATACATGACCGGCGGCGTGGCCATCATTCTGGGTCAGACCGGCCGTAACTTTGCAGCCGGGATGAGCGGCGGTGTCGCGTACGTCTGGGATCAGTTCAACGACTTTGAAAGTAAGCTCAATCCGGAACTGGTGAATCTGGATCCGCTGGACAGCGAAGACATTGCACTGCTCAGGGATATGCTCACCCGTCATCAGCAACTGACGGGCAGTACCGTCGCGGAAACTTTCCTCGGCAACTTTGAGGATAACCTCGGGCACATCGTGAAAGTCATGCCACGCGATTACAAAGCCGTGCTGCAAAAACGCAAAGCCGCGGCTGAAGCACAGGACAAGGAAGCACTGGAGGTGAGCCATGGGTAAGGCAACCGGATTTCTCGAGCACGGCCGTGAACTGCCGTCAAAGATCGCCCCTGAAGTCCGCATTCAGGACAACAAAGAATTCGTTCTGAACGACGATTTTGGCAGCAAAATTGGCACACAGGCGTCTCGCTGCATGGATTGCGGCGTGCCTTTCTGTCACAACGGTTGTCCAATCGGCAATATCATTCCTGAGTTTAACGATGCGGTCTACCGGGACAGCTGGGAAGAAGCCTGGCATATCCTGAGTTCGACCAACAACTTCCCGGAATTTACCGGGCGGGTTTGTCCGGCCCCTTGTGAAAGCGCCTGTGTTCTGGGGATCAATCAGGATCCGATTACCATCTGTAACATCGAGAAGACCATCGTTGAAACCGCTTACCGTGAAGGCTACGCAAAGCCAAAAACCCCGCGCAGCCGGACCGGCAAAAGCGTGGCGATTATCGGCTCCGGCCCGTCCGGGCTGGCAGCAGCTGAACAGCTCAACAGCGCCGGCCACACCGTTACGGTTTACGAGCGGGACGAAAAAATAGGCGGGCTGCTGCGCTTTGGCATCCCGGATTTCAAGCTCAGCATGGGCGTGATTGATCGGAAGCTGGATCTGATGGCACAAGCAGGCATCAAATTCGTCGTCAATGCGCACATCGGCGTGGATATTAACGCCCGCGAACTGCGCAAACAACACGATGTCGTGCTGCTGACCGGTGGCTCCACTGTGCCGCGCAACCTGCCGATCCCGGGCCGTGAGTTACAAGGCGTGCACTTTGCGATGGAATTTCTGGGTCAGAACAACCGCCGCGCCAACAACATGGATCTGAAAACAGCAGAGATTCATGCTGCCGGTAAACATGTTGTGGTCATCGGTGGCGGTGATACCGGTTCTGACTGTGTCGGCACCTCAAACCGTCATGGCGCAGCCAGTATTACGCAGGTTGAAATCATGCCGATGCCGCCGGAGAAGCGCCCGGTGAATCAGCCCTGGCCTGCCTATCCGATGATTCTGCGCACATCAACTTCCCATGAAGAAGGCTGCGATCGTTTCTGGAATATCCTGACGAAAGAATTCATCGGCAATGATGATGGCCAGGTTACCGCACTGCGCATCGCCGACATCACCTGGAATGATGCCAAACCGGGTGAGCGTCCGGGCTTCACGGAAGTACCGGGGTCGGAGCGCGTCATTCCTTGTGATCTGGCATTTCTGGCGATGGGCTTTCTGCATCCAGAACCTCAGGGCGTACTCGCTCAGCTGAATATCGCGCTGGATGAACGCGGCAATGTCGCGACTGAAGGTTTTGCGACAAATCAACCAGGCATATTTGCTGCTGGTGATATGCGGACCGGGCAGTCACTTGTCGTGCGTTGTATCAACGAAGGCCGGGAATGTGCCCGAGAAATTGATGCTTATCTGATGAGTGATTCTAAGCTGGAAGCGAAAGACCATTCACTTATGCTGTCTGAATCCTGATTCATCTGGATTTTATACTAAAATTTAAAGCTAGCTCCCATGAGCTGGCTTTTTTATTTGAATTTAATCAGAGCTTTATTCTTTTTAACAATATTTTTACCTGAGAACAAAATCCTCTTGGTTTTGACGCAAAAAAGTCATCAATTACGCCCTGAAAAATGTAAACAAAATATTTCAAAAAAATATTATTTATTTGAAAATCATATAGATAAATGCGTGACTTTGAATATTTCAGAATTTATGACCAGAATTAAAGAAAATTTGACCTTTTTGTAAATTGCCGTTAGTTTGAAAGTCCGCTGGAAGCAAGAGTGACAATCAGGGAGATTGTCATAATTATGCAGTAACCCTGCTCAATGGAGCAGGCGCAAGGGAGAGTTGCAATGACACTGTATGACCCAAAGCTGGAAAAAGATAATTGTGGCTTCGGCCTGATCGCCCATACAGAAGGCGAAGCCAGCCACAAGTTGGTCCGTACCGCAATATCGGCCTTGGATCGTATGACACACCGGGGCGGCATCGCTGCGGATGGCAAGACCGGTGATGGCTGCGGCCTGTTAATGAAAAAGCCGGACAGTTTTTATCAGCTGGTTGCCAAAGAACAAGGCTGGCCGCTGGCCCGTGAGTATGCCGTCGGTATGCTGTTTCTCAGCCAGGATCCGGTTCTGGCCGAACAAGCCCGCACCATTATTCAAGAAGAACTCAGTAAAGAAACCCTGTCGATTGCAGGCTGGCGTGATGTGCCGGTCAATCCGCAGGTTCTGGGTCCAATCGCCAAAGACTCCCTGCCGGCTATCGCTCAGGTCTTTATCAACGCACCTGCAGGCTGGAAACCCCGGGATGTGGATCGTCGTCTATATATTGCCCGTCGCCGCATTGAGCAACGCATTCAGAACGATCCTGACTTTTATATCTGTAGCCTGTCGACCCAGGTAATCGTCTACAAAGGGCTGTGTATGCCCGCCGATCTGCCGAAATTTTACAAAGATTTAGGCGATTTACGTCTGGAATCTTCGATCTGTCTGTTCCACCAGCGATTCTCGACCAACACTCAGCCACGCTGGCCGCTGGCTCAGCCATTCCGCTATCTGGCCCACAACGGTGAAATCAACACCATTGCCGGAAACCGCCAGTGGGCACGCGCCCGTGCTTACAAATTCGCTTCGCCGCTGCTGCCGGATCTGGCGACTGCGGCACCTTTTGTGAACGAAACCGGTTCGGATTCCTCCAGCCTGGATAATATGCTGGAACTCTTCCTGTCCGGCGGGATGGATCTCTTCCGCGCGATGCGAATGCTGGTGCCGCCTGCGTGGCAGAATCATCCGGATATGGATCCGAAACTGCGCGCCTTTTACGACTTCAATTCCATGCACATGGAACCCTGGGATGGCCCGGCCGGTATCGTCATGTCAGACGGCCGCTATGCCGCCTGTAACCTGGACCGCAACGGCCTGCGTCCGGCACGATATGTGATCACCAAAGACAAGCTGATCACCCTGGCCTCTGAAGTGGGTATCTGGGATTACGCGCCGGATGAAGTGGCCGAGAAAGGTCGGGTCGGTCCGGGAGAGCTGCTGGTCATCGATACAAAATTCGGAAAAATCTGGCATTCTGCCGACATTGATAATGAGCTGATGGAACGCCATCCGTACAAGGAGTGGCTGGATACGCATGTCCGCCGTTTGGTGCCGTTTGAAGACATGGGCGACGATCAGGTCGGCAGCCGGGAAATGTCTGCCGATGAACTGAACAGCTACCAAAAACTGTTTGCCGTCAGCCGCGAAGAGCTGGATCAGGTGCTCCGCGTGATGGGTGAAATGGGCCAGGAAGCTACGGGTTCGATGGGCGATGATGCCCCGATGGCTGTCCTGTCATCCAAAGAACGCCTGATCTCCGATTATTTCCGTCAGATGTTTGCTCAGGTTACCAACCCGCCAATTGACCCGTTGCGTGAAAAGCACGTGATGTCACTGGCTACCTGTATCGGCCGTGAAATGAATGTGTTCTGCGAAACTGACGGCCACGCACACCGCGTCGCCTTCAAATCGCCGATCCTGCTCTATTCCGATATGGTCCAGCTGTTGGGACTGGACGATCAGCACTACCGCAACAGCATCATCGACATCAACTTCGATCCGAAAGAAAAAGATCTGAAGCAGGCCATTGTCGATCTGTGTGATCAGGCCGAGCGTCTGGTTCGCGGCGGCACCGTGTTGGTGGTGCTGTCTGACCGCGGCATCAGCGAAGAGAAGCTGCCAATTCCGGCTGCGATGGCCGTGGGTGCCGTCCAGACACGTCTGGTCAATGCCAGTCTGCGCTGCGATGCCAACATCATTATTGAGACCGCGGCCGCCCGTGACCCGCACCAGTTCGCTGTGTTGATGGGCTTTGGTGCAACCGCCGTGTATCCGTATCTGGCGTATGAATCGCTGGCGCAACAAATTGACAGCGGCGCCATCAACAAGCCTTACCGCGAGGTCATGCTGAATTTCCGCAACAGTATCGATAAGGGTCTGTACAAGATCATGTCGAAGATGGGGATCTCAACCGTCGCTTCCTATCGCTGCTCGCAGCTGTTTGAAGCCGTCGGCCTGCATGCGGATGTGGTCGAACTCTGCTTTATGGGCGTTTCGAGCCGGATTCAGGGTGCAAACTTTGAGGACTTCCAGCAGGATCTCTACAACCTGTCTCGCAAAGCATTTGTAAAACGCAAGCAAATCGACCATGGCGGTCTGCTGAAATTCGTCCATGGCGGTGAGTTCCACGCTTATAACCCGGATGTGGTCACCACACTGCAAAAAGCCGTGAAGAGCGGCGAGTACGAGGATTACCTGGCATTTGCCAAGGTGGTAAACGAACGTCCGGCAGCAACTTTGCGTGACCTGCTGAAACTGAAAGCCTCGGACAATCCGATCGACGTTGCAAACGTCGAAGCAGCCACGGAACTCTACAAGCGCTTCGACTCTGCGGCGATGTCCATCGGTGCGCTGAGTCCGGAAGCACACGAAGCGCTGGCAATTGCCATGAACCGTCTGGGCGGTTTCTCCAACTCTGGTGAAGGGGGGGAAGATCCACGCCGTTTCGGCAATGAGCGGAATTCACGCATCAAACAAGTGGCTTCCGGCCGCTTTGGCGTCACCCCGCACTATCTGGTCAACGCCGACGTCATTCAGATTAAAGTCGCGCAAGGGGCAAAACCGGGCGAAGGCGGTCAGCTGCCGGGCCATAAAGTGACCACAGAGATTGCCAAACTGCGCTATGCCGTGCCGGGCGTGACGCTGATTTCACCGCCACCGCACCACGATATTTATTCGATTGAGGATCTGGCCCAGCTGATCTTCGACCTCAAACAGGTCAATCCAAAAGCCATGGTTTCCGTCAAACTGGTCTCTGAGCCGGGAGTCGGCACCATTGCCACCGGTGTAGCGAAAGCGTATGCCGATCTGATCACTGTCTCCGGTTATGACGGCGGTACAGGGGCCAGCCCGCTGACGTCCGTGAAATATGCGGGCAGTCCATGGGAACTGGGACTGGCCGAAACACAACAGGCGCTGGTCGCCAACGGTCTGCGTCATAAAATCCGCCTGCAAGTGGATGGTGGTCTGAAGACCGGACTGGATGTAGTCAAAGCCGCCATTCTGGGCGCCGAAAGTTTCGGTTTCGGGACAGCACCTATGGTGGCACTGGGCTGTAAATACCTGCGCATCTGCCACCTGAACAACTGCGCCACCGGTGTGGCCACTCAGGATGACACCCTGCGCCGCGACTTCTTTAAAGGTCTGCCGGAGCAGGTCATGAACTACTTCATCGGTCTGGGTGAGGAAGTTCGCGGACTGCTGGCAAAACTGGGCGTTGAGAAGCTGACCGATCTGATTGGCCGGACCGATCTGCTGGAAGTCGTGGCTGGTTTCACGGCCAAGCAAAGCAAGCTGGATCTGAGTGGCCTGCTGCATGCGCCAACACCAGTCGAAGGGAAGACCCTGTATTGCAGTGAACCCAATACACCATTCGATACCGGCGTACTGAACCAGAAACTGGTGGACGAAGCCCTGTCTGCGGTTGAAACGCAAAACGGTGCCGATATTTATCTGGATATCCGCAACACCGACCGTTCGTTCGGTGCCCGCCTGTCCGGTGAAATCGCCCAGCGCTATGGCAACCAGGGCATGGCCGCGAATCCGGTCAATGTGTACCTGTCCGGAACCGCAGGACAGTCTTTCGGCGTCTGGAATGCCGGTGGCCTGAACCTGTATCTGACCGGGGATGCCAATGACTATGTCGGGAAAGGCATGACTGGCGGTGTGATCTCGATTCGTCCGCCTGTGGGCTCAGCCTTTAAGTCGCACGAATCAACAATTATCGGCAACACCTGCCTCTACGGTGCAACCGGCGGGAAGCTGTTTGCAGCCGGTAAAGCCGGTGAACGTTTTGCGGTCCGGAACTCCGGCACCATCGCGGTCGTTGAAGGCGCTGGTGACAACGCCTGTGAATATATGACCGGCGGTATCGTCGCTATTCTGGGCCACACCGGCGTGAACTTTGGCGCCGGGATGACAGGCGGCTTTGCCTACATTCTGGATGAAGTCGGCGATTTCGCCGGCCGGGTCAACCCTGAACTGATCGAGGCCTTGCCGCTGCAGGATCTGGCGATCCATCAGGAGCACCTGCGCGGTCTGATTGACCGTCATCTGGAAGAAACCGGCTCAAGCCGTGCACAGGAAATTCTGGCCAACTTTGATCAATGGATCCCGAAATTCTTCCTGGCTAAACCGAAGTCGGCAGATGTGAATACACTGCTGGGTCACCAAAGCCGCTCAGCTGCTGAGCTACGCGTTCAGGCACAATAAGGGAGGGAATCCAATGAGCCAGAACATTTACCAATTTATCGATGTTGAGCGTGTTGATCCGCCAAAGAAGCCGATCGAAATCCGTAAAATCGAATTTGTCGAAATTTATGAACCCTTTACCCAGCAACAGGCCAGCGCACAAGCGGACCGCTGCCTGGACTGCGGGAACCCTTATTGTGAGTGGAAATGTCCGGTTCACAACTACATTCCGCAGTGGCTGAAGCTGGCGAACGAAGGCCGGATTCTGGAAGCCGTTGAACTGTCGCATCAGACCAATACTTTGCCGGAAGTCTGTGGCCGGGTGTGTCCTCAGGATCGTCTGTGCGAAGGCTCCTGTACCCTGAATGACGACTTTGGTGCGGTGACCATCGGCAATGTCGAAAAATACATTACCGACAAAGCATTTGAGATGGGCTGGAAACCGGATATGTCCGGCGTGGAATGGACCGACAAGAAAGTCGCCATCATCGGGGCTGGGCCTGCGGGTCTGTCTTGTGCTGACATTCTGGTGCGCAATGGGGTGAAACCTGTCGTGTTTGACCGCTATCCGGAAATCGGCGGCCTGCTGACCTTCGGTATCCCGTCGTTCAAACTGGAAAAAGAGGTGATGATCAATCGCCGCCGGATTTTCACCGAAATGGGAGTTGAGTTCCGTCTTAACACCGAAGTCGGTACAGACGTTCAGCTTCAGGATCTGATCAACGAATACGATGCCGTTTTCCTGGGCGTCGGCACTTACAAATATATGCGTGCCGGACTGGCTAACGAAAATGCAGCCGGAGTTTACGACGCCCTGCCTTTCCTGATCTCCAACACCTACCAGGTGATGGATCTGGAAGAAAATGCGCCGGAATTTATCGACATGGCCGGCAAGCGCGTTGTGGTCCTGGGCGGCGGTGACACCGCCATGGACTGTGTCCGGACCTCCATTCGCCAGGGTGCGAGTGATGTGATCTGTGCCTACCGTCGTGACGAAGCCAATATGCCCGGTTCGCGCCGAGAAGTGAAAAATGCCCGCGAGGAAGGCGTGAACTTTATGTTCAACCTTCAGCCATTGGGTATTGAAGTGAACAGCAGCGGCCAGGTCAGTGGAGTGAGCGTGGTGAAAACAGCACTGGGTGAGCCGGATGAAGCCGGACGTCGCCGTCCGGAGCCGGTGGCAGGCAGTGAACATGTTCTGGAAGCCGATGCGGTCATCATGGCCTTTGGTTTCCAGCCGCATGCCATGCCATGGCTGGAGAGCTTCGACGTGGCACTGGATCAGTGGGGCCGGATCCAAACCAGCGGCAACCATGCGTTCCAGACTACCAACGAGAAAATTTTCGCCGGAGGCGATGCGGTTCGTGGCTCCGATCTGGTGGTCACCGCCATCGACGAAGGCCGACGTGCTGCGGACGGCATTCTCGATTTCCTCGGTCTGTAAGGCTTTCTTCCATGCATACAAGCGAGCGGCCTCCCCGCTCGCTTTTTTATGCCCTTCCTTCACCACCGACACCAACCGGCCGCCTTTTCTCTGATGGCTGGCATTGTTACAATCTCCACCATTCGCCGCACTGCAAGCGGTCCACTCTGAAGAAAGAGATAACATCAATGAAAATCGGCATTATTGGCGCGATGGAACAGGAAGTCGCTTTCCTGAAAGACCAGTTAGACAACTGCGAAGTTCTGAAAAAAGGCGGTTGTACGTTTTACACCGGCAGCCTGAACGGTGCAGACGTTGTCCTGCTGCAATCCGGGATTGGTAAGGTTGCCGCTGCAGTCGGCACCGCAGTACTGCTGGAAATCTTTGAGCCGGATGTCGTGCTCAATACCGGTTCAGCCGGTGGTTTCGATGCCAGCCTGAATGTGGGTGATGTGGTGATCTCCACTGAAGTCCGTTATCACGATGCCGATGTCACGGCATTTGGCTATGAAATCGGCCAGATGGCCCAGCAACCTGCGGCATTCCTGTCCGATGAAAAACTGATGCAGACAGCTGAGCAGGCGCTTGCCCAGCTCGATACAGAAACCCATGCGGTTCGCGGACTGATCTGCACCGGTGATGCTTTCGTGTGCAGCGCTGAGCAACAGCAACGTATCCGCACCCACTTCCCTCAGGTGGTTGCCGTAGAAATGGAAGCCGCGGCTATCGCACAAGCCTGTCACCAGTTCAACGTGCCTTTTGTTGTGGTGCGTGCGATTTCCGATGTCGCGGATAAAGAGTCTCCGATGAGCTTCGAAGAATTCCTGCCACTGGCGGCGAAAAGCTCTTCTGCCATGGTAGTGAAAATGACGGAGCTGCTGAACCGCTCATGAATGAAATGCTCGCGCTCCTCAATCAGCATCCGACCCTGCTGGCGATGTGGGGGGCGCTGGCATTACATTGGCTGCTGCCTGTTCCGGCCAGCATCCATCCCCTTCATACCTGGCAGCAATTTGCAGTTCAGCTCGCACTCCGGGTGAATAAAGACACCGACACACCCCGCCAGCGTACCTTATCTGGCCTTCTGGCCTGGTCACTGATGTGGATGACGGTGCTGATCCTGCTGATCGCTTTTTATCAACTGGTCTGGTTTGACAGCCTGTTTCATCTGGTACTGCTTTGGGTGGCACTGGGCTGGAAGGAAAGCCATCGTTTCAGTCAGACATTCATTCAGGCCTACAGCCGGGAAGATAAATCCGTCTGCCGGGAGCAACTGGCACTGGCCCTGAACCGGAAAACCGATAACCTCTCTCTGCTTGGTCTCGGCAAAGCCTGTGCTGAAACCCAGTTACTCAGCTATGGCCGTCAGGTGGCTGCCGTGCTGTTCTGGTTCGCGATGGCAGGCGGATTCGGGGCCATTCTCTACCGGCTGGCCGTCAGTCTGGCCCGTTGCTGGTCACCGAGTCGCAGCCAGTATCAGTACTTTGGTTTACCCGCGGTACGGATTCTGGCAGCGCTGGATATCGTCCCGCTGCGTTTGCTGGCCGTGGTTATCAGCCTGGGCAAGAACAGTCAGGCCGCTTTCCGGGGACTACGTAAGCAAGGCGAGAACTGGCAGTTGCCGGGACCGGGCTGGTTACTGACAGCCACTGGCCACAAACTTCAGCTGGCGCTGGGTGGCCCGGCTATCTACGATACCACGAAGCTGGAACGACCGCGTTTGGGTGGCCGTATTGCCCCGGCCGCGCTGCATCTGTCTCAGATTGACCGTCTGCTCCAGCAGCGGCTGTGGTGCTGGGTGGCCGCGCAGAGCCTGCTGATGTTTCTGATGGGGAGCCTGCTGTGAAACATCTTGTCCTGATGTTGCTCGGTCTGATGCCGCTCGCGGTTCAGGCCGCCGAGACAAAACCTCAGCGTATTATCAGCCTTGCCCCGCATACCACGGAGCTGGCTTATGCTGCCGGTCTGGGCGATAAACTGATCGCCGCCAGCGATTACAGTGATTACCCGCCTCAGGCACTGACGCTGGAACGGGTTGCCAATTACCGGGGCATCAAACTGGAACGCATTCTGGCGCTCAAGCCGGATCTGATACTGGCGTGGAAAGGCGGGAATCCGCCAAGAGAAATGGAAAAACTGGAACAGCTTGGTATCCGGATCTTCTACTCGCATCCAGCCAGTCTCGCCGCGATTGCGGACACACTGGAAACACTGGGACAGTTTGCCGATGACCCGTCTGTTGCACAGCGTGCCGCCGGCGATTTCCGGCAAACACTGACGCAGCTGGAACAGGCGTATCGCCATCAACCGCCGGTGCGTTATTTTTACCAGCTGGCGAGCTCACCGCTGATGTCGATGTCCGGCAACAGCTGGCCCAGCCAGGTTTTCAGCGTCTGTGGCGGGGAGAACATTTTTGCCGACAGCCCGGTCGCTTACCCGCAGGTCTCAAAAGAGCAGGTGATCGTCCGCCAGCCGGAAGCCATGTTTGCCGCCTTCGGCAGTGCCGGTCCGGATCCGCAGGTCTTCAGTCTATGGCAGTCCTGGCGGGAGCAAATCCCAGCAATGCAACGTCAGCAGCTTTATCAGGTGGAAGTCGACTGGCTCAACAGGCCGACGCCGCGCGCCTTGCTGGCTGCAAAAACCATCTGTAAGCAACTGGATGAAGTGCGTCACCGGGCAACCAAATAGGGTGTGAAAGAGCTCACAAAGCCAGCGTAATCGGTTGTACGTATTACATTAGGCCGTACAATCTCTGCCGCTTTGACTGTGGTGTGGTCAGCCAGAACACCACAGCCTGTTCATACTGGCTATTCGCAGAGGCGTTATGCTGATTTACTCTCTTGATATGTTTGGCACTGCCATTTTTGCCATCTCCGGTGTCCTGCTTGCCGGGCGACTGAGAATGGACCCCTTCGGTGTCGTGGTGCTGGCCAGTGTGACTGCCATCGGCGGCGGGACGATCCGTGACATGGCCCTGGGTGCGACCCCGGTATTCTGGATCACAGACACCAACTATCTGTGGGTGATATTCGGTACCTGCCTGCTGTCAATGCTGGCGATTCAAAACCCGCGGAAAATGCCGTGGTACTTTCTGCCTGTCGCTGATGCCATCGGCCTGGCCGTTTTTGTCGCGATCGGTGTCGAAAAAGCCCTTCGTTTCGGCGCTTCTCCCATGGTCGCCGTGATTATGGGCGTGATCACGGGTTGCGGCGGCGGGGTGATCCGTGACGTTCTGGCCCGCGAAGTGCCCATGGTGCTGAGAACCGAAGTGTATGCCACGGCCTGTATTCTCGGCGGGGTTGTCCACACCCTGGGTCTGTATCTCGGGCTGGAAACCGCAGTTGCCAGTATCGGCGGGATTGTCACGACACTCTCAATCCGTCTGGCCGCTATTCGCTGGCACCTGTCACTGCCAACCTTTTCGCTCCGGCACAACTGACCTGCAGCAATCAGTTTGCGGGACTGCGCTTGCGAAATAACCAAATCAGCAATGCCAGTCCCGCAATCACCGCAGCCGCCCAGAAGGCATGCTGATGATGATGGTAAAACAGGCCAATTTGCCCGATCTCTTCATGAAAAAAGGCCGGGCCTAAACCAAACACGGTCAGCCAGATCCCAACCGCCAGGGTATTTCCCATCAAAAAGTGATGTCTGGGCATCTGTGCCATCCCGCAGCCCAGGCACATCAATTGTTTCAGCCCCTCAAGAAAACGGCTGAGCACCAGCCCCATCACCCCGTATTTATCAATAAAGCCATGCACTTTCTCCACCGAGGCTGGCTTGAGCCATCCCCGCTGTTCAACAACATGCGAAAATCTTGAGCCGACCAGATATCCCGCAGTATTCCCTAACCAGCTGGCCGCCCCCGCAACCGCAAGCACCGCCGGTAAAGAAAATGTCCCGTTGACTGAGAGATAGCTTGCGACGATCAGTAAAGACTGACCGGGAGCGGGTATCCCCAGGCCTTCGATTGCGATGGCCAATGCCAGCACGGTATAGCCGTACTCTTGCATGAGTGGTGCCAGCTCCTGTACCAGATTCTGCATGCTGTTCTCCGGGAGTTCCTCTGATGAATGCTTTCCATGCTATACCCATTTCCTGACCTGAGAAAGAGACTGGTTAATTAAATAAATAAAAAACTTTACTTAAACGGGTTTCATACTATTATGTAAACAAAATGGTTTACATAATAGAAAATAAACCAAGCCAGGAGGCACCATGAAACCCTACGTTGAACATGCCAATCTCACCGTCCGTCATCTGGAAAACACGATCCAATTTCTGCAAACCGCAATCCCGGAATTTTCCGTCCGCCATCTGGGTCAGCAACCCACACATCGCTGGTGCCATATCGGCACGGATGAAACCTATCTGGCTTTGCAGGAGGTGGTAGATCGGGATCAAATCGACCGTCATCCCTACCTTGATCTGGGGATCAACCATATCGGTCTGGTCGTGGATGACATCTTGCAGGTGCGTACCCGGTTGCTTGAAGCCGGTTACCGGGAAAATGAGATGGAAACCAGCCACCCCTGGCGTGAGCGGGTTTACTTCTATGATAAGGATGGGATCGAGTGGGAATTCATTCAGTATCTGACGGCCGAACCAGCTTTGCGTCACGACTACAGCTTATAAAATCCGCAGAATAGGAGATCCCGACATGTATCATCCCATCCACCCCGAATGCCTGACCCTGATTCAGCAGGGCCTGCAATTTGATCCGCTGTATGGCCCAGAACTGTCCAACCATTTGCCAATGGCACTGATCGCGCTGACTCGCTGTGGGGCCAGTCCGCTTCAGCTGCAGCGCTTTTATCAGCACCACACCCCGAACCTGCAACCCGTCCGGCAACAGGGGCACATACAGGAAACAACCCCTGAATTAGGTGATCGCGATAGTTTTCCGGTGTTTCACCAGCAATTTCGCCAGCAGCTCGCAGCTCAGGGGGTAACTCCCACACTGCAGGAATGGCTGCCTGTCTTGCTGCCGGGTCTTGCCGCCAGCGCCTTTCATGCACTCATTCGCCTCAGCTATGCCCTGGAAGCGGATGATGCCGATGAAATTGCCATGGCACTGGCCTACTGGGCCAGCGAATATCAGCCGTTGGGAGCACTGACACTGACAGACCGCTATCAGGCTGAAGAACAGCTGGCGCAGGCTTATCAGCGTTTCCACCACGTTCACATTCAGCCATGGATCATTACTGAACGTATCCGCGAAGTGGTCGCTCATCCGGACTATCGCCCTCTGGCAGCCGTGCCGGACACACTGAATGAAGCAGACATGGCCCGGCTGACCATCGGCTATTATCTGGCCAGCAATGACTTCACCCTGCTCCATGGCGTCACAAGTTTTGATGCCCTGCGACAATTGCTGCCTTATGTTCCGGATCGCCAGCTGGCACTGGCTTACTACTGGCAGGCTTATGTGGCTGCTTTTTGCTCGGCACAGATGCTTCATCCGATATCTTCATCGCCCGTGACTGACATCGATCCAGACTGGCCGTCGTGGTTCAGTGCTGTCACCGAAATGTCAGATGATCACCATATCAAACTGGCATACAGCTGCAGCCGTCTGTATCAGGTGTTTCCGTTTGAGGAATATCTGACAGCGATCCGGATGCTGCTGGCCCACCCTGAATCATCATGAATAAAGGAATAACAAATGAAAACAATTGCTCTGGTTTACTACTCCGGCTCAGGTGCGACCCACCAGATGGCTCAGGCGATTGCCGAAGGTGCCAAAACGCAGCCAGGCATTCAGGTCATGAGCTACCGGATTTCTGGCGAGGACATTCATCACGGTCGTTTCAATGATCCTGAACTCTTCGCCAGCCTCGAACAGGCCGATGCCATTCTCTTTGGCAGTCCGACCTATATGGGTGGCCCTGCCGCTCAGTTCAAGGCGTTTGCCGATGCCAGCAGCGACAGCTGGAGTGAGCAGGGATGGCGCAACAAACTGGCCGCAGGATTTACCGTCGGCGGCAGCCAGGGCGGCGAGCAGGACTGCACCCTGAATTACCTCGTCACTCTGGCCATGCAGCACGGGATGCTGTGGGTGGGAATGGATATGCCCAATGGTTATGATGACAAGCGAATCAACCCGATGGGGCGTCAGTTAGGCGCCAGTGGTCACACCCCGGCCGGAGAACTCAGTACAGCCGATCGGATGACTGCAAGCCATCTCGGCCAGCGGGTTGCCGGGTTGCTGTATGCTCAGTCCGGTGCAACACACACTGTCGTTCCGGCGCTGGCCTGAGCGTATAAAAAAGGCGCCGCAATGGCGCCTTTTCTCATGTTGGTTCAACCAATTACTTCAGGGTAATCCGGGCGAACTTCCGCTTACCGACCTGATACACTGCCGTACCGGCAGCTGGTTCCAGCTTGGTGTCTTCCACTTTTTCGCCGTCGATCTTCACAGCGCCCTGACGAATCATCCGCAGCGCATCCGAAGTCGAGTTAACCAGATCCGCATCTTTCAGCAAATTGGCAATCGCGGCACCGGCTTCGAATTCAAATTCAGGCATCTCATCCGGCATTGCGCCTTTCTGGAAGCGGTTAATGAAATCCTGTTCTGCCGCATCTGCATCCGCCTCAGAGTGGAAACGGGCAATAATTTCTTTCGCCAGCAGGATCTTCACATCACGCGGGTTACGGCCGTTAGCAATGGCTTGCTTCAACTGCTCGATTTCTTCCAGCGGACGGAATGACAGCAATTCATAGTAGTTCCACATCAGATCATCAGAAATCGACATGATCTTACCAAACATTTCTGTCGGCGCTTCGGCGATACCGATGTAGTTGTTGGCTGACTTTGACATCTTCTTCACGCCGTCCAGACCCACCAGCAACGGCATCGTCAGAACGACCTGAGGTTTCTGACCTTCAGCTTTTTGCAGCTCACGGCCCATCAGCAGGTTGAACTTCTGATCCGTGCCGCCCAGCTCAACGTCTGTTTTCATCGCCACAGAATCGTAGCCTTGCAGCAGCGGGTACATGAATTCGTGAATCGCAATTGGGCGGCCTTCGTTATACCGCTTTTTGAAGTCGTCACGTTCCAGCATACGTGCCACCGTCTGACTCGCAGCCAGGCGGATCATGCCTTCAGCACCCAGATTGGCCAGCCAGGTGGAGTTGAACTCGATTTTGGTTTTCGCAGGATCCAGGATCTTGAACACCTGCTCTTTATAGGTTTCAGCATTGCGCAGAACGTCTTCACGCGTCAGCGGCGGACGCGTGGTATTTTTCCCGGTCGGATCACCGACCATTCCGGTGAAATCACCAATCAGGAAAGTAACCTCATGACCCAGCTCCTGGAAGGCACGCAGCTTATTCAGGATCACGGTATGGCCCAGGTGAATATCCGGCGCTGTCGGATCCGCACCCAGTTTGATGCGCAGAGGACGATTTTCCTTCAGTTTGGCAATCAACTCTTCTTCCGGGATCAGTTCGTCGACCCCGCGCTTAATTTCCGCTAACGCTTGTTCAATGCTGGCCATTCTTGTTCACTCCCACAAAATTGGCATAAAAATGATAAAGGGCAATCTTACTTGAATAGCGATGTTTTTTGAAACCAGTTAGACTTAGGCTTGTCTTATTTTTCACTGATACGCAAAAAACATCATAACTATCATCAAATGCTAATATCAAAATTTTCCCGGCTGCCACGGATGCACCAGATTCTTATCTCCGCCATTAGCGCGGTGACTGTGCTGCTGATGCTGCTGCCGGAACCCGAGGACATGGACCAGCCCGAGCGAAAGTTTGAAATCGGCAAACTTTATCCTCTCGAACTCGATCTCAACGGCCCGCAGCTCAAAGCCAGTGGTGTAACGCCTCCTCTGCTGCCACCGCCGCTCACCTGGACAGAACATGAAATTAAGCCCGGCGAAAGCCTGGCACTGGTCTTCGATAAAGTCGGCCTGAGTCCTGCAACCCTGTACCGCCTGATCAATGCCGATGAAGGCACAAAATCACTGATTACCCTGCGTCCGGGCGACAAACTGCGTTTCGGACTTGATGAAAATAAGGATCTGATTCAGCTGATCCAACCAATCAATGCCACCGAAACCCTCTACATCACGCGCAAAGGCGATACCTTCTTTTCGAAAAAAGAAGAGAAGAAAGTCGATACCCAACTGAATTTCGCCCAGGCCGTCATCACCTCCAGCTTCTGGAATGCGGCCACCGATGCGGGCCTGACAGCCAACCAAATCATGGAAATTGCCGGCATTTTTGGCTGGGACATCGACTTCGCACTGGATATCCGTGAAGGCGATACGTTTTCAGTGCTGTTTGAAGAGCGCTATGTCGAAGGCGAGCCAATTGGTCGGGGGAACATTCTGGCGGCTTCCTTTACCAACCTGGGACAGACGTTCACTGCGGTAAGAAACAGCCATGACGGGAAATATTACGACCCGAGCGGTCAGGCCATGCAAAAGGCCTTCCTGCGCTCGCCGGTAAACTTCCGTTACGTAAGTTCCAACTTCAACCCGCGTCGCCTGCATCCGGTCACCGGTAAAGTCAAAGCACACCGGGGAACGGATTACGTCGCGCCGGTGGGAACACCGATCTGGGCCGCCGGTGACGGTGTCGTCATGCAGTCCAGCTATAACCAGTTTAACGGTAATTACGTCTTTATCCGGCACAGCTCGACGTATGTCACCAAATATCTGCACCTGAGCAAACGTCTGGTGAAAACCGGGCAGCGAGTCAAACAGGGACAGACTATCGGTAAACTGGGTCGTTCCGGACGGGTGACCGGTGCACACTTGCACTACGAGTTTTTGGTCAACGGGGTTCACAAAAATCCGCGGACGGTTTCCCTGCCGCAGTCTGAGTCGCTGAAAGGAAAGGCCAAAGCCGCTTTCATCCAGCAGGCGAATGAGCGCATCGAACAGCTCACCCAGTTCCGTCATCTGCTGGCAGCCAATACCAATGCCAGCCTGATCCCGTCGCGGGGTTAAGACTCTACTACTCGTATCAAGCTATTCGTATAAAAAAGCCGTCACATCTGTGACGGCTTTTTACGATTCAGCGAAAAGATTTCATTACACGCTGAAAGAAGCACCACAGCCACAGGTCGTCGTGGCATTCGGGTTATTCACAAAGAAACGTGAGCCTTCCAGACCTTCCGTGTAATCCACTGTCCCGCCAATCAGATACTGCAGACTCATCGGGTCGACCACCAGGGTCACACCACTGTTTTCAATGGTGGTATCACCTTCGTTCACCTTCTCGTCAAAAGTGAAACCGTACTGGAAGCCGCTACAGCCACCGCCGGTGATATACACTCGCAGCTTCAGATTCGGGTTTTCTTCTTCCGCGATCAGCGCTTTCACCTTACTCGCTGCAACGTCAGAAAAGTTCAGCGGGATACTGGCATCGCTCATTAGCAACCTCTCAATTCATCATCACTTGGTCATCTGACCTTTATCACGATTATCTAATACCTGACTGCTGCGTTCAAGTATTGACCATCAAGTCTCGAATTTGCTGATCTGCGACAGGAATGGCCTCTCGCCATTGAATTCGCATTTACGTACAATAGCGCCCTTATCACCAAGGATTACAGGAAATAACCATGAGCAAATCGGCTGAATTATTTGCCAAAGCACAACACACCATTCCTGGCGGTGTCAACTCTCCGGTCCGCGCATTTGCCGGCGTCGGCGGCGATCCGCTGTTTATTGAACGTGCCGACGGTGCCTATATTTTTGATGCCGATGGCAAAGCATACATCGACTATGTTGGCTCCTGGGGCCCGATGATCCTTGGCCATAACCATGTAGCGATTCGTGATGCCGTCATCGAAGCCGCCCGTCAGGGTTTGAGCTTCGGTGCACCAACCGAAATGGAAATCACCATGGCAGAACTGGTCTCCAGACTGGTCCCTTCCATGGAGATGGTCCGTATGGTGAGTTCAGGCACAGAAGCCACCATGAGTGCCATTCGTCTGGCCCGTGGCTTTACCGGCCGCGACAAAATTATCAAGTTTGAAGGCTGCTACCACGGCCACGCCGACTGTCTGCTGGTCAAAGCCGGTTCCGGTGCCCTGACCCTGGGTCAGCCAAGTTCTCCGGGCGTTCCGGCGGACTTCGCCAAGCACACCCTGACCTGCGTCTTTAACGATCTGGACTCCGTACGTACTGCTTTTGCAGAACATCCGGAGCAAATCGCCTGTATCATCGTCGAGCCTGTGGCAGGCAACATGAACTGCATCCCGCCGGTCCCGGGCTTCTTGCAAGGCCTGCGTGAGATCTGTGACGAATTCGGCGCACTGCTGATCCTGGACGAGGTCATGACCGGCTTCCGCGTCGCACAAGGCGGTGCTCAGGCATACTACGATGTCAAACCGGATCTGACGACGCTGGGTAAAATCATTGGCGGCGGTATGCCTGTCGGCGCATTCGGCGGCCGTCGTGACGTCATGCAATATATCGCACCGACCGGCCCTGTTTACCAGGCTGGAACCCTGTCCGGTAACCCGGTTGCCATGGCTGCTGGCTACGCCTGTCTGTCTGTCCTGACGCAGGAAGGCAACGAAAAACGTCTGGCCCAGACGACCCAGCATCTGGCTGAAGGCTTCCAGGCCCTGGCTGACAAATACGGCATTCCGCTGGTGACCAATCAGGTTGGTGCCATGTTCGGCTTCTTCTTCACCGATCAGGAAAACGTTCACAACTATCAGGACGTCGCGCGCTGTGACGTGGAACGCTTCAAGCGTTTCTTCAATCTGATGCTGGAGAAAGGCGTCTACCTGGCTCCGTCTGCGTTTGAAGCCTGCTTCACGTCGCTGGCTCACGGCGAAAAAGAGATTCACGCTACGCTGGAAGCGGCGGAATACGCCTTTGCAACCCTGGCTGAAGAAGCCAAGTAAGGTTTCATCAGAACACATCCACAAAGGGCAGGTTTCTCCTGCCCTTTTTTATTGCTGCCGGATACCGCCACCCCTTCAGCCCCGCCTAAACAGATTCACTGAACTGATGTCTCTGAAATTTCAAAGAAAGATCAGCTCAGAACATTGCCACCTCCGCAAGCTGATGCAATGATGAAAGAAGTCAAAACAGCTTGAGGACAATCCCGTGCCAAAACCGTTTCAACCCCAGTCACGCCACTGGATGCTCGTTGCCGCATTAGTTCTGGCAGCCTATGCCAGTTACCGGCTGATCGAACCGTATCTGGGACCCATCGTGATGGCCTTTATCATTTCCCTGCTGTTTTATCCGCTTCATGCCCGTATTGAAGGGAAACTGGGACGTCCGAACCGCTCAGCCATTCTGTCCTGCATCATCCTGACTTTCATCATCGTGATCCCGGTCCTGATTGTTTTCGCCTCGATTGTGCAACAGGGTTCGACCTTTTCGAAAGACAGCTATGCCTGGCTGACAAGTGGTGGCCCCAAAGACCTTCTGGCTCATCCTTATGCCCAGACCGCGCTGGACACCCTCAATAAATGGTCGCCGTTTGAAAGTCTGGACGTACAGTCGATTGTTCAGAAACTGGCTACAGCGGCTTCCAAACTTGGCACTCAGTTGCTGAACATCAGCGCCAAACTGCTGGGCGATGCCACCAACTTTATCCTCAGTTTTATGCTGATGCTGTTCGTGCTGTTTTTCCTGTTGCGTGACCATAAAAAGATCGTATCCACCCTGCGCCATGTGCTGCCGCTGTCCCGCAGCCAGGAAGATGCCCTGCTGACAGAAGTCGAGCAGGTGGCAAAGTCAGCTGTCATGGGTTCGTTTCTGACGGCTCTGGCACAGGGTGTCGCCGGTGGCTTTGCCATGTGGCTGGCAGGATTTCCCGGCTTATTCTGGGGTTCCATGATGGCCTTTGCCTCTTTCATTCCGGTATTCGGTACAGCCTTAATCTGGCTGCCCGCAGCCCTGTATCTGCTGCTGATCAATCAGTGGGAATGGGCCGTATTCCTGGTGGCCTGGGGCATCATTGTGGTTGGATCGATCGACAACTTCGTGCGCCCGTTGCTCATGCAGGGCAATTCGGGGATGAATACCCTGCTGATTTTCTTCTCGATCCTCGGCGGTTTACATCTGTTTGGCCTGATTGGTCTGATTTATGGTCCGATTATTTTCTCAGTGACGCTGGTTCTGTTTAAACTCTATGAAGTAGAGTTCAAAGATTTCCTGGAACAACAGGACAATCAATAATCTGGCTGCCTTTCCATCCGGGCGCTTTTGTGGAACAATTCGCGCCCGGATTCAGAATCACCCACAGAGGCTCTCATGTCTGCCAATGCCGCAACATTCAGCCCTGCCAGTCAGGTAGTGGCCCGTCAAACCGACTTTTTTACCGATCGTCATGTCCTGGTCGCAGGTGAACTGGACGATCTCTATCCGGTCGAACTGGCAAAAGTTGCTGCCAGTGTGCGCGTGTTTACCACCCATTACGGCCAGCACACGGCCCTGAGCCGCAGCAGCAGAATCAGCAGTCATTTTGGTGCTGAACTGTGTGCCGAAGATGCCAAAGGCGTTGACATGATCCTGTTGTACTGGCCGAAGGCCAAGGCAGAAGCCGAATACCTGCTGGCGATGCTGCTGGCCCGGTGCGGCAAGGACACCGAAATCTGCATTGTGGGCGAAAACCGCAGTGGAGTGCGCAGTGCCGAAAAAATGTTTGCCGCGTATGGTCCGATCAACAAATATGATTCAGCCCGCCGCTGCAGTTTCTTCTGGGGACGTTGCCAGAACGAGGCACCAGCCTTCCAGCTTGATGACTGGTTCCGCAGCTACCCGCTGACGATCGGCGAGCAGACCCTGACCATCCGCTCCTTGCCGGGGGTGTTCAGTCATGGCGAGTTCGATCAGGGATCCCTGCTGTTGATCGAGAACCTGCCTGCTCTGACCGGCCGGGTTCTGGACTTTGGCTGTGGCGCTGGTGTGATTGGTGCGGTGCTAAAAGCCCGCTACCCGGAAATCATGCTGGATTTGGCTGACGTCAGCGCACTGGCCATTGCCTCTGCCCGGGAGACATTCCGCGAAAACCATCTGGAAGGTCACTTTGTTGCCACAGATGTTTATTCCTCACTGCCGGAATCCTATGATTTTCTGATCAGCAACCCGCCTTTCCATGCGGGTCTGAAAACGTTCTATGCAGCCACCGAGCAGTTTATCGAACAGGCACCGGCCCATCTGAACGAAGGCGGTGAACTCGTTATCGTCGCAAACAACTTCCTGCAGTATCCGCCTCTGCTCGAACGTTGCCTGGGCGGCTATAACATTCGTGCGAAAAACAATAAGTTCTCAATTTATCACGCGAAAAAATAATCCGTTGCCCTGCCATTCCTGAGACTGGCGGGGCATCATTTCCGCACTTTTTCCCGCTAAATCCGTCAAAAACGCCAAAATTGTGCCTTGGCACACGCTTCGCAGCAGACTTCCTTGATTGTACAAAAAAACTCAGTATAACCGGGTATTCTGGTGCAACCGCCTTATTCAACCGTCAAAAATACGGCTTTCATTTTGACATCCCGAACCTGGCAAACCGGTTGCATCGCAGACAAATTGGTCAACCGCAGGTCAAAGGTCAGTCAGCAATGCAGAATACCACCCGTTTCAAACGCCTCCAGCATACCCTGATGCTGGCGTTTCTTCTGCTCAGCCTGATCCCGCTCACGCTGTCTTCCCTGTTCTTTCTTCACTCCCACACCCGAGATCTGGCAGAACAGAGCACCAGCCACCTGGCGTCATTGCGAGATAATAAAAGCCAACAACTGGATGCTTTTTTCGCAGCAAAAGAATCTGAAATTCAAAGCTTTATCAGCTCTGAGCTGGCCAATGCCAGCGGGGGCCGTTTTTATGGAATCGTCGGGGCTTTTCGCCAGCTGGGGGATATTCAGCGCCTCAGCAAAGGCGCCAGCCGGGGGGATTATTTTAATCAAACCCTGACCACCCGGCCGCTGTCCGGCCATGTCGATAATACCTCACCAGATTTTATCGTTCAGGAACGCTACCGCCTGATTTATAAACGTTATCACTGGGCATACGAAGCGTATCTCAAACGCTCGGATTTCAGCGATATCCTGCTGGTCGATCTGGACGGTAACGTGGTTTATACCTCGCGCAGTCCGGCGCTGTTTGCCGCCAGCCTCAGTACCGAAACCGCACAGTATCCGGCGCTCAGCCAGACGTTCCGCGATATCCGGACCCTGACGCATCAGTACCGGGAACGCCGGCCGGAGAATTCCCGCCAGCCGCTCAGCGAGCAAAAGTCTGAACAACTGCCTATCGCCTACACAGACTTTGCCGCCGATGAAGACACGGGAGAAGCGACCGCCTGGTTCGCCGCCCCGATCATTCAGCATGGCTACCTGCACAGCTATGCTTTTTTCAAGCTGAGCAACCGGGCGATCGCCGCCGTGATGGCGAACAGCAGCGAAGGCAACCAGTTCGTCCAGACGCTGCTGGTTGGCCCGGATCACAATCTGCGCCTGCCAAATGACGGTCAGCTGCCAGCCCGGCTTGCCAGTCCGGGCATTGATCAGGCCCTGTCCGGTAAAACCGGTGTCGGCAGCCTGCTGAATTATAAACAGATCCCAGTTCTGAGTGCCTATGCCCCGATTGATGTACTGGGCAATCCATGGGCGCTGGTGGTGGAATTACCCGAGCAGGAAGCCTTTGCACGTATTCACGAGCTTGAGGAATTTTTCCTTCTGGCGATTCTGGCCGCGGTCATGCTGGTGACCCTGACCGCTCACTGGCTGTCCAACTACATTACGGCGCCCTTACTGCGGTTGACCTGGGCCGCGGAACAGGTTTCGGCTGGCGATCTGGATCAGAAAATCACCTCGACCGACCGACGAGATGAAATTGGCCGCCTGGCAATCAGCTTCGCCCGCATGCAGCGATCCATCCGGGAAAAAATCACCCTGATCCGGGAGCAAAATACCGAACTGGAACAGAATCTGGCCGTCATCCGGCAACAAAATGAAGAGTTACAGACAGCCGACAAGCTGAAAGATGAATTTCTGGCCACCACCTCACATGAACTCCGTACGCCGTTGCACGGGATGGTGGGGATTGCGGAGGCCTTACTGGCCGGGGCAAACGGCCCGATGCAACCCAGCCAGCAACACCAGTTGGACATGATCATCAATAGCGGCCAGCGGCTGACCAAACTGGTCGATGACCTGCTCGACTACCACAAAATGCGCTATGGCGACCTCGACATTCGCCCCCATGCTGTCGATCTGGCTGCAGCCAACCGTCTGGTACTGGAGCTGTCCGCACACCTGCTGGACAACAAACCGGTCCGGATGATTAACCAGATCCAGCCGGATCTGCCACTGGTTCTGGCCGATGAACAGCGGCTGGAACAGGTGCTTTATAATCTGGTGGGGAATGCCATCAAATATACTTCCGAAGGCAAAATCATTCTCTCCGCCACCGTCCTGGAAAATCAGGTCCGGGTTCAGGTGGTTGATACCGGCCAGGGGATCCCTCCGGAGCAGCTGGAACACATTTTTGAGCCCCTGGTACAGGCCAATACCGGGTCTGCCAACTACCGGCAGGGAGCCGGGCTGGGACTGTCCATCAGTCGCCAGCTGATTGAGTTGATGGGCGGCAGCCTTTATGTCAGCAGCCAGCCCATGATTGGAACAACCTTCAGCTTTACTCTGCCGTTAGCGACGGAAGCCGATATTGCCCGCAGCCAACCTGCAACCCAGACGCATTTTCAGGCTCCCCGTCAGGAACAAAGCATACTGGAGACAGAAAAACTGCCGGAAAATCCGGATGGCGAACTCTTGCTGGTTGTGGATGACGAGCCGGTGAACCTTCAGGTGGTAACCAGCTTCCTGCGGATTGCCGGTTACCGGGTGATCACCGCAGAAAACGGTGCCCAGGCGCTGAACATCATGGAAAATCAGCAACCTTCGCTGATCCTGCTGGATGTCATGATGCCCGGCATGAACGGATACGAAGTCTGTCAGGAACTGCGGACCCGCTACAGTCTGACGGAACTGCCGATCATTATGCTGTCGGCACTGGGACAGGCCCAGGACAGGGTCAAAGGATTTGAGAGCGGTGCCAACGATTATCTCAGTAAACCCTTTCATAAAGATGAACTCTCAGCCCGAATTCGCGCTCACTTGCAGGCAGCACAGACAGAACGCCAGCGACATGAAAATCAGGCCCTGCAGCAGGAAATCCGCCACCGTGAACAGGTTCAGGTGGCGCTGCTGGACACCCAGACCCGGCTGCTGGGATTGCTGGAATCCACCAGCGAGGCGATCCTCTGCGCCCGGGAAGACGGCCGTATCCGCTATGCCAATAATGCCGCCGGGCAGCTGTTCCAGCGTGCACCGGCACAGCTGGAACGGTTATCCGTGCAGGATCTCCTGCTGACCCAGTTGCCCGACGATATTGAAAATAACCGTCACTACCGCGGCGAACTCGTCTACCGGATCCAGGACCAGAACCAGACGCTGGCCACCGATTTAATCCAGCTACCAGCGGAATCCGGTCTCAGTCAGATGTTCATCTTTGACCAGCAGGGCCCCAGCTCCAAGGAACGGATTACGCTGCTGGAAAATGCAGTGGATGTCCTGTCCGGCTTTGCCTCAGACGGTGACAAGCATAATCTGCAGCGGCTTCGCGAACTGGGCGACGAGTTCAGCCAGCTGGCCGATCGCCTGGACCTGTCGCAGCCGGACAAAGCTGATCAGCTGCGCCATCTGCTGGTTGAGGTGATGAAAAACAGTCTGCTGTTCTGGGAAAGTAGCACAGGTAAAACCAAATTTGACCTGGCAGAAGAAAGCGGTCTGTGGCGTGTCTATCTCGACCGCAGCACGCTGCAGACACGCACGCTGGATAAGTACCTGCATCTCGAGACCCTGCCGAAAACACCGCGCTGGCGAACGGTCCTGAACACGCTGGATTTTGTTCTGGAGCGATGTCCGCAGGCCAGTGCTGAAAGAGATAACATCGTAGAGATGCGAAACCGTCTGCAGCTGATGATCAGCCAGTAACTGAATCACAGTTCCCGGTGTCAGCGCATTCGATGTCCTTCTGCTCAGCAGGGCCTTTCCGACGATTGATTTGAACCTGGCTCTGTCTTTCCTGCGCTGTCATTCCAGCGCAGGCATCCATTCATTTCTGTGCCCCTAATGCTGCACACCCCTCTGGAAAACATTTCAAACTGTACCGCAACTTAATTCTCCCGCTGAAAAATAGCCCCGTTTTTGCCACAGCAACATGGATAAATAACCACCACTCACTGATGAAGAAATCGACTTTTTCAGGGATGTCAGGGCCACCTTAATGACAAAATTCATGATATGAGACGTCAATCACAACAAAACCTTCACAAAAAATTTCCGTTTGAAAATAAGCACTTTTCTCCGACTAAAAGAGCTTCCCTAGAAAATAGAAACCTTCAAAAACCCTGATAATTAAACACAAAACAGGATAGTAAATACTTACAAATTTCTTATTCTGACCGCGTCATTCTAATGAAAAACAGAAAGACCACAGGTAAAATCAGCGCCGATTTTTACGGTTTTAACGGCACACGACAGTGTTTTGACGTTTTTAACGTGCAATGCAATTGACGAAAATCCGCTGAGGACGTTTCCTTAAGGGCACTGAATGTCCACAGGCCATCTGAACTGGTCGCGTTACTCAACCAGCACAGAGTGGATAAACAGCCTCCGCCACAGAAGGAAGGAGGAACCTAAGTGATGCAAAAACCCTACAAAGCAAAGAGTAAGGAACAGCTATGCTTGCCAACATAAAGAAAACAAAGATAACACTTGCCATCCTGGCTGCCGCCGCAGCTGCTATGACTTCTCCTGCGATGAGTGCAGATCGCAGTGAGCTGACCATCGTACCGGATTTCTATCCGACGCTGGTTCGTAACTTCAACCCTTATCTGCAAACCAACCTGCGCACCACCACAGACTTCGTTTTCGAGCAACTGGTGGTTTTCAACCAAATGCACGGCAACGAGCCGGTGATGCGTCTGGCAAAAGATTTCTATATGTCTGACGACCTGTTGCAGGTCACTTACGTCATCCGTGACGGCGTGAAATGGTCAGACGGTACCCCGTTTACTGCCAAAGACGTTGCCTTCACTTATGACCTGCTGAAGAAGCATCCGGCACTGGATCAGCGCGGTATCATCAAGTGGGTGAAAGACGTCAAGATTAACGGCAATAAAATCACCTTCGATCTGACTGAAGCCAACTCCAACGTACCTTACGAAATGTCTTTCGTACCTGTGGTCCCGGAGCATATCTGGAGCAAGGTGAAAGAGCCGGAGACTTTTGCCAACGAAAACCCGGTCGGTACCGGTCCGTTTACAGAAATCGACACCTTCACACCACAACTGTACATTCAATGCCGCAACCCGCACTACTGGGATAACGCAAGCCTGAATATCGACTGTATCCGGATGCCGCAGATTGCCAACAACGACCAATTGCTGAGCAAGGTCATTGCGTCTGAGCTGGACTGGACCTCTTCGTTCATCCCGGATATCGACAGCACCTATGCTGCAGCCAACCCGAACCACAAATACTGGTATCCGGCTGCGGGGACTCAGGCCTACATGCTGAACTTCAAATCGCCAAAAGCGGGCAACAACGAAGCGATCAACAATGTAGATTTCCGCCGCGCCTTCTCCATGGCAATTGACCGTCAGACCATTATTGATATCGCGTTCTACGGCAACGGCACACCAAACCATTATGCTTCTGGCCTGGGTGACGGGTTCAAAGCCTGGTCTGACAAAGCGGTGTATAACCAGTACAAGCAATACAACACCTACAGTCTTGAAGGTTCAAAAGCACTACTGAAAAAAGCCGGTTTCAAAGACATTGACGGTGACGGTTTTGTCGAAACGCCGACCGGGAAGAAAATTGAGCTGGATATTCAGTCGCCCAATGGCTGGACCGACTTCAACAACACCGTTCAGCTGACTGTCGAGCAGTTACAGGAAGTCGGGATCAAAGCCAATGCGCGTACCCCTGACTTCGCGGTGTATAACGAAGCCATGCTGAAAGGCAGCTACGATGTGGCTTACACCAACTACTTCAACGGTGCCGATCCGCACCTGTACTGGAACAGTGGTTTCAACTCCCGCCTGCAGAGTGAAGGCAACCCGCGCTTTGCGATGCACTTCTACAAGAATGCAGAACTGGACCAGCTGCTGGACGGTTTCTACAAAACTGCGGATAAGAAAAAGCAAATGGCAATGGCACACAAGATCCAGAAAATCATTGCTGAAAATCAGGTGACTATTCCTGTGATGTCCAGTGCTGACATGTTCCAGTACAACACCTCGAATTTCACGGGCTGGTGGAACGAGCAGAATCCGAAAGGCCGTCCAATGGTCTGGGCCGGTATTCCGGAGCGTCTGTTACAAGTGCTAGACCTGAAACCAAAATCATAATTATTGCTTCATTTGCGGTGCGCCTTCTGCGCACCGCCTCTTCCCCCACACTGTTTGAGAGTATGGCGCGAGACGTCAGGGGGTTTTTCGTCCAGAGTTCAGCCCAGGGTCGTTTCGTCACTGGTTGGGAAAGGTGTGAGTTATGGGATTTTTTCTACGTCGTTTATCGTTCTACCTGGTTGCCCTGTTGTTTGCAGCCTCGTTGAACTTCGCAATTCCCCGGGCAATGCCCGGCGATCCGGTGACCATGATGTTCGCCAACGCTTCTGTTCAGGTGACCGCCGAACGGATTGAAGCCATGAAAAAACTGCTGGGCTTTGACGAAGCTCAGACGTGGTATCAGCAATATTTCACCTACATCAAAAGCATTCTGAACTGGGATCTGGGGATCTCAATCAAATTCTATCCGCAGACGGTCAACGACATTTTAGGCGGTGCACTTGGCTGGTCACTGTTCCTGGCCGGTTCCGCCGTGATTCTCGCGTTCTGTATCGGCTCCGTGCTCGGTATCTTCGCCGCATGGAAACGCGGCAGTAAATATGATGCCTTTATTTCACCGGGGATGCTGGTTATTCAGGCGGTCCCGCCTGTGGTCATTGCCATGCTGGTGCTGTTTACCTTCGGCCTGGGCCTGAAATGGTTCCCGACCAGCTATGCCTACACGCCGGGTACCCTGCCGGACTGGACCAGCTGGGCTTTCTATCAGGATGTGCTCTATCACGCCGTTCTTCCCCTGATCTGTGCCACAGCCATTCAGATCGGCGGATTCCTGATCAACATGCGAAACAACATGATCAACCTGCTCAACGAAGACTACATCACCATGGCCAAAGGCAAAGGCCTGAATGAAAACCGCGTGGTCTTCAACTATGCCGCACGAAACGCCATGCTGCCCAGCGTCACGGCCCTGTCGATGGCACTGGGAATGGCCATCGGCGGCCAGCTGATTGTCGAGATCATTTTTAACTACCCGGGGCTGGGGACTGTGATGCTCAATGCCATTCACGCCCGTGACTATCAGGTGCTGCAAGGTCAGCTGCTGATCATGACCCTGTTTATGCTGTTCTTTAACTTCATGGCTGATCTGCTGATTGTGGCGCTGGATCCTCGCCTGCGTAAGGGAGGCAAATAATCATGAAAGCCTTTATCAAACTTCTCGCAAACAATAATAAAGCGCTGGCAGGCCTGATCATCATCTGCTGCTTTATTCTGGCCGCAGTGTTTGCACCGCTGATCACCAAACATGAACCGGATCGCCGGACCGGCAACCCGCATGAATACCCGTCTTTTGTCGTGAAAGCAGCGCAGGACAACCCGGATGGCTGGGTGGCTCAGAATCTGGCGGACAACAAACGGACGCTGCGGATGTCGAAGAAGGCAGACCACGTGCTGGGCACATCCCGCATGGGCCGGGATATCTGGTCTCAGCTGGTCTACGGTGCCCGCACGTCTCTGGCAGTCGGGTTTGGTGCCGGTCTGATGGTCTGCTTCCTGGCGACAGTGATCGGCGTCTCTGCCGGTTACTTCGGCGGCCGAGTGGACGATGTGCTGACAGCCGCCATGAATATCATGCTGGTGATGCCTCAGCTCCCGTTGCTGTTCGTCATCGCGGCCTTCATCGGTCAGGCCGGGCCGCTCACGATCACCATTGTGATTGCCATGACTTCCTGGGCCTGGGGTGCGCGGGTGGTGCGGGCTCAAACCCTGTCACTGCGTGAAAAAGAGTTCGTCAAAGCCGCTGAAGTCCTGGGGGAATCGTCCTGGCGCATCATCTTTGTCGAAATTCTGCCAAACCTGATTTCCATCATCGGCGCCAGCTTCATCGGCTCTGTGATGCTGGCCATCATGACGGAAGCCACCCTGTCCTTCCTGGGACTGGGTGACCCGAACTCCATCAGCTGGGGGATCATGCTTTACAACGTCCAAACCTCATCATCCATGCTGGTCGGTGCCTGGTGGGAACTGCTGGCGCCTTGTGTGGCGCTGACTCTGATTGCCATCGGCCTGGCCCTGCTGAACTTTGCCGTCGATGAAATTGCCAACCCGCAGTTGCGTTCTCATAAAGGCCTGCGCCGCTGGCAGAACATGGCGAAGAAAAATCAGGCAGCACAAGCTGCCACCAAAGCAACCGCTCAGCCTGCACTTCAGGGAGGAGAGAAATAATGACGACTCCGCAAATTTCCATCCGTAACCTGTGCGTCGATTACATCACCGACGCCGGGGATGTCCGTGCCGTGAACAATGTCAGTTTTGACATTGGCAAAGGTGAAGTCTTCGGCCTGGCCGGTGAATCCGGCTGCGGTAAATCCACTGTTGCCTTTTCCCTGATGCGGCTGCACAAGCCGCCCGCGTTCATTACCGGCGGTGAAGTGCTGTTTGAAGGTCACGGAGACATCCTGAAGTTCAACGATCAGAAGCTGAGCAGCTTCCGCTGGAGTGAAATCTCCATGGTCTTCCAGAGTGCCATGAATGCACTCAACCCGGTTCTGACCATGGAAGAGCAGTTCTGCGATGTGATTATGCACCACACCAACCTGACCCGGGAGCAGGCGGTGCGACGCGCGCAGGGACTGCTGGAGATTGTCGATATCCATCCGGATCGCCTGCAGGACTACCCGCACCAGTTCTCCGGCGGCATGCGTCAGCGCCTGGTGATCGCGATTGCGCTGGCACTGAATCCGAAGCTGATCATCATGGATGAGCCCACCACCGCGCTGGATGTCGTGGTGCAGCGTGAAATCCTGCAAAAGATTTACGCACTGAAAGAAGAGTTCGGCTTCGCCATTCTGTTCATCACCCATGACCTGTCACTGATGGTCGAGTTCTCGGACCGCATTGGCATCATGTACTCCGGCGAACTGGTGGAAGTGGCACCGTCCAAGCAAATTCTGGAAACACCGTATCACCCTTATACGGAAGGACTGGGCAGCTCTTTCCCGCCACTGACCGGGCCTAAAACCCGCCTGCAGGGAATTCCGGGCAACCCGCTCAATCTGCTGGATGTCCCGCAGGGCTGCCGTTTTCAGGCTCGGTGCAGCAAAGCCCATGATGCCTGTTTTTCGCAAAGCACTCAGCTTCGCCAACTGGAACCCGGCCGTTTAAGCAACTGCCACCTGTATCAAAAATAAAATTAAGAAGGATCGGAGGCAAGATGAGCAATCCAGTCGGAACCCCAATTATCGAAGGGAAAAATCTGGTCAAAGACTTTGCGGTGAACAGCAATTCACTGGCCAAATCGAAGATGCGGGCACTGAATCAGGTGTCGTTCAAAATGTACAAAAGCCGCGGTCTGGCGGTCGTTGGTGAGTCGGGTTCCGGCAAGTCCACCACCGCCAAGATGATTGCCAAGATGTACGAACCGACAGCAGGCAGCATCGAATACTACGGCCGGGACATTCAGAACATCACCCGAAAATCTGAACTGATGCAGTACCGCCAGGGCGTGCAGATGGTCTGGCAGGACCCGTTCGGTTCCCTGAACCCGACCCACACGATTTTTCACCATATTGCCCGCCCACTGCTGATCCACAACAAAGTCAGCAAGGGCAATAAAAAAGAACTGGAAGAAAAGGTCTACGCGCTGCTGGAACAAGTCGGCCTGATCCCGCCGAAAGAGACCGCCGCCAAGTACCCGCATCAGTTGTCCGGTGGTCAGCGTCAGCGGGTCAATCTGGCCCGGAACATTGCTGTGGGAGCCGAAGTAGTTCTGGCTGATGAGCCCACCTCGATGCTGGATGTTTCCATCCGTGCCGGGGTACTCAACCTGATGGAAGAAATGAAGTTTGAGCGTGAAATGGCGCTGCTCTATATCACGCACGACATCGCCACGGCCCGGTATATCGCTGAGGATCTGGCGGTCATGTATGTCGGCCATATGGTGGAATGGGGAGATACGGAAGAAATTATCCACAACCCGCAGCACCCCTATACCCAGCTGCTGATTTCCGCGGTGCCGGATCCGAGTAAGTCGATCCATGAACCGCTGGCCGGCAACAAAGGCGACATTCCGCTCTGGACACCGGAAAGTCTTGGCTGCCCGTTTGCCGGACGTTGCAGTCATGCCACGGAACAGTGCCGCCAGCGACTGCCGGAAGTCACCCAGCTGGCAGAGAACCATTTTGTGCGCTGCTATCTGTACCAAAACTAAGTGCCGTCGATGAGGACAGCAATCCCGGAAAAACAACAGAAAAGAAGGAAAGCTATGCAGCTGTTAATCAATCACCTCGGTTATGAACGTACTGGCAATAAAATTGCCATCGTCCAGCATCAGTCTCCGTTGTCACAGACCGAGGCAACCCTGATCCGCAGCGAGGATCAGCAACCGGTGATGCAGCTGACGCTTTCCCGCAGCCAGCAGACCGATGCGTGGCATACCGGTGCCGCTGCACGGATCGATTTCAGTGACTGGCAGGAAGCGGGCCGGTACCGCCTCCGCCTCGGTGACACGGAATCAGCCGATTTTGAGATTGGTGAAGGCCTGCTGATGCAGCGTACCTTCAGTGATGTGCTGCACTATTTCAAATCCCAGCGCTGCGGCGGCAAGTTCGATCAGTTTGATCGTGCCGTCCCGCTGTTTGGCAGTCAGGAGACCGCCGATGTGCACGGAGGCTGGTATGACGCCTCCGGTGACGTTAGTAAATATCTCAGTCACCTGTCCTATGCCAACTACCTGAATCCCCAGCAGACGCCGATGGTGGTATGGAACATGCTCACTGCCTTTGAGTCGCTGCAGGATGACCCCGCCTTTGCGGATTTTTCCCGCGTCCGCCTGATTGAAGAGGCACTTTATGGCGCGGATTTTTTACTGCGGATGCATGCACCGCAGGGTTATTTTTATATGACAGTGTTCGATAAGTGGAGTAAGTCCACCGGGCAACGGGAGATTTGTAGCTATTCAACACAGGAGGGAATCAAAGCTGACAGTTTTCAGGCTGGCTTCCGTCAGGGCGGCGGTGTCGCCATTGCCGCCCTGGCTGCAGCTTCGCGGCTGATGCACAGCGAAGCCGCCGCCAGACTGGAGCTGGGCCACATGGAAAATGCAGAAACGTATCTGATCGCCGCACAGACCGGATACTGGCATCTGAAAGAGTACAACAGCCGCTATCTGAATGACGGTCAGGAAAATATCATCGATGAATACTGCGCCCTGCTGGCCGCAGTCGAACTGCTCAAAGCCACGGAACAATCCCGCTATCTGACGGAAGCCCGGCACTGGGCAGAACGTCTGGCCGCACGTCAGCAGAGCGACCGGCAGCAGCAGTTTTTCTGGAGTGCCAACGCTGATGGCAGCCGCCCGTATTTCCATGCGGTTGAAGCCGGTCTCCCTGTAATCAGCCTGCTCCAGTACCTTCAGGTGGAGCCAGAGCAACCTCGCCTGCAGGCCATCCGTCAGATTCTGGACCATGCATTGCACTTCGAACTGAGTATTACTCAAGCGGTCGCCAATCCCTTTGGCTACCCGCGCCAGTATGTCAAAGCCGTGGACGGTGACAAACACAGCAGCTTTTTCATTCCGCACCGCAATGAAAGCGGATACTGGTGGCAGGGCGAAAACGCCCGTCTGGGATCACTGGCTGCCATGGCATTTATGGCCGCCCCCGTGGTCACTGATGAAGACCTGCGTCAAGCCTTGAAAGCCTACGGCCACCAGTTACTGAACTGGATTCTGGGCCTGAACCCGTTTGACATGTGTATGCTCGACGGCGCAGGCAGAAATACCCCCGGCTACCTGCCGCATCTGGGCTTTTTCAACGCCCGCGGCGGCGTGTGTAACGGGATCACTTCCGGCTTCGACAATGAAGCGGATATCGCATTCGCGCCTGCCGCCCAGGCCGACGATATCTACCAGAACTGGCGCTGGGGAGAACAATGGATCCCGCATGCGGCCTGGTATCTGCTGGCCGTTACCCTGCAATTCAGGGAGCGTAACCATGACTGAGGCTTTCCGTTATCTGGTTGGCGTCGACGGCGGCGGCACTTCCTGCCGGGCCCGTCTGTGCGATGCCCGGGGTAAGGTGCTGGCCGAAGCCAGGACCGGCAGCGCCAACATCCTGCTGGGCGCTGACATCGCGATGGCATCCATTCGGGAAGCGATTGCCATTGCAACTGCGCAGGCCGGACTCAGCGAGCAGAATTACGGTGAGATGGCCGTTGGTCTGGCGCTGGCCGGGGCAGAGCAACGCAAGGCCTGGTATGACTTTATGGCCCAGCCCCACCCGTTTGCCCGCCTCACCCTGAATACTGACGGCTACGGCGCCTGTCTGGGAGCCTGGGGCGGACAAGATGGTACGATTTTTATTGCCGGGACCGGCTCAGTCGGCCTGCTGCGACGGGGCAAAAATGTCACTGTGGTCGGTGGCCGTGAATTTCCGATCTCTGATCAGGGCAGCGGTGCCGTCATGGGACTCCGCCTGATCCAGCAGGTGCTGTTGAGCGTCGACGGCATCGTGCCTCAGACTGAACTGGCGCGTCTTGTTCTGGCGCACTTTGGTCATGATGTGGATGCCATAGTCGAATGGTCGAAAACCGCCCGCCCCTGCGACTATGGTCAGTTTTCACCGGAGATTTTCCGGCTGGCCGAAGACAACGACGCACTGGCGGTGACCATGCTGCAACAGACCGCCGCCGATATTGAAATGTGGCTCAATGCGCTGATTGCTCACGGTGCAGATCGGATCTGCCTGATGGGCGGAATTGCTGAACGCATGGGTCCCTGGCTGACTCCAGCCATTCAGCGCCGGCTGGCAACCCCGCAGGGGGATGCCATGGACGGCGCCATTCTGATCGCCCAGGGCGGTCACAACCTGTATCCACTATAAGGGGCTATCATGAGCTATCGCCTTGATTTAACCGTGATCCATCAGACTGATACTGAATCCCGTTTTGCGCTGACCCTGCACAACCTCGGGGAATATGCTTTGAGTGCCTGGTCGCTGGACTTTATCCTCAGCCGCTGGATCGAACCTGCGTCTGTCAGTCATGGTCAGCTGAAGCAACTGGGCAGTTTCTGTACGCTGTCCGCTTCAGGTGATGAAGCCCTGTTAGCCAACAGCCATTTTTATACTGAATTTACCATCAGGACACCGCCGCTGACGCTGCACAGCGATGGCGTGACAGAAGCCTGTCTTTATGCCAGCCAGCACGACCAGGCTTTCCCTGTCGATGTCACGCCGCTGGACCTTCGCCGGCCATCGCAGGAAAGACTGAGGATTGATTTGCCGGAGGCCAGAGCCATCAATCTGATCCCGGCCCCCGCCCGTTTGCACAGCCTGCCGGGTGAGTTCTTGTTCCTGCGGGATACAGCGCTGGCAGAAATACCGGCGGCAGCCCGGGGCAGTGTTAACTGGCTGCAGCAGGAACTGGCGCAATGGCTGGACACGCCGCTGGCAGTCCAAACCGACGGCCAGATTCATTATCAGCACAAGCCGGACATGGCAGAAGGCGCCTACCATCTGCTGGTCGAGAGTGACCACATCTGGCTGGAAGCCAGCTCAGCCGCAGGATTCAGCCATGCAACCGCCAGTCTGTTACAGCTGCTGCCGACTCAGCCGCTGCATCAGATCGAAAGTCTGCTGAGCATTCCGATGGTGGAGATTCACGACCAGCCGCATTACGGTCACCGGGGCATGATGCTCGACTGTGCCCGTCATTTCCATTCTGTCGCCCGGATCAAACGGCTGCTTGATCAGCTGGCCCGCTATAAATTCAACACCTTCCACTGGCATCTGACCGATGACGAAGGATGGCGGATTGAAATTGATGCCTACCCGGCCCTGACAGAAATCGGAGCCTGGCGCGGCCCTCAAGAAGTGCTGGCACCGCAGTTCTCGACCGTGGATCGCCGCTACGGCGGTTTCTACACCAAGCAGGACATCCGTGAAATCGTGGCTTACGCGGCTGAACGGGGCATTCAGGTGATCCCGGAGATCGATATTCCCGGTCACTGCCGTGCGGCCATCAAGTCGCTGCCAGACTTGCTGATTGATCCCGCAGATCGGTCGAAATACCGCAGTATTCAGAATTACCCGGACAACGTTCTGTCTCCGGCCCTGCCCGGCACCTACACCTTCCTGACCACGGTGCTGGATGAAGTCTGCGAACTCTTCCCGGCGCCTTACCTGCATGTGGGCGCGGACGAAGTTCCCAACGGGGTGTGGACCG
This sequence comes from Photobacterium sp. 53610, assembly GCF_036409375.1. Taxonomy (NCBI): domain Bacteria; kingdom Pseudomonadati; phylum Pseudomonadota; class Gammaproteobacteria; order Vibrionales; family Vibrionaceae; genus Photobacterium; species Photobacterium sp. 53610. The sequence goes on along the minus strand of NZ_JAXOFS010000003.1, from coordinate 189,119 downwards.
ACAGTCCGGCCTGCCGGGCACTCATGGATCAGCAGGGTTATGAAGATCCATTCGAATTACAGGGCCATATCCTGCGCTTTGTCGAAGAGTATCTGGCACAGAAAGGCAAGCGTATGCTGGGCTGGCAGGAAGTGGTCAAGGGAGACAAGGTCAGCAAACACACGATTGTCCTGCCCTGGATCAACGAGGACGCGGGTCTGACATGTGCGGGCAATGGCTATGAAGTGATCATGCAACCGGCCCAGTACACCTATCTGGATCTCGCTCAGGGTTATTCAGCCGAAGAAGCCGGGGCCAACTGGGCCGGTTTTCTGCCGCTGGAAACCGTCTACAGCTATCGTCCGCTGGCCGAACTGGCCCCGACAGATCCGAGACTGGATCAGATCCTCGGTATTCAGTGCGCCCTGTGGTGCGAGCATGTGTTCAGTCAGTCCCGTTTTGACTACCTGCTGTTTCCGCGCCTGCTGGCCATCAGTGAAGTCTGCTGGTGTCCGCCGGAACAACGCGACTGGGAGGATTTCAAAGCCCGCCTGAACGGCCAGCTCCGCTATTTAGACCGGATGGGCGTGAACTACCGTCCCTGTGCATAAACATGCCGGGAACCCTGGGGCCAAACCGTGTACAGACACGGGCAGTCGGTGGCCGGGTTCTCACATGTGTCGTGAAGTGTCATTTGCATCCTTGAAGGTTGTGTTGGCAACATATTCGGGGGCATCAGCCCCCGCTTTTTTTGCCCGGCCGTCAGATGCTCTCACCAAGCTCAATTTTCACATCCAGCGTAATCACCTTCTCTGTCGCCGGTTCCCCGCGCAAACGCTGCAAGATCTGCGCTGCGGCAACTTCACCAATCTGTTCACGGGGAGTCACCACAGTCGCCAGCCGCGGTACCATCACCTGACTGATATCGTGACCATGAAAACCGGCCACCGCAATTTGTTCCGGCACCGGGATCCCCAGTCGCTGACACTCATAAATCGCACCAATCGCCAAATCGTCATTGGTACAGAAAATGCCATCTGTATCCGGATACGCTTTGAGCGTCTGACGCAATAATGCCGCGCCCAGTGTGAACGAAGACGCAGCTTCTGTCTGAAGACTTCTTGGCGTCAGGTCGTGCGCGCGCATCGCCTGTTCATACCCGAGGTAACGCAGATGAGTCCGGGCGTCCATCCGGGCCGCAAAGTACACCACGTTGCGGCGGCCACGGGTGATCATCTGCTCCGTCATGGCTTCAGCAGCCGCCTGATTATCAAACCCCACGGCCTGTGCAATGGCCGGAGAGACTGAGTCCATGATTTCCACCACAGGGATCCCGGCCGTATCCAGCATTTTCCGTGCCCGTTCAGTATGAACGCTTTCGGACAAAATGATCGCGTCAACGTTATAAGAAAGCAGTGAAGCGATGTTCTTCTCTTCCACTTCAGCGCTGTAGCCGTAGTGAGCCAGCATGGTCTGATAACCTGCCGGACCGGTCACCTTTTCAATGCCCCGGATCACTTCGGCAAACACCTGGTTGGTCAGCGAAGGCACCAAGACCCCAATCGCGTAACTTTTGGCATTTGAAAGGATATCGGGCGCACGGTTGGGGATATAACCCAGCTGTTCCACCGCCGCAGCAATTTTGGTCTGCAGCGCAGCAGACACCTGATTCGGATCCCGCAGATAACGGCTGACCGTCATCTTGGTCACACCGACCAGATTCGCGACATCCTGCAGGGTCGGACGTTTGTTCTTGGTTGTCATTCGGGTTGTATCTTTCATCAAACAGAGTGGACTGAAACAGCCCCAAGATTATCACAAGGATGCGGCTGGAATTGGAATCTGGCGCAAAAACAAAACAGGCCCTTCGGAAAGGGCCTGTCGGGTCAGACTTGAACCTGATGACGGGGAGACTGGCTCCAGGTCAGATGAAATTTACTTGCCTCTGGCTGATCCGTCCGGGCATAGCTATGTGCCCCGAAATAGTCGCGCTGAGCCTGTAACAGGCTGGCAGACGACTCGCCGGTGCGAAGTCCGTCAAAGTAGTGCAAAGCTGAACTCAGCCCCGGCATGGCAATGCCGGTCAGGCTGGCATTCGCAACGGCTTTGCGCCAGTTGAGCTGCCGTTCAGTCAAAGCCTGGCGAAAATGATCGGCCAGCAGGAGATTGTCCAAATCCGGCTGCTGTTCAAATGCACGGCTGATATCCTGCAGGAAAATCGCCCGGATAATACAGCCCGCCCGCCAGATTAGTGCAATTTCGGCATAATCAAGTGCCCAGCTCTGCTCCGAAGCCGTGGCCTTCATCAGGGCAAAGCCCTGCGCATAAGTACACAGCTTGGCGCAATACAGCGCATCATGCAGTTGCGCGATGATGTCATCCTGAGACATCTGCAAACTGTCATCGGTCACAAGCATCAGTGTCTTTTCTGCCTGCAGGCGCTGAGTTTTCATGCCGCTCATCGCCCGTGCAAACACGGCCTGTGCAATGGTCGGCGCTGGACTGCCCACTTCCAGACTGTTCACTGCCGTCCACAGTCCGGTGCCTTTCTGACCCGCTTTATCCAGAATCATCTCCACCAGCGGCCGACCGGTCTGCGGATCTGCCTGCTGCAAAATATCCGCACTGATTTCCATCAGGTAGCTGTTGAGAACCCCCTGATTCCACTGGGCAAAGATCTGGCCGATTTCCGGCGCTGACATCTTCAGTTGCTGTCTGAGGAACTGATAAACCTCGCAGATCAACTGCATGTCAGCATATTCAATGCCGTTATGCACCATTTTCACATAATGACCGGCACCGTCCGGTCCGAGATACGCCGCGCAGGCTTCTCCCTGACTCAGCGGCGGCAGCGGCATACCGGCAACGTCGACCTGCGCCGCAATCGCCTTCCACATCGGGCCGACCTGACGCCAGGCATCGGCACTGCCACTGGCCATCAGGGACGGACCGTGCCTGGCTCCCACTTCGCCGCCGGACACTGCCGTACTGAAAAACTGTAATTTGCTCTGGTATGCTTTATCGCGGGCGATGGTGTCCGTCCACAAACTGTTTCCGGTATCAATCACCGTATCCTGCAGCGCCAGACCGGCGTCCAGCAAAGCTGAAATCACCGCATCGACAGCTGGCCCGGCCGGTACGGACAGCGCAATCACGCGCGGCGTCTGAAGATTTGCCAGCACCTGCGCCAGTGAATCACAGGCAACAAAAGCGGCTTTGCCAAGCGCTGCAGCTTCTGCCCCGGCCTGCGTCGTCAGATCCGCCTGTAAGTCATAACCGGCGACTGAAAACCCATGTTCGAGCAGATTCAGTGCCAGATTGCGCCCCATCACGCCTAAGCCAATCATCGCAATATTGCACGGAGTCGATGTCATCCTCGTTCCCTTACAGCAAATGGTAATTAAGTGAGTGAGCCGGTTTGCGGCAGCCGGTTGAGAATGTCATCCAGCACCGCGTCCTGCGGCTGACGTATATCGATGAAGATCGCCTCGTCCTGTGCAGGTTCAACCAGAGTTTCAAACTGACTTTCGAGCATCGCACGCCCATTGAAGTAATGATCAGCACGCTGCTGATGTCGCTGCCAGATCGTGTCGAAATCCCCCTGCAGATAAACCAGGAGCAGCGGTTCAACACCAGTACGCAACTGTGCCCGGTATTCAGGTTTCAGCGCAGAACAGGCCAGCACCGCATGGGGTTCATCCCGCAGCAGCTGATTCAGACGCGCCAGCCACTCAGCCCGGTCTTCATCCGTCAGCGGAATCCCTTCACTCATCTTTTGCACGTTCTCCGGCGGATGAAAGTCATCGCCGTCAAAGAAATTCATCCCCAGTGCCCGGGCCAGATGACTGCCGATTGAGCTTTTGCCGCAACCGGAAACCCCCATCACAATAATTTTTCTTGGTTTCATCGACTTTATCCCTGCCCTGCGATGTCGCAGGGCAACAGTTCTGTTGTTCTTGTTATTTGCTCACCGCCACCACAGCGCCAGCTGCGGAAAGACAATCACCAGGGTCAGCGCGACCAGCTGCAAACCGATAAACGGCAGCAGTGAACGGAAGATTTCGCCCAGACTGATCTCTTTCGGTGCCACGGATTTCAGGTAGAAGGCAGCCGGACCAAAAGGCGGAGACAGGAAAGAAACCTGCATGTTGAGGCAGAAGACAACGCCGAACCAAATCGGATCCATGCCCAGACCGGTGATAATCGGGACAAAGATTGGCATGGTCAGCAGTGCAACGCCGACCCAGTCCAGGAACATCCCCAGCACCAGCAGGATCACCATCATGATCAGCAAGGTCATCGTCGGGCTGCCGCCACTGAAGGCCAGAATGGTTTCTTCAACGAAATCAATGCCGCCCATCAGGTTGTACACACCCACCAGCGCGCTGGCACCGATACCGATCCACATAATCATGCCGCAGGTACGCATGGTCGCGATGGCGCTGTCTTTCAGCATGCTCCAGTTCATTTCCCCGCGGATTAGTGCGCTGAGCATAATCCCCACCACACCCAGCGCCGAAGCTTCAGTCACCGAAGCCACACCGGTATAGATACTGCCCAGTACAACTCCCACAGACAGCAACGGGAAAAACAGAGCCTTGAAGTAACTGGTTTCACGGGCTGCATCTTCAGCCAGCTCTTCTTCCGTTGGCAGCGGTGCTAGTGCCGGATTCATCTTGCAGCGGACCAGCACATACCCGATATACATCAAGGCCAGCATCAGGGCCGGCAGGAAGGCAGCCTTGAACAGATCTCCAATCGATACGCTGGCAGTCAGGCCGTAAATAATCAGCACAATACTCGGAGGCAACATGGTGCCCAGGGCTCCACCGGCACAGGTCGTGCCAATTGCCAGACGACGGTCATAGCCCAGTCGCAGCATCTGCGGCAACGCCAGAATGCCCAGCAGCACGGTTTCACCGCCGATCACGCCGGACATCGACGCCAGTACTACAGCCACCAGCAGGGTCTGCACCGCGACGCCGCCGCGGACCCGGCGGCCTACCGATTTCATGGCATCAAAGAGATCGCGGGCAATCCCGGAACGATCCAGCAGTGCTGCCATCAGGACAAACATAGGCACGGCCAGGAAAATATAGCCGTCGACAAAGGAATACATCCGGCTGGTGACCAGCGGCATTGCGTCGGGTCCGAACCACCCTAAAGTAAAGATCAGTGCAACCAGACCCGTCACAAAAGCCAGTTGCATCCCGGTCAGCAGCAGGGCAATCATCAGCCCCAGCATCAGCAGGCTGCCGTAGCCGATCCCCATTGACGATAACTCAAACATCTTTTTTCCTCAGGCCACGGATTTCGGCAATCAGGTGCAGCAGAAACTGTACGGACAATACGCACAGGCAGACAAAAATGATCCCTTTCAGTAATGCAGGGAATGGCGGGTTCCAGGCGGAGCCTGACGTTTCCAGCCGCAACTCCCCCCAGGGCGTCAGCCAGGCCTCCTGTGCCATGGTGTAAGATGCCCAGGCCATGAGCACTGAAAACAGCAGTCCCATAATGTGATGAAACACATTCAGGTACTGACGGGTACGCGGCGAGACCATATCGTAGAGCAGGACGACACGCACATGCTTGTCGGTCGCCAGCGCATAGAGACCGCCAACAATGAACAGGGAACCACCGATGAAGGACGCCGTTTCATGCACCCAGATTGTGGGGGCGTCAAAGACGTAGCGCATCAGCACTTCGTAAAAAGAGATGATCACCGTAAAGATGAACAGCAGGCTCAGCAGATTGCCGATTTTCACGATCGCCGCATCAAGGCAGTTTCTCGGCTTCTCAGCGTCCTGACCGGCGGGCGTTGGGTTGGTATTCATGGCAGACAGCTCACAACACTTGCGATATCAGAAACAGAGGGCTGTCAGCAGCCCTCATCAGGGGATGTCAGAGGTTTCTGACGGAGATACGGAAAATTACAACAAGGCGTTATCTTCGAGGAATTTCGTTACAGATTCATACACCTTTTCTGCATTTGGTGATTTTTTCGCGAAGACTTTCCACTGCTCACGTGCAATTTCACGGAACTTCTTCCGTTCTTCGTCAGACCAATTGTGAATCGTGATCTTCGGGTTGGCCTGCGCTTCCTTCACCGCTTGCTGATCGGCAATTTTCAGCTGGGTCGTCATGTCATACGCAAAATCACGCACCGAAGTGGTCAGAATTTCTTGCAGATCTGCCGGCAGTTTGTCCCACTTTTTCTGACTCATCGAAATATCGATCAGCGGTAGAGAGTGAAAACCGGGCTGGACCGGATGCGTCGCCACATCGTTCATTCCCGCTTTCTGGTTGGTCGAAAAGACCGTGTAGTCTGCCGCATCGATGACGCCTTTGCTCAGGCCGGTAAACACTTCAGAGCCCGGCAGATTGACCGGTGCTGCGCCCGCAGCCGCAAAAACCTGCTGGACCAGACCTTCCGGTGCACGCAGCTTCAGACCTTTCAGATCCGCGACGCCATCCACAGGAACTTTCGAGACAAACGACTCCACACCTGTCGTCGAACCGCCAATAAACTTCACGCCATACGGAGCATAAAGTTCCGTCATCAGCTCATAACCGCCGCCATAGTTGATGTATTGCAACAGCTGCGTGGTATCAGACCAGGCACCGACCATGTTCCCGATCAGGCCAAAAGCTGGATCCTTGCCGGAAAAGTAGCTTGTTGCCGTGATCTGGCCATCCAGGATACCCATTTTGATCGCACCCAGCGTTTCCGTGTGTTTTACCACACTGCCGACCGGCAGCAGGTCGATATCAATCCGGCCGCCGGACATGGTCTCAACTCGCTCAGCCCAGGCTTGCTGAACCTGATAGTTCTTGTCGCCGGACGGATCCGAAGACTGGAATTTGAAGGTGTATTCAGCGGCCATGGCTGAAGCCGTAAAGCTGCTGGCCAGAGAAGCGGCAATCAGGGTGCAGGTCAACTTTTTCATTGGGTACTGTCCTTTTGTTTTTAGGTCACGTCGTCAATTGTCCGGATGTTTTGTTGTTATGTTACCGGTAACTTTGTAACGCATGCTAACAGAGTTAAAGCGTCATAGTCTTTGAAGAGCATCACAACAATGCCACGAAAAACACATGCACCGTAAATATAAAACCTTTTTCATATATGCCTGCAAAGCAATGAATTTGATGAAAAAGAATTCATTGAACAAATGTCATGTTTCACTATTACCATATAAATCAATAACTTTGTGCGATGCCTCGCATTGCATTAGTATATGTGCACGTGAACCTATGGAGGGAGTTGTTTATGCGTGTAGGTGTACTCATGGGAGGGGAATCCAGTGAACGCAGTGTGTCACTACGGTCGGGACAAGCCGTAAGCGATGCCATTGCTGAACTGGGTCATGACGTGGTTACTATCGATCCGAACGAACTATATAAAACGCTGGACGCGTTATCATCTGTTGACAAAGTTTTCATCGCGCTTCATGGCAGTCTGGGCGAAAGCGGCCATGTTCAGGGGTTGCTGGACTGGCTGAAAATTCCATATACCGGCAGCGGGCTGGCCTCGTCCGCCCTGTGCCTGAACAAACTACGCACCCGGCAGATCCTGGCTCAGCAGGGGTTCCACTATACCAAGTGGTATGGCGTGCATCGCCATCAGCCGATGAAAGAAATCATCGCTGCCGCCGAATCTCTGGGTTATCCGCTGGTCGTCAAACCCAGCTCACAGGGATGTAGTATCGGCGTCAATAAAGTTGAATCCCCGGACGAACTGCCAACCGCCATCCGGCAAGCCTTCGACTATGACGATGATATTCTGCTGGAAAGCTTCATCAGCGGGCGGGAATACACCTGTGGCATCCTGGGCGAGCAAGCCTTGCCAGTCGTACAAATCTGCTCCGATACCTTTTTTGACTGGAGTGCAAAATTTGGCGCACAGACAGCCAGCTACCACTGCCCCAGCGATCTTCCCCCGGAATCCGAACTAACCATTCAGCAACTGGCAATTCGCGCTTTTCATGCGCTGGGGTGTCGTGGCTGGGGAAGACTGGATGTGATCCTGGGAGATGACGGCAATATCTATCCGATTGAAATGAACACTTCACCGGGTATGACCCCACGCAGTGTTTTCCCGATGGCAACCCGGGAAACCGGACTGGACTTTACACAGACGATCGAGCAGATCCTGGCACTCGCCAGTTTTGATCCGGTCTGAATGAATACGCCCGGCAGCAGGTCATGTGCCGGGCTGCTCAGGCTTAGATCGTTACTTCCGCAAACCGCTGGCCTTCAACCGTAAATTCTACCACCAGCCCGGCCTCATCATCCCGCTGACGAGTTACATTGACCGCTTTTCCCATTCGGGTGGCGATCAACTGCTTCAGCTCATTGACCAGATTTTGTTTGTCTTCTGCACTCAGCCGCGTCTCTTTTGCCATGGGCGATTACCTCCTCACACCGTAAAAACAGGCATCCCTTTGTTTATGCGACACTTTCCTGCAGAACAGAAAACCCGGCGGATCAACTTTATCCCGGGGTTGATCAATATTTCCTTCTAAAACAATCAATAAGTTCAAAAAAGGAATCTTCAGCACCTGCTTTAAAAAACATTATTGTTAAATCAATCAATATCAGTCACTTATAGGTCCATTGACAGGTATCACAAAAACCAATGAATGTGCATTGCAGCTGTGCTGAATGATTCGTCGCAACTCGAAAGCTGAACTAAGTTCGACTGTATCTGTGGGTAGGATCCTGGGGGAGTTATGAAACTGCAACATAAGATCATGAGCTGTCTGTTGTTGGCTGGCCTGCTGCCCGCGGCAGCGATCTCTTTGCTCACAATGTATCAGGCCAGTCAGTCACTGGAACAGCAAGCCTATAACCAGCTGGAGTCCCTGCGCGAAGTAAAACAGGATGCGATTGAAAGATATTTCAATACGCTGACCCAGCAAATTACACTCGAAGCGGTGAACCCGATGACTGTCAGTGCACTCCGCGCGTTTCGTCAGGGCGTCGCCGATCTGCCTGTCACGGCAGACAACCTCAGATCGCAGGTCACCCAGTTTTATGCTCAGCAATTCATGCCGCGTCTGAAAGCCAATGCGCCGGAACAGAACATCACGGCAACATCGCTGGTCAGCCAGCTGTCACCCGTGGCGCTGACACTGCAGTCAGCCTATATTACGAGCAGCCCGTACGGCCTGGGAGAAAAACAGAATCTGCTCAGTGCCGGTAATACCCCTTATGATCAGGCGCATGCCAGCTATCATCCCTTTTTCCGCACTCTGATCGATAAATCGGGCTTTTACGATCTGTTCCTGATCGATGCCAAATCCGGTCAGGTACTCTACAGCGTTTACAAAGAAGTGGATTTTGCCACCTCGCTGCGTGACGGGCCTTTCCGCAACAGTTTGCTCAAGGAAGCCTATCAGGCCGGACTCCGCCTGCCGCAGGGACAGAGTGCGCTGATCGATTTCAATCTCTACCTGCCGTCTTATCAGTCTCCGGCCGGTTTCATCGCGGCACCGGTTTATGATCAAAATACCCTGTCCGGGGTTCTGGTATTCCAGTTTCCGATCGATCGCCTGACAGCCATCATGGGGGTCAGAGCCGGACTGGGACAAAGCGGCGAAACCTATCTGGTCGGCCCGGATAAGCTGATGCGCTCCAACTCATTTATTGACCCGGTTCACCACTCGGTCGCCGCATCATTCCGCCATCCGGACCAAGGGAAAATCGATACCCCGGCCGTTCAGCGGGCGCTGGCAGGTGAAACAGGCATTGCAGAAATCACTGATTATAAAGGGAACACCGTACTTTCTGCCTTTGCCCCCATTGCACTCGGAACAACCAGCTGGGTGATCGTCGCAGAGATCGATCACGCGGAAGCCCTGTCGGCCATTTCTCGCCTCAAAATCAGCGGACTGACGATCATTCTGGTGGTCGTTGCACTGATCATCCCGGCGGCCTTATTGGTCAGCCGGAATATTACCCGGCCTATCGGTGGTGAACCCGAGCACATGGAACAAATCGCCAGCGCGATCGCCGAGGGGGATTTGCGTGCCAGCCTGAAAGACAGCGGTCAGACCACTGGTGTGTATGCATCGATGAAGGCCATGACCGCAAACCTCAGCAATATCATCAATCAGCTCAAGACCGCCGCCCGCCAGCAGCGCAACGAAGCTGAAGCCCTGGCTGCCAGTGCTGTAGAAACCGCTCAGGCCGTCTCTCAGCAAGAGCAGGAAACAGCACATCTGGCCGTCGCCATTGATGAAATGAGCGCGACCGCCAAAGACATTTCAGGAAATATTGCTTCTGTTGCCAGCGCCGGGAACGAAGCACAGGACCGGGTCAACGATTGCTCCCACCTGCTGCAGCAAAGTTCAGACAGCCTCAGTCAGATGTCGGTCGATATGCAGGAAGCCAACCACAAACTCAGCCTGCTGAGAAAAAGCTCCGATGACATCACCAAAGTGCTGGAAACCATCCGCGGCATTGCAGAGCAGACCAACCTGCTGGCCCTCAACGCAGCCATTGAAGCCGCCCGGGCCGGCGATCACGGCCGTGGTTTTGCTGTGGTGGCAGAAGAAGTACGTGATCTGGCCCAGCACACTCAGGAAGCCACCAATGACACCGCAGCCATGCTGGAGACCCTGCTCAGCCATGGCCGTGATGTCAGCGATGTGATGACCCAGAGTATCAACCATACCGGCCGGGTCTCCGAACAGTCGATTGCGGCAACCCAGGGCCTGCAACAGGTAGTGGCATCGGTCGAACATATTGCAGCCATGACCAGCCAGATCGCCGCCGCCTCTGAGCAGCAGTCGGCGGTCGCCGAGGAAATCAACAATAACATCAATACGATCAATATGATGTCCCGGGATACCAGCAGCGCAGTGGAACAGATTTCTGCCAGCAGCGAAGAGCTGTCCACCCTGTCTGCTCAGCTGGAACAAATCACCAGCCACTTTAAGGTCTAAGCTGCCGGACGGCGGCGTACCGGAAACAAAAAAGCCATCCGGGTCAGGATGGCTTTTGGATCAACGCATCAGATTAAGGCTGTCTTTCCACCTGTTTCACCCCTTCCGGGATCTGATACCAGCTCTGTTTTTCACTGGTCCAGACATGGATGGTCGGCTCAATGATCCGGGTATCTTCCAGATTACTCGGCTTCAGCTTAATGGCTTGCGGATGATTCGGGTCATAGTGATAAATCCGGTTCCCGCAGGTCGGACAGAGTTTGGCTGCACTGATGTTGCCGCTGTCAGCCGGACGCGACCAGTCTTTCATTTCCCCTTCAAAGATCAGATCGTTTGCATCGACCATTGCCGTGATGCTGAACGCGCTGGTCGACAGTTTCTGGCATTCCTTACAGTGGCAGGCCACCACCATTTTCGGCGGAGCCAGCAGCTGATAAGTCACGCCGCCACACTGGCAGGCACCGCGGATTGGATATGTAATTTGACTCATGTTCTCTCCTGAACAAGTTTTGATTGGAATTCAGTATTCACAGGCTGCCGATGCAGTGCATAAATTGCATGACTCAGAATGCGGCCATTGAGATTTTCGTTTCGGGAAATCACGCTTTCCAGTGTCATTCCCAACCGTTCCGCAACCAACCGGCTGGCCAGATTCTCAACCGCCGCAGCAATCACGACCTTTTCCATCTCCAGCTGCTCAAAAGCGATACGAATCAGATGACTGCACACCCGGGTGATAATTCCTTTTCCCTGATAATCGGCAGCCAGCCAATAGCCGATATCAACGGTTTTCAGATTGTGGTTAATGCTGTTAAAGCTACAGTTCCCGACGTGGATCCCCTGATAGAAAATGGCACAGACCATCGATTTGCCTTCGGCATAATCCTGAAGTGAACGACGGATAAAGTTCAGAAAATCCGATTCTGTGTTGCAATGCGGCGGCCATGCCAGCCATTGAGACAGATAATCGAAATGCGCGTTCACGAGTTCCACATAGCGGGGGGCAAAAGAAGGCTGAACCAACGCCAGCTGAATATCCTGATCTACGGTCTGGCTAAACATATCGCTATCCTTCCTTGAAAAGCCTATTCATCTGATAGCACAATGCCGAGAACTTTATCAAAATGCAAATACTCTTCACGGTTGCTGCATTTTGAAACGCGAACCGGAAACGGATCGCAAAAACTGGCCTGCTGAAAACGGCACGCTCCGTCATTTTGCTTTGAAATCAGTCCGTTTCCTCAGTCATAGAAATTGGCACCGGAATTGCCTTAATCTGAGTGGTGCTTCACTCACCAAACCGTGTTGTTCTCGCGTGTTGTCTTCGCAAGAGAAACTTCAGGGGGAAAGCTGTCTTTGATTGTAAGGAAACACAGACAGCGGAACATGTTGTGTTTGTGCAAAAGCAAAGCAGCGTCCGAAGACGCTGCTTTTTTGCTAGACGATAAGCTGTTCTTCCTCCGCCTGGGGCAGCGGCTGCAAGGTGCGGGGCAAATATTGATCACAGTAAAGTGTCATGAAATCTTCCCGGATTTTCGCCTCCAGCTCAGCGGCAAGAACCGTAGGACAGAAGAGTTTGAAATGGACCTGCTGCTCCCCGGTCGGCGTTGTCGTGATATACACGTGCGGATCGGCGCCGGGCAGATCAACGCCGGCATGCCGCTCAACCATATGATTATACCGTTGGGCAACATCAATAAAGTCGGCAATATGCAGGTTTATTTTCCCCAGCATGACCGGCACCATGGGATACAGATTAACGGTTTCTTTCACGGTGATGGTGAAGCCGTGGTACACATAACGCTTCATGAAGTTCAGGTTTTTCACTGCCACGGTAAAAAACATACTGTTCGGCAATGTGGTCGTTTTACCTGTGTAGTGATACTGGCCTTGCTGTAAGGCTATTTCCTGAATCACAGTCGCCATCAGGTTATGCTCAATCACCTCGCCGCATACCGGGCCGACCTCAATCCAGTCTCCGATTCTGAATGACCGCGAACTTGCACGCTGGAGTGAGCCGGTCATACAGAGAATAATTTCTTTGGAAGCAACCACCAGCGCGACCGCTATCGCTGTCAGTGACAGCGCAAATTTACTGATTTCCGACTCCCACAGCAGAAACAGCGTCAGCATAATCAGCGTAAATGCGCCGTTCTTGGTCCTTGAAATCCATTTTCGCTGTTCTTCGCTGAGAAAGCTGGCTTCCCCCCGAATCCGCGTAATCGCCACCCGACGGATCAGAATAGCAATCACAACAATACAGGCACTCAGCAAAAGTTTGTGCGTCAGTAAATAGGTCACGACCAGTTCAGTTTTTTCCAGAAAGGGATCCCACATTCTTTGTTCTCATCCTGTTCAGCACAGCCCGCACGCTGTCAGAGACAGTTACTACTTTGACCATAGAATTATCAACAGGCAGTCTCCCCCAATCACCGCGCAAATGTAAAGCAGATCCATCCCGGGATGAGGTATCGCCGCCTAAATCTCCGTATCGGCTCAAATTCCGGACCATGGAACACTATACTCAAACACAACATCCGGCTCACAGCCGCACTGAATTTCAACCCTTCAACCAAGGCATAGTGCGTGGCTTTCTTTCTGAACAGTACCATCCTGATCAGCATGGCCGGCGTCCTGTTCTGGCTGTTCCGGCCGGGTTTGCGCGGCAGCGATACGTGGCGGGCCACCCTCACGCCTCTGGCCTCGATTATCGGCAGCGGCTTTCTGGTTGTCGCCCCGTTACTGAGCTATGCCGTCGGTGACTGGAGCATTGTAGCCATGCTGGGAATTGTGCTGCTGGCCTACGGCATTGGCTGGGTGATTCGCTTCAACATCCGGTCTCTCAGCACGGCTGAACCAAAAACATCTTTTCAGATTCAATGGCTGGAACACGCCAGCAAACTGGCGCTGTCACTGGCTTATTTGATCTCAATTGCCTTTTATATTCGCCTGTTAGCTTCATTTGTCATGCACGCCTTCGGATTGGAGACCCAGGGTTATCTGGCCGACGGGCTGGCTACCCTCTGCCTGCTGGGCATCGGTCTGACCGGACTGATCCACGGACTGAGGGGAATGGAGTTTGCCGAAGAAATCGCGGTCAGTGTGAAGCTGAGTATCATTGCAGGCCTGCTGATCGGGCTGGCGGGATATCAATGGCAACAGCCCGCAGCCATTTTCACCCTGCCGTCCGGCGCCATTGAAGCGCCGATACATACGCTACGGATACTGGCAGGCATGCTGCTGGTTGTGCAAGGCTTTGAAACGTCACGCTATCTGGGCAGTGCCTACTCCCCCGAACACCGGATTCAGACCATGAAACATGCCCAATGGTTGTCCGGCGCGATCTATGTGGTGTTTGTCTGGCTCTCCCATCCGTTACTACCTGACGGCGGCAGGCCGCCATCAGAAACCGCGATTATCACCATGAGTCAGCATGTCAGCCTGATCCTGCCGGTTCTGCTGACAATCGCAGCCGTGATGAGCCAGTTCAGCGCAGCCGTTGCCGATACGGCCGGATTCGGCGGACTGTTTCGGGAAGCACTTCGCCGCCCCCGCGGTGAACAGGCAGGTTATGTCATTGCCATTTCGATTGCGATTGCTCTGATCTGGAGTATCAACCTGTTTGCCATTATTGCGCTGGCTTCGAGAGCGTTTGCTCTGTACTACCTGAGCCAATGCCTGACCGCCTGGCAACTGGCAGGCCAGATCCGTCACACCACCCGGCGCAGGCTGTTACGCACAGCCTTTACCGGATTGGGGTTCATCCTGGCTTTGGTGGTGATATTTGCCGTTCCGGCAGAAAGCGTCTGACCGGAAACTGAACCCTCACGAACGACTTAGTGCGGGCTGATATAATCGGTCCGAGGATAAGGTTCCAGCTGATAGTGGGACTCTAGGAAATACACCAGATTGACCAGCTCAGTAACCGTCATGACATCGTTAAAACTGGGCATGACCGATTTGCCGTCGACCTGAATCTCCCGGTAATCATAGCCTTCTGCCAGTTTGTGAGACGGGTTGATGACCGATGTGACCAGTTCCGGATACGTTTTGATCATGCTGACTTCCCCACCCAGTACGACCGGCGTTTCCAGTGAACGGGTCAACTTCGCCGCTTCATCTTCAAAACCGGCCATGTTATGACAAGTCAGGCATTGATACTTCAGAAATACAGCCTTGCCCTGTGCTGCATCCCCGGCAGGCAAACTAAAACTCTGATTGGCATTATCGCATCCTGCCAGACCGGATAACGCACTGATAAGTACAGCAAACGTGTATGGTTTCATTGTTCCACACCTCCGAATTCAGGGCGGATGCCCCAAGACTGAAACGGGTGCAGGTTTCCACCCGCACCCAATGAACAGACTAGAACAATCAGCGTATTAGCGAACTTCAATTTTGCGAACTTCTGGCACATTCGCGACCGTTTTCGGCAGAATCAGGTGCAGTACCCCATCCTGATACGTCGCTTCGATATCGTGTTCCGATACATTTGTACCGAACTGGAAGGTACGCGCATAGCTGCCATAACGACGCTCTTTCAGCACCGCTTCGCCTTCCTGTTTCTGCTCTGTCTCTTCCTGATGTTCCGCTGCAATGGTGAGTTTTCCCTGATGGAATGAGACCTGAATCTCTTCTTTACTGAATCCGGGTAATTCAGCAGTCAGCTCAAAGTTGTCTTTGGTTTCATGAATATCGACGGCAGGCAACCGGCTGGCCTGTTTCGCAAAATCATCTCCCAGAACAGGGCGGAAGAATCCCTGAAACAGGCTGTCAAAATCATTATCCAATAAAGAAGGAAAACCACCTTTTTTCATTTCAGTGCTCATGCTCTCTCTCCTTAACGCATACTGACAACAACCCTTGGTTGATCCGTTTTGAGTATAGTAAGCCACTGAAAATCAGCGTCGCCAGAGTTTGACTCAAATCAAGCTCTGGTTAAAAAAAGTGATCAACGGCCAATCGGCTGGGACAATTACCGGCCTGATCCTCCGGAATGAATTTGCTCCTGACTCACCCGTTTATCGGTGGTGTGAACAAGTGCAGGGCATCGTGTACGCCCTGAATAAGCATCTGCATGGCAATCACGGTCAACAGCAATCCCATGATCCGGGTGATCACATTCACGCCGTCTTTCCCCAGGAAATTGACCAGCTTTTGGGCATATAAAAAACAGATCAGCGTGACCAGACAAAGCACTGCAAAGGCAGAAATCGTGATCAGGATATGCAGCAGACTTTTCGCTGCCGAGTAGTTCATGGCCGTGGCAATAGTCCCCGGTCCGGCCAGAATTGGGATGGCCAGCGGGGAGATCGAAATATCCTCCACCTCCTTGCTCGGGCTTTGCGTGTGCATGGATGAACTGCTGCCCTGCAGCATGTGGTAGCCCACCACAAACACCAGCAGTCCCCCGGCCAGTCGCAGTGCCGGCAGCGTAATGCCAAAGAGCTGGAAGATCCCTTTCCCAAGCAAACTGAAGGCCGCCACAATGAAAAATGCCGCCGTCAGGGCTTTGATTGCGGTTTGCCGTTTTTCCTGCGCAGACTGATGTGCCGTCAGCCCGGTAAAAACCGCCGTGTTCGCAATCGGGTTCATGATGGCAAAAAAGCCCATAAAGACCGTCACCCCCAGAGTCACCAAATCAATCATGTTGCTGTCCTGAAAAAACATGGATGTGATTCAGTCTAGTCGGAGGAAAGATGATTTGGGGATAAACCGGAGTCAATAGAAGAAGATAGCGCAGAGACAGGCGGAGCCTCAGAACGAGGTCCGCCAGAATTGAAAATCAGAGAGAAATAAACAGACCCGCAAGCGCAGCACTCATCAGGTTGGCAAAGGTGGCAGCCACCACAGCCCGTACACCCAGTGTCGCGACATCCTTACGGCGTTCCGGCACCATGGCACCAATGGACCCCAGCTGAATCGCAATCGAGCCGATGTTGGCAAAACCACACAGCGCAAAAGTTACAATGATCTGACTGTGCGCCGACAGTGACTCTTTGATGCTGGCATAATCCAGAAACGCAACAAATTCATTCATGGCGATTTTCTGTCCCAGCAGACTGCCGACAGCCATCACTTCATCACCCGGTACACCGGCCACAAAAGCCAGCGGCGCAAACAGGTAGCCAAAAATACTTTGCAGGGTCAGCCCGTCGATATGAAACAGACCGCCCAGCCATTCCAGGCCAGTGTTGAGCATGGCAATCACGCTCACGAAGGCGATCAGCATGGTGCCGACGGCGACCGCAACTTTCATCCCGTTCATCGCACCGGAAGCGAGTGCATCAATCGCGTTACTTTGCCCGCTGTCGGACAGATCAATATTGCTCTGATCAACCGGCTGCTGGGTTTCCGGCACCATGATTTTCGCCATCAGCAGGCCACCCGGTGCCGCCATAAAGCTTGCTGCGATCAGGTATTTCAGGTCGACGCCCATCGCGGCATAACCACCCAGCACGCTGCCTGCAACTGAGGCCATGCCACCCACCATGACCGCAAAGAGTTCAGAGCGGGTCATAGATGCCAGAAACGGACGCACCACCAGCGGCGATTCGCCCTGAGACAAAAAGATATTACTGGTCGCGACCAGGGATTCCGCGCGAGTCGTCCCCAGCAGGCGTTCCAGCCCGCCACCAATCACTTTAATCACCAGACTCATAATGCCCAGGTAATACAACAGGGAGATCAGTGCGCTGATAAAAATGATTAAAGGTAAAACTTTGACAGCAAACACGAACCCGTTCTCGGCCAGCGGACCAAAAACAAAGCTGATCCCCTGATCAGCAAAACCGATCACCGATGCAACGCCGTTGCTCATTTTGCCCAGCAGATATTGTCCCCAGGGAACATAAAGCACCAGAGCGGCCAGCCCCAGCTGCAGGCCAAATGCGCCCAGAACGGTGCGCCAGCGAATAGCCTGACGATTGGTGGAGAGTGCATAAGCGCACAAAATGATAGCGACGATACCTGCCGCACTATAGAGGAACTGCATAAACCTACCTTGCAATGTCGAAGTCCGATGGCCGGTGACTTGGCGCACGCAAAGCTGCCGAAGGCGAGAATATCCGTCATGCGTTGCTGCCCTCAGTCACCAGGAAGCACATCAAAGCCCGGTCCGACATCCTTTGGCAGACAGATAGCTGTTGATAGCTGGCAACTGCATTGCCGAATCTGTATCAGATTCAACACGCAAGCCGGGGGCGCATCATAATGTGATGTGGCTCGTATTTCCAGCGCTGATTCTCTGAATGGATGAAGAAAACGTTTGCTTCTCTGAAGTACAAATTTTCCAGTCCCTGAAATACAGAACCCCGGCCAGTGCCGGGGTCCGTAAAAAGTCGAAAATCAGCCTGCCGGTTACCTTTCCCGCCACCAGGCCGACGTCTCCGGGATCTGCTTCGCCGTCACCGGCTGGCCGAATACGGGTGTAGACAGCGCAATCCCCCGAATCCGGGCAGCTTCAGATACCCGCTCCAGCGGCTCATACCAGGCATGAAACGCCAGATCGAAGGTTCCGTTATGAACCGGCATCATGACTTTACCCTGCACATCCAGATGAGCCTGAGCCGACTCTTCCGGCGTCATATGCACGCTGGCCCAGTCTTTATCGTACGCACCGGTTTCTATCATGGTGAGATCAAACGGGCCGTATTTTTTTCCAATCGCCTGAAAACCATCGAAATAACCCGAGTCACCGCTGAAATAAAGGCGGGTATCCGGCGTGTGGATCACCCAGGATCCCCAGAGCGTCTGATTGCCATCGGTGAGACTACGTCCGGAAAAATGCTGGGTCGGCGTGAACGCTATCAGCGTATCGCCACTCTGATGCTCCTGCCACCAGTCAAAGGTGCGGATCTTTTCTTCTGCCACCCCCCATTGCAACAGGGAACCATCAACACCCAGTGGTACCAGAAACTCCGTCGTTTTCGCGGCCAGCTGCTTCACCGCTGCTTTATCCAGATGGTCATAATGATTGTGTGAGATCAGTACCCGCTCGATAGGCGGCAATGCGTCTATGCTGATCGGGGCCGGATGAAATCGCTTGGGTCCCAGAAAACTGAACGGAGAAGCGCGCTCAGAAAAAACCGGATCCAGCAGCCAGTATTTTCCCTGCACTTTCAGCAGCACTGAAGAGTGACCAAGCTTAACCACATGGACTTCATCCTCACTCAGCGCGTCAAGCTGTTCACGGCTCAGCGGCATGACTGGCAGTACACCGGAAGGCGCAATATCGACGCGTTTTTCCGTCAGATAGCGCCCCAGAATCCCGAGCGTCTTTTTCAGACCAGGCTGCTGCTTTTGCCGGGCGTTATGAAAAACACCGTCGTAAAAATGCTCGGATGTTTCTGCCACTTCTGTCATCTCAGCGGATAAATTGTGATTCATCATCAGCACACCTGCTCCTAAAACTGCCACACCAGCGAGCGTCCATATCAGACCACGCATCTGCATACACCAAAGTAAACTATACGGTGTAGTTTATATCGCAACCTCTAAAAGTAAACTAGTCGGTGCAAGTTTTTTTGATCTTGGTTACAATGCCGGAAAGATGTGCGAGGGCTGACATGAAGTTATCAGAAAAGAAAAAGCTGGCGATTCTGAATGCCGCGGAAAAGCTGTTTCACCAGTATGGGGTGGAACAGACCAGCATGGATCAGGTTGCCGCTGAAGCTGGTGTTTCAAAACGCACCGTCTACAACCACTTCGAGACCAAGCAGGTACTGTTTCAGGCCATCATGACCCGGATGTTCGCTCAGTTAGATCAGGGGACAGAACAGCCTTTTGATACCGAGCGCGAGATTTCGGAACAGCTGACGAATATCGCCCGGCAGGAGGTGACGTTGCTGACTTCCCCGCAATTGCTGCGCATCGGCAAAATCGCCTTTATGCAAATGCTGCAACAGCCGGAACTCATGCGATCGCTCGACAATACAGACATCGGCTGTATGAAAACACTGGTGCGTTTTTTACAGGATGCCCACGCCTCTGGCGTACTGACGGTAGACGACTGCGATTTTGCCGCCCGCCAGTTCATCTATCAGCTCAAATCCTTCACGTTTTACCCCAAACTCTATGGATTCAGTGAGCTTGAGAGCGCCAGTGAAGAGAAGGTCATTGAAGAAACTGTGAAAATGTTTGTGGCGAGGTACAGAAAATAAAGCACTTGCTTGTCGTGAAATGAGCGAGTGCTTTAATCCCTATGTTCCAACAGCAGGTTATTCACCAAGTGAATACTTGCTTTTCAATTTCTGAATCAGAAATTTACCCAAGCAATTCTTTTCGCATCAGCTTGTGCTGGTGCATCTTCAACAACAACTCTGAGTTTTTTGCCTGCCATATAAGCCGAGATCGCCATCGATAACGTACTATCGTAAGCATCATCATTATTTTCCAGATAAGCAAAAGTGAAATCACTGCAAGCAGTTTCTTTACCCGCCCCCATCAGAATAAGCATTTTATTGGCGTGAAAAGACCCATCACCGCGATCAGCCTGCACATAAACAGTTTTCATATCGACCTTGCCACAGTCTATTGTCTCAGCTGCCTGTGCCGAAACGCCGATAACCATCAGTGCAGCGGTTAAAATATGTTTCATGATTTGCCAACCCACCTTATTAAGAAACCTGATGCGCATATTAAGGGGTATATTAGGCTAATTCAATTCGTATTAACTCACGCCACTGAACATCTCATCATGCGCTGACTAAGCTGCAAGAGTGCACGCCTCATCTGACTTCATAACTGAGCGAAACCGGGTAATTGAAATAGATGAAACATCTGGCTTTGAAAAAAGCAGCTTCCATAAACAAGCAGCTATGACTTCGATAAAAACGCAACACTCAGCCCTGAAAGCAGGGTCAATCAATTGAATAAATGAATAGTTGAAAAGAAAATCGCAAGGTTTCCCGCTTTCAGAAGTTGATGACAAGAGAAAGCAGGCACCCATTTTGTAGCAAGCAGAAACAACAAAGCCCCGACTTTCGTCGAGGCTTTGTTGTTTGAAATTGGTGCCCGGGGCCGGACTTGAACCGGCACAGTGTTGCCACCGGCGGATTTTGAATCCGCTGCGTCTACCAATTTCGCCACCCGGGCAATGGCGGTCATTATACGTATACCGTGTTGATGCGCAAGCAACTTTATCAGGGGAACCCTATCGTTTGCTTGTTTTTTCAGCACAGCGTCAGTACTTCAACCAATCTGCCCGTTTCCAGTCACGCTTTACCGGTCTGTCGCTGCTGCGACTGTGAGCCAGGCCCGGTGTTGAATCTGGTATCTTCAGGTAACTTGGGTATACACTGAGCGCCGGATTTTTGGATTGGCAGCATTGCCGGTCCCTTTTGATTTTTGGTGGAACCATGACAACGAAAGTAAGCAAGAATATGACTCAGACAAAACAGTATCCGGGGCTGTTTCGTCGTATTGGCGCCTGGATCTACGACGCTCTGGTCATCGCAGCCGTACTGATGATCGCTGGCGGTCTGGCAATGGCCGTCGTAGCAATCCTGCTCAACACCGGTTTGCTGACTCTGGATCCCTATCTCGATGCCAGTGATTACCTCACCAAGCACCCGATTGCAGCGCCACTGTATTCGATTTACCTGGGGTTGTCGGTTGTCGCCTTCTTTGGCTATTTCTGGTGCAAGGCCGGACAAACTCTGGGAATGCGTGCCTGGAAGCTCAGAATTCAGAACGCTGACGGTTCGAATATCCGTTTTACGCAGGCTCTGATCCGGATGGCAACCTCAGCGTTTGGTCTCGGCAACCTGCTGGTGCCTTTCAGTCACACGAAACAGTCGCTGCAGGATCTGATGGCAGAGTGCGAGATGATTCTGCTGCCGAAACCGAACTGATTTTGTCGTCCGGCAATAAAGGATAACAATGAAAAAGGCGCCATCTCGAGGCGCCTTTTTCATTTCATCGTCAAACGGACTCTCAGTGCTACAGCTTCCGCTTCAGCAGATACAGCGTGATGAAGAGGAACACCAGACTCGGTCCCAAAGCACCGATCACCGGGTGTAAACGATACACCATACTGAGTGGCCCAAAGACCTCATTCGAAATGTAGAAAGCAAAGCCGAAGATCACCCCGGACAACACCCGTGCCCCCATGGTGACAGAGCGCAACGGACCAAATACGAAAGACAATGCCAGCAGCATCATCACGGCAATGGAAAACGGCTGCAGGGCTTTGCGCCAGAATGCCAGTTCATAGCGGGATGCATCCTGCTTGGTATCTTTCAGATACTGCACATACTCATACACACCAGAAAGCGCCAGTTCTTCAGGCTTCACCGTCACCACAGCCAGCTTATCCGGCGTCAGACTGGTCTGCCATAGCTGGGTGTCATACTTGGTATTTTCCTGCTTCGCTTCCCCGATATGCGTGACCGTCACATCTTTCAGTTCCCAGCCTTTCCCTTCAACAAAAGAGGCCGAACGGGCAAACAGGTTCTCTTTCAGCACATCGTTTTCATCAAATTCCCAGATGTTGACAGCGTTCAGATTGCTTTTTTCATGGATCCGGCCAATGTAGATAAAGTCATTATCATCCTTGGCCCAAACCCCGCGCTGTACTGAGAACACATTCCCGCCGGAGGTCCAGACAGCCCGTAGTTCACGCGCAGCTTTCTGAGCTTCCGGTGCCCCCCACTGCCCCAGGATCATCACCAGCAGCATCAGCGGTACAGCCGTTTTCAGAACCGACATACCGATATCCAGCTTGGAAAAACCCGCTGCCTGCATAACCACCAGCTCCGAACTGGATGCCAGTGTTCCCAGACCAATCAGCGCGCCGAGCAGTACCGCCATCGGAAAAAACATCTCAATATCCCGCGGGATACTCAGCAGCACGAAGATCAGGGCTTTCCACAGATCGTAGTTACCGTCGCCGACTTTACGCAGCTGCTCAACGTATTTGATGATGGCTGACAACCCCACCAGCGTCGACAAGGTCAGCGCGGAAGTGGCAATAATGGTCCGGCCAATGTACCAGTCGAGTATCTTAAACATCAGCCGCGTCTCCGGAATTTTTCTCTGAATTGTCGCATTGCTAAGGAATCCCAGCTGTTCAGTGCGACGGCGACCAGCAGCATCGCAATATCGATACTCCACAAACCAATCCCAACCGGCAGCCCGCCATCTTCAACAGCCGATTTGGCCGCACTGATCGCCAGGAAATAACACAGGTAAATCAGCACTGCCGGCACCAGCTTGGCAAAACGTCCCTGACGCGGGTTCACGGCTGACAGCGGCACGACGACCATCGTCAGCAGCGGAATACAGAGCACCAGCGACATCCGCCACTGGAATTCCGCCTGTGCCGCCAGCTCCGGACGCTGCATCAGCTCCAGCGTTGGCAAGGCATCCCAGTCGCGATTCTTTTCTTTGACAGCCCGCTGACCAATCACGGCCTGATAGTTATCAAATGAAGTAATGCTGTAATCCAGACGAGTCGGCAGCCCTTCATAACGGACGCCGTCCTGCAAATCCAGCACCTGACGACCGTCTTTCAGTTCACTCACCGTGCCGCTGTTGGCAAACATCACACTCGGACGGAGTGTATCGCTGGCAGTCGGCTGCGCCACAAATACCCGGTGAAGCTTACCGCCCTTTTCGGTGATGTCATCGACGAAGACAACACCACGGCCATCCGGTGCGCCCTGGAACTGTCCTTTAACCAGCAGATCCAGACCGGAATCCGCTTCAACCTGCTCCATCACCTGGGTTTCTTTTTCGGCACTCCAGGGCGCCAGCCACAGGGCATTAAACGCGGCGATCGACCCCGTGATGATTGCCAGCCACAAGGCGGCCCGGATCAGAAAAGTATTTCCGATCCCTGTGGCATTCATCACAGTTATTTCACTTTCCGCATATAATCGCCCAAATGTGAGCAAGATCCCGATATACAGGCTCAATGGCAGCATCAACATCGCCATTGAGGGCATGTATAAGCCCATCAGGGTCAGCACCAGGTCGCCGGGAATGGATCCTTCTGTCGCATCAGCCAGGATGCGAATAAACTTCTGACTAATAAAGATAAGAAACAGTACAAAAAGGACCGAAACCTGGCTCTTTATTGTCTCACGTGTCAAATAACGAACAATAATCACGCGTTATATACCCATAGAAAACTTGTTTTTTTGCTGGAATCACTATAATTTTCCGGTAAATCAGTTATTTTTTTATCTTTCGGCTAACTGTCTGCCTGCACTTTGATCTGAACCTGAATTCATGAGCCAACAACTAAGTGCGGCATTATCTAACATTTAGCCTTAATTGTCTTTATAGGATGTAGGAGTACGCATGGAGTTCAGTGTTAAAAGTGGTAGCCCCGAGAAACAGCGCAGCGCCTGTATCGTCGTTGGCGTTTTCGAACCACGCCGCCTCTCTCCGATTGCTGAACAACTGGATAAGATCAGTGAGGGCTACATCAGTTCTCTGCTGCGACGCGGCGATCTGGAAGGCAAGCCAGGCCAGATGTTGTTGCTGCACCACGTCCCGAATGTGTTGTCCGAACGTGTCCTGCTGGTCGGCTGCGGTAAAGAACGTGAGCTGGATGAACGCCAGTATAAGCAAATCATCAAGAAAACCATCAGTACCCTGAATGAAACCGGGTCGATGGAAGCGGTCTGCTTCCTGACGGAACTGCACGTCAAAGGCCGCGATACCTACTGGAAAGTCCGCCAGGCCGTTGAGACCACCAAAGACAGCCTGTACACCTTCAATCAGTTCAAGAGCACCAAGCCTGAAACCCGCCGTCCGCTGCGTAAACTGGTCTTTAATGTCCCGACACGCCGTGAACTGTCGCTGGGTGAACGTGCCATCAACCATGGTCTGGCCGTTGCTTCCGGTGTTCGCGCGGCGAAAGATCTGGGCAACATGCCGCCAAACGTGGCCAACCCGGCTTACCTGGCCTCTCAGGCCCGCCGTCTGGCCGATGATTTCGAAACGGTCAGCACCAAGATCATCGGTGAGCAGGAAATGAAAGAGCTGGGCATGACGTCCTATCTGGCCGTGGGTCAGGGCTCGAAGAATGAAGCCATGATGTCCGTGATCGAATATAAGGGTCACCCGGATCCGAGCGCCAAGCCAATTGTGCTGGTCGGTAAAGGACTGACTTTCGATTCAGGCGGTATCTCAATCAAACCGTCCGCCAACATGGACGAAATGAAATACGACATGTGTGGTGCAGCCTCCGTCTTCGGTGCGATGCGTTCCCTGGCTAAACTGAACCTGCCAATTAACGTGATCGGTGTCCTGGCCGGCTGTGAAAACATGCCAGGCGGTGGTGCCTACCGTCCGGGTGATATCCTGACCACCATGTCCGGCCAGACGGTTGAAGTGCTGAACACCGATGCCGAAGGTCGTCTGGTGCTGTGTGATGCGCTGACTTATGTCGAGCGTTTCGAGCCGGAGTGTGTAGTCGATGTCGCGACTCTGACCGGTGCCTGTGTCGTTGCACTGGGCAATCACATCAGTGGTCTGCTTGCCAACCACAACCCGCTGGCACATGAGTTGGTAAACGCTTCTGAGCAAGCTGGTGACCGTGCGTGGCGTCTGCCGATGACCGACGAGTACCAGGAGCAGCTGGCCAGCCCGTTTGCAGATATTGCCAACCTGGGCAGCCCGGGTGCAGGCACCATTACCGCAGGTTGCTTCCTGTCCCGTTTCACCAAGAAATACAACTGGGCCCACCTGGATATCGCAGGGACAGCCTGGACAGGCGGAAAAGACAAAGGGGCGACCGGTCGTCCGGTACCACTGCTGGTCCAGTTCCTGCTCAACCGGGCCGGACTGGAAAACCTCGATTAATCATCATCGACAGAGGGGCCAGCAGGCCCCTTTTTTCGGATAGACGTTTATGAGCCATGCTACCTTTTATATCATTGATGACGCCGCCCCCGAGGCAAGGCTGAAACTAGCCTGTCAGCAGGCAGCATGGCGCTATCAGCAGGGACAGTCCATTTACTTGCTGGCTGAAAGCCGCCAGCAGGCGGAATGGCTGGATGAATACCTCTGGCAGCAGGACCCGGACAACTTTGTGCCCCATAACCTGATTGGGGAAGGCCCGCGTCAGGGGTCACCGGTCGAGATTGGCTGGCCCGGCATGCGACACAGTGGCCGGCGTGCAGTCCTGATCAATCTTGGTCAGGATGCACCAAATTTTGCCGTGACCTTTGCACAAGTGGTAGACTTCGTCCCTTGCGATGAAAAACTCAAGCAGCAGGCCCGCGAACGCTATAAAGTGTACCGCATGGCTGGCATTCAAATGCAGACATCTGCTGCGCCTGAGTCGCCCTAATTCCACACAGATCCATCAAGAGCGCTATGGAAAAGACATATAACCCACAATCGATTGAACAGGCGCTGTATCAGCGCTGGGAAGAGGCCGGTTACTTCAAGCCTCACGGTGACACGACTAAAGATGCCTACAGCATCATGATCCCACCGCCTAACGTCACGGGCAGCCTGCACATGGGCCACGCGTTCCAGGATTCCATCATGGATACCCTGATCCGCTGTGAGCGTATGAAAGGCAAAAACACCCTGTGGCAGGTCGGTACTGACCATGCTGGTATCGCCACTCAAATGGTTGTGGAGCGCAAGATCGCAGCAGAAGAAGGCAAAACCAAACACGATTACGGTCGTGAAGCCTTCATCGACAAGATCTGGGAATGGAAAGGCGAATCCGGCGGCACCATCACCAAGCAGCTGCGTCGTCTGGGCGCCTCTGTCGACTGGGATCGTGAGCGTTTCACCATGGACGAAGGTCTGTCCAATGCCGTGCGTGAAGTATTCGTCCGTCTGTATGAAGACGATCTGATCTACCGCGGCAAACGTCTGGTGAACTGGGATCCGAAACTGCACACCGCAATCTCTGATCTGGAAGTTGAGAACAAAGACAAGAAGGGCCACATGTGGCACTTCCGTTATCCGCTGGCTGACGGTGCGACTACCGCAGACGGCAAAGACTACATCGTGGTTGCGACCACCCGTCCGGAAACCATGCTGGGCGATACCGGTGTGGCTGTGAACCCTGAAGATCCACGCTATAAAGATCTGATTGGCCAGCACATCCTGCTGCCAATCGTGAACCGCCGCATTCCAATCGTGGGCGACGAGCACGCGGACATGGAAAAAGGCACCGGCTGTGTGAAGATCACCCCGGCGCACGACTTCAACGACTATGAAGTGGGCAAACGTCACAGCCTGCCGATGATCAACATCCTGACCTTCGATGCCAATATCCGCAACGAAGCCGAGGTGTTCAACAGCAATGGCGAACCAACCGACGTTTACAGCACCGATATTCCTGCCGCTTACCAGGGTATGGAGCGTTTTGAAGCGCGTAAAGCCATTGTGGCTGAATTCGACAAACTGGGCCTGCTGGACGAAATTAAAGATCACGACCTGACTGTGCCTTACGGCGACCGTGGCGGTGTGGTCATCGAGCCGATGCTGACCGACCAGTGGTACGTACGCACTGCACCGCTGGCTGAGCCTGCCGTGAAAGCGGTTGAAGACGGCGACATCAAGTTCGTGCCAAAGCAATACGAGAACATGTACTTCTCCTGGATGCGTGATGTACAGGACTGGTGTATTTCCCGTCAGCTGTGGTGGGGTCACCGCATTCCGGCCTGGTACGACAACGACGGCAAAGTCTATGTTGGCCGTACAGAAGAAGAAGTCCGTGAAAAATATGGTCTGGCGCCAGTCATCGTCCTGAAACAGGACAACGACGTGCTGGATACCTGGTTCTCGTCTGCCCTGTGGACATTCGGAACTCAGGGCTGGCCTGAGCAAACCGATGATCTGAAAGTCTTCCACCCGTCAGATGTGCTGGTGACTGGCTTCGATATTATCTTCTTCTGGGTTGCCCGCATGATCATGATGACCATGCACTTCTGTAAAGATGAAAACGGCAAAGCACAGGTACCATTCAAAACCGTATACGTGACCGGTCTGATCCGTGACGAAAACGGCGACAAGATGTCGAAATCGAAAGGGAACGTGCTGGATCCAATCGACATGATCGACGGCATCGATCTGGAGTCTCTGGTTCAGAAACGGACCGGGAACATGATGCAGCCGCAACTGGCCGCGAAGATCGAGAAAAACACCCGCAAGACCTTCGAAAACGGTATTGAACCCTATGGTACCGACGCCCTGCGCTTCACGCTGGCAGCCATGGCTTCAACCGGCCGTGACATTAACTGGGACATGAAGCGTCTGGAAGGTTACCGTAACTTCTGTAACAAGCTGTGGAACGCCAGCCGCTACGTGCTGATGAACACCGAAGATCAGGATTGCGGTTTTGCTGAAGGTGCCGAGCTGGAATACTCCCTGGCGGACAAGTGGATCGAATCTCAGTTCGAGCTGGCCGCGAAAGAATTCAATGCGCACATTGAAAACTTCCGTCTGGATATGGCTGCCAACACCATCTACGAGTTCATCTGGAACCAGTTCTGTGACTGGTATCTGGAGCTGACCAAGCCGGTTCTGTGGAAAGGTACCGAAGCACAGCAACGTGCAACCCGCCGTACGCTGATCACGGTGCTGGAGAAGACCCTGCGTCTGGCCCATCCGGTGATCCCGTACATCACGGAAACCATCTGGCAGAGCGTGAAGCCACTGGTTGACGGTGTGGAAGGCGATACCATCATGACACAGGCGCTGCCGCAGTATGATGAAGCAAACTTCAATGCGGACGCTCTGGCAGACATCGAGTGGGTGAAAACTTTCATCACCAGCATTCGTAACCTGCGCGCCGAATACGACATCGCACCAAGCAAAGGTCTGGATGTCATGCTGAAAGCCGCAGATGACAAAGACGCGGCCCGACTGCAGGAAAATCAGGCCGTGCTGGTCGCACTGGCGAAACTGGACAGCCTGCGTGTGCTGGCAGCCGGTGAAGAAACACCAGCCTGTGCCACCGCACTGGTGAGCAAGTCGACGCTGATGATCCCAATGGCTGGCCTGATCGACAAAGACGCCGAGCTGGCGCGTCTGGATAAAGAAATGGCGAAGACTCAGGGCGAGATCAAACGCATCGAAGGCAAACTGGGTAACGAAGGTTTTGTGGCGAAAGCCCCGGAAGCCGTCGTAGCCAAAGAGCGTGAGAAGCTGGATGGTTATAAAGAAACCCTGATCAAGCTGGAAGAGCAGAAAGCGACCATCGCGGCGCTGTAAGCAATTTCAGCTGAAATCAAACAAGAAGAAGAGGCCGGATGGCCTCTTTTTTTATCTGCATTTTCTGGCGTTCATACCAAGCCTATATTGATATCCAACGCATCATTAGTTCGCCGTACAGGTTTCGCCTGGCTTCACATCCACAAAAATCTCCACACTCAGTTGCTGTAAAGCCCTCATTTGCGAGCAAGGCACCTGAACCGCGCCCTTTAAAACAACCTGTGACAAAAAGCGGTTAGTTTTCTTCAAGTCAATCAACGGACGGATATCTGTGCCCTTAAAGCCCTGTAAAGAAATAATACTTACAGACTTGAATGACCTGAAAGCCGACAAATCTGTCACTTCCGTGTACGAAGCATCCACCGAAAATAATTCCTTCAAGGATGCGAGAGCCGATAAGTCTGAGACTTTCGTCCCTGAAAGATTCACCCGCCGCAGACGCGTTAATGTCGACAGTACGGAGATATCTGTCAGCGGATTACCCGAAATATCCAACTCACGCAACCCGGGTTGATACGCCAGCTCAATCGATTCAAGCTGGGTGAATCCTGAGTCAGTCACTCCCAGTGAAATTAGGTCAGTCTTTTCCTGCAAAAAGCTAAAATCAGTGATTTGTGTTTTCCCAAGAGCAATCTTATTTAACGCTTTCATTTGCAGGAAAATACGACCGTCCGTGAGGCCAGTGTCATTCAAATGAATACTTCTCAGCTTAGTGAGCTGAGGCAGTGCACTAAAATCGGTCAGCCATGGGCTCTGTGTTAAAAACAGTTCAGTCAGGTTTGTCAGATCTTTCAGCACCGCCAAATCGGTGAGTACCGTTTGCTGAAGCGCAAGACTTTTCAGTGTGTCCAATGGCACCAAGGGTGACACATCGGTAATCTGGTTTTGCGCCAGCACCCCGATGTGTCCCAGGTTGACAAATTGTGCCAAGCCATCGAACTGACTGATCCCCGCGTAATCCGGGCCACATTCAAGCCGGTATAAATCCCCGGTATCCTGAACTTTCGGAGAACGTTCCTCAACACAGCGACGCAGTTGTAAGTCGGTAATTTTATCGAACTCAACAGCAGGATAAGGCTGAGCCTGTAGCGTGATTTTCGCTGAACTGTGCAGGTCGTTTCGACTTACCGTGACCGACAATGTGATACTTTGAGGTAAATTGTCCGCAATGTCCGGCAGACGAAATGATACTTGAGGACTCAACCGATTATATAGCCTCACATATGGGCCATCGACCTGAGACCAGAAGTAGCTCACACCCGCCGTATCTTTTACATTGACGGTCGCCGAGGCCATTTGCCGCTCAAGGTCATCCTTTCCCGTCACCGAAACAATTTCAGGTGGAATTCTTCCGCTGAGTCCTTCATCCAACTTTGTGTCTTCTAGGGTAACGCCAAGTACATTCAACGGTGAGCGGATAAAATCGAGCAGCCCTTGGTGCAATGCTTTCAGCAAATTGACATCGTCTAACCGTCCATTATCCGATAAGTCTCTGGACGCCTGTTCCAGCCAGTCGGTTAAGCTCTGCGAATGGGTGTTCATCGCCACCATCATGGCTGCAACCGCCAAAGCATGCTCAGTTCTATCGCCTTTCTGTAAAATGCCAGACGGATCCAGTAAGTTGATTGGCGTATAGAGGACAAGACTGCTACGCAGACCAAACACAGACGCAATATCCTGATTCGCCTGCAGGACGTTCTCTTTTGTCAGCATGGCACCGAGCATTTTTGCCCGGCGTAAGGCTAATTCAGTCAACGGAGTGATATTCAATTTCGTATTTTTAGCCGCCGTATAAGTTGCGGCCTGCAAAGGCTGTACTAAGGTGACCGTCTGACCTGTCGCCTCACTCACATAAGTGCCGCTCGTCACTTCAGCAATCACAACGCCTTCATAAAAACCATGATTCTTGATGCGATAGCTACCGTCAGATGCTGTGATCGCTTCTCCGATCACCGTCCCATCAAGCTGTAGAACTTTCACGGTTGCACCCACTAACGGGCCTTTAAAAGCCACCCCTGAAATTACCGGGTCTGGAATCACATCAAAAATATAATACTGTTCAGATGCCAAACCTTCCGAATCTGTGACCGTCAATTTGAACATCATGACAGTACTTGTCTCTGGGGCTGGTGTCTTGAACGAAATCGCAGCGGTTTCTGCCCCTTGCATTTGTACTTCAGGCCCTTTTACCTGCTGCCACTGATAGCTCAATGCACCTTTATTATCCGTAATCTCAGGCGCGATTTGATGTTCCTGACCTTCTCTCAGGCTTGTTCGTGCCAGCCGTTCGATGACAGGTGGTGTATTCCGGTAAAACACCTTATCTTTCGATGTTTTTCCACGCTCCAGTCCAACCCGGTTCAGTGGAGAGTCGAGGAAATCATTGATGCCCTGATTCAGACGATTCAGCAATTGGGGGTCATCCAGTTTGCCATTGTCTGAAAAGTCCTGACGAAAATTGTTGACCAGTCTTCCTAAGCCGATACCTTCGGCCTGTGCAATTTTCGTCATTCCGGCAATGACCAGACCATAGTCAACATTGGCACCGGATTTTCCCTGATGTGCTGCATCCAGCAAATCAACCGGCGCCTCACTCACGATATCAAGATCCAATGCCATTGATTCCGCGATATGGCGGTTTGCCCGTGCAACCTTCTCAGCCGACATCCCCAGACTGACCTCCCGAGCAGCCAACTCAGTCAGCAACGTCACGTTCATGACTGCTTCACTTTCTGACAGCGCTTTCACTGCGCTTAATGTTTCAGTGAGCGGCGTTAACTCGCCGGTTGCTTCGTCAATGTAATTCCCCCCTACGGCGGCAATCCGGATCACACCCTGATAAGACATATCCAGTGAGAGCTTATAAAAACCATTCTCATCAGTAACGGTTTCCCCAAGGTAATTTCCAATTGCATCAAAAGCTTGAACCGTCGCATACGCGACTGGCCCTTTAAAAATCTGTCCCTGAATCTGAGTCGATGCGGTTACAGCAGGTTGCTTCTTCGATTGCCCGTCACCGCCATTACAGGCAGTCAGAGCAATCACAGACATAAATATCAATGCTTGTCTGATTTTTGAAAATGAGATCATCATGATTTTCCATTAACTGAAATGATTGGATACAACGTCTGCGCCTGAAAGCAAAACAAAGCACATAAAAAACATCGTGCACATCATAATGAATCTGAGTGATTATGAAAATGATTACATATAAGTAAATTTACGATACGAAAGAATCATTGGAAATTTGAACTTGTTGCTTGATGATCAACTCTTTTCACTACACTTTATTGCAAAGTTTCGAAGATGAATCCGCTTTGTAAGCAATAAAATCATTTCATAAAGGAGGCTGCGGGCCTTTCAAAATCGCAACGGCCCCAGAAGCAGTGGTTTCCAAAAAGCGCGAGAAGCTGACAGGTTACAAAGAAACCCGGATCAAACATGAAGATCCAAAATCGACCATCGCGGCGCTGTAAGCGGTTTCAGTTGAAATCAAGACATGAAAAAGAGGCCGGATGGCCTCTTTTTTTCAGTCATGTTTGGTCAGCACACGGTTAATTCACAGTGCAGGTCTCCCTCGGCTTCACATCCACAAAAATCTCCACACTCAGTTGCTGTAAAGCCCTCATTTGCGAGCAAGGCACCTGAACCGCTCCCGTGAGATCAACCCTTCTCGAATACCTGCGGGGTTGCGCTTTCATCATGTCAATCACCGGGCTGATATCGGTGCCCTTAAACCCTTGTAAAGAAATTTCACTGACCCCTCTCAATGCCCTGAACACCGACAGATCAGTCACCTCGGTATGAGAAACATCAACCTTTCTTATGCGCTTGAAGGATGCCAGAGACGACAAGTCTGAGACTTTCGTATGAGACACATTGAGGTTCAGGAACCGATCCAAGGATGCCAGAGGCGACAAGTCTGAAACTTTCGTTCCTGACAAATTCAACCGATTCAATTTCGTTAACGCAGCCAGTTGTGTGATATCAGTCAACGGGTTGCCCGAAAGATCAAGCCCATACAAATCGGATTGATGTTCCAGCTCAAGCAAGTCGAGATGCGTAAGTCCCAAGTCAGAGACCCCGAGTGAACTCATTCGGCTATTATCCTTTAAGAAACTAAAATCATGAACCTGCGTTTTCCCGATGTTGATCGCCTTCAGTGTCGGTAACTGCTGAAAGATCTGACCATCACTTAGACCCGTCCCATAAAAATTCCCTTCCTGCAATCCAGTCAATTGAGGTAGTGCGCTAAAGTCAGTCAATAGCAAACTATCCTTGAGGCTTAAGTCCTCCAGCTTCTTGAGCACTGTGAATGCCGTCAGATCCGTCATCACCGTTTGCTCAACTGCAAGGCCGCTCAGGTTTGGCAGGTCTGCCAAAGGTGTGAGATCCCTAATCTGGTTTTTCGCCAGCACCTCAAAGTTTGTCAGATAGACAAATTGCTCCATGCCGTCCAACTGACTGATCCCCGCGTAATCAGGGCCACATTGAAGGCTCCTTAAGCCCCCGATATCATGAATTTTCGGAGAGTGAGATTCAATGCATTGACGCAGTTGCGGATCGATAATTTTATCCAGAACAATGTCTGGGTAAGGCTGTACTTGAATCGAGAATGTGGCGGAAGCGGTCAGTTCATCCCAGTCTCTGACCGTGAGTTTAAAGGTCAGAGTTTCTGCTTGCTCTCCATTCAGTTCGGGCAATCTTATTTTTAGAGGACTTTCAAATTGCTTCTCTCTGAAATCGGCTGCCGGCCCACTTTGCTGCTCTAAAGAATAAAAACGGATGCCACCAATCCCCGTATCTTGAGCCTGTACAAACACATTGATTTGCGCCCTTTCATGACCATCACTCGGAGAAATTGACACTATTGTAGGTGGTGTACTTCGATAGAAACTCAGATATACGATGCTGTCATGCTCTGTAATTTTGGCATTATTCTGAGGTGATTTAATAAAGCTGTAGACCCCTCTATACAAAGCATTCAGTGTCTCAATATCATCAATTTTTCCGTTATCAGATAAATCTTCAGACACACGATCCAGCCATTCAGCTAAGCTTTGTGAACTTTTATGCATTGCAACCATAGCAGCAGCCAGAGATAGCGCATAATCAGACTCAGTGCTGAAACTGTTAATCTTGCTCAACGGATCCATGAGATTCAGGGGTTCATTGTTGACAAGACCAAATACGCCAAATGCCCGGGACACATCAAGTGCAGCTTGTTCAACCTTGCTAACGTCCAGGGTTTCCCCTAAATGTTTTGCCCGGCGAAAAGCGAGCTCAGTAAAAGGGGTGATATTCAACGACGTATTTGTGGCTTTCATGTTTGTGACCGCACGCAGGGTCTGTTCTAACGATACAGTCTGTCCCGTCGCTTCGCTGACATAAGTGCCACCAGTAACTTCTGCAATGACTAAACCTTGATAAGCATGGGTGTTCTTGATTTGATACCGGCCATCCGATGCTGTCGTGGTTTCCCCAATCAATGTACCGTCTACCTGAGTAATTTTAACGGTTGCCCCCTGAATAGGTCCTTTGAAAGCAACCCCGGAGATCACAGGAGTCGGCATAACACGGACAACATACTTTTGACTGACACTCAAACCACCAGAGTCTGTGACCGTGAGCTGAAACTCAAACGTCTCTTTTTCCTCAGTTACAGGTGCACGGAACGTAATTGCCGCTGTATTTGTCCCCTCAAACTGAATTTCTGGGCCAAAAGTCTGCTGCCATCGGTATGTCAATCCCCCCCTGTCATCACTCACCTTTGGTGCAAATCTGAATTCAAAACCTTCAAATACATTTTGCCAGTCCAATTGTTCTAAGACTGGTGGGTTATTCCGGTAATACCGCTTCCGATCCACAATCACTTTGTTCTGCACTGAATCCAGAAAGGCGTTAATTGCTGTATTTAATCGTGTTAATTGCTGCTCATCCTCTACCTGACCATTGCCATTCAGCCTGAAGGCATTTACCAATTTGCCAAAGTCGATCCCTTGCGTCTCTGCCATTTGGGTCATTCCGGCAATCACTAACGCGTAATCCACATTAGCACCAGATTTTCCTCGATGTGCTGTATCCAGCAGATCAACCGGTGTCTCACGGACAATATCAAGATCCAGGCCCATTAAGATTGCGATTTGGCGGTTTGCCCATGCAATCTTTCTTGGTGAACGATCAATCCTAGTGGCACGCACAGCCAGCTCTGTCAGCGGCGTCACATTCATGACCGTTTCATTTTCTGATAGCACGCTAAGTGCACTCAAACTTTCTGTCAGTGGGGTCAACACGCCAGTTGCTTCGTCAACATAATTGCCCCCTTTGGCGTCAATCCGGACCACTCCCCGATAAGACGGATCCAGAGACAGCTGATAGAAACCTTTATCGTCAGTCACGGTTTCTCCTAGGTAATTTCCAATTTCATCGAAGGCTCTCACCCTTGCATGCGAAACAGGTCCTTTAAAAATCTGACCGCGTATCTGAGTCGATTCAGTTGCAGCAGGCTGCTTCTTCGATTGACCCTCGCCACTATTACAGGCAGTCAAAGCAATCAGCGACATGAGTATCAAAACTTGTCTGATTTTTGAAAATGAGATCATCATGATTTTCCATTGGCTGAGATGATTGAATCCAAAGTCTGCGCCTGAAAAACAGAAACAAAGCACATACAAAAAAACACTGTGCATAATATACAGAACATGAATGGTTATACAAGCAGTCACATATCGATATTTTTACGATACGAAAGAATCATTGGGATTTTGAACTTATTGCTTGATGCTCAACTATTTTTAATGCGATTTACTGCATTTATTTCTAAATGAACCCACTTTGTAAGGGATAAAATCATTTCAGAAAGGAGGCTGCGGGCCTTTTTAAGACCCAACAGCCCTGAATCATAGCGAGAGGAGATTTTATTCAGATAGCATTGAATGATCCTGCGCTTTCACCGCCTCGATCCGTTGGTACAGATCCGGGTGACTTTGCAGCCATTCAGGTATTTCACTGCCGTTGTCATATTCCATAAAACGGCTGAACATCGCAGCCATCGGCTCGGTCGTGCCATATTGCTTGATCATCTGCTCAGCCGCAAAACTATCGGCTTCACGCTCTGCGTCACGGGAATAGCCGGAAGAGGCAATAAAGACACCGGCACCAGTCAGGTTATCTGCCAGCCCGGAGCTTTCGCCGGTCAGCAGAGCTACCGAGACGGATAACAGTGTCGACTGAACCACAGCTTCCATCACATGCTGGTGATACACATGACCCACCTCATGCAGCAGAACACTGTCCAGCTCAGCCGGAGTCGTCGCCAGTTCCACCAGAGAATCCGTCACCACGATGGTGCCGTCACTCA
Source organism: Photobacterium sp. 53610 (assembly GCF_036409375.1). Taxonomy (NCBI): domain Bacteria; kingdom Pseudomonadati; phylum Pseudomonadota; class Gammaproteobacteria; order Vibrionales; family Vibrionaceae; genus Photobacterium; species Photobacterium sp. 53610. The sequence continues at coordinate 152,642 of NZ_JAXOFS010000003.1, read as the reverse complement.
GTGCAAAGGCATTCGGCCCTTTTTGCCATGAACGGAAGACAATCTTCGGCTCAAACGGCAACGGTGGCAGATTATCCTGAAGCAATGCAAATCTGTCCCGGATTTGCCATTGTTCCTGTTCGTCCAGCTGTGATGGCTTAAACAGATACTCATCCAGCGTCTCCAGCACGGCTTTGCCGATATACTCAGGAACCGCCTTGGGCAGCATCCGGGCCATCGTATGGCTGGCAGCCGGAATACCATAACGGTATGTGCCTGCCCCCAATGCAATCAGAAAGACAATACTGACCACAATTGCCAGCCAGTGGCGTTCCAGCTTATGGAGCCACTGACTTTGCTTGCCCGTGTGCGCCTGAATCCAATCCGCCAGGATCTTGTTTTCAGCCGCTTTAAATAACCAGCCATCAGGAAATGTAATCTGAGCCGGCAGTCTGCCCAACGGTGCTGACAAGACCAGCGTATCTGCCGACCACTCACCGGTATGTTCACCACATCGCAGTGTCAGTGTGCCATCCGGCATCAGTTCCAGCTCAGCCGCCAGCCGCTCAGCACTGAGCGGCGGATGGCAGGTGCCCGCGATAATCATCCCAGACCCAGTTCAATATCAAAGGCAGCCGCGACTTCATCAGCAATCGCTGCGCCATCGTCGGTCAGCTCACCCTTCGCCTTCAACTGCGACAAGTCACCAATCACCAATGTATGATCAGCAAAGTAGTGTGAGGTTCGGACCATGACCCAAGGGCGCGCCAGACCCAGCGAAAAGACCTGAGCCAGGAAATTAGTCACCGTCAACGAGAGGAATCCACCAGTCGTCAGAGTAGAAGAAAAGCCATATTCTGGCTCACCTTCAACCTTCATTTGAGCAAAGGTATAATTCCGGGCCCGAACCTGAATAAATGCAGAAACCAGTACCATCAGCAGAACCATACAAGCCATACCGCCCATGCCACCCACAGCGCCCAAGATTTGACCGAATCCACTGTCCATCTGACCAGAACTGACAGAGACCATCGCGCCCATACCTGCAACAATTGCAATCACACCAAACACCGCGATGAAAATTCCGATTCCCAGCAAAGCAGCAAACAAGACCGTTTTCACAAAGAATCCAGTACTGATTTCCGCGCTGAACTGACGATCACCATACTGATAGCCGTTCGCAAAATAACGGGTAATCGAAGCTGTTACATTCGCAAAAATAAAGATATAAGCAGCAAAAGACAGAATGATAAACAGAACCGAGGCAACAATTGACGTATCCCTCACAGCCCCGGCAGCAATTAACAGAATGACCAGCGGAATCGACGAGAACAAGCCGCAGCCCAGCATCGCCCAATAGGCGCCTTTCAGAGATCCGTTGAAATTAAAACGCACGTTGCGGTAACTGGTCATCCGGGCATCAAAACGGGCATTGTTACGGGCCAGTAAGGGAGAAAATCCCACAAACACCAGCATCAGAAGCGAAGCGATAACTGGCATAAAATTACTGGCTACCGCCCAAACCAGAACGCAGACTGAAGCAATCAACCGGCCAATCAGAATCTGCTTCGGAGTGGCATGATAATCAAAGCGATCCCCATCCAGCTCCAGGTTCCCGTGAAAATATTTTTTTGTCCTTACTTTCGCCCAGGCTGAATAGATTCCCAGGGTCACGATACTGAGCAAAATATTGACAATCCAGATGCCGAAGAACTCGCCACCCTTGCCATGAAATACAACCTTATTATTCATTATGATGTGTCCTAATTATCTGCAAGCATTAAGAAAAATCAGTTTTTCAAATGCACTGAGAATGTGCAAAATTCACCGGGCCAATATACCGCAGCACAATGCAATCAGCAGCATAAAGTTTTGCCGGTCTCCGGTTAATAAGGCGACATCCTGCTCTTATTCATGTCGGTGAATAATCTAAAATAGGTATCAGCGATTGATGATATTGAATTAAACGTTTTTACTGATTGAACAGGAAATCCCATACTGTGATCATCAACCGAGGATCACAGTATGAAAAAAACGATCAGCTTCGCCGTCATCCATTTCACCGTCGCGTTTACCGTCGCCTATCTGCTGACCGGCGACATGATTCTGGGTAGCCTGATTGCCCTGATCGAACCTATGGTCAATACCGTGGCTTTTTACTTTCATGAGAAAGTCTGGCAATGGCCTGCGCTGAAAAACTCACGTTTCGGTAAGCCTGCCAATAAAACCATCAGCTTTGCAGCAGTCCATTTCAGTGTGGCCTTCACGGTTGCTTACCTGATCAGCGGGAACTGGATGGTTGGTGGCATCATGGCACTGATTGAACCAGCCATTAATACACTGGCTTATCTTGCACATGAAACAGTCTGGCAGCGCAGAGAAAAACATCAGGAGAATCTCCGCTTTCAATGCGGACATCATTCGATCCTTCATTGACATAGTTGTGATTCGCAATTAAATTTAGTTGCAAACCACAACAAAATGGATCGTTCTAGATGGATGCACAAACTTTACGCCAGCTCTCCCGGCAACTGGTCCGTCAGCTCGGCATGCTCGACAGCCAGTGTGGCAATATGGACCTGACACCGGTTCAGGCGCATGTCCTGATTGAACTGGAAGCCCAGCCCTGCACGGTCAATGACATGGCGACCCGGCTGAACGTTGACAAATCAAATGCCAGCCGAACCCTGGCCGTTCTCAGTAATGCCGGACTAGTCATCTCCCGCCCGCATCCGGATGACAAACGCAGTCAGATTGCCACCCTGACCCCCGAAGGAGCGGCCCGGCTGGCGGAACTGCATCAACGACTGAATGCTCAGGTGGATGGCTTTCTGGCTCAAATGGATGTGGATGAAATCGAGCAACTGAGTCAAAGTCTGCAACGGTACCGGAAAGCCATGGTGATGGCCGGCAGACAACATGGCTATACCATCCGGCCACTAACCCCGCTGGATAATGCCGCGATTGCGGCTGTGGTGCGACGTGTCTCTGCGGAATATGGCCTGACGGCAGACAAAGGTTATGGTGTGGCGGATCCGACCCTCGACAGCATGAGTGAAGTTTATCAGCCTGCACGGCATGCCTACTGGGTGATTGAACACCAGCACCGGGTGCTGGGCGGCGGCGGTATCGCTGCACTGACCGGCACAGAAGACATCTGCGAGTTACAGAAAATGTACTTCCTGCCGGAGCTCCGCGGACGTGGTCTGGCACGTAAACTCGCAGTAAAAGCATTACGATTTGCCCGTGAACAGGGCTACCGGGCCTGCTATCTGGAAACGACCTCCAATCTTGTGGAAGCCATCGCACTGTACGAGTCCTTGGGATTTCACCATATTCAGGAGCCCATGGGCAGTACCGGCCATGATGCCTGTGAAATCCGAATGGTGAAGTGGTTTTGACCCGGCAGGTTGAGTATTCACTTTTTCTTTCATTCAATGCTGCCACTGTCGGCAGCATTGATGGTGAGCCTGATTCCGGTGATCTTTTTCTCAGCCAACCATTTCAATCTGGGCTGCGGATACACGCTCCCTTTCAATTTGTCGCAGTTCTCCGACGATCATAATGTGTTCAAAGTAAAATTTATGTCTGCTCGCGAACAACCAAGGCATGGCAAGTCCAAAAGTAAAGATGAAAGAATATAAACAACTAAAGCAATGCAGAAATATATGCCACCCGCTGGCGGTAGACACAAATTTAAAATCATCGATTCCATCCACTCGAATCTTGTCAAAATAACGACGCCGATAATCTGCTGCATATGAGATACAAAATGATAGAATCAAAACAAACGCAAAGACAAATGACAACATCTTCCAGAAATCATCGCCAGACATCCAATAAATAAACCCACTCAGGGCAATCGCCACAAAAAAATACTTCACGGATATAAATGCACTGAGCACTGATTGAAAGATATCTTTTTCAGAGATTGTAGTCTTCAGGCAATAATTACCGTACTCGTAGTGATTGATAATATAACGTGCTTTTTCCACCACAAAAACGACAATCAACAGTATCATAGACAGGAAAGCACAACCATAAAGACCATAGCTGAGAATTTCATTTGTTCTTTGAATTTGAAAACCTGAGTACATGAACCCACACACCAAAAACAAAAAGAAAACTATCTTCGGATGGAAAAAGAGAAAGTATGCACCCGACTTAGGTCCAGAGAAGTTAAACCTCTGAGAATTTAGACTCTTACCACCGACACTAATCTGTACACACTTATAATAAAAAAGCGGGATGCATAAGATAAATGTGACTGCTGAAATAATAAACAACTCAATCGATTGAACAGCAACAACGAACCAAACAAAAAGAACACCCCCAAGACCCAGAACATATTGTAATAGATCATATGGTGTAACATGATAATCAAACTTGAATGAACCGATTTTTGTCTGAGAATAGGTATATTGCATGATTTTTGGCATTGCCCATACCCAGTAAGCGCCGGAAGATATGAAAGTCAAAAGTATATCTTTAAATAAAATTTTAAGAAATTTCCTTAGCTCAATATCACATGTTATTTTATGATTCATGAACTACAGCCCTTATCGATGATTTTGTAATAATAAAAAGTCAACAAGGTAATCGGGTCTGAAAGTTCAGTGCAACTCGTTTAATTCACTTCAACTGACTTTAACTCTTTTATCAAACCTTGCTTCAATTTCCTGCTCAAACATAGGATCGCACTGACGTAGAGTCTTCATCGAAAAAAAGCTGGTCATGCCAGCTTTTTTCAATCACAAATTAAATCAAACGTCCGTTAAATCTGCGTACTGATCAGCGCCCTGATATCGCGGAGTGTCGTCTCTTTGAGCAATTTACCGTCTTCAAAGACAACCTGTAATAATCCTTGCTGCTCCTCTGCCTCCGAGACGTTGTCAAAGCACACCAGTTCACCATCAACACGGTCCACTTTGAGCAAGCCTTTTGCCGAACGCTTTTTGCTGTCAGTTTTTGGTTCTTTGAAAATCGCAACCCGCTGGTTACCTTTGACCACGCTGGTTGCTTTCACAGCTGAGCCATGGGTATCCCGTGTGACATACTGATAGCTGAATGAGCCAATGCCCAGCACCACCTTAGAGGCAAAACCTTTCTCCATGAGCCGTTGTAAAATCAGACGCTGACGGGTCAGCGTAATCGCATCCCCATAAATAGCACCGATATGTTCATCCAGCAGCTTGTAACCTTTGTCGGTGACAGTCCCACCAAACGTGTCCCACAGGCACTCAATTAATCCCTTGATTTCACATGGCTGAAGCGGCAGAGTTTCGCCATCAACAACCCCATAATATTCACCCTGCCAGCGATACGCTTCGAAACCTTCGCGCATTGCCGCTTGCTCAGCTTCCTGTTGTGAATGAACCAGCTCACTATATTCGGATACCGGCGATAAACGATATCCGGTCAGAATTTTCACCGGATCGCCTGAGTCCGGGCGGATCACCACAGTACCATCGCGAGACATAATTTCTTCTTTAAGTTCAGGCAGATATTCCGTGACCAGCTTCCAGAAGTCCCAGGTATCTGAAACCACGCTGAGAATGCCCGTCGGTGACTGTTCACGCATCAGGTAACGGAAAAACTCAATTTCGCCTTCGAGGATCCAGGAACAGGTAACCGAGTGCTCCGTGGCATCGACCGAGCAGCCCACCAGCTCTTCGTCTACATTCGCGCCATAGTATTTTTCTGCAAAGAGCACCGCAGGAATGGTGTCGGTTCCTACCAGGCCCGATGCCAGATGCCCAAAGCCGCTCATCGCCGCCGCGTGTTTCCCGAACATACCGCGAAAGCTAAAATCATGGCCTTGAAATGGCACGATCTCCGCCGGCAGCCCGGTTTTTTCCGCAAATTCCCGAAAGACTTTCAGGTAAGCCACAGAAGTGGTGGCACTGGTCTGAATCGGCCAGTTTTCACAGCTGAGAACGGTCTCAATCATATTGGTGAGCCACTCAAAACCGGGCTTGGTGTTCACAATGGTGATTGGCGGCACCTGATAGGGCACCAGGGTGCCTTCCGGTAAGGCTTTCACTCTTAACGGCAGGTAGCCCAGGTCGTGCAACGCTTCCAGATAACTGACATCCACGGGATAGCCCAGCATGGCACTCATAATCCGTCTGTGGTTTGCCACAGCGCTCTCTTTGTCCGCCTCAAAGAAGGCCTGCCACTCTTCCTGCAGATAACTTTTGATAAAGTATTGCAGGCCGACAAAGGCCACTTTGTCGTTATTTTCCACGTTGCTTAACTTGCCGCTGCGGGACGTATAGTTCGCATAGACTTCTGTGACATCCGGGTGGTAAGCACGGCTGTGAAATTCTTTATAAACATCTTTCTGCATGCTGGCTGCGGTAATCGTCATGGGGTACTCCTTACAGTTCAATCATTTCCAGTTGCACATCGCTGTGCTGAATGAAATCCGCTTTATCACGGCAAGAATTCGTGGTGTAAATGGTGTCGATCAGGCCAGCAAAAACGGCCAGCCCCTGAGAAAAGATGCCGTGGGTCACATAGAGAGCAATGGACTTAGCCCCCTGCGCTTTCAGTACTTTCGCCAGTTCAATAAAGGTTCTGCCCCCATCACAGATGTCATCGGCGATCAGCACATCTTTTCCGCTGACCTCACCCAGCACCTGGGTTTGAAGGATTTCACCGGTTTTCAGATCACGGACTTTTTGCGCTTGAATCACTTCAGGCTCACCGCCAAAGTGCTCCGCGATTTTGACCGTTTTTTTGCTTGCGCCTGCATCCGGCGAAATCAATGTGAGTGCGCCGCTGCTCAGCTGTTGTCGCAGTTGCGGAAACTGTTCAATCAGGTTGACTTGGGCTATATTTTCGACTCTGTCCAGTAACGCCGGCACCACCTCGCTGTGGGCATCCCACACGGTGACTTTATTCAGATTGAGCTGGTTAATCAGGGATGCCATGACTTTCGCGCCCAGCGCTTCACCGACCACACAGACCCTGTCCTGACGCGCATACGGGAAATACGGGATAAGCAATTCAATTGATATCCGTTCCATACACAGTCTTTTTAATGCATCAACGGCCATCAACAGACGCATTACCTGTGAGGAGTTCGTGACTCTGGCAATCACCTGTACTTTTTCGCTTTGAGCGAAATCCGATGGATTGAAACGGATGTGCTCTTCTCCTCCGGAAAAAGTAAAGGCTTCATATGCCACATCTTTTGTGTTTCCAGCGTATTCATAACTGATGACTTTCATATCCCCTCACAAATAATGTCCTTAAGACACAAACAAGGTAGCAAACAAAATCCCACCAATCAACAACTTTATGTCCTTAAGACACAATATCTGATTTCCTTATGTATGACTCCTCTTCATTTGCCTGATTAACAAGATTTCGTTATTGTGTCGAAAAGACACAAAATAAGATTGTCATGGCGCTTGATTACGATTTAAACCAATACAAAAACCCACTGTTCACGGTGGACAGCGTGCTGTTTACAATTTTGCAGGGCAGCCTGAAAGTTCTGCTGGTGAAACGGGCGAACGCCCCTTTTCAGGGACGGTGGGGATTACCGGGCGGATTTGTGGATGTCGACTCAGACGACAATACCGATATGAGTGCGCTGAGGAAAATCAAAGAGAAAACCAGCGTTGCACCACAATATCTGGAGCAGCTGCAGGCATTTTCCGGGATCAACCGCGATCCGAGAGGATTCAGCGTGACGCTGGTGTATTACGCTTTAATTTCCCCGCAACACGCTGCGACACAAATCGACGCCGTCGATGACGTCAAGTGGGTGGATCTGGGTGAACTGCCCGATCTCGCCGTCGCATTTGATCACAAGCACATCATCGAAAAAGCCAAAGAGCGCTTACAGCAAAAGGCCCTGTATTCGATGATTCCCGTCTATTGTCTGCCCGAACAGTTCACCATCGGACAGCTCAAATCGGCCATTGAAGCGATCATTGCCAAGCCAATCCAGCGTAAGAGCCTGGTGAGAAGAATTGAGGCCTCAGGGATGTTCGAAGCCCTGGATGAGAAAGTGAAATCCGGCGGCCGACTGGCACAGCTCTACAAATTAAAACCGGATGTCGATATCGTGCATTTTGAGCGAAATCTCAGCCTGTAGCCTGAGGTGATATCCGTTGGAAGCGGGAAAAAGACTTTCTCCCTGATCTTCATGATGATCGGTCGCACTAAAAAAATCCCCCGACAAATCGGGGGATTTTTTTGCCACAGATGGAATCACTCTTCGTCGTCTTCACCCGACTCGAAATAAGTGCCCCAGCCGTCGTAATCAATGTTGTATTTCTGTGCCAGTTCCACCAGCTTCAGAACCTGCTCATCGATCAGCTCAGCATCCAGTGTAGATTCCATCACGGCATCAAAACAGACTACTTTACCGCCGCCGTCTTCCGGATCCAGCTCAAGCTCTTCAGCATCCATCACTTCGTAGCCCATTTTAAATGCTTCTGCAGCAGCACCTTCCAGTTGCGCAAAGGTATCAGCGGAGAAGTGGTGCTCAATCGAATACAGCGCGTCCGGATCACTGCCATCTTCCAGCAGGGACTCGATAATCTCGCGAGTCTCTTCCTTCTGCTCTTCAATCAGTTCTGCGTAAGACATAGGGTCTCTCCAAGTAGGGTCTGACGACCTGAGTATGTACAAAATCGGCCGCCAATATGGCACGGATCACCATGAATTTCCATCTTCTCCCCGCCCTTTTCTTTCCCCGGTTTCATGACCGTTACCAGACCGGGCAATCCAGCACGGACCGACCGCGCTTTTTTCCGGCTTTTCAGCTGACTTTTACGATTGACACGAGCATATATAATTTCATATTTTATGGGTAATTATTCACAAATAACGTATTTACATACATAACGCAGCGATCAGTGTTCGCTGAAGTCATGAACACGAGGACGAGATATGGCATTTAATCTGCGCAACCGGAATTTTCTCAAGCTGCTGGATTTCACCCCACGCGAAATCGGGCACCTGCTGACACTTTCCGCAGAACTGAAAAAAGCCAAATATACCGGCCACGAGCAGCCGCGCCTGAACGGCAAGAATATTGCCCTGATATTTGAAAAATCCTCGACCCGTACCCGCTGTGCCTTTGAAGTGGCGGCTTTTGATCAGGGCGCCCGTGTCTCCTATCTCGGACCGTCAGGCAGTCAGATTGGTCATAAAGAATCAATGAAAGACACCGCCCGGGTGCTGGGCCGGATGTATGACGGCATCCAGTACCGCGGTTTCGGACAAGATATCGTCGAAGAGTTGGGGCAATACGCTGGTGTACCGGTCTGGAACGGTCTGACCGATGAATTCCACCCGACGCAGATCCTGGCTGACTTTCTGACGATGCAGGAACACATCCCGGAGAAACCGCTGCAGGAAATCAAATTTGCCTATCTGGGCGATGCGCGGAACAACATGGGCAACTCCCTGATGGTGGGTGCGGCAAAAATGGGGATGGATATCCGTCTGGTTGCGCCGGAAGCCTACTGGCCGGAAGAGACACTGGTTAAACAATGCCTTGAAATTGCAAAGGAAACCGGCGCACGTATCACCCTGACCGAATCGGTTGAGGAAGGCGTTCAGGGATGTGACTATCTCTACACGGATGTGTGGGTCTCGATGGGTGAAGCGCCGTCTGCTTGGGATGAACGGGTGAAGGATCTGCTGCCTTACCAGGTGAATTCATCCACGCTCAAAGCAACCGGCAATCCCAGCGTCAAATTCATGCACTGCCTGCCCGCGTTTCATAATGATGAAACCACCGTCGGGAAGGAAGTGGCAGAAAAATACGGCCTGTCCGGGCTGGAAGTAACTGAATCCGTCTTTGAGTCGGCACATTCGATTGTTTTTGATCAGGCAGAAAATCGGATGCACACGATTAAAGCCGTGATGGTAGCAACACTGGGCAGCTAGCGAACATCCAACCGGGCAAACGCTTGCGCCCCAGAAAAATGACGGTATAATCCTCCGCAATTTGTCTGGAGAGAGCAAAAAATGGCCCTGATCGCAATGCAAAATCTGCAGCGACGCCGCCGGTTCACGGCGAGCCGTGCCGTTTTTGTTTCTCCGAAACCGAATCCACAAGCCTCCTGATCTCAGGGGGCTTTTTTTTACCTGTAACTCCGGACCAGACAGAGCTGAAGCAACTTGTTCCAGACCAAAGAGGGAAGCGCCATGGCGAATTCGCTATACCATAAGCACATTATTTCAATCCCCGAGCTTAGCCGCAGTGAACTCGAACTGATCGTTGAAACAGCCGCACAGCTGAAAAAGGAACCCAACCCAGAGCTGCTGAAACATAAAGTCATCGCCAGCTGTTTCTTCGAGCCATCGACCCGTACCCGCCTGTCGTTCGAAACGGCAATTCAGCGCCTGGGCGGCAGTGTGATTGGCTTTGACAGCGGCGGCAATACGTCACTGGCCAAGAAAGGCGAAACCCTGATTGATTCCGTGCAGGTCATCACCTCTTATGTCGATGCCTTCGTGATGCGTCACCCGCAGGAAGGCGCGGCCCGTCTGGCATCCGAGTTTTCCGGAAAAGTTCCGGTCATCAACGCGGGCGACGGAGCGAACCAGCACCCGACCCAAACCCTGCTGGATCTGTTCAGTATTGCTGAAACTCAGGGCCGGCTGGACAATCTCAATGTCGCCTTTGTCGGTGATCTGAAATACGGCCGTACCGTCCACTCTCTGACGCAGGCACTGTCGAAATTCAACAACATCCGCTTCTTCTTTATCGCACCTGAAGCGCTGGCGATGCCGGATTACATTTGCGAAGAGCTGGACGAAGCCGGCATTCAGTACAGCCTGCATACGCAGATGGAAGAAGTGATCCCTGAACTGGACATCCTCTATATGACCCGGGTGCAGAAAGAACGCTTCGATGAATCGGAATATGCCCACATGAAGGCGGCTTATATTCTGAATGCAGACATGCTGGCCAATGCGCGGGAAAACCTGAAAGTGCTGCATCCGCTGCCACGGGTTGATGAGATCACCACTGATGTGGATACCACCCCGCACGCCTATTATTTCCAGCAGGCAGAAAACGGGGTCTATGCCCGTCAGGCATTGCTGGCGCTGGTGCTGAACCCAAATCTTTAAGCAGGAGATACCATCATGACAAAAGATACCCAACTTCAGGTTGAAGCGATCAAAAACGGCACTGTCATCGACCATATCCCTGCCAATATCGGCATCAAGGTCCTGCGTTTGTTCCAGCTGCACGAAGCCAAAGAAAAAGTGACCATTGGTCTGAATCTGCCCTCTTCCGTTCAGGGCACCAAGGATCTGATCAAAATTGAAAATGTCTTCCTGAATGAAGAGCTGGCCAATCAATTGGCGCTGTATGCCCCAAAAGCCACGGTCAATCAGATTGAAAACTATCAGGTGGTGAAGAAGCTGACGCTGTCACTGCCTGCCCAGATCAACGCGATCTTCAAGTGCCCGAACTCAAACTGCATCACCCACAATGAGCCGGTTGACAGCAGTTTCAGAGTTCTGACCAAACATGAAGAAGTCCGTCTGAAGTGCAAATACTGTGAAAAAGTCTTTGCACGCGATATCGTCACCGATTACCACTGATTGTCCGCCCATCTCCGATGACAAAACTGAGAAAGCCGGCTCACCTCTGAGCCGGCTTTACTGTTTTTACAGCCTTTTGACTCCTCAGCCCCGCCATTCTCAGTTCAACAACATTGTCTCGTCAGTCTGCTCCCTAGACTCAGGAAAAACGCCACGCATCGTTGACTTCCATCAGGTCAGTCCGCTGCGTTTCTTCTGGGGTTGCACGTTTTCGTCCTGTATCACAGGCACTAAAGCAGGGACATTCAATGAATTGGAATGCGCAGTATTGTCATCTTTTGCTGAAAAAATGGGCAGGCAAACTGTTTGCCGGGGTTCTGGCGCTGGGGCTTGTCAGCTGTATCATGACCAATGGTGAGGTTTCTCAGGCACCGACACATGCTGCCAATCAGCAGGTGGTGATCGGCGTGCCCATCCTGCTTGGCGGATTCGGTTCGTCAGTCCCGATTACACCGCATCTTCAGGTCACGGCCAAACATGTCGCCCGCTATTCCTGGAACCGGGATGTGATTTATCATCCACTCTGCGATCTGGCGCTGATCCGGACCGATTCCGCCAGCGTGCCAACCTGGGGGCTGATTTACCCGGATCAGGATGTCACTCATCTGGGACATTCCCTGCTGGGGAACAGCATTCAGGGCCAGGGCAAATACCTGCAGGACGTCATTGATACCAACACCCAGTGCCTGTACTCACTGAGTGATGCCCCGGTGATGTCCGGTATGAGCGGCGGCCCGGTGCTGAATGACGCCGGCGAGGTCGTCGGGATCACTGTCGCCATCGTGAACAATCCGGAAGATCTGAAAAACCTGCGTCCGGCGCTCCGCTACAGCCAGTTTATCCCTGCCACCCTGATCTTCGACTGGCTGGCCGAGTTAGGGATCACGCCCACATCCGCCAGTCATGACCTCGCCAGTATCGAAGTCTCTCCTTATGTCCGGCGCATCAACCGTAACACCGACGTACCGGACGCACTGGGTTTACCTCACAATCCTGAAACCGCAACAATCCGGCCCGCGCTGGCCCCGGTGTCCGAGCTCCGTCCGACCCCGTCACCGCTCAGCAGCTTCCAGACTCAGGTGACAGGGACTTTCCCCGCAACCACAAATGACAGTAAAGATGTCGCCCTGAAAGCAGACGCACCAGCGAATTATCAGACAAGCGATGCTGACAAGTCTGATCCCGAAGTGATTCAAAACTCCCGGCTGGTCCCTGTTTTTCAGGAGTAAACCTTTTGACCTGCCAGAGAAGGCGTTGCACACTAGGGTCTGGTGACCCTAGCACCTTCACAATGAATCAATAAGGAACAACGATGACTCAAGTACTGCACACAGACAAAGCGCCTGCAGCGATCGGCCCATATGTTCAGGGCGTGGATCTGGGCAACATGGTTCTGACTTCCGGCCAAATTCCAGTGAATCCGGCGACCGGTGAAGTCCCGGAAGATATCGCGGCACAGGCACGTCAGTCTCTGGAAAACGTCAAAGCCGTTGTCGAATCTTCTGGTCTGAAAGTGTCAGATATCGTGAAAATGACCGTGTTTGTGAAAGATCTGAACGACTTCGGCACCGTCAATGAAGTGTATGGTCAATTCTTCGATGAAAACCATGCCCCTTACCCGGCGCGTTCTTGCGTTGAGGTTGCCCGTCTGCCAAAAGACGTGAAAATCGAAATCGAAGCCATTGCTGTTCGCAAAGCCTGATTCCGGTCAATCCCCGGACTCTGATGCAAAAATGCGGATTTAACAATGCAATGAAAGAAAAAGACGGGTCTAACCCGTCTTTTTTGTGCGCAAATGTTATGGACGAAGTGAGGCCTGCGTATGCTTGTAGACTTCACTGAACCAGGCCGTAAAAGTTTCAGGGAATTGCGCCAGGCAAGCGGAGAGTTCCGCCTCTGGCCACCAGCGGTAAGCCATCACTTCATCCGCATTGGGCGCTACAGCCAGAACCGGCGTTTCTGCAACCAGAATATAATCCAGTTCATGCTCAACTAAATCGTTATCCAGCGCTGCGCGGTAAATAAATCGGGCCACTTCCTCAAAGCTCGTCACGTCCTTGATCCCCAACTCTTCGTCCAGACGCCGGGATGCGGCCTGTTGCAGGCTTTCTCCCGCACGTGGATGAGAGCAACAGGTATTGGTCCACAAGCCGCCACTGTGATACTTCTCCATCGCCCGCTGTTGCAGCAGAAACTCTCTGCCCGTTGCGGTTTCCCGGTACAAAAGCACCGAGAAAGCAAGATGCAACAAACCATCCCGGTGAGCCTGCATTTTTTCAGCCAGCCCCAGATGCTCACCGGCCTGATTCACCAATATCACAAATTCCCGGCTCATGACTCACCTTTTCTGACGACAAAAACAAAGACAGGCCCAATGGCCTGTCTTCCTGACAATACAATCCGTGAAACGATTATTTGGCGGATCGGGCCGCAGCTTCAGCATTCAGCTCATCCAGCTTCGCGACCATCAGATCACGGCAACGCTCTGACAGCTCACGAATGTCTTCTTTGGTCATCCCTTCGGTCGAAACCGGTGGCATCACTTCAACAATCACCACACCATTGTTCCAGCGATTAAACTTTACATGGTCTGTGGTGCTGCACACAATCGGGACGACGGGTACGCCGGCACCAATCGCAGCATGAAACGCACCGGTTTTAAATGGCAGCAGACCACGGCCACGGGAGCGGGTTCCTTCCGGAAACATCCACACCGATACCTTTCGTTCTTTAATCTTTTCAACAACCTGTCCGATCGTCCCCATGGCTTTACTGCGGTTCGCGCGGTCAATCAGAATATTGCCGGTCAGCCAGTACAGCTGGCCAAACAAAGGCATCCACAGCAGGCTCTTTTTACCGACCGTTACGGTACGCGGCAAAACTGCACCGGCAATGGTGAACAGATCGTAGTTATTCTGGTGGTTGCCGATGTGCACGCTCGGGCCGACTTCTTTGGCTGCATCTGCCACACGTAATTCCAGCCGAATGCCGAGGATACGGGACATTTTCGCGAATAAACGGGCAAACGTGTGAACATGTTTCGGGTTACGCGGGCTCAGCAGGCAATAACCACAACCGAACACAAACATGACGATGGCAAACAGCGCAAGTGCCAACAGTCGAAATACAGCAATCATCAAATTCTCCTCAGCGTACAAGCGTGCGCTAGTATACCCAGTCAAAGGGAAATTACATCCATAAAACGGCTTTTTTGTCGGATCCTGACACCAGTTCAAATGCCCCGGAGAAACAAAACAGGCCTCAGAAATGAGGCCTGTTTCATCACTTACAGCTCAGGATGATCATCAGAGTTGATCATCGTCCTGATCCGGAGAGGTCATTTCATAGCTGGTGACCCGCTGCAGGCCACGCGGCAGCATCGCCCCGCGACGTCCGCGCTCACCGATGAAATTCTCCAGATCGGCAGCTTTCAGCCCCAGCTTACGCTTACCGGCATACAGCGTCAGCTCACCGCCTGCTGGCAGTACCAGCAGATGCGACAAGAACTCTTCCCGAGATTTGGCTCGGGCAGCCGGAATATTGATGATCTTATTCCCTTTCCCTTTACCCAGCTGTGGCAGATCCTGGATCGGGAAGACCAGCATCCGGCCTTCATTGGTGATTGCCAGCACCTGATCTGATTTCAGATCCGAGATCGGTTGTGGCGGCATCACTTCGCATTCAGCCGGAACACTCAGCAACGCCTTACCGTTCCGGTTCTTGGAAATCATGTCGCTGCCTTTACAGACAAAACCATAACCGGCATCAGACGCCATCAGCCAGTATTGCTCATCTTCCGGCATCAGAACCTGCCGTACACTGCTGCCTGGAGTAATGTTGAGACGACCGGTAACCGGCTCACCCTGACTGCGCGCAGAAGGCAGCGAATGAGATTCCAGCGCATAGCTTCGGCCGTCGCTGCCAATAAAGACGGCTGGCTGATTGCTCTTTCCGCGAGCGTGGCTGAGATAGCTGTCACCCGACTTGTAATTCAGCGTGCTCGGATCCACCTCATGGCCTTTGGCATGACGGACCCAGCCCTTATCGGACAACACCACGGTAATCGCTTCACTCGGAAGCAGATCACGCTCAGTCATCGCCTTGGCTTCAGCACGCTCGACCAGCGGTGAACGACGGTCATCACCGTATTTCTCAGCGTCGGCCAGCAGTTCTTTTTTCAGCAGGGTATTCATGCGACGTTCAGAGCCCAGTAGCTGTTCCAGCTTCTCACGCTCTTTATTCAGTTCGTCCTGCTCACCACGAATCTTAATCTCTTCCAGTTTGGCTAACTGGCGTAATTTAATCTCAAGAATCGCTTCCGCCTGAGTCGCACTCAGCCCGAAACGGCTCATCAGTTCTGCTTTCGGATCATCTTCAGTACGGATGATCTCAATCACTTCATCGATGTTGAGATAAGCAGCCAGCAAACCTTCCAGAATGTGCAGGCGGGCCAGCACTTTGTCCAGACGGTGCTGCAGGCGGCGACGCACGGTCTCACGACGGAAGGTCAGCCATTCAGACAGAATCGTCACCAGACCTTTCACCTGCGGGCGTCCGTCCAGACCCAGCATATTCAGGTTGACCCGGAAACTTTTCTCCAGATCAGTCGACGCAAACAAATGCTCCATCAGCTGTTCGCAGTCAACGCGGTTCGAGCGCGGCACGATCACAATCCGGGTCGGGTTCTCATGGTCCGACTCATCACGCAAGTCTTCCACCAGCGGCAATTTCTTCGCCCGCATCATCCCGGCAATCTGCTCCAGCAGTTTCGAACCGGAAACCTGATGCGGCAGCGCGGTGATAATGATTTCACCGTTGTCCTTGCTCCACACCGCACGCATTTTCACGCTGCCCTTCCCGGTGCGGTAAATCTTTTTCAGATCCTCTTTCGAAGACGTAATTTCCGCTTCCGTCGGATAATCCGGACCTTTGACGAACGTCATCAGCTCGTCCAGATCAGCATTCGGATGTTCGATCAGATGCACCACGGCATTGGCGACTTCACGGGCATTATGCGGCGGAATATCGGTTGCCATGCCCACGGCAATCCCCGTGACACCATTGAGCAGGATGTGCGGCAGACGGGCCGGCAGCATCAGGGGTTCTTTCATGGTGCCGTCAAAGTTCGGGCCCCACTCGACCGTGCCCTGACCCAGCTCACTGAGCAGCACTTCAGAAAAACGTGACAGGCGCGATTCGGTATAACGCATGGCCGCGAACGATTTCGGGTCATCCGGTGCACCCCAGTTCCCCTGGCCGTCGACCAGCGGATAACGGTACGAGAACGGCTGCGCCATCAAAACCATGGCTTCATAACAGGCCGAGTCACCGTGCGGGTGATACTTACCCAGCACGTCACCCACGGTCCGGGCCGATTTCTTGTATTTGGCTGTGGCACTCAGGCCCAGCTCAGACATTGCGTAAATGATCCGGCGCTGTACCGGTTTCAGGCCATCGCCGATAAACGGCAGGGCCCGGTCCATGATTACGTACATGGAGTAATTCAGATAGGCATCTTCAGTAAACTTTCGCAGCGGAAGCTGCTCGATACCTTCCATTGAGACATCAGTCATGGTGCTAAATCCGTGTTGTTCTCATTCCTGCCGGTCTGCCCGGCAGGAGGAAATCAGTCATGGGGTCGTCGGCTTACACGTCAACTTCGGCCAGATCACCTTTGGTCTGCAGCCAGCTGCGACGGTCTTCAGAACGCTTTTTACACAGCAGCATATCCATCATCTGGTTGGTCTGCTCGTCGTCATCAATCGTCAGCTGCACCAGACGACGGGTATTCGGGTCCATCGTGGTTTCACGCAGCTGCATCGGGTTCATCTCGCCCAGACCTTTGAAGCGCTGGACGTTGACCTTTCCGCGCTTGCCGCTTAAGCGATCAAGAATGCCTTCTTTTTCAGCTTCATCCAGCGCGTAGTAAACCTCTTTGCCCAGATCCAGCCGGTACAGCGGCGGCATCGCAATATAAACGTGACCGGCGCGCACCAAGGCTTCAAAGTGCTTCATAAACAGCGCACACAGCAGGGTTGCGATGTGCAGACCATCCGAGTCAGCATCCGCCAGCACGCAGATTTTACCGTAGCGCAGGCCACTCAGATCATCGCTGTCCGGGTCAATACCCAGCGCGACGGAAATATCGTGTACTTCCTGCGAGGCCAGTACCTGATCAGCAGAAACCTCCCAGGTATTCAGGATTTTACCGCGCAGCGGCATGATGGCCTGATATTCACGGTCACGGGCCTGTTTGGCGGAACCGCCAGCCGAGTCACCCTCCACCAGGAAAAGTTCGGTTCTGCTGAGATCCTGCTGCGAACAGTCAGCCAGTTTACCCGGCAGCGCCGGACCACTGGTGACTTTCTTCCGGACCACCTTTTTACTCGCACGCATCCGGCGATGGGCGTTGGCGATACAGATTTCAGCCAGTTGTTCCGCAATTTGCGGGCGCTCATTCAGCCACAGACTGAAGGCATCTTTCACCACTCCGGAAACAAACGCAGCACACTGGCGAGACGAGAGGCGCTCTTTGGTCTGACCGGCAAACTGCGGATCCTGCATCTTCACTGAGAGCACATAAGCACAGCGGTCCCAGATATCTTCTGCCGTCAGCTTCACGCCGCGCGGCAGCAGATTCCGGAATTCACAGAATTCACGCATCGCATCCAGCAGGCCCTGACGCAGCCCGTTCACATGGGTGCCGCCCTGAGCCGTCGGGATCAGATTGACGTAGCTTTCGGTAAGCAGCTCGCCGCCTTCCGGCAGCCAGACCACCGCCCAGTCAGCCGCTTCATTCTGACCGGAGAACACACCGGTAAACGGCGCTTCCGGCACTAACGGGTATTCTTTGACGGCTTCAAACAGATAATCGTTCAGGCCGTCTTCATAGCACCAGCGCAGTGTTTCGTTGGCAATCTTGTCGGTAAAGACGATTTCAAGACCGGGACACAGCACGGCCTTGGCTTTCAGCACGCTCTTCAGGCGACTGACCGAGAATTTCGGGCTGTCGAAGTATTTGGCATCCGGCCAGAAATGAACCCGGGTACCTTTGGCCCGACGGCCACAGGTATCAATCACTTCCAGTTCACTGACTTTGTCACCGTTCTCAAACGCGATCTGATAGACCTGACCTTCGCGCTTGACCGTGACTTCCACCCGTGTGGACAGGGCATTCACCACGGAGATACCTACCCCGTGCAAGCCCCCGGAGAACTGGTAGTTTTTATTGGAGAATTTTCCCCCGGCATGGAGTTTACACAGGATCAGTTCGACCCCGGATACCCCTTCTTCCGGGTGAATATCCACCGGCATCCCCCGGCCGTCATCGATTACTTCGAGCGACTGATCCTCATGCAGGATCACTTCGACTTTCCTGGCATGGCCAGCCAGTGCCTCGTCGACACTGTTGTCGATTACTTCCTGGCCCAGATGGTTCGGCCGTGCCGTGTCGGTGTACATGCCGGGGCGGCGGCGAACCGGCTCCAGGCCGTTCAGAACCTCAATGGCTCCGGCGTTATAGCTTTGGTCTGTCATAGATTCGGAAAGTTACGAGAAAATGTTGCCACAATAGTCAGTAACCTCAGCCTTGATGTCAAGCTGAGGCTGGCTGAGACCTGATGAATCATGCGTGCCCCAGAGCACGCTGCGAAACAGTTATAAACCTAAAAAGCGGACGATATCGGCGGGATAGCGATTAAATCCGATGAAACTGTGATCCCCTTCCGGTTCTACCGTCTGACGACAGGCTGCGTATTTTTCCACCGCCTGGCGGTAATCGAGCACTTCATCCCCTTCCTGCTGCAGCAACCACAACAGTTCGGGATGACTCAGTTGCCCGATCTCCAGCGCTTTCAGCTCATCCATATGATGCGGCGCCAGGGAATACACTTCGTCAGTATAGGGGTTCATCTGCTCACCCAAGTAATCCATCAACAGTTCAAAAGGCTTCACGGCGGGATTCACCAGCACCGCAGGTAATCCGTGTCGCTGGCTGAGCCAGGTCGCCAGATAGCCGCCCAGAGAACTGCCGACCAACCCAATCCTGTATGTCGGCTTCAGATGAGTAACTAATGTATCAATAAACTGCGCTGCCTGGCTTGGATAGCAGGGCAGTTGTGGGATCTCGACCCGGATGTCCGGGCGCTCAGCCCGGCAGTAATCCGCCATCTGCTGAGCTTTCATCGATTGGGGAGAACTGTTGAAACCGTGAAGATAAAGCAGCAGTGCGTCCATCAGTAACCCGCCGCATCAAACTGGGGTGAGAAAGAACGCTTGCGTACCCGCTCGATCCGGGTGTCAATTTCACCGGTTGGCATCAATGCCAGCCAGCGCCAGCCCGGATTCAACTGGTCCAGTGCAAAATCATGGGAATCAGGCATAAACTGAATACAGGTCGACGGTGTTGCCAGCACGCGGACGCCCTGATGCAGCACATCCAGCTCCTGATGAATATGGCCGCACAACACAGCTTTCACTTGCGGAAAACGCGAAATCACCTGCCAGAACGCCGCATTGTTTTTCAGCTGATGCTGATCCAGCCAGCGGCTGCCTGCCGGCAGCGGATGGTGATGCAGCAGAACCAGTGCGTGACGGTCCGGCTCGGCGGTCAGCGCCTGCGCCAGCATCGCCAGCTGCGCCTCGCTCAGTTCACCGTGCGGCACACCAACAACCTGGCTGTCGAGCAAAATGACCTGCCAGTGCTCACCCGCCAGCACCTGATCACAGGCTTTGATCTGCGGGGAAGGCAGCACACTCTTCATACTTGGCTGATAATCATGATTCCCGGGTAACCAGAAGCATGGCTGTGCCCAGCGGCAGATCCCGTCGGCAAAGCGCTGATATGATTCCGGGGTGTGATCCTGAGAGATATCGCCGGTGGCGATAATGGCATCAAACGGACGTGACTGTGCCGCCACTTCATCAAGCACGGCATGAAAACTGTCTTTCGTTGCGACACCCAGCAGACTCCCGGTCTCATCCGCAAATAGATGGGTATCGGTCAGTTGCAGCAACAGTACACTATCTGAATTTTTCTGCGGCAGAGAATAGGTCTGCAAAACGTCAAAACCTTGTTGAATAAAGTCGTTAATAAACCGATTGCTTACTCAGGCCATTCCTGAGGCAGTAAGCCAGCCAATCTCCCAAGAAGCGATTGACCTGATGTTTCTCATCTTTCTGGTGCATCCGCAAATTGGGGTAATCATACCTTGGCTTCAAACGCGAAATCTGCTGAATGGAACACACTTCTGCCACCCTGGCGTCATGGTATAAACGGACGGTAAAGGTCGGGATCAGGTAATCCGGCAAACCACTGTCGGTTTCCATTTTCAGCTGGATCAATGTCGTGTAGCGAGTTGACTCCAGAATACGCAGCTTATAATCATGGCTGCCAACCTGATAGGCGCACTCCTCCCCCACTGCCTCACTTTTTGGCAGCAATGGAAGCAGCTTCGCATAATTGGTTTCATATAACCGCATGATGCCTGCAAGATCGACGGTGTACCTTTTGTGACTCACTTCCCTTCCTTCGCCCATTCGGCCTGTAACTGCTGATAGTGTAGCTGCAACCATTGTAGCGCAATGATGCTGGCTGCATTTTCTATTTTACCAGACGTCACCCAGTCATAAGCCTGCTGGCGGCTGACCACATGAACGCGGATATCCTCACCTTCATCTTCCAGCCCGTGAATCCCCTGTGCAAGACGACTGTCGACACAACCGGCATACACACTCAGGGTTTCCGAACAGCCCCCGGAGCTGGACAAATAGCGGGTGATATAGGTCATCTGGCCGACATCCAGCCCGGCTTCCTCAACGGCTTCGCGGCTGACTACAGCTTCTGCGCTCTCACCCGGCTCGATCATGCCCGCAACAATTTCCATCTGCCAGGGCTGACAGTCCCCGGCCAGTGCCCCAATCCGGAACTGTTCAATCAGAACCACCTGATCCCGGACCGGATCATAGGGTAACAAAGCTGCGGCATGGCCCCGGTCCAGCATTTCCCGGGCCAGAGGCTGGCTCCAGCCCCCGGCAAAGAGGCGATGGCGAAAATGAAAAGCCTTTAACCGGAAAAAGCCCTGATAACGCACTTCTTCCTCCGTGATTTCCACATCGGTCAGGCCCAGCGTTCCGGGACCATCGGTCAATTGCTCCGGCATTTGTATTCTCCTTCAGCGCAACGTCTTCACCGCTTAGTCGCCAAAAAGGCTCACATTCGGCCAAAACGCCATTTTTTCATTCATCCCAGTGATGAGGCAATGGGTAAACTCAACTTTTTTGATAAATGTTGCAGATTTTTTTAACCTGACGCGAAATTGAGCCATGATTCAGTATGAGACGATGGTAAGCTGTATGAACAACCGTGTCACACTTGTGAAAACTTGCTGAACCATCATAAATTTTTTCGCTATCATTGCGACATCACGTCAAAAAGATTGCAATTACAATCAAGTAAAAGCGTGTCCTATGGTTAGAATTGCGCAAAAAAATCACAATTGATCAGTTTCAAGCAAGGTATCATCAGGTAAACTGAACGTTGCACATTATTTGTCAGGACTTCAGGAAAAGCATTCATGAAAAAATTGCTTCCGCTATATCTCGGCCTAGCACTGGGTGGACTCAGCCCTTTTGCGATGGCTGACGATCTTGCCGATATCTACGAACAGGCCAAACAGAACGACCCTCAGCTGCTCCGGGCCGCGGCTGATAAAGATACCGCTTTCGAAGCGATTAATTCATCCCGCAGTGCACTGTTGCCAGAAATCAATCTGACTGCCGGTTTACAGGCAACCCGTCTGGATTCCAAAGATGAAGGATTCAAAGGCGGCCTGAGTCTGACTCAGTCCCTGTATAACCGTGCAAGCTGGGTCAACCTGGACATCAGCGAAAAGCAGGCCCGTCAGACGGATGCCAGCTATGCTGCAACCAAGCAAAGCCTGATTCTGCGTGTATCCACCGCTTATTTCTCTGTACTGAGAGCCATGGACGATCTGGAATTCGTCCGTGCCGAAAAGGCCGCAGTCGGCCGCCAGCTGGAGCAGACTAAGCAGCGTTTTGAAGTCGGACTTTCCGCGATTACAGACGTGCATGATGCACAGGCTCAGTATGACAGCGTCCTGGCTGATGAAATCCTGAAAGAAAACGCGCTGACCAACAGTTATGAAGACCTGCGTGAAATTACCGGTCAGGCGCATAAAGATCTGCTGGTGCTGGATACCCAGCGTTTCTCGGCCAGCCGCCCGAATAACGCAGTTACAACTCTGCTGACCAATGCAGAAAGTCAGAACCTGAACCTGCTCAATGCCCGTATCGCGCAAGATGTTGCCCGCGATCAGATTGCACTGGCAGAATCAGGACATCTGCCAACCCTGAGCTTTGATGCGGGTTACAGCTACGACGAGATGCAGCAGGGCGGCAACATTGATCAGGGCATCCTGAGTGCCGGTATTAACCTGAAACTGCCGGTTTACACCGGCGGCAGGGTTACATCTGAAGTAAAACAGGCTCAGTACTCCTATGTTTCAATCAGCGAAACGCTGGAAGAAACCTATCGTGGTGTGGTGAAAAATGTCCGCGCTTCCTATAACAACATCAATGCTTCGATTGGTGCCCTGAAGGCCTACGAACAGTCTGTCGTTTCAGCCCGTTCAGCCCTGGAAGCGACTGAAGCCGGTTTTGACGTGGGTACACGGACGATCGTTGACGTGCTGGATGCAACCCGCCGTCTGTACGATGCCAACCGGCAGCTGTCCAATGCCCGTTATGATTACATCCTGAGCCAGCTGCAACTGAAGCAGGCTGTCGGTTCTCTGAACGAGCAGGACATTCTGGATGTCAATCAGGGTCTGATCCCGGCCAAGAAGAAATAATTTGGAAACTCCGATACAAAAAAAGCGCCTTCAAGGCGCTTTTTTATTGTGTGCACAATGCGTTGGCGGCAGTTAACCTTTACCACCGCGGATCGCTTCAATGATTTCCGTGGTTGAGCAACCGTCCTCAAAGTTGAGTACACGGACTTCGCCACCATTCGCAATCACTTCACGGCCACCGGCAATCTGCTCTGGTTTGTAATCACCACCTTTCACCAGCAGGTCCGGCAGGATTTCGCTGATCAGACGCTGTGGCGTTTCCTCGGTAAAAGGTACCACCCAGTCCACCGCAGCCAGACCGGCCAGCACGGCCATCCGGCGATCTTCCGGATTCACCGGACGTCCCGGACCTTTCAGCGCACGGACAGAACTGTCAGCATTCACCGCGACAATCAGACGATCCCCCAGCTTGGCCGCTTCGTTCAGATAAGCAACATGGCCGGCATGCAGGATATCGAAGCAGCCATTCGTCATGACCACTTTCTCACCCCGTGCCTTCGCAGCATTCATCGCCAGCTTCAACTGACTTTCGGTCATCACACCAAAGCCACTGTCCTGACTACCGTGAATTGCATTGGTCAGTTCAATTGTCGACAGTGTGGAGGTTCCCAGTTTACCCACCACAACACCTGCTGCGGCATTCGCCAGCTTACAGGCATCCGACAGGGATTTGCCCGCCGCCAGCGAGGCAGCCAGGACCGAAATCACGGTATCACCGGCACCGGTCACATCATAAACTTCTTTTGCCTGCGTCGGCATGTGCAGCGGTTCCTGACCTTTTTGCAGTAAGGTCATTCCATGCTCGCTGCGCGTCACCAGCAGTGCTTCAAGTTCGTACTGGTCGATCAGGGCAAAACCTTTTTCCACCAGCGCTTCATCTGTGCTTGCCTTTCCGGCAACGGCTTCAAACTCAGACAGGTTTGGCGTCAGCATGGTCGCACCACGGTAACGCTCAAAGTCTGTGCCTTTCGGATCGATCAGCACAGGAACGCCGCTGCGGCGACCCAGCTCAATCATGGCACGGACATGCTCCAGCGCACCCTTGGCATAATCAGACAGAATCATCGCTTTAACATTCGGCAGCGACTGCTCCAGACGCGGCAGGATCAGATCCGCATCCACATCATGGAAACCTTCTTCAAAATCGAGACGGATCAACTGCTGACCACGGCTCATCACCCGCAATTTGGTGATCGTCGGGTAATCCGGCAGGGAGACAAAGTCACAACGGACTTTCAGCGAGGACAGCTTTTCATTCAATGCACGCGCAGCATCATCAATGCCGGTCAGACCGACCAGACGCGCCTTGCCGCCCAGCGCTGCAATATTCATAGCCACGTTGGCCGCGCCGCCCGGACGTTCTTCAATCTGGTCCACTTTCACAACCGGAACTGGCGCTTCAGGTGAAATCCGTCCTGTCGGGCCAGTCCAGTAGCGATCGAGCATCACATCACCCACAACCAGCACACTGGCTTGGTCATAATCAGGCAGTGTCAGTTTCATTCTTCTCTCCGGAACGGTAAAAACTGCGAAATACTATCATAAAAGCCTGTGCGGCATACACCGGGGGAATACCGCCGGGATCAGGTTAACACTCGGTTACACCTGCGATGAAACCTCAAAAATTTGCTGCCACAGATGGGTGACCACATCGCGTTCCGCCGCGAATTCTCCCTCATCCACATAAGCATCCTGCCCCAGGAGGTTCAGACGATGAATTTCATCCCGCAGCGTACAGTACGCCTGAATCAGCGCCTGCGCCTGTTCGGGTGCCATCACGCCTTTGGCTGCCATCGTTTCAAACAGACGGATATTGTCAGACCAGCGGGTCAGCGCAGGCTGCTGGGCACAGTGACACAGCACCAGATACTGCGTGATGAACTCAATATCAGTGATCCCGCCCGGGTCTTGTTTCAGACCAAACTGGCCCGGCTTTTTCCGGCCGAGATGCTGCCGCATTTTCTCACGCATCTCCACCACAGCCTGACGCAGCGTCTCAGCATCCCTGGGCTGAGAGAGGATCCCGGCTCGCAACTGATCAAACCCCGGTCTGAGCACATCGTCGCCGTATACCATCCGGGCACGCACCAGCGCCTGATGTTCCCAGGTCCAGGCTTCGTTAGCCTGATATTCGGCAAATGCATCCAGCGGACTGACCAGCAGCCCGGAAGCGCCGGAAGGACGCAGCCGGATATCAACTTCATACAGCACACCGGATGCTGTCCGGGTTGAAAACAGGTGGACGATTCGCTGGGTCAGACGCAGATAGAACTGGCGGCCATCAATAGCCTTCTCACCAGTGGTATATACATCCGCCGGACAGTCGTGCAGGAACACCAGATCCAGATCAGAGCCGTACCCCAACTCAATCCCGCCGAGTTTGCCGTAACCAATCACGCCGAATCCAGTGCCGCGACGCTCCGCCAGGTGCGACGGCTCACCATATTTGGCCACCATCTGCAGCCAGGCCTGTTTCACCACAGCGCCGATGATCGCCTCGGCCAGATAAGTCAGGTGATCACTCACTTTCATCAGCGGCAGCACCCCCGCGATATCCGCTGCAGCAATACGCAGGAGCTGCGCCTGCTTGAACTGGCGGATCGCTTCCATCTGCTGCTCCATATCTTCTTCCGGGATCCGTGCCAGATATTCCTGCAGCTCAGCCTGATACTGATCCAGCGGTACCGGATGATAGAGATGCTGCGAATCCAGCAGTTCATCGAGCAGAATCGGATACTGAGCCAGCTGCTCAGCCACCATTGAGCTGGCCGCACAAAGACGGACCAGATGATCCAGTGCGCCCGGATGTTCACTCAGCAATTCCAGATACGTGGTCCGGGTCGCGATCCGGACTATCAACTGGCTAATCCGCGACAGCACCAGCGCGGCATCGTCCCGGGTTACGATACGGGCGAAGACTTCCGGCATCAGGCGTGCCAGCACCTCACGGCCACGTGGTCCGATCGTCCGCTTCGACAGTTCCTCTTTCAACCGGGTCAGCACTGCCACCTGATCTTCAATGTCTGGTGCAGCGACATCACTGAGTACCGCAACGAGCATTTCCTCATCTTCAATCAGAGTCCAGAGCTCGTGATAAGGCTGCGCCACAGCATCGTGACTGTCTTCTTCATCCGCGCCGACAATGTCCTCAAACACCCGGTGAATGGCTGCCATGTGCCGGTGTATCTCTGCCGAGAGTGCCACCCAGTCGGCATAACCCATCGCCGTTGCCAGCCGGATCTGATCCAATTCCGTGTCCGGCAACGTTTGAGTCTGTTTGTCGTGAATGGCTTGCAGCAGATTTTCCAGACGGCGAAGGAAAGCATACCCCTGTGTCAGTTGCTCTACCTGTGTTTCCGGCAGCAACGCCAGCGCATTCACCGCCGCCAGGGTTTCTCTCAGCCCGCGCTGCCGCAATGAAGGCTCCCGCCCTCCCCGGATCAGCTGAAATGACTGCGCAATAAACTCCACTTCCCGGATCCCGCCGGGCCCCAGCTTGATATTGTTGGTCAGGCCGCGGCGGCGGACTTCCGAACTGATCATGGACTTCATCCGCCGCAACGACTGAATCGCACTGAAATCGATATAGCGGCGAAACACAAATGGTCGCAGCATCTGGCGGAGCGTCTGATAATGTTCTGCGCTTTCGTCACCCATCACCTTCGCTTTGATCATGGCGTAACGTTCCCAGTCACGCCCCTGTTCCTGATAGTAATCTTCAAGAGCAGCGTAACTCATGACCAGAGGGCCGCTATCGCCGAACGGGCGCAGACGCATGTCAACCCGGTAACAGAATCCGTCGACCGTCTGCTGATCCAGCGCCTTGATCAACCGCTGACCGAGACGGGTAAAGAACTGGGCATTCGCCAAGCTGCGTCGTCCGCCCTGCGTTTCACCGTTTTCCGGGTAGGTAAAAATCAGATCAATGTCAGATGAAAAATTCAGCTCGCCGCCACCCAGTTTGCCCATCCCCAGGATCAGCATCGGCTGAGGGACACCGTCCGCGCTGCATGGCGTTCCGAATTCCTGACAGCACTGGGCATAGAGCCAGTGATAAGCTTCCATAATCAGCGCTTCTGCCAGTCGGGAAAGATGCGACAAGCTCTGATCCAGCGTTGCCCGCTGAGTAAAATCCCGCCAGGCAATCCAGACCATTTCGCGACGCCGGAAACCACGCAGCACCCGTAATAAAGCGGCCTCATCGGTTACAGCAGACAACAGTTCCCGCAGCGCTTCACGATAGCAGTCGGCACGCTCCGCCTGCTCCAGCTGTTGCGCCAGCCAGGGCAACAACGTGGGATCCTGAATCAACGAAGCCTGTATAAAATCGCTCAGCCCCAATACCTGATTCAGTTCGTCCTGCCATGTTGATGGCCATTGTGCCAGTTGTTCATGGTGCGCTTGCTGTAGCTTTTCCATCGCCCTTTCAGTGGCGTGTTGAAGGCGTGCGTGTGTCATATTCATTCCTTGGCAAGTGGTAAGGGCTGTCCACCCAACGTCGCAGTATTTGACATCTTCCGACTAAGATAACGGATCAGGGCATTGAGGCCGATCAAAAGAACGCCCACCAAATTGGCGGGCGCTGTCAGTCGGGTCAGAGGGGTTAGGTCCGTCAGATCCGAAAGGCCTGAATTTTTTGTTCCAGATCTGCCGAGTGCCCCTTCATCGTATCCGCGGTCTCCGTCAGTTCGGTCACCACCACGACAGAAGCTTCAACCAGCTCCCTGACATTATTCAGGTTCTGATTCATTTCCTCGGCAACCGCACTCTGCTGTTCAGACGCAGATGCAATCTGGAAATTCATGTCATTGATCCGCTGAACCTGTTCGACAATCTTATCGAGTTCACCGCCGGCACTGGTCACCAGATCGACCCCTTCGGCCGCCTCAACCACACTTTGCTCCATTAGGCCGACCGCCTGTTTGGCGCTGTCCTGCAGCTGACCAATCATCTCCTGAATTTCCACCGTTGCTGTCTGGGTCCGCTGCGCCAGATTCCGGACTTCATCTGCCACGACTGCAAAGCCGCGTCCGGCATCACCGGCACGGGCAGCTTCAATCGCCGCATTCAGTGCCAGCAGGTTCGTCTGTTCGGAAATGCCCTGAATAGTGACAATCACAGTGCCAATTTGCTCCACCCGGGTTTCAACCTGGCTGACGGCCTCGGCCGATGCCCGGATATCGGTCGACAGCTGATCAATCGTGGTAATGGTTTTCGCCACAAACTGCTGTCCCTGATTGGCCTGAGCGGCAGTACCTTCCGTGGCTCCTGAAGCTTCGCGGGCATTTTCTGCCACGGTCTGAACCGTAGAGGTCATCTCGCTCATAGCCGAGGCCAGCAGGTCAATTTCGTGGAATTCTTCCTGCGCTGATTCTTTGGTTTCCTGCATGCTGACAGACATCATGTCTGCCAGTTCAGTCAGCTCCGTGGAGGCGGCGCGCTGATTCCGGATTACCTCACTGAGCTGAATCCGTGTCCGTTCCAGTTCACGGGCCAGATCGCCGTATTCATCCTGACAATCCATCACCACCGGCTGAGAAAAGTCCCGGTTTGCCATACGCTTGATTGCTTCGGCCAGATAACCGGTCTGGCGCAACATGAGGCTGGCAGCCCCCAGCAACAGCACCATGAAAGCCACAATCATTGCGGCGGTCTGCCAGGCAATCTGCACCATGTAAGCACTGTAATAACTGTCGGCTTCTGCACCGGACTGTGACGCAACGATCAGCCAGCGGGTCCCGGCCACCGGCACGGCATATTCAAAACGCTTGCCATCCCCGAGTGTCAGCGCCTGTGCGGAAGTCAGCCGCGCCAGTTGCGCCCCCAGCGCCTGACCACTGTCTGTCTGCGCCGTTAAACCGTTGAGCTGCTTTGTGGCCGGATGTCCGTTCACCTGACCATTAGCGGTATTCACCAGATAGGTATAAGCACCGTCCTGCCCCTTTTGCGCTTCAATGACCGACACAGCCTGCTGCAGTCCCGCATCCCCCTGAGCGAATAAAACCGACAGCATCGCAGCCTGATTCAGCGCCTGCTCTCTGGCCTGCTCTTTCTGAATGTCGACAACCGACTGATAAAAAGTTCGGGCATCCCACAACTGTTTCCCTATCAGTAAAACCGTACTGAACACCATGAGTAAAACCAGTTTGGGGACGAGTCTGATGTTGCTGATTCCCTTTTCCCAGGGCTTGAAAACCATTTCAACCATATTGTATGGATCTCCTTTGTCTTAGCCAGCGGTTCGATCCTCGAACGCTTGATGCCTGCCTGGCTGCAAGGAGCCAGTGTTATTTTTAGTGAAGACAGGCCTGAATCTGCTCAAAACAAACTTGCAATTCACTCGGCAACACCAGTAAATTCAACTTGCTAGCGGTACCGAATATCATAATATGCCTGCTATAAATAACTAAAATTGAATGATGAAAAAGATCGATGGCGTCAAACATGAACTGAATCCGATGAGCCTGGTTGCGCTCATCTTGTCTTTCGTGTCTCTTGCACTGGTCTCCAGTCTGTTTTTTATTCCGCGCAATGACAGGATATATACCCTGTTTGTCACCATAGATACCCTGATTTGTCTGTTTTTCTGGCTCCAGCTCACCGCCGATCTGGTGAGAAGCCAAAGTAAAGGCGACTATCTGAAAAAACACTGGCCCGATTTCCTTGCCAGTATTCCCATCATTGAGCCGTTACGCTTTATGCGGGTCATCCAGATTTTCAGGGTCCTCCGGCTGCTTCGATCCGGTCAGCAGATCCTGCAGCACATCATGGCTTATCGCCGGGAAGCCACCCTCGCAACTATTTTTCTGTTGCTCACTGTACTGGTTACCGTTGGTTCCTCTTTGATCCTCATCATTGAAAGCAAAGATCCGAACGCCAATATACTCAGTGCAGATGATGCCCTGTGGTGGGTGTTTGTGACGATTTCAACCGTGGGATACGGCGACCACTATCCGGTCACCACGCTGGGAAAACTGCTGGCCACCGTCATTATTACCTGTGGTGTCGGTTTATTTGGTATGGTCGCCGGTCTGATCAGCTCTTTCGTTTCAGAACCGGGAAAGCACGCACCGCCCAGACATCCGCATGATCAGGTTCACTGGGATAAAGTGTTACATAACCAGAAAGTCTTACTGGATCGCATCAGTTCGCTAGAAAGCAGGCTTGCCGAAGCCACAAGGCAGGCAGAACGCAGGCAACAAAAAACGCCTTCCCCTCTCACCGACACGAATCTGTCGGATGAAAAGACAAGGCGTTCGTCACCGGACCCGGACTGAGCCGGGTCGGACAGGAAAAAAGATTAAGGCCAGTAAGGCTGCTGTGCCAGCCCGATTTGCCGGCTCTGATCCATGGCATGCAGCAGGGAGTCTTCCTTGCGGTGCAGCCATTTATCAATTTGCTTGCGGTCATCTTCTTCCTCAAACTCAGGCTGCAGCACCCGAATCGGTTCAAGCTGACGCAAATCTTCCATCCCCTGAAGCACATCCAGCCACGGGCTTCGGAACACATCGCGACGTTCCGCATCATATAAAGATGCAAAACACAATCCACCAACCAGATTCCGAAGCAGGCGGGGCTGTTGATCGAGATAGTCCGCCCGGCTGAGCGCCCGCTGGGCACCAAAGGCGTCGCCCAGCTCTTCCCAGGCTTTTGCCAAAGCTGAATCAGCAAACGCTTTTGCAGATGCCGCCAGCCGCTCTCTGGCCTTTTCATCCAGAAACGGCTGCCAGCCCCGGCTCAGCAGCCAGCTGCTGAGGTTCAGAAGCAAATTACAGTACCGCGATGAGTGCAGCAGACGCAGGACATCATCGGGTTCAGGCAATTCTTCCTGCCGCTCTTTCAGCTGTTTCACCAAAGCTTTACGGGCATTAAGCTTTTTCAGAGCATGACCTTTCTCAGCCAGCCAGCGATCCAGCGCTCCGGCTTCTTCCAGCCAGTCCAGCTCGCCTTCCAGCCAGCTCAGCTCCTGACGCAACTGCGCACTGGCACGACGGGGGATCATACTGCCGAACACCACCAAAGTCTGACGGATCAGCGAAATCGCCTGACTGATCTGAGTCAGTGCCGCCAGTTCCTGGCGCTCAACATAAATCTGTTCGTGGTAATGCCACTGTTCTAAGGCATGCTCCAGCGAAATCATCAGTGTCTGCTCAGCACTGGCATCCGCGTGAAGCGGGACGTAGGACAAAGGTTTCACCGCATCGCCGGCATAATCTGCCGCCAGACGGTAACCCCGGGCAGCTTTGCTCAGGTTACCCAGCCGGATTCCGCCGACATCACACAGCTCACGGGCCAGCGTGAACAATGCATCGGTCTGGCCGGATTTCAGCTCCAGCTCGACTTCACAAATCGGTTCACTGCGATCACCGGCGCGGACTTCGCCCTGATCAAAAGCCAGCTCGATCTGGCTGCCGTCCGGCATCGCGACCAGCCACTGCTGCCGCTCAAAGTCGGTCGAGAATAAAGGCGCGATCTGTTCAGAAATGGCGGCAATCTCGAAATGTGCCGGCCAGGCATCGGCAGGGTGTAAAGATAAGTCCGGCTGCGGGCCGTTCAGTTCAGCATTATACTCAGGCCGCTGGTGCAGTCCGGCAACAACACGTCCTGCTGTCTTGAGGGTCTGAATGTAGACATCATCAATCCGGCGAACCCGCAGTCCGATGTCATGCTGACGAAGAATTTGCTCAGGGGTATCGAAATAAATGTTACCCAGTCGCTTACTGCTTTGCTGCAAGATTTTGGCTTGGGCAATTTTTCGCAGTAGATGACTCGAAAATTCCGCTGAGACGAAAAACTTCAGTTCTATCTCGGTTTCCATAATTGTCCCTATAAACGGTAGCCAGCCAAGGATATTTGCTAATCTTGCCGGGAGCAAGCAGGAAATCTCCCCAAATAGCAGCACAAAATGTGTTTCCCTGTACTACGTTATACGTTACCATGCGCGCCACAGGGCCTGTTGACCTTTGGATTATTTGTTCTGTTCAGTGCTGAAATAAGCGCTAATCAAGGCACGAATCATGGAGTTTAGTGCGCTAAATAAATGATGAGTAACGCAGTGAAGCGCTTGTTCAGCTCAGAAAGAGCTGAGACAACTATTCCGCTTCATTCCGTGAATCAGGTTTATCCGGCAGCACCTCCTTTCAGCCTTAACCGACGCGACATATGATCGCTACGGAACGGGAGTCCAAACCTCAGCAGGCTCAGATTCATCGCTCAAGATTTCGCCTTTATCACAGGTATCTTTAGGTTGATCGGCTATGCCAGTAAATACAATCATGGGGCTCTTTGCTAAATCCCCAATCAAACCGTTGCAACGCCATATCACGCGTGTCAACGAATGTTGTGAATTGCTTGTTCCGTTTTTTGAAGCGTGCCACGCCAAGGAATGGGAAAAAGCCGGACAGTACCGTGAGCAAATCTCGCAGCTTGAAAAAGATGCGGACGTGCTGAAACGTGAAATCCGTCTCAAGCTCCCGCGCGGCCTCTTCATGCCAGTCGACCGGACTGACATGCTGGACCTGCTGACTCAGCAGGATAAACTCGCTAACCTCGCCAAGGATATCGCAGGGCGCGTCTACGGACGTCAGCTAGACATCCCTGAGAACCTTTACGCAAACTTTCTCGCCTATGTTCAACGCTGCCTTGATGCCGCCAATCAGGCCAGTCGTGTCATCCATGAACTGGATGAACTGCTGGAAACCGGTTTCAAAGGCCGTGAAGTCACGCTGGTTGCTGAAATGATTAACCAGCTTGATGTCATCGAAGACGATACCGACAGTATGCAGGTCACCCTGCGTCAGCAATTACGCAAGGTTGAAGACCAGTACAATCCTGTCGATGTCATGTTCATGTACAAGATCCTCGAATGGGTCGGCGGCATTGCCGATCAGGCTCAACGCGTCGGATCTCGTCTCGAAATTATGCTATCCCGCTCATAACGAGCAACGGTAATAAAAACAAGGTTTTACAATGGAAATCCTGGCTAATTATGGCACCGTGATTATCATGGTGGCGGCCCTTTTTGGCTTTCTTATGGCGATTGGTATTGGTGCCAATGACGTCGCAAACGCAATGGGAACCTCGGTTGGTTCCAAAGCGCTGACGGTCAAACAGGCGATTTTTATCGCGATGATCTTTGAGTTTGCCGGTGCCTACCTGGCAGGCGGCGAAGTCACAGACACAATCCGGAAAGGGGTGATTGAAACCTCTCACTATGCGGCCCAGCCTGAAATCCTGGTTTACGGGATGATGTCAGCGCTGCTGGCAGCCGGTTCATGGCTGCTGTTGGCGTCCTACATGGGCTGGCCGGTCTCGACCACTCACTCCATCATCGGTGCCATCATCGGTTTTGCGTGTGTGTCAGTCGGCACTGAAGCCGTTGACTGGGCTTCAGTCCAGGGCATCGTCGGCAGCTGGATCGTAACCCCACTGATCTCGGGTATTTTCGCATACGTGATTTTCATCAGTGCCCAGCGTCTGATCTTTGATACCGATAATCCGCTGATCAACGCCAAGCGTTTTGTGCCTGTCTATATGTTCATTACCGCGATGGTGATCGCGCTGGTGACCATCAAGAAAGGTCTGAAGCACGTGGGTCTGCATCTGAGCACCACAGAAGCCTGGCTGGCGTCTGTTGCAGTCTCTCTGGTCGTTATGGCCTTTGGTTACCTGTACATCCGCCGTAACTATCAGGATGCAGAGCAATCTTCCGGCACCAATGGCTATGCGGGTGTAGAGCGTGTATTCAGCCTGCTGATGGTCGTGACGGCCTGTGCCATGGCCTTTGCGCACGGTTCAAACGACGTAGCAAACGCAATTGGCCCGCTGTCTGCGGTTGTTTCAACCGTTGAGCACATGGGTCAGCTGTCTGAGAAAAGTGCCATTGCATGGTGGATCCTGCCGCTGGGTGGTTTTGGTATCGTTGTCGGTCTGGCAACCCTGGGCCACAAAGTAATGGCTACCGTAGGTACCGGGATTACCGAACTGACGCCAAGCCGTGGTTTCGCTGCACAGCTGGCAACCGCTTCAACGGTTGTCCTGGCATCGGGCACCGGCCTGCCGATTTCAACCACCCAAACACTGGTGGGTGCAGTCCTGGGTGTTGGCTTTGCCCGTGGTATTGCTGCACTGAATCTGGGCGTGGTCCGTAATATCGTGGCCTCCTGGATCATCACCCTGCCTGCGGGTGCGCTGCTGTCAGTCATTTTCTTCTACGTAATGCAAGCGGCTTTTGGCTGATTTCAGTCAACCTTCGGTAAACTTTGCCAAAAAGTAGCACAAGGTCAAAAGAGGGAGGCAATGCCTCCCTCTTCGCTTGCGCCATTGGCGCAAAATTCTTAGTATCTGTGCTCCATCGATTAACCAAGCTCCTTCAAGGATCTCAGTGTGAAGCAACTTATCCGCTTAGTTTTTGCCGCTGTCACTGTGCTGATGACAGCGCAGGTACACGCTCAGCAGGTGCGTTATATCTCCGATGACTTGTTTACTTACATGCATCGCGGACCAAGCACGCAATATAAAATTTTAGGCAGCGTGAACTCCGGTACGAAAGTGACCGTGCTGGAAACAAACCGGGAAACAGGGTTTGTCAAAGTGACTGATGATCGCGGCCGTACCGGTTGGGTCAGCAGTGATTACATTTCCAATCAGGTTGGTTTGAAAGAGCGCTTACCGAAGCTCGAAAAAGAGCTGAGCGAAGTGAAAAAAGCGCTGGCGAACGCCAGAAAATCCAGCGATGAACGCAATGCAACCCTTCAGTCTTCACTGGAAAGCCGCAGTACGCAAATCTCCGAGCTGGAAGAACGCAATACCAAGCTGAATGAACAACTGTCTACCTCTCAGTCAGAAATCCGCGAACTACGCGCCAAACTGGATACTCAGGCAGATGACCTGCTGATGAAGTGGTTTACCTACGGCGGTATGGTTGCCGGTGGTGGTCTGCTGTTCGGCCTGATCCTGCCGCACCTGATCCCGCGTCGTAAAAAGCGCAATAACGGCTGGGCGTAATCCCCGACGGTTCCTCCGAATCAAAAAAGGCAGCCCCGGCTGCCTTTTTTCTGTCTGCGATAATGTGTCTGAGATGCGTTGTTTGCTGTTTTAACCTGCCGGCCACTGCGACAGTGCTGCCATCTCAAATCGTGTATTCTCAAAGTTCAGTACCACCTTCCGGGACTCAATCCGCTCCAGCGTCACACCAGGGGCAATTTCATCCCCTTCATAGGCTTCACGGCCATTCACTTTGATCCAGCGGCTGTTGGCACTTGAAGAGTAGATATGCGTCTGCAGGTCAATGGCCGGCAAACGTTTCTGGACCTGTCGCGGCAGATCGGCGACGGTCATGACGTCTTCATCCGGCGCTGCAGAGACTTCCGGCTGAGCTGCGCGATTGGCAACGGCCCGTTCATCAATCAGCGATGGTTGTTTGTCTTCCTGATCCGTGGCCTCAATCGCCTGGTGCAGCCGACTGGCCAGCTCAGGAGACAGCCCGGAAAGATCCAGTTTATCCAGATCCCAGCTGTTTTGCTGACGGTCTGCAATATCACCTTCCGGCGAAACCTCGTGGACGACCGGCTCCGACGGCACCGGAGACGGACCAGTCGCCACTGTATATCCGGCTGACGTCAGATCCGGCAAAGATTCCGTGACCAGCCGGGGCATCGGCAGAAAAGTCACCGCATAGGTGCTGTCATCCGGTCCGGCATCAGTCCGGTACTGCTGATAGAGCGTCGGTCCAGGCAAGGCCAGTGCGGTATCCAGCACCATCAGGGTCATCGGCCCGGCAATCCCGTCCGGATACAGTCCCTGTGCGCGCTGGAAGCGACGAAGCTTATCCAGCACCCCCTGATCGAACTGACGGCTGGCCGTTCCCGGCTCGCCCAGCAGGCGATTAAGCTGCTGATCCAACCAGGCAACGCGTGTGCCCTGCTGCCCGTAACGAATACTGCTGCTTTCTCCCATCGGAGCCCGCCACATCAGGGTGTAATCCTGCTGCCAATGCGTCTGTAACCATTCCCGGCTGACCCGAATCCGCTCACCGCCCAGCATCAGCTCAGCTTCTCCCGGCCACAGCGCGTACAGCACAGCATAAAATGTCTCACCGTTCTCCCCGGTCAGAGGCAGAACTGCAGGACGGTTAATCAGGCCCAGTTGCGCCAGATCGCCTTTGTTTTGCTGACAGGTCAGCCCGATCCGCTGACTGCTGAGACAGTTGGCCTGATTCGGTGTCACCTCATACCCCCAGAGCCGGTAAATCGTCTGCATTGCCTCTCTTTCGTCCGGCTGAAGTGCCACTAACTGCTGCCAGCGTTGTTCCAGAGCTGTCTGCGCAGCGGCCGCTTTTGCTTCGGCGGAGACGGGTTCAGACGAGCGCTTCACAGCAACCACTGCTGGCTCCTGCGGGGTGATTCCCAATTGCTCCCGAGCCAGCCACCCGCCGCCGAAGTAACCGGCAGCGACCAGCGAAGGCGCGAGGATCCCGGCAATGACCCAGCCCGGTTTCACCTTACCTGTTCTGCTCCCGGCTACAGGCTGCGGCACGGCCCAGCCCAGCGCCAGTTCACTGGCCTGTTTGATGTGTTCCGGCGTAATCTGATACCGGCTGTCCCGGCAGGCCATCTGCATGGCCTTATCGCACACCAGATTGATCTGGCGGGGGATCCCATGACAGACCTTCGCAACGGCTTTCAGCGCCGGAGGGGTAAATACCGGATGGGCACAGCCAACCTGATCCAGCCGGAACCGGACATACGCAGCAACCTCAGTTTCGGTCAGCGGCAACAGGTGATAGCGGGAGGTAATCCGCTGGGCAAGTTGCCGCAGCCCCGGCTGCTGCAGTAATTGTTGCAGTTCCGGCTGCCCCACCAGCACCACCTTGAGTAACTTACGCTGATCTGTTTCGAGATTGGTCAGCAACCGTAACTGCTCCAGCACATCCGGCAGCAGGTGTTGCGCCTCATCAATCAGCAGCAGTGTATGCTTTCCGGCCGAGTCGTTGGCTTTAAGATGATCATAAAGGCGGTCGGTTAATATCTTGTAGCTGTCTTCAGGCGATGCGGGCAGTCCCAGCTCATCACAGATACTTTCGAGCAATTCATGGGCCGACAAGGCCGGATTGAGCACCACGGCAACCTGGGTATCATCGCCCAGCTTTGAGAGCAGCGCGCGCAGGACCGTGGTTTTACCCGTGCCGACTTCGCCGGTCAGCAGGCCAAACCCGCCGCCGTCGGCCAGTCCGGCCAGCAGATGATTGAGCGCTTCACGATGGCGGTCACTGAGATAGAGAAACCGTGCACTGGGCACGATAGAAAACGGGGCTTCTGTCAGGCCAAAAAATGCCGTGTACATGTCTTCGTCCGGGATGAAGTAAAATAACTGAGATACATTAGCGTTCGTGACACCGATTGTATACCCTTCGGGGGCAAGACTGACAAAAGACTAGGAGAGAAAAGTGGAGATTTATCTGGTTGGTGGTGCTGTACGGGACAAGCTGTTAGGCCTGCCCGTCAAAGACAAAGACTGGGTTGTTGTCGGCACCACCCCGCAGCAAATGCTGGATCAGGGTTTCAGCCAGGTAGGTAGTGACTTTCCCGTCTTTCTGCACCCGAAAACCAAAGAAGAATATGCGCTGGCCCGTACCGAGCGAAAAGCAGGCAGAGGCTACACCGGCTTTACATGCTATGCCGCGCCGGATGTCACGCTGGAACAGGATCTGATGCGTCGGGATCTGACGATCAATGCCATCGCCGAAGCGGAAGACGGATCGCTGATCGATCCTTATCAGGGTCAGCATGATCTGGAAAAACGCCAGCTCCGCCATGTTTCTCCGGCATTTGTGGAAGACCCGCTGCGGGTACTGCGGGTCGCCCGCTTTGCTGCCCGATTTGCGCCGCAGGGCTTTACCGTGGCTCCGGAAACCCTGTCCCTGATGCAGGAAATGGTGGTTGAAGGAGAACTGGAAGCCCTGACCCCGGAACGGGTCTGGCAGGAATGGGAACGTGCGCTGTCGACGGAACGTCCGGACATCTTCCTGACCGTCCTTCGCCAGTGTGGTGCGCTGGGTGTGGTGATGCCGGAAATTGATGCCCTCTTCGGCGTGCCGCAGCCTGCCAAATGGCATCCGGAAATAGATACCGGCATTCATACCCTGATGGTGTCTTATCAGGCAGCTTTGCTGAGTAAGGACCCTGTGATCCGGTTCTGCGCTCAGGTCCATGACCTCGGCAAAGCCCTCTCTCCGGTGGCTGAGCTGCCGAGCCATAAACTGCACTGTCAGCTCGGACTGGATGTGATCCGCAGTCTGTGCCAGCGACTGAGAATCCCGAATCATTACCGCGATGCGGCGTTAATGGTGTGTGCCCAGCACACCAAAGTCCACAATGCGAATGCGCTGCGCCCTGCCACCTTCATTAAGATTTTTGACCAGATTGACGCGTGGCGAAAACCAGAGCGGGTGGAACAGCTGGCGCTGTGCTGCCGGGCAGATGTGCGCGGCCGGACAGGCTTTGAGGATGATCCTTATCCGCAGGCCGATGTATTACTGACAGTATTTGCAGCCGCACAGGCAGTCGAAGTCAAACCAATCGTTGCTGCGGGTTATAAGGGTGCCGAGATTAAAGAACAGCTGGCCGCACGTCGCTGCGAAGCCGCAGCTCTGGTGCTGGGACGATAGACAACCCAGGCAGACGGTTCTGTGAGGTTGCAAGACTTCGAAACGTGCCTCTTCGCATTCAGCCGCACACAAAAAAGCCGGACAAAAAGTCCGGCTTCATTTCATTCAAACCACATCTCGATTACTGCTGGCTCATCAGGAAGGCAATCAATCCGGCCCCCAGCAGCAGACGGTAAATGACGAATGGGAACATGCCCAAACGCGTGACCAGCTTCAGAAAGACGTGAATACAGGCATAGGCGCTGACAAACGAGACGGCCAAACCAATCCCCAGCCCGCCGAAATCAACCGGCACCGGACTCTCCGCCAGTTTCGTGCCCAGATAAGTGCCCGCCAGGACAATAATCGGAATAGACATTAAAAATGAAAATCGTGCCGCCGCTTCACGGGTGAATCCCAGATACAGGGCTGCAGTCATGGTGGCACCTGAACGGGACGTACCCGGGATCATCGCGGCAGCCTGCGCCAGACCAATATAAAGTGAGCGCTTCGGATCGGCCGCATATTCATCGATATTCTGTGGTGCCCGACGATCCACCCACCACAGCAGCAGACCAAACACGATGGTCGTCACTGCAATCACCCACGCAGAGCGCAGGTAGTGTTCGATGATATCCGCCATAAAAAAACCAAAAACACAGGCAGGAATGGTTGCCAGCACAATCATCCAGGCCAGTGTGGCTTCCCGGCAGCACTTCCGGGTGAAAATGGAGTTCACCCAGGCCGACAGCAATGAAACCACTTCTTTGCGGAAGTAGAGCACCACAGCAGCCAGTGTGCCAACATGTACCGCAACATCGAATGCCAGTCCCTGATCGGCCCAGCCTAAGACCTGAGATGGCAAAATCAGGTGCGCCGAACTGGAGATGGGCAAAAACTCCGTCAGTCCCTGGATCAATGCCAACATGAATGCTTCAAAATGACTCATTGCTTTCCTTTACTTTTTGCGGTCTGCCGACCTTGTTATTTAAATTCACCAACAGAACAGATTGACCGCAGGATTCTGCGTCGGTTCCTGCTGATGCGGCAAATTCAGGTCAAATTTCCATGACGACCGGTCTGAGCACCTGCGGCTGATCAAAAGCCTGCCACAACTCTGCCACGGTTCTGCCATCTCCCGGTACAACCTGCTGCGGACAAAGCTCCATCAGCGGCTGTAACACGAAAGCAAACTTATAAATATCATCACGAGGTAAGACGGGCGACTGCGCACGGATCAGATCACCGTAAAGCAGCAGATCCAAATCCAGCGTCCGGCTCTGGTTTTTTTTCGCATCCGGCTGACGGCCGTACTGCAGCTCCAGCGTTTTCAATTGTGTTTGCAGATCAGACGGCGAGAGCTCGGTGTTCAATGCCACCACACAATTGAAAAAATTCGGTCCGTCAAAACCAACCGGCTCCGCTTCATAAATGCGCGACACACGAAAACCGGTTCCCAGTTGTCTGAGCTCAGACACTGCTGCACGCACAGAGCGCTCCCGGTCGATATTACTGCCGATACTGATGTAAACCTCAGTCACGGCATCCCCGTTGAATTACCACACCGACGCCACGGGCATTCGGTACCGCACCCGGTTTGGTCACTCTGACCTGAATCCATGGCACCTGGAATTGTGTCATGATCAGGCTGGCAACTTCTTCTGCGACTCGCTCGACCAGCAGAAAACGTCCCTGCTCTACAAACTCGGTGACGGCCTGGCTGACGGCAGCATAATCCAGAGCCAGGGCAACATCATCAGCCCGGGCGGCTGGCTGATTGTCATGGGCCATTTCCAGATCCAACACCAGTTTCTGCTTAATTTCCTGTTCCCAATCGTACACGCCAATTGAGGCGATCACGTCAAGATGTTCGATAAATACTGAATCCATGTTCCATCGCTAAATTATTTAGGGATAATTTACCCCAGAGGTCGGATACCCAATGTGAGCAAAAGTGCGTATTATCGGGACTGAACTGTCACTTTTGATGACTGAATGCGGGTTTCCCGTCGCAATCATGCAGCGGGCCCCTGCAAGTGGAGGCACTATACCACAGCTGTCAGGAAGAATGTCATCAGACGTGGTATGAGGTGAACCCCCAATTTATCCGAACGACGATGCCGTCACGAATCAACAGGAGCCGCTATGACGCCACTGGTGTTGCTGATCATCATTGCCGCTTATCTGCTGGGCTCGATCTCCAGTGCGGTGCTGATCTGCCGCCTGTTCCGCCTGCCGGATCCGCGCGACAGCGGTTCAGGCAACCCGGGAGCCACCAACGTGCTTCGTCTTGGCGGCCGGGGCGCCGCTGCGCTAGTGTTGGTATGCGATATCCTCAAAGGGATGCTGCCGGTGTGGCTCAGCTACTTTTTAGGAATCAATCCGTTTTTGCTGGGCGTCATCGGTATCGCGGCCTGTCTGGGGCATATCTACCCTATTTTCTTCCATTTCCGGGGCGGTAAAGGCGTGGCCACTGCACTGGGGGCACTGGCACCGATTGGCTGGGATCTCAGCGGCATGCTGATTGCGACCTGGGTGATTGTGGCAGTCATCGGCGGCTATTCATCACTGGCATCTATGATTACAGCACTGCTGGCCCCCATGTTTACCTGGTGGGTCAAGCCTCAGTACACCATGCCGGTAGCCATGCTGTCCTGCCTGATTATTCTCCGTCACCACGAGAATGTCCGCCGTCTGCTCGACGGCAAAGAATATAAGATCTGGCATAAATTTAACCGCCAGCCGAAATCCTGAATTCTTCTGGCGGTTCATGCGGTATTCACGGCCACGGTTGGTACCGTAAAAGGGATCAGCGCAATGGCTTGAGGGTATCAATCGGCCAGCGTGGATGGGCTTTCACGCCGAGGTCCATGATTTCCTGATTTTTCAGACGCTGCATGCCCGCATATGCAATCATGGCGCCGTTATCCGTACAGAACTCAGTCCGCGGATAGAACACTTCCCCGCCCAGACTTTCCATCAGTTTCGCCAGTTCGGAACGCAGATGCCTGTTGGCACTGACGCCCCCGGCAATCACCAGACGCTTAAAGCCGGTTTCTTTGAGGGCACGCTTACATTTAATCGCCAGCGTATCCACCACCGCTTCCTGGAAAGCACAGGCAATATCCGCCCGGGTCTGTTCATCATCGTCATTGGCGCGAATGGTATTCGCCGCAAAGGTCTTCAGACCGGAAAAACTGAAATCCATCCCCGGACGATCCGTCATCGGACGCGGAAACGTAAAACGACCCGACGTGCCCTGATCGGCCAGTTTCGACAGCAGCGGTCCGCCCGGATAATCCAGTCCCATCAGTTTGGCCGTTTTATCAAAGGCTTCACCGGCCGCATCGTCAATCGACTCGCCCAGAATGCGGTATTCACCGATGCCCTTCACTTCCACCATCATGGTGTGGCCGCCGGACACCAGCAACG
The DNA here is from genome assembly GCF_036409375.1 of Photobacterium sp. 53610. Lineage (NCBI taxonomy): Bacteria > Pseudomonadati > Pseudomonadota > Gammaproteobacteria > Vibrionales > Vibrionaceae > Photobacterium > Photobacterium sp. 53610. Next base: position 110,129 of record NZ_JAXOFS010000003.1, on the reverse strand, counting down.
CGACAAACGGAAATTCCGGCGGATTCTCTTCAAGCATCGGCGCCAGCAGGTGGCCTTCCATATGATGGACCGCCACAGCCGGCAGGTTCCAGGCATAGGCCAGACTGCGGCCAATCGTTGCACCAACCAGCAATGCGCCCACCAGACCCGGTCCGGCAGTATAAGCCACACCGTCGAGGTCGGCCGGTGTCAGACCGGCATCCGCCAGTGCCTGTTTTACCAGCGGAATAGTCTTTTTGACATGGTCCCTTGAGGCCAGCTCAGGCACGACACCACCATAGTCGGCGTGCAGCTTGACTTGGCTGTACAACTCATGAGCCAGCAGGCCTTTCTCATCATCGTAAATCGCCACGCCTGTCTCATCACAGGACGTTTCGATGCCCAGGATACGCATATCAACCTCTATACTTATATATACTTACTAACGAAAGCCGTTAGCCGGTGCGGAACGTCGGAGGGGCATGTTACCGCTGTTGACAGAATTTCACCAGTTCTGGCTTGCAGAATACTTTACAAATGGCCCCGGATCAGATTAGAATTTCGCACCATTTTTAATCAGCTGATAATTTAGATCATCAGCGTTAACCGAATCACTCTGAGGTGAGTATTACATGCCAGTAGTCAAAGTACGTGAAAACGAACCGTTCGACGTAGCTCTACGTCGTTTCAAGCGCTCTTGCGAAAAAGCAGGTATCCTTTCTGAAGTTCGTCGTCGTGAGCACTTCGAAAAGCCAACAACTGTACGTAAGCGCGCTAAAGCAGCGGCAGTTAAGCGTCACCTGAAAAAATTGGCTCGCGAAAACGCACGTCGCGTTCGTCTGTACTAATTTACAGAGAACAAGGACAGCGTAATGGCCCTGATCGAAAGTATTAAGAACGAACAGAAAGCCGCCATGAAGGCAAAGGATAAAGCCCGTCTGGGTGCTATCCGTCTGGTTCTGGCTGCTATCAAACAACGTGAAGTCGACGAGAAGATCACACTGACCGACGACGACATCGTGGCAGTACTGACGAAAATGGTAAAACAGCGTCGTGACTCTGTAGCTCAGTATGAGGCTGCAGGCCGTCAGGATCTGGCCGATGTCGAGCTTGCTGAAATTACCGTGCTTGAGGAATTTATGCCTCAGCCACTGAGCGACGACGAAGTTGCTGCTCTGCTGGATGAAGCGATTGCCAGCACTGGTGCCAGCACGATGCAAGACATGGGTAAACTGATGGCTGTGCTCAAACCACAGCTTCAGGGTCGTGCCGATATGGGGAAAGTTAGCCAACTGGTGAAAGCCAAACTCGGTTAATACTGCCCCAGCTCTACAGCAAGCCGTGCTATCCTCCAAGGAACGCGCGGCTTGTTTGTATCTCTCCCGGACAAATTTCAGGTAACACTCATTGTATGGCAGGCAAAATCCCCCGTTCGTTTATTGACGATCTCATCGCACGACATGACATTGTGGATGTCATTGATGCGCGGGTGAAACTCAAGAAACAGGGGAAGAACTACGGCGCCTGTTGTCCGTTCCATAATGAGAAAACCCCTTCTTTTTCTGTCAGCCCGGACAAACAGTTCTATTATTGCTTCGGCTGTGGTGCCAAAGGCAACGTCCTCGATTTCGTGATGGAGTTTGACCGCCTCGATTTTGTTGAAGCGGTGGAAGATCTGGCGTCTCAGCTTGGCCTTGAAGTGCCCCGTGAACAGGGCAGCGGCCAGAGCCCGGCGAAACGACAGGAAAAACAAAGTCTTTATGACCTGATGGGTCAGGTCGCCCAATATTATCAGTCCCAGCTTCGACAGCATGAAGCACAGGTTGCAATTGACTACCTGAAAGGGCGTGGCCTGTCGGGCGAAATCGTCAAGCAGTTTGGCATTGGCTATATCCCGGATCAGTGGGATCTGGTGCGCCAGCGCTTCGGCCGGACCGAGCAGGCTCAGAAAGATCTGGTCAGTGCCGGTATGCTGATTGAAAACGATCAGGGCCGACGTTATGACCGCTTCCGTGGCCGGATTATGTTTCCGATCCACGACCGCCGCGGCCGGGTCATTGGTTTTGGCGGCCGGGTTCTGGGTGACGGGACGCCCAAATATCTGAACTCGCCGGAAACACCGATTTTCCACAAAGGACGCGAGCTCTATGGTCTGTATCAGGTGATGCAGACCTACCGGGAACCTGAGCGAATTTTAGTCGTCGAAGGTTACATGGATGTGGTCGCACTGGCGCAGTACGGCGTCGACTATGCGGTTGCCTCTCTGGGCACCTCAACCACCGGCGATCATATGCAGAATTTGTTCCGGCAAACCGGTACCGTGGTCTGTTGTTATGACGGTGACCGTGCCGGACGAGATGCCGCCTGGCGGGCGATGGAGCAGGCACTGCCCTATCTCTCCGACGGCCGCCAACTGAAATTTATGTTCCTGCCCGATGGCGAAGACCCGGACAGTTATGTTCGCCAGTACGGGAAAGAAGCATTTGAGCAGCAAATCAGTGAAGCGATGACGCTGTCTGATTTCCTGTTCTCAACACTGTTGCAGCAGGTCGATACCAGCAGCCGGGAAGGCAAAGCCAAGCTCAGTACGCTGGCTGTACCCCTGATCGACAAGGTCCCGGGCGGTACCCTGCGGCTATACTTAAGGAAAGTTCTGGGTCAAAGACTCGGTCTTCCGGATGAGGAGCAGCTCAGGCAACTCATCAGCGAACACGGCGACAACAAACCGGTTCGCATCGCGCAACCTGCAATCAAGCGTACCCCGATGCGGGTGGCGATTGCCCTGTTGCTGCAAAACCCGGGCTTTGCTTCTGAGCTGGAGCTGAACACCGGGGACTTTGTCGGCATTGAACTGGCCGGCCTAAAATTATTGCTGACAATAGTTGATAAATGTCGACTTCGTCCCAATATCACAACTGGACAGTTACTTGAAGATTGGCGAGAAACGGAACAAGAACAGCTGATGGCGCGGCTCGCCACCTGGGATATTCCTCTCGGCAATGACGAAAGCAGTTTACATACTGTATTTTTTGACGCGATGGATAAAGTTATCGATCAGTGCGTCACCCAACAAATTGAGAAGTTGCAGGCTAAATCGAACACCGTCGGCTTATCAGTCGAAGAGAAGCGGGAGCTCCAGCTATTGCTGTTGAATCGCCCCGACTAAAAAGTAGTCAACAATTCTGACATTTGTTATAATTACTGGTTTGCATTTCTGCATTCTTTTTTCTCACTCAGACCCTAAGTTGGATATCGTCTATGGAGCAAAATCCGCAGTCACAGCTAAAGTTGCTTGTTGCCAAGGGCAAAGAGCAAGGCTATCTGACCTATGCCGAAGTTAATGACCACCTGCCAGAAGACATTGTTGACTCTGATCAGGTTGAAGACATTATTCAGATGATCAACGACATGGGTATTAAGGTGGTGGAAACCGCCCCTGATGCCGATGAACTCATGATGACTGAAGATAATGCCGACGAAGACGCCATTGAAGCGGCGGCTCAGGCACTATCGAGCGTAGAAAGTGAAATTGGCCGTACCACCGACCCGGTTCGCATGTATATGCGCGAAATGGGTACGGTTGAGCTGCTGACCCGCGAAGGCGAAATCGACATCGCCAAGCGTATCGAAGATGGTATCAATCAGGTTCAGTGTTCTGTTGCTGAGTACCCGTCTGCCATCTCGCACCTGCTGGAGCAGTTTGACAAGGTCGAAGCAGAAGAACTGCGTCTGACTGATATCATTTCAGGCTTCGTGGATCCTAACGAAGAAGAGACGACTGCACCGACAGCAACGCACATCGGTTCTGAGCTCAGCGAATCAGATCTGGAAGACGAAGACAAAGATCTGGAAGACGATGACGACGATAGCTCCGCCGATGAAGATGACGGCAGCATCGATCCGGAAGTTGCACGCGAGAAGTTCAAAGAGCTGCGTGTGTCTTATGAAAAAATGGCCATTGCGATCAACAAAAATGGCCGTCATCATGCAGATACCGAAGTCGCCATTGAAGAACTGTCCGAAGTCTTCAAACAGTTCCGTCTGATCCCGAAACAGTTTGACCGCCTGGTCAGCTCACTGCGTGATTCCATGGATAAAGTGCGCACCAATGAGCGCCTGATCATGCGTATGTGTGTCGACAACAGTAAGATGCCGAAGAAAACCTTCGTTCAGCTGTTCAGCGGTAATGAATCTTCTTCTGCGTGGATTGATGAAGCACTGAACTCCGGCAAGCCTTATGCTGAGCGTCTGAAGAACTATGAAGAAGATCTTCGTCGTGCGACCACCAAACTGCGCATGCTGGAAGACGAAACCGGCCTGTCCATTGAGCGAATCAAAGACATCAGCCGTCGTATGTCGATTGGTGAAGCCAAGGCCCGTCGCGCCAAGAAAGAAATGGTTGAGGCGAACCTGCGTCTGGTCATTTCGATTGCCAAGAAATACACCAACCGCGGCCTGCAGTTCCTGGATCTGATTCAGGAAGGGAACATCGGTCTGATGAAAGCGGTCGACAAGTTCGAATACCGCCGTGGTTACAAGTTCTCGACGTATGCGACCTGGTGGATCCGTCAGGCCATCACCCGTTCGATTGCAGACCAGGCGCGGACCATCCGTATCCCGGTTCACATGATCGAAACCATCAACAAACTGAACCGTATCTCTCGTCAGATGCTGCAGGAGATGGGCCGTGAACCACTGCCTGAAGAACTGGCTGAACGCATGCAGATGCCGGAAGACAAGATCCGCAAAGTGCTGAAGATTGCCAAAGAGCCAATCTCAATGGAAACGCCAATCGGTGATGATGAAGATTCACATCTGGGCGACTTCATTGAAGATACCACGCTGCAGCTGCCGATGGATTCAGCCACCGCAACTAACCTGCGTGCGGCAACCAACGAAGTGCTGGCTGGCCTGACGCCTCGTGAAGCCAAGGTACTGCGGATGCGTTTTGGTATCGACATGAACACGGACCACACGCTGGAAGAAGTCGGCAAGCAGTTCGACGTTACCCGTGAGCGTATCCGTCAGATTGAAGCCAAAGCTCTGCGTAAACTGCGCCACCCAAGCCGTTCCGACGTGCTGCGCAGCTTCCTCGACGAGTAAGCAGATTAGTTTCTACGCCAGACGTTGAAACCGAAAAATAAAACGACAAAGCGGGCCATTTCAGCCCGCTTTTTCTTTGCTTGCAACACAGCGTGACCTGCCTCACATCCCTTGCCGCACAAGGGCTGAGCGATGATTTAACTGCCTAAGAAACAAACAAAACCTCCCTCAGGTCCAGTGGACTTTACTCTACCCTTCCCATATAATCACCTGCACATTTGGCCCCTTAGCTCAGTGGTTAGAGCAGGCGACTCATAATCGCTTGGTCCCCAGTTCAAGTCTGGGAGGGGCCACCAAATACAGAGAAGCCTGAGAGGTTAGTAACCACTCAGGCTTTTTGCTTTTTTTGCCCCGTTATAGCACCGTTATAGCAAATTCATCCGTCACTTTGCTTGCTCATCTTGAACTAGATATTGCTTTATGAAAAACTATTAGTAGGTAACATGTTGAATATCTAAGGAAGAGAAGTGTTCGAACTACTAAAGCCATATATTGCATTCCTATATGGCGCCGCTTACAACCTTCTCCAATCCCTTGATGCACTCGGCCTAGCGTCAACAAATTTTCTAGAATACGCCGAAGACGGAAGTATAGTAGGCAGCTATTGGTCTCCTACTGAAGCCAACCTCGCAGTCTTTATACTCTTATCTATCTATTTTCTCTTCTTAGTGCTGATGCTTCTCTTGGCGGGATATACTTTAGGACGTGTAAAAGGAGTATGGATCGCAATAGGTGTTATCGCCCTCCCCGGCCTAATGAATGTGTGGGGGTTGTGGCCAGATATTAACTACACACCTGAAAGCTATCACATAATGGGTACAGGCTCATTGGGTGGTATCAAGGGATATCTCGCCCTCGCTATGCTTGCTTGCTTAAGTGGGTGGTCGATTTTTGTAGTTCTAAACGACACTTTTTGCTTGGGTGAAAAATTTAAAGGCCTATTTGATCATGCTTGGTATGCGGCAGCACTAATCGCAGGTGTCATATTCATTTATGACACTGATGCAAACTCAGACTCAGTTCAACTCAATCAGGAAAGGCAAGTATCCAAAGAGTTAAGTAACTTCTTTCTCACACAACTAAAAGCGTATGATCAATACTGCGAATCAAATAACCTTGTGCACCTAGAGTCATGTAAATGGTCAGCGAGAATTCAAAACACACTCTACGACTATATCGGGCTCGCTACCCCAAGTTTATTTGCCAGCTTCGGGCCTAACAGTACAGAAGAGTTGTACAGAGTAAAAAATTTCGCCAATTCACATGAGATCAAACAGAAAATTAGGATAGAGGTGCAGCAATACAACGACCTCCTATGCCCATATACAGAAAACAGAGGCGTAACTACCTTCTCACCACGATCCGCTAAATGTATTATCACTCCGTCAACCTACTGCAACGCTTACCCTGAGGCTAGCAACACTCCAATAAAAGGGGTCTTTGTAAGGCCAGTCGCATTAGCTTCTGAATGTCTAATACCAACTTTGGTGCGTTCAAGAGAGATACAGGAAAGACTCAGTAACAAACTCGCCTCAGTATCTACCGCAAAGCACTACAGATGGATGTATCTTCTAGCGTTCGCCGTTTTCATTGGCGCAAAAATTGCCAATACGACAACAAAAGTAGTCGAAATGGATAGAAGAGAAAGTAAAGAAAAGCGGAGAGTGATAAAGCTAGTTTTATCAGGTGTTACAAACGCCCTTAAACTCATAGCTTCAGTTACTAGGCGGATACTTCAGTTCACCAAACACCTATTTAGCTTGTTGATTAAAATCCTAAAATACAGTTATTCACAGAACTCCAAGTAAAAGCGCATCTGTCTCTAGGACAGATGCCACTCGTTGGTTCTGGTGATGATGGTCTTGCCCTCCGAGGAGATGCCTTTCAGTACCTTCAAAAGCTCCTCTTCGCTATACATCGAGGTTTTCACAACGCCTGTTGCCGTATCGACGGCGAGTTCATAGTGTGGCGCGATAGCCTGCTCAATGCGTTTACAGAAAACACCGTCCATTAAGTCAGTGAACGTCTTCCAACAACCTTTGTCGGCTGCCGCATGGATTTCTGTCACCAACTTACTTTCGTCCATCATGGCCTTTAAACGGCGCAATTCGCGCCAAACTGTCACCGAACAACCGCCTAGTTGCTGAAACTGGCGAATGCTCCAGCAAGCCGCCCACGCATCCACCCTTGCCGCAGCGCATTTCGGGTCATCACCGTAGACACCTGCCTCAAGATTCTCACCATCGATGTTTTTAGAGATGTATTTAGCAATATAGCCTGTGGCAGACCCCTTATTCGGTTCTATCTTCACTTCGGTGAAACGGTGCTTATCTGCGCCGTTCTCGTCACCATCTTCGCGCATGGCGTAATCACGCATGATATTTATTAAGGTGTCATGGTGCAGAGGCTCGACAAACAACAATAAGTGCCAGTGCGGTGTGCCGTCATGTTGAGGTTCTACAACGCGAAAACCATAGAAACGTACGCCTTCTCGCTGCAACTTGGCGCGAACCAGTTTCCAGTTCTCATTGAGATAGGCTTGGGCTTCTGCTGGCGTATATCCTTGCCATTTAGGGTTATCATCGCCCGTGGTGGCATAGCTGCGGTGATACTTTGACGGGCAAGTAATGGTTAGGAAGGTGGCAACATGGCCTAGCTCGTTGGCGAGGTCTTCAAAGCCACGCGCACGAACCATCAACTCTGTTTTGCGGATTTTTGGGTCTGATACGCCCTTTTGCGAAAGCTCCAACAGGCTAAAGCTTTGGCCGTGTTGGTTGGTCATGACAGTATTTGAAAGATATTCCTTTTGATGGAATTTTTGTGCTGCCCTGGCGCTGAGTGTTTCGTCTGAGCAATAGATAGCTTTGCAGCGGTTCACTTCCCCAAGATGACGCATGGTGGTTTCTATGTTTGCTCGCAATGCCTTGCGAAGTTTACGCAGCCACCAAGACTTATCCGACATACGCTTTAAGCGCCCTTCGATCGTGTATTTTTTCTCTTCTGGTGGGGTAATACCATAGCTTAGGCAAAGCGCAGTCAGTGAAGAAAAGGTTTCCTCCTCGTTGCCCATCATGGCTCGACGAATCGACAACGCAGCATCAACCAGATTTTCGGCTTCTTCACGAAGCTCATCTTCTGACATGCTGAGACTAAGCTTTTCGAGAGGAACAGTGAGCTTTACCTTCAAGCTTTCAACCAGTTTACGCAGGTCGGAGTTCCTAGCCTGCTTGTTAGAAATTGCCTTGTAACGAATGAATAGAATCTTCTGTGCTTGGCGGGCAATAGGGAAAGGCGCTCTTTTACGAACGCCCTGTCATCCCAATCGATTTTCGCCAGTTCGCTATCAGGAATGGCTAACATCGAAAGCCCTCCCCGCAGGCGTGAGTTCAAACACATAGCGCTTGATGCCGAAAGGGTGAATAGTCCGATAACTAATTAACCCTTCACGGTATAGCTTTTGCACTGTTCGCGGGTTGAGTTTGATATCAAACCCTTTTGAGCCTACATACCCCTTTTGATTAACGCGATAGTCTGCACAAAACTCGAACCAATGCCCTTCCTGCATAGTTTTGATGATGTGTTGAAGGTGTTTGTTTAGCTTAAGCATGCTCACCTCCATCACAGACGAGATGAGTTTGTTTGCGGTGGCTATCAAGCCATTGGTCGAGGTCTTCTTTCAGGTAACGAACGGCGCGACCAATTTTGATAAATGGCGGTGCTTCGGTGCGGTTTCGGCGGTGCCCTTCCATGCGTGATTGACGCAGAAAGGAACGGCTCATACAGATATAGGCGGAAGTTTCTTGCTCTGTGTATGCGCGTTTATTGGCGTACTGTGTAGCCATAACGATATCTCCTTTTGTTCGTTCGGAGATACCGTAAGCGTCCCGATGGCATCGGGAGACTCATCGGGAATGTGGTCGGGAAGGTTTTTAGTTTTGGTTCTTTCTGACCTCTGCTATCAGGTTTTGAAAGGTCTTGTACTTGGTGATTCGTACCGCATCTTTCTGACCAAACCACTCGATTTCATCATTGTTCATTGTGCTAATCAGGCTATCTACATCTATCTGCTTGGCATCGGTTTGGTGATCCCGCTTTATTGCATTCCAAATGGTTCGAGCATTGGCTTCCCGATTACCAGCAAGCACAGTGCTTATCATGATTTTGATAGGATGCGTTTCAATACCCTCAACATTCACAACATTTGGGCTTTGAGGCGCATTCTTAGCGGCTTCCAAACCAAACACTTTGTTAACCGTTTCCAAATCAAACCGAAGCTGATCAAACCGAATCTCTAACGGTTTAATTGCCAATTCTACATCAGTACCGAGCAAGGCATCCAACAGGCCAGAGAAACCCTCTTTTTGCCACTCATCTTTCCCCGCTTTTGCTAATTGCTTTGCCCTCTGACCGTATACAGCCAGAGTACCAATCGACGCGAACGCCACAAAGGGGGCTAAAGGCTTATTCGGCAATGTGGTAACCGAGCCAAACCGAACAGATTTGGCTTTTGGGTAGTCCGTTGATGTACTGCGCCAATTGGAAACGAACTCAGGTTCAAGGATAAGCGTCCGGCTAATCTCGACCTTAAGCGACAAGAAGCAATCAATGGATTGCTTGGACGTAAGGCTTAATACCCCACGGTAGTCGAATAAGTTTGCCAACGCTGGCCTACTAGGTTCTTTACTCTGGATTTGAGCACCTAGCACTTTGGCATCCACCCACGCGCAGAGCGACAACTGGCCTCTTTCAACGGCATGAAGCAAATCACCTTTGGTTATAGGGGTAACATCATTGATTTCGTCTAAGCGGTAAAAACGTCTTTTTTGCATCCTTGCACTATTCCTAGCCTTTAGGCTTGTAAATCGAACGAGCCAAACCTTTAGGTTTATCCGCTTCGGTTAGAAGCCTAATATTTATGCGGCTTCGTCGGTTAACAAGCCGAACGTTTGGTTTTGATCGAAAGAGGTAACCTAAAGGTTAATCTGACCGAAGTTGGTCAGTTCAATGCTCCTTTCAATTCGGTTCAAAAGTCGACCTTCTAAGCCGAAACAACACTATACATCATAACGTTATGTTCCTATGACGTGTCACCTAACGACAAGTGATCTGGCTCGGATTCTCGTAGCGTTACATAACGTTATGCAATGATAATCGACAGGGATTGGATAAATGTCGGTGTAGGAAGGACTTTTAGGTTTGTAAGCCGAACAAGCTTAACCTTTAGGTTTACCCGATTTGGTTAGAAGCCTAGTGTTTATGCGACTTCGTCGATTAAGAAGCCGAATGTTTGATTTTGACTGAAGGAGGTAACCTAAAGGTCAATCTCACCGAAATGGCTCGGTTCAATCTCCCTTTCAATTCGATTCAGAAGTCGGCTTCAAAGCCGAAACAACACGATACCTCATAACGATATGTTCCTATGACGTGTAACCTATCGACAAGTGTTCAGGTTCGTATTCTCGTAAGGTAAACAATGGAATATTGGGAGTTACTTACTACCATTAACAGTAAATTTTGGGCGTGAGATTACAGACTCATGTTTACACTCAACACTTTCTTCGACAGAATCAACCTATAAAAATACAGACTAATAGGAATGTGTAAAGATGCAATTCAAAACTTGGTTAGGACAGTGGGAGCTATCGAAAGTCAAACTGAAAGGTCCCTTTCTTGACATGGAATGGCAACCCAAAGAAGCAGATAAAAATGCAGCTTGGGAGTTATATATTGAGTTAGCGACCAGAGTGACATCACAACCACTAATCGAACAATATGGGAACGAAGAGTCAGCATTAAAAAGTATTTACTCAATTTTCGACATCACAAGAACAGTAATAAAAAATAATGGACGTGGTTGCACAGAATTCACTAAAGTTGCAATAATCATTCTAAACCAAGTGTTTCGACCTTTCACTACAAAATGACATACAGTCATAAGTAATACAGACTCTATAGCAGAAGATAGCCTTATCGAATTTAGAGAAGAGCTAAAAGTATTACAAATGGAAATTTGCATTTATTGTAATATGCTCGCGAATATTGCAGGTGTTGAACATATCACAGAACATAACGTTTGAGGGTTTTCTATGACAATTGCATTTTTATCTCATTCTAGTAAAGATAAAGAATCATATGTTAGAAATGTTGCTAATTGGCTGCAAAAGGACAATATAATTTATGATGAATTCACTTTTGAAGAAGGTGAAAAATCAATAGATGAAATAATCTTAGGGCTGGAACAGTCTAGTCTTTTTGTACTATTCATATCTAACAACTCCTTGGATTCCGATTGGGTAAAACGAGAAATATCAGAAGCAAAAAATAGGTTAGACAAAAGAGAAATAGACAAAATATTCCCAATCGTAATTGATGATACCAGTCATGACGATAAACGTATCCCTGACTGGTTAAAAGAGTACAACTTAAGACCTGTAAAAAGGTCTAGTGTCGCGGCAAAAAAAATCCACAATAAGCTTCGTGAAATATCATGGTCAAAGCATCCAAGGCTAAAGGAACGTGATGAGTTATTCATAGGTCGACTTACTGAAATGGATGAGTTTGAACAAAGAATCCATGATTTTTTCAGTGTTAAGCCATTAAATATTGTCTGCTCAGGTTTTTCTGGTGTTGGACGCCGAAGGTTTATGTATGAGGGATTGAAGAAAACAGGCCTTGTAAGGCAAGGATATTCACCTTCAGTAATTTCAATTGATAGAAATGCATCAATTGAAGATTTCATACTTTCTCTAAATGACTTCGGACTCGTAGATTTTGGGGGAAATCTAGAGAATATGTCAGATATGAGCATTGACAAGAAAGTCTCACTAATTCATGAAATCATGGATGCAGCTAAAGATTGCAATGAAATATTATTCATAATTGATAACGGCTCTCTTATAAATTATAAAAGAGAGCTAAGCGATTGGTTTATGAGAGTTATAGATACATATGACTCTAACCGTCCTATTTTCTGTATAGCTTCGAAATATAAGGTATTATTTAAAAACAGACCTAAAGATAGTAAAACATTCTTCATAGAACTAAATGAGCTAAATGCGAAAGAAAGAGAAATGCATTTCAGCAAAATAGCCGGATTATATAACCTTGATATTACCCCAGATCAGTTTCATGATATTTGCGATTTACTGTGTGGATATCCAGACCAAGTCACATATGCGGCAGAACTACTTAAACATGACACTCAGAGTAGTTTCGCAGATAAGATGACTGTACTATCTCAATACAGTCAGGACAAGGCATCCGTATTACTTGCAAAGTATGAAAACAATAAAATAAAATCTGATTTCATACGAATGCTATCTAAGTTTGAGATTATATCTACAGATTTCATATTCTCCATATTACCAGAAGTGGAATACTATCCAATACTAGAAGAACTGGCCTCGGAACACATTGTCGAATTAATAGGATCTGATAGAGAAATGATTCGCCTAAATGACATTGTAAGAGATTACATATCTAGAAACAGAATAAATCTCGACCCAGCCATTCAAGATAAAATTTCAAAAAAAGTTAGAGAGACAGTTCAAAATGATGACTTATTTGAGATTGACTCTTCTCAAATGATCTTTGCCATTAAAGAAACACTTAAGAATGGAGGGGAAATAGATGAAAAATATCTTATCCCTACCCATTACCTAAGATGTATGAAGGATATGTATTATAATAAAGGGAACTTATCAAAGATAATTGATCTTGCATATAAAATACTATCCAAGGAAAGAAATATAGATGAAGAATCATCTCAAGATATACGATACTATCTATGTTTATCATTAGCAAAAACAAAGAACAAAAAGTTTCTAACTGAAGTTCAACATATAAAAGGTGATGAGCATAACTTTTTAATGGGCTTTTATTATCGACTTCAAGGAAGATATCAAGAGGCTCTTGAACGATTTAATAAAATAATCGATAATGTTTATGTCGCAGCGCGTGTCAAACGTGAAATAGTTCAAGTATATGTCCACTTAGAAGAATACGACAAAGCTCTTGAATATGCGAAAAACAATTATGAATCGAATCGAGGAAACCAATTCCATACTCAAGCCTACTTTAACTGCCTTATTAACTCTAATGATAACTCATCAAAAGAGGAAACATTAAAGACTCTTATCGAAAACTTAAGAGGAATTTCATCTGAACAGTCTAATGAAATGGCAGATATAGCAGAAGCCATATTCCTAGCAAAAATAAAGAACAACAAAGTCGCATCGCTCGATAAAATAAAAGACTGTGTTGATAAATATCCAACCATTCATTATCCATTACTTTCATACTGTGACATTGCTTTAAAATTTCAAGATATCGATGAGTTTAAGCTGGCATTAGATAAGCTTGAAAGTATCAAAAATGGACATGTATCTGATCGAACGATGAATAAGTATAGGGCATTTAATGCAGCTTTCGATAACGATTTAAATAAAGCACTATCTTTTATAGAGAGAGATTTATCACGATATCCTGCAGACAGTAGACAGCGTATGGAAGAGAAACTAGAATCATTAGCTAGAACCCGTTGATTATCCAGATAAAAATTAACAAATCAAGCTAACAGCCGCCGCCTTATGCTCTGGCGCTAAGTGAGCATACCTAAGGGTCATCTTAAGGTCGGCATGGCCTAGCAGTTCACGAACTGTGTTCAGGTCTACCCCCGCCATCACTAGTTTGCTCGCGAAGTGATGGCGGAGGTCATGAAAGTTAAAGCCTTCAATCATGGCGATTTCCAGCACAGTTCCCCATGTCTTTTTCACATCTGTGATCGCTTTCCCTGCCTCTCTCCCTTCAAACAAAAAGCGCGTAGTCGGGTTTTGGTCTCGCCACTTTTTCAGCACCTCAAACGCTTCATTGTTTAGCGGCATAGTGCGCGAGAGTTTTGATTTCGCATTGCTGGCTTTCACTTTGAGGAATCGCTCATCAAATGAAACATCCGTCCATTCAAGGCCGAGCAGTTCACCGCGGCGCAAACCTGTGTTCATAGCAAGAATCACTAATGGCTCTGCATAGTCAGCAAACGCCACATCATCCAAGCTCGGCAAGGTGTCATAGCCACGAATGATTTTATGCTGGTTGTTCGAACGTCGGCTTTCCCTGAGTTTCCAGTCTCTTTCTTTTAGGGCATGGCGCAGCCGCTTTTCTTCGACTTCAGTCAGGTAACGAACGCGGGTGTTATCGGCTTTAATTGCTTTTACCCTTCTCAAGTCGTGCGATTCAATCAGCCCCCAATCAACCGCCCTTGATATGGCACCTTTGAGCGTGTTCAGGGTGTAATTGATAGTCGCAGGTGCTCGCCCTAACTTACGTTGGCTTGTCCGCCACTTTTCGATTTCCCACGCCGTGATTTGCTCCAGGTCTTTATCGAGCAGGAATTTGAAGCTGTTGGTCAGATGGTTGATGATTTTGCGTGAGGTCTTTGGGTTTCTCGTGGTAAGAAAAGGTTCGTAACGCTCGGCAAGGTAGGTCGAGAGCTTAAGATGTCGGCGCCGCTGGTTTTCTTCCCGTGCAGCTTTTTTGATTTCTTGAACGTCGTTTCCTTTGGCGACTTCCCCTGCTTTTTCTCTGGCAAGGTCACGCGCTTGTGCTGGCGTGATTTCACTCGCTAACCCGAGCTTGTAGTTCACCTGCTTGCCATCAATGCGGTAATAGAGGTAGTAGGTCACTTTACCCGCTTTTGACATGAGTGCATGAAAGCCCGAAATTTCGGTATCATTGAGGCGTCTTTCTTCGAGAGTAAGCTGTTTGATACTGATGGCGGTGATCTTCTTTTTGATGGGCATTTTGGTCGGCTTCCTTGCGTCACGTTTTCCCCGTTATAGCATATTTATAGCAAAATCGTCATTTTCCCATGAACTTCAGTGAACATTGAAAAACAAATCATTATTATTATAATCTTGATATTTATAGTTTTATTTGGTTTTCACTGTTCATTAACGTTCACTGAAAACCATCAATTTCGTTACTCATAATCGCTTGGTCGACAGTTCAAGTCTGTCAGGGGCCACCAGATACAGAGAAGCCGGAACAGTGAAAACTGCTCCGGCTTTTTTCATTAAACAATTCATAGCCCTCATTTATAGTCATTTCGAGATCATATGGTTGTAGCCTCAAAACTATGTTAAAAAATTTACTGATAACCGACAAAGAAGTAACATATCCAAAACATCATTTCGGCTAACTATCATGAGTTTATTAGCAGGTATTCCAGATTTAAAATTAGATACCATAGTGCAAGAGGTTAAATATATCATTGATAAAGGGAACAATGAGAACAACCGAATAATATTTCTTTGTGGTGCAGAAAAAAGTGATAGAGAAAGCCTTCGAACATAATTAGCCTCTCCTTTAAAAAGACGAAACACCACATTTAGCCCATCATCGAAGTATCCTTTTTTCGCCACGTTATATTGAACCCAACACACTGACTTTCATAAGGATAAGACAATGATCGCGGTTCTTTTTAAAGCAACGGCTATTCACGAAAAATAAGCTCGACATTTCGATCTGGCTTAAGCATTGAAGCCACAGCTGATTCTCGCTGAAAGCTTTATTTCTGTAGAGCGCTTTCAATGCGTAGCCAGAAAATTTTCCCTCGATACCCTGCAGGGAAAACGAATCTACTCTGTTGCAATGGCAGCAGAATTTATCGCATCAATCTGATCAGAGTCAGGCTCATTTATGTTGAGGATAGAAGTCAAAGCGAGTGAGAGCGTGAGACACAATGACCGGGCATCGACTGACAATGGCTTCGATATCATTACGTAGTAACCAAGCCTCACGATCGTTCATGAATCAGCACACCCCAATATTTGTACCTGCCTACTTCATGAATACTCAGGTACTGTGCTGTGCGTCTTCTTCTTGTATTTACCACCGTTCTTTCGAAATGATTCCTGCTTTCTCTGATCTAATGAAATCTTCCTGTCAAAAATTTCTTCTCCGCTGCTGATTAACCACTGTTTGATACGAAGGGAAACCAATAACGCAACAGTTTCAGGTGCCATTTTTCTAGATTTTCTTGTCTTTATCTTGTTTTCCAACTTGATGACATCATCTTTGCTCAATTTATCATCATTGAAATCCGAGAGAGACGACTCAATTATACAGGTCGGGATTATCCAGTAATCTTTAATAAAATGAAATGGGTGCGGAATCATATTCTCTTGAACTTGCTCGTTTTTATCGGAGACACTGACTTCCGGTTCACATGTTTCAATAAAGAGATAAAAATCAGAATGCCGACACGTCAAGTGCAATGCCCCGCTCTCCACTTCGCTATCTTTTATTTTCTGTTTGTTAATTCGATGGGCTTCACGAGGTTTGATATCAAACTCACCCGTTTTGGTACACTTCACCTCAATTGAAAGTCCATTTTCGACACTTGCACAGAAATATACTTTTTTGAACTTTAAGGTGTTCGGTGAAATAAAATCCACGCCGATTTTATTGTTACACAGTTCGATGTACTTCATTCCATACAATTGGTTGTGATATGGAATATGTAAATCCACGACATCATTGTGACTGTATGGTTGTCCAACAAAACCTTTTTCGATGGACAATCTTGATTCGATAAACTTTGCTCTGACTGATGCATCGAAAACTGCCAGATGTTTCAATAGTTCAACTGCTTTAAGATCGCAGTCGAACAACAGTGTATTATCACCGCCCAACTGATTTACCTTCTTTCAAATAGCGACAGAAAGAAAATGATATACTTCTGCGCTTCACCTTCGCAATAAAAAATCCCAAAACCATTGCACACTTCGTTCTTCAAGCATGAGCCCAAGAATCAAAGTTCTGTGAAAAAAACAAGAAAGAGAATTCACTAAAAAGCAGGCATTCAATCAGAAAAATGCAGACAAAAAAGCGCCGCAGGTTTCCCCGCAGCGCTGACTTGGATGGTTTGGTTGAATCGGTTACAGGTAGTAACGCATCCCCAGAATCCACATGTCATCTTCTGGAACGTTAATATCGTTTCCTAAGTCAAACTGGTAGCCCGCGAACCCGACGAAGGTCGGTGTAAAGTTATATTCCGCCTGGAGCGCCATCTGACTGAAGATGGTGTCGTTGTTTTTGTCGTCGTCGACCGACTCGTAGTTCACACTCAGGTTGAGGCTGTTGGGTAAGGCATAGGCCAGCAGACCTTCAATCGCAATCGACTCTTCCAGCCCCTGGTTCATGTACTCGTTCATGGCATACACGACAGCAACGTACAGGCCATCCCCATAAGTCCCGTAATTGGCACTGAACATGTGCGAAACCGCCGTGTCATCAATGGCTGCCGTCTTCACATCGCCGGTGTTGTAGGCATAGTTCAGACCAAAGCCCATGATGGAATAGTTCAGCGCAATCTGGAAGCGCGCATCATATTCTGCGTCAGCACCAGCCAGTTCTTCACCGGTGGTTTTCCCTTGCCAGCCCAGGCCAAACGAGAACACACCCGCCTGATTGAAATTGTAACTATTCCGGTAGGAGATCATTCTCTCAGCCCGTGCAGTACCCAGCGGGCCCTGATCGTCATACAGGAAGTCGTTCGCAAACGCGATAGGCAAATCCGCAATGCCGGCGCCATCGTAATATGGAGACCACTGCGTGCCCACTACGCCGCGTCCATAAGCTTTGTGCGATACACCAATGTAACCCAGACGCGTGGAGAAGGTTTCCTCGCCGCCTTCCAGATAATTCAGTGCCCACTCGCCTTTTGCATCAGCGGTGAAGCCGTTTCCGATATCTTGTGTCGCAAGAAAGTTAATACGCGGTGAAACTTGCTGAACTTCAGTTTCACCCTCATCAGAACCGCCAAGCCCAACAGAAACATGTCCACCGATTGCAAAAGTGGTATTTGCTTCGTTATACAATTCCACTGCCAAAGCCTGCGATCCATAGAATGCAGCTGCCACTGCAATTGCCAAGTGCTTTTTATTCATATCATCTTCCATCTTTTGTTGTGTTTTTCTGCGCCGGTACTCAGCGTTATGACAATAATGTGAGCATTTGAAGCGAGCATTGATAGCGTAGTTAAGGAATTACATAAACGCATAAAATAACAACAACAAATTTATTCAAAACCTGTGTTATATCCCATTTGCGACCCACCCAACGCCAAATCATACCTCAGAGGAATTAATCGACAACTTCCAAAACTTGGCATGGCGCCGTGAAATTCGGACGAACAATGGATCTATTTGGGCTGGAAAGCAGATGCAGACGAGCCCGGACGGACATCTCTTTGCTTTTTCGTTGAACGCCTGATGTTTTACGGCTGGTGTTGTTCACACGTCAGTTCAGTCACGCGTTTGATATTATCCTTCAGCCGGACCATCACAGTCTGCGCCGTGAATCCCTTCGGCTGCCAGTGCCGCATATTTCGCTTTCACAAGCGCAACATAATGACTGAGATTTTTCTGCGCATGGCACGCAAAGTGCTGATCGGTAAGCTCAACATCAAGGATTCGGTCTAACCGGAACTCGCGGTAGTCGTGGCGCAACTGGCAAAAGGCAATCAACGTCCATTTGCCGCCCCAGTAGACCAGCCCCAGCGGTTCGACCGGACGCCGTGTCTGCCGCGATTCAACGTCCTGATAATGCAGAACAACAATATTTTTTGACTCAATCGCGGAGCGCAACCGGGCGCTGAAGACTTTCTGTTGCGGGCCGTGGTTAAAGCTTGAAACCAGGTATGGTGAATGGTCGTGCTGCTGTTTCAGATGCTTCGGCAGCACGGCTTCTATTTTGGCAATCGCAGACTTTGCATTCTCGCCGAGGTGTGTATCGGTCCAGGCATCTACCATTTTGCTTCCCAGCAAAAGTGCCGTGAGTTCATCATACGTGAACATCATCGGCGGAAGCGGATAATCGGCAATGAGATAGCCGATCCCCGCTTCACCCTCAATGGGAACGCCTGAACTCTGAAGATGCTGGATATCGCGGTAAATCGTCCGTTCTGACACACTGAACCGTTCCGCCAGCGTTTTTGCCGTGATGGCCAGACGCCGCCCTTTAAGCAAATTCACCAGCTGGAACAGACGTTCTGATTTATGCACGATACCAACCCTTCATTCCATTGTATGACCTCAGCCCGTACAGGCTGATTGTGACACCACTGTATGATGCGTGATGGCCACACTTGCTTTGTCAATCAACTGGTTGAGCTGCTGACAGACCGGCACACCCGAGAATGCCTCTGTGACCGCTTTGGCATGGGCCATCGATTCCCAGTAAATGATATCGGTATATTCCTGACTCTCACTGCCTTTTGTCAACGAACGGTACAACAACCCCGGTTGTTGCAGCACCCAGGCCTGAAATGCTTCATTCGCCGTCATGAAATCGGACTCTGAAACGCCGGAAGCCAGTTTGAATTGAACGATTTCGACTACATTTTGTTGCGTCATGTGATTTCTCCTTGGTTTGATTTCAAACGCAGTAAATCACACCGCTTTGTCAGGGAGTGTCAGTAGCTTGGATCAGACAGGAAAATAGATCGCATATCCGGCTTGTGGCCAGATCGCCGACTTTTCAGCAGCACAAACGATTTGATTGCAGTAGCGCCTGAATCTTGAAAACGCGCCAGGCATTTTGGTCAATTCAGGCGAAGCAGACAGGATGCAGCGGTTTAGCGTCGTTTCCCCAGCAGCAACAGGAATGATTTCACACCGAACAGAAAAAAGGGCACAGCGATCAGCAAAGCCCCCAGCGCCATCCCCTGATAGGCGAAACTTTCTGGCTCAGCATAATAGAAAGACTTGGTAAACATCTGATACGCAAGCAAGCAGAAATAAAAGCAACCAATCGTAGAAATGGTCGTTCCCAGTAAGCTTTTGATCTTAGACCACAGAAACTCATTATTCGAGGCGTTATTTTCAAGCATCGGACATTCTCTTCACTAAGCCTCAACAGATATAAGGCACCAGATCATTTCATGCGGAAAGCTCACGGATAACATTAAATATGCTGTGCCCTGATGTGCACTTGCTCGCATCGCCCCAAACCGGCTGATGTTAAGATTTTCCGCACGTCTCCTTCCCCTGCTACCAACACGCGTCATGAATCCGTCACGCTAAGATTCATGGCTATTGGAGGCGTTTTAAAGACCAGTCCGAAAACAACGCAGGAGCATCGCCCATGGACATCACCTCGCCGCATACAGCACTGCATCACACGCTTAACCAGCTGACGCCGGTTGACGATGAAGACTGGGCGCAACTTCTAATGCTGGCGCGCGAGGTCAGATACCGGGCCGGCGAAGCCATTTTTCATCCGGGAGACCGGACGCCGGAACTGCGCTTTATCAGTCAGGGCCTGGCGTGCCACTATTACATCAAACCAGACGGCACCCGGCGGAATAAGTCTTTTCTGCAAACAGCAGATGTCGCTTCAAGCCTGTCTTCCATGCATACCGGCGAACCGGCCCGTTTTGGCTGCGAAGCCTTGCTGGACACCCTGTGTCTGTCACTACCGTTTACGGCTTTCCGGCAGCTTTGCACAGCACATCCGGTATGGCAGTCGCTCAGTCAGGCACTGCTCACCCGGCTGGCTCTGAAAAAAGAATCCCGGGAAGCGGATCTATTACTGCTGTCACCTACAGAGCTGTACCAGCAATTCTGCGCTCAGTATCCGGCCCTCCATCAAACACTCCCCAATTACCATATCGCCTCGTATCTGGGCATTTCCGAAGTTTCGCTATCGCGGATCCGTGCCCGGCTCGGTGTCCAGAATGCTTATCAGCGGCACATGTAAAACAAAAATCAGGCCGTTTTAACCTTTGTTAAAGTGTTTCCCGCCCGGCAGCCTTAATGTTGCTCCTGTACCTATATCAAGGCCGTGAAACGGCAACAGGAGGACACATGAAACAGCAAAAACTGATCGGCAAAACCATTGTAATTTCCGGCGGCAGCTCTGGCATCGGGCTTGAGCTGGTCAAACGACTACAACCGGAAAATACGGTGATCGTGCTGGGACGGGATAAAGAAAAACTGGCACGGCTGGAAGCGCGGGGCGTGGTGACATTCAGCCTGGATATTGCCGAGAAAAATGAGCGCCATGCTTTGTTTCGCTGGCTGGATGATCATTACCCGAATTTTGATGTCCTGATCAACAACGCAGGCTGGAGCCGCCCGCACAATCTGGCAGCGCGGCAACCCGACAGCGCTGACCGTGAACCCGACCATGACGATGATCATGAAGACCGATGTGAAGATTACGAGCTGGAACTGCGCCATAATCTGGAAGCCCATATCGGCATGACCCTCAATGCCCTGCCCCGGCTGCTGCAACAACCCGGCGCCATGATCATCAATGTCACCACCGGGCTGGTGTACAACCCGAAAGCGGCTAATCCGTACTACTGTGCTGCCAAAGCCGGACTGCACAGTTTTACCCAGAGCCTGCGCGAACAGGTGAAAAATTACGACCTGCGGGTGGTGGAAGTCCTGCCGCCGCTGGTCGACACTCCTTTTCACCAGAACGGATTACCGGCTACGGTCCGGGCGATGACACCACAGTGCGTGGCCCATGAAACCATCACCGGATTACAACGGAACCACGATGAGATCCGGGTCGGCCTGTCGAAACTGGCTTATGTCCTTGGCCGGGTCACCCCCTCGGTCGGCTTTCATCTCGTCAACCGGCAGTAATAACTGACATCGCAGATACAGCCCTCTGAACTCAGTACAAACAACTGAACACAAATGAGGGCTGTCCGGAGAAAGCTTTCAGTGGCGCGCTGAATCATCCCTGATGCGCGTGCTCGTGCCACCGATCGCCATAAGGTGCACGGTAATCCGGCGTCGGGATCGACTCATGCAAATCAGCAGCAGCTTTCAGCGGCCCAATCACTGTCCGGTACGGCATCATTCCGGCCCAGACCGGCACATCCAGATCCGCCAGATCATCTTTCACATCTCCGTTGCTGATCTTCACCGACGCCTCGCTGAGCGGGATCCGTAACACCGACGTTGCAGCCAGCTCTCTGGCATTGCTCAGCCGGATTTCCTGCGTCCGCCCCGGGGCAATCTGCTCAATAAAATGATTCAGCAGGCGATCCTTCTCCAATGCATCTTCAACCGTTTCAAACTGACCAAAAACCACTGCAGAGCGGTAATGCGCACTGTGGTGAAAAGCGGAACGGGCCAGCACCCAGCCGTCAAACAGGGTGAAAGTCAGACAGCTCTGCTCCGCCTTTTTGAGCGCACGGATCAGGCGGCTGTTGTTGGCACCGTGAATATAAACATGCTGATCCACTCGCCAGGCCAGCATCGGGATCACCACCGGGCCCTGTGCCTCATTCACCGCAATATGTGCGATCAGGCTTTGATCGATGATCTGATACAGTTTTTCCTGTTCAACGGCAGCTTTGTGCGACGCTTTTTTGATCGTGGTTCTTGGTGTGGTCGATAACATAACATCCCTGCATTCAGTACATTTCAGATAATACGGGCAATGTACTGCGCAACTGGCCTGATTTTCAGAGCCAGTTTCAAACAAAAGGTGGGGCCAGTTATGCGCTGACCTGAACGACTTTCACCCGGCCCCGTATCAAAAACACACTCACAACCGACACCAAAAACGCCACAGTCAGCAACACAACA
Organism: Photobacterium sp. 53610; assembly: GCF_036409375.1. Classification (NCBI taxonomy): domain Bacteria; kingdom Pseudomonadati; phylum Pseudomonadota; class Gammaproteobacteria; order Vibrionales; family Vibrionaceae; genus Photobacterium; species Photobacterium sp. 53610. The sequence goes on along the minus strand of NZ_JAXOFS010000003.1, from coordinate 87,438 downwards.
TTGGTGTGCACGAAGGCTTCCTGAGAGCTTGAAATCGCTGGGTTCAGCAGCTGAGATTGCCCGGCCTGCCCCAGCGAACCAGAACCCAGCTGCGTCAGACTCGCACTCAGCAGGGAGCCATACAGCGCCACAGCCACAGCTTCGCTGCCCAAACGGAAAGTGTTCAGCAATCCGGCAGCCATACCGGTTTCATGCGGACCGACACAACCCAAAGCTTCCCCATCCACCAACCCGGCAGACATCCCCATGCCCATCCCGATCATCAGCAGCGACACAGCAATCATTCCGAAAGAATTGAGCGGCTCAACCGACACCAGCAACAACGCAGTACCCGTCAGCAGACTGCCCAGACTCAGGCACATCAGCCGGTCAGGGCTGATGCCTCTGGCGGCCAGTCTTCCGGCAATCAGCGGAAAGATAAGCACCGGCGAGGTCAGGAACAGCATTGTGAAACCCGCCTTTGAGGGCGGCATCTGCATGGCACCGGTCAGATAAGTCGGGAAGTAAGTCAGTAAAGCCACAAAGGTAAAACTCGCTGCCACAGGCACCAGCATCAGCCCTGAAAATCGGCGGTTTCTGAGCAGCGCCAAATTCAACACCGGTTGCGCTGACCGGCTGACCCTAAACACAAAAGCAGCCAGCAACAACACCGCCATCGCAGTACTCATCAGGGTTTCTAGACTGAGCCAGCCCCAGTCGGCACCCTGCGATATTGTCAGCATCATCAGCAACATCGTGCCGATAAAGAGTGCGGCCCCCGTCACATCTAACCTGCCGGTTCGCTGATTGGCTGGCAGATCCGCTGGTATATAGACACTGAGTATGAGCACGATGCATAAGACCCCGACATGCAGTCCGAAAATCGCCTGCCAACCCGACCATTCCAGCAATGCACCGGAGATCGTCGGTCCCAGCGTAATCCCCAGTCCAGCCGTCATACCAAAGAGCGCAAAAGCCCGGGTACGCTGGTGCCCCTCAAACACGCTGATCAGAATCGCACTGCCGCACGCGAAGATCGCAGCCCCGCCGATACCGGCCATTGCCCGGAACAGATCCAGCCACAGCACGTCCGGCGAGAACAGTGAACCGGCAGAAGCCAGCGCATAAAGGCACGCTCCGGTTATGAATGCGCGTTTCCGGCCGAGGCTGTCTGAAAGGGTGCCCCAAATCAGCGTAAAGCAGGCAAAAGTCAGGTTAAACGCATTGACCACCCACTGAAGACGGGTGGAGTCGGCCTGCAAATCTGCGCTGATAAAAGGCAGTGCAACGGCCGTCCCTGAAATAGAACCGGGTACGACAAACACAGCAAGCAGCACCGCTGCCAGAATGAAGCTGGGGTGTGGCGACTTTGTCTCAATCATCTTGCGTCCTTCGAATTGACTTCGCGGTTGATATGCAGGGCAACGGTCTTCCATGACATTGTTTCCTGTTGCCACTACAATGGTTTGAGTTAAATCTTACGTACAATTATTTTCATACGTTCGAATTTTTTCGAACCTTAAAGAGAACCTTTGGCTATGTCAATGGTTTTATATTTTCATCTATTCGGAAAATGACCATGCCGGAACAGGAAAAAAGCGACAGCTGCGGGCAGGCAGCCATGTTAGACATCCTCAAAGCCCTGGCCCATCCCATCAGGCTGAAGATTATGCTTGATTTGCTTCACGACGAAGAAAATGCAGAGCGTCACTGCACTTCATTCGGGCTGACCGTCTCCAAAGCCACCCGCTCTCATCACTTCAAGATCCTGAAAGATGCTGGGCTGATCTCCCACGTTGACCGCGGAAACTGCTCTCTGGCCAAACTGCGGCGGGAAGCTTTGGAACTGGAATATCCAGGATTACTTCAATTTCTGAAACACAACGGATAACGCAGGAAAAATGATCGGCAGCCGTTAAACTGGTCTGCTCATTTTCACCTGAATCATCCGCTTGTAAGGTCCGGTTATGCCTCGCCCGAATCCAGCCCCGATTGAAACCGGTGATCTCTCGATCACCAGCGGAACCGGGACGCGTCAGGAACGCCTGTTTCATGCGATCCGAACGAAGATTGTCCGTCATCTGTGGCCCACGGGCGGAAAACTGCCGTCCACCCGCAAGCTGGCGCAGGAACTGGCACTGAGCCGAAACACGGTGACGGCCGCCTACGAGCAGCTGGTCGCCGAAGGTTACATTGAGAGCCGTCTGGGATCCGGCTTTTATGTCACCGTCGAACTGCCGGATCATTACCTGCCCGCCTCATTATCGTCACTGGCCAGAGCACCGGTTCAGCCGGCATTGGACATCAATGCCCCGTTTGCACCGGGCGTGCCGGATCTGGCCGCCTTTCCTGCCGCCAAATGGCAAAAGCTGCTGCAGCGCCATGCCGGACGCCAGACCCTGATGGGAAATCAGGACTTGCAGGGCTTACCCGAACTGCGCCAGGCAATATCCGACTATCTGGCTACCAACCGTTCGGTCCACTGTGATCCCGGCCGGATCCTCATTACGTCCGGCGCCCAGCAGGCCCTCTCACTAGCCTTGATGGCCACGCTCAGCCGCGGCGATCAAATCCTGATGGAGCAGCCGGGATATACACAAATGCGCAAGATCATCGGCTGGCAGGGCTACGATGACTTGCCGCTGCCGGTTCTGCCTTCCCTGGGGCTGGATGTTGACGCGGTGCTGAGCAGTTCGGCCCATGCGCTCTATCTCACCCCCAGTAATCAGTACCCGATGGGAACAACGCTCAATACCGAGCAACGACTCAGACTGATTGAATGGGCGGTGCAGGGAAAGCGCTGGATCATCGAAGACGACTATGACAGTGAGTTCCAGTTTGCCCACCGTCCCTACACCAGCATGCAGGGATTAGCAGGACAGATGGGGAACGATCAGCAGATCCTCTATGCCGGTTCATTCAGTAAAGTCATGTTTAACGGCCTGCGGCTGGGCTATCTGGTGGTGCCGACCGAACTGATGCCGCGCTGCCTGATGCTCAAAGATGCCCTGACCGGCGATACACCTGCCCTGACACAGGCTGCCCTGGCAGATTTTATTCAGGAAGGGGATCTGCTGCGTCATATCCGCAAAATGCGTCGGTTGTACAAAGAAAAGCATCAGCGGATGCTGGCCATGATTGCCCGGTATTTTGGCGACACACTGGAAGTTATCAGCCAGCCCGCCGGGTTACATCTCACCGTCAAATGGCAGCATGGGATGGATGAAATGACCTTTGTGAAGACAGCAGAAGCCGCAGGAATTGTCCTGCGGCCGCTGAGTTATTATGAACATGCACAGCCATCCGCCAGATGCTGGCAAGGGGCCGTCCTTGGCTTTGGCAATGTCTCGCTAAATGCTATCGAACCGCTGATTGCCCGTCTGGCAGACCTGTTCCATCACAACACACCGACCAGGCAACCCGACCAGACTCAGTGCAGACGATCTCCGCGATAGACGATGCGTCCGTCCCGGCCGACATCCACCTGATACGGTGTGGCATGAATACCATACTGGGTGAAAACACTGTTGTCGGTATCAAAGATCAGTGGTGCCGTCAGGCCAAACTTTTCAGCAAAGGCTGACGCAATCGACGCATCAATATAATAACCGCTGATCACGCCCACCCAGCGCCGGGCGCTGTCTTTCGCCACCCGTTGCTGCCACTGCGTAATCTTCTGCTCACAATCCGGGAAATGCGGCATCGGACACAAGGCATCCAGAAACACTAAAGAAACCGGCTGCTGCGCCTGACCCTGCTGCAACAGTGCTGCCAGAGAGACCGGTTGATCCGACATCGTCTGGCGCTGAAATAATGGCGCGGTATCCCCCACATGAGGAACAACATAAGGCTTTGCTTTGACCGGCGTACTTGCGGCTGCCGTCGGTGGCTGCAGTGCATCCCAGGTTTGGGCTTTTGCTTCGGCCGTTTTTCTGCCCGGCTCAAGATAGTCCAGCAAGGCTTCATTGCTGCCACTGAACACGACCTTGCCTTTCTCAATCAGGACATGGGCCGGGGTCTGCCACAAACCGAAGCCTGTCAGTAAATGCCGTCCGCGATCCAGCACAATGGGAGCCACTTGCGGGTAGTATCCCTGAAATTCCAGCAGCTGGGCCCGGGTAACATTGATCTCCGGCTGAACCCAGATCCGATCCGTACGTTTCTGAAAAGATTCCGGCAGGCTCGCCACAAACGCTTCCGGGCCTGAACCGGCATAGCTGGCCCAGATTTCGATGAACACCAGATGCGTGATCCGGTTCTCGTTCAGCTGCACCGGTGTCCCGGCCAGTGTCTGTTGTTTTTCCAGCAGCGATACGGCAGGTTCAGACTGAACCAACGCCGAAAAACACAGGCTAGCCAGTACGGGTAGAGTGTATAAAATCGTCAATCGTTTCATGGTGTTGTCCTCCAAACATTCAGTGCTGTGCGACGTCTTGCTGACCCCAGCTTTCAATCAGCTGATCCAGTTGATCGGTTGCCAGAAACGTGCGGTAGGCCACCTTGCCGTTTTTATCGATCAATACATGATAAGGGGTGCCAACCACCTGATATTTCTGAGTAATTTCCCCCTTCCGATCAAAAATAGTCGGGACGCTGTAGCCTTCCTGCCGGAAAAACTGCTGAATATTTGCAACGGAATCATTCAGGCCAATATTCACGGACACCACAGCGATATCATCGCCATACTGTTGTTCAATGGCATTCAGATGCGGCATTTCAGATTTGCAGTAGTTGCACCAGGTTGCCCAGAATTTGAGATACACCGGCTTCTTCCCCAGATAATCCGCGATGTTAAAGGTTTGACCCGACAGCGTTTTCGCCTGAAACACCGGCGCTGCTTCATCCAGTTCAATGGCCTGTACAGCCGGTATTGATATCGCAAGCGCGAAAGCCGCAGCCTGCATTCCTCGGTTGATCAAAACAGACATTTTCATCACATCTCCATTTAAATTGCCTGAAACAAAAAGAAAGATCCCGCTCCGGCCATCACCACAGCCATCAGCCATTTCACCCGGTTCATCCACTGGCCCGATCGGGGCATGGATGCCAGTAGGCCACTGAACGTACCGGCCAGCACCAGTAAGGCACTCATTCCCAGGGCAAACACAAACATCAGCAACGCCGCCCAGTACGCATTACCGGAAGCCGCCACATACATCAGCAGCATGCCCAGCACCGGAGATGTGCAGGGAGCCATCACCAGTCCGGAACAGGCTCCGGCCACAAACGTCCCCAGTACTGGCCGCTGGCGGGATTCAGAAGAAGGCAGGTTCAGCGCCAGCCCGGGCAGGTTGATCCAGCCAAGCATCCAGGCCGCCATCGAGAAGCAGAATATTGCCACCATAATCAGGGTCAGCGGATGCGTCGCAACCGCACCGAATAACTGACCGGTTGTCGCGGCCAGGATGCCCAGCAAGGCATAGACCACAGCAAGACCCAGCACATAGCTGACTGAAAGCCCCAGTGCCTGCCAGCGGCTGGTTGCCTGACTCCCGACCACAGACACAGTGATCGGCAGCATGGGATAAACACAGGGGGTCAGACTGGTCAGCAGTCCGGCGAAGAACACCGCACCGACAACCCACAACCCAAATTGCTGTTGAAACAGTGCAGCTTGAATCGCAGTTTCCATTGAGGCTCACATCCTTTGTTGGTTGGGATGCGACACTTATAAATGACTGCGTGCGGTGCGTCCTCAAATGGACCTAAAATAGCGGTAAAATCCAGATGAAATCACATTAAGTCCTTATAAATCAAAAAGATGAAAACATTTCACTTCCAGTCTAATGCATTGATTTCATGCCACTTCTCCGTACAATAAGGCCCCAGAATGAACACAAGTCCGGGTACATGATGACCAGCTATCAGTTTGCTTCTTTTTCTTTCGACACCGTGACCGGACGGCTGACCAGTCACGCATCGTCAACTGAAACCGAGATCCACCTGCGACACAAAGTGTCTCAGATACTGACTTTTCTGCTGGCTCATCCGGATCAGCTGATCAGCAAAGACACGCTGCTGGATGCCCTCTGGGACCACAGTGAATATAGAGAAAATTCGCTGACCCAGAGCATCCGGGAGCTGAGAAAGGCACTGGGCGACAGCGCGCAGAATCCGAAATTTATCCGCACCTATCCCCAGCGGGGTTATCAGTGGATCTGTCCGCTGAACCCGCCTGAAACTGAGACTCACACTGAAGCTGAACCAAAGCCTGAGACCGAGCAGACTTCTCCCCTGAAACACGGGGAGCGAGAGCGCAGAACGTCCCAATCCTGGTTTGTGCACTGGCCTGCCATTGTCATCAGCCTGCTGCTTGTCACAGTGCTGACAGCCGGCGGTTTTACCTGGCATCTAATGTCGGCGGCAACATCAGAACCGCACGCCGCACGCTCGTCTCATCCCCAAAACGGACTGGTGATCCTGCCGCTGATCAATGACACGGGCGATGCACAATACGACTGGATTCAGCTCGGTCTGGCCGACATGCTGGCGGCACAGCTGAGCAAAAATCAGCAGCTCACGGTGATCCCGCCCGCCATTGCCAATGCCTGGTTACTGGATGCCGGACTAAGCTGGCCAACCCTGCCCGCGCAAATCCGTACCCTGCTCAGCCAGCGCGGCTTTCAGGCTGCATTGTTTGGCGCCGTCCGGCAGCACAACCACCAGCAAATACTGGAATTTCAGCTGATTTATGCTGACGGGCGGACCCAGCAGGGCAGCATGGCCTACCCGCAGCTGACCCCGGCCATCGCGTCCGTCAGCCATCAGCTGCAACGCCTGTTCCGTCCGGATCACACCTCGCTTCAGCCAGAGCAATCCCCCGGCATTGCAGCACAGTCACTGGCGCAGGGGCGATCCCTGCTGCAGACACAAGGGGCTCAGGCGGCCCGGAAATTCTTTGATGCCGCCCGGATCCTGGAACCCGACAACCTGTGGGCCCGGATTCAGCTGGCTGGCACCGATGTCCGCCTGGGCAAATGGCAGGAAGCACAACAGCAGCTGAACGCACTGCCTGAAGCGCGACTACAGGAGGAATCGGCACTGTACGCAGCCCAGCGCTACTGGCTGAGTGAGATCAGCTACCGCCGGGGTGAGCCGGATGCCGCCATCCAGATTGAACAGGCTGTCGCCGCTGCGGAACAGGCAAACGACCTGGCCACCCTCGTGCGTGTATATCAGTTACAAACGCAACTGGCCTGGAATCTCATGGACTGGGAAACCCATCACCAGCTCACGCAGAACCTCACCACGTTACTGGGGAAAGGACAGGCCTTGCGTCAGGATGCTGATCAGCTGTTTTATCTCGGCCGTCCGGCCAATGTCGGGCTGGAAAAAATCCCCGGCAATGATCTGGCCGCCAATCAGGTCCGGCTGTTTAAGGCGCTGAATTTTTACCGGCAACTGGGGGATCAACCGCGTCAGGCCGCGACCTTGCTGGCCATTGCACAGAATGATCAGACAGACCTGTCGATCCGCCAATCATCCCTCAGTGAAGCTATCTCGATGTACCGTGAGCTCGGCCAGCCTTATGAATTAGCGCAGGCCCTGATTTATCAGGGGTTTTATCTGATGCAGTCCCATCAGGGCCAGTCAGCGGAAGTTTATTTCTCTGAAGCCAGAGCACTGGCTGAACAACTGGGGGCGCAGCGCTTGTTACTCGACAGTGAGTTCTACCTGGCCTTTGCAGCCATGGATCAGGGTCTGGATCTGCAGTGGCTGGGCAAACATCCGCAACAGCCTCATCAGCTGGCACGTGCCAGGAAAGCCTTTTCGCAGCTGCTGAAAAAAGATATCTCCCCTCTGTTAGAAACCAATATTGCATTATTTCAGAGCTGGATCGCCGCAGATCAAAACAAGATGCAACTGGCAATGCAGCACCTCGACCACGCAACCAGTCTGGCAAACACTCTGGATCTTCCTCTGACTCAGGGGTACATCCGCTACAGCAAGATGCGGATTCATTTGTCCCGGCACAATTACACGGCAGTGACTGAACTGGCAACAATCCCCATCGTGACCCGGCTGGAAGCGGTCTATACGGCAAGAGCTTACTACGAACTCGGTCAGCCCGGCGAAGCCGCCCGTATCCTGGCGCTTTTCAGAGAAACGCTGCCCGAGCAATGGCAGCCTGAAGATGAACAACGTCTGAAGGACTACCAAGGGGCATCGCAGGGCGAAGTCATCACCCTGTCGCCGGAACCCAAAGCCCATCTGGTGTATTGCGAGAGTGACTGGCTCTGAGGCTCCGGACGAAACAGAAGGCTCAGCCGGAACGGCTGAAGCTGATCGGAACGGTGAAGGTCAGGCGTGCGCCCTCAAGACTGGCCGGAGGCTTGGGTAAGGGTTCCGCCCGTTTGACCAGCGCCTGCGCTTCCTCATCCAGCGAACGGTTTCCGCTCGACTTCACCAGTTTCACGACCAGCACGAGGCCATTTCTGTCCATGGTAAAAGCGATCACCGGAGTGCCCTGACGCCCGAACCGTCTGGCCTGACGCGGATATTTCTTATGCTGCTCCAGATGCGCATGCAGCCTGCGTTGCCAAGTCTGTTTCTGCTGCTCGCCAAACCTGCTGAACTGGCCCCGCGCCGGTGCCGATACCACCTCGGCTTTCTCCTGCACTTTCACTCCCGGAGGTGCACTGGCCGCCCGGGCTGCGACAGCCTGCTGTGCCGTATCGACCGGTTCTCTGGCTTCCGGCTCTTGGACCGCCGGTGATTCCGACAGAGGCTCAGCCTGGGTTTGTTCAACCTTTGTTTGTTCAACCCTTGTTTGTTCAGCCAACGGCGGTTTCAGAGCCGCCGGTTCAGCAGACGCCGTCTCTGTGGGCGCATCGGCTATCGGTTCAGGAATCGTTTCGGGTATAGCTTCAGGCAGGGCTGTTTGCGACGGATTTTCCTGACTTCGAAATGGCGACGGCTTCTCCGCAACAGGAAGCGCCACGCGTTCTTGCATGGCAGTTTTTGTTGCCCGATCGTCTGTTTTCGATGCTGCGGTTTCAACACGCTTTGCCGGAGTGCGCTGTACCTGCGGTTCCGACGGCGGAAGCTCACTCTGATCTTCAGCAGGAGAAGCCAGCGGCATCATCAGTGTAATCGCCATCGGCGCGGCAGCCGGTGCCGCAGACACAGACTTGCTGGCAAACTGCCACCAATACGCCGCAACTGCGCTGCCATGGAGCAGCACGCTGATGGCGATTCCGGTCAGCAACCAGCGGCAGCTGTCATCCCACCCGCGGGGCTCACTGCCAAACCCGGTCAGCGTGCTCATGAGGCCGGTCCCCTGACCTGCTCCAAACCAATCAGTGCGACCTGCAGATAACCCGCCTGCCCCAGCTGATTCATGACCGCCATCAGCTGCGCGTAAGTCAGAGACTGATCGGCACGCAAGTAAATCCGCTGTTGCTGATCCGGCAGAGCCGCTGCCAGTGCACCGGCCAGAGCCTCCAGCGCCACGGTTTTGTCTTCTCCCAGGGTCAGAGTCATATCTTTCTGAATGGTCAGATAAAATGGTTTGTCCGGCATCGGCTGCGGCTCAGCGGCAGCACTAGGCAAATCCACCGGCACACTCACCGTCGATAAGGGGGCCGCCACCATGAAGATAATCAGCAGCACCAGCATGACATCAATGAAAGGCGTGACATTGATGTCATGATTTTCGACCAGTTCGTCACTGTCATTCGGGGTCTGAAAAGCCATCTCTTACCCCGCTTTCTGCAAGGCCTGAACAGAGGTGGGGGCCATTGCCCCTGTCTGCTGCCGGTCCAGATCCCGGCTGACCAGCACCAGCAGTGCCACGGACATATCGGCCAGCAATGCTTTATAGCCCTGAATTGCCCGGGTGAAGTGGTTATAAATGACGACGGCAGGAATGGCCGCGACCAGACCGATGGCAGTCGCAAGTAAGGCTTCGGCAATGCCGGGGGCCACCACGGCCAGATTGGTGGTCTGGGTTTCCGCAATGCCGATAAAAGCATTCATAATGCCCCACACGGTGCCGAACAGGCCGACAAAAGGCGCCACTGAACCGACCGTCGCCAGTACGCCGGTGCCCCGGCTCATGCGGCGTCCGGCCGACACCTGCACCCGCTCCAGCCTTGCCTGCACCCTTTCTTTGATCCCGCCGTCACTCGCAGTGCCACGGGCTGACAGGGTCAGCTCGTGCCGGGTCTCCTGAATCAGCGCCATCCCCGCCCCTTGACCCGATTGTGTGTTTTCAGCGCCATCCGTCAGCGTGTCCGCCGTCGTCAGTGCCAGCAACATGCGCCGGGCACGGCGGCAGGCCACAGAGATCTGCAGCTGTTTGGCCACGCCAATGGACCAGGTCATCAGGGAGGCCGCCAGCAGCAGTATCATCACGGATTTCACCACCCAGTCGGCTGCCTGATACATCCCCAGCGGAGATAAGTCCGTGCCCGCATGGGTTTGCGCCCGATGCGCCGATACGGGTTGTACAGCTTCAATCAGCGCCAGGTCCGAATGTGGATCCAACGTCTGAACTTCAGCAGACCCAGCATCTGCGCCGGTTTCGGGAGGCGTCGCAGTTTCTGCCTGTGCAAAGCTCTGGTAAAACAACAGCATCCCCGCCAGAATCATGGCTCCTCGCCTGATGTGCACCGGCTTGGCTCGCCATCTAATCGTCTGATTCATATTCCTTTCCATTCTGATATTTCCCTGTTCATCAGACGTGATAAACCACGCCCGGTAAAACGCGCCTATTGTGTGCGCCGAGTACGCCTATGAGAGATACCGAACGAGCACGACAAATCCGTAATCGGATACCGGATTTTTTTCAGACTTTTTTGATCGGGTCAGAAACGCTTTTCGATTTTCAGACTCACCTCGCTTTGATCATGGCTGTACAGCCAATCCACGTTACTGCTGACCCGGTTGTGCGCCAGTGTCAGCACCGGGGTCAGATCCCAAAAACTCAGCCCGGTGAAACGGGTTTCCAGCGTGTAACTTTGTTCGTCGTCTTCTCGAGTGGCTTCCAGCAAAGCACTGTAGGCCTGATATTCACGCTGCCGGAACGAGGTGAAGAGCGCGGTCTCAACGCCGATTTCCCACGTACGCTGAACGCCAAGCCGCACGCCTTTCATGTGGTAGGCATACACAGCTTCATCCGTGCGTTTATCTGTCCAGTCCAGCCCGCCAAACAGCAGCCACTGTCCCGGCAACTGATGCCAGAACGTGGCATAGCCGGCGTACTGCCAGCCGGACTGAAAATCCAGCCCGTCCGGCAGAAACTGCAGATCTTTCGCTTCAGCTTCCAGCTTGAATGCCGTGCCCGCCGCAAACTGATACAGCCCGCTCAGCTTGCCGCCCCAGGCCTGATAAAGCGCATCGTTCCCTTGCATCCGGTATTCGAACAAAGGCGCGGAAAGCAACTGATAATTAGCGGTGTGATAGCTGTAACCCAGAGAGGTCAGCAGGGTATACTCATTGTACTGCCGGTGATGAGCGTAGTTCTCGCCATAAGCCAGACCGAGGAAACTGATGCCATGATGACCGCTCAGCGAGATTCGTTTATTCAGGCTCGCTTCAAATGTGGTGCCGTAAGCCGATTCGGCTTTCGGGGTTTTCCGCTCGACCAGACACTCGCCACTCGGCATCCGAAGTAAGCAGGTATAGCTTTCTGAAGAGAGATTGAGGTTATTGTTGTAACCGGGACCGAAGGAAACTGCGCCCTGCCAGCTGTCCCGGTATGCCAGCGCCTGCGCAAAGGCATCCACCGTCTTCAGCACGCCCTGTGCTCTGGGATCATCCAACGGCAGGGATGCGCGGATTTTTTCAAACAGTCTCTGTGCGTCCCTGTTTTTCTGGTTTTCGAACAGCACCCGTGCCAGTTCGAGCTGACCCGGCAGAAAATCCGGCTGTAAACGCAACAATGCCCGGTACGAAACTTCTGCCTGGTCAAATTCACCCTCGGTTCGTGCCAGCGCGCCCTGCGCATAATGCACCAGCATCATGTCATGACCGGGCAGTGCCAGATACCGGGGCAGAAATCCACGGACCGCAGCCCAGCGCCGGGCTTTCACCGACAGATAAATCGCCTGCCCCAGGGCATTGAGATTGTCCTCGACCTGATAAACCTGACCGTCGATGATCAGTGCTTCGGCATCATCCCGGGCCTGCTCGTCTTCCAGCAGACGTTGTTCTTTTTCCCGGGCCTGCAAGACCGTGTTCTGCTCCAGACGGAGGTTCGTGTCCTGATCTGCCTGGGCAAGTGGTGCAAAGAATAAAAGAGAAAGGAAAGCCAGACCGGCGAATGACGACAGTCGGCGCAAATACATCATCAACATGCGTTAACCTGATGGCAGATACCCTGATGGCGTGACGACAATAAACAGGGGCCGCGAACACACAGCCCCTGTCACATTCAGCAGGGCCAGTACACAGGCCCCGGTATCCATCGGTTACTGTTTCGTCCCGCCGAATGCGGTATCAAAGATTTTTGCACTGCCTGAAAATTGCGCAATCCCGGCCAGTGCCGCCGCATTATTGCCAAAGAAATGGCCTTTCGCTGTGCCGTTCGCTGGCCCGACTGTGGCCGTCCCGTGAAAGGCTGCCGTCGCGCTGTTGATGGTGGCATTCACACCCAGCGAATACTGGCTGTTGGCAATCGAGCCATTCAAAGTGTTGTTGCTGAAGTTGGCGGTAAATGTGCCGTTCAGATCATTGCTGCCGGAGAATTTGTTCACCCCTTTCACCGCATAGGTGGCGGTGCCGCTGGTCGGCAGCGTGGTACCTGCGGTATCTCCCACATAATAGACCGTCCGATCGGCATCGCTGCTGATATCGCTCGCCCACTCACCGAACCAGACATCACCGGCACCGACTCTGGCAAAATTGAAGTTACCCATCCCCGAATGACCGCCACCCAGCACATAAACCCCGTTTTTCACGCGGCCGTAATTTTTCAGGGCCTGAAAATCAACTTTTTGCGCCGTTGAACCCATGGATGCTGCACCAATGCCTGCACGACCTGCGACGTGAGGCCCGGCATTCAGATTCGATTCTCCCACCAGAATCTGGGTGTTGTCACTTTGGGTGCCAACAATATTGGCTTGGGCAGCACCGCTGATGCAGGCGGAAAGTACGGCAATCATCACAACAGCTTTTTTCATTTTACATATCCTTATTGAAGTTTGAGTTGGCTCATGAAGGCCCATGGCGCTGCCTTCATTGGGTATACCGAACCACGGCTTCAAACCCGTAAAACAAATTCAAATTTTCTGAGCGTCAGAAATTAACCTGCAACTTCACTTTCACCGTCCGCCCCGGGGCCGGGACGCTGGAGCGTACCAATGGGTCGATGTAATAGAGATCGGTCAGGTTGGTGCCGATCACTTCCAGCGCCAGCGCATCATTGAAACGGTACTGGGCATAAGCATCGAAGGTTAAGGCGTCATCCCGCGCCAATGCTTCTTCATGTTTACTGCCCGGTATGAAGACGGTGCGCAAGCCGGTTTCCATCCGGCGATCGAAGAAACGTCCGCCGATATTGAGATTCACCGAATATTCCGGAATCGCCTGATCGGCCAGATATCCCCCCTCAAACCCGGCATGGACACAGTCCGGCGTCGAACCGTTGAAATCAGACAAAATCGCCAGGCTTTCATCACAGACTTCATTTTTCAGCAGGTAAGAGAGGCTGAGATCGGAGAAGAAATCACCGTTGTCGTACCGGCTCTGGAATTCCAGTCCTTCCAGCGTTTGCTGATCGATGTTGTAAAAACGCATCATATTTCCCGACCGCTCAATCACATCTTTGGTTCTGTGATGGAAGTAAGTCAGTTTGAGATCGGCCTCATCAAAGTTCTGAACGAAAGCAACCTCATGGTTATAAGCATGTTCCGGGTCTAAGCCGGTATATGGATTATTGTTGGCGGAAAAGCCCAGCGTGCTTTCAAACATACTCGGGAAACGGACTGCCTCGGTATAGCGGTAATACATCCGGCTGGTATCCGTAAACATCACGGTAGCCGACAGTGCCGGGACCCAGGCATTTCCCTTTTTCTTTCCACCCTTGATTTCTTTGTCGTAAGCCCCGACCTGCGCTCCGCTTTCAATACAGGAACCTTCGATATAATTCGGCTGCGACTGCTGGGCAATCAGGCAAGGGTTGTTCTCCCGGCTGTAACGGCCTTCACCGTCATGCAGCCATTCATTCCCTTCATGGTCGACTTCATAAGTCGTTGTCGTACGGGCTTTCTGATACAAAGCCGCTTCTTCTTGCGGGGTCAACGGCGGTTTCCCCAGCATCTGATTGATGAAATTCTTCAAAACAATGTCATCAGCAACAGCTGCAACATTCTGTTCAATCTCTTCCGGGGTATATTTTTCAAGGCTTTTATAAGACAGTAACATCCCCTTATCTGCAGCATGCTCTTTGGTGAACCGACTGTCTCCGGCCGCAATCCGATCCGACAAAAAGTCATCAATGGCCCAGTAATTCTTGTAACTCGCACCTGCAGTGAAACGCAGAAAATCCACTGGCTGCCACTGGAAATTGAACTGCCCTTCATACTCCTGACGACGCCCTTCCCGCGGCCAGTGACGCCAGCCATCGACCTCCCCACGGTATTCATCATCAGAGCGCAATTTATGGTACTGATATCGGCCGGACAGCGTCAGACCCAGTGTATCGGTCAGCCACATCTGATTACTGAGGTCAAAACCGATCCGACTGTCTTTGGCATTGGTCGCCGCCGTATTGCGCAGCAACGGGCTGGCTCCGGGTGTCGGATCTGCGATGTCGACCCGATTAGCAAAATTAGGAAAACCACCCGCGGTGTTGGTATCGCTGACGGTATACGTGGTCCAGAGATTGGACGTCAGATGGATATAGGGATTCTCAGGCTGCCAGGCATAGCGAATATTGTAAGCCTGGGTTTCAACATGGCTGAGCGGCCATTGCGCCATTTCTCCGTTTGCGCCGATATTACCGGAGCGGCTGGCCATGATTTCGCCATAAGTGGCATCGGTATACCGGGCACCAATTTCCAGCGTTTGCTGATCCACCAGACTGAATTTGGCTTTCAGCAGATAAGATTCCAGCTCACTCGAGGTATTGGGCACTTCATAACCGGGCCGCTGCCGCTTGGCAAGCGAGCGCGGGTCAATCCGGGTCATGAACTGTTCATCCTGAGCGGGATGATCGTAAAAATCTGCATTTCGGGTACCGCTGAAATAATTCCCTTTGTTGCGGTAAGCATAAGCCGCCAGCAGCTCATAATTTTCCTTTTTCGCTGCCAGTGCCAGCCGGTAGGCATAGTCCTCACCGGCAAACGGATTGTGTTCCTTGTCGTTGCTCATCACTTTCCAGAGCGAGGGATCACCATAGGCATACTCCGGGCTCTCCTGCGGGAACCCCGGCACGGTGCGGTAATCCTGACCGGTCAGCAACACCGGCTCTCTGGGCGAAATTGCATTGTTACTGCCTTCGATCACGATTTCACCGCCGAAGGTTTCACCAACTTTCAGAATATCCTCGGCGGAAATCGTATTGACCACCACAGCACCGCCGACCGAAGCATGCACATTGGGTGTCAGCGACGGCCCTTTGATCACCTGGATCCCGCCCACCAGATTGGGATCGATATAGTTGCGGTTCGAAACCCCGCGATACCCACGCCAGACCGTCAGATCCTGTTCCGTCCCGTCAATCGACAGCGGCACCCGGCCCGGTCCCTGTACCCCGCGAATACTGGGATCGACCCCGCCGCCGTTGCGGGCATCGCCGCTGTAGACGTTCAGCATGCCCTTGAACATATCTGCGGCATCCTTGCCTTTGTATCGCTCGATCTCATCTTTGCCGGTGTACACGGTCGACAGATCGTCGTCATAGACCGCAAACTCACCGGCTTCATCACGGGTCAGCCCGCCGGACTCGCCGTAAGAGACATTGATGGTGTCCAGAGTCATCTCATTGTCATCGGCGGTGTGCTGTAACGAACCACCCTCCTGCAGCATCAACTCATCACGTGCAGCATCGGGGTCCCCGACGGAAGTTTCAGAGGGTTGTTCCGCAGACTCAGCCCAGACTTTGCCGGGCAACACTGCCACAGCCAGCCCGAGATGAACCTTCAGCAGCAACGCGGTGAGATTGGGCTTAACCTTTTGATGCACTGTGAATTCCTTCTCATGATTATGGTGAATGCCTCCGTACACCGTATGAGAAGGAAAAAGCCGTAACCGGCTCCCGATGTTCCTGGTTATTCTGTTACGGAGCTCACACAATCAGGCCATGTCCCCGGACTAACGGCCTGCCTGCGCCGGGTCATCAGAATGCGGCGGCTGGCCGGATGCTGAGGCACGGCCAAAAACTGTGCCTGAACCTGAGTGAGCTGTCGCCAGGCCGACTCGTTGTCCGGGTGATCCTGCCGCCAGACGTCAAAAGCCTGTTTGTCCTGATCACTGACATCGTCGGCCCAGAGCCTGGCCATCCAGCGGGATGCCTGCAGGATGACGTCCACTGAAATGCGATGCGGCGTCAAAAGCTCGCCTCCATACTGGCCAGCAGGCAAGCCTGCAGTGCTTTGGCGATATACTTCTCAACGGATGAGACCGAAACGTCCAGCGCCGCCGCGATTTGCTTGTAGCTCATGTGTTCGAGCTGACGCATCAGCAAAGCCTGCCGGACTTTATCCGGCAGGTGACGCAGTAAACGATCCACCGCGGTCAGCGCTTCAACCATCTGCAGACGTTCTTCCGGCGACACGCAAACATCCTGCGGCTGCTGTTGCAGGTATTCCAGATAGGCCGACTCCACGCGACGGCGACGATACAAGTCAATCACCAGGCCTTTGGCAATATGGGTCAGGTATCGCCGGGATTCGCCGGGAGCCGGTAAACGGCCACTGCTGATCAGCCGAAGATAGGTATCATGAACCAGATCTGCCGAAGTATAGGGACAACCGAGACGACGCTGAATAAACACCGATAACCAGCTTTGATGTTGCTGATAGAGTTGACCCACCTGCTTCATATTCGTCTGGTCTGCCGCTGTCATCGTCTGGCGCTCCTGCTACTTATTAACCACAAATTGAATAAAACCAAATCTTAATGATAATGATTATCAATATAGAAAAAGATTATTCAACCGTTAGAATAAAGAAGCCTGACGTTTACAACAGAAATTTGCGCGGGGACAAGGCAAAGGCAGGTTCAATGAGGCAGAATTCTGCGCCTGTCATCAAACGGCAACCTGTTTTCAACAAAATTAGTTATTTGATAAAAAACTTTTCAGGACAGGCTACATCAGGACGTCGTCCCGTAAATGTCCCAAATGCCTTGCGCTTTGAGGCTTTGACACATGAATCAAATGCATAGCGTGCTGGTCGGAGCAAAAGGTTGACCCAACTCACACACTGGAATGGGAAAGAAACTCTGCTATACTTACGACCTTGTTTCATCAGCCACTTTGTGGCACTGGCAGCGGATCTCCATCCTGATGATGTTGACGGTTCAGCCAGCCTGTGAATTCATTTCGCCTGCTTTATCAAAGCAAAGCAACTGCTTTCATAAAGCAAGTAATGTTGCCCAACAATTTGAATGGCTGACGGATACCTTGCGGAACTTTATTGATAAAAACACGATCATGATCTCATTTTGTAGCCATGATTCAACATTATTGATTCAGTTCTTTGAGGTATAAAGCGCCTAAAGTTTCCTTCAAGTTCTCCGGAGAATATTCTCAATGAAAAAAACCAAGATCGTCTGCACGATTGGTCCTAAGACTGAATCTGTTGAAATGCTGACCAAGCTGGTCAACGCTGGCATGAACGTGATGCGTCTGAACTTCTCGCACGGCGACTTCGCCGAGCACGGTCAGCGTATCCAGAACGTTCGTGAAGTGATGGCGCAAACCGGTAAACCCGTTGCGATTCTGCTGGACACCAAAGGTCCGGAAATCCGTACCATCAAACTGGAAGGCGGCGCAGACGTGACCCTGACTGCAGGTCAGGAATTCACTTTCACCACTGACACTGCTGTTGTCGGCAACAAAGACCGTGTAGCTGTGACTTATCCTGGCTTTGCCAAGGATTTGGTTGCGGGAAACACCATTCTGGTTGACGACGGCCTGATCGAAATGGAAGTGCTGGCAACCACAGACACCGAAGTGAAATGCCGCGTGCTGAACAACGGCGACCTGGGTGAGAACAAAGGTGTGAACCTGCCAGGCGTTTCGGTCAACCTGCCTGCACTGGCTGAGAAAGACAAAGCGGACCTGAAATTCGGTTGTGAGCAAGGCGTTGATTTTGTTGCTGCATCTTTCATCCGTAAGGCTGAAGACGTTCAGGAAATCCGCGAGCTGCTGAACGCTAATGGCGGCGAGAAAATTCAGATCATCTCTAAGATTGAAAACCAGGAAGGTGTCGACAACTTCGACGCGATTCTGGAAGCATCTGACGGCATCATGGTTGCCCGTGGTGACCTGGGTGTAGAAATCCCGGTTGAAGAAGTGATCTTCGCGCAGAAGATGATGATCGAGAAATGTAACCGTGCCCGTAAAGTTGTTATCACAGCAACTCAGATGCTGGATTCGATGATCAAGAACCCACGTCCGACCCGTGCTGAAGCGGGTGACGTTGCGAACGCCATCATGGACGGTACTGATGCCGTCATGCTATCTGGTGAGTCTGCGAAGGGTAAATACCCAATCGAAGCGGTCACCATCATGGCGCAAATCTGTGATCGCACTGACGCTGCAATGCGTGCTTCACTGAGCGCACGTCTGGACAGCCCTCGCCTGCGCATCACCGAAGCGGTGTGTAAAGGTGCAGTGGATACTTCTGAGAAGCTGAACGCGCCGCTGATCGTGGTTGCGACTGAAGCCGGTAAATCAGCCCGCTCTGTACGTAAATACTTCCCGACGGCAAACATTCTGGCTGTGACCACCAACCCGAAAACTGCGGCTCAGCTGTGCCTGACCAAAGGTGTGACCCCAGTCGTTGTTGATGCGATTGAAAGCACCGATGCCTTCTACGCACGTGGTAAAGCACTGGCGCTGGAAACCGCTCTGGGCGCGAAAGGCGACATCGTTGTGATGGTCTCCGGTGCGCTGGTTCCTTCAGGTACAACGAACACGGCTTCTGTACACGTTCTGTAATCAGACAGCAACAGACGCATTAAAAACGGGAGCTTCGGCTCCCGTTTCTTTTTTCTGATTTCCGCACGGCCATTTTCACACAGTACGCATTGCCGTTCCGGACTGAGTTTCACCAGCCGAAGATTTCCTTGTGATGCGTATTGAGTAACAGAACGGCCAACAGGAAATATAAAGCACTGACATGAAAACCGAGCCAGCACAGCAGTACTGTGGTTGTGCGAACCAAAACAGTCTTCAACATCATCTGATTCCCCCGGATCTGCTGCTTATCGACTTTCGTCTAAGGTACAGAGGTATCATTTGTGCCGGATTCTTACTCGGGCTGCTCTATCGACACCTTACTCATTAGACTTTAGTCGAATATCCGGTAAACGACGACCAGACGTCAAAAAGCCCGCCGGACACATGCCAGGCAGGCTTTGACAGAATGAATCAATTAACTGAAAGATCAGGCTTTCAGGGCACGTTCTCCGCGGGCAATACCGACAACTCCGCTTCGTGCCACTTCAATGATCTCCGTGGCTTCGCTCACGGCATCCAGAAAGGCATCCAGCTTCTCACTGGTCCCTGCCAGCTGAACGGTATAGATCTGACTGGTGACATCGACAATCTGTCCGCGGAAAATGTCAGACGTGCGCTTCACTTCCGCACGGGCATAACCACTGGCCTTCACTTTCACCAGCATCAGCTCACGCTCGACGTGTTCTGAATCCGTCACATTGCTGACCTTCAGAATATCGATCAGTTTATGTAATTGTTTCTCGATTTGTTCCAGCGCGGCATCTTCAACGCTGGTGGTGATATTCAGACGCGACAACGTCGGGTCATCCGTTGGGGCAACGGTCAGCGACTCAATGTTATACCCACGCTGGGAGAACAGTCCCACCACGCGTGAAAGTGCACCCGGTTCATTTTCTAATAATACTGATACAATCCTGCGCATTAGGTTCTCTCCGTTTTACTCAGCCACATTTCACTCATGGATCCGCCTCGGATCAGCATCGGGTAAACGTGTTCTGTCTCATCCACGCTGATATCAACAAAGACTAACCTATCTTTCATTGCCAAAGCGCGTTCCAGCTCACTTTCCAGCTTCGCCGGATCAGAAATGCGGATGCCGACATGGCCGTAAGCTTCTGCAATTGCAGCAAAATCAGGCACAGAATCCATGTAGGAATGTGAATGGCGCCCCTGATAAATCATGTCCTGCCATTGCTTCACCATCCCCAGGAAACGGTTGTTCAGGTTGATGATTTTCACCGGAATATCATACTGCAGCGCCGTCGACAGTTCCTGAATATTCATCTGGATACTGCCGTCACCGGTCACACACAGGACTTCGGCATCCGGCAGCGCGAACTTGGCGCCCATAGCGGCTGGCAGACCAAAACCCATCGTCCCCAGGCCACCGGAGTTCAGCCAGCGACGTGGTTTATCAAACGGATAGTAGAGTGCGGCAAACATCTGGTGCTGACCCACATCCGATGCCACATACGCGTCACCTTTGGTCAGTTTGTGAAGCATTTCAATGACCTGCTGAGGTTTGATGCGCTCTCCGTCAGTCTGATAACTCAGACACTTGCGGGCACGCCAGGATTCAATCTCACTCCACCACTCATCCAGTGCAGCTTTGTCATTGGTTCCCTGCTGCTCTTCCAGCAGTTTCAGCATACTGTTCAGGACCGCATCAGCCGAGCCGACAATCGGGATATCGGCTTTCACCGTTTTGGAAATCGACGACGGGTCGATATCAATATGCATGATCGTGGCGTTCGGACAGTATTTTTCCAGATTATTGGTGGTCCGGTCGTCGAAGCGCACGCCAATCCCGAAAATCAGATCGGAATTGTGCATGGTCATGTTCGCTTCATAGGTGCCGTGCATCCCCAGCATCCCCAGACTGTGGTGGTGCGTCCCCGGGAAAGCGCCCAGCCCCATCAGGGTACTGACCACAGGAATATTCAGACTTTCAGCCAGCTTCAGCAATTGTTGCTCGCAACCGGACATAATGGCGCCGCCGCCCACGTACAGTACCGGCTTCTTCGCAGCCAGCAGAGCTTTCAGACCACGCTTGATCTGACCTTTGTGCCCCTGCAGAGTCGGGTTGTAGGAGCGCATGCTGATCGCTTCCGGGTATTTGTACGGGTATGTTTTAGCGGGATTGAGCATGTCTTTCGGGATATCAACTACCACCGGGCCGGGACGGCCGCTGGATGCGATGTAGAAAGCTTTCTTGATGATGGCCGGGATATCTTCAGTGCGCTTCACCAGAAAACTGTGCTTCACGACCGGACGGGAAATCCCGACCATATCGCATTCCTGAAACGCATCGTTTCCGATCAGATCACTCATCACCTGACCCGACAGGACAACCATCGGGATAGAATCCATGTATGCGGTCGCGATGCCGGTGATCGCGTTGGTGGCACCCGGGCCTGAGGTCACCAGGACCACGCCCACTTCGCCCGTCGCACGGGCATAGCCGTCTGCCATATGCACGGCTGCCTGCTCATGGCGCACCAGCACGTGCTCGATGTCGCTCTTCTCGTGCAGCGCATCGTAAATATCCAGAACAGAACCGCCAGGGTAACCGAAGATATGCTTTACGCCTTGATCGATCATTGAACGAACGATCATATCGGCGCCGGACAACATTTCCATATTCTTGCCTCCAGGTCGTGTATACCTGCGCCTGCACCGTAGTTCTGACCTGAAGTTGCCGGTTGTTCATGACGAGCTGGGGCCGTCTTTCCTTGCCGGAGCAGCAGGGAAGACAGTCATACCGGGTTACGCCAGATTACCGAGCGGGTCTGCCGTCAGAAGTTGCCGCCGATTGAGGTTGCGGCTGACATGACAGACTCTTCAAAGTCAGTGATACAGACGGGTATAACATAGTTAGGGCTTATCTTTAGCCTAAAGAAATCCAATGTGTTTTTCGTGCTATGCGCCTGCCAGGGGATGTTCCCCCCGGCAGAACCCGTGGACCAACATAACGTTTTTTCACCGCTGGCGTCTATTCCCCACAGCCATTTCGTGGTTATTTTCTGTACTAAATAAGAATCACCTTATTAATAGCCATCGCGTGTTATATAAACAGAATAATGAACTAATTTTGACCAAACAGAACAGTTGATATCACCTGAACAAAGTCAGGAAAAACAGGAAATCTGACAGAAAATCATGAAAAAGAGAGGCGTGTGTGACTAAAGCGCTGGCAGCAGCCTGACAAACAGGCTGCTGATTCATCCCCAAACGATGCGAGCAAGTGATTTGAACTCGCGATGCGGACAAACGATGAGAATTAGCGAAGTGAACAAGCTGACTGAGCAGACTCTGGGGCGACAGCGGTGAAGCTACCGACCCTCAGTGCTGCGGCGGCTCTTTCCGGTGACTCTCTTTGTACATGGCTTCAATTTGCTTGTGGTAGCGCTCAAGAATGACCTTACGGCGCAGTTTCTGTGTCGGAGTCAGCTCACCGTCATCCATAGAAAAAGCTTTCGGCAGCAGGGTAAATTTCTTCACCTGCTCAAACTTGGCCAGATCTTTCTGCAGCTCGGCAATCCGTTTTTCAACCATCGCCAGAATCTGGCTGTTTTTCAGCAGTTCCAACCGGTTGTGATACTTAATATTCAACTCCCGGGCATGGCTTTCCAGAGTCTCAAAACAAGGGACCACCAGCGCAGACACAAACTTCCGGGCATCCGCAATCACAGCAATCTGTTCGATCAGGGTATCCTTACCAATCGCTCCCTCAATCACCTGCGGGGCAATATATTTCCCGCCTGAGGTTTTCATCAGTTCTTTGATCCGATCGGTAATGAACAGATTGCCCTGCGTGTCAAAGGCCCCGGCATCACCGGTTTTCAGGAAGCCGTCCTTGGTAAAGTTCGCGGCTGTTTCTTCCGGCAGTTTGTAATACCCCCGCATGACCATCGGCCCCCGGACCAGAATTTCGTTATTCTCGCCAATCCTGACTTCTGCACCGGGCATCACGGTTCCGACGGAGTCTGCATTAAACGCCCCGTCATCCCAGCAGGAAATGGTGGCCGTCGTTTCCGTCATACCGTAGCCCAGCTTGACGTTAATTCCGATCGCATGGAAGAAACGACCAATGCCTGCATCCAGCTTGGCACCGCCGCATGGCATAAACTTGATCCGGCCGCCCAGCACATCCCGCAGTTTCGACAGCACCAGCTTGTCTGCCGCTCTGTGCGCCAACTTCAGCAACGCAGACGGTTGTCGCTGCTGTTGACGGCACGCTGCCATCCGGCTGCCTATCGCAACCGCAGCATGAAACAGTGCACGGCGGTGAACCGGCGCTTTGGCAACTTTGGCCTGCACGGCTCCATAAATTTTCTCATAGACACGCGGCACTGCGGACATCACGTTTGGCCGCACTTCGACCAGCGCTTCACGCACGGCATTGGTGTCCGTCAGGTAGCAGTTGATGCCGCCCCGATGTAACACATAGAAGGTCCAGGCCCGCTCGAACACATGGGACAGCGGCAGGAAGCACAGAGATATATCTCCCTCACTGAGGGCCAGTCGCTGATCATGACCTTCAAGCTGAGCTGCGAAGTTGGCATAATCCAGCATCACCCCTTTCGGCGTGCCTGTGGTCCCCGAGGTATAAATCAGGGTCAGCAAATCTTCCATCCGGCAGTCATCCAGTCGTGCCGCCAATTCATCCGGATCAGCCTGCGTCGACTCAGAGACAAACTGAGCATAATCACATACCTGCGGTACTTCCGTTTCACAGTCCCCTTCCATCAGCACAATGCGCTCGAGTTGCGGACATTCGGCGGCAACGGCCAGCGCCGCATCAAGCTGTGCCTTTTCCCCCACAAACAGCACCCGGATATCGGCATTGTTGATGATGTAAGCCGCCTGCTGAGGCGTACTGGTCGGGTATATCGGCACCGTCACACCACGCAGATAAAGGGTTGCCAGATCAGCGATAGTCCAGCGCACCATATTCGGAGAGAAAATACCGATTTTATCCTGAACACCAACTCCCTGAGCCAGCAACGCCAGCGCCAGCTGATGCACCTGTTCCCCCAGCGCGTGCCAGCTGATATCCCGCCACTGACCATTCTGCGGATAACGAAGTGCTGTGTTCGGTCCCAGACGATTGATTTGCTGCCGGATGCGGTGAACGATGTGGTACTCGAGTTGTGACATATACTGCTCTGCCGTGTTGTTAGCTTACAGCTGTTCGCTGAAGGAGCGGAAAGTCTACTGATCGGACGTCAAAAGGCAACAGCCCCGTAAAGAGTTTAGAGCAGAATGCCGCATGGCTCTCACTCTGCCTTACGGCCGCTGCTTTCAGGAGACACAGGGGTCATGAATTCATGAAAAAACAGCCGCTTCCTGACAAAGGGAGCGGCCGTTGATTTCAGTAACTGCGATGAGTAACTGCTTTGAAAAGATGCAAGCAGGCAAAAGTGCAGCTTGGCCTGGCTGTGCCGATGTATAGCGGTGCCGTGCTCTGACGTGCCGTGTCTCAGCAGGTTTCAGCTTCACAGATTGCCAACAGCTGCTCACGCAACCACTGATGACCTTTATCTTTTTGCGATGAATCGTGCCAGCTCAGATACCCGCTGATACTTTTCCCTTCAAACGGCAATGTCAGTAACTGCAGCGACAGTGTCTCTGCCATAGAAGCCGCCAGCCACCTTGGCACCACAGCGATCAGTTCAGACTGACCGACCACATAGAGAATATTGCTCAGGCTTCCACCCTGATAAGCGACCTGGCAGCCAGGAGACAGCTGGTACACCGTCTCGGCAAATCCTCTCGCACCGGGAACAGATTTCAGTACGGCATGTTTTTCCCCGGCAAATTCTTCGGCGTTGAGGGTGCCCTGCAGACGCGGATGATTTCCGGCGGCAACGACCACCAGTTCGTCTCTGAACAACTCGGTGGAGGTGACCCCCTGCTCGTCAAAACGCAGGTAATCAATCACAAAGTCCAGCTCCTGATAACGCAGTTTCTGAACCAGATCAATCTCAACCCCGGCTTCCAGAGCAACCTGTACTTTGGGAGCGGCATCTGCCAGCTGACGCAGGATGTGAGGCGCAAAGCGCATATCCAGCGGACTGCAGACCGCAACTCTGAACAGCCGGTTCGAGGTTTCCGGCAGGAAAGCTGCAGACGGCAGTTCATTCTTAATCAATTGCAAAGCCTGGCGGACCGGACCGAATAATTGCTTGGCCCGAACCGTCGGCTGAATTCCCCTTCCATGGCGGACAAACAGCTCATCATCGAAGGTCGATTTCAGTCGGGCAACGGCATTACTGACTGCGGGCTGGGACATACCCAGATTATGTGCTGCCCGGGTGATATTCTGCTCCTGCATCACCGCATCGAATACTGTCAGCAGATTCAGATCAATGTTCCGCAGACCCGACCCCATGGTCATATTGTCTGCTGCTTGGAAAGACATACCTCTACGCGCCATTTCTGACCTCTTCTTCGAATCATCCAGAGAACCATGCTCACAACATCCGGCAGCACAGCGCCCTCACATACCCATCGAAAGCTGGGGGAAATCAGTATTATTCAAAAGATTGATGATACCAATACCGTCAAAGGCTCCAGCCTGATTCTAAGGGTATGAAAGCACCCGATATTGAACGATTGTCCAAAGAAAAACAAGCAGATATCCCGACTCTAAAAACATCTAAAAGGATATAAAACAATATGAGTAAATATAAAATTCAATGAGTTACGCGATTTTTGAACACCGGGAGCTGTACGCGCCCGGTGAAAATGGCGGGATCAATAAATACCAGTGATTATTGATTTCAGTCCGGTGGAATCGGCTGCCGGACCCAGATCTCTGACGGTTTCAAGTACAGGCTCCGGAAAACTGATCGGCTCCCATAACGACTGGCACAAATCCTGTGCCGTTTGCGTTTCCCCCTCCTGCACCCATTGCGCGACGGCCAGTGCAACATCCGGCCAGACAACCTGCCCCGGCGAATGGCTTGCAAGCCAGTTCCGCAACGCTCCGGCATCCAAAGCATGCATACTGGCTGCCAGTCCCATCAGCTCGAGAGTCGCCACATTACTCATTTGTTCGTATTGTCCCTGAAGCGGTTTCAGCAACAGTTTTTTGCCCAGGGCAATGGATTCAGACGGTAATTCAAACCCACCGTTGGCGATCACGCCGTCGCACACCGCCAGTCGCTGATGGAACCCGGTCCGGCTGAGCGCACAGACATAAACATTGCCCTGGCGCACATCCTGTTTGACTGAAGGGTGATAACAATAAAACGTGACGTCAGAGAAACGATGCAGCAGTGCCAGCACCTGTTGCAGGTCTTCAAACGGCAGGTAAACCAGTACCGAACCGTCAGTCGCGGGCGGCGGCGTATGTGACCGCGGGACGATCGGGGGCAGGATCGGTGCACCGAAGTGATACCAGTGCAGGCCGATTTGCTGGTCGGTGGGTGCAAAATAACGGATCAGTTGCCTGTCCAGCCAGCCTTCCCCTTCTTTGGGCACATCAAATAAAAATGCGCTCTGATGGCTGAGTCCGAGTGTACGAACACCCTGCCGCCGTGCTGCCCAGGCTGAGACCGGTTCAAAATCATTCAGCACCAGATCATAACCGCTGAGATCCAGTGCTTTCACTTCCCGCCAGAAGTTCACCAGGGAGTTCTGACAAAACGTTTTCCACTGATTGACCTTGCCCTGTTCCGTGACAAAGGTCAGCCCTTTTGCGGTACGGTAATCACCGAAACAATCCATGTCGAAGTACTGATCCGCCGCCCGGCCTGAGAAATGGAAATCAACCGCCACTCCCAGCTCTGAAAATGCCCGCGCCATTTCCCTCGCACGGGATATATGGCCATTTCCCGTCCCCTGGACGCCGTAAAGTATCTTCATATCGCCCCCTTGACGACATCAAAACACATCATGCCAAGCAGCGCGCCTGCCACAATGTCGGTAATAAAGTGCACACCCAGCAGCACACGGGAGAACCCAATGAGCATCGCCCAGGGCCAGACGATCCAGGCTGCTGCCGGGTAAAACGTTGAGATGAGGGAAGCCATCAGAAAAGCCGCCGCCGTATGTCCGGAAGGCAGACTGTATTTGTCCGAAGGCTGGATGAAACTGGGAAGCCGGGCCGGCCGGTTTCGTTTAAAAGTATTTTTCAGAACCAGATAGACAGGTAATTCCAGCAGAAAAGCCAGCAGGCCAATCGCCAGTACCTGACCGCCCTGCTGACCGTCCAGTCCCCAGGCCAGCAGGCCAAACATGACATAAAGTGGGCCATCACCGGAGCGTGAAATCAGACGGCTCAGCGTCGCCACCGGCTGATTGAAGCGGTGACACAAACATAAACTGGAAAAGGCGTAATCAAAGCGCTGGATGGGTGCCAATACGGTCACAGTCATAGCACTATTCTCCTCATAATCCATAAAGCCAGACTAGGAAGCAGAGATGACAACCGGGTGACGATTTCGAGGAAGGATAATGACAATGCACACCAATGTGGGGCTGTGCGCGTTTCTGTTCAGCGGCCTGCCCGCAGCCAAAACTGCCCGGTCTGCGAATAAAGATGCAATTAAGGCTTGACGCTTGTCTGCACAATCTGATATTCCTTTGGTCAACAACACAGCGGAAAAATAAAATGCAAACACAATTCATCCTTCTACTCAGCCTACTCCTTATCGTGAACAATCGCGTGGGTAGCTGATGGGTGAAATTCACCGCTAAAGTTTCAGAAGAACCCGCGCACTAAGCGCGGGTTTTTCGTATCAGGCCCGGCGCAAAGGACGCGAACAAGCCATGATTAAACAGGCAGGCCAATAAAAGGAAGCAATCATGAACAACGATCAGGTCATCATTTTCGACACCACCTTGCGCGACGGCGAACAGGCGTTGTCCGCCAGCTTAACCGTCAAAGAAAAATTGCAGATCGCTTATGCGCTGGAGCGCCTGGGCGTTGATGTGATTGAAGCCGGTTTCCCGGTTTCCTCGCCGGGCGATTTTGAATCGGTCCAGACCATTGCAAAGCACATCAAAAACAGCCGGGTCTGCGCCTTGTCCCGAGCAGTCACCAATGACATTGATGTCGCCGCCGAGTCGTTAAAAGTTGCCGAAGCCTTCCGTATCCACACCTTCATTTCCACCTCCACCATCCATGTTCAGGACAAACTGCGCCGCAGCTACGATGACGTCATCGAGATGGGCGTTGCCGCCGTCAAACGCGCCCGCAAGTATACGGATGATGTGGAATTTTCCTGTGAAGATGCTGGCCGGACACCGATTGATAACCTGTGCCGCATGGTCGAAGCTGCCATCAAAGCCGGTGCCACCACAGTCAACATCCCGGACACCGTAGGTTACACCCTGCCCAGCGAATTCGGCGGCATCATTACCCAATTGTTCAACCGGGTGCCAAACATTGATAAAGCAGTGATTTCCGTCCACTGCCACGACGATCTGGGGATGTCCGTTGCCAACTCCATGTCAGCCGTGCAGGCCGGTGCCCGTCAGGTCGAAGGTACCATCAACGGCATTGGCGAACGCGCCGGGAACTGCGCACTGGAAGAAATCGCCATGATCATCAAAACCCGGGCGGAGTTGCTGGGTGTCACCACTAATATCAAGCATGAGGAAATTTCCCGCACCAGCCGCCTGGTCAGCCAGTTGTGCAACATGCCGATTCAGTCCAACAAAGCCATTGTCGGTGCCAATGCCTTCAGCCACTCCTCCGGTATTCATCAGGACGGCGTTCTGAAGAACAAGAACACATACGAAATCATGACCCCTGAATCCATCGGTCTGAAGAATCAGGCGCTGAACCTGACCAGCCGTTCCGGCCGCGCCGCAGTGAAGAGCCATATGGATGCCATGGGCTACACCGAGCAGGACTACAGCCTGGATACCCTGTATGCCGACTTCCTGAAACTGGCCGACCGCAAGGGTCAGGTCTTCGACTACGACTTAGAAGCCCTGATGTACTTCGCTAACCTGCGTGCAGAAGACGATTTCTACAAACTGAACTACCTGAGCGTCCAGTCTGGCAGCGTGATGGCAACCACCAGCATCAAACTGCAATGCGGTGAAGAAGAGAAATGCGAAGCCGCCGTCGGAAACGGTCCGGTCGACGCCCTGTATCAATGCATTTACCGCCTGACCGGCTACGAGATTGTGCTGGAGAAATTCGAACTGACAGCCAAAGGTGAAGGGGAAGACGGTCTGGGTCAGGCCGATATCATCGCCAACTACAAGGGCCGTAAATACCACGGCACCGGTCTGGCAACCGACATTGTTGAAGCCTCAGGTCAGGCGTTGCTGCATGTGATTAACAGCATTCACCGCGCCGAACAAATCGAAGAAATTAAACAAAAAGCTAAAATGGAGACTGTATAACCATGGCAGGTCAAAGCTATCAAATTGCTGTGTTACCCGGCGACGGGATTGGCCCGGAAGTGATGCGTCAGGCGCATAAAGTGCTGGATGCCGTCGAAGAAAAGTTCGGCTTCACCCTGGCCCGTGAGGAGTTTGATGTCGGTGGCATTGCCATCGACAATCACGGCTCACCACTGCCAGAGCAGACCCTGAAAGGCTGCGAAGCTGCCGACGCCGTTCTGTTCGGCTCGGTCGGCGGTCCGAAATGGGAACACCTGCCTGCCAATGATCAGCCAGAGCGCGGTGCACTGCTGCCGCTGCGCAAACACTTCCAGCTGTTCTGTAACCTGCGTCCGGCGCAGATCCACAGTGGTCTGGAAGGATTTTCTCCGCTGCGTGCTGACATTTCTGCCCGTGGTTTCGACATCGTGGTGGTCCGCGAACTGACCGGCGGGATCTACTTCGGCCAGCCGAAGGGCCGCGAAGGGGAAGGCGCGATGGAAAAGGCCTTCGATACCGAGGTCTATCACCGTTACGAGATTGAACGGATTGCCCGGATTGCCTTTGAATCTGCACGCCTGCGCCGTAAAAAAGTCTGCTCAATCGACAAAGCCAACGTGCTGCAAAGCTCAATCCTGTGGCGCGAAGTGGTGGAACAGATCGCCAAAGATTATCCGGATGTCGAACTGAGCCACATGTACATCGACAACGCTACCATGCAGCTGATCAAAGATCCGTCCCAGTTCGACGTCATGCTGTGTTCCAACATCTTCGGCGACATCATCTCAGACGAGTGCGCCATGATCACCGGTTCCATGGGCATGCTGCCGTCAGCGAGCCTGAACCAGGACAAGTTTGGCATGTATGAACCTGCAGGCGGTTCCGCACCGGATATCGCAGGCAAAAACATCGCCAATCCGGTGGCACAAATCCTGTCGGCAGCCCTGATGCTGCGCTACAGCCTGGGTGAAGAAGAAGCGGCACGCGCCATTGAGCAAGCCGTCTCTCAGGCACTGGAAGCCGGGGAACTGACTGCAGATCTGGCCGGAGACCGTCCGGCACTGTCGACCGACGCCATAGGCGACAAGATCGCAGCCTACATTCGTCAGGCGTAAGCTGAACCACGAGGAGCAAACGAGCAATGTCAAACACAACAACAGGCAAAACGCTGTACGAAAAAGTTTATGATGCCCACATCGTGGTCGAGGCTGAAGGCGAAAACCCGATCCTGTATATCGACCGTCATCTGGTTCATGAAGTGACTTCTCCGCAGGCCTTTGACGGCCTGCGCGAAAAAAGCCGTCAGGTCCGCCAGACCGGCAAAACTTTTGCCACCATGGACCACAACGTCTCGACCCAGACCAAAGATATCAAGGCTTCGGGCGAGATGGCCCGCATCCAGATGGAAACGCTGGCGAAAAACTGCAAAGAATTCGGCGTCACACTGTATGACCTGAACCACAAATATCAGGGCATCGTGCACGTCATGGGGCCGGAACTGGGGATCACCCTGCCGGGCATGACCATCGTCTGCGGCGATTCCCATACCGCTACCCACGGTGCATTTGGCTCACTGGCCTTCGGTATCGGCACGTCTGAGGTTGAACATGTGCTGGCGACCCAAACCCTGAAACAGGCCCGCGCCAAGACCATGAAAATTGAGGTCAAAGGCAAAGTCGCACCGGGGATCACTGCCAAAGACATCATTCTGGCCATCATCGGAGAAACCACTGCCGCCGGTGGAACAGGCCATGTGGTGGAATTCTGCGGCGAAGCCATTACCGACCTGACCATGGAAGGCCGGATGACGGTCTGTAACATGGCGATCGAACTGGGCGCCAAAGCCGGTCTGATTGCGCCGGACCAGACCACCTTCGACTACATTCAGGGCCGCCACTTTGCACCAACGGATGCCAACTTTGAAGCTGCCGTCGCATACTGGAAAACCCTGAAATCTGATCCGGATGCGCAGTTCGACAAAGTCGTCACCCTGAATGCCGCAGACATCAAACCTCAGGTCACCTGGGGCACCAACCCGGGTCAGGTGATTGCGGTGGACGAGCCAATCCCGGCTCCGGAAAACTTCAGCGATCCGGTCGAGCGTGCTTCTGCCGAGAAAGCTCTGGCCTACATGGGTCTGCAGGCCGGCAAAAAACTGTCAGACTTCCCGGTCGATAAAGTCTTCATCGGCTCCTGCACCAACTCCCGCATTGAAGATATGCGTGCCGCGGCCGCCGTTGCCAAAGGCCGCAAGGTTGCACCAAACGTTCAGGCGCTGGTGGTTCCCGGCTCTGAGCAGGTGAAAGCGCAGGCGGAACAGGAAGGTCTGGACAAAATCTTCATTGAAGCCGGTTTTGAATGGCGTCTGCCGGGCTGCTCCATGTGTCTGGCGATGAACAACGACCGTCTGGGTCCCGGGGAGCGCTGCGCTTCCACCAGTAACCGGAACTTCGAAGGCCGTCAGGGCCGTGATGGCCGCACCCATCTGGTGAGCCCGGCCATGGCAGCTGCTGCAGCTTGTGCCGGTCACTTCGTGGATATCCGCGAGCTGGACCAAGAAACCCTTGCGACCGCCTAACAGAGCCACCGCCTAACAAGAGAAGGAAAATACCCATGGCAGGAATTCAACAACATACCGGACTGGTGGTGCCGCTGGATGCCGCGAACGTCGACACTGACGCCATCATTCCGAAACAGTTTTTACAGAAAGTAAACCGCATTGGCTTTGGCAAGCACCTGTTCCACGACTGGCGTTTTCTGGACGATGCGGGTGAGCAACCCAATCCGGAATTTGTCCTGAACTACCCGCGCTATCAGGGTGCCAGCATCTTGCTGGCCCGGGAAAACTTCGGCTGTGGTTCTTCCCGCGAACACGCCCCGTGGGCGCTGGCGGATTACGGCATCAAAGTAATGATTGCACCCAGCTTTGCCGACATCTTCTACGGTAACTCAATCAATAACCAGATGGTGCCGGTACGCCTGACGGAAACGGAAGTGAACGAAATCTTCCAGTATGTCGAAGCCAATGAAGGCGCCGAAGTGACGGTTGATCTGGAAACCATGACGGTCAGTGCCAACGGCAAATCGTATTCATTTGAAATCGACGAGTTCCGCCGCCACTGCCTGCTGAACGGTCTGGACAACATTGGCCTGACGCTGCAACACGAAGATAAAATCGCGGAATATGAAAGCAAGATCCCGGCTTTTTTAGCCTGATCTATACTCAAGAGTCAGCCTCAGACACCCTGCTCCGGCAGGGTGTTTTGTTCAGGTCTGCAGGCAAGACATCACACGAACCAGAAAGAAACGCGTTTCCTTTCGGTCTCTTAGATATCAACCATCTACAGAGGTGTTCACATGTTTTCGTTCCGCCGGGCTCTGCCTTTATTCACTGTCCTGATTTTACTCAGCTTCTCATCAGCCCCCATGGCCGCGCCAAAAGCCGACCTCTGGCCGTTCTGGCAAACCAGCAACCCCAAAAGCACCACCACAGTGGATCACAGCGTCTGGCAAAGTCTGCTGAACACCTACCTGCTCGTCGCCCCACAACAGACCCGTTTTCGCTACGCTGCAGTCAGTCCACAAGATAAAAGCAGCCTGAATCAGTATATTGCCGGGCTGACCTCACGCGATCCCCGTCGTTTAAACCGCAATGAGCAGTTCGCATACTGGGTGAATCTCTACAATGCGCTGACCGTCAAAGTGATCCTCGACCACTATCCGGTCAGCTCAATTACCAAGCTGGGGGGGCTGTTCAGTTTCGGGCCCTGGGATGAACAGCTGATCACCATTGACGGCAAAAAACTGTCCCTGAACGATATCGAGCACCGTATTCTCCGCCCGATCTGGCAGGACAAACGCATTCACTATGTGGTGAACTGCGCCAGTCTGGGCTGCCCGGATCTGCTGCCGGAAGTCATGCATGCCGACCAGATCAATGCTCAGCTCGACGGCGCCGCACGCCGCTTCACCAACAGCCCCAAAGGCGTCGATGACAAAGGCGGGCAAGTCCGGCTGTCTTCGATTTATGACTGGTATCAGTCTGATTTCGGCTCACTGACAGATCTGCAGAAACACCTCAACCGCTACCGTAAACAGCCGGTCACGCTCACCAGCCCAAGGTATGATTATGACTGGCGCCTGAATGAGATTCGCTAGTTCCCGGATCCCAGACTGGCATCCGCTAATAATTCCGGCTGGCAACCCGTGCCCGCCCCGTTTACAATGAGAGCCGTTCTCATGGGGAGTCTCCGGACTGAGATCGTGTCTGTTTATTCATATGCAGCACACGGGACCCATTGAACCTGAACCAGGTCATGCTGGCGTAGGAATTGAGAAACTGAAAGCACATCATTACTTTCCCTTTTCGTGACTTTCCTGGGACGTGCTCCCGCTCACTCAACGCCGCGCCTTGAAGAAATCGGAATTCCCTGCCAAGCAGGTACTCAGGAGCGCTTTGTGAAACACATACTGAAAGCTTTACCCTTACTGGTTGCCACCTCGTCTGCAGCCGCTGCTCAACCGACTCTGACGGTATACACCTACAGTTCGTTTACCGCAGACTGGGGCCCGGGCCCTGCAATTGAAAAAACCTTCGAAAAAGAATGTGGCTGTGATTTGCAGTTCGTTGCGCTGGACGATGGGGTGTCCATCCTCAACCGTGTCCGTCTGGAAGGCAAAAACACGAAAGCCGATGTCCTGCTGGGTCTGGACAACAACCTGATGACGGAAGCGAAGAAAACCGGGCTGCTGGCAAAAAGCGGTGTCGACACATCCGCTGTCACCATTCCGGGGGGCTGGCAGGATCAAACCTTCGTGCCTTTCGATTACGGTTATTTCGCCTTTATTTACGACAGCCAGAAGCTCAAGAACCCGCCAGCCAGCCTGAAAGCGCTGGTCGAACGTGACGACCTGAATCTGATCTATCAGGATCCGCGTACTTCGACCCCGGGTCAGGGGCTGATGCTGTGGGTGAAATCCGTCTACGGAGACCAGTCCTCTGATGCCTGGCAGCAACTGGCCAAGAAGACCGTGACCGTCACCAAAGGCTGGTCAGAAGCCTACAATATGTTCCTCAAGGGCGAGACCGATCTGGTGCTGTCTTACACCACTTCCCCGGCCTATCACATCATTGCCGAGAAGGAAGACAAATATAAAGCGGCCAACTTCAGTGAAGGCCACTACATGCAGGTGGAAGTTGCCGCTAAACTGAAGCACAGCCCAAATCAGGCGCTGGCGGATAAGTTCATGAACTTTATCCTGACGCCGGGCTTCCAGTCCCAGATCCCGACCGGCAACTGGATGTATCCGGTCACCGATCAGCCGCTGCCTGAAGCGTTCAAAGCACTGCCGCGTCCGGCCAAATCGCTGGAATTCAGTGCTGACGAAGTTGCGAAAGAGCGCAAAACCTGGGTCCGCGAATGGCAAACAGCCCTGACGCAATAATCCTGTAGGACTGACGTTGTTACTTTCCCGTTCCAGCCTGCCCGGCCTGCTGAGTGCCGGGCTCATTCTGATCCTGGTCGGCGGAGCGCTCAGCGCTCTGCTGGCGCAGGCGACCGACATCCGGCCGCTGGCGCTCTGGCAGGATCCTTACCTGCGCCATGTCACTGCATTCAGCTTTCAGCAGGCCATTTTATCAACGCTGCTGAGCGTGCTCCCGGCCATCCCAGTCGCTTATGCCCTGTCACGCCGCCGTTTTCCCGGCCGGGCGCTGCTGCTGCGCCTGTTCGCCATGACCGTCGTTCTGCCGGTTCTGGTCGCCGTGTTCGGTCTGCTGGCCATTTATGGCAACAGCGGCCTGCTGGCCCAGTGGCTGGCGACGCTGGAGATGAAACTGCCGTTCAGTATTTATGGCCTGAACGGCATTCTGCTGGCCCATGTTTTTCTTAACCTGCCGCTGGCCAGCCGGTTGATGCTGCAAAGTCTGGAAGGCATTCCCGCCGAACAGCATCAGCTCGCCGCACACTTAGGGATGCGAGGCTGGCCGCTGTTCCGGCTGGTCGCCTGGCCGCGGCTGCGTCAGCAACTGCCGCAGGTGGCAGGTCTGGTCTTCATGCTCTGTTTCACCAGTTTTGCCGTCATCATGTCTCTTGGCGGCGGCCCGAAAGCAACCACCATCGAGCTGGCCATTTATCAGGCGCTGCGATATGACTTTGATTTAGCCGCCGGTGCCATGCTGGCGCTTTGGCAGATGCTGCTTTGCTGCTCGCTGGTCCTCGTGAGTCAGCGCTTTGCCCGGCCACTGTCGACCCTTACCGGCCGGGTACAGCAGGGCCACCCGAACTATCTCGACAGCCGGGCGGCCCGATGCTGGGATGGATTCTGGATCGGTGCCGTGCTGCTGCTGGTGATACCGCCGATGCTGGCCGTGCTGAGTGCAGGGATCAACAGCAAACTGCCCGGCTTACTCAGTACGCCTGCACTCTGGCAGGCCGTCAGCCACTCGCTGCAAATCGCTGCACTGGCCTGCCTGCTGGCCCTGATCGGTGGGATTGCCATTCTCTGTGCCAGCCGGTTCTGGCGTTTGCAGCATTACAAAGCCTCAGCCGATGGCCTGGAGCTGATCGGCACCATCATTCTGGTCACGCCGGGCCTGGTGATCAGCACCGGGCTGTTTCTGTTACTGCGCGAGTTCACCGATGTATTTGCCTCGGCTTTCTGGGTGGTGGTCGCCGTCAATGCCCTGATGGCGCTGCCTTATGTCATCAAGACCCTGAGTCAGCCCATGCTGCATCTGGCCCAGCAGTACAACCCGCTGTGTCAGAGTCTGGGCATGCGCGGCCTGTCCCGGTTGTATCTGGTGGAATGGCGGGCGCTGCGCAAACCAGTCGCTCAGGCGATGGCAATCAGCTTTGTCCTGTCACTGGGCGATCTCGGGGCCATTGCCCTGTTCGGCAGTCAGGATTTTCAGACGCTGCCGCTCTACCTGTTCCAGCTGATGGACAGCTATCAGATGGATGCTGCTGCCGTTGCCGCACTATTCCTGCTGCTGCTCAGCCTGGGAATTTTTACTGCGGTGGAGCGCCTGCTCATATCCCGCACCGCTTCCTCCGTTCACGCTTCACATGGATAACCTATGACTGCCCCGATGCTGACCCTGTCCCAACTCTGTCACTGCTACCGCCATGGTCATCAGGAATCCATGACGCTGAGCTTCGATCTCAGCGTCGATAAAGGCGACATCCTGGCCGTAATCGGCCCCAGCGGGGCTGGCAAAAGTACCCTGCTGGCGATGATTGCCGGATTCCTCAAACCCGACAGTGGCGAGCTTTATATCGACGGTGAAAAAATTGACCGGCAATCACCGGCAGAGCGACCGCTGTCGATCCTGTTTCAGGATCACAACCTGTTTCCGCACCTGAGTGTGTTCGACAACATTGCGCTGGGGATCCATCCCGGCCTCAAGCTCAGCGCCGCAGAGAAAGTGCAGGTTCAAACGGCTGCCCAGCGGGTGGGGATCGGCCCGTATCTGGATCGCCTGCCGGAGCAGCTTTCCGGCGGCCAGAAACAACGGGTCGCACTGGCTCGCTGCCTGGTGCGCCACCGCCCGCTGCTGTTACTGGATGAGCCTTTTTCTGCCCTGGATCCGGCGCTGCGGCAGGAAATGCTGGATCTGGTTGCCGGTCTGGCGAAAGAAGCCGGGATCACGGTGCTGATGATCACCCACAGCCCGGATGACGCCATGAAGATCGCCGACCATTGTGCCTTTGTCGATCAGGGTCGCATTCAGGTGTGTGGCCCCACCCAGCAGGTGCTGAGTGAGGCATCAGATGATGGGTTAAGAAAATATCTGGGGCGCTGAGTACTCCGGCAGATCACACGCCCTGTGATTACAGGTTTTCTTCCGCAAATTCCGCCAGACGGCTGCGGACCACGCCATTCAGATAAATGTTGGCACTGCCTTCAAAATCCTTAAATCGTTCAACGATATAGGTCAGGCCTGATGTCACAGGCGACAGGTATGTAGAATCGATCTGTGCCAAGTTACCGGAACAGACCAGCTTGGTGCCCTCACCACACCGGGTGATGATGGTCTTGATTTGCGACGCGGTCAGGTTCTGACACTCATCCAGCAACACAAAGGCGTTCTGAATCGAGCGGCCGCGCATAAAGTTAATCGATTTGAACTGGATGTTGGCTTTTTCGAAAATGTATTTCATCGAGCCGTCGGTGCAGACATCATGCTTGTGCAGTGCTTCCATGGTATCTGTCACTGCGGCCAGCCAGGGCATCATCTTCTCTTCTTCCGTCCCCGGCAGGAAACCGATGGATTCGGCGATATCCGGGGTATTCCGGGTCACGATAATCTTGTCATACATCCCTTTTTCAATCACCTGCTCCAGCGCAGCCGCCATCGCCAGGATCGTCTTACCACAGCCGGCCGGGCCGGTCAGGATCACCAGATCAATATCCGGATCGAGCAGCGCATCGAGCGCCATGCCCTGATAAATATTCTTCGGATGAATCCCCCAGGCCTGACGGTGCATCAACCGCTCATGCCCCAGATCTTTCAGAGTGACGTTTTCCCCGTCGAGATCCTGGATCCGGGCGGCAAAATCCGTGTCCTGATCAATCAGGTACTGATTGACAAAAGGTGAATCAAACAATTCCTGCGGCAGCTTGTGCAGGGTTGAGCGGCCGCGTTTTTCAGAGTGACATTCTCCCACCCGCTCCCAGAAACTGCCCGGATAGCGGTGGAACCCTTTGGTCAGCAGACTGACATCGTCAATCAGCTGGTCGGAACGGTAATCATCGACATTAAACACCCCGGCCCCTTTGGCACGCAGACGCATGTTAATGTCTTTGGTGATCAGCACCACTTCCCGGGGAGCATAGTGATGCTGCAAGTAGAGCACCCCATTCAGAATCCGGTTGTCACCGGCTTTATCCGCAAACGCATGCACCGTTTCGTGAATCTCATAGTCGGCAAAAATCGCGATCCGACCCTGATGTTCACCGTCGCGCGTGAGCGGAATACCGGCAGAGATCTGTTCCGGCGTTGCATCATGAAAAATATCTTCCAGCGCGCGAATCGCGACCCGGGCATCTCGGGCAACATCCCGTTTGCTGTCTTTGATCCGGTCGAGTTCTTCCAGGACCGTCATGGGAATCACAACGTCGTGCTCTTTGAAGGAGTAGATGGCGAGGGGTTCATGTAACAGGATGTTGGTATCAAGTACAAAGACTTTCCTATCAGCATCGTCCATAGACGTCTCCTTGATCATCTGGGATAGCCATTGGTCTCGGCTATCATTATTAAGCGTAAACCCGCATCCCATTAATGACCGCAAAAAATGAAAATATTGTGACAATTTTCTCACTCGATAAGAGTCTCACTTAGCTCGTGACCTCGCTC
Source organism: Photobacterium sp. 53610 (assembly GCF_036409375.1). Classification (NCBI taxonomy): domain Bacteria; kingdom Pseudomonadati; phylum Pseudomonadota; class Gammaproteobacteria; order Vibrionales; family Vibrionaceae; genus Photobacterium; species Photobacterium sp. 53610. The sequence goes on along the minus strand of NZ_JAXOFS010000003.1, from coordinate 48,622 downwards.
CCATCATGCAGTACCATTAGCCCCCTTTTTTCTGGTGCGATTTCTGGCTTACACTTAATTTCAGTGTAGCCAAAATATAAACCGCCACCGGAAAGCAACTCCCCAGTATTTCAAATAATTAGAAGGTTTTTTCCACTATGCCATTTGCTTTGGGTCAACGCTGGATCAGTGACACGGAAAGTGATTTAGGGTTAGGAACTGTGGTCGCGCTGGATGCACGTACCGTCACCCTGATGTTTGCCGCCAGTGAAGAGAATCGCGTTTACGCCCGTCATGATGCCCCTGTCACCCGTGTGATGTTTAACACCGGCGATCTGGCTGAAAGCCAGGAGGGCTGGTCACTCAAGGTAGCGCAGGTGGAAGAACAACAGGGCATGCTGACCTATATCGGCACCCGCACGGACACCGGAGAAGAAAATGTCACACTGCGTGAAATTTTCCTTAGCAATCAGATCCGTTTTAACAAGCCTCAGGACAAGCTGTTCGCCGGTCAGATTGACCGCATGGACCGTTTCGCCCTGCGCTACCGTGCGCTGAAAAACCAGCACGAACAACACAAAAGTCCGTTGCGTGGCCTGTGCGGCATGCGTGCCGGACTGATCCCGCATCAGCTGTTCATTGCCCATGAAGTCGGCCGCCGTTTTGCACCGCGCGTCCTGCTGGCGGATGAAGTCGGTCTGGGTAAAACCATCGAGGCCGGGATGATCATCCACCAGCAGGTGCTGGCCGGCCGTGCCGAACGGATTTTGATCCTGGTGCCGGAAACCCTGCAGCACCAGTGGCTGGTGGAGATGATGCGCCGCTTCAACCTGCATTTCTCTATCTTTGACGAAGAGCGCTGCGTCGAATCCTTTGCAGATGCACACAACCCATTTGATACTGCCCAATATGTGCTGTGCTCACTGGATTTCCTGCGCAAGAGCAAACGTCGCTTTGAACAGGCTCTGGAAGCCGACTGGGATCTGCTGGTGGTCGATGAAGCGCACCATCTGGTGTGGAGCGAAGACAAACCGAGCCGTGAATATCAGGTCGTTGAAGCGCTGGCTGAGAAAACGCCGGGCTGCCTGCTGCTGACGGCAACCCCGGACCAGCTGGGCCATCAGAGTCACTTTGCCCGTCTGCGCCTGCTCGACCCGGATCGCTTCTACGATTACGACGCGTTTCTGGAAGAAGAGCGCCAGTATGCCCCGGTCGCTGATGCAGTTTCCGAGCTGCTGGCCGGAAAGGCACTGGATGACCACACCCGCCAGGCGCTGATCAGCCTGCTGCCGGAGCAGGACATCGCTCCGCTGCTGGAAACACTGACTTCAGACAGCGATGAAACCGCTCAGGCAGCCGCCCGTCAGGAACTGATCGACAGCCTGATGGACCGCCACGGCACCGGCCGTGTGCTATTCCGGAATACCCGTGCCGCCGTGCAGGGCTTCCCGCAGCGCCACCTGAATCTGTATCCGCTGGCGATGCCGTCTCAGTACAGCACAGCGATGCGTGTCGCGGGCATGATGATGGGCAAGATCAGCGAAGAGGAAAAAGTCCTCAAGTTGCTGTATCCGGAAGATATTTATCATGAATTTGAAGGCGACGCAGCCACCTGGTGGAACTTCGATCCCCGCGTGACCTGGCTGCTGGATTTCCTCAAAGCCAACCGCAACGAAAAAGTGCTGGTGATCTGCTCCCGTGCGCAGACCGCGCTGAATCTGGAACAGGCACTGCGGGAAAAAGAAGGCATTCGTGCCACCGTGTTCCATGAGGGCATGTCGATTCTGGAGCGTGACAAGGCAGCGGCTTACTTCGCTCAGGCCGAAGACGGCGCTCAGGTGCTGCTGTGTTCCGAAATCGGATCTGAAGGCCGGAACTTCCAATTTGCCAACCAGCTGGTGATGTTCGATCTGCCGAACAACCCGGATCTGCTGGAGCAGCGGATCGGCCGTCTGGACCGGATTGGTCAGCTGCGCGATATCGAGATTCATGTGCCGCATCTGCAAGGCACTTCGCAGGCGCTGCTGGCGCACTGGTATAACGAAGGCCTGAACGCCTTTGAGGAAACCTGTCCGACCGGCCGTGCCGTGTACGAAGCCGTGCAGCCACAACTGATCAGCCTGCTGGCCAGCGATAACCACAGTCCGGAAGCACTGGAAGCGCTGATTACCGACAGTGCCCGCCTGCACAGCGAACTGAAAAGCAAGATGGAACAGGGCCGCGACCGCCTGCTGGAAATCCATTCCAACGGGGGCGAAGCTGCCCGTGAACTGGTCAGCAAGATTGCCGCCAAAGACGGCGACACCAATCTGGTGACGTTCGCACTGGGTCTGTTTGACACCATCGGTCTGAATCAGGATGACCGCGGTGAAAATGCCCTGGTGATCACGCCGTCCGAGCACATGCTGGTCTCCAGCTTCCCGGGACTGCCGCAGGACGGCTGCACCATCACGTTCGACCGTGATACCGCACTGTCGCGCGAAGACATGCACTTTATCAGCTGGGAACACCCGATGATTCAGGGCGGGATCGACCTGCTGCTGTCAGAAGGCGTGGGGACCACTGCGGTTTCCCTGCTGAAAAACAAAGCGCTGCCGGCCGGGACATTGCTGCTGGAACTGGTGTATGTGGTGGATGCGCAGGCTCCGAAACAATCCGGAATCGGCCGCTTCCTGCCGCACACGCCAATCCGCATTCTTCTGGATGCCAAGGGCAACAACCTGTCCGACAAGGTGGAATTTGAAGGCTTCAACCGTCAGCTGAGCCCGGTCAACCGTCACCTCGGCAGCAAGCTGGTCAACTCGGTCCAGAAGGAAATTCACGCCCTGATTGCGGCGGGTGACCAACTGGTCGACCCTGAGCTGGACAAAGTCCGCCATGCGGCACGCCAGGAGATGGAAGCGACGCTCGGCGCTGAGCTGGCCCGATTGCAGGCGCTGAAGGCGGTGAACCCGAATATCCGTGATGACGAACTGGACCTGCTGCAAAGCCAGATTCAGGATCTGACCGCTTACATCAGCAAAGCCCAGATCCAGCTGGATTCGCTGCGCCTGATCGCTGTCAGTCATAACTAATCTGACTGGCCGAACCCGGCCAGCCTTCAGGGCGGTAGGCAGTGTCTGCCGCCCTGTGATACCATCCCGCCGCAACGACGATAACCCTGAGATGACCCGAGCATGAAATCCTTACCGCCGATGGCCTATAACCCGCCGACTGATCCCTGGCTGGATGTTCTCTACATCGATCGCGACATTATTGCCGTGAATAAGCCGTCCGGCCTGCTGTCCAATCCGGGCCGCGATCCGGCTCATGCCGACAGTGTGTTCAGCCGGGTACTGGCAGACCACCCGAAGTCGCAGATTGTCCACCGTCTGGACATGGCAACCTCGGGCCTGATCGTGCTGGCTTTGAACAAGGATGCCGAACGTCATCTCAAAGCCCAGTTCCGCGAGCGTCAGACCGAAAAAGTCTATTATGCCCGGGTGTGGGGAACACCGGAACCACAAAGCGGCACGGTAGATTTACCGCTGATCTGCGACTGGCCGAATCGTCCGAAACAGAAAGTGTGCTTTGACGATGGTAAACCGTCCGTCACCCATTACGAAGTGCTGGAAAGTGACGGCCAGACCAGTCTGGTCAGACTCCGCCCAATCACCGGTCGTTCCCACCAGCTGCGTGTCCATATGCAGGCGCTGGGTCACCCGATCCTGGGTGATGAGTTTTACGCCCATGAAGCCGCCGAAGCGCTGGCACCCCGCCTGCAACTTCATGCGGCAGAGCTGAGCTTTTTCCATCCGTATACCGGTGAGCCTCAGCATCAGTTTGCGCCGTGCGATTTCTTCCCGGACGCGCCTGAACGCACTATCTGAGCCGGTCACAACTCAAACTATTCGGCTTGAACAAAGCCGAATAGCTCGCCCGAAAAGCAACAACACTGTCTCCCCCGCATCAATACAACAGCTGCCAAACAGACGAGCCAGACTGATTGAATGTCTCTGGCGCTTTACCGTTAGCCCCGTCACATTCAATGCAACACCTCGCAATATCGAAGCAAAACCCTAATCAAATCAATTCCTCCCTCTGATTGCTCTTCTACACTGTCGGTACAGTTCAGACGCCCTCGGCGTCGGCGTACTCAATCACCAGCGGATACCCGCATTATTTACTGGAGGATAACTGTGCAGACCATCACCACAGATATCGCAGTCATCGGCGCCGGTGGCGCCGGCCTTCGCACCGCAATTGCAGCCGCAGAGAGCAATCCGGAGTTGGAAATCGCCCTGATCTCCAAAGTCTATCCGATGCGTTCGCATACCGTGGCAGCAGAAGGCGGCTCAGCCGCAGTGATCAAGGAAGAAGACAGCCTGGACAACCACTTCAACGATACCGTGAGTGGCGGCGACTGGCTGTGCGAACAGGACGTTGTTGAATATTTTGTCAAAAACGCAACGCGCGAAATGATTCAGATGGAGCTGTGGGGCTGCCCGTGGAGCCGCAAGGAAAACGGCGAAGTGAACGTGCGCCGCTTTGGCGGCATGAAAGTCGAGCGCACCTGGTTCGCAGCCGACAAGACCGGCTTCCACATGCTGCACACCCTGTTCCAGACCTCCATGAAATACACCAACATCAAGCGCTTTGATGAGTTCTTCGTGCTCGATCTGCTGGTCGACGACGGGCAAATCCAGGGACTGGTCGCAATTCACATGGCTGAAGGTGAACTGGTCACCATCAGGGCGAAATCTGTGGTTCTGGCAACAGGTGGTGCCGGCCGGGTATATCATTGCAACACCAACGGCGGCATCGTCACCGGTGACGGCATGGCCATGGCCTACCGTCATGGCATTCCGCTGCGGGATATGGAGTTCGTCCAGTACCACCCGACCGGCCTGCCGGGCACCGGGATTCTGATGACCGAAGGCTGCCGCGGCGAGGGCGGCATTATCGTCAACAAGCACGGTTATCGTTACCTGCAGGACTATGGCATGGGGCCGGAAACCCCGGTCGGTCAGCCGAAAAACAAATATATGGAGCTGGGCCCTCGGGACAAAGTGTCGCAGGCCTTCTGGCATGAACAGCAGAAAGGCAACACCATCGACCATCCGCTGGGCGATGTGGTGCATCTGGACCTTCGCCATCTGGGAGAAGACTACCTGAACGAGCGCCTGCCCTTTATCTGCGAGCTGGCGAAAGCCTACGTCAATGTCGACCCGGCCAAAGAACCGATCCCGATCCGCCCGACCGTCCACTACACCATGGGCGGTATTGAGACCGATGCCACCTGCGAAACCCGCATCAGCGGCCTGTTTGCCGTCGGTGAATGTGCCTCTGTCGGGCTGCACGGCGCCAACCGTTTGGGTTCCAACTCTCTGGCAGAGTTCGTGGTCTTTGGCCGCGTCGCCGGTGAGCACGCCGCCAGACACGCCGCCGGATTCCGGGGCTGGAATGACACCGCAATTGAAACCCAGGCCGAAGCGGCTGCCGCACGAATTGAAGCCCTGATGCATCAGGAAGGCGACGAAAACTGGGCCGAAATCCGCACCGAAATGGGACACGCCATGGAAGCCGGTTGCGGTATCTACCGTCAGGCCGATCTGATGCAGCAAACCATGGATAAACTGGCCGAGCTGAAAGCGCGCTACAAGCGCATCAGCATTCACGACAAAGGCAAGGTGTTTAACACGGATCTGCTTTATGCCATTGAAATCGGCTACGGGCTGGATGTGGCGGAAGCTATGGTCCACTCAGCCATGCTGCGCCGGGAATCCCGCGGCGCCCACCAGCGCCTCGACGCCGGTTGCACCGAACGGGATGATGCCAACTTCCTGAAGCACACGCTGGCCTTCTACAACGAAGGGGGTGCCCCCGTCATTGATTACAGCGATGTCACCATCACCAAGTCCCAGCCCAAAGCCCGGCTGTACGGCGAAGCCGCTGAAAAAGCTGCCGCAGATGCGTCAAAAGCAGAGGAGCACCCCGAATGACAGCCAACCGTATCCAAAACGTCGCCATTCTGCGTTACGACCCGGAGCAGGACACTGAGCCGCACATGCAGTCTTTCAGCGTCCCCTTTGACGAGACCATGTCCGTGCTGGATGCACTCAATCATGTGAAGGACCATCTCGACAAGCACCTGACCTACCGCTGCTCCTGTCGGATGGCAATCTGCGGCTCATGTGGTGTGATGGTCAATGGGGTCCCGAAACTGGCCTGTAAAAGCTTCCTGCGCGACTACCCGGACGGCGTGACCATTGAACCACTGGCCAACTTCCCGATCGAGAAAGATCTGGTCGTCGACATGACGCCTTTTATTGAACGTCTGGAGGCTATCAAACCTTACCTTATCGGCAACGACCGGACACCAGAGGACGGGACGAACCTGCAGACCCCGGCACAAATGGATATCTATAAGCAGTTCGCTGGGTGCATCAACTGCGGCCTGTGTTATGCAGCCTGCCCGCAGTTTGGCCTCAATCCGCAATTTCTCGGCCCGGCCGCGCTGACCCTGGCCCATCGTTACAACCTCGACAACCGCGATCGGGGCAAAGCCGAACGGATGCCACTGATCAACGGGGACAACGGGGCCTGGGGCTGTACCTTCGTCGGCTATTGCTCCGAAGTCTGCCCGAAAAACGTCGACCCGGCCACAGCGGTCAACCAGAGCAAACTCGCATCCTCAAAAGACTTTGTGATTGCCATGCTCAAACCGGATGGTTCACCGAAGAAAGCGGAGGTATCCAGATGAGTCACCGCAACCCGTATGTACGTCCGATGACAAGGAACTGGTGGCAAAGCCATCCGTTCTACCGTTTTTACATGCTGCGAGAAGCCACGGTCCTGCCGCTGGTTTTGTTTACCCTGTTTCTGACCTATGGACTGGGCGCACTGGTGACCGGGCCTGAAGCCTGGCAGGGCTGGCTGGATTTCATGGCCCATCCTGTGATCGTGGCGGTGAACCTCGTGGCGCTGGCTGGCAGCCTGCTGCACGCCGCAACCTTTTTCAAGCTGATGCCGCAGGTCATGCCTATCCGCCTGAAAGGCAAGGTGATCAAAAAAGAGCTCGTCATCGCAGCTCAGTGGGCCGCGGTCGCTGTGATTTCCCTGATTGTCCTGATTGTGGTCTAAGGAGATGCCTGTGAATTCATCTGATAAGGTCAATCCTCACCCGAAACGTTCTGACGAACCGATCTGGTGGGGACTGTTTGGCGCGGGCGGTACCTGGTTTGCTATGGTCACGCCGGTCACCATTCTGGTCCTGGGGATTCTGATGCCCCTGGGTATCCTTGATGCTGAGCATTTTGAATATCAGCGGGTCGAAGCCTTCGCATCCAGCCTGATCGGGGCGGCGTTTCTGATCCTGACGCTGGCCCTGCCGATGTGGCACGCGATGCACCGGGTGCACCACGGATTACACGACCTGAAAATTCATGCCGGACGAACCGGAAAAATCGCCTGCTATGGTTTTGCCGCTTTCATCACGGCTCTGGCCATCGTGCTGATTGTCCTGCTGTAGCCTGAAAACCGGCCTCCATCCCCGGTCTGCCCGGGGATGTTTTCTCTCCGTCTGAAGCTGCCTCAGACTTGCAGCGATCCGCCCGCTGGTGTTTACTGTCTGGCGCTGATTCTCACGCTGAACACCATTGCGCCCATAGTCAAAGCCATCACCACAAGGAGCCCGTGCGATGCAACAGATTGTTTTTCTTGACCGAGATACCATTCCCAGCCAGATCACGTTGCCCCGCCCCGCCTTTGACCATCAGTGGCAGGAATACCCGGCAACCCGCCCGGCGCAAGTTGTCGAACGCCTGCAACATGCCACCATTGCCGTCACCAACAAAGTCGTCTTAAATGCCACGACACTCAGCCAGTTGCCGCAGCTCAGAATGGTTGCCATCGCTGCGACCGGGACCAACAATGTCGATCTGGATTACTGCCGCGAACACGGCATTGTGGTCAGTAACATTCGCGGCTATGCCACCGGTTCAGTCCCGGAACATGTCATCGCGATGCTGTTTGCGCTCCGGCGAAATCTGTTCGCCTATCATCAGGATATTCAGGCGGGCGTCTGGCAGGAAAAAAAACAGTTCTGCTTTTTCACCCATCCGATCGGGGATGTTGCAGGCAGCACGCTGGGGATCATTGGCAGCGGCAGTCTGGGACAGGCCGTCGCCAAACTGGCATCAGCGATTGGTATGAAGGTGATCTTTGCCGAACGGAAGGGTGCTAGCGAATGTCGTGAGGGATATCTGCCTTTTACGCAGGTGCTGAAAGAGGCTGACGTGATCACCCTGCACTGTCCGCTCAGCGAAGCAACAACCAACCTGATTGCCGCACCGGAACTGGCACTGATGAAACCCGGCAGTCTGCTGATCAATACCGGTCGCGGCGGGCTGGTCAACGAAACCGATTTAGTCGCCGCGCTGCAATCCGGCCATCTGGGCGGGGCCGGCTGTGATGTGTTTACGGCCGAGCCAGCCGATTTGTCCAATCCGTTGCTGGCTCATGCAGACTTACCGAACCTGCTGCTGACGCCCCATGTGGCCTGGGGCGCGGATTCAGCCATTCAGGCGCTGGCCAACCAACTGACCGAAAATCTGGAAGCTTTTGTTGCAGGACATCCGCAAAACCGCGTCTGAGACGCGGAGGATCACTTAAAGCCTTTTTCTTTTTTGATCAGCTCATAGGCCGCTGTCAGTTCCTGCGCTTTCTGCTTCGCCAGCTCCATCATCTCCGGCGGCAGACCTTTGGCCGCCAGTTTGTCCGGATGGTGCTCGTTCATCAGCTTCCGGTAAGCACGCTTGAGATCTTTGGCTCCGGCGTCTTTCTCTACCCCCAGCAGTTCATAGGCATCCGCCAGCTGATCCCGGGTTGGCGCCTGACGGAAACCGCCCTGTTGCTGCTGAGACTGCTGACGATAGAAACCACCGCCCTGCTGAAAGCGAAACGCGGCTTCCTGCATGTGCAGACGGCGCTCTAATTGCTGCTCAGAAAAGCCCAGCCCGCGGCCAATGACAAACAGCAGCTGACGCTCTTTCGGATGCAGACTGCCGTCGGCAAACGCGGCCTGAATCTGCAACTCCAGAAAGAACTGCAACAGATCCAGCCGTCCCTGGGTACTCTGACGTACCCGGGCCAGCACTTCCTGCAACGGAAAATCTTCAGCCTTACCTTCGCGGAATGCCTCCTGCGCCAGACGGCGGGCATTTCCGTGCAGTTGCATGCGATCCATAATGGCACTGGCGACCCGGATTTCCTCCTGTGTCACCCGCCCTTTCGCCTTGGCCACATGGCCCATCACCGCAAAACCGGCATGGAAGAACTCCGCCTGACGTGCCTGCTGATCGGCCTGACCGCCGGAAAAACGGCCGAATCCACCGCCTGGATAAACACCGGCGCGAGCCTGATCGAACTTATGACCTAAAAAGATGCCTAATAACAAACCGATAGGTCCACCAAGGAGGAAACCAAAAAATGCACCTAAAATCTTGCCCAACACCTGCATGTTATACTCTCTGGTAATTTGCTAAATTGTGCCCGCGTATGCCGTCTAATCTTATGAAAAGAGTGGCTTGTCAGCTTGACCTGCATGCCATAACGCAAGACTCTGACCGCCAAAAGACTCGCGGCATCATAGCAGAAAAAACAATAATGATTTTATCCGGTCCATTGATTACCGCTGTCCTTTCAGATGCTGTAAAGACGAATTTGCATTATCATAACCACCTTCTACTGGAGGGGACAGTTGGTCCGGTCTGGATACCCGGGGATGTTGACCTTTGTTGCTTGTTTTCGAGAAAATCCAAACAAAAAAGTTCAGCACTCCAGGTGTCACTTTGCGCTATATCATGAACACAGGAAATTAAATCTCAATGTCATTCACTTCCCGCAGCTTATTGGCGACCATGATCAGCATTGCTTTATATGGCCCGTCAGCTTTCGCCAATGATGCCCTCATTGAAAGTGATGTCAGCCCCTCTGCCGAAGAAGAACTGGCATTGGTCAAAGGCATGTGCCTGACCCCGGATCCGAGTGCGGGTGATCCCAACAATGCACCCATCCGGATCTCTGCAGAGCAGGCCGTGGCCGAAAGCGGCGAAAGCGTGACTTACTCCGGTGATGTGGTGATTCGCCAGTCCAACCGTACCGTGGCTGCCGATGTCGCCACCATGAACCAGCGTAAGAATACAGTCAGCGCGGAAGGCAACGTCTATTTTCACGACGGCACGCTCGAAGTCTACGCCGACAGTATGCATAACAATCTGGAAACAGACGACGCCGAGATCAATAACGCCGTCTACAGCCTGACCTGCGAGGCTGGCCGGGGGGAAGCCACTAAGATTGAAAAAGAAGGCATGACCTACTACCGCCTGCGCAACGGGACATACACAACCTGTCCGCCGGGCGATAAAAGCTGGCAGTTTACCGCCACCAGTATTGAACGCGAGACAGACTCGCCGTTTGCCGATCTGTATAACGCCCGCTTTGAAGTGCTGGATGTTCCGATTTTTTACATGCCTTATCTGCGTGTGCCGGTCGGCAATGAGCGCCTGACCGGTTTCCTGTATCCGACAGTCAGTTACGGTTCCCGGGACGGCTTTGAACTGGAAACGCCGTTCTACTGGAATATCGCGCCAAACTACGATCTGACCCTGACACCCAAGTATATGAGTAACCGCGGCGTCCAGCTGAACAGTGACTTCCGCTATCTCACAGAGCTCGGTCAGGGAAGTCTCAAGGGAGAATACCTGCCGGACGACAGTGCAGCTGAAGACAATGACGCGCGCTGGGCCTTCAACTGGTCCCACAGCGGTCAATATGGGGACCACTGGCGTTTTAATGCGGATTACAGCAAGGTCAGTGATGTGACCTACTTCTCTGATGTCGACTCAGGTATCGGTAATCGGGAAGACAACAACCTGTTGCAAACCGGCGAGGTGTCCTATCAGGACTACAACTGGAACTCGACCCTGCGGGTGCGGAACTTCCAGCCGCTGACACCGGGGGTGTCATCCAACTACCGCCTGATGCCGCAGCTGACCTTTAATTACTACGAACCGGATCTGGGCTACGGCCTGGACTTTGGCTTGCTGAGCCATATCAGCCGCTTTGAAAATGACGATGCCAAAAAGCCTTCGGCAGACCGGGTTCACCTCGAACCGTCGCTGACGCTGCCGTTTGCCACGCCTTGGTGGTCGATGACGACCGAAGCCAAGCTGATGTACACCTATTACAATCAGGACTTCGATCCGACGGTTGACGGCCTTGAAGATCTGGATGAGACCGCGACCCGGACCGTGCCCAGTCTGCGCATGCTGACCGGACTCTACTTTGAGCGGGATGCCGACCTGTTTGGCAGTGCCTATACCCAGAGCCTTGAACCTCAGCTGCAGTACCTGTACGTGAAGGATGTGGATCAGAGCCAAATCTATGGCGCTTACGATACCACCATTTTGCAGACGGATTATTACGGCCTGTTCCGTGACCGCCGTTACTCCAGCGTGGACCGAATTGCTGCGGCCAATCAGTTCACTGTCGGGGCAACCACCCGTTTCTTCGACGATGATTACAAGGAACGCTTCAACCTGTCTTTCGGCCAGATTTTCTACCTCAATGATTCCGGCCGGAATCTACAGGAAGAAGGCGAGTCTCAGCCGAACTACTCGGCTTCAGCTTTTGAGTCGGACTTCAACTATAACGACTGGTTGTTCTTCCATGGCAGTCTGCAATATGACGCCAGCGAACAGGACATGCAGTTTGCCAATGCCGCGATTGAATACCGGGAAGGCAGTCTGTTCAGCCAGCTGAATTATCGCTATGTCTCGAAGCAATACATTCAGCAGAGCCTGCCGGATAACAATCAGATCGATAACTACACCGAGGAAGGGATCTCGCAGGTTGGTTTCTCAACCGGTTTTCCAATCCATGCCGGTCTGAGCATCCGGGGTGACTACTATCACGACGTGACCGAGAATCAGATGGTAGAAGGTCAGATCTCGCTGAACTATCGTTCCGACTGCTGGATGATTACCCTGGGTTACAACGAGTACATGGTGGCACGCAGCAACGTGAATACCCAGCCTGTGGATTACGAGCAGAACTTCAGTATTTCGTTCTCTCTGCTGGGTCTGGCCGGTGTTTCACCGGTTGGTGCAGCGTCAGCCAGCGGCAATGCCATTGCCTATGGCCGTCCTTTCTACCTGAATAATTAACTGGCCGGGCCTCGGCCCGTCCATACCAACTGCGCATTGAAGCGCCCTGGATACGGATATGAAAATGTGGAAGTCTCTAATTCTCGGCCTGTCTCTTCTGGGCCTGACGACCGGCTCGATGGCCGCTCTGAAGCCGCTCGATAAGGTAGTCACCATTGTCAACGACAGCGTGATCCTGCAAAGCGATGTTGATGCCATGCTGAAAACCGTCCATCTGAACGCCGCCCGTCAGGGACAGCCGCTGCCGGATGACAGCATTCTGGTCAATCAGGTGCTGGAAAAGCTCATCATGGAAACCCTGCAATTGCAGCAGGCCGATCAGTTCGGGATCCGTATTGATGACAACCGGCTCGACAGCGCCATTGCCCAGCTCGCAGCAGAGCGCAAAATGTCGGTTGCCCAGCTCCAGCAGGAACTGGCCGGTGCCGGAATCAGCTACGCCATCTTCCGCGAACAGATCCGCCGTGATCTGACAGCCAGTGAAGCCCGCACCATTATGGTCCGCCGCCGGATCAACATTCTGCCGCAGGAAGTTGAAAACCTGGCCACTCAGCTCAACCAGCAACAGCAGGAAGGTGTTCAGTACAATGTCAGCCACATCCTGATCCGTCTGGAGGAAGGCGCCAGCCAGACCGACCGCCAGTCCGCTGAACGTAAAGCGAAAGATCTGGTTGCCCAACTGAACAAAGGCGCCGACTTCGCCAGCCTGGCCTACAGCGCCTCGAATGGCCCGAAAGCCCTTCAGGGCGGTGCCTGGGGCTGGATGAGCCCGGAAGAAATGCCGACTATCTTCGCCGATCAGATCCATGCACAGGGGAAAGGTGCTATCATAGGGCCATTCCGCAGTGGTGTGGGTTACCACATTCTCAAAGTCAATGATGTGAAAGGTCTGGAGACTGTTTCGGTCACCGAAGTGAATGCCCGCCACATCCTGCTGAAAACCTCCGTTATTCTGAGTGATGACGGAGCGAAAAAAGAGCTGGAGCAGGTTCGCAAGGACATTTTGTCCGGTCAGCGCAGCTTTGCTGATGCGGCTCAGGCACTGAGTGCTGATCCGGGCTCTGCCGTCAACGGCGGTGAACTGGGCTGGCAAACGCCTGACATTTATGTCCCTGAATTCAAGGCACAGGTCGAAACGCTGCCGAAAGGCACCATCAGTGAACCGTTCAAAACGGTACACGGCTGGCACATTGTAGAAGTGCTGGATCGCCGCCAGGTCGACCGGACTGATGCAGCGGTGAAGAACCGTGCCTACCGGATCCTCTTCAGCCGGAAATTTAATGAGGAAGCACAGGCGTGGCTGCAGGAACTGCGGGCCGGCGCCTATATTGAACAACCAGGATATGATGATGAACAAGGTTAAACGTATTGCCATCACGCCGGGAGAACCGGCGGGAATTGGCCCGGATCTCGTGATCGCGCTGGCACAACAGTCCTGGCCACACGAGCTGGTGATTTGTGCCAACACCGGGCTGATGGCAGAACGTGCAGCCCTGTTGGGTTTACCACTGGAAATCATCCCTTATGATGCAAACCGCCCGGCACAACCGCACCGTCCGGGCACGCTGGTGGTTGCTGACCATCCGCTGAAAGCCACTGTGACGCCGGGTGAACTGGACGAACAGAACGGTCACTATGTACTGGATACCCTGAGGCGCGCCGCCGAGGGCAACATGGACGGCGAATTCGCCGCCCTGGTTACCGGTCCGGTTCACAAGGGCATTATTAACCGTGCAGGCGTGTCATTCAGCGGCCACACGGAATTTTTCGCCCAGCAGGCTCAGTCCAACCAGGTAGTCATGATGCTGGCAACCGAAGGCTTACGGGTCGCGCTGGTCACAACGCATATTCCGCTGGCTTACGTGGCGAAAGCCATCACTGTGGATCGCATCCATCAGGTGATCCGCGTACTGCACGCTGATCTGATCAGTAAGTTCGGTATCCGGAAACCTAAAATTTATGTCTGTGGCCTCAACCCGCATGCCGGGGAAGGCGGACACCTTGGCCGGGAGGAGATCGAAGTGATCACTCCGGCACTGGATATCCTCAGAGAAGAGGACGGGATGGATCTGGTTGGCCCGCTGCCAGCCGATACCATCTTCCAGGATAAATATCTGGCAGAAGCTGATGCGGTACTGGCGATGTATCACGATCAGGGTCTGCCAGTTCTGAAATTCAAAGGTTTTGGTAATGCCGTCAACATCACGTTGGGGCTGCCTTTTATCAGAACATCAGTTGATCATGGTACCGCACTGGAACTTGCGGGTACCGGACAGGCGGATATCGGGAGCCTCAGGACAGCGCTTTCCCACGCCATCGAAATGGTAGACAAACAACAATGAGCAGTGATCAGGTCCATTTAGGCCACCGCGCCCGTAAGCGCTTTGGCCAGAACTTCTTGCACGACGACTACATCATCGACAATATCGTCGCCGCCATTAACCCGAGACCCGGCCAGAACCTGGTGGAAATCGGTCCGGGACTTGGCGCCCTGACAGAGCCTGTCGGCAAGCAGGTCGACAAATTCACCGTCATTGAGCTGGACCGCGATCTGGCCGAGCGTCTGCGTCACCATCCGGATCTGTCCAGCAAGCTGACGATCCACGAAGGCGATGCCATGCGTTTCGACTTCACACAGCTGATCAAAGAAAACAACAAACTGCGGATTTTTGGCAACCTGCCATACAACATTTCGACTCCGCTGATGTTCCACCTGTTCAGCTTCCACCAGCATATCGAAGATATGCACTTCATGCTGCAGAAAGAAGTGGTTAATCGTCTGGCGGCAGGTCCTGGCAGCAAAGCCTATGGCCGTCTGACTGTCATGGCACAGTACTACTGCAAAGTCATGCCGGTACTGGAAGTACCGCCAAGTGCCTTCAAACCGGCACCGAAGGTCGATTCAGCGGTGGTACGCCTGTCGCCGTATGAGACGTTGCCGCACCCGTGTACGAACCTGAAATGGCTGGATCGTGTGACTCGCGAAGGTTTTAACCAGCGCCGCAAAACCGTGCGAAACTGTTATAAAGCACTGATGGACAGTGAGACACTGGAGAGTCTGGGGATCACCCCATCATCCCGACCTGAAAACCTGAGCCTTGAGCAATTCGTGGCGATGGCGAACTGGCTGGATGCTAACCACAGCCATTAAGCAGGAAGCCGGACCAAAGGTCCGGCAGCTGGTCAGAGTCGTAATCGAAAGGAAGCAGCAAGGTGAACAACAAAGCTAACCCAACCATCAAATGCCGGGTCATCACCCACTACATTGATGACCAGTCCGAACCGGAACAGGATCGCTACGTTTTTTCCTATACCATTACCATTTGCAATCTCGGTCAGGGTTCAGCACAGCTCCTACGCCGCAGCTGGCTGATCACAGATGCCAATGGTAAAAAGCTGGTCGTCGAAGGTGAAGGCGTTGTGGGTGAGCAGCCGACGATCGCAGCCAATGATGAATATACCTATACCAGCGGAACCATCATCGAAACCCCGCTGGGCGTGATGGAAGGTCATTACATCATGATTGATGAAGCCGGCAATGAATTCACGGCAGAAATTCTGCCATTCCGCCTCGCCATTCCGAATATTCTTCACTGAGCAGGACTGCCATGGCAACCTATCTGGTCGGCGACATTCAGGGCTGTTACCGTGAACTCTGTACTTTGCTGGAGCAAGTTGGCTTCAGTGAAAAATCAGATGAACTCTGGCTGGCGGGTGATCTTGTCGCCCGGGGACCGGACTCCCTTTCCACCCTGCGCCTTATAAAATCGCTGGGCAGCAATGCCACCACGGTTCTGGGAAACCACGATCTGCACTTACTTGCTATCGCCCGCGGGATTGGCAGCGCCAAACCCAAAGACCGTGTCGATCCGATTCTGACCGCCAATGACAGCGATGCACTGCTGGACTGGCTCAGCCACCAGCCTTTGTTTGCTGAACATCCTGTCCATCCGATCGTCATGGCGCATGCCGGCATCCCACCTCAATGGCAGCTCGAAGATGCCCGCCGCTGTGCCCGTGAAGTTGAAAGCATGCTTCAGGGTGAAAATCAGTTGTGGCTGCTGACCCATATGTACGGCAATGAGCCCGATTTGTGGGATCCGGAGTTATCCGGACTGAAACGGATGCGCTACAGCATCAACGCCCTGACCCGGATGCGTTTTCTGCACCCGGACGGACGCCTGGAAATGCACTGCAAACTGCCGCCGGGTGAACCGGGGACAGAACAGTTCATTTCGTGGTTTGACTTTCCCCGCGCACAACCGCTGGGCAAAACCGTTATTTTTGGACACTGGGCTTCACTGATGGGCCACCGGGATGATCATGTGATCGGACTGGATACCGGTTGCGTCTGGGGCAATCAGCTCACCATGCTGCGCTGGGAAGATCAGCAGCAATTTCAGCAAGATCGGCTGGAACCTTAGTCCGCCCCACTAACGGAAGCAATCACGGCTTCCCGGGTCGCGGCAAATTCTTCTCTTAACCAATTCAGAAAAATCCCCACCCTTTCATCCGCTTCAATCGCATGCGGTGACAGCAGGTAATAAAAAGAGTCATCCGGTGTGAAGCCGCAGGGGGCAGCCAGCTGCCCGTTCCGGATGTCACTCCCGACCATATAAATTGAACTCAGCCCATAACCTGAACCGGCGTGTACCGCTTCCAGCATAATGTAGAAGTGTTCAAACCACATATCATCACTGCTGTTGACAGGCTGCTGGGTTCGTTGCTGCCACTCATTCCAGGCATCTGGCCGGGTTTTGGTGTGCAGCGTTGTGACTGAACCAGACAGTACTTTCCCGCTGGCAAACTTTTCAGCCAGAATGACCGGTCCCATCATCTCCGGGCCGATCGGCTCAGCATGATAATCCGGCTTCCAGTTGAAATCGTTGCGACGAATGGCGATGTCTGCCTGACTTTTCACAAAATCAATCGGTCCGCCGGACGCACTCAGGTGCAATTCAATCTCAGGATGTGCCGCTTTAAAATCAGCCAGCCGGGGGATCAGCCACTTCATCATAATGGTCGGCTCACAGGAAACGACGAGAGGCGCCTGACTTCCTTCCGTGTTCAGCTCTTTCAGCGCATTCTTCAGAATCGCCAGCATCTCATGGCAGGCTGTTCTTAATTTCACGCCGTCTTTCGTGAGGAAAATGCCACGATTCCGCCGCTCAAATAAGGTCACACCCAGCACACTTTCCAGTTGCTTGATCTGACGACTGACCGCTGATTGCGTCACACACAGTTCGTCTGCCGCTTTCACCAGACTCTGATGTCGCGCGGCAGCCTCAAAAAAACGCAAAGCATTTAAGGAAGGAAGATTCATATCCGTGACTTTTTCTCAAGTATTTTGATTACAACAAATCAATATTCATTTTACGAGAAATCATCAACAATATGAACCAGATGACTTAACAAATATAACGACGTAAGTTGGTGATTGAAGTGTCAATTAAAGAAATCTGCAGTAGTTTAACGGAAAAAAGCTATTGTTTCATTAATGGTGAAACCATGTCGTCCATCATTCAAAAACGAGATCCTTACGGGTTAGATGACTGGACACAATTTAAAAACAGTTGGAATCATTTACAACTTGATACATATATGGCTGATGGCGGCACCTACAGAAAGCGTAAATATGCGACGCTGAGCTCCCCGGCCTCCAGTGGTGAATGGGTTCTGGAACCACATCAGCCTCATTATCAGGGACTTAATTATAACAACCTCAATGGCGGGGTTGAGCGTCATTATGTACCGATTGATGACGACATTATCTACAGCAATACTTTCAATCAAATTTTGAAATTAGGTTGTGAGATTTTCAGCCAGATGTCTCCCGAATCAGACTGGCACATTGAAACGCATCAATTTCGTATTGAATCCAATGGTGAAATAAGCGGAAAGCCGACCCCCGAAGGCATTCACCGGGACGGCGTTGATTACATTTTAATGATGATGGTCAACCATCAAAATCTATCCGGCGGTGTCACCACAATTTATGATTTGGATAAAAACCCGCTGACAAGCTTCTCCCTAAATAAGTCGATGGATACGGCTGTACTGAATGACCACAACCTGTTCCATGGCGTAAGTGAAATATTACAAGACAATCCGGACCAACAGACCATCAGGGACGTGCTTGTCGCTACATATCGTAAGAAAACATAATAAAACAACTGAGGGAATATACTCATGACAGAACTTATTGCTGTTGCCATTATTACGATTCTGGCCGTCATCAGCCCGGGAGCTGATTTCGCCATGGTTACACGAAACAGTTATCTTTATGGCAGAAAAGCAGGCATGCTGGCCGCCATTGGTATCGCACTCGGAGTGCTGATTCATGTCAGCTATACCATTCTGGGTGTCGGCCTGGTGATTTCGAAGTCGCCCATCCTGTTTTCAGTGATTAAAATCGTGGGTGCAGTTTACCTGATTTACCTGGGCTTCAATACGTTCAGTACCAAGGTGAAGCTTGCAATCGACCTGACTGAAACCGCCGCTATGTCGAACTTTCAGTCACTGCGTCAGGGCTTTTTCACCAATGCACTCAACCCGAAAACAACCCTGTTTGTCCTGAGTACATACACCCAGGTTGTGAACCCGGAAACCCCGCTGACATTGCAGATTGCTTACGGTCTCTTTATGTCGTTCGCCCACTGGTTCTGGTTCAGCCTCGTCGCCCTGTTTTTTTCTCAGGAAAAATTACGTGCCGCAATGCTGAATAAACAAATCGTTTTAAACAGGACAATTGGCGGCATCTTAATGTTCCTTGGTATTTCACTGGCCCTCTCACCCATGGTAGGTTAATCCAATGAATATTGCTTGTATCGACATGGAAGGTGTTCTTATTCCTGAGCTTTGGCCTTTATTAGCGGAAAAATATGATATTCCGGAACTGACCAAAACAACCCGGGAAGAACCTGATTATGAAAAACTGGTTTCGGAAAGAATTAACATTCTGAACCAGGAAAAGATCACACTGCTGGATGTTATTAAAACTGTAGATGATATTGAACCTCTGGAAGGGGCAAAATCATTTATTGATAAGCTGTCAAAGAAATATAAAGTTGTTTTGGTATCTGATGCTTTTTATCAAATGCTTTACCCATTATGGTTAAAGATCGGTCAACCCAAACTTTATTGCCATTACTTTCAGCTAAATAAAAGTGGGTTTATTGAAAAAGCAGACTATACACGCAAGAAAGGAAAAATTGAGATCATCGAAAAATACAACCGAAACAATAATAATATTATTTCGATTGGTGATGCTTTCAACGATCTGGAAATGCTGTCTGCTTCCAGCACTGGTTATTTATTTAAACCGTCCGAAATCGTTCGGAAAATGGCACCACCAGTGAATATTGTTGATTCCTATGATCAGATTCTGACCATGGAGCAACTGAATTAAAACACCCTGAAGTATGCTTCAAACAGCTCCCGTCCAATAGAGCGGGAGCTGAATTGATCAGACTCACGAATCAGATGATGAGTTTCGCTCCAGCACCACAAATGTCATGTCATGGGCATTCTTTTCATCCGCACGGTAAGCTTCACTGTAGCTTTGCTGCCAGTCGCTCCCCCAGTCAGGAAAGCAGGTATCGCCTGCCACGCTGAGATCAATAAAAGTCAGATACAGGCGGTCAGCCATCGGCAGACATTCAGCATACACACTGCCACCACCAATGATCATCAGTTCATCCGTGTCTCCGGCGGCGGTTTTTGCAGCATCAAGGCTACTGACGACCGTAACCCCTGCCGCGGCAAATTCAGGGCTGCGACTGATCACAATATTGTGCCGTCCCGGCAATGGCCGGCCGATGGATTCAAAAGTTTTGCGTCCCATAACAACCGGTTTCCCCATGGTCACTTTCTTAAACCAGGCGAAGTCTGCGGGCAGGTGCCAGGGCATCGCATTGTCTTTACCAATCACTCTGTTCTTTGCCATCGCGGCAACCATACTGATGATCACGCATCTCACTCCTTTTAAATCACTGGTCGGCGACGATAAAACATTAAGCCGGGCATTGCCAGCCCGATTGCCAGCGCTGCAATTGTAAAAACAGCGGTGATCCCGTTTGCAACCATCGACTGCCACAAAGCCTGACTATAGCCCTGCTGATTAATTTCCACCAAGGCAATCATTGTCTTAAATGCATACACACCCGGAACCATCGGGATCACTGCAGCAACCGTAAAGACATGCGGTGGAGCCACTAAACGCCTTGACCAGAAAATGCCGGTCATGCCCACCAGCATTGCAGCAAAAAAACTGGCCCATTCAATCGGCATTGCCTGATGCATCAGGACAAATCGACAGCCATGGCCGATCGCCCCCGCCAGCGCGCAATATTTCAATGCCCGGACCGGTACATTGAAAACCATCGCAAAGCCGACCGCAGGGATCGCCGCCAATGCCATATCGGCAGATAATGCGTACACCCATTGCCATATCGTCATGCCAGCCACCCCCAGACATGAAACAGATTCATCGCAGCAACAATCCCCAGACTGGTTGCTAACGTCAGCAAACTGGCCATCACCCAACGGGAAATTCCCAGATTCACAAATCCAGAGACCATATCCGCCACCGCATTTATCAGCGGAAACCCGGGCACCAGTAACAACACGGAAGAAGCCATCGCCAGAAAAGGCTGATTTCCCCAGCCAAATAATGGCGCTACGGCAGAGACAGACGTGGCGGTAAATGCCGCTGCGGCAAAGGTAACCAGCGGATTGAAATGATGCTGCGCCATGTACAACCGCAGTGCCATCGCAGCTGCCGCGGCCAGGGTGGTGATTACCGCAATCATCCCGTCACCGCCCGCCAGGATACTGAACGCCCCGCAGGACAATCCGATCATCACAATCACCAGCACCGGCGGGTATCGCTGAGGCTGAATGCGATCCAGCCGCTTCGCCAGCGTCGCAGGATCCAGCAGACCTTTTTCAGCCATGATACACACATGATGGATCCGGGTGATCACCGCCATGTTGATCCCATGATCCCGGCATCGGCGTGTGGTCGTAATACAATGACCCTGACGCCGGACAGTCACCACGATGGCATTAGCCGTCAGGGCAATATCGACTTCCTCAGCCCCCATGGCCAGACCGAGCCGCTGGCTGACATTCACAACCACAGCGGATTCAGCACCATGCTGGAGCAGCTTTTGTCCGGCCTGAGCCACGATTCGGGCAATGTCCCGCAACACACTCACTGATACTTCCTCCATGCCTTCCCTCCCGAGAGTCACCTCTCTTGCCGATTATCTCCGTTGAGCAGAATATCAGTTTGATGAAGCACAAAAAAACCGCTCCTGAGAGCGGTTTTTTGCAACAAAGACTGTTCGTTAAGGCTTGTAAATGATTTCGACGTCATAGTCGTCTTCATTCCAGTCATCCCAGTCGTCATCATCGTCGTCATCTTTCTCAGCAGCGCCTTTCTTCAGCTGCTGTTCGTGGTAATCATCCCACTTAAAGTCGACTTTGGTTTCTTCCGCTTCATCTTCTTCCACAATCACTTGCGGAATTGATTCGATCAGCGTCATCAGCTCATAAGTCAGCGGTTTGGTACCGGTACGGTTCAGTGCCGAGATGCAGAAGTACTTGTCTTCCCATGCCAGCGCTTCCAGAACTTCCTGGATCTTTTCCTGAGCTTCATCTTCCGGCAGCAGATCCACCTTGTTGAACAGGATCCAGCGTGGCTTGTTTGCCAGTTTATCGCTGTACTGCTCCAGCTCATTGATGATGGTGAAGGCATTCTCCACCGGATCAGAGCCATCAGCCGGCAGCAGATCGATCATGTGCAGCAGGACCCGGCAACGTTCCAGGTGTTTCAGGAAACGGATCCCCAGACCAGCACCGTCAGCTGCACCTTCAATCAGTCCCGGAATATCCGCAACGACGAAACTGCGCTCGTTATCCACACGGACGACACCCAGGCTTGGTACCAGTGTGGTAAACGGATAATCCGCCACTTTTGGCTTCGCCGCAGATACCGCACGGATAAAGGTCGACTTACCCGCATTCGGCAGACCCAGCATACCGACGTCAGCAAGCAGCAGCAGCTCCAGACGCAGATGACGTATCTCACCCTTGGTACCCATGGTTTTCTGGCGTGGTGCACGGTTCACGGACGATTTGAAGCGTGTATTGCCCAGACCGTGGAATCCGCCCTTCGCCACCATAATTTTCATACCATGCTTCGTCAGGTCAGCAATGACTTCACCGGTTTCTTCATCGACCGCGCGTGTCCCGACAGGCACAGACAGAACGCAGTCATTTCCGCGTTTACCGGTACAGTTGCCGCCGCGGCCATTTTCGCCACGTTCCGCAGCATGAAAACGTTCGAAACGGTAATCGATCAGGGTATTGAGGTTTTCGTCAGCCAGCAGGTAAACATCACCACCGTCGCCGCCATCACCACCGTCAGGACCGCCTTTCGGAACATACTTTTCACGGCGGAAGCTGACAGTACCATTACCGCCGTCACCGGCATCGACCCGGATTACCGCTTCATCTACAAATTTCATCTTATTCTCCGCACTCTGGCGTTCACTCAATCAGGCAGCTGTACGCCACTCTGCTTATTGTAATACCAATCGGAATAATTCTCAGGCAAGGCTTTGCCTATGGGCAGTAGGCAGCAGAACGGCAGCGCTCTGCGCCATAACAAAAAGCCCCGCCAGTTGGCAGGGCTTTCTCGTTCTTGGCGAACCCGAGATTACTCAGCTTCGATAGAAACGAATTTACGGTTCTTAGGACCTTTCACTTCGAATTTCACTTTGCCGTCAGACAGAGCGAACAGAGTGTGGTCTTTACCGCAACCTACGTTGTTACCAGCGTGGAACTTGGTACCACGTTGACGAACGATGATGTTGCCTGCCAGTACAGATTCACCACCGAAGCGCTTAACACCCAGGCGTTTACTTTCTGAGTCACGGCCGTTACGAGTAGAACCGCCAGCTTTTTTGTGTGCCATCTCTAAACTCTCCTAATTCTTAAGCGCTGATGCCAGTGATCTTGACTTCAGTGAACCACTGACGGTGGCCCATTTGCTTACGAGAATGCTTACGACGACGGAACTTAACGATTTTCACTTTATCGCCGCGACCGTGTGTAATTACTTCTGCAGTCACTTTGCCACCAGCTACGAATGGCGCACCAACTTTAACGTCTTCACCGTTAGCAACCAGAAGAACGCTGTCAAATTCAACGTTCGCACCAGTTTCAACGTCCAGTTTTTCCAAGCGTAAGGTCTGGCCTTCGCTTACTCGGTGTTGCTTACCACCACTTTGGAAAACAGCGTACATGTCTTACTCCGCTCTTCCGCATAGGCCATTCGCCACGCAAAAATTGGGCAATGGGTATGCGCTTAATCTTGTCATCAATAGGGCGCGAATATTACTGGAAAACGCGGGTCTTGGCAAGCCGTTGGCTAAAGAAAATTGGCGAAAAGCTGCTCAGCAGGAAAAGTCATTCAATTTGCTCGACCAGAGGTTAGGAAGCTGACAAGTTTTTAGTGTAGTATGCGTGCATATTTCTTATTTTGATTGCGCCGATACGGCTTACAATTTTGCTGGATGTATCATGGATTTCAAAGCTATCCAAGCACTCACCGCCGATGACATGGCGGCGGTTGACGCAAAGATTCAAGCACAACTGACCTCAGAAGTCGCCCTGATCAACCAACTGGGATATTACATTGTCAGCAGTGGCGGAAAACGACTCCGTCCGATGCTGGCCGTGCTGGCAGCCCGGGCCTTAGGTTACGACGGTGATCAGCACACCACTGCCGCTGCCTTTATCGAATTTACCCATACAGCCACCCTGCTCCATGATGATGTGGTGGACGAGTCTGACATGCGCCGTGGAAAGGCAACCGCCAACGCTGCTTTTGGAAATGCAGCCAGTGTTCTGGTGGGCGATTATATCTACACCCGCTCGTTTCAGATGATGACCAGCCTGCGATCATTGCGGATCCTGGATATCATGAGTGAAGCGGTGAATGTCATCGCGGAAGGTGAAGTTCAGCAGTTGATGAACTGCAACGATCCCGATACGACCGAAGCCAGCTACATGCAGGTGATTTATTCCAAAACAGCCCGTCTGTTCGAAGCTGCAACTCAAGTCGCTGCCATTCTGGCTGAAGCACCGGAAACCGTGGAAGCCGCCATGCAGGATTATGGCCGCTACCTGGGCACGGCTTTCCAGCTCATTGATGACGTTCTGGATTACAGTGCCGACGGCGAAGAGATGGGTAAAAACGTCGGTGATGATCTGGCGGAAGGCAAACCAACGTTGCCGCTGCTGCATGCCATGCATCATGGAAATGCCGAGCAGTCAGCCATGATCCGCGAAGCCATTGAGCAAGGCAACGGACTGGATAAACTGCAACCGATTCTGGCCTGTATGGAAGAACACGGCTCTCTGACCTACACACAAAAGCGTGCTGAGGAAGAGGCAGAAAAAGCCATTACTGCGCTGTCTGTGCTGCCTGACAGTGACTATAAAACAGCGCTGGTCGCATTAGCTCGCCTGTCGGTTAACCGCACTAAATAACCCTTTCAACACCCCTTTTAAACGGCCTGACATCTGCTCAGGCCGTATGCTGCCGCAAACCAGCCCGTTCTCATCTCCGGATCTTCCATACGCTATAGTTAAACAGACCCTGGTTAGATTTCTTCCAGAGCGGGAGGTCAGTATGCAAGCCAAAGATCTGAAACGGGGAATGTGGGTAGAGTATCCGCAAGGGATCGCAGAAGTGATCGAGATCGATCCGGATCATGACACTGCGCTGATCGAAAACCTCAAGGATCATAAAAGGATCCATATCCAATGCAGCGAGCTGATTGACGAGCCGCAGCTGCACGGTAACTGCCGGGATTATTACTGAGCCGGTCAGCAAACACAAAAGTGTAATCCACAAAAACAACAAAGCGGCCCGTTGGCCGCTTTGTTTCGTGTTCTCCGGCCACACACCGGAAAGTTGGCAGCTTACTTGGCTGCGAACTCTTCACCCAGCTTGATATCGCCTTTCAGGGTATCCAGCATGCTGTCCAGTGCGTTTTGTTCAAATGCACTCAGCTTGCCGTAATCCAGGATCTCTTCAATCCCGTTTTTACCCAGACGAACTGGCTGTGCAAAGAAACGGGCATGTTTGCCATTTCCTTCAACATAAGCGCACTCAACCACGTTCTGCTCACCTTGCAGGGCACGAACCAGAGACAGACCGAAACGGCAAGCCGCCTGACCCATAGATAGCGTTGCAGAGCCACCACCAGCTTTTGCTTCAACAACTTCAGTACCAGCGTTCTGGATGCGAGGCGTCAGCGCTTTCACTTCTTCTTCAGTGAACTCAACACCTTCAACCTGAGACAGCAGCGGCAGAATTGTGACGCCTGAGTGACCACCGATGACCGGTACTTTCACTTCACGAGGGTTGAGACCTTTCAGTTCACCGACGAACGTTTCAGAACGGATCACATCCAGTGTGGTCACACCAAACAGTTTACGCTCGTCGTAAACACCGGCTTTCTTCAGCACGTCTGCAGCAATTGCAACCGTCGTGTTCACCGGGTTGGTGATGATACCCACGCAAGCCTGAGGACAAACAACGGCAATTTTCTCAGCCAGAGATTTCACGATGCCCGCGTTCACATTGAACAGATCCGCACGATCCATACCTGGTTTACGCGCAACACCCGCAGAAATCAGAACCACATCTGCACCTTCAAGCGCAGGAGTTGGATCTTCACCCGCATAACCTTTGATAGAAACAGGCGTTGGGATGTGGCTCAGGTCAGCCGCGACACCTGGAGTTACAGGGGCAATATCATAAAGTGCCAGGTCAGAGCCGGCAGGCAGTTCATTTTTCAGCAGCAGAGCCAGAGCCTGGCCAATACCACCAGCCGCGCCAATAACAGCAACTTTCATTTTCGTTCTCCTTTACGATAGATGTGAGGGTTCATGAGGCAGACCCTTCGCACTGACATCAGGTATAGGCCCAATGTTTCAAACCCTTACTTATATATCTCAGTTTCTCGGGCACCAAGACGGTATAGCAAGCCTTCGCGAAATACAATCATACCCCCTCAGCTTTGCGATGTTACGCAGGCTGTCATCACATTTTCCACTCAACAAAAAAGGTAAACATCAGTCTCGCTTGCAATTATTTTCAATAATTATGCAGTCAGCTAAACTCAGAACAATAACTTAGTCCCAAGTTTGCATGAACACTGTTTGCTACAGCCTAGGTGGTTGTGACAAAATATGACCCCTCTCCCTGTACATGAAATTTACTTATGCGTAGCTCCGATAAACAAGAACGCTTGATCAAAGCATTCAAAGCCATACTCAAGGAAGAAAAATTCAGCTCTCAAGGTGAGATCGTCGATGCCTTGAAAGCACAGGGTTTCGATAATATTAACCAATCGAAAGTGTCACGGATGCTGACGAAATTCGGTGCGGTACGTACCCGAAATGCCAAAATGGAAATGGTGTACTGCCTGCCGGTCGAACTGGGTGTGCCAACCATCAGCAGCCCGCTGAAAGAGCTGGTGATGGAAGTTGGCTATAACCATGCCATGGTCGTGATCCACACGGGTCCCGGGGCTGCTCAGGTCATTGCCCGCCTCCTGGACTCACTGGGCCGCGCTGAAGGTATCCTGGGCGTTGTCGCGGGTGACGATACAATTTTCATCACCCCGACACTGACGACGACCGCCGAGCAGCTGTTCGACTCAGTCTGTTCACTGTTTGATTACAGCAAGTAAGTCAATCGTCGCACAACGCTCTCTCTGAGGAATAGAGAGAGCGTGCATCTCCTCCCCTGCTGAAAAATCCCCTCTGCCTGAGCCAAAAGACCGTAAATGAATGGATAGTTATGCTATTTATTCGGGTGTGATGTCTCAATCTCATTACTTTTTCACAAAAATGTGTTTACATAATTTTAAATACACTTAAATCGTTTGCTATTATCTCCTTGATTTGTTTAAAGCATTGCGAACTGAAAACCGGAAGCACCGTTCGCTGCTGATAAGAATTTACACAACAGGAAGGGATCACAATGGCCTTAACAAAACTGCTCAAAGTCGGCGCATTGTCTGCGACGGTTCTGGCTTCAGGGCTGGCACAAGCTGCAGATTTCATCACAATCGGAACCGGCTCAGTGACCGGTGTTTACTACCCGACGGGTGGCGCGATCTGTAAGCTGGTGAATAACGAACGACAAACCAATGGCATTCGCTGTTCTGTCGAATCAACCGGCGGTTCCATTTACAACGTGAACACCATGCGTGCCGGAGAACTGGACTTCGGTGTGGTTCAGTCTGACTGGCAATACCACGGCTACAACGGAACCAGTGAATTCAAGGAAATGGGCCCGTATAAAGACATGCGTGCCGTATTCTCCCTGCATACCGAACCCTTCAACGTCATTGCCCGTGCCGACTCCGGCATTAACAACATTGAAGACCTGAAGGGTAAACGCGTGAACATCGGTAACCCGGGTTCAGGTGACCGTGCCACGATGGAAGTCGTGATGAAAGCGCTGGGCTGGACCAAAGATGACTTCAAACTGGCCGCTGAACTGAAGGGTTCTGAGCGTTCTCAGGCTCTGTGTGACAACAAGATCGATGCCTTTGTCTACGTTGTTGGCCATCCGAACGGTTCCATCAAAGAAGCAACAACCTCCTGTGATGCCAAACTGGTTTCTGTGACTGGTCCGGCGATCGACAAACTGGTTGCAGACAACCCGTACTACGCAAAATCTACGGTACCGGGTGGTATGTATCGTGGTTCTGACAAGGATGTGCACAGCTTTGGTGTCGCAGCGACGCTGGTCACTTCAACCAAAGTGTCTGACGATGTCGTTTACGCGCTGACCAAAGCCGTCTTCGAAAACTTCCATGTCTTTACCCGTCTGCATCCAAGCTTCGCCAACCTGAAAAAAGAGGACATGGTGAAAGCCGGTATTTCTATCCCGCTTCATCCGGGCGCAGAGAAATACTACAAAGAAGTTGGCCTGATTAAATAAGCCGGCCATATCTCGACTGACTAAGGTGCACCGTCTCTGCGGTGCACTTTTGTCTGTAAGCACAATGAAATACGCCAACAGGCGAATGAGTCTGTCCAAGATAAAGACTTAAACCTCAAACTTGAAACTCCGGATCGCTCCTGAAATAAGGAAGTAGTATGACAAAAACCGACTCGAACGATGTCCAGGACATGGTGGCACAGGCGGATACCGGCGCACGCAGTCCCGAAGGACTGCAGGGACGAATTTTGTGGGTGGTGGCCCTTTGCTGGTCATTGTTCCAGCTTTGGTATGCATCCCCGCTCCCTTTTATCACCGATATCGGTAAATTTAACAGCACCGAAGCGCGTGCTATCCATCTGGCCTTTGCGATTTTTCTCGCCTTTACTGCTTTTCCGGCCCTCAAAAGCTCGCCCAGAGACAGAATTCCGCTGCAGGACTGGATATTAGCCCTGCTGGCCAGCTTTGCAGCTGGTTATATCCTTCTGTTCTACGAAGCTCTGTCCGGCCGTGCCGGAGCACCGACCACCTTTGATGTGGCCACAGCCGTCATGGGGATGGTGCTGTTGCTGGAAGCGACACGCCGGGCCCTGGGGCCGCCGTTGATGATCGTGGCCTCCGTATTCCTGCTGTACACCTTTGCCGGTCCGTACATGCCGGATGTCATTGCCCACAAAGGGGCCAGTCTCAACAAAGCCATGTCACATCTGTGGCTGACGACAGAAGGGGTCTTCGGTGTCGCGCTGGGTGTATCCACGGCTTTTGTTTTCTTATTCGTGCTGTTTGGCGCCATGCTGGAACGTGCCGGTGCCGGCGCCTACTTCATCAAAGTCGCTTTTTCATTGCTGGGCCACATGCGCGGCGGTCCGGCCAAAGCGGCCGTCGTTGCATCCGGTTTGTCCGGACTGGTTTCCGGTTCGTCAATTGCGAACGTAGTGACCACAGGCACATTCACCATTCCCCTGATGAAACGCGTCGGCTTTCCCGGCTACAAAGCCGGTGCTGTTGAAGTTGCCGCATCAACAAACGGCCAGCTGACACCACCAATTATGGGGGCCGCCGCTTTCCTGATGGTGGAATATGTCGGTGTGTCTTATGTGGAAGTCATTAAAGCCGCCATTCTGCCTGCGCTGATCTCCTACATCGCGCTGCTTTACATCGTCCATCTGGAAGCCTGTAAAGCCGGAATGACCGGACTGCCGCGCCGTTACCGTCCCACACTGGTACAAAAGCTCCTCTCATTTACCGGGATCATCGTCGGTCTGATTGTGATCAGTGCCCTCGTTTATTACGGGATTGGCTGGACCAAAGATGTCTTCGGTGCAGCAGCCACGCCTATCATTGCCGTTGCGATCCTGATCGCCTATGTGGCTCTGATCCGGGTTGCCGCCGACTACAAGGATCATTTACTGGAAGATCCCGATCAAGAGCTGACCGAAGTCCCGGATCCGGGTCCGACCGTAAAATCCGGCCTGTACTTCCTGCTTCCGATTGTCGTGCTGGTCTGGTGTCTGACCGTGGAGCGCTTCTCTCCGGGCCTGTCTGCTTTCTGGGCAACCGTCTTCATGATTTTCATTCTGCTGACTCAGCGTCCGTTGATGGCGTTGTTCACCAAAGAGCAGTCGTTGGCAAATGCTGCCCGAGAGGGCTGGCATGACCTGCTGGAAAGCCTGGTTTCCGGCGGCCGGAATATGATTGGGATCGGTGTTGCGACAGCAGCAGCCGGGATCATCGTTGGGGTGGTCACCCTGACCGGTATCGGGCTGGTCATGACGGACTTCGTCGAGTTCATTTCCGGCGGCAACATTATGCTGATGCTGCTGTTTACGGCGGTGATCAGCCTGGTCCTCGGCATGGGACTGCCCACTACAGCAAACTACATCGTGGTCTCGACCCTGATGGCGCCGGTCATCGTCACCCTGGGTGCGGAAAACGGCCTGATCATCCCGTTACTGGCCGTGCATTTATTTGTGTTCTATTTCGGGATCCTGGCAGATGACACGCCGCCGGTCGGTCTGGCCGCCTTTGCCGCCGCTGCGATTGCCAAAAGCGATCCCATCCGGACTGGTATTCAGGGCTTCACCTATGACATCCGCACCGCGATCCTGCCATTCATGTTTATCTTTAACACCCAGCTGTTACTGATGGACATTGATACTTGGTGGCACCTGATGCTGACTGTGATATCAGCTATTCTTGCCATGCTGACGTTCTCGGCTGCCACACAGGGATGGTGGTTTACCAAAGTCAGATGGTGGGAAACCGTTGCCCTGTTAGTGATCACTTTCTCTCTGTTTCGTCCGGGGTTCTGGTGGGACATGGTCTATCCGCCCAAACATGAAATGCCGGGCACCCTGATTGTGGATGCGGCCGATAAACTGGCTGCCGGTGAACCACTTGAAGTACAGGTGACCGGGATGGATCTGCTGGGCGATCAAGTCACTAAGCATGTTCTGCTGCCATTTGATAAAGACGCCACAGATCCGAACCAAAAAATTGCCTCGACAGGTCTGATGCTCAAACAGGAAGGCGAGAAGATGATCGTCGAACTGGTTGAATTTGGCAGCCCTGCTGAGCAGGCAGGCATTGATTTTGGCTGGGAAATCGTGACCGTCAGTCTGCCGGCAGCACGGCCAATGAAAGAGTGGGTGTTTGTACCGACAATCGTACTGCTGGTGTTACTGGGCTGGAATCAGCGACGCAAAGCAAAGCTTGAAACAACTCACAAAGGTGAGCCAACCAAAAGTGCCTGACCGGGCTACACTCTAGTCAGACGAAACACCTTCACCCACAGGCAACCCTGCCTGTGGGTGTCTGACACAAAGAGGATGCCATGTATAAACACATTCTGGTGCCAGTCGATCTCAATGAAGAAGGGTTCTGCCACAAAGCCGTCGAACTGGCTGTCTGGCACGCCCGTCAATCCGGCGCAGTCGTCCACTTACTCAACGTCCTGCCCGGCATCCATATGGCGATCGTGTCCAGTTATTTTCCCAAAGATGCAGCCCGTAAAATCATGCAGGAGACCCAGCAGTCCCTGAAACAGTTCGCCGCAGAACATATTCCGGACGATGTTCAGCACACTGAAACCGTCTCAGAAGGCAAACCCTGGACAACCATTGTTGACCATGCGCATCAGCTCAAAGCGGATCTGATTATTATGCCCAGCCATCAGCGTTCGGGGGTCGATAAGCTGATGCTGGGTTCTGTCGCAGCCAAGGTTGTGGAAAATGCCCCGGGGCATATTCTGGTGCTGAAACCGGACTGATCAGGCGCGGTGATCATAACCCCAGCGCGGCACCAGTCCTTGCTCAACGCCAAGATGATCCAGAATCCGCGCCACCATAAAGTCGATCAGATCGTCAATCGTCTTCGGCTGATGATAAAAGCCCGGCGCGGCTGGCATAATGGTTGCGCCGAGATTAGAAAGCTTGAGCATGTTTTCCAGATGCAGGGATGAAAACGGGGTTTCCCTGACCACCATCAATAGCTGGCCCCGCTCTTTCAGCACCACATCCGCGGCACGCTCCAGCAGATTGTCCGACATGCCATGAGCTACAGAAGCCAGCGTACCGGCGGAACAGGGGCAGATCACCATTTTCTTCGGTGCCGCCGAACCTGAAGCGACCGGAGAAAACCAGTCCTCTTTGCCGCACACCACCAGCTTATCGCCCTGATAATTCAGGTGCTCTGCCAGAGCCGTTTGCGCCGCTTCCGGCCCCGATGGTAACTTCAGTCCATGCTCGGTTGCCAGAACCACCCGGGCTGCCGAAGAAATCAGCAGATACACCTGATAGTCCGCCGCCAGCAGACATTCCAGCAAACGCAGGCCATAGGGGGCACCGGATGCCCCGGTCCATGCAAGCGTGACCCGCTTATCCTGCATTGAAACCTCCCAGGGCGCGCAGCAGCTTGTCATGAATTCCGCCAAAACCACCGTTACTCATCACCAGAATGTTATCGCCCGGGCGAGCCGACGCGACAATCTGTTGCACCAGGGCATCAATATCGCCTTCACAGACAGCCGGTTGCGAGCACAGATCCGCAATCTCCTGCACTGACCACGGGATCGTGTCGGGCTGGAAGAGGAAAACTTCATCTGCTGCTGCCAGCGCAGGCGCCAGATCCGCTTTATGGACCCCCAGCTTCATGGTGTTCGAACGCGGCTCCAGCACCGCCAGAATGCGCGACTCGCCAACTTTGGCACGGAGCCCGCCAAGCGTCAGTTCGACTGCGGTTGGATGATGGGCAAAATCGTCATAGACCTTCACCCCGTGCTGTTCGCCTTTCAGCTCCAGTCGGCGCTTGGTATTAACGAAACGCGCCAGTGCATCGCAGGCCAGCTCCGGTGTCACGCCGACATGACGGGCCGCCGCGATCGCCATCAGGGCATTGCTGACATTATGATCGCCGACCAGATCCCAGCGGACTGTACCTGCGTGCTCGCCCAGGAACAGGACCTCAAACTCACTGCCGTCTGCACTCGATTTACGCGCCTGCCAATCGCCGTCTTCACCGCTGTATTCCAGCTCGCTCCAGCACCCCATGGCCAGGGTTTCATCAATCGCAGCTACGCCTTTCGGCGCCAGAATTTTTCCTTCACCCGGCACGGTCCGGACTAAATGATGGAACTGGCGCTGAATGGCGGCCAGATCCGAAAATATATCTGCGTGATCGAACTCCAGATTGTTCATAATCAGCGTTCGTGGTCGATAATGAACAAACTTAGAACGTTTATCGAAAAAAGCACTATCGTATTCGTCCGCTTCGACGACGAAAAAACAACTTTCGCCTAAGCGCGCGGAAACACCGAAGTTTCCGAGCACACCGCCCACCAGAAAACCGGGTTGATAACCACAATCCTCAAGGATCCAGGCCAGCATACTGGCGGTCGTCGTCTTCCCGTGAGTCCCGGAAACTGCCAGCACCCAGCGGTCATGTAACAAAAATTCCTGCAGCCACTGCGGGCCCGAGGTATAACGCAGGTTTTTATTCAGAACAGACTCCACACAAGGATTTCCGCGGCTCATGGCATTGCCAATCACCACCAAATCTGGTGCAGGTTCTAATTGGGCAGGATCATAACCCTGAATAATTTCAATACCTTGAGACTCAAGCATCGTACTCATCGGCGGATAAACATTGGCATCGCTACCGGTCACTTTATGGCCAAGCTGCTTCGCCAGCATGGCGGCACCGCCCATAAAAGTACCGCAGATTCCGAGAATATGGATATGCATAACTGTCGGCTCACAAACAAAAAATAGGTCACGACCACGCTTCAGTGTTACTTCGTTACCATAAAAAAGATCTTTATATACAATTGCATCAAACAATAACTGGCCAGTGGCCTGGGGTACAGTTCAATTGTCCGAAAAGAGGCATTGTACCCGACATTTCTTACCCCCATGACAACACGATGCAAGGATTGTATATGTCCGATATTAGAACCCTTGGCGAGTTCATTGTCGAGAATCAGCACGACTTCCCCCATGCCAGCGGTGAACTCTCTTCTCTGTTGGGTTCCATTAAACTGGCGGCCAAAATCGTCAACCGTGAAATCAATAAAGCAGGTCTGGTTGATATTACCGGCGATGTCGGCAGCGAAAACGTTCAGGGTGAAGCCCAGAAAAAACTGGATGTGTATGCCAACGAGAAATTCAAGGCTGCACTGGAAGCCCGCGGCCAGGTGTGCGGCGTGGCGAGTGAAGAAGAAGACGAACTGGTTGTCTTCAATAAAGAACTGAACCGCGAAGCGAAGTACGTGGTGTTAATGGACCCACTGGATGGTTCTTCGAACATTGACGTAAACGTTTCCGTCGGCACAATCTTCTCTATTTACCGTCGGGTTTCCTCCGTTGGCGGCCCTGCAGAAATTGAAGATTTCCTTCAGCCTGGCCACAAGCAGGTCGCTGCCGGTTACATTATTTACGGTTCATCCACCATGCTGGTGTACACCACCGGCAACGGCGTGCACGGTTTCACCTACGACCCGTCTCTGGGCGTGTTCTGCCTGTCACACGAGAACATGACCATTCCGGAAGATGGCCGGATTTACTCAATCAACGAAGGAAACTACATCCGTTTCCCGCAGGGCGTGAAAAAGTACATCAAGTACTGTCAGGAGAATGTGCCGGAAGATGATCGTCCGTACACCTCCCGCTATATCGGTTCTCTGGTCGCGGATTTCCACCGCAACCTGCTCAAAGGGGGGATTTATCTCTACCCGAGCACGGCCACGCACCCGAACGGCAAGCTCCGCCTGCTGTACGAGTGCAACCCGATGGCCTTCCTGATTGAACAGGCCGGCGGTGTCGCCTCGGATGGTCAAAACCGGATTATGGAGATCAAACCGACTGAACTGCACCAGCGCGTGCCTTTCTTTGTCGGTTCAACCAAGATGGTCCAGAAAGTGGAAAGCTTCCTGAAAGAATTCCCTGACGCCGAATAATCCAGCCCGTGCCCGGCTCCCTCAGCCGGGCATTCTTCCCTGCTGACCGCCCTGCAAGTTCCCGAAACGTCTTAGAAGCTGTTTTTTTCACAGCGAGTCGTTATAATTCCCGGCGATAAAATCATCTGAAAACTATCAAGGAATTCATCATGAGCCTGAACAACGTCCCTGCAGGTAAAGAACTGCCAGAAGACATCTACGTTGTCATCGAAATCCCGGCAAACGCTGATCCAATCAAATACGAAGTCGACAAAGACTCTGGCGCGGTATTCGTAGACCGTTTCATGTCTGCACCAATGTTCTACCCATGTAACTACGGTTACGTGAACAACACACTGTCTCTGGACGGTGACCCGGTTGACGTACTGGTTCCGACCCCATACCCGCTGCTGCCTGGCTCTGTGATCCGCTGCCGTCCGGTTGGTGTTCTGAAGATGACTGACGAGTCTGGTGAAGATGCGAAAGTTGTTGCCGTTCCTCACAGTAAGCTGACCAAAGAATACGATCACATCAAAGATGTGAACGATCTGCCAGAGCTGCTGAAAGCACAAATCACGCACTTCTTCGAGCGTTACAAAGAGCTGGAATCTGGTAAGTGGGTGAAAGTTGAAGGCTGGGCTGACGTTGAAGCAGCAAAAGCTGAAATCATGGCATCTTACGAGCGCGCTCAGGAAAAATAATTCCCGCGGTCGAAAGTCCATAAAAAAACGCTCCTCAGGGAGCGTTTTTTGTTTCCGGAGTCTGTCGTTCAGCCCAGGCGACCCAGTCACCTTCCGGAATGAGCGGTGAACGGCCAAGCGGCTGTAAATACAGGTAAATCCAGGCCTTACCATAGGGCGTCACGACACGCTCACGACAGTATTCTTCTCCCAGCCCTTCCAGAATATCCAGTTCACGAAAGGTTCCGGCATCCACGTCATAGACTTCACCGTGTACTGCAACATCAGCAGTGTCCTGCCTTAATGCCGCCGGATAAGGCCCAAGATCATACATCGCAAATCCGGGCAGCTGACAGGCGCCGCGAAATACTGCCGTCGCCATCAGGCCGTGATTCGACTGATACCGGCGAAGACTGCCATAGACAAACACCCGAGTGTACACGTCCAAACATCCTTTCTGGTTAATTAAACTCAAACTGATACAGCAGATCGACTGCACTCTCAAGCCCGGACACCGCTTCGACATACAAGTCCTGCAACAGTTTATACCGGATTGTAAACTCGCCGATCGGGTTAAATATCCCCACGCCGTATTTTACTTGCAGTCCCGGATAAATATAACCACTGATGGTGACCTGAGAATCATCTCCGGCACCGGCGGTATCCAGCGTCAGATCCTGTACACCGAAAGCCTCGCCGACATTGCCGATCAGCTGGCTGCTGCGCGACAACCCCATACTGATCAGTGCGGTGGTCATCGCACCGCCGCCTTCGGGTGATTCGCTGTCGAGGTTCCGCCCGCGCAGGATGTAAGACAGCGCATTCTGCTGAGGCATCGCCGGATCAGAGAAAATATCGACCCGAGGCTCATCCGCCGGGCCGGTCACCCGGATCCCTGCTGTGACTTCATCTTCAATATTGTTCGGGTTACGGATTGCTTCAACCGACAGGTAAGGCTGATCTGCAGGTCCATTGAAAGTGATCAGGCCTTTGCGGATCACCAGCTCCTGCCCAAAGGCGCGGTAAGTCCCGTCATCCACCTTAATTTCACCATAAACCAAAGGTGTTTTGTCCTGCTGGTTCACTTTGAGATTGCCCGACAGGCCCGCATCAAGACCGAAGGCAGACAACCTGACATCCGGGCCAATCCGGACCATCACGTTGGTTTTGATCTCAAATGGCACCTTAGTGTCAGTTTCTATCGGCTTGAGATCATCCGTCAGCAAAATTTCATCATCCGAAACCTGCACTGCCGATTCCGGCAAACGATCAACCGTGATCCGCCCCCACGGAATGATCACGTTCCCGCTGATCTCTGCCATTTTCGGTGCAGCGCTGATCTTGAGATCGGGCGAGACCTTCATGGAAATCATCGGAGGGACATTCACTTCCAGTTCGCGACCGTTCACTTTAAGATTCGTGCTCCAGCTCGCCATATCCGCCCAGTTTGCATCCCCCTGCAACAGCAACTGGCCATCCGGTGTATCCAGTTCACCGCGCAGCAGCGCGCTGTATCCGTTAAAGTTTGCGACAATCTCTCCGCGATCGAGATCCAGCGGGACTTTTCGGCCAATCGCTTTCAGCTGGGAGATTTTAAAAATTCCCTGAACCTGCGGATGCAAAATCGGCCCGCTCAGCGTCAGGTTTGTATCAACCTGACCGCCGAAGGTGTGATAATCAGCCACCAGTGGCTGCAAGAAGTCCAGCCGGAAAGCATCCAGCTTCACCGCAGCATCCAGTTGCTGCTCACCACTCAATTGAGTAATGCGTGCATTCCCGGACAGATCACCGTTATCTTTCACTGCCACCAGCCAGTCTGCGGTCAGCACATCATTGCGCATGTCGGCGTTCAGAGTGATCTGATCCCACCCGATGGTCATCCCCGGTTCATCTGCCGCGGCCTGCTGCCGCACGCCGCCTGCAGGCAATCTGACCTGCGCCTGCAGCACTGGTGGCTGCTGAGGAGACCAGCTTGCGTTTGCCGTTGCGTTCAGTTCTCCGTCCAGCTTCAGCTCCGGCGGCAGGAATGGTTTCAAAATCGCAAAGCCAAACTGATTGATCGAAAGTGCAGCCTGTCCCCGGGCCCCGGCTTGCAGCGGCTGGCTCAGGCAGACGGATGCTTTATCCTGTCCCCAGCAATGGGCAGCAACCGTCACATTTTGCTGACTCAAATTATAAGCCAGCGCCGTGGGTTGATTCAGGCGCCACGGCCCCACCGGTGTCTCCAGGCTGCCGCGCTGCAGTAATCCCTGCCAGCCCTGTTGCCGATCCAGACTGCCGCGTACAGCCAGTGACGTACTGACCGGCTCACCATCCAGCGTCAACGTCAGCGTGTGCTGCGCTTCGGTTCCCTGAAACAGAATATCCAGCTTTTTCAGCTTGGCCGCATCCTGATAGCTGCCTTCCTGTGCCGTCAGATGTATATCTGCGGCCAGTGTGGGTAAAGGCGTGACCCGTCCTTTCAATTTCAGGCTCTTCAGCTGTGCCAGATCCTGCCAACCCAGCGCCTGCCCCGTCAGATCCAGGTCAACCGCCGGTTCTGACATTTTACCGCTCAGTATCAG
The DNA here is from genome assembly GCF_036409375.1 of Photobacterium sp. 53610. NCBI lineage: Bacteria > Pseudomonadati > Pseudomonadota > Gammaproteobacteria > Vibrionales > Vibrionaceae > Photobacterium > Photobacterium sp. 53610. The sequence continues at coordinate 10,727 of NZ_JAXOFS010000003.1, read as the reverse complement.
ATTGCCGTTTACCCGTCCCCGCAGGCCGGGCACGGACTGCGCCAGATCCGGCGCCTTGACCGTCGCCGAAAGATTCCAGTTTTCCTTCAGACTTCCCTGCGCGCTCAGACCGTTGGGACCGTGCTTTAACGTCAGCCCCTGTGTCACCAGTTCAAACGCTCCCTTCCCGCTTTCGTCACCGGCATCCAGCTGACCGGCAAGATTGAACGGCTGGCCAATCACTTCCCCGTCGATATTCAGCTCAGGCAATTTCACATACCATCCGCCCTGTGCCGTTAAACCACCCGATGTACGCAGCCTGCCGCTCAGTTTTCCCTCTGCTTGCGGCCACTCCAGCCCCGGCTGGATATCGGTCAGGTTCAGTTGCCCCTGCCAGTTCACAAGCTTTGCCCAGCTCGCCTGTGCATTGCCTGAAACCTGCCCGCCCAGAGTATTCACCGTCAGGTTTTCCAAATCGACATCGTCCAGGGTCCCTTTTCCTTGCAGATTCACATCGATTGCCGGCATCGGCTCGCCGTCTGCCTTGGTTTTCACCGTAAAGGCGTAACCATTCAGATCACCTTTGGCATTAATCGCCGTATCCTGAGCCACAAACTCCGGTTTATCATCGAGCGGCCACTGTAAGTTATTGCTCACTACACTGATATCAAACGGCAGGTCTGCATCCAGCGGAGAAAGGGTTCCCTTTAGTTTGGCATCGAGCCGCCCCGTCAGCGCCAGGTCCAGTGCCAGCTTCGCCAGCGAACCGGAAGCTGCCAGCTTCACGTGATGTCCCTGCACCGGCTCCATGGCGATTTCTGACGTTGCCTTCAGGGTAAGCGGGTACTCACCTTTAAGTTCAGCTTCCCCGTTCACATCCAGGGTCGCCTGAGGAACATCCACATAGAGCCGCGTCAGTGTGACCTGGCTTTTGTCCGCCTCAGCCACCAGCTCCAGCGTATTGACCTTCTGGGGAGTCTTGCCTTCCAGCAGGAAGTCTTTCACTGTAAAACGCTCAATGGTGACTTTCAGCGGCAATACCACATCCGGCAGTACAATCGACTCCCGTTTCGTCTGGGTGTATGCCTCCGCAACATCTTCGGCCTGTGCCTGAGTCTGCTCCTGAATTTCCTTTTCTGCCGGAGGCGCCAGATTCAGGGCAATCCCTTCCCAGTCCGTTGGCTTCAGGGTCAGATGGCTGCCAGTCATGGTTGCAGCTGAGCTGAAATGCTGCCAGCGGGCCCGATTACCGAGAATATTCAGCTGAATATCATCCAGCGTGAGCCGCTCCAGCCGGACTGGCACCGGGAGCGCAATCTCCGTCAGCGGTTCACTGGGTTCGGGGGCTTCATCTGTCGTCGGTGGCAAGGATGTCATCACAAAGTCCAGCCCGCTCAGCGTCAGTTCACGGATACAAAGTTCAGGGATCGGCAAACAATCATCGTTGATGTTCAGTGTCAGCCGTTCACTGCTCAGCGTCATCAGCTCATCCTGATAGCGCACCCCATTGAGGGTAAAGCCTTTGAGCAGCGCTCCGGAACTGTCTCTGACGGATAAGGCCGGCACAAACTTTTGCGCCCCCCACAGTGCGAGCCTCACCCCGGCATGGCTATAGAGCAGCGCCCACAGCAATAAGGTCAGCAGCATCACCAAGGTCAGCAGCCCCAGGGACAGTCTTTTTAACCAGCTCATAATTCAGGCCCCAGAACGAAGTGAAGTTGGAAACGCTCGTCTGGCTTGTCGAGCCCCCAGGCAAAATCCAGTCGGATCGGCCCGACCGGCGAAGCCCAGCGGATCCCAAAACCAGCACCGGCCTGCCAGTCCGGATTTTCTATCCAGGAGGCGCCGTAATCATAGAACAGTGCCCCCCACCAGTTCCCGGTCAGGCGGTACTGGTATTCCAGCGTCGAAGCAAGCATGTTTTCACCACCGGTTTGCTTGCCTTCACTGTCATGTGGCGAAATAGACTCGTAGTGATAACCTCGTAAACTGTTATCGCCACCGATGAAAAAGCGCATAGACGGCGGAATATCTTCCAGCGCATCAGACCAGATTGTCCCGGCATCCAGCCGGGCCAGAAAACGGTGATCGGCCGCATAAGAACGGATCCAGGCACTCCGGCCTCTCAGCTTCACCAAACGGTGATCTGAACCAAACGCCGGATCGGAATATTCGAGCTGAAGCAGTTGCTTGTCGCCCCAGGTTGGCCAGCTGCCGCCCCTTAAGCGGGTACGGGACACACTCAAGCCCGGGATCACCATAAATGACGTGCCTTGCTCAAACTCACCCTGACGATAATCCTCATACAGCAGACGCACGGAGGCTACGCCATTCCAGGCATGATCAAACCGCCAGTGCCGCTCAACACCAAAGTGATATTCCGTGCTGATCGTATCGTGGTTATCGACATAACGAATCGCCCCGATTAACTGGTAGTAATCTTCAAGGACGTTATCGAGCGGAATTTTATACGTTGCCTGGACCTTGGGCTGGATCTTGGAAATTTCGGTACGGACATCCAGGCTGTGGCCTGCACTGTTGATCCAGGGTTTTCGCCAGTTGAACTTCAGGCGCGCGCCAACATCGGTTGAATAACCGATACCTGTCTCGATTTTATTTTTGACCTCGGGCTTGAGATCAACCCGGATCGGGACAGTCCCCTCGCCGAGTTCGTTCACATCACCGCCCACGAAAATAGAGGAAAACCAGCCCACGGTAGACAAACGCTGGTTATATTCGCCCACTTTAGACACCAGATAGTAGTCCCCCTCTTCAAACGGAGAAAGCGAACGGACCTTGTGTTCATCGATCTGGCTGCCGGTAATATCAATTTCCCCGAACTTGTAACGCCGGCCGGAATCAAATTCGATATGAATAAAGGCCTGATTACGGCCCGGAGCGACTTCCAGCCGGCTGCTCTTCAGCTTGGCGTCAAAATACCCTTTGCGCAGCGCCAGGCTCTCCAGGCTGGATTTGAAAGCATCATACTTGCCGTGGTTCAGGGTTCGTCCCTTTTCTAACCGGCTGTCCCGCTTCAGGACAAAAAAATCCAGATCGTCTGCCGCTTCGCCCGTGATCCGGATGTCACTGACAGCAATTTGTGTTTTCGGGCCTGGCTCTACCTGCACCGTCAGCGTGCTGTCCTGCCCGTTCTCTTCCAGACTGTACGTCAACACCGGCTGATAACGCCCCAGAGCTTTCAGTGCCGTCCGGATCTCAGTTTCCAGCTGGCTTCTGAAACGCAAAGACGGACTGTAATCTTCCTTCGGAATAGCAGCGACATAGATATCGACATTTTTCTTCAGACTGCCGCTCAGCCCGGTAATATTGAGCCCCATATCTGCCCTGACAGGCAAAGTCACCACGAATACAGCAACTGTTAACAAACAGCGCCGAAACAAAGTCATCATTCTTATTTGTCTTCACTTATTAGAATGTTATTAGATTGCGCGCATATTTTATTCTGACAAGAGCCGAGGCAAAGTGCCAACCCTAAAGACAAAAAGAAAACAATCGGGTCCGCACCGGTCTGTTGATCAAGCGGAAAAAACGGCGCTATTGATTGTCAGCCGCGAATCCTCTACTTTTTGCCTTATTAACCGTGTAATTAGGAACCCCACATCATGGATAAACAGCAGATGATCTCACCGGAATCGGCCCTGCCAGGCCGTTCTACGCCACTGATTCCGTCTGAGCCGCATGCGCTCTTCGGCACTCAGCTTGATGCACCTGTGCCGACAGGCATGGAAGAAGTTGTACTCGGCATGGGATGCTTCTGGGGGGCTGAACGCATGTTCTGGCGCCAGCCGGGTGTTCTCAACACAGCTGTCGGTTACAGCGGTGGTTTCACGCCAAATCCGACCTATCAGGAAGTGTGTACCGGCCAGACCGGCCATACTGAAGTGGTACGTGTCGTTTACGACCCGTCACAAACGTCGCTGGAACGCCTGCTTGCCCAGTTTTGGGAAAATCATGACCCAACTCAGGGCATGCGTCAGGGCAATGACATCGGCACACAGTACCGTTCGGTCATCTACACCACCAGCGACAGCCAGCAGGCCAAAGCCGAAAACAGCAAAGCCAGGTATCAAAATGCGTTGCAGAACAATAACCGGGATGCACTGATCACCACAGAGATCCAACCGGCACCCGAGTTTTTCTTTGCTGAGGATTACCATCAGCAATATCTGGAAAAAAATCCTCAGGGATACTGTGGCCTGGGTGGAACAGGGATCTGCCTGCCTCCGCAATAACCATCATCCGCTGCGCCAGACCGGCTCTGGCGCTAGCCGGTATAACTGGCGGCTGCCAGAACCTGGATCTCCCGGTTCACTTCAGACAAGACGTTCAATGCCTTTTTATCCCGGTTTAAGGGCGGCAGTAAGCGTCCGCAGTCAAATTCGAATGCGCCGACACCGACAATAAACAGACGGCCGCGAAAGTAATTTTTCACGTATCGTGCAATTTGGTTTGGACGATATTGTTTAAATATTTTCAGCATCATATCCCTCAACTCCCTGAACCTTTGATCCTGAGTAGACAAAAAAGTTGCATTAGCGATGTCAAATATATGCAAAAGGCTTGCCACGATTTTCTGCTTTTACTTCAGACCAAATGCTCAACAACGCCCAACTGTAGGATAAAAATGTTCAGCCTGCGCAATCCATTTTCAAGAAATCACATTTTTATCAGCAGACCGGAAAAACAGTGACCCGCTTCAAGGTTAACAATCTGGTTCTACCAGTTAACAAAAACTCAACTAAGATAAGGCAGCACAATCATAAAGAAGGAACAACCTACATGAAAATGAAGTCATTGATCGCAATTTGCGCATTTCTGCCTGCACTCGCATTTCAGGCTCAGGCCCACAATCTGACCGTCGGTCAGCCGCTGCCCAGCACCAGTGTCTCGGAACAGGGAGAGCTGATTTTAAACGGTGACGATATTGCCTATCAGCCATGGCAGTCCAGCCAGCTGACCGGCAAAGTCAGGGTGATCCAGGCCATTGCCGGGCGCAGTTCCGCCAAAGCTCTGAATGCTCCGATGATCGAAGCGATCAAAGCTGCCAATTTGCCTCATGATCAATACCAGACCACAACGATCATCAATCAGGATGATGCCATCTGGGGCACGGGCGGTTTCGTGAAATCCTCTGCTGAAGACAGCAAGAAAGAATTTTCCTGGTCATCTATTGTTCTGGATGCCAACGGTAAGGTCCGCTCACGCTGGGCACTGGAAGAAGAAAGTTCAGCCATTATCGTGCTGGATCAGGCTGGTAAAGTTGTATACGTCAAAGACGGACAGCTGAGTGACAGCGACATTCAGCAGGCAATGTCAAAAATTCAGTCCCTGCTGTAATCAGTCTTTCGGGAAAGGATGTAATGATATATTATTACATCCTTTCTCAGGAGTGACAGGGACAGACAGTTGCGTTATCCATTCGAGAGTGTATGGCACAAAGGGTTACTGGCCCTGCTCTTCAGCCTGTTCATTCTGACAACTCCTGTTCAGATCCTCCACGATCTCAGTGCCCTGAGTGATACACAGCATTCAGAGTTCGACTGCCCATACTGCCATGCAGCGCCTGCCGGTTTGCTCAGTTATGTGCATGCCATCCCGACACAGACATTCACCGCAGCGCCAGACATCCCCCCCGCTTTCAGCCGGGTCGATTGGCTGAGCCCTCCGCCGTCCGCCCGTGACCCGCCCATCCGCTTCCGATAAATCTTGAACATACATCATCTTTTTTTATTGGGAGTTTTACATGAATACTCAACATTTTCGTGCGGCCTCATGGCTGCTGGTTTCGGCTGCCGCTTTTTCCGGCGCCTCTCAGGCTCACACTCAGCATGAAGCCCATGTTCATGGCCAGGTTGAACTGAACATTGCACAGGACGGCAATGACCTGCTCATTGAATTCACAGCACCTGCAGCCGATATCGTGGGATTTGAACATCCGCCGCAGACTGAACAGGACCAGTCGATACTGAAACAGGCTCTGCAAAAACTGAATCAACCAACCCTGCTGTTCAACCTCAATACAACAGCAGGCTGTCATCTGCATGAAAGCCATGTCTCTGACACCTTATCGGGTCATTCCGAGACAGCACACGAGCACCACCACGAACATGAGCATGAGCATGAGCATGAGCATGAAAAACACGATCATCATGATCACGAAAATCACAATGAACATGCCGGGTTCAGCGCCCAATATACTTTCCGTTGCGACACCATCAGTAAACTGAAATCGCTTCATCTTGCCTGGTTCACAGCCTTCCCGGCGACAGAGAACATTCAGGTTCAGGCCATTACCGAAAGAGGACAGCAGGCAGCCACGCTTCAGGCAACGCAGCCTGTCTTCCGTTTCTGAGTCTCAGCCACCTGAAGGGAGGGGGCCATCCCCCTCCCCGGAGAACATCATGACTGTCATGCAACTGAACCAAGTTCGCTTTCGTTGGCCCGGGCAGCAAAGCGACATCCTGAACATTGACTCGCTGTCCCTGGCACCGGGGGAGAAAACCTTTCTGAAAGGTCCCAGCGGCAGCGGAAAGTCCACTTTACTTAGTCTTCTGGCTGGCATACATCAGCCCCAGACCGGTCATATCCGGCTACTGAACCACCCGTTCAGCGCGCTATCGGCTTCCAAAAGAGATCAACGCCGGGCCGATCATATCGGGTACATTTTTCAGCAATTTAACCTGCTCCCTTATCTCTCGGTTGTGGATAACGTCCTGCTGCCCTGCCATTTTTCCTCACTCAGAAAGAAAAATGCCGGACAGCCCGAGCGAGAAGCAAAGCGGCTGCTCAGTGCACTCCAGTTACCGGACGAATGCCTGTCACGACAGGTCAGTCAGCTCAGTATCGGCCAGCAGCAGCGCGTGGCCGCCGCCAGGGCCCTGATTGGCCGTCCGGCACTGCTGATTGCTGATGAGCCGACCTCAGCGCTGGATCACGAGAACCGAAATCACTTTATCAAACTGATCATGGATGAATGCGAACACGCCGGCACCAACCTGTTTTTTGTCAGCCATGATCCCACGCTGACTGATGGCTTTGATCAGATTCTCAGCCTGACGGAACTGAATCAATGCAAGTCAGGAGAATGCATATGAAAGCCCTGATTCTTCTCGCCTGGCAAAGCTTGCGTAACCGAAAAACGACAGCCATGCTGACCGTGCTGACGGTTGCGATTTCCACAACCTTACTGCTTGGGGTGGAAAAAGTACGTACACAGGCAAAAGCCAGCTTTGCACACACCATTTCAGGTACAGACCTCATTGTCGGTGCTCGTTCCGGGCAAGTGAACCTGCTGCTTTACTCGGTATTCCGTATTGGAAACGCCACCAACAATATCGACTGGCAGAGTTTTCAGACCCTGCGCCAGCAAAAAGCCGTCAAATGGGCAATTCCGATTTCTCTCGGAGATTCCCACCGCGGCTTTCGGGTGATCGGAACCAATCAGGATTACTTCCGACACTATCAATACGGAAACCGGCAACATCTGCAATTTCAGCAGGGCGCTGCTTTTCACGGACTCTTTGAGACAGTCATCGGCGCAGAGGTTGCCCGAAAACTCGGCTACAAAATTGGGGATGCCATTATTGTTGCCCATGGTATCAGCGACCAGGCGTTTACCCGTCATGACAAGCTGCCTTTCACAATCACCGGAATTCTGGCGCCGACAGGTACACCCGTGGATCGCAGCGTGCATGTCTCACTGGCAGCCATTGAAGCGATTCATGTGGGCTGGGAATCCGGTACCCATCTGGGTCATACGCCTGACTCTGAAACGCTGAGCCATCATCAGTTTCAGCCGCAGCAAATTACGGCAGTGCTCCTGGGACTGAACTCTAAGATTCAGACCTTTGCCTTACAACGCTTTATCAATACCTTCGCCGGGGAACCCTTAAGTGCGATTATGCCCGGTGTCGCGCTGCATGAACTCTGGGGAATGATGTCTGTTGCTGAGCAGGCTCTCTTGGTGATCTCCGTCTTTGTGGTCATTGCAGGGCTGCTGGGGATGCTGTCCAGCCTGCTGACCAGCCTGAACGAAAGACGCCGGGAAATGGCAATTCTGAGGGCGACGGGAGCCCGACCGGGCTGGATTGCCGGACTCCTGTTTCTCGAAGCAACCACCCTGACACTGATCGGCATTCTGGCCGGAACCATTGCACTCTATGGCGGGCTCTGGCTGAGTCACGAATGGCTGCTTGATACGTTTGGCTTATTCCTGCCTTTAACGGCACCGACGCCGTATGAATGGGGATTAGCAGGCATGATATTAGTCGCCGGCATGCTGACAAGCTTACTCCCGGCCTTGCGTGCTTATCATCTCTCACTGGCCGACGGCATGACCATTCGAATTTAAAAGGAAATCACCATGAAATACTGGATCGTTTTACTGTGCTGCTGGTTTTCATTCACAGCAACTGCAAAAGATACACTGACGCTGGACTGGATAGATCTGATCCCGGTAAAAGAAAGGAAGTTGTTTGACCAAAAAGGTATGCCGAACATCTCGCATGAGAACACTCAGAGCGCGCTGCAACAGCATATTGGCTCAGTACGATCTGAGCTGGATGGCAGTCTGGTCAAGATCCCTGGTTTCGTTATTCCGCTGGAAGGAGATGAGAATACGGTTACGGAATTCCTGTTGGTGCCTTACTTCGGCGCCTGTATTCATGTACCGCCGCCGCCGCCAAACCAGATTATCTATGTGAAATTTCCCAAAGGCGCACCAGTACAGCAACTCTGGGATGTGGTGTACGTGACAGGAAAACTGAAAGTGCAGACCGTAGAGCATGAGATCGCTGAAACAGGTTACCTGCTCAACGGAACAATAATAGAAGCATACGACGATGAAGGATAAGTAGTATCCTCACTGAACTGGCTTACCTTACACATGGGATGCAAGGTAGGCCAGGATCATGACATATCCGAGTAGTAACAAAATATCTGTTATACGCTTACTGTTCTTTTTCGTCATCAGCCCCTCCTTGATAGCACAGCTTCATCACACCGGGCGATTAACAAATTTAACCACTGATTAACACAAAAGTCACGCCTCTTGCTAAAGATTACGATCGAATGTAAAAACTATATAGATTGCAGCGGGGAGTGAACGTCGGATGAGCACTGATAATCAGGCCAGTGTCCAGCCAGTACAAGTCGTACCGGCATCAGAAAAAAAAAGTAACCAAAAAAGCTCTGTACGAAGCAGCCGTTTTCGAATTCAGTCAATCGCACGGCATCATGTCGTGGGAGCTCAGATCGACGAAGATCATGAGAAGACGCTTCAGGAACGGACCGAAAGTCGTCATCAAAAGCTGCAACAGCGCCAGCAGCAGAATCTGGAACGCATCTTTAAACTTAGCTATGACAGTTGCCTGGACGAAACCGCGGGCGAACCGGATCCGGACTGGATCCATCTTTTTATGACCATAGCACAAGATATTTTCAGCCCGCCAATGCAGAAACTTTGGAGCCGGATTCTCCGTCAGGAAGTCCTCGCACCAGGTTCGATCTCCCTGAAAACCATGCTGACCCTCAAGCAAATGACCCAGCGAGACGCTCAATTGTTTCGCCGCGCTTGTATGCTCACGTGTCATTTTGGCCAAGATCACAGCAAGAAACTGCTCACCGGCATCAAATACAAAACGGGTTTATTTCGCCAGCTGAAAAGCCCGTCGATCGATAAGCTTAACCTGGGCTATTATCAGCTGCCCTACTCCCATTTACTGGAATTAATCGGGTTAGGTCTGGTCTTGAATACGGAACTTGAGTCCGGGAAACTCCAAAATGATGTCGCCTTGCACTTTCACTACCAAGGCAGTGATTATCAGCTGCAGCCAGCTACAACGACCCTCAGCCTGCTCTATTATCGCCTGACCCCCGTTGGTCAGGAGATAGCACAATTATTGGGGAATCACCGCCATGATGAATACAAAAGCAATCTGACGGAATTGCTGAACAAGCACTTTATCGTCACCAGTGATGCTTCCTCTAGTCATGTGATCTGAATTTTCACACGCAGACCTGTTCACGGCTCTCGACTGAGCAGGTCGCAATCACATCACATTCCAGAGGAATGTACAGCTGATCATCTCCCCCCACTTTCATCCCTTCGCAAACGGTATTGATAGAAAGCACTTGGATGCGCTTATTCTTGGTCTACTACTTGGCTTCACACTGATTTACAGCCAGTTAGATGGCATATCGAACGTATCCAACGAAACAAACGAGCAAGAACACTCATCAAGCCGCTTGTAAGTTATCCTGACACAATTCATTCTTTATAAAGCAGAACCAACTCGTCATAACAGTGACGTTATGAACTTTGAGCAAACACAAAAGATTGCCACGTGAAGATCGCTTCTTTATCAAGGTTTCAGATGTACTTGGCCGGAGTTCTTTCGTCGAAGGATGAACATCAAGTTCTGATCGCCAAAAGCTCAGCTTTGGGTCGGAGGTGAGCCTCCTGAGACTCTGGACTCTGAAATGAATGGGGGAACGCCTAGGATCTCACACAACCGGGAGGCGTCCGGCCGAAGGACAGATATCAAATCCCAAACGTAAAAAAGCCCCACTCTTTCGACGGGGACGCCTAGTCTGCGGCTTTCGTCAGTGAGAAATTATCAGAACCCTGAATAGCAAAAAACCCAGTCATTGCTGACTGGGTTTCTCTAAGAAGTGGCGGAGCGGACGGGACTCGAACCCGCGACCCCCGGCGTGACAGGCCGGTATTC
>NZ_JAXOFS010000036.1:0-940 GCF_036409375.1 Photobacterium sp. 53610 | reverse complement strand
CGGCCATTTCTCCCCACATTCAGATAACCACGATGACCTGGTATTGATATCGCTCCTTCACTATCGGAGCTATATCATGACCCGCGAAGACAAGATGCAACTCTGGCAGGAGCGCCTGCAGCACCAGAAAGACAGCGAACTCACCATTGCCGCCTGGTGCGATCTTCACCAGATTGCCCAATCACAGTTCTATTACTGGCAGAAAAAGCTCACGGCAACACCATCCGAACCCGACAGTGTCATTGTGCCTGTTTCGGTGCCCTCATCGCCGATGGCTTTGGTGGTTGAAACGCCCGGCGGCTACCGGATCTCCGTCCATGGCGCCTCGGCCATGGCGTTGCTGCCGCAAGTGATGAAGTGCCTGCCATGATCCCCGCACCGACCGGCCATGTCTACCTGGCCACCGGGAGCACCGACATGCGCAAGTCCATCAACACCTTAGGCCTGCTGGTCGAAGATGTGCTGGCGCTCGACCCGGTCGGGCCGCACTGGTTCGTGTTTTGCAACCGCCGCCGGGACAAGCTGAAAATCCTGCAGTGGGACACCAACGGCTTCTGGCTTCATTATCGCCGCCTGGAAAGCGGCAAGTTCCAATGGCCGATGCATCCGGGAGATACGGTTGCGATGGCAATTACGGCCAGGCAACTGCGGTGGCTGCTGGATGGCCTGAACTGGCAAAATGCCGTGGCGCACCAGCCCATGAATGGACTGAAAATGTCATAAAAAAGCGCAAGAAAACGTGGCAAAAGATGCTGTTTTTACTACACTTTTATCATGCAAAAGGAACTTAAAAAGCCTTCGGACATCACCCCGGAAATCCAGGCCTACATCGACGGCCTAGTTCAAAATGTCAGCCAACAATACGAATCCCGCATTGCCGAAATGTGGGAGCAGTTCCGGCTGGCCCAAGCCAAGCGCTACCTGCCGCAAAGCGAGAAGT
>NZ_JAXOFS010000035.1:0-1075 GCF_036409375.1 Photobacterium sp. 53610 | reverse complement strand
AAAGCCAACCAGCTAGCCAGACAGATCCGGCAGACGTACCGAGCGTCTCATCAGGCAGAGCTGCCCGCCGATACCCTGGTCGCGCTGTATCTGGATCGAAGCCCGGAGATGGTGATCAGTATTCTGGCGGTGTTGAAGGCTGGAGCGGCCTACGTGCCCATCTCGCCGGATTACCCGGCAGAGCGCAGTGCGTTCATTTTAGAAGATACCTGTGTGCCGCTGGTGATCACCCATGCACCGCAGCGGACGAGCGTCGACGCTCTTCTGTCGGGGGGACATGCTGCGCGGATGATTCTGGCCGACAGTGACGCCTTGCAGGCATTGCCGGACAGTAACTTAGAAAGCGGCCCGTCGCCGGAAGATTTGGCCTATGTGATTTACACCTCGGGGACCACAGGTCAACCGAAAGGGGTGATGGTGGCGCATCAAAGTGCGGGAAACACCCTGCAATCGATGCAGGCTGTTTATGATTTCGATCTTTCAGGAAGCCGGGTTTCCTGCTTCAGCCAGTACACCTTTGATGTGTCTGTTTCTGAAATGTTGAACAGCCTGCTTTTTGGGGGTGAGTTGCATCTGCTGGGCGAATCGTACCGGAGAGATCCGAATTTGCTGAGTGCGTATATTGATGCGCAGGCGCTCAATATCCTGTATGTGCCGCCGGTGGTTCTGGCTGCATTACCTCAGAAGCAACATGCTTCTTTAAAGACAATTCTGTTTGCCGGTGAGTCTTGTGACCCAGAGGCTTGTTTGTACTGGCACCAGCATTATGCGCTGTATAACTTTTACGGCCCGACAGAGGCGAGTATCTATGCGGCAGGGAAGTTAACGGAACGCCGTAACCTGAATGAGATTGGTCAGCCCATCAGCAATACCCAGCTGTATGTGCTGGATGAGCATCAGCAGCTGTTACCGCTGGGCGCGGTGGGTGAGCTGTATATCGGCGGCGCCGGTCTGGCCCGGGGCTACCTCAACCGCCCTGAGCTGACGGCGGAGCGCTTCATTGCCAATCCGTTTGCCACTGAAGCTGACAAGGCGAAGGGCAATACCCGGCTGTACCGCACCGGGGATCTGGTGC
>NZ_JAXOFS010000034.1:0-1179 GCF_036409375.1 Photobacterium sp. 53610 | reverse complement strand
TGTCTAAAGAAAAATTTGAACGTACGAAACCGCACGTTAACGTTGGTACTATCGGCCACGTTGACCACGGTAAAACTACTCTGACTGCTGCAATCTGTACTGTACTGTCTAAAAAATACGGCGGTTCAGCGCGTGACTTCGCATCTATCGATAACGCGCCAGAAGAGCGTGAGCGTGGTATCACTATCTCTACTTCTCACGTAGAGTACGATACTCCGACTCGCCACTACGCGCACGTTGACTGCCCAGGACACGCCGACTACGTGAAAAACATGATCACCGGTGCTGCTCAGATGGACGGTGGTATCCTGGTTGTTGCTGCGACTGATGGCCCAATGCCACAGACTCGTGAGCACATCCTGCTGGGTCGTCAGGTTGGTATCCCTTACATTCTTGTTTTCATGAACAAGTGTGACATGGTTGATGACGAAGAGCTGCTGGAGCTGGTTGAGATGGAAGTTCGTGAACTTCTGTCTGAGTACGACTTCCCAGGTGACGACTGCCCAGTAATCATGGGTTCTGCTCTGGGCGCGCTGAATGGCGAAGCTCAGTGGGAAGAGAAAATCGTTGAGCTGGCTGAAGCACTGGATTCTTACATCCCAGAGCCAGAGCGTGCTATCGACAAGCCGTTCATCCTGCCAATCGAAGACGTATTCTCAATCCAGGGCCGTGGTACTGTTGTAACTGGTCGTGTTGAGCAAGGTATCGTTCGCGTAGGTGACGAAGTTGCTATCGTAGGTATCAAAGACACCGTCACTACGACTTGTACTGGTGTTGAGATGTTCCGTAAGCTTCTGGACGAAGGCCGTGCTGGTGAGAACGTTGGTGTTCTGCTGCGTGGTACTAAGCGTGACGAAGTTGAGCGTGGTCAAGTTCTGGCTAAGCCTGGTTCAATCACTCCACACACAACTTTCGAGTCAGAAGTATACGTTCTGTCTAAAGACGAAGGCGGCCGTCATACTCCGTTCTTCAAAGGTTACCGTCCACAGTTCTACTTCCGTACAACTGACGTGACCGGTACTATCGAACTGCCAGAAGGCGTTGAGATGGTTATGCCAGGTGACAACATCAAGATGGTTGTTACTCTGATCGCACCTATCGCAATGGACGAAGGTCTGCGCTTCGCAATCCGTGAAGGTGGCCGTACCGTTGGTGCTGGTGTTGTTGCTAAGATCGTTG
>NZ_JAXOFS010000033.1:0-1397 GCF_036409375.1 Photobacterium sp. 53610 | reverse complement strand
GTAAGCGGGTATTTCTACCCGCCTGGTGATTGAATGCTCGCTTTGTTATAGGGCAGGAGATCGCTGACATCACAGCCTTCTTCTCGCTGGGGCAGCTCTGTCAGCACATGGCGCAGGTAGGCATAGGGCTCCACACCGTTGGCACGGCAGGTCAGCATGAGACTGAACCATACGGCGCTGGCATTCGCCCCGCTTTGGGTATCCGCGAACAGCCAGGCCTTGCGCCCGGTTGCAACCGGGCGGATTTCCCGCTCGACCCGGTTGTTGTCTATCGGGTAGCCGCCGTCTTCGACATACCTTTCAAGGTACTGCCATTGCTTCAGCGCATAGCTGACCGCTTTCCCCATCGGGCTGTTCGGCAACAGTTTGGCGGCGGCTTTATCCAGCCAGCCGTGGAAGGAGGTCAGGATCGGGATGCTGTCTTTTTGCCTCATCGCATGCCTTTCTGATGGCGACAAGGATTTTGCCTTTTTCTCAACGGCATACAGCTTCTGGATATAACTCAGGGCCTGCTGGGCTTGTCCTCCTTCTTCGGGCTCAGGTCGATGGCATCTTTGAACTTGCGCCGGGCATGCGCCCAGCATCCGAGGTGGGTCACGTTTTCCAGCACCCGCCAGGCCGAGTAGCCGTCGCTCATGACCGTGCCCTGATAACCGTCGAGGAAAGCCTTAGGGTAAGCGTGCCCCCGGCCCGGCTGGTATTCGAACAACACCACCGGCCCCGTGCTCTGCCCGGGGCTGGCGTAGGCCCAGAGGTAAGATTTACTCTGGGCTGTCTTGCCGGGCTCTTTCAGGACCTGAAGCGTGGTCTCGTCACCGTGGATCACCGGCTCCCCGAGCAGGGCTTTCTTCAGTGCCTGGTAAAGCGGCGACAGCAGCTCGGCCGTCTTAATCATCCAGCTTGCCAGGGTGGTTCGCTGGAGTTCGACGCCAACCCGGGCCAGCTCTTTCTCAATACGGTACAGCGGCAGGCCGTCGGCATACTTGCTGACTGCGACGGTCGCCAGGGTTCCCGCGGTGGCGATACTGCCGGGCAGTGGCTGACGGGGCATGGCAGCGGTGATAACTTTGCTGCCTTCGCCGTGGTTTTCGCAGTGGCGACAAGCGTATTTTCTGCGCTCATGGCGCAGCACTTTGACTTGCTTGGGGATAATTTCGAGCTGCTCGGAAGATTCAACACCGATGGCGTGCAGTTGGCCCTGGCAACAGGGACAGATCTTTTCATCGTCGGCTAAATCGTACGCGATCACCTCGCGGGGCAAGTCCGGGTTGATGGGCTTGCGTCCCCGCTTGCGGGTGTAGGTGACGGTTTCCATTTCCGGCTCGTCATCGGATGGTCCGGTGTCGACCAGGGTTTCCGCTTCGTTGAACAGGCAGCCCTGGGCCGGGAACTTCTCG
>NZ_JAXOFS010000032.1:0-1616 GCF_036409375.1 Photobacterium sp. 53610 | reverse complement strand
ATCAGTAATCACTGAGCCGCTTTTCTTCGGAAAGGCAACAAAATTCTAATTGAAGAGTTTGATCATGGCTCAGATTGAACGCTGGCGGCAGGCCTAACACATGCAAGTCGAGCGGCAGCGACATGACCGAACCTTCGGGGGACGTCCTGGGCGGCGAGCGGCGGACGGGTGAGTAATGCCTGGGAACATGCCTTAGTGTGGGGGATAACCATTGGAAACGATGGCTAATACCGCATAATCTCTACGGAGCAAAGCGGGGGACCTTCGGGCCTCGCGCGCTAAGATTGGCCCAGGTGGGATTAGCTAGTAGGTGGGGTAACGGCTCACCTAGGCGACGATCCCTAGCTGGTCTGAGAGGATGATCAGCCACACTGGAACTGAGACACGGTCCAGACTCCTACGGGAGGCAGCAGTGGGGAATATTGCACAATGGGGGAAACCCTGATGCAGCCATGCCGCGTGTGTGAAGAAGGCCTTCGGGTTGTAAAGCACTTTCAGCAGTGAGGAAGGGGTGAGTATTAACAGTGCTCATCCTTGACGTTAGCTGCAGAAGAAGCACCGGCTAACTCCGTGCCAGCAGCCGCGGTAATACGGAGGGTGCGAGCGTTAATCGGAATTACTGGGCGTAAAGCGCATGCAGGCGGCGTGTTAAGCCAGATGTGAAAGCCCGGGGCTCAACCTCGGAATCGCATTTGGAACTGGCATGCTAGAGTCTTGTAGAGGGGGGTAGAATTTCAGGTGTAGCGGTGAAATGCGTAGAGATCTGAAGGAATACCGGTGGCGAAGGCGGCCCCCTGGACAAAGACTGACGCTCAGATGCGAAAGCGTGGGGAGCAAACAGGATTAGATACCCTGGTAGTCCACGCCGTAAACGATGTCTACTTGGAGGTTGGTGTCTTGAACACTGGCTTTCGGAGCTAACGCGTTAAGTAGACCGCCTGGGGAGTACGGTCGCAAGATTAAAACTCAAATGAATTGACGGGGGCCCGCACAAGCGGTGGAGCATGTGGTTTAATTCGATGCAACGCGAAGAACCTTACCTACTCTTGACATCCAGAGAACTTAGCAGAGATGCTTTGGTGCCTTCGGGAACTCTGAGACAGGTGCTGCATGGCTGTCGTCAGCTCGTGTTGTGAAATGTTGGGTTAAGTCCCGCAACGAGCGCAACCCTTATCCTTGTTTGCCAGCACTTCGGGTGGGAACTCCAGGGAGACTGCCGGTGATAAACCGGAGGAAGGTGGGGACGACGTCAAGTCATCATGGCCCTTACGAGTAGGGCTACACACGTGCTACAATGGCGTATACAGAGGGCTGCCAACTAGCGATAGTGAGCGAATCCCACAAAGTACGTCGTAGTCCGGATTGGAGTCTGCAACTCGACTCCATGAAGTCGGAATCGCTAGTAATCGTGGATCAGAATGCCACGGTGAATACGTTCCCGGGCCTTGTACACACCGCCCGTCACACCATGGGAGTGGGCTGCACCAGAAGTAGATAGCTTAACCTTCGGGAGGGCGTTTACCACGGTGTGGTTCATGACTGGGGTGAAGTCGTAACAAGGTAGCCCTAGGGGAACCTGGGGCTGGATCACCTCCTTACCTAAAGACTGCGTTGTT
>NZ_JAXOFS010000031.1:0-1910 GCF_036409375.1 Photobacterium sp. 53610 | reverse complement strand
AAGCCGAACAGTTTGAACAGCTCGCCAGCCGGTGCAGATTCACCGAAGCTGGTCATGCCGATGATGCGACCGTCAAAGCCAACGTACTTGTACCAGAAGTCGGCAATACCGGCTTCAATGGCGATACGGGCAGTCACGTCAGATGGCAGCACAGATTCACGGTAAGCCGCATCTTGCTTGTCGAATGCGTCGGTAGACGGCATTGAAACAACACGAACCAGCTTGCCTTCTGCACTCAGTTCAGCCGCTGCGTTCACAGCCAGCTCAACTTCAGAACCGGTGGCAATCAGGATCAGCTCAGGTTTGCCTGCGCAGTCTTTCAGGATGTAACCACCTTTTGCGATATCAGCAACCTGCTGTTCGCTGCGCTCTTGCTGAGCCAGGTTCTGACGCGAGAAGATCAGCGCGGTTGGTGCATCTTTGCGCTCAATCGCCAGTTTCCACGCCATTGCTGATTCAACCTGGTCACACGGACGCCAGGTGCTCATGTTTGGCGTCAGGCGCAGAGAAGCCATCTGCTCAACCGGCTGGTGCGTCGGGCCGTCTTCACCCAGACCAATGGAGTCGTGGGTGTATACCTGAATGTTCTGAACTTTCATCAGGGCAGCCATACGCATCGCGTTACGGGCATATTCCATGAACATCAGGAAGGTTGCGCCGTAAGGGACGAAACCACCGTGCAGTGCGATACCGTTGATAATCGCCGTCATCCCGAACTCACGCACACCGTAGTGGATGTAGTTACCAGATGCGTCATCAGCCGTCAGCGACTTCGAGCCAGACCACATGGTCAGGTTCGAAGGTGCCAGGTCCGCAGAACCACCCATGAACTCAGGCAGGATCTGACCGAAGGCTTCCAGCGCATTCTGAGAAGCTTTACGGGAGGCGATGTTCGCCGGGTTGGCTTGCAGATCAGCAATGATCTTGCTTGCTTCTGCTTCCCATTGTGCTGGCAGTTCGCCGTTTACACGACGTTTGAATTCTGCAGCCAGTTCTGGGTAAGCGGCTTCATAAGCAGCCAGTTTTTCATTCCATGCTGCTTCTTTCGCTTCGCCCGCTGCTTTGGCATCCCACTCTGCGTAAACATCGGCAGGGATTTCGAACGGACCGTGCTGCCAGCCCAGGAATTCACGGGCTGCTGCGATTTCGTCGTGACCCAGCGGGGCACCGTGACAGTCGTGAGAACCGGCTTTGTTTGGAGAACCGAAACCGATGATAGTTTTGGTACAGATCAGCGTTGGACGAGGGTCTGCTTTCGCTGCTTCAATCGCTGCGTTGATTGCTGCAGCATCGTGGCCGTCAACCGCAGGGATCACGTGCCAGCCGTAAGCTTCAAAGCGTTTTGGCGTGTCGTCAGAGAACCAGCCTTCCACGTGACCGTCGATAGAGATGCCGTTGTCATCCCAGAACGCGATCAGTTTGCCCAGACCCAGGGTACCGGCCAGAGAACAAGCTTCGTGAGAAATCCCTTCCATCAGACAGCCGTCGCCCAGGAACGCATAGGTGTAGTGGTCAACGATGTCGTGGCCGTCGCGGTTAAATTGAGCTGCCAGAGACTTCTCAGCAATCGCCATACCCACAGCATTGGTGATGCCCTGACCCAGCGGGCCGGTGGTGGTTTCGATACCCGGCGCGTAACCGTACTCCGGGTGACCCGGTGTTTTTGAATGCAGCTGACGGAAGTTTTTCAGGTCGTCAATGGACAGCGCGTAACCGCTCAGGTGCAGCAGGGAGTAAATCAGCATGGAGCCGTGGCCGTTGGACAGCACGAAGCGGTCGCGGTCAGCCCAGTTCGGGTTTTGCGGGTTGTGGTTCAGGTGGTCACGCCACAGAACTTCGGCGATATCCGCCATACCCATCGGTGCGCCCGGGTGACCGGAGTTCGCCTGTTGTACACCGTCCATGCTCAG
>NZ_JAXOFS010000030.1:0-2163 GCF_036409375.1 Photobacterium sp. 53610 | reverse complement strand
GGGCCGACAGCCTGCCCTGCAATCCCTGGACATCAGCGGGATGAATGAAGCGTCATTACAGCAGGCTCTGACCGATGTGCAGAGCGGATTTGATTATCACGCAGGGAACGTTTGGCAGGCAGCTCATCTGACCGGTTATGCCGACGGCAGCGCCCGGTTGTTTTTTGCGGCGCACCATCTGGTGATTGACGCGGTCTCCTGGCGGTTGATTGCGGAGGACATGCGCCTTCTGCTGAATGGGGAAGCGCTGTCGCCAAAAACCAGCAGTTACCGCCAGTGGGTCGAGACAGTGCGGCATTACGGGGAGACCCATCCGGAGGAGGTGGCTTACTGGTCATCGGTGCTCTCTGCGCCTGCGCTTGAACTGGCCCCGGTGGCACTCAGTGAACACAGGACAGTGTTGTCCCCAGCCATGACTTCGGCGTTGCTGTCTCAGGCCGGGCAGGGATATCACACTCAAGTGAACGACTTGCTGCTCAGTGCGTTGGCCGTCGCGCTCTCGGAGACGTTTGATCAGGCGGAGAACAGCATTCTTCTGGAGGGGCACGGCCGGGAGGCGATTGATGTCCGGATTGACCTTTCCCGGACTGTGGGCTGGTTGACCACTATGTACCCAGTCAGGCTGACGAGCACACCGGCGATTGCTGACACCATTATTCAGACCAAAGAGATGTTGCAGGCCATCCCGAACAAAGGGATCGGCTATGGCGCGCTGGCGGATCTGCTGGGTCAGCCCTTGCCCCGGGTCAGTTTCAACTATCTTGGGCAGCTCAGTGTCGGTGAAGCCGAGGCGCTGTGGTCGCTGACCAGTGAGCCGTGCGGCGTGATGGTTGCGCCGGAGAACCAGAGCCCCTTGTTGCTCAATATTAACGGCGCGGTGCAGGATGGCACACTGTCTTTTTATGTGCACTGCCGGTTGGGAGAGGCACAGGGAGCGGCGTTCGCCCGGGCATTTGAGCAGGCGCTGTGTGCTGTGATTGACACCGCCTGCACCCAGGCTGTAGTGGGTGGGGTCAAGACGGCCAGCGACTATGGTCGGGGCGTGCTGTCTCAGTCTCAGTTGGCGCATTTACAGCAGCGTTATCACGGCATTGAAGCGATTTATCCGGCCAGTAGTTTGCAGCAGGGCTTTATTTATCATCAGCTCAGTCAGCCTGAGGATGACGCGTATTGCGTGCAGTTGCTTATGGATTACCACTGCACCCTGGATGTTGCGACCTACCGGGCGGCCTGGCAGCTGGCGGCGGAACGTTTCCCTGTCCTGCGGATGGCATTTGACTGGCAGGAAGCGCTGCTGCAAATCGTCCTGTCTCCCGCGGAAGCGAGTGGACCTCAGCTGGAGGTAGTGGATATCAGTCATTTGCTGGCATCGGATCGAGATTTGGAAATCAAACGGTTGCAGCAGGCAGACCGGGTGAAAGGCTTTGACCTGACGCAGCCGGGACTCTTCCGGTTGACCCTGATCCGTCACCATGAGCACCATTACACCCTGCTGAAAACAGAGCATCACAGCATCGCGGATGGCTGGAGCGGTCCGGTGCTCTGGCAGGCCGTGCATGAGTATTACCAGCAGCTCAGCCAGGGGCAAACACCCGTGATCACCGCAGACAAGGCGTATGCCCGGACGCAGCAGTACCATCTGTCCCATCAGGCGGAGACGGAGGCGTACTGGCAGGAACAGCGGTCTGCCTGGGAAGGGGGGAATGACGTGACGCCGTTGCTGACCCACCCGGTGAACCTTGCAAATCTCAGGCAGATTGATCGCCCGGCAGCCCAGACACTGACCCTGGCAGAAACCAGTTATGAGCAGTTGAAGGACACCTGTCAGCAGTTAGGCGTAACGCTCAACGTGGCGTTGCAGTTTGCCTGGCATAAACTCCTGCACACCTATACCGGAGACTCGCAGACTCTGGTCGGGACCACGGTCTCCGGGCGGGATGTGCCGGTTGAAGGCATTGAGCAGAGTGTCGGCCTCTATATTAATACCCTGCCGCTCTGTGTGGACTGGTCGGCGTCAGTCAACATTTCAGAAGTCTTGCAGGGGATCCACCAGCAGGTGGCCGCCATCAACACCCATAGTGCCATGTCGCTGGCGAAGCTTCAGCAGAGCGGGGAGCGCTTGTTCCATTCGCTGATGGTGTTTGAGAACTATCCGGCGCCGGA
>NZ_JAXOFS010000002.1:0-729719 GCF_036409375.1 Photobacterium sp. 53610 | reverse complement strand
TAAAAATAAAAATAAAAATAAAAATAAAAATAAAAATAAAAATAAAAATAAAAATGGCATAACTAGTGAGGTATTCAGGGTTTATATATTGGAATGCAGGAAGCACAAAATCTTATATACTGAAAAAACACATAATTATTGTAAGTTATGGGGCTGGTAATTGTTCTTAAGAGCTTCATTTCTTGGTGGGGTAAATATGAATTATAGGAAGAGTGAGTGAATTTTAAATATAAAACTGCGTCCTAAAAAAGACGCAGTTTATCTTGGCTTTTACTATTTTTCGGTTGATTCCAGAGCTGCTGATTCAGTACTCTCGTCTGATTCCGGCTCATCAGTTGCTTCAATTAAGCTGACATAGTAAACATCTTTGTCGTCTTCTTCTTTTTGTTCAATGCTTAACTTTAATCCTTCAGGAATATCTTCGTCGGTAATTTGAATCGCACTTTCGAGTGATGCAACGACACCGGTCTGATATTCTTGTAAAGCAGAATTGGTGACATAGTTTGCAATACCACAAATCAAAAATCCGACACTGGCAATTGGACCAGGGTAGGCTTGCAGTATCTGGATAAATGTCATTCCCTTATAGGCGTTGTAATATATCTCTCTTGGGCCAAAGAGAATGAATAGCACACCAACGATAGATATTCCCATACCAAGATACATGAGAAGTGAAGCGCCGCCCGAATCCGGCTCTTCCGGTAATGTAATTTTTACTTTAGAAGGCAAGTCATTGATCGTGACCTGATTGGGTGTTGTTATACTCATCGATATTAACCTTTGACGGATATTGTTTTTGTTCTAGCCAATGGAGGTTTTTTCCTCCATGCGCGTTGTTTCAGAGAAACACTTTAAAATAGGATGGTTATTATCACAATATGAGTTCATATCCGTTTTTTTATTAAATAAATTGTTTGAAGCAAGACCAAAAAAATGAAAGTCTTAATTCCCTGAAGTGGTAAGATAAATAATTGACCACTCATCGTGAACGTGTTTTTTCATTATCTTTTCTTTCAGATCATTGGCTGCATCTCGTGCAGTATTTGAATGTCTCTGTTCTGAAATTTCCGTAAGCACAGCCTATTTGATTTATTGTCACATTGTTTCGCATGCCCCTGCATACCTGCATACCTGCATACCTGCAATATCCGCATTTCTGAGGTTCGTTCATCAAGAGCGTTAGATGACATGATATTAATTTCTTTAATTTCAATTGCTTGTCTGTTATCTCCTTCTCGTTTGCTGCTGATGTTCGGTGAAGATTTTAACGGATAGTGATTGAACTCGGGGGGATTTGCAGTGTGTGTGAATTTTGAGCAGCCGCACAATTTCGCTGAGTTTGGGTTTGCCATTTTCATGGGATTATAAGAATTGTGATGCATATTAAACTAACTGCTCTTTGGTTGTGGTTAGTATCGTGTTGTTAGCATCTGATTATCAGTTTGTTAACGAAAAGAAATAAGAGGTTTATAGATAACAAGCCCGACTACTTGTGAAATCAAGGAGCAAACAATGTCAAGCGGAAGTCATCAACTGAGCGGGAAGCTGGATAGCTTTCTGACGGAGCTGGAAAATCACCCGATATTCGAAAATACCTATTTTAAGCATTTGGCAACGCATCCATGGACGCCTGCCACTTATGAATTATTCCGGGCCAATTTTTTTTACCGGACTGAACTGACTGTGAAAGGAATCGCCCATGTTTGTGCCCGCTCTGCGGCGGTAAACGATATGGATACGCTGATTTTGTTTTCGTACATTCTGGGTGAAGAGACCGGGATGGGGAATAAAGCCCACTGCCATGAAATATTTATGGAAAATGCCCTGAACCTGTTTGGCGCCCGGGAGTATAACCTGGAGCCCCTGAAAGTTCAGGATGCGAAAAACAGTCCCGATATTATTCCCGAAACGCTGGCCTATCGTGAACGGATTCAGGCACTGATTTCAGACAGCTATCCACGCATGCTGGGCGTTGTTATGGCTCTGGAAACACACGCTGACCGGATGCTGACGGCATTCAGGGAAGCTTTCCGTCTGAGCCGGACTCATCTTGATGAGGCGCAATATAAAAAAGAAGTTGAGGTGTATTTCAACGCGCACGTCGACAACGGCGTCGAAGAAAGACATGCCGCTGATGCGCGAAATTGTGTGCTGAATAACTGCCTGACGCAGAGCGATCTGAATGAAATCATTTACGGTGCAACCGAGATGTTTAAAGCACAGCAGTCGATGTGGCTGGCCATGTACCGGAAATCCGCAGAACTTGATGCGTTGCCTGTTTCATTTCAAGAGGAAAGTAGTTATGCCTGAGACCATTTTTTCAGACTCTGCAATGAAGTTACGTGAATCGGTGACACACGGAACCAAGGCAAAAATTGCTGCATTAAATGCCAATGCCCGTCCGGGTGAAGAAGTTATCGACCTCAGTATCGGGACGCTGGATGATCTGGCCGATGACCGTATCAATGAGGCAGTCATTCATTTTATTCAGAAACAGCCGCGGGCGATTCATGAATTTGCCCCTGTGACCGGGTTCGAGTTTCTGAGGAAATCGATCAGCGACCGTGTTTTCCGGCTCAGAGGGGTACGCTACTCCCCGGACAATGAAATTATGGTCACGCCGGGCGGCATTAAGGGTGCAATCACCGTGGTTTTTCACACGCTGCTGAACCCGGGAGATGAAGTGATTGTCCCGTTACCGAACTGGCCGCACTACGCCGATATGATTGATTTACACGGCGGCGTCATGAAAGGTGTGCTGGTCCGCGATTTTTATGACAAAGCGCTGAGTCCTGAAGTGCTTGATCAGGCCATCACGGAACGCACGAAAATGATCATTCTCGGGGATTGTCTGAACCCTTCCGGCAAAATATACAGCCGCGAGGATCTGAGTCATTTGTCAGCAGTGATTGCGCGGCACAATCTGCGTCGCGCAGAGCTGGGGCAGCCCCCGGTTCAGGTGTTGTTCGACTGTCCGTACGAATCTCATATTCTCGATGGCCCAGCCACAATTTCCGATATTACCGTGACGCTGGAAAACGGCGTGACGTATGCAATGAGGGAGTGCACAACGCTGGTCACCGGGCCCGGGAAGACGTATGGCATGCATGGTGATCGTGTCGGTTATATCTGCAGCCCGGCGGATAAGCTGGCCATGATGGCGAAAGTGCAGGTCAATCTGAACTCTTTTGCTGCGACCTATGCTCAGGTCGCCACACATGAGGCGATGCAGGAATATATGGATGAGGTTGCCATGGCCAGGGCGGTGAATTCCCGGATGAATCTTCAGGGATTTGTCGAAGCACTGAATGCAATTCCTCATGTTCACGTTCCTGTGCCGGAAGGCGGATTTTTCATCTTTGCTGATTTTTCCGGTTACGGCGAAAAGATAGAAAAACTGGGTTATGACAGCGCTGAGCAATTCCTTCTTGAGCGTGCCCGTGTGGCTTCGATCGGGGGACTTCACTTTGCTGAAAATGTACCTCAGTTGAAGCATTTCATTCGGTTGAATACGGGGCGATCTGAGTCGACGCTGCATTTAGCAGCAGAACGGATCAGGGATGCACTACTGAGCCTGTAGGTTCCGGCAGTTTCTCCCGGATGAATTGTTGCATCCGGGAGATGATTCAAAGAGGGAGATTATGTCTGAAGTCAATCCAACAAGGCTGTGCATTGTGGGGACCGGGTTTTCCGGCACGGCAGCTTTGTTTCATCTCGTGAATGCCCTGACCGCAGATCGGCGCCCTGTGCCATCCGTGGAAATTCTGACTATTGAGTCGCGTCAGGTGAATGGTCCCGGCTATCCATACGCACCGTACGAATTGTTACCCGGCCATCTCTGTAATAATCAGGCCCGGCAAATGTCGCTTGCCGGAGATGATTTTTATGACTGGCTGGGTGAGCATCGCCAGCGTCTGGCCGCAGAGTTTCCGGCTTTGATCCGGGAGACTCATCCGGTTGTCCCGCTGGATGCATGGGAACCGGATCCGGAAGGATTTTATCCCCGGGCGTTATTTGGGGTTTATCTGGAAGAGCGGTTCAGGGATACAGTCATGAAGGCCCGTCGTCATGGGATCCGGATTCAATCCTATAACGGCTATTGTGCAATCGATGGATACAGACAGTCAGAGCGGTTCAGTCTCGTGATTGAACGTGTGGATGATGGCAGCAGAGAAGTCATCACCGGGATCGACAAGCTGCTTCTTTCGACCGGTCACTGGGTGCCGCTGGATACTGAATCTGAAATGACTGCCGGGAATTTCCTTGACAGTCCTTATCCCGATTCAAAACTCCGGGCCAGCGTGGCGGCGTGGTCTGAAGCCGTCCGGGACAAAACCCTGACGTGTTTTGTCAAAGGGATGGGACCGAGCGGAATTGATGCCATTATGTCGCTGGCTGAATCCGGGACATTCCATTTTTCAGACAGCGGGCATATCACAGGCTATACCCCGTCGCCGGAAGAGGCTCAGATTCAGATTGTCGCGGGTAGCCGGTGCGGTTTTTTCCCTGCGGTTCGGGGCGCGTCGGTCGAGTATCAATTTCAGTATCTGACGGAAGAGACCTTCGGCGAGCTTGAACGGGTACTCGGTCAAAAATTAGGTCTGAATGATATTTTGTCGATGATTGATCAGGAACTGAGGGCGGCGACATCAGGTCAGATCGGCTGGCAGGATATTGTCGAACCGAAGTTTGAAAATGCCTTTGAAAAGCTCCGGTATGATGTGACCTGTCCGCATGAGAATAATCTGGTTCATACAATTCTTCTCAAAGCCCGCCGGATGAAATTCTATCGTCATCTGAATGCGTTTGAGAAAGAAATCTATGACCGGGAGCTGGACACGCACTTTATCCGGATTGCCGTACCGATTCCTTTACTGAACGCTGAAAAGTTGCTGGCTTTGTTTGAATCCGGAAAGCTGGAATCCGTAAAAATGGGCTACCAGATATCGGGTAATCCTGTGGCTCATGGTGGCCAGTATCAAGTCACCTTCACAGACGGAGACGCGGAGAGCACAAGGCTGGTTGATGCCGTAATTCGTGCATCCGGACAGGATTTCCGGTTGTCCCTGCATCCGTCCAGACTGGTGTCGGCGCTGGCTGAACGTGAAGAGCTGCTGGCAAATCGGGAAGGTCATTATTCGACCGGGGGGATTATGCTCGACAGCGATGAATCTTATGGCGTGATGTGCCGGGATCCGGAAACCGGCAGAGTGGTCCCGTCACCATGGATTGCTTCGTATGGCGTATTGACCCGTTACTGGCAGAATGAGCGGAATTTTTCAGCCGCGTTTGTTGAAGCGGCAATGTGGTTGTCAGAAGAATGGGCTGCCTATTGTGCCCGTCAATCGTCACCATTGGTCGCTGAGTCTGCCTGGCAGAACTAATTTAAGGAAATGCAGTCATGGAAATGAAAGAGTTTTATTATCAGGACGGTATTCGCGTCAGTCTGTTTAATCTGGATCATGAGGCGGTGCCGTATCATTTTCACCAGTCGGTCTCTGACATGATCTATTGCTCGAAAGGTACCATTCGTATTGAACTGCCTGAGCTCGAAAAGCTGTTTATTGTGCCTCAGGGAAAAGTGTTTCAGATCCCGGCTCAGGTAAAACACCGATTTGCCAATGGTGCCCCGGAGGGAGTGGCTAGCCGGTATGTACTGATGCAGCTCGGTCATTTTGATATCGAGTTCGTGAAAGATACCCGCGCCATGCAGGCGCTGCTGTCGGAAACGGGACCGCAAAACGGGGATGAAACGCCGGTATACATTGAGGACCGTAAAGCAGACATTCTGGCGCTGGCCGATCACTTTACACAGCACAAACCTGAGGTACTCACCGATGAGGAGAACCGGGATGTGGTGACGGCACTGAGATACTTTGCAGAGCAGGGCATTGCTGCGATTTACCCTCTGATGCCGGAAGAAATTGTTTGATGGAATATGACGTTACAACCATCGTAATCATCATGCTGGTCTTTGCATTTGCCGGCATGATCAAAGGTGTGGTGGGCCTCGGCCTGCCACCCGTTGTTCTGGGGTTACTGACGACGGTGATCGGGATTCATTCCGCAATGTCGATGGTGGCTTTACCCGCATTTCTGACCAACATCTATCAGGCTGTTACCGGACCACATGCCCGGTCGCTCAGCCGTGAACACTGGTTGTTTTTCCTGTCGGCTACGGTTTCAGTCGGAGCCGGGTGCTGGCTGGCGCTGATGATCGACACGGGCTACATGTCCCTTTGTTTAGGCATTTTGCTGAGTCTGTATGCTGTGACCGGGCTGCTGAATTTTCGCTTGTCTGTCCGGCCTCAGTGGCAGACGGCGTTTGGTGTGGCAATGGGCACCTGTAATGGCATCTTTACCGGCCTGACGGGATCTTCTGCCGTGCCCGGGGTGTTTTATCTGCAATCAGCTGGGCTGCCCAAAGAAAAACTGGTGCAGGCCATGGGGATTTTGTTCACCTTCTCTTCTGCAGGGCTGATGCTCGGACTATGGGTGCAAAATATACTGACACTCTCAGCCAGCGGTCTTTCTCTCGTCGCTTTACTGCCGGCGTTCGCGGGTATGGCTATTGGTGCAAAGGTGCGTCAGCGCTTATCTGTCCCTGTTTTTCAGCGGCTGTTTTTTATGTCCCTCTTTGTTCTGGGTGGATACATTATCCTCAACCACCTGTGACGTCTGGCGGTGTGTCGCCGGGAATCACCCGCTGCGCACCGCTTCACATGACCTGTCCCCGGCTTTGACAATCAATTTGCATCAGACGAAAGTGTATCGGTTACAATGCCTTCTGTTGTCCAGAGACAGATATTCGGGGATAGATGACAGTCAGCAATCAACATCAGAAAAAGACACAGCATTCGTCAAGCCTACCTGCTCAGGATGAGACTGAGTTGCCGCTGGTGCTCGCCGGTCCGGTATTGCGGCGATGTGATGCCCAGTCGGTCACGGTGTGGATGGTGACGACCTCAAGACTGGAAGGGCAGTTTGAGCTCTTTCATGCCACGGAGGAAAAAGCTTTTTTCCAGGCAGAACTGACAGCTGAACAACAGATTCAGGTCGGCCGTTCTGCCTGGATTGTGATGGCGCAATTTCTAGGTGAGTTCCCTGTCGATTGTGAACTGGCCTATGAAATCCAGACTCAGCAGGGGCCGGTGAGCACCCTGATCCCCGAACTGCTTTATCCCGGCGAGAAACGATTGTCGCTGATGATCAAATCCCGTGCGGATTATATCCAGCATGGTTCTTGCAGAAATCCGCATTTCCCCGGAAAAGACAGTCTGGTAGCTGCAGACAGTAAGGTGGCTTCGCTGGCTGTTTCGGAACGTCCGGCTTTGCTGATGATGAGCGGCGATCAAATTTATGCCGATCATGTTGCCGGGCCAACACTGGATGCGATCAGTCAGGTGATTGATCTGCTGGGTTTGCCCGACGAGCACTTTTCCGATGCGCCTTATGCATCCTTGTCTGAGCTGCGACACAGTGATTATCAGTTATACGGCCGTGATCAGGTTTTGCCTGTTCACGAAGAAACCGGACACTGGTTGTCAGATAGCCGTGGATTCAGCTGGCTGCCGAAACGCTGTCGTCCTGTTTTCAGTTCAACTGACTGTGAAAACCACCTGATTGGTCTGAGCGAATTTCTGGCGATGTATCTGCTGGTGTGGTCGCCGCAGGTCTGGCGGCTGGTGGATCACGGCAGGCTGGCACAAGAGGGTTTTCAGTGCGGCACGCAGGTGCTGGCTGAGAAATGGCAACAGCTCTGGCATCGGGAAAAGGCGGAAATTGACGGATTTATTTCAGGTCTGAATCAGGTACAGCGTCTGATGGCGCATATTCCCACTTATATGATTTTTGATGATCATGATGTCACGGATGACTGGAACCTGACGGTAGGCTGGGAGCAGGCTGTCTATCAGAATGCTTTTTCACGACGAATCATCGGCAACAGTCTGTTCGGGTACTGGTTGTGTCAGGGATGGGGGAATGACCCGTCCCGGTTTGACGAACGCTTTGCTGCCAAGGCCCGGGCATTTTTCTCGCAGCCCAGTGATGAGAACCATGAGGCGATGATCAGCCTCTTATACGAGTTTGAGCACTGGCATTACGAGATTGCGACGCAGCCTAAGATTCTGGTGCTGGACACACGCACCCGGCGCTGGCGGTCGGAATCGAAAATGAACAAACCTTCGGGTCTGATGGACTGGGAAGCCCTGACAGAAATGCAGCAGGCCCTGATGCACGAATCTGCGGTCATTATTGTTTCACCAGCCCCGATTTTTGGTGTGAAATTCATAGAAGCCCTGCAACGGCTCATGACCTGGCTTGGCAAGCCGCTGATGGTGGATGCGGAAAACTGGATGGCTCATCCGGGCGCGGCCAATACGCTGCTGAGTATTTTCACTCACACCAAAACACCGACCAATTTTGTGATCCTGTCGGGTGATGTTCACTATTCTTTTGCCTATGACATCAAATTGCGTTTTCGACGCAACAGCCCGCATATTTATCAGGTGACTGCCAGCGGTATCAAAAACACCTTTCCTGAACGATTGCTCCGATTTTGCGAGCGGATGGACCGGTTGCTATATACGCCCTCTTCACCGCTGAACTGGCTGACGAAGCGGAAGAGAATGAAGATCGAGAAGCGGGATCCGGATACGCCGGGACACGGACGTCTGGTGAACACCAGCTGTATTGGTGAGCTTTGGATTCACGAATCGGGACGACCGGAGCGGATCGCGATCCTGACCGCTGAAGGAGAGACGATCGGCTTTCCGCCGACCCGACAGGAGTCGAAGCGGCTCGCGAAAACGGAGAAGAAACTGAATTCCTGATCCTGACGATCAGGCGTAAAGTTGCGTTGGCTTCACAAGTTGTTAACAAAATCAAATCGCCTCGTTGACTTTGGTCGAACGTCCGATTAAATCTTTTGTATCAATTCCGGGTTGTGTCAACTGGCCCGACAATAAGATGGTTGTGTAGAGAACATCACAAGGAAAACACCATGCTGAATCTTGCCGCTGCACTACAACGAAATGCTGTTTCTCAACCTGATAAAATCGCCATTATTTGTGGCGAGACTCAGATCACTTACGCTCAGTTCAATGCCATTGCCAGTCAGATTGCCAACGGCCTGAAAGCCAAAGGCGTCCAGCCTGGGGATCGCATTGCGCTGAGTTGTCCGAACCTGCCATATTTTCCGCTGGTTTATTACGGGATTCAAAAAGCCGGTGCAGTGGTTGTACCGTTGAATGTTCTGCTGCGTGAGCGGGAAATTCAGTACCACCTGGAAGATGCACAGGCGAAATTCTATTTCTGTTTTGAAGGCACGGCAGAATTACCGATGGCGGATGCCGGGATTGCTGCTTTTCAGAAGGTTGGCGGCTGTGAACATATGGTGGTGATGACTGCGGATCAGTCGCAGCAGGAATACAAGGGCATGCCAACCCTGTTTGCGCTGATGAAAAATCAGTCCTCTGATGGTGACTGTGCATACCGCAGTGCCGAAGATACGGCGGTTATTCTGTATACCTCGGGGACCACCGGATTGCCGAAAGGCGCAGAGCTGACACAGAGCAACCAGTATATCAATGCGCTGGCAGCGCAAAATCTGATGCAGATGCGGGGGGACGATGTCCACCTGTTGACGCTGCCGTTGTTCCACACATTCGGTCAGACCGTCAATATGAATGCGCCGGTCAGTCTTGGTTGTACCCTGGTGATGGTGCCGAGATTTGATGCAGCACTGGTGCTTGAATTGATTGAACAGCATCGCGTGACCATCTTTGCCGGTGTACCGACGATGTATATCAGCCTGAATCTCTGCAAAGCCGAACACGATGTGTCCAGTCTGCGACTGGGAGTCAGCGGTGGTGCCTCCTTACCGGTCGAAGTGTTGCGGACGTTTGAGGGCAGGTTCGGCATTCCTGTACTTGAAGGATACGGATTGTCAGAAACCAGCCCGATTGCCAGTTTTAACCATCTGGATAAGCCCCGGTTGCCTGGTTCTGTGGGACAGCCGATTCAGGGCGTTGAGATTCGCGTGGTGGACGACAATGATCAGCCGGTGCCGCAGGGCGAGCCGGGTGAAATTATTATTCGTGGTCACAATGTCATGAAAGGTTATCTGAACCGTCCGGAAGAGAACGACAATGCGCTGCGTCATGGCTGGTTCCATTCAGGCGATATCGGACGTTTTGATGAACATGGCAACCTGTTTATTGTTGATCGTGTCAAAGACCTGATCATTCGTGGTGGGTTCAATGTGTATCCCCGCGAAATTGAAGAAGTGTTTATGACGCATCCGGATGTGGCGATGGTGGCTGTGATTGGTATTCCATCTCAGCAGTATGGGGAGGACGTGAAGGCCTATGTTGTTCTGAAGGAAGGGGCGATCATCACTGAGACTGAATTGCAGGTTTGGGGGAAAGCCCAGCTGGCAGCGTACAAATATCCGCGCCAGGTTGAAATCCGTCAGGCCCTGCCGATGAACGCCACGGGCAAAATCCTAAAAAAAGAACTGAAAGCAGAGCTGCGCAACGCAACCGAAACGGCGTAATTCTTTTGCTGCATTGTCGGGCCAGATGGCCCGGCAATTGATTCAAATCCCGTCATTTTTCCTGATGCCCGCTACACTTATCCTGATCTTTCACTTTCCTCAGCCGTCGGCAACAGGAGGCCCGTATGCAAACCACGCACGGTTTATTTTTTGAAGTAGACAGACATGACGATAATTTTTTCATGGAACTGAAAGCGGTAGGTAAATTGACTCACGAAGATTATGAGCAGATCACGCCACTGATTGATGAAGCCCTGGCGGGCGTCGAGCATCCGAAAGTGAATGTGTATTTTGATGGCTCGGAGTTTGAGGGCTGGGAGCTCAAAGCGGCGTGGGATGATCTGAAACTGGGCCTGAAACACGGCAAAAAATTTCACCGTATCGCTATTTATGGTGACAAGAAGTGGATTGATGTGATGGCGAAAGTCGGCAGCTGGTTTATTTCGGGGGAGGTGAAATGTTTCGATACCCCGGTGGATGCACTGGCCTGGTTGCGGGAGGATTAGAGTACCAGTGATGCTGCCTCTTGTTTTGACTCGGATTTTTGCTCGTCTGGAATTCAGGGACTTGCTATGATGCGGCAATACCGGGCAACGGTCCGGCGAGCCGTGATCTCAGGGAGGCAGCTTTGCAGTTTCTAACATCTTCTATTGTTCCTTTTGCGTCTGCGATGTTTGCAGGGTGTCTGTTCAGTGCCGGTGTGCAGGCTAATCTTGCACAGCCTGCGTCGGATGCAACGATGAGCAGTGCGGAACAGCAGGCTGACACCGTGCAGGCAGAAGACAGCCGGTATTTCTTTGGTTTGCGGGGCGGCGTGAGTCTGATGGGACTGACCGATAAAGCCACGGTGTCTGGTCAGACCGAAACCGCAAAAGATGCCGGCGGCAACGGATTTTGGGGTGTGGATTTTGGCTACTACACACCGGAAGGACGCAGTCGGATCTACTACAGCTTTGAACGGCATCACAGCGACAGCGACTTCTCGTCATCCGGCCTGAGTTATGAAAATCTGGCGAATCTCCATCTGCTGGCGACAGATTATTTCTTCTTATATCACAAAGACTTTTCACCTTATGTCGGCTTGCATTTAGGCTATGCCAGCGTGAAATCAAACTCGGATTATCAGAGTGACTATCATGTGAACGGGGTGATTTTCGGGATGCAGACCGGCCTGGCATGGCGGGTGTCTTCGGATATGACTTTGGAAGCCGGATTTCGTCACAGTATGCTGCCAAGTAAGATGAAAAACTGGCAGGGGCAAGACGATCAGGGCAATGCGATTACTTTTCAGTCGCAGCAACGTGGTGTCAGCTCCCTGTTTCTGGCGGCAAATTATCGCTACTGAGCATCGGATTTACGGAGCGGGTTTAGGTTTACTCCTCCGGCTGTCCGCGTATAATGCCCAGCTCCGTAAACGACTATCATTTCAGTAAGGACGTCAGCGTGAAGCTATTTGTCAGAGATCTCACCGTTATTGATGCCTCATACCTGTGCCCGTCCCGCGGCATGGTGGGCGACAGCTGGATACTGGATGTGGTGATGTCTGGCGAGCTGAATGAAATGAGCATGGTGCTGGATTTTGGCCGTGTGAAGAAGCAGATCAAAAAGCTGGTGGATGAATACGTGGATCACCGTTTGCTGGTGCCTGTGAACCATCCGTCTGTGCAGATTGCGGAAACAACCCCAGGTTATGCCACGGTTGATCTGCTGCGCGATGAGAAAAGTATTCACCTGCACTGTCCTGAAGAAGCATTCTGCTTAGTTGAAGCCGAAGCCATTACCATCGACACCGTGACCGAGCATCTTTACCAAGTGCTGGCCGGAGAGTTGCCGGATAATGTTCAGGGGCTGGAACTGGTGCTGCGTCATGAACAGATTGACGGTGCTTTCTATCATTACAGCCATGGTCTGAAAAAGCATGACGGCAACTGCCAGCGTATTGCGCACGGTCACCGCTCGCCGATTGAACTCTATGTTGACGGCAAGCGGGACAGCCAGCTGGAAGCCGACTGGGTGAAGCGCTGGACAGATATTTATCTGGGCACTGCGGAAGATCAGGTCAGCGTGACGGCACTGAACCTCAGCGAGCATGCTGCAGGTGCGACGGACGAGACGCACTATGGGTTCCGTTATACCGCGCCGCAAGGTCTGTTTGAACTGGCGATTGCCAAGAGCGAAACTGACATGATCCATACCGATACCACCATTGAACTGCTGGCGCATTTTATCGCGGCCGAAGTGAAACCGAAGCTGGGTGAAAACCAGCGTCTGGATGTTGTGGCTTATGAAGGTGTCGGAAAAGGCGCCATGGCGAGTCTGTAAACAAGCGACTTGAACAGTCGACGAGAAACACATCAACACCCCGGTATGATTACCGGGGTGTTTTTTTATGAGCACTCAGTTCGTTGCAGAATCAATAACAGAAACCACAGGCGGCATTTTTTCAGCAACTTTATCGCAGATGTAGTCGGCAATCGGCATGGCGGACGTTGCGGCTGGTGACGGTGCGTTA
This sequence comes from Photobacterium sp. 53610, assembly GCF_036409375.1. Taxonomy (NCBI): domain Bacteria; kingdom Pseudomonadati; phylum Pseudomonadota; class Gammaproteobacteria; order Vibrionales; family Vibrionaceae; genus Photobacterium; species Photobacterium sp. 53610. The sequence continues at coordinate 716,649 of NZ_JAXOFS010000002.1, read as the reverse complement.
CACACATGCAGGCTGCGCGGGCTGTCAGCAAACAGGAAATCATGTACCAGAGTTCCGTCTTTGAGTACTGCTTGCGCCCGAATTCCTGCCGGATACGGTTCAAGGTCAGTCAGCGCCAGACTCGGACAATATTTCCGGACCCGCTCTAAATAACCGGCTTTCCACCAGGCATCCCTGAACTCCTGCAATCCGGTTTTCAGGTGTTTGGCCGTGACCTGCCAGAAACCGGGAAAAGACAGCATCTCAGCACTGTCCCGGAGGCTGAAATTCAACCGTCCGTAGCCTTCCCGCTTCCAGCCCTGCACCGCATTTGGGCCAACAGTGACGAAGCCGTCGATCATTCGGGTTAAATGCACGCCAAGAAAGGGCAGATCAGGATCGGGGATGGGATAAATCAGATGACTGACAATCTGATTATGCCGTGCGGCTAGGCGATAATATTCACCCCGGTAAGGAATGATCTGAAAATCGGTGTTCAGCCCCAGCATGCGGGTGAGCCGGTCGGCCATCAGGCCGCCGCAACTGACCAGAAAACGCCCCTTGACTGTAAATGGTTCGGCACTGGTGACGCCGGGCTGACGGCATGTCAGTTCGATGGCCTTATCGTCTTCAGTTATACCAATCACTTCTGTGTGCAGGGCAATCTGACCGCCCATGGCCTGAAAGCGCTGCGCCATGGTTTTTGTCACCAAACGGTAATCCACAATGCTGGTAGAAGGGACAAAAATCGCGCCCAGTCCGGTGATATTCGGCTCACGCTGGTGAAGCTGCGCCGCGTCCAGCAGTTCGGCGTCAATGCCGTTTTCTCCGCAGCGTTCAAACAGGGCTTCCATCCGGCTCAGTTCGGTCTCATTGGTTGCGACCAGCAGTTTGCCGCAGTTTTCGACTGGGATGTCATGCTGCCGGCAAAAAGCAAGGGTACGCTGGACCCCGGCTTTACAGAAGCGGGCCTTCAGGCTGCCGGGGGGATAGTACACCCCGGCGTGAATCACCCCGCTGTTATGGCCGGTCTGATGGCGGGCCAGCTGCGTTTCTTTTTCCACCAGCAGAATTTTACACTCGGGGAAACGGCGTTGCAGTTCACAGGCGGTTGCGACACCGACGATCCCGCCGCCAATCACCAGATAATCGTACACGGATGTCATGGCATCACCTTTTGTTGGTTTGAGGACGACGGCGTATCGGAGGTGCCGGACATTGTTTGAATGCCTTGGGTACCGTTTCGTGCCGTATACACAAAGAGCACGGCGAAAATCACGGCCGCGACGACCCGCCACCACCAATCGATACCGGGCCAGAGCAGGACAGCCGCATCTGCGGTCAGGAGCAGACGGCCGAGCACATTCAACCGGCCTTCCAGATAACCTTCGATCGCAGCAATGAGCGCATAAGTGCCAATGACGGCAAATCCGCCAATCAGCAGCACCTCGCTCCAGTCATGACTGATGAGCGCGGTATAGGCGATCAGCAATGGCACCAGATACAGCCCTTTCGCGATTTTCCAGGCCGTCAGACCCGTCCGCATCGGCGGTGTGCGTGCAATCGTCGCTGCGGCAAATGCGGTCAGGCAGACTGGCGGGGTGACATTGCTGTCCTGCGACAGCCAGAAAATGATCAGGTGGGCTGACAGCAATGCCAGCGTGACGGCACTTGCGCCGAGGCTCTGTTCCAGCAGCATGGACTTGAAATCGGCCGGTACCAGTGCCAGCAGACTCTGAGCATTTTCCATCGTCATCGGCGCATTGAGCGCTGCCAGCTGATCGGGAGCAGCCAGCATGAAAATCGCCTTGGCCTGTTCCGGCAACTGGCCCTGAACCAGTAAGTCCAGCAACTGACTTTCAGCGATTAACTGATAAAGCGCCGGTGCCGACAGCGTGCCTAACACAATATAAGCGGCAGTGACGGGCAAGCCCATCCCGAGGATCAGCGAAGCCAGCGCAATCAGCAGCAGCATGACCAGCAGGTTGCCGCCAGCCCATTCATTAATCATCAGCGAGAAAGTATTGCCGATCCCTGTGGTACTGATGACATTGACGACCAGTCCGATGCCAACGAGCAGCACAGCGGTCGTAGCCATATTCCGGCCGCCCATTGACAGCGCTTCGACGATGGCTTTCGGGCCCATTTTATGGGGGGACAGCCAGGATGCGACAATTACCGAAAGGCTCGAAATCCCAGCGGCATAAGTGGGTGTGAAGCCTTTCACCAGCAGCACCACGAGGACCCCGATCGGGATCAGGTTATGCCAGCCCCGGAACAGGACTTTCAGAAACGGTTCACTGTGGGTGTCAATTTTGTGCACGCCGCTGCGCTTGGCTTCAATGCGGACAAAGAAGGCGACGGACAAAAAATAAATCAGCGCAGGCACCACAGAAACCGCCACGATATCGACATAGGGCACCTGAGTATAAGAGGCCATGATGAAGGCACCGGCGCCCATCACTGGCGGCATCAGTTGCCCGCCTGTTGATGCGGCTGCTTCGACGCCTGCAGCAAAGCGGGCAGGAAAACCGGCTCTACGCATCATCGGAATGGTGATCACTCCGGTTGAAACGGTATTCGCAACACTGGAACCGGACACTGAGCCCATCAGGCCAGAGCCAAGCACGGCAATAAATCCGGGACCGCCGATGATTTTTCCTGCCGCCGCTTTGGACAGATCAATGATGAAATCCCCTACGCCGGAACGCACCAGAAAGGCGCCGAACAGAATGAACATGAAGACATAGCTCCAGCTGATGCGGGCGATCGGGCCGAACATACCGTCGGCACTGTAGAAGCTCCGGTATAGCAAGGTTTCCATACTCAGACCGGGAAACTGAAACATGCCCGGGACCCATTTCCCCCACAGCACCACATAGCTGAGGCAAATCACAATCAGTACCGGAATAAACAGCCCGATGGTACGACGGATGAGTTCGAGTGCGATGGCAATCGCCAGCAGCGAGAAGACCCAGTCGGCGGTGACAAACTTCACGCCGCGGGCATATAAATCATCTTCGGCCAGCGGGATATACACCAGACAGGCCAGCGCTCCGAGCGCTATCAGGATATCGAGGGATAAAGCAATTTTGCTGTGCCGCAAGCGGGCATGGGCCGGGTACAGCAGCGCGCAGATGACGGCAAAACCGGCAAAGTGTGTCGCTGAGACCCACAATTCCGGCAGAGTCGAGAGGGTATTAAACCAGAGATGCAGCAGCGCTAAAATCACGGCAAATCCGGTGACAAAATGGGTCAGCCAGGGAATATCGCTGCGCGTGGTCAGTTCGAACTGCTGCAGCGCTTCCTGCTCTGTGGTTTGTTTTTCGGTTTCTGGTTCAGGGCGTTGATCGGCGTTTTGAGTCATCCTGTACGCTCATAAGGTCAAACATGGGGTGTGAAATGAGATGGCCAGCCCGGAGAAGACTGGCCGAAAGCTTACTTCGCGATTAAACGTTCAGGAATGTTAATCCCGACTTCGCGGTAATATTTGGCTGCACCCGGATGGAGCGGCACGGGCAGTCCGGCAATGGCTTTTTCAATCGCCATGGCTTTGGTCGCCGCGTGGATGCTGTTCAGGAAAGGCAGATTCTCGTAAATGGTTTTGGTCAGCAGATACACATCCTGCTCGGAGATATCATCCCGAACGGCCAGGAAGTTGGGCTGCGCAATGGTCTGAACGTCTTTTCCCTGGCCCGGATATGTTCCGGCCGGAATGGTATATGGCGTCCACAGCTCATAATTCTGATTGGCTTCTTTCACCTGCGCATCGGTGAATGACAGAATGGTGATGTCTTTCCCCAGAGAAGCAAATGCCCGGGTCACGGCGCTGACCGGCACACCCGCCGGGGTATTCATGCCATCCACTGTGCCGTTTTGCATGGCATCGGCACTGGCACCGTAGCCCAGATAGGCCAGATTAAAGCTGTCCGGATTCACCCCCAGTCCTTTCATGATCTGGCGGCCCGAACCTTCCGTCCCGGAGTTTTTGCTGCCAATTGAGAATTTATGGCCCTTCAGGTTGGATAAATCACTCACGGTGCCGGTTTTTGTCAGATCAGAACGCACCACGAAGTGTTCGACGTTTTGCCACAGCATGGTGACGGAGCGCAGTTTGTCCTGACGGCCACTGCTGGCAAACTGTCCTTCACCGTTCCAGGCCCAGGCACCGTACAGGCCCTGTAAAATCGCAAACTGTGCTTCGTTTTCATTCATCAGTTTGACGTTTTCACCGGAACCCGCCGAACTGATGGCCGACAATGAAAAGTGATGGGCCGGCTCCAGCTTGACCTTACTGAGCGTCGCCAGTGCCACACCAACCGGGTAGTAGGTGCCGCCGGTGGAAGCCGTCGCCAGAATATAGTTTCTGTTTTCTGCGGCCTGTGCGCCTGCGGTCAGGCAAGCACTGAGGGTCGCGGTGGCGATGAGGGTTTTGAGGGTACGTTTCAACATCCTGTAAAGCTCCTTGCTATTGCCGGGGCCAGCCGACCCCGGATACCGGCACATTCCACTGCTGGTGCCATGAAACGAATTAACGTGTTGATCTCCTTGGCTAATATTAGCCAGTTCCGTTGGATTCGCCGCTACTGATTGTTTTCTCTGTGAACCAGATCGGGCTGTTGCACAGAAACTGTGGTCTTGACATGAAGTCGAATCCGCGCGGCTTGCGATTTTATGCATCCGATGGTTTAATGCGCGCATCATTTCTTCCGGAGTTAACGCCACGATGAATCACTAACCCCCTGACATCCTTTGAACTTATTTTTTGGATCCGCAGGGTTAGTGGGCGTTAACCGTCTTTGTCTGTGCCATTTTTCAATGGCTGCGCATTGTTTTATATACGCATCGCTTCAAGTGCAAATCGCTTTTTTATCAATCGCTTCATTTGATTGCCTGCGATTTCAAGAAAGCTTTGAACAGACAGAACTGTAATACATTTTCTGACGGTCATGCCGCGCCCTGCTTTTGCACAGGAGGTCGATATGACACGACTACACGCACAATCACTCACGGTTTTGCTCCCGCACGGCGAGCCACTATTTTCTGATCTTTCAATCACACTGCAGCGTGAAGTCACGGCGCTCGTCGGGAAAAACGGCAGCGGTAAATCGGTGCTGGCGGCGGTGCTGAGCGGCCGGCGTCAGCCTGATGAAGGAAAAGTCACGGCAGAGGGCCATGTTGTCGCGCTGCCGCAGCTCACCGAGACGGCCGATTTATCGGCACTTGGCACAGTCGCAGAAGCGCTGGGCGTGGATGCCTGTTTACAGGCGCTGTCGCGCATCGAAGCGGGCAGTTGCGACCCGGCTGATTTTGAGGCTGTGAACGACCAGTGGGATTTACCGGTCCAGCTTTCACGGCAACTGCAAGCGCTGGGACTCCCCGATGACCCCTGGCAACACTGTTCGCACCTCAGCGGCGGCGAGCTGACCCGGCTGCGTTTGTGGCTGTGTTTTCAAAGCGAAGCCGGGCTGCTGATTCTGGACGAACCATCCAACCATCTGGATCAGGCGGGCAGAACCTGGCTGGCCGAACAGATCGCGGGTTATTCCGGCGGGATCTTCCTGATCAGCCATGATCAGCAATTACTGACACTGGCCGACTGTATTTATGAACTCAGTCATACCGGGCTGACGTGTTACGGACGGGATATTGTTGAATACCGCCTGCAAAAACAGCAGGAGGCACAGGCGCTGACCAACGGGCTGGCGAAGGCGAAGCAGCAGATTGCCAGACTGACCCGGCAGCATCAGCGCAATGAAGAGAAAGCGCAAAAACGGGCGGCTTCCGGCAACCGGGACAGACGCAGTGGCAGTCAGTCGAAACTCTTGCTGGACTTTCAGAAAAACAGTGCCGAAAGCGCCGTATCTTCAAGGAAACAGCAGCAGGATCAGCAACTGACCCAGGCCAGAGAAAAGCTCAAAACGCTTCAGGCGAAAGTCGATCCAGCCAAACCGCTCAGCTTCAGTACTGAAACGGTCAGAAAGCAAAGTGCGCGTTTACTGACGATCACTGAACTGGGTCTGGTGCGGGGGAAGATGCCGACAGTCAGCCGCAGTGTGTGGTACGGCGATAAAATTCACCTGCAAGGAAATAACGGGATTGGGAAATCGACCCTGCTGAAAACCCTGCTTGGTGAGTTACCGGCAAAAAGCGGCCAGGTACAAAGACACGGCTCGGTTTGTTACCTCGACCAGCACTTTTCCCTGCTGAACTTGTCCGACAGCATTTTGGAGAACCTGCTGCGGTTGTGTCCGGCGTATCCGGCCAGCGAGTTGAGAACCCTGGCTGCCTGTATTGGTTTCCGGCGCGATCGGGTTGCGCAGCAAGTCTCGACCCTGAGCGGCGGCGAACGGATGCGACTGGCGATGCTGGTGGTGAGCCATCAGTATCAGGAAGGGGTCTTACTGCTGGATGAGCCGGATAATCATCTGGATTTGGAAGGAAAATCGCTGATGGCACAGGCGCTGAGTCAGCATCAGGGCAGCTATATTCTGGTCAGCCATGATCTGGCGTTTGTTTCTGAATGTGGTGTGAATCAGTACTGGGAATTATCACAGTAAATCCATTATGCTATCTGAGGCATTTCAATCAGGAGATCATCATGTCTGAAACGACAACATTTCACCATATTCATGGGCATTGTTTGTGTGGCAAGGTTGGGCTGAACTCAACCAGCGGCGCCAAACATGCAGAAGCCTGTCACTGTAACATGTGCAGAAAGTGGGGCGGTGGCCCGTATCTTTCTGTAGCTGCGGGCACCGAAGTGACTTTTACCGGTGAAGAAAATATCACCCGTTTTGCGTCATCCGAATGGGCCGAACGCGGCTTCTGCAAACAGTGCGGCACACACCTGTTCTATTTCCTGAAGCCAACCGGCCAGTACATGGTTCCGGCTGGCTTGCTGGATCAGGAAAAAGAACTGGAGATGGATCAGCAAATCTTCATCGACAAGAAACCCGCTTACTATGCCTTCAGCAACGACACCGAGAACCTGACGGAAGCGGAAGTGCTCGCGAAGTTTATGTCCTGAAGTACGACAGAACCCGGGCTGCGATGGCCCGGTTTTTTGTGTGGTGGCAATCAGAAATAGGGAGAGTACGGTTGCGCTTCCTTTTGGTGTTCACAAAGGTGATCTTGCAGTCGAATTCGTGCGTACCTTTCAGCAACACAGATTCGTTGATTCGGGCACCGGTGGCCAGGCAAATCTTGAATATCTTCCTCAGTTCTTTATCACAGTTGCTTTGTTTGATGGTTTCAAACAGGTGAAGTATTTGTGCCTCGGTCAGGAAGGTGAGTTCGGGTTCAGAGCGCCGAACTGAGTTCAGCCCTTCAAACGGATTGTGAAATCCCCATTCGTCCAGTTTCGCCAGTTGATTGAACATGCCGCGAAGGTTCGCGATGTCGTTCACGATGGTGTTGTTTGCCAGTTCTTTCCCTGTCCGGCCGATACCACGGTTCGGACGCTCAGAAAAGTAGTGCGCCAGCTCTTTGGTGCTGATGTGGTTGGCAATCGGGTTCTTCAGGTCGTTACTTACCGCCAGCATACGCGCTTTTGCTCTGTGGCCTGAACTAAGCTTCTTGCCATGCAACTGAAACCAAAGTCTATTAAGTCCGACAGGCGGCGGTGATCCGGCTTTTCACCCAGCCATGGTTTATCGTCCACTTCCCGCATGATGTACCGTCCATAGGCAGCGGCCTCGCCTTTGGTACTGAAGCGTTTACGAACCCGATTTCCGTTGCGGTCGTTCGGGTAGCACTCACAAATCCATGGATTCTTCGAGCCATCTTTGAGGTTTTGGATAGACATGGAAAATCACTCAAAATGCTGTATATAAAAACAGTGTTAATTGAGGCAGACAGCGAAACAATGTTTGATATGAACGAAGAAAACAATGAGTGGTGGCTCATTTGAATTCTGACACTTCAGGCTTTAACAGATCGTACAATGAGCCATACAAACTCGTCCTTGGACATTTCCGTATTACGATTTCTGGTGAATGTAGGACTCTCAGATAAATTTTGCTAGGGCAAAAAGAAAGACCTGACCCCGAGCATTGTTAGCCTTTATTTTATAGATGGCATTAGCAGTTAATTTTAAGGTCAAAACTTGCTATAACATTATATCAACTTTTGACCATTTGAAGACCATCTATATCTAACATACTGATCAAACTCAGGTTCATCTGCATGTTCTAAAACTATAATCTGTGGTTTAAATCCAATTTTTGGATCTCTTTCAAGTTCATTTAAGAACCGCTCAAAAACCTTGAATATATTTATTACTTGTTTAATATTCTCATCAACTTCATCTTCACCTAATAACTCTTGTTTATTATTAGAAGAAAATCTTCTTGTTACTTTTGGAAAGTATACCTGACTAGGTTGATCTAGAAATAATATTGCTGGTATTACAGAGTTTGAGCTTGAGGTTAGTTTTAAAATTGACAAGAAAACCGCTAGATGACAAGCTAACCAGTTCGCACCACTACCCATTTCTGATAGTAGTATTTCTTGTTTTTTAAAGTAATAAGCGAATGTGAAATCTTCTGTTTTGAATTTCATTTCACCATTTCGTAAATCATCTTCAAAATCTAAGTCTTTTTTAAGCTCATTCATTGTCTCATTGATAAGAGCATTAGCCTCGGAAAATTTATGTTCAAGACCATAGCCTCGAATCAGTCCGATACAGGTTTCTAACTCCTCTTTCATAGTTGAAAGATCGTGGTTAGCTTTTTCTAACTTTTGCCCTTCAATAAAGAATTCTAAGGTGTTCTCTATTCTCCCACGAATATTATTTAGTGAGTCCCTTATATCTAGATTATTTTTAACGCTAAATAATTTTCTTAATTGCCTTATTTCATTCTCTATATTAGCTACGACCTGTTTTTGCTTGTCTCGCTTTAAAAGTAATGAGTTAAGAGACTTAGAACTGTCCTGTTTGTAACTACCAATTCGGGACAGTTCATCAAGAAGTAACGCTCTAGAGCGCTTAACCTCTTCCACTTTAGAAACAACACTAGTTACTGGTGTGCTACATAACGGGCAACTAACACTGTTTTTAGATACAGACTCATCTTGCGATACTTCTGCAAGGCGTGCCATCGAGTTGGAGTAATCTATCGACTCCTCCTCGTTTGCCTTAATGAGACTTATCAATTGATTACATTCATATAAAGACGTTAGCTCTTTATCTTTTGCTTTCTCTAAGGCATTTAGCTGCTTATTGAAATCAACATTTTTCTCTGCATTCAATGGCACAGAAGGCAGGTTTCTCGCTAAATATTTCAGCTTTTCTAGTGATGCATCTTCATCCAAAAATTTAAGATTTAAAACTCTATAATACTGCCTAATTGGTGTAAGTAATTTTTCTCTTTTTTCTTGAATACCTAGCAGAGCTTTCTTTTCTTCTGTCTCTATCTTTTTTATTTGCTTTTCTAAATCTTCAGATCTTTTCTTTAATCTGTAGTATCTGCTATCAACCCAGCCCATAAATATAGGAAACTGTTCAATTACTGTTCTACTTTTAATGAAGTTATCAAACCTGTAAAATAAACTATGTTTATTAGCTATTAAATTTTGATGCTGAAAGAATAGTGAAGTAGCATTCCGAATTGAGACCTTCCCTTTATTAAGTTTATAATCGTCATCATCATTCAATGATGTATCTTCAACCGATAATCCTAAGTGCTCTTCGAAGTCCTTTTGAACCTCTAATCTAGTTCTAGTTTTTTTGGTATTAAAATACTTAGTGTTAATTTCATCATCAGCATTGAAATCAGCCGAATATTCAACAGAAAAATAACACTTTGTTGGTTGATTATTTGAGCGTCCAACGATTATCTTTTTATTATTGTGTTCAAATACACAACAGAATATGTCTGTGAAGTCAGTAACTTTTCCCACAGGGATTGTAGAGCGCTTTGAAAACAAACAAAAATCCACAATTTCTATTAAAGCACTTTTCCCTGTTTTAGAGTCACCTGTTATTATGTTTAACCCTCGTTCAAAGCCAAGATGTTTCAAATCGCCATCATGGCCAATGAGAATTATTTTTTTCAAAAAAGCTTTCATATATTTGAGACCCTGGATTTAAGAAGAACGTTAACATATCCTTCTTTTGCAAAAATAATACCTAAGTTATAAGATGCTTTTAGAAACTCTTTTTTATAGTCATTTGTTATTGATGTTTTTTCTAAATTATTTCCATTCAAAATGAAAGAATCAATTATAGTTTCACAAATTGAACTGAGGTAGATTACCCCATAATTTGTCACAGACTTTGAGTATTGAACTTTATCATTTATAAAAAACAATCGTTCTTTAATTTCATCATCTTTTAGGAATGCAGTTTGAAATGTACTACTAGCATTAGACTTACTCAGTTTCCCCCTTAAAACATCATCCATAACAAAAGGAACAACAAGATAAATCAACTCAAACTTTGCGCCTCGTTCATCAATTCGCCTAGCCCCTTCAATAAATGAGTATAGTATTTCAGCAACAAAAGAGGGAGAATACTTCAAATCTCTAATAACCTGAGGATTCATTAGTCAACATCCTCTTCATTATATTTCCAAGTATAAGAGGTGTTATTAATAGCCTCGTGTACTTTACCTCTCATGAAGTAAGGTCTCGTACCACTTACCTCTGGCACTTCTAACACCGAACTATTATGAAATTCAAAATATGCTTCACGAGCTGCCTTGTTAGATTTAGATGTACCTAAATCTTCATAATCTATTTCATAAGAATATTGTCTTTTATACCCTGTAGCTTTCTCTACTGCATCTACTAAATAGTTATCAATAATTTCGGGCATAATGTCTGGTTTAAGATCTACAAGGCTCTCTTCACTGTTTTTAGCTTTGAAGTAATCATTGAGAGCAACACCTCTATCCCTGCCTTTCAAACCAATATCTCTATACTCTAATAAAAACAAGTAACCGTCAGCATGCTGCTGCTCCGTGTCATACTCCGTGCGGTCTACAGGAAAAGGAATGCTATCTCCACTCCATCTGTTAACTTGAAACTGAAAAGCATCATCAAAATCATTGATATTAACCTTCCAATGTTGGTGGTCTACGATTGCATTTTTATTAACGTATGAGTATATCCAATGAAAAATGCTTTCTCTGTATGGCTCTAACACGCACTTCAATTTGCGAGCTTCCAATAGGCTCTTCCATTTCTCTTCTACATGTTCCCGAGATTGAACAATTGTAAATCTAGACAATATGCTCAATAGCTCGGCATCCGATGCATCTTCAAAAATTTTTTCATAGAGAGGCTTAATCGAAGATGATGGTACGTGAGACTTTATAATGTTGAGTTTTTCATGGGCACTTCGTGTGTTCCAACTATGAAATATTGAGCTCTTGGAAATGAAAGATGTCGTGTGTAACACAATTCGCTCAAACATAGAGGAGTCTTCAACCACCACGTTCTTCAAAGTGTTCCAAAAATCTTTTGAGTTACTAGCTAAGTTATGTTCTTCTAGATGGTGTTTTACCTCTGTGAACGTCTTACCATCATAGACATCCCCAAAGCACTCTATCCAGATAGTCTCATTGGGTTTTGCATCAAAGCACTTCTCGATGGCGATTAAGACTTGGTAAACATAGCCTAAATACTTTGGTGTAGCGTTGTTGGCAAAACCTTCTGTCATCCTGTCGATTACTCCTAGATTTACTCTACATTAACTTCGCGCACTGGGAAAAACTCGCAATCTCGTTATGTTCTCGAAACCGATTTCACCACCATACCAGGTCGAAGCAAATAAAATCACGATAATTACCATACGGTTAGAAAGGATTAATTGTGTACAAATACACCATTAATGCAAGTAAAACCTGTTGAATATTGAGCTGTGTAGTTATGAGACTTTGTAAAAAAGGTTACGCTTGTACGATTTTTACACAACTGAAGGGAAAGCTATTAAAACTCACGGGTCAGGTCTTGTCTTTTGTCTCTTATTACTTTTTGTATATCAAAGTTACCTGAACATCATTGTTTGAACTTTGGGTTGTAACTCATAAAGGGGCATTAGTGTGTTAGAGCAATCTGTAAGGTCGTGCCAAAGCAGAGTACTTTTAAATTATTCTGGTAACTTAACCAAATTCACAAACTGCTTACCATCAATCGGTAGTCGTAAATCTTTTACTTCAAAGAATCCATCTAGTGTCTTGATGTCCACCAGCTTCAGTGAAGTGCGCAGTACTGCTTTGGTATTTTGTGAGTCGATTTCATTAATTGTTAGGCTTGCAATCGTAGGATGTTTTGACGATTGCATGAACGTCTTGCCGTTGATGATGCAAGTTGAGTTGATGTTACCGTAGCTTTTTTGCTTGAGTGTGGTGTCGAAACTTTGTTTTACATCTGCCCGCCATATAGTTACATCACAAAAGTTCTTCTCGTCTTGTGCGACGTTGATGGTTACCGCTGGTTTACCACCCATCTCATAGGCAAAGTCGAGACTTTAATGGTGTTTACTTGAAAATCAGGTTTGTTTTCAGAGCAGGCGGTAAGTGCGATAGATACGACGAGTGATGCAAGAATTCTAGTTTTCATTAGCTTTCCCTAGCTAGTCAAAAAATCAATCTTTCTTTGAAGTAACCGCAACCCTGCCGATTACCTTGATATCTTCTTCTTTTGCTTCAATCGTGCTCTCGCCGAAGGCGATCGCCAGTTTCTTTCCTGGGAAACGCTGAATACGATTGAATGACAGCAGGCCATCCACATCGATTAGGTACACACCTGATACAGCATCAGTTGAAGACTTATCTACCAGGTAGATCGCTTCATTCGTTTCCACTTCAATGGTGTGTTCAGCCTTCAGGTTGAAGCTGTTCATCCGTCGAAGTGGATAGGGGATGTCTCCGGTATCAATCAGCTGTCCGTTAGTCAGGCAATAGCTCTTCAGTACAACCGTGGCAAGCGGATGATTGCCGAACGTTGATGCGGATTCCTGTACCTGCAGGTTTTCTGTATTGACACGCAGGGAAGGGTAGAACGCTGATTCTGTGAATTGGCTCATATCCCCTAATGCCAGCAAACGAACAGAAATGCCTTTGGCTAAATGCAATCGGACAATCAGCTCGTGCGAGTTACGGTTGTGCTGGTTCCAGGCACTGAAGGTTGATTTCGGGACATCCAGAATATCAGCCAGTTCCAGAAATGTTCTGCACCCCACAGCACTTCTGACCAGTTCCGTAAATTGCTGACCAACAAGATAGTCAAAAGACGAGATTTGTTCACCAACGAAATTATTGTTGATGAATTGTTCACTATCCAGCCCCTCACCGAGCGCTAGTGTGCGCATGGGAATGCCTTTTGAAAGATGTAAACGCACCATCAGCTCATGAGAGGTTCGGTTATGTAAATTCCAAGTGCTGAATGTTGGTTTCTTAACGTCAAATATCTGTGACAACTCCAGGAATGTTTTACACCCGGTCACCTTCTTGAGCATCTCAGTAAACGCATGACCTTTTAAGTAGTCAAAAGGCAGAATCTTTCCCTTTACCATATCGCCAATGATGTTATTTTTGATATTGATCGCCAAATTTTCATTGAGGTTGTTGTTTTGGCGATCTATCATCGTTCTGTCCTTGGGTATCTTGCCGACCAAAGCAAAAGAAACCCGATAAAAAAGCAAACCAACTCAGGAGGATAGCACCATGTTTTCCTTTAATACACCCCTGCATCTCGCAGATCTGTACGATGACAAATTTAGTTATCATTCAGCATAAAATTTTGAACAGTGTCCCCCATTGCCGGACTTTCATAAGGGATTCCATGGGCCCGCTCTGAAAAATAAAGGTATTTCACTGTAAAAATGTATTTCGCTGTGAAAGAGGCATTCCGCTGGAATACGTCCGGACCTTCGCGGCCTGTCGTTACGTGTGGCTGAATACCTCGAAGAATCGTCGCTGCGCCGCCTGAAGCTGCGACAGGTCTGAAATTGTGACGGACCTGAACCTGTTACGAGACAGAAGAAGGCAGCCAGCGGTGATCGTTGTCATCGGTTCTGAGAACCTGACTGGTCCTCTTTGTTGTATGAACCCTTCAAGTTTTCCCGTGAATTGATGTTGCAATGTGTCCGCCTGGTGCGGACTTTCTTGTCACTTTGGTTAGGAGAAAAGCATGAGTCATGCACAAGCCATACTGGAACAAGCCCAGCAGGCAAAAAAAGAAGCCGTTGAATTACTCAAAGAAGTGAACCGGCACTCGGAAGAAAATCTGATGTTGTTAAACCGCTGTGAAGCCATTGTGCGGCACGTACTGGTTCAGGGGACAACTTCCTTCAGCTCTCAGGAAGAACCGGCAGAAACAGGGGCTATGGACGCTGAGAAACTGGCCGAGGCGATCCTAAATCGCAGTGCTCATGATGTGGCCTTAGGCATTCTGCAAATGGCAATCGAGTGTAAACACTTGCTGCATGTTCACGTGAGCTATTCGCCCCATACCGACTGGCTGTATATTTACGTGTGTCCGCAAAATACCCCTTATGAATACTGGCAAAGTGAAGTTCGTTTATTTGATGATTCATTTCATTTTGCACATGATGACATTCAGGATTTGCTGGCGATTGAAGATAAGCTGATTGAGTTGATTGCTGAAGCGCACCTGACAGCGGGGGTGCAATCGTGAATCAAGTCACTCTCCATGAAGTGAAAGTACAGCCTGTTCATTTCAGAGAAGTCTTAGCCGGACGTAAAACCCATGAAGTGCGTTTGAACGATCGTGATTATCGTGCTGGTGATGTCCTGATTCTGCGAGAGGTTGACGATAACGGCGATGATACCGGGCAGGTAATGAATGCAAAAATCACCTATGTGCAGCGGGGCGATCACTTTGGTCTGATGAACGGCTGGTGTGTGCTTTCGCTGGCAAATACCACGCCGTTGCAAGGGATTCGCCTGATTGGTTATTTACGGGATCGGCTCAAGGAGCATTGCGATTATCTTGAAGCGCAGGTTCCGGTTATCAAGCAAACGGGCAATGCCACGGATGATGCGACACGTGCCGTTGAGGCGGGTCGTTGCTGGGTGGATGAAGCAAACCACTTTACTGAAGCAGTTTCCGCTGATTGAATGGCAAACGTAAAGGTTACATCGTTAAGTGAATTTGATGGCGGCATTCACCGCCATCAGCAGTATCCAATACAAAAAAATCTCTTTTAGAGCGGACTTTCAATGCGGAGGCTGAAATGATCGACTCAACGTTATTTCCCGGTGTGTTGCGAGGGGGAATCAGGACCGCAGCGATTCAGTCGTTCTGGAATAAATGGCCTGTGCTTCGCCTGTCTTCTTACGGCTTAAACCTTTTGGGCGATTTAAAATCAACCAACCAAATCCAAGCCGGTTTCATTTCCCCGAATCCAAAATCGCACAAAAAACAGACAATCAAACGTTTTACGCCCTAAAACCAAGCTAAGTCACTAAAAAGTAACTATTTGCTGACTACACTGAAACCATTATCAGTGAAGAGAAGAAGGGGAAGGGTATGACCATTCAAGTATTAAAAGCCGATACCCTGTACCGCAGCTGCACCCTGAACGGGCTGGATGCCGACTGTACATCGACCAAACATTTAGAACCGCTGGACGAGATCGTCGGCCAGGAACGTGCACAGCAGGCGGTTGAGTTTGCGATGTCGATTAAGGAGAAGGGTTACAACATTTATGCCGTTGGCCGGAATGGGCTGGGGAAGCGCACCATGGTGCTGCGCTACCTGAACCGTCATGATCCCAATGGTGATGCGTCGCCGTTGTATGACTGGTGTTATGTCGCGGACTTTGATGAGCCGCGTACCCCGAAAGTGCTGAAACTGCAACCGGGAATGGGGACGCCATTCAAAAAAGATATCGAAAAGCTGATGATGCGGATGGTGAAAGCGCTGCCGCTGGCCTTTGACAATGAAATGTATTATTCGCGTTCTGAGCAGCTGAAAAATCAGCTGGCGCAGAAACAGCAAACGGCACTGGGCAACCTGACGACTGAAGCTAAGGACCAGAATGTCAGCCTGACACTGACCACTCAGGGCGACTATCAGCTGGTGGCAATGAACGGCGAAGAGCCTCATACCGAGGAAAGTTTTGAAGCATTACCTCAGGCTGAGCAGGAGAAGTTTGAAGAAATTATCAGTGCACTGGAAGTGAAACTGCGTGGGATTGCCCGCGAGATGACCGACTGGGAAGAAGAGTTCTCCGATAAAATCCAGAAGCTGAATGAAGAAGTCGCGCTGGGCGTGGTGTCGCACTTCATCAAGCCTTTGAAAAAGCAGTATCGGGGCCATAGTGAGATTAAGGAATATCTGTCGGCGATGCAGAAAGATATTCTGGAAAATCTCGATATCTTCCTGGAAGAAAGTGAAGATCAGGTCGCGCTGGCTTATGCGGCGCTGGACCGGAAAATGCCGCGGCGTTATCAGGTGAATGTGCTGGTCAGTCAGGACAGTGAGCGTTTTCCGATCGTGGTGGAAGAAAGTCCGAATTACCACACAATTTTCGGTTATATCGAAAATGCGACCTATAAAGGCACCGTGTTTACCGACTTTTCATTGATCCGATCCGGCAGCCTGCACCGTGCGAATGGCGGTGTGTTGTTGATGGATGCGGTGAAAGTGCTGGAGCGGCCATTTGTGTGGGACGGTCTCAAGCGTGCGCTGCGTTCGCGGAAGCTGAACCTGAGTTCGCTGGAAAGGGAAGTGACGTTATCCGGCACGATCTCTCTGGAACCGGAGCCGATTCCACTGGATGTGAAGATTATTCTGTTCGGTGATTATCAAACCTATCAGTTGCTGGTGCATTATGATCCGGACTTCAGCGAACTGTTCCGGGTGACTGCGGACTTTGAAGATGAGATGGATCGCACTGATGGGTCAGAAGCGCAGTACGCGCGGTTCATTTCCAGCATTGTGCACGATAACAATATGCTGCATTGCGACCGTAAAGCGATTGCCCGGATTATCGAATACAGCTCTCGTCAGGCAGAAGATCAGAATAAGTTGTCGCTGCATTCGGCGGATATTGCAAATCTCCTGCGGGAGACCAATTACACCGCCAGAGCGGCCAATGCGACCATGATTCGTGTGGCTCATGTTGAACAGGCGCTGCTCCGTCAGGAAAAACGGGTCAGCCGGTTGCAGGATCAAATGCTGCACACCTTCAGAAACGGCACCACGCTGATTGATACGCAGGGGGAAGTGACGGGGCAGATTAACGGTCTGTCGGTGATTTCGACGTCCGATCATCGTTTCGGGATTCCGAACCGGATCACCGCGACTACGTCCTGGGGAGAAGGCGAGGTGATGGATATCGAACGCAGCGTGAAGCTGGGTGGCCGGATTCACTCCAAAGGCGTGATGATCCTGACGGCATACCTGTCTTCCCTGTTTGGAAAAAGCGCCAAAATTCCGCTGACCACCCATCTGACGTTTGAACAGTCTTATGGTGGTGTCGACGGAGACAGCGCCTCAATGGCGGAGCTGTGTGCGATTATTTCGGCTTTCTCGGGCTGCGCGCTCAACCAGTCGATCGCGATCACCGGTTCGATGAATCAGTTCGGACAGGCGCAGCCGATTGGCGGTGTCAATGAGAAGATCGAAGGCTTCTTCGATGTCTGTACCATTAAAGGCCGTCATGCCCGGCAGGGTGTCATTATCCCGCAGTCGAATGCGCATAACCTGATGTTGCGTAAAGATGTTTTAGCCGCTGTGGAGAGAGGAGATTTCCATATCTGGGCGATTCATCATGTCAGTGAAGCCATCAGCCTGCTGACGGGAGAAGAAACGGGTATATGGCAGGAGGGCGGTTATCCGCCGGATTCTGTGCTGGGGATTGCACAAAACAAGCTGAATGCGATGCGCAAGTAGCGTATGGATGCGTTTTCACTTTCCCTCTCTCCTGTCTGGGGGGAGGGAAATTTGTTGTTCAGTCGTTACGATGGCTCTTCCTGTTGTGCCAGAGACAAAAAGCTGGCCATGGCCTGTACATCCAGGTAGCCATCGGATTTTTTATGGGTGCGGAGAAACTGGTAGCCGGACAGCACTTTGGTGAGTTCGTCTGCGGTTTTGCCACTGAATGATTGCCCGGTCACATGCTCCCAGGCAACAGCCAGCGCATCTTTGTCCACGACTTCAGCCTGACGGTAGAGATAACCACAGCCGGTGGCCAGCCATTCCAGTGAACAATTGGCTTTCATCGCGATTTGATTGGCCTTCTGCAGGCTGGGTTCACTGCCATTCAAATACTTACGGATCAGCCCTTCACTCAGCTCGACCCGACGGGCAAAACCGCTGATGCTTTCCTTACCCATCAGGTTTCTTAATCGTTCTGAAAATGACATTGAATACTCGTACTCTGGTTCGAATCTTGTGGGTTATATCATTGCCCGCTGCCTCAATCCAGCCTAGGATTAGGAATTATTTCGAGCAATGAATAAAGGAGTATTGCTATGGTGGCAAAAGTCGAACTGACGCCTCAGGGGCCTGAGTTTTCTGAACTGGTCCAAGGCTACTGGCGTCTGGCAGACTGGGGCATGAGCCCTCAGGAGCGACTGACCTTCCTGAAGCAGCATATTGAGCTGGGGATCACGACCGTTGATCATGCCGACATCTACGGAGGGTACAGTTGTGAGCAGCTGTTTGGTGAAGCGCTGGCATTGGATCCGAGTGTGCGTGAGCACATTCAGATTGTCTCGAAGTGCGATATCAAACTGTGTGGCAGCCAGTATCCTGAGCAGAAGATTAACCATTACAACACCAGCAAATCGCACATCACCGAGTCGGTGAATCATTCATTGCAACGCCTTGGCATCGAGCAGCTCGATGTTTTGCTGATCCACCGTCCGGATGTGCTGATGGATGCCGATGAAGTGGCCGAGGCTTTCGCAGCACTGAAGCAGCAGGGCAAAGTGGCGCAGTTTGGGGTGTCAAACTTCTCGCCAGCACAGTTCGACCTGCTGCAATCACGGTTAGACGCACCACTGGTGACGAATCAGGTTGAAATCAATCCGCTGAATTTTGAGGTCTGTCATGACGGCACTCTGGTTCAGCTGCAAATGAAACGCACGAAACCGATGGTCTGGTCTTGTATGGCCGGCGGCGAGATCTTCAATGGTCAGTCTGAGCAGGCCGTTCGTGTTCGCAATGAACTGGAAGCGATTCGTCAGGAAATCGGTGCTGATTCCATTGATCAGGTCATTTATGCCTGGGTACGCCGTTTACCGTCCAAGCCTTTGCCGATTATCGGTTCCGGAAAAATTGAGCGGGTGAAAGATGCGGTGGCTTCACTGGCGTTTGAGCTGAGCCGTGAGCAGTGGTTCCGGGTCTGGGTGGCCTCCAAAGGACACGGAGTGCCATAACGGTTCCGTATTTTCTGAGCCAGAACATGCAACAACCCCGCAATTGGCGGGGTTGTCTTTTCTGAAGTGGTGATTGAAACGCACTTATTTTTTCTTCTCAGTAGCTTTTTTCAGGATTTCTTTGATGCGCTTGTTCGAGACTCGTCTAGCCATAAATTACTCCTTTCAAAGTCAACTCATACAGAAAATACATTCAGAAAGCCGGTCATTGCTTTCAATTTAGTGACGCTGTCACTTCCTGGTGGTTGTCACCAAACTGACATATGACCTTTGTTTACTATAGCCTCTGTCTCAATGAATAATGAGACCTGCCTCAACCTCCGGGTAAACAGTCTTCGTTTTTTACGGCTCGAATCACTTAAACTGCTCATCTAACTGATTGTTTTATATTGCAGCTCGCAGGGAAATCATGAATCTGATTCGTATTGAAGCAATGAAACCGGCTCATCTTGAGCAAGTTGCGGTGTTGTCGGTTGAGGAAACACAGGTGAAATTTGTCGGGACCATGAATGAGATTCTGGTGATCATCGACAATATCGTTCATCCGCATGTGATTCTGGATGGGGAAACTGTCGTCGGTTTCTTTCTGATCGATACCCGCTATGGTCAGTGTTACGATTTTTCAGAGACAGATGCTCTGGGGCTGCGTGCCTTTTTCATCGATCAGCATCATCAGGGCAAAGGTTACGGTAAGGCCGCTGTTGCCAGCCTGAAGCCATTCCTGAAATCAGCTTATCCGGAAGCACTGCAGCTGTTTCTGACGGTGAACTGCAAAAATCCGGCTGCCAGATATTGCTATGAGCAAGGTGGATTTACCGATACCGGTGATCTTTATCTGGGGGGTGCAGCCGGGCCACAGCACATCATGCAGATGGCCCTGAAAAACTAATGCGATGCTGACTGGTCCAGCCGACGCTTTTTCTGGCTTGTGTTACTGTTCGTATAAATGCAACTCAAAAGAATAATCATAAAAACGTCAGGAGAATATGTGATGGAAAACAAGTTGTTGACGATCAGGCCGATGAAAACGGACGAAGTCGAAATCGCGGTTGAGTGGGCTGCTCAGGAAGGGTGGAATCCGGGGCTCAATGATGCAGCCTGTTACGCCAAGGCTGATCCTAATGGTTTTCTGATTGGCCTGCTTGATGAAGAACCAATCGCGACAATTTCTGCGATCCGCTATGACAGCACGTTTGGCTTTATCGGATTTTATATTGTAAAGCCGGAATACCGCGGGAAGGGGTATGGCATTCAACTCTGGAATGCAGCGATGAAATCTCTGACTGGCTGCAATGTCGGTCTGGATGGCGTGGTTGAGCAGCAGGCAAATTATCAGAAATCCGGTTTTCAACTGGCGTACAGCAATCTTCGGTATGAAGGTGTGGCTGGCGGAGATGTCCAGCCAGATGCAGCGGTTGTACCGCTGTCTGATGTGCCATTGGATGCGATTGAAGCTTATGACCAGCCTTTCTTTCCCGTTCAGCGAACCGACTTTTTGAAAACCTGGATTAATCAGCCGCACAGCCATGCGCTGGGGATCATGGAAAATGATCAGCTGGCTGGCTATGGTGTGATTCGCCAGTGCAGAACCGGCTATAAAATTGGTCCTTTGTATGCGGATAATGCCCAGCTGGCCGAGCGTTTGTTTCTTGCACTGAAATCCCGTGCAGATTCATCTCAGCCTGTGTTTCTGGATGTGCCGGAGGTCAATAGAGCAGCCGTTGCGTTGGCCGAAAAATATGGGATGACAGTGTCCTTCGGCACCGCCCGGATGTATACCCAAAATGCGCCAGCATTGCCGCTGAATCGGCTGTTTGGCGTGACATCATTTGAGATCGGGTGACCGGTTTCAATAGACGAATTTTTGAAGGCCCGTATGGGCCTTCATCTTTTTGATGGTGAGTCTAGCCATGATTCATGTGACCGGTACCTGCATGATCATTTCCCGGTATGCAGTCATGTACTGAATGTTGATCACATAGGCGCCCGGGTACTTTTGCTGTCTCTCCACCATCTTGCAGTTATTCGGATGGAGCTTTTGCCACCAGCGCGCAAGGAGGGGGATGTCGGTTTTGTTTAGCAAATAGAGATCGGGTAAACCAAACAGCCAATGAGTCTGATTTCTGATCCCTGAAAACAGAACATTGACCGACTCGCCGTTATCCAGCGAAATCATGACACTCGATTCAATCCGTTTTTCATAGTGCTCTGTCGCTGCAAGAATCGCCCGCTTGGCATCGTTGATTGAAATTTCAGGCATATCTGTTGGCCCCGTACCCCGGATGCTGACGTTGGATGTTTATCTTAGCGGGTGTATTGAACTGAGAACTTTGAAAGGAAAAAGATGATCTTTGTATGAGGTGATTTTTCAGGGAGAAGTGAGCAGGTACTGACGTGCCTGCCCTGAATTTTTTTGACTTCTGTTAACACGCATCAAATACGAGGGTTGTGCCGTAGCCGCTGTTGATGTGGGTTTGCGTGCCGGGAGAAACGGATAATCGGGTCCCGGCTGACTGATTACCGGAAACCGATTTGGCATGGCATAACCAGGCGCTGGCGCCCATACCCAGCTCGACGGTGGCTTTGTTGATCTGTAATGGTTGTGGGGCCTGCGTCAGTACGGCACCCATGGCCAGCTCAAGTGAAAGGGTCTCGGTTTCGCCGCTGAGTGTCAGTTTACTGCCCATTTTGCCGATGGCTGTGAAGCTGTCTTTCGCAAGGGCACAACTATCCACATCGGCCTGAATACCAAATCTGGCTTCGAGTTTATGCAGTGGCTGTGCGGTATAGACATGAAGCGTGATGGGTTCAATATCTTCCCATTTCCCCTCAGATTCATTGCTGATCTGAACCGTCCCCTGCCGGTCCCTGACTTTCATTTGATCCAGGACTTTGCTGTCTCCGGTGGCTTCAAAATAGTTTCGGTCACTGCAGTGCACGCTGACTTCCATCCCTTTTTCAACCGTCAGCGAGTCGAAACTGCTGAGGGGTAACGTGCGGGTTTGTTCATCAGCAAAGCTGAAAGGGATACCACCGACGATGCCGGAGAAAAGCAGGATACCGGTGAGGGAAGCTGGGAGCATTACTTTTTTGGCTGTTTGATTCATCAGTCGTCACATTCGTTTGAGGAAAATTGGATTTGAATAATCAATATACGTGCCAATGTTCATCCAAGCTGGCGAAGCCAGGTTTGATACGGCTTTGAAGCGAATTCATGTGCGAACACCCAGTGCTTTCCAGAGAAAATCATTCGTCATAAAAACGAACAGGTGGCGAATTTAGCCACCTGTTTTATCAATTTCAATTGTGCTTTTGAGATCGGCAGCAACTGCTACATCAGCGAATTCACGGTGAAAGAGACATTGCGGATCACGCCATGATCCGTCGCCAGTTGCCAGTCCGGATCGGTCATGAATCGCAACGCCGCAAAGCCAAGGCCATCGGCATCCTGTAAGGTCCAGGTTATGGTTTTGTCACTGCCGGTGAAACTGATCTCCAGTTGTCCGTTGGTCTGAATGACCCAGCTGAATGCTTCGGTAACCGGCTGGTCCGCACCCGGCGTGACATAGGTACCGGTGCCAGAGAGTAATCCGTCACCGTTGGCTGCCGGTACGCCGGAGAACTCAAGGCTGTGACCATTGTCCGTCAGGAGTTTCGTATTGGTCAGCAGCGCCGCAGTGAACTTCAACGGCGTTGCAGCCCATGGGGTTCCGCAGCTGGTCAGTGCCTGATCGTACTCTGTCCGGGTTGCACCACTGTCCGTCGGGCTTTGTGTACTGTCATTCCAGCCGGTGTTGAAGTCATCACAATGTGACAATATGTCGCCGGGTAATGCACTCCGGACCAGTGAACCCGAACTGATGGCGCCCTGTTCGGCCGTAATGCCGCCGGGTGTGCCGTTTTTCACCCAGAGGGTATCCTGAGTAAACACCTTCCAGTTGGTTTCATGGTTAGCCTCGTCTTCTCCCAGTGCGGCAAAGGTTTGAATCCAGCTGGTTGAATTTGCAACATCACTGCCGACGATCACCAGTTGATTGTTTTCCACTTCCCACTGATAAGTCTGATAGTCTCCGTTTTTCTGACGGTAACCAAAGCCCTGATTTTCACCGTCGGTGGTCAGGAAGGTGTAACGGGTGGACAGATCGTCACCCGATTGTCCCCACAGGAAGGACTGGCTGGCCAGAAGGTCGGCAGTAAACGTAATATCCCCGCCAGTCGTACCTTGTTTGCAGGTTTCGATCGCTGCAGTAAATTGTTCTTTGGTTGCTGCTGTGGTGGGCGCATCTCCAGAGAACGAAGAGTCATCGGTGGTGCAGGGGGGCAGGCCCGCACTGGCAGCCGGAACAGGATCGTTTGACTGCCGGTAATCCAGACTCCGCATCTGCGAGATTGCCTGCGTATCGATGAGGCCATTGCCCTGACTGGCATATTCAGAATAAACGACGAAGGCATTGGTTTCGCTGTGCTTATTGAGCAGCGCCCAGACTTCCGCATCACCGTTGCTGTGGAAAATCTTCACCATACCGGGCGCGAAGCCGTTGCGGTCATTACTGGTGGTGATCAGCCAGTTGAAGCTTCCGGTGGCCAGACCATTCCGGTAGCGAACGCCAGTGCCGTCATTTGAAAATTCAAAGGCTTCACTGCCGCCTGTACCGGTCACATGGCTGCGACGTAGTGTTGTTAGCGCCTGCACGTCGGCAATCCCGAGGGGCAGATAACCCCCGCATTGCAGGATGACGCTATGTACTGAGCTGGCATCCATATCAAATGTGCTGGAGATGATGGCATCAAACTGACAGTTTGATTTTGCCGCGTCCATCGGATCTTCGTCGTAACTGTCACTGACGCCATCGTTATCATTGTCCGGATCTGCATTATCACCGGTCCCGTCGCCGTCCGTATCGACGGTTTCACTACCGTCAGTCGGGAACTGGTCATCTTTGTCGCTGACACCATCCCCATCGGTATCCGCATTGAACGGATCGGTTTTAAGAACAGCCTCTTCGGCATCGGTCAGGCCGTCATTGTCATCATCGGGGTCGGCGTTATCTCCGATGCCGTCATAGTCGTAGTCTGCATTTTCTGTGGCGTCATCCGGGAAAGGGTCTGCCGCATCAATCACGCCATCGCCGTCAGTGTCGGTGCTCAGCGCGACATCATCAACAATCACAGGCTGACTGTCACTGTCCAAAATAATCCGGCCATGAGCATCTCTGACCAGATGGTGATGGGTATCTAACTGTTTCAGGGCATCGCGTAAGCGACGAAACTCCGCCAGCGGTGCGGTCACATCGGCACCGCTGGTCAGTTCCTGTTCCGGCAGGATCCCCAGTATGACGATGGCCCGGGCTTTTACGGCGACATCTGCCAGGCTGTCGGCAATGTAATCGCCCATGACCTGATCCGTGCCAATTCCGAGAGACTGCGCCACGGCTGCAATTGCGGTTGATTCCCCAAGTCCTTCAAACATATAGAGATGAACGATACTGGTCAGCGGGGTGACCGTGGTATAGCCCACCGGGGCAGACATCAGAAAGCCAGTGGCGACGGGACTGTCCGGTTGATCCCGATCGACGGTTTGTCCCGGAATCGCAAGGACAAAGGAAGCATATTGGGAAGGTTTGTCCAGGCCATTGAGGAAAATGGAAGCCTGACCTGAAGCATTGGTCATGCCTTTGCGATCCCCGCCTTCGAAGCGGAAGTTCTCCCCGATATCCACCCACGCCTGGGCATTTTCGAGATAGCCGTCAATGGCGGTAACAGAATAGGTAGAAATAGTTTTTACTGGCGTGGCAGGTGCTTTGGCTTCTCCGCCACAACCCGCCAGCAGGCTGATCCCGATCAGCCCGCATGCGCACTCCCATGATTTGTTCATCATGTTCAGCCCCTAAAATCAGTCACACCACATACCGTGGTCAATGAAGTTGCAGGGCTGCAACATCACAGCCCGGCTTTTTTATCATGCTCTGAGTGTTAGCTTAGTGTTGCCCAGCTTGACCATCATTCAGGCCGGAGAAAATGGTTGTCACGCAACTGAGAATTGACACGTTTAGGAAGCGTTCATTGTCAACATTCTGGTATAAGCTTATGAAAGTCATCATAAATCACAGGGAGTGTTCTGCTCATGACGACAAGTTTTTTTGCTTCGGTGCTGGCGCTGTGGCTCTGCTGGCTGTCGATCCAGGTCATCAAGGCTCGTCGGCGTCATCAAATTGGTTACGGCGACGGAGAAGGGAAAGCAAAAGATCTGCAATTGGCCTGTTCGGCGCAGTCAAATGCGGTGAACTATATTCCAATTGCGTTGATCTTACTTTTTCTGCTGGAAGAAAACGGTGGTGCAAACTGGCTGATTGTCCTTGCCGGGCTGGTGTTTACCTCAGGGCGGGTGATCCATGGCCGGGGGATTCTGGCTGACAGCCTGAAAGGCCGGGTACTGGGGATGCAATTGACGCTCTGGCCGATTATCGCGCTGGCGGTGCTGAATTTGTTATACCTCATTTTGGGTTGAAAGAAATGTCAGCGGCAGCCTTCCGGCTGCCGTTGCATGTGTGCTCAGGCGAAGTACAGCACTCCCAGAGACGCCAGTCGGCTGGCTCCGGTCACTTCGGGTAAATTGCTCGGCAGGTTGTGAATGCGTCGCTGAGCCAGCCAGGCAAATGCCATGGCCTCCATGTAATCACTGTCGATGCCATGTTCACCGGTAGTGGAAACCTGCCAGTCGCCCAGCAATGCCGCTAAACGTGTCATCAGGAGCGGGTTCCGGGCTCCGCCGCCGCAGACCAGCAGGGTCGGCTGCGGGCCGGACTGAAATGACAGAACATCCCGGGCAATGGTAACTGCGGTGAATTCACACAGGGTGCGCTGCACATCTTCTGGTTTGAGTGTCTGGCCTGCCAGGTGTTGGGTCAGCCAGGGCAGGTTAAACAGTTCCCGGCCGGTGCTCTTCGGGGCTGAACGGGCAAAATATGGATCTTGAAGCAAGGCATGCAGCAGTGTCTGGCAGACCTCGCCCTGACTGGCGAACTGGCCGTCGTGATCAAATTTGTGGCCGGTATGTTGCTGACACCAGGCATCCATCAGCATGTTGCCGGGACCGGTATCAAACCCGAGCACCGGCTGATCCGGGCGGAGCACGGAAATGTTGGCGATGCCGCCGATGTTCAGAATCACGACACTGGAGTCGGAAGACTGGAAGATGGTTTTGTGAAACGCGGGCACCAGCGGGGCACCTTGTCCGCCGAGCGCCATGTCTTTGCGGCGGAAGTCGGCCACGGTATCGATCCCGGTTTTGGTGGCGATAATATTGGCATCTCCCAGCTGCATGGTGAAGGGAGCATCGCCGCAAGGCTGGTGGAATACCGTCTGACCATGGTTGCCAATCGCCCGGATCTGTCCGGCGGAATAGCCGGATTTCTTCAGCAGGGCATTGACCGCATCAGCAAACAGGTGCCCGAGCAGATGGTCCAGCGCACCGATTTCAATCAGACTGGTTTGCTGGCCGATACATACATCCAGCAACCGCTGTTTGAGGTCTGCGGGCATCGGAAAGTCATCATGGGCTAATAATTCAAGGTGTTGCTCGTCAATCGCAACCAGCGCCGTATCCACACCATCCATACTGGTGCCGGACATCACGCCTATGTATAACTCCCGGTATAACTCCCGGCTCATGATTTTGCTCCTGCCGTTAAGACCAATTTCAGGCAACGACGTTATCACGATTTTGTGCCGGATGGCGTGCTGTATTTGCCCGAGCGTGAAATTCATCTGGGTCGGCGGGTGGAAAATCAAACGAAAGTTGAGAACTGCTGCCATCATGGCTAGGCTTGCAGTTAAGTGCCGGAAAATTATCAATAAAAGCGTTGGGTTGCGTGTGTAAATCTGCCGCTGCAGGGTTGTTCCGGTCTGGCTTATGGATGATCAGGTAGTGTTATGTCCGATTTTTGGCAAAAAAATCTGTCTGCGGCGAAATCCTTCAGGCAGGAATTACATCGTCATCCCGAACTGGGGTGGCAGGAACATCAGACGGCCGCAGCGATCCGGGACCGGCTGACGGCGCTGGGCATTGACTGGCGCCCTTGTGCGAAAACCGGCACGGTTGCGCATTTTCCGTCGCTTCACCCGGATGGCTGCCATCTTGCGCTGCGGGGCGACATTGATGCGCTGCCGATTGAAGAAGACAGCGGCCGAAGCTGGGCTTCCCGGCATCAGGGCTGTATGCATGCCTGTGGTCATGACGGTCACACCGCGGCTCTGATGGCGACTGCGGCCTGGCTGAAAGCGCATGAAGATCAACTGAAAGGGCCGGTCACTTTGCTGTTTCAGCCCGCAGAGGAAGGCGGGCATGGTGCCCGGGAAATGATTGCCGATGGCGCGCTGGACGGTGTTGATGAAGTTTATGGCTGGCATAACTGGCCAGCCATCCCGTTCGGAAAAATGATTTGTCCGGATCACCTGGTGATGTGCGGCAACGGGACTTTTTCGGTGACGGTGAAAGGCAAGGGGGGGCATGCCAGCCAGCCGGAGCTCTGTGCTGATCCTGTGCTGGCAGCTTCAGCGATAACACTGAATCTGCAGCAGATCATCAGTCGTCGTCTGCTCCCGCAGCATGCTGCTGTGGTGAGTGTCACGTCAATCGAAGCTGCCAGTGGGCTGACCGTGATTCCGCAGCAGGCCGTGCTGAGTGGCAGTATCCGCGTGCCGGATGACGACACGAAAACCCGGATCAATCAGCTGATTGAAGAAATCTGCCATCATACGGCTCTGAGCTACGGCGTGACCTGTGAAGTGGTAATCCAGCCGCGCTACAGTGCGACTATCAATCATGCGAAACAGGCTGAAAAAGCCCGTCGGGCCTGGCTGGCGGATGCAGAGCAGCAGCTTGATCACGCCATTTCCCTGCCGGTGATGGCGTCGGAAGATTTCAGTTATTACCTGCAACAGCTGCCGGGCGCATTCGCCCTGATCGGTGCGGATGACGGCGAAAGGACGCATCAGTATCCCTGTCACAGTCCGCACTACGATTTTAATGATCGGTTACTCGAAAAAGTGGTTCGATGGTACGCCCGGCTTGCGGGGGCGCCATTACCGGACTACACAGAGTAAGAGAGGTAAAAAAAGTTCAAGGGCTGTTGAACGCTGGCTGAGCAATTGGCGGAGCGCAACAGCCCTCTTCACATCAGAGATTTCACTCCAGACAATCTGACCGCACAAGGAGATGTACGATGAGCATTTTTGAACAGCGCGAATCCGAAATCCGGGCATACTGCCGGGTCTACCCTGCCGTGTTTGACACGGCCAGCAATGCCAGGCAGACAGATGAAAACGGCAAAGAATATATCGACTTTTTCGCCGGGGCTGGCGTGCTGAACTTTGGTCATAACAATGAACGGATGAAACAGGCGGTCATTGAATATTTGCAGCGAAACGGCGTGACTCACAGCCTGGACATGCATACCCGCGCCAAGCGTCATTTCATGGAACGATTTTCCCGGATCATTCTTGAACCGCGCCAGATGTCACACAAGATGCAGTTTATGGGCCCTACCGGCACCAATGCGGTTGAAGCGGCCCTGAAGCTGGCCCGGCGTGCCACGGGACGGCATGACATTGTGGCTTTTCATCATGGTTTCCATGGCATGACGCTCGGCTCACTGGCATGTACTGCCAATCAGTATTTCAGGGGGGCGGCCGGTATTCCGCTGACACATGTCTCGCATACCGCATTCGGGGCGGAAGGGGCAACGGCCGATACCGCCATGCAGGCATTAAAACTGCTGGAAGAAAGTTACCGGGACGGGTCAAGCGGGGTAACAGCACCAGCTGCCTTTCTGGTTGAGACGGTGCAGGCAGAAGGCGGGGTGAATATTGCCGACAAAACCTGGCTTCGGGCTTTGGCGTCACTGGCGAAGTCGGTCGGTGCGCTGCTGATTGTGGATGATATTCAGGCGGGGATGGGGCGGACCGGTTCCTTCTTCAGCTTTGATGATTACGGCATCGAACCGGATATCATCTGTCTGGCGAAAGGCTTAGGCGGACTGGGTACGCCGATTGCGATGAATCTGGTGAAACCTGATTATGACCGGCACTGGTCACCGGGTGAACACACCGGGACTTTCCGTGGCCAGTGTCTGTCTTTTGTGGCCGGCAGTGAAGCCCTGAGCTATTTCGAAGACAGTTACCTGATGGCGGAAGTGAAAGAGAAAGAAGCCATCATGCAGTCTGTACTCGGATCGCTGGGGGCTTATGAAACCATTGAGATCCGCGGCAAAGGCATGTTGTACGGTGTGGATGTCGGGAACGGCGAAAGGGCAAAAACCATTGTCAGCCGCTGTTTTGATGCCGGATTGCTGGTCTCCGCCTGCGGCAGCGGGGGGCGGGTGATTAAGCTGATCCCGCCGTTGACGACACCAGAGGCTGATCTCAAGGCCGGGCTGGCGATTCTGGTGGCTGTGACACAAGACGTTCTGCAGGAGGCGGCATGAAAAAACGCGATGATATGACGTTCCCTTTTGAGGAATATGAACGTCGCCTGAGTGAGCTTCGTCTGCGGATTGCGCAGCGCCATCTGGATGCGGTGGTGATTACCGATCCGGAAAACATCATGTACCTCACGGATTACCAGACCACCGGATATTCTTTTTTTCAGGCACTGGTGGTGCCGCTGGAAGATGAGCCTTTCATGATCACCCGGGCGATGGAAGAGTCGAATGTGTTCGCCCGGACCTGGATCGAGCGCACCCGGCCCTATCCGGATACCGGGGATGCCATTCAGATGCTGGTGGATGCGCTGCGTGAATTCGGGCTGTCGCGAAAACGCATTGGCTATGAACGGAACAGCTATTTTTTCCCGGCGTACCACCAGGATACGATTCATACCACCCTGACCGAAGCCAAATTGCTGGACTGCTTCGGCATTGTTGAGCAGGGGCGGATTTGTAAATCACCAGTCGAAATTGAGCTGATGCGCAAAGCAGCCGTTGCCACTCAAGCCGGGATGAAAGCCGGGATTGAGGCCTGCCGGTCTGGCGTGACGGAGAATGAAATTGGTGCGGCCATCAGTGCGGCTATGTTCAAAGCCGGCGGGGAAGCACCGGCTGTGATGCCTTATGTGACTTCCGGTCCGCGAACCATGATTGGTCATGCGACCTGGGAAGGCAGGGTAGTCAAACCCGGTGAGCATGTCTTTCTCGAAGTTGCCGGTTGCTATCGCCGCTATCACACCGCCATGATGCGCACGGTCGTTCTGGGAGAGCTGACGGATTCGATGTTCAAGGCTCAGGAGCTGATGAAGCAGGCGCTGCATTCGCTGAATGATTACATCCAGCCCGGTATGACCGTCTCGGATGCGGATAATCTGATCCGGAATATCATTTCCCAGAATGACGTGGGTGCCCGGCTGATCACCCGGTCCGGTTATTCAATCGGGATTGCTTTCCCACCCAGCTGGGATGAGGGCTACATTGTCAGCCTGAAGCAGGGGGTGTCTACGGTGCTGGAAGAAGGCATGACTTTTCATATTATTCCCTGGATGTGGGGCGTGGATGGCGATAAAACTTGCGGGATCTCGGACACCATTTACATCACGGCCGATGGGTGCGAGTCCTTTTTCAGTTTGCCCAAAGATTTCACTATACGGCCGGATCAGGGCAAAGCGTCAGGGCTGGAAGGGCCGTCGGCAACTGTATCTGCAGAGAAAGCCACGTCGATCGACAAAGCCCGCAAAGGCAAACACCAGCAGGCGAACGGATAGCATGAGGAGGGGCGCACCATGTTACTGAAAGCAATCAATCCGGCCAATGGCACACTGATTGAAGAATATCCCACACTGAATGCTGATGAGATGGCGCAGTGTATCTCCGCGGCCACTGCGGCACAGGCGGACTGGCAGCGTTTATCTTTTGATGAACGGGCTGAAGTGCTTCGGCGGGTTGCCGGGCAGCTGAGAGAACATCAGGCTCGGCTTGGTGCTTTGATGACTCAGGAAATGGGAAAACCGGTGAAAGAAGCCGGGCCGGAAGTGGAAAAGGCTGCCTGGTGTGCGGAGCATTATGCGGAACATGCGGAAGCCTATCTGGCGGATCAGAATATCAAGACGGAAGCGTCACACAGTTATGTGTGCTACCAGCCATTGGGCACTGTGCTCGGCATTTTGCCGTGGAACGCACCTGTGTGGCTGGCGTTCCGGTTTCTGGCTCCGGCACTGATGGCAGGCAATACCTGTGTGATGAAGCATGATCCGCACGTACCGGGCTGTGCCCGGGCGATTGCAGAGATGTTTTCGCTGGCAGGAGCGCCGGACAATATCATGATCAACCTCCCGGTTGAGAATGATTTGGTCGGGCAGGCGATCGCTCACCCCGATATTGCAGCGGTTTCCTTTACCGGTTCCGATCGCTCCGGCGCCACAGTTGCTTCACTGGCTGCGAGTCTGATTAAACCGGCTGTGCTGGAACTGGGGGGATCGGATCCTTGCGTGGTGCTTGCAGATGCAGATCTGGAAACCGCCGCAGATATTGCCACCCTTTCCCGGATCATCAATGCGGGCCAGTCCTGCATTGCAGCGAAGCGGATTATCGTTGAAGCGCCGGTGTATGAAATCTTCATTCAGTTAGTGGAAAGGCGGCTGACTCTGCTCAGAGTGGGTGACCCGGTTTCACCCGAGACTGATGTTGGGCCGCTTGCACGGGAAGATTTGCGCCAGAATCTGCACCGGCAGGTGGAAGAAAGCGTTGCTGCCGGAGCGCGTTGTCTGATGGGCGGGCAGCCGGATGTCGGCATGGGCTACTTTTATCCGGTGACTCTGCTGGCAGATGTGACGCCTGAGATGACCGTCTTTCAGGAAGAAACATTTGGTCCAGTGATGGCGCTGATCAAAGCCAATGATGCGGATCATGCATTGTTTCTGGCCAATGATACGGCATACGGACTCGGGGCCAGCGTGTGGACGACGAATCCGGCTCAGGCCCAGCGGTTTATCCGGGAACTGCACGCCGGTCAGGTGGCGGTGAACGGGATTGTTAAAACCGATCCCCGCCTGCCCAGTGGCGGCATCAAACGTTCAGGCTATGGCCGTGAACTAGGCCCGCATGGCATTCACGAGTTTGTGAATGCCAAACAGGTGTGGGTGAAGTGAAGGAAGGGCGTGTGGCTGAAGCGCTTAAACCGCTTCAGCTTCTTCAACTTGCTGTCGCTGATAACGCGATGAGCAGATGTACAGGTAACCAGCAATGACCAGTACAAAAGCGGTCGACAGGAACAGTGCCGGGCCGCCATACCAGGACAGGATGATGCCCCCAGCCAGAGGAGACAGACTGACACCAATGGAGGTCAGGTTACCGGCCCCAAAATAGGCCCCCCGCAGATGATCCGGAGCGGCACGGTCAATCAGCAGATTGAAGGTCGGAAACAGAATCACTTCTCCGACGCTCAGCACAAAAGTTGCGGCCAGCCAGCTCCAGTCCGGTGAATCTAACGGGAACATGGCATACATGACAAATGCGACAGCAAACAGCGACACCCCCAGATAAACCCGCTGATATAACGACCAGCGGCTCAGGAGTTTCAGCACGGGAAATTGCAGCAGGACAATGACACCGGCATTGACCGTGATCATCTGCGTGTACAGGTCAACCACCCGATCCCCCAGCGCGTTCAGATACTGAACCAGTGAGGTTTCCTGATGCAGGTAGGCATACATCACCAGAGTGTTGGCCAGAATCAGGATCATGAACGCTTTATCTTTTGCCAGAACCTGCAGGGTTTCACCGAAGTTCTGACTGTTCTTGGGCGGCTGCGGTGTATTGCGGATTTGCCAGAAGGCAATGATAAAGCAGCCGCAGTAGATCAGATATCCCAGCGCGACCAGATAAAACGAAGACTGCACGCCGGTAAAGCCGAGCTGTAAACCGAGCAGTGGTCCAAAGGCCGCACCCAGGTTAATACAGTAATAACGGACCTGATGGGCCATCTCCCGCACAGGAATCTCTGGCAGTAAATCTGAAATCATGGCCCGGGCCGGGGGTTCGAGCATGGCCCGGCTGATCCCGGCCATGAGTGCTCCGGCAGCATACAGCCAGCTTTGATCGGCCTCAGCCAGAATGACAAAGGTCGCGACATGCGCCAGGCAGCTGATGATCAGCAGGTTTTTCCTGCCGAGCTTATCTGACAGGTAACCCACATAGAGTGCGACCACGGCGCCCCCAAAAGCGGCCAGACTCATAATGGTGCCGATTTCAATTTCAGAGAGCCCGAAATTGCGGTGCAGCATGACAGCCATATAGGGCCAGACCATGAAAAAAGAAGCGCGGGTCAGGAATGTGCCGATCAGAACAGCCCAGATCGGTGCAGAGAAACGACGTACGTGAGACAACTCCATGTCTTTCATTTTCCATTGAACTTTCCGGATATGCAGTCTGTCACAGAGACAGGATATTGTCTGCAACTATTTTTATCAGTAAGCACAATCTTCGCTTGTTCGATTTATTCGAATTACTTACTCAAATCCGGGCTGTGTTGTTTGGCTGTCACAGCAACTACACTTGCTCTCAATCGAGTCAAACAGCAAAGCTACTGAATTTTACGGTGCTTTCAAAATCTTTGAACTTGTATCCGACTTTTATCTGAACATTTTGAGGAAATTTATCATGTCTTTGATCAAACGCCTGCTGACTTCTGCTGACAGTTTTGCTCCTCTGGCGCTGCGTGTGCCAGCCGGAATTATCTTCATGGCCCATGGTGCCCAGAAACTTTTCGGAGCTTTTGGTGGCTATGGTCTGGAAGGCACGGGGCAGTGGATGGCATCTATCGGTCTGGAACCTGGCATGCTGATGGCATTCATGGCCGGCAGTGCAGAATTTTTCGGTGGTCTGTTCATCCTGCTGGGTCTGCTGACTCGCCCTGCGGCAGCGGTGCTGGCTGTCACCATGGTTGTTGCAATTGTCAGTGTTCACTTACCAAATGGCCTGTTTATGTCAAACGGTGGTTATGAGTTCGGCCTGTCTCTGCTGGCGATTGTTGTGTCTCTGGCAGTCTCAGGTGCAGGCAAACTGTCTGCAGACAGCCTGCTGGCAAAACGCTTTCAGTAAGTTCGCGTTGTAAAGAAAACCTGTTATCAGGCTTCATGAATGAGGAGTGACATCATGCTGGAAATCAGACGTGCTGCAGACCGCGGAAGAGCATCTTTCGGTTGGCTCGACAGCCGCCATACGTTCTCTTTTGGTCATTATTACGATCCGAAGCAGATGGGGTTCTCAGCACTTCGGGTCATTAACGATGATACCGTGCGTCCGGGGGCAGGGTTTGATACCCACGGTCATCAGGACATGGAAATCATCAGTTATGTGCTGGAAGGCGAAATCGCCCACAAAGACAGTGCAGGCAATATCAAACGCCTGCCTGCCGGTGAATTTCAGCTGATGTCAGCCGGTAAAGGGATCTATCACAGCGAGTTTAATGCGTCTCACGAAGCGGACCTGAAATTTCTGCAAATCTGGATTCAGCCGAACCAGTTCGGCGGTGAGCCGGGTTATCAGCAGAAAGATTTCGGGCAGCAGGATGGATTAACCCCTGTGATTACGCCTGAGGGCGAAAATGGCACGCTGTCGATTAAACAGGATGCCCGCCTCAGTCAGCTGATTCTGCCAGCAGGGGAGTCCCTGACGTTAACACAGCAGGCCGGGCGACGATTCTACATTCATCAGGTCAAAGGAACGTTGACTGCGGGCACTGAAACACTTCAGCCCGGAGACGGCCTGAAAGCGGAACAGTTACCTGAGTTGATTGTATCCAATTCCGGTGAAGTTCCGGCAACAGCATTGGTGTTTGATTTGCCATAAACGTTGCTCAGAGGTTTTCCCCTCAGCCAAGATTGCTTACACTTGACCTCAGTCCGGCCACATCATGTGGCCGGTTTGATGAGAACCTGAGGAGAACAAATGACAACAGCGAAAATAGGGATTGTAACCGTCAGTGATCGTGCAAGTGCTGGCGTGTACGAAGATATTTCCGGTCAGGCCATCATTGATACACTGAACGACTATCTGACGTCACCCTGGGAACCTGTTTACGAAGTGATCCCTGATGAGCGTGATGTGATTGAATCCACGCTGAGCCGTATGGCTGATGAAGAAGAATGCTGTCTGATTGTGACCACAGGGGGTACCGGTCCGGCGAAACGCGACGTGACCCCGGAAGCGACGGAAGCGGTCTGTGACCGGATGATGCCGGGCTTTGGTGAACTGATGCGTGCTGAATCACTGAAGTTTGTGCCGACGGCGATTCTGTCCCGCCAGACGGCCGGGCTGCGCGACGATACCCTGATTGTAAACCTGCCGGGTAAGCCGAAATCCATTCGTGAATGTCTGGATGCTGTGTTCCCTGCGATTCCTTACTGCATCGATCTGATGGAAGGCCCATATCTGGAAAACGACGAGTCTGTGATTCACGTTTTCCGGCCAAAACAGAAATAATCCCTGACTGCATTCCCTGCTGTCTGCACATCTCAGCAGGGAAAATCTCCCCAACACCGCCCTCTCGCAATCTACACTTTAAACAATTACCTATGTGTCGCGCGAAGAGGTCAATGCATGGAAAGCTTCATCCGAACCCTGCCGAAAGTTGAATTACATGTCCATATCGAAGGGACATTAGAGCCTGAGCTGATGTTTCAGCTGGCACAACGAAATCATATTGCGTTGCCGTACGACAGTGTGGCGGCTGCAAGAAAGGCTTATCAGTTTACCGACCTGCAATCGTTCCTGGATGTGTATTATCTCGGGGCGCAGGTGCTGCAGACTGAAGAGGACTTTTACGATCTGACCTGGGCTTATCTGCTGCGTTGTCAGCAGGATCATGTCATGCATACCGAGATCTTTTTTGATCCGCAAACGCACACCGAACGCGGGGTGGCTTTTCAGACGGTGATGGCGGGGATCACCCGGGCATTGGCCGACGGGGAACAGAAACTGGATATCTCG
Organism: Photobacterium sp. 53610; assembly: GCF_036409375.1. Taxonomy (NCBI): domain Bacteria; kingdom Pseudomonadati; phylum Pseudomonadota; class Gammaproteobacteria; order Vibrionales; family Vibrionaceae; genus Photobacterium; species Photobacterium sp. 53610. The sequence continues at coordinate 680,333 of NZ_JAXOFS010000002.1, read as the reverse complement.
AGCCGGCTCATTCTGTGTTTTTTACGCCATCTCAGTGAGGAGGCGGCATTTGAGACGCTGGCGCAGGCCATGTCCTATCAGGAATACATCATTGGGGTCGGTCTGGACTCTTCTGAACAGGGACATCCGCCGGAAAAATTTCGCCGGGTGTTTGAACAGGCATTTAATGCCGGATTTCTGACCGTCGCCCATGCTGGAGAAGAAGGACCTGCAAGTCATATTCGCGATGCGATATCCATGTTGCGGGTCTCCCGGATTGACCATGGGGTACAATGCAGTCAGGACCCAGATCTGGTACAGGCGCTGGCCGAGAGTCAGATGCCGCTGACGGTGTGCCCGCTGTCGAATATTAAACTCCGGGTGTTTGAACGGATGGCGGATCACAACATTGTGGATTTGCTGCGGCAGGGATTGTGCGTCACGATTAATTCGGACGATCCGGCTTATTTTGGCGGGTACATGACGGATAATTTCCTGGCGGTTGTCCATGCTTTTGCGGTGACGAAAGAGGAAATGGCTGCCTTCAGTGCCAATGCGATCCGGGCGAGTTTTTTGCCGGATGAAGAGAAAGAAAAATTACAGCAGCGGCTGGCGCATTATCTGCAGGTTCAGCTGCATCCTGTTCTGTAAAAAAGCTCTGAAAAGCGGGCAAAAAAAACGCCTGTCAAATAAATGACAGGCGGGGGAAATAAATATACTCAAGCTACCCGAGGCGAGGGGTTAAAGGCTGAAAGCCAGTCCGCAGCAACACCTGTGGTGAGAGTATATAAAGGAACAACATACTTGGTTAAAGCGTAGGCGGTATTATAGGGATGATTAAAAAACACGCAACGATCTATTTTGTAAATTATGTATAGCTAATTGTTAAATTAATAAAATATCAAAAACTTATCCAAGGATAAAAATTTCAGATTATTCCCTGAAAGGGAAAAAATTGATTTTAATAACCTGATTTCAAATCAATTATTCTTTCTATCTTCACTTTTTTGTCTTTTGTAACTGTCGTTTTGTCCGGGGAAAAGATTTATTTATCCGGTTTTTCTTCGTAACACCTGCCGAAGCCAGCGATAAATTGCTTTTAACTTGCCCGGTACAGACGGCCTGACCTGATTTTGTTCAGACGGAAGCTGAGATGCAGATTGTCCGTGATAATAAGCCTGCATGAACTGGCGTCGTACCTGTTCGGCACGGCTGTGGCTCAGCCCGTTCTTTTCTTCAGGGAACAGCAACGCCGCGGTAGATTCTGCATGCTCAGCCACATAACTGAAGTCCATGTTTTGATTGCCGAGAACCAGCATCCACAACCGGGTGACCAGGATGCAGTCGGTCTGGTACTGATTGGTAAAACGTCCGGCATGATCGGCGCCAAGCGTCTGAACAAAAAGCGTTTGCATGGCTTCGCTTTTGTCTTCGGTCTGCTGAAGTTGTTCTAATGCTGCAAGGTGGGTTTTTGTCATGAGTCCGAGCAGCAGATCGGCATCGCTTTTGTCTGGCCGCATCGACTGAATACGGGCAAATTCTGCATCAAGATGCGCCAGAAGCGTTTTCAGACTATGGGTTTCGGCTTGATGACAGAACAGGGTATGGACGCCCATTTCAGTCAGATAATGGCTGAGGGAAGACAAAGGAACTCCGGGATACTGGGGAATAACCGTCAGTATACGGGAAATGCTGCGGTTTGCTAAAGTTTGCTAAACGGATGATAATTTTGACAAATAAGGAGAGCGGCGTATGACAGCATTTTATGATTTTTCGGCCAATACACTGCAGGGTGAATCGCAGCCGATGCGTGCCTTTGAGGGAAAAGTGGTGCTGGTGGTTAACACGGCCAGTCAATGTGGCTTTACGCCGCAATATCAGGGGTTGCAGGCCCTGTACGAGAAGTACAGAGAGCAGGGGCTTGTGATTCTTGGCTTTCCCTGTAACCAGTTTGGTCAGCAGGAGCCGGGAAGCGGTGATGAAATCAGTGAATTCTGCGAACTCAATTACGGCGTTGGTTTCCCGATGTTTGAAAAAATTGAGGTGAATGGCCCGCAACGTCATCCGATGTATGCTTATCTGACCGAAACGCTACCGGGTCTGTTCGGGAAAAAGATCAAATGGAATTTCACGAAGTTCCTGATTGGGCGAGACGGAAAACCGATCAAACGTTATGCTCCGATCACTAAACCTGATGCGCTGGAGTCGGATATTCAGGCGGCGCTGAAAGGATAAGCGGGGGACGATGGGTGACCGGACGCAATGTGGTTGTTGGGCCGGTCACTGGTGAAACGAACTGGTTTGATTAACTGGAGCTTCCCTGAGGCATCTGATGGCAAGCGCTGGCTTTGTTCAGTGCAGGCTGCATTGCTTCAATGGAGAGGCGGACCCGCTTGGCACCTTCAGTGAGAACTGCCGGGCCGGACTGAGTCAGCGAATGAAGCGGTTGCGAGTCATGCTGGTTACACTGTATTGCTGAGACAGTATGAAAGACCCCCAAGGCATACCCCAGGCAGAGTGATTCATTGTGATAGGTCTGGAGGCAGTCATCCATAAATGCTTTCTGGGGATCATTTGCCATTGCTTGTGGCGTCACTGCCAGTGCAGACAGCGCTGAGAGAATCAGTGGGATGGTTTTGATTGTTTTTTTCATACACACTTCCTTCCATGTAAGCCATATCTAATCTTTAGCAAAGTGCTGAAAATAAAGCGTGATTGGGTTCTCAGCCTCTACTGATGAATGAGAATGCAGCAATGAAATGTGTGTGACCGCGCATTTTGGACGTCGTGTTTAAGGCTGATACAGCTTTTCGTAACTTTTCTGATGCGTCGCAAACGTGTACTGACTGACATGATCAACCACACTGATTTTGTGGTCTGCATGCTGCTTATCACTGAATTCCAGTAAATGAGAAATCGCAGTGTGGCGTCTTGATTCCGGTTTCTGCTGTGCCAGATACTGGCTGAGAAAAGTCATTTGTACCGAGCTGTCGTTGAACTCCCCCAGAGATTCCTGCAAAGCCTTCAGTTGCTTGATTTGTTCTTTGATCACTTTCCCGGGAAAAAGCGGCGCGAAATACTCCAGCAGATAACGCAGCTTTTTGCATGAGATTCTGAGCTGATGCAATTGTTCGTCCGGATGGTTGTACCCGACAGCCTGACATAACGACAGGGTTTGACTGAATCGCTTCCAGATCCGCTTTTGTGCTGTCGGCAGGCACAGTCTTTTCCCGGCAGGCGTCGGGTTGTTTTCCATCTCATTGATCAGCCCGGCGATTTGCGCACATTGCTGCTCGTATTCGTCAGATTTCAGCCAGTCTTTGACGTCATGAAACGCCTGGGTGCGTTTATCCAGCAGATCATTGAAAAAGAGCGTCAGCCCCTGATGATACTGATGCTCCAACGCGTAAAAAAAGGGCTCCATGTTGTCCAGATAAACATCCAGATCCCGCAAAGCATTGGTTTTCTGCATCAGGTTTTTAAGATCATTTTGCAGCATGAGTTTTTGTTCAGGGACAAACAGCGGGCTTAACAGACCAATGATGGCGCGGCAGCGTCTCAAAGCCACACGGTACTGATGCAGAAACTCTGTGTCGTCATCCCGGATCAGCCCGGTTTCATGACGACGGGCGTGGTGAAACTCACCTTTTAAGAAATGATATGTCGGCAGATAAATGGCGCTTTCTTTTTTGAGTTTGACCTGGCTTTTTTTCCGTTCAGGTAAGCGAAGTTTGTCCCTTTTATTCATGTTCATAACGATCTTCTCCCCGGGGACCGCTGACCTTTTCCTTCGGTGTTGATGTATTGAAATGAGATCGGTTCACGGCACAGTCACGTTCAGGGAAAACCCCGGTTACCCACTGCAATCATGACCGTGAAAGATCATCAGCCTTATAACCATAGCTAAGCCAGTCTTTCGGCGCATACGCATATGTAAAGCTTTCTACACTATTTTTCAATTTTATGACATGGCTTGATTTCATGATGTTTCAGGTTTTTACGGCCTTTTCAAATGCTGCTCTGCGAGGGGAAGCCGGACGCGGTTTTGGGTTGGCAAGCAGGGTTTACAAAAGGTTTTTACATCACGTTAACCTTAGTTTTACATCTGGCTTCTCAACCGGACCTCAGTAGTGCTAATTCTATAGGTAAGAAATCGCTGAACAGGTCAACAGACCCTAGCAATCAACATGTGAGGATAAACGGATGAGTGAAATGATGAAAAATCCTATGGGCACGGACGGCTTTGAGTTTGTTGAATATACGGCGCCGACCCCTGAGGGGATTGCCAACCTCAAAAACCTGTTCCGTCTGATGGGTTTTGCAGAAATTGCAAAGCACAAACATAAATCAGTCTGGCTGTACCGTCAGGGTGACATCAACTTCATTGTGAATGGTGAGCTGCATTCTCAGGCTGCAGGCTTTGCCGGCGTGCACGGTGCCAGCGTGAATGCGATGGCATTTCGTGTGAAAGATTCCAACGCAGCACTTGCTCATGCAGTTGAAAACGGCGCAACAGCCTGTCCTGCACAGGCCGGTCCGATGGAGCTGAACATTCCGGCTATTTACGGAATTGGTGAGTCGCTGATTTATCTGGTCGACCGCTATGGTGATCACGATATCTATGAGATCGATTTTGATTACTATCCGGACTACAAAGAGCGTCTGGCAACGCTGGATGCGGGCCTGAATACCCTGGATCACCTGACGCACAATGTGAAGCAAGGCAACATGGATCTGTGGGCGGGTTTCTATGAGCGCATTGCGAACTTCCGTGAAATTCGTCACTTTGACATTAAAGGGAAAGTCACTGGCTTGTTGTCCCGTGCGATGACAGCGCCGTGCGGTAAGATTCGGATTCCGATTAATGAATCAAGCGACGACAAATCACAGATCGCAGAGTATCTGGATCAATACAACGGTGAAGGTATCCAGCATATTGCCCTGAGCACGGACAACATTCTGGAGACGGTTGCACAGCTGAAGAAACACGGCATGCAGTTTATGGATACACCTGACACCTATTATGAAGGCGTCAACAAGCGTATTCCGGGTCATCAGGAAGATCTGGCGAAGCTGAAAGATCTGAAGATTCTGATCGATGGTGACGAAACCGGTATTCTGCTGCAAATCTTTACGGACACTGTGATTGGTCCTGTGTTCTTTGAGATTATCCAGCGTAAAGGGAATGAAGGCTTTGGTGAAGGGAACTTCCAGGCACTGTTTGAATCGATTGAACTGGATCAGATCCGCCGCGGTGTGATTCAGGTGCCGGACAACGCTTAATTCAATTTGACATGACATGAGAAAGCCCGCTGCCAGATGCGGGCTTTTTTATGTGCCTTGTTCTGTGGCGCGCTGCCGGAGTTCAGGGGAGCAAAGCCTGCTGTGCCGGGCAACCTGAGGCGACTTCGTTATACTCAAGAGAGCTTCACGAAAAGGGACGATCATGCGTTTTCTGGCTGCGTTTTTTCTGGTGTTGGTCACTGCGTGCACCTCCTTGCCCGAGCCGGTTCCGGATTCAGTACCGGCCCAGAAACAGATCTATACGCAATCGCAGAGCCATTGTCTTGATTTGCTCACCGGGTTTAAGCGAACGGTTCAGGCGCAGAGGGTACAAGATGCGCAGCTGGTGTGGGATCCGAGGTTTCCGCATCTTGCTTTTGACCGGTTCAGCCTGTCAATGCTGAGCGGGCTGACCTCTCGCGCCAGTCAGCAGCAGTGGCTGGCTTACGTTGCGCATCAGGCCAAGATGCAGCGACAGGCTGAATATCAGAACCTGCCGCAAAAAGCCGGTTATCAGGCACAGGCGCTGGAATCATGTGCCGCACAGCTGGTCAGATACAGCCAGTATCATTCGATGTTCTGGTCTGTACTGAGCTCGAATCCGCCGGATTTCCCCTCAGACTACGTCACCTGGCAGCGGGTGCTGGGTCTGTACCCGATCAGCCGGTATGTTGCCGGGCCGTCCATCGACAAACAGAAACGTCATTTAATCAGTCAGTTTATTCAGCCTGCCGATAGCGATGTGATCCGGTATGCGGTCCATGAAAAGCCTCCGCTGAGCCGTACACAAATCCGGCAATGGTTTGAACAGGCAGGCAATCAGTCTGCTCTGAACTGGCCGGTTTTGACGGAGGCGCAACAGCAGCGGCTGCTTCAATACTATGCGCCGGAGGTTCAGGTTGAAACGCGTTCCCGGGATGACTTTCCCGGACAGGTGAAATATGTCACGTCGGGCCAGCCAAGTATCATTACCCGGACACCGTCTGTTTATACTCACGTGAGTTACACCCGCTTTTATGGCCAGACGCTGATGCAGCTCAACTACAGTCTCTGGTTTGCGAACCGGACGGCACGCTCGTCGTTTGATCCTTATGCAGGACCATTTGACGGGGTCTTACTCCGGTTGACGCTCGACCCGGACGGGCAGCCCTATCTGCTGGACAGTATTCACCATTGCGGGTGTTATCACATGGTCTTTGCCCTGGCGCCGCAACTCAAATTTGCCTCACTGGACAATGCGGTGGAGTGGCCCGTGACCCTGCGAATTTGGTCAGGCGAGTCTGCCAGACAACCAGCCGGAAAACTGGCCGTCACTTTGAGCCATGGCGAACATATGATTAAAGATGTGCGCTGGTCGTATTCGGATGACCCGACCCGACCGCTGACCGTTCTGTCGTATCAGCAACTCCGCAGTCTGCCGGCGTCCGGCAACCATCATCAGAGCCTGTTTGATCAGCAGGGGATGCTACCTGAAAGTGTCCGTGCAGAACGTTTTTATCTCTGGCCATTCGGGATTCCGTCTGCGGGGACTCAGCGTCAGTCAGGGCATCATGCGACGGCGTTTATCGGCCAGCGTCATTTCGATGAGCCATTTCTGTTTGAGACGCTGTTTCAAAAACCTTAATACGCAGTCATTCAGCAGGTTACCTCTGCTGTGTTGTCTGCCGTCTCACTTGCCGGAAAAGTTTCGTATCCAGATTTCTATACTCATGACATTGCATCTTTAACAAGGTGTCAGACCATGCCTGTTTTGGTCTGCGCTGATCAATCAGGTATCTGAATCTGTGAGTGCATCATGATGAAAAAAATGCCGATTCTGTTTTTCACCCTCATGCTTGGATTGGGTCTCACATCTGCAGCAGATGCCGGTGATGATTTCTATGCGACGGACGCCCGGGTGTCTGGTTCTGCCGATCGGGCAAAGATCTTCCCGCTGGACAGAAGGACGGTGGCTTTTGAGCAAGTCACGTTTGATCTTGAGATTGGCACCATCGCCGCGAGTGACTGGGGGCAATTCAGAGTGAGGCTGGCACAATTGTCTGATCGCTATGGGAAACCTGTCGGTCCCGGTTACGTGAACGTGTTCTTATATCCGGATTCCGGTTCAAGTGCTGGCACGCCCGTCTGGTCCGTCGATAACTTATTTGTCTCGGGCCCCACCTCCTCAACGGGAAAACAGCACAAGATGAAAGGTGATTTCGAGAGGAATCGTCCTCACGGTTGGGCCGGTCACGATGTCTGGGATAGCAATGATCAAAGTGATATCAGGCACAATCACCGGAAAAATGATCGCTATGCCTCACAAACCCATATCGTGAAGCAACAGGCCGTGAATCAACATGCGGATGCAACGGTCTATTTCGACTTACGTCCGGGCACAGATGGGGCAGGGCAGATCCAGCGCCTCAGAGCGACAGTGCTGTTCTCGCCGCAGCCGTTACCGAATATCACAGATATCGTGCAGTTTGCGGCTCAGTTTCCGCCGCAGATGTACCCGGTTCGTACGACCGTTGTGAACGCAGAAGGTGCCGGGCACGTGGATGGCCGGGTCAATCCGGTGTCCTCGTCGATTCCAAATACCTTGTCTCTGGGCAGACCGCCGCAGCCGGTTTTACCCGCACCGTCAGTCCCGGATGATCTGAGTTTTCCGGTTCAGGTCATTCAGGCGGATCAGCCGAATCTGGATTCAGCGCGCAATCAGTGTATTCCCATCGCCAATGCCAACGCGCTGCAGTATCTGGAAGATCGTTATGACAATCTGCCGCTCGCCTGGCGTGTGCCTCAGCTACATATCCGCGGGATCGGTAAAATCGGCACCGCAGGCGATGTGACGATCTGGACGCCTGACCCAGAGAACAGTCTGGTTGCGAACATCGACAGCTATGGTCGCAGGGACAATGTGCATGATCTCGACAGTGGTGACTACACGAGTTTCTGCGGGCTGATCCGCGGCGTGTTTGGCTATCTGACCGATCCGGTTTCCGGCCCGCTGGATGTGGCGCATTTTCGTCATCAGGGCAGCAACTCGATGGTTTTGGGCGATAATGCAGACTGCGACAATGGAACGGTCAGCATGGGGGGATTGACCTCACAGCGAGAAGGCGATTTCCCGACATGGGAGTGGATTTTTAATGAGCTGTCGCAAGGTCGTGCCGTCACGATTCTGTTCAGTTGGTACGACCTGAACGGTGAATGGAAAGGGGGCCATAGTGTCCGGGTCTATGGTGCAGCCCTGATCAATAACAAGCATTACATCATGACACTCGATGATGCTTCGCAGGGGGATAACTTCAGTAATGTGTCCGATCCGCGAACGCAGCAATGGGAAGTGGCTGACACTGGCCAACCGGGTCTGGACGGGGTACCCGACGGGCGCCTGAACATGGATGGCATGAGCTGGGAGATTGACTTTGCGTTGTCCATTGAAGCTAAACCCACCCTGCTGATTCCCTGAGTATCGTTTTCAGAACGAAAAAAAGCGGGAGGTTTGCTCCCGCTTTTTCGTGTTCACGATTCCTGATGTCCACTGCCCCTGAGCAGAGATCAGCTTGCCGATGTTGCTTCTTCAGTTGCGGCCTGAACGCCGTGCCACTGGAAGTGATGGTTTGGCTTCTTGCTGACCATGCCTTCCTGCATCATCTGGTGGAACACAGCATCGACTTCTTCTGCGGTCAGCTTGAGTGCCCGGATGATGGCGCGTTTCGAGCAACTGACCGCATTGGATGTCAGCGCGTCGACGACACGCTCATAAGGTGACTGCAGGCTGACCGCTTCAGTCTGTTCTTTCTGTTGCTGGTCCTCGTGGGCTGCTTCCAGCGCAAGTGTTGCCAGACTGGCTGAGCTTTCAGTCACGGCGTTTGTCGAACGGGTTTCATCGGATGTTTGATTGTGCATGGCGTCCGATTGCCGCACCGTTGTATCCGAGACATAAATTGCGTGCTTGCGGTTGAAGTTCTGGCGGAAACGCAGCTCTTCACCGATCAGCCCGACAAAGAAAGCAGCAAAGAAATCCAGTAAAACAGACAGGAAAATTACCAGTCCAAGCTGCGCGGATTCAGCACTGACTCTGAGGGTCTTGGCCAGACCGTCAATCAGACCCAGCACCGATCCCTGGCTGACGACGGGCAGGTTGTCCCTTTCCATGGCCAGCGCCTGCTGCTGTTTGCGGAGTTTACTGTTTTCATGCTGTATCCGGGTGACCCCGGTGGCAATGCGCGCCATCTGGATATACTTCTGCGCGGCCACGTTATTCAGGGCAATCTGTTTTTCGATCGCCTCAATCTGCATGTTGTAAGCGTTGATTTTGCTCTGCTGGACACTGACATGGCTTTGTGCCTGATTGGTCGCACTCTGGATACCCCCCACGGAGCCGCCGATAGAAATTGCGGCCAGCACGGAATAGAAAGCAAAAGCAGAGGCCGCACCGGTGTAGCTGCGTCTGGCGCGTCGCTCGCCAAATTCATACCAGGCAAAGAATTTACCCAGTTCGAAAATGACCGCCAGTCCACCAAAGAGCACCTGCATGACCGGGTTCTCGTCGATAGATAAAAACAGCAAGAGCGAAAAAATGATTGAAGCCAAGATTGAGGCGCCGGTAAAGCTGTACACCGTCCACATGGCAAAACGGCCTTTCGGAAAGCGGATATTGCTTCTCCCGGGAATTGCGTTGTCTGAAACCATAAGTGCGTTTTTCTTTGGCTGGGCTGTGAGCCCGGCACATTCGTTATCGATTGGCGGGCAAGGATACCGGAAAAAAGCAGTCAGACCGTATGAAATTACCGGGAATTCAGGCCTTGAGCCGGAAATTTGCACAGGCCTGTCATAACTGGTGAAAGCTTATCCACCCGGAGATTGCTGTGCGCCGGACGAACCCGGAGGGGACCCGGTCATTATGATACGATTGTCGATAAAGTGATCACGCTTCGGATTTTCTCATCCACTCAGTCAGAACCCTCATGTGTGGCTAAATTCTGTCGCATATTCGCCGCATTGGATTGATGCCAAGGTTTCTTGTTTGCTTTGGTGTGAAACGATGAGAATGGCTCTGCAAAGCCATCGGTTTGACAAAGGATACAAATAGTGACACTTCCGAAATTCACATATCATCCGGATCCACTGGCAACCGGTGCCGTCGTGAAAAGCATGAAAGTTTGCGACTGCTGTGGTGAGGCGCGTGGATACCTGTACAGTGGCAGTATTTATTCTCAGCGTGATATCGAGTGGCTGTGCCCTTGGTGTATTGCTGACGGTTCGGCTGCCAAGGCATTTAAAGCGTATTACTCTGATGACTTTCCGCTGGACGGCGCGGGCCTGAACCGCGATGTGATCGCCGAGGTCTGCCAGCGCACGCCGGGTTATCAGTCCTGGCAGCAGGAAGTCTGGCTGGATCATTGCGGCGACGCCTGCGAATTTCATGGCTTTGCTGAACCCGAGGAACTGAAAGCGCTCAGCGGACAGGCCCTGCAGGCGTTTTTGAGCCGCCATCTGCTGAAAGCGGAAATCTGGCAGGATATTCTGAGTACGTACGAGAAGGGCGGAAACCCGGCTGTTTACAAATTCAAATGTCGTCACTGCGGCGAAATCCTTTACGGGATGGATTTTCTGTAAATACTGCGCGTGTTGCCCGAACGGCGTCCGATGCGTCGTCACTCACTGACTTCTCATTTCTGAGGCCGGATGTTGTGGTTATGTTGCGGAAAGGTTAGATTAAAAACTCTAACCTTATCCTTGAGGAATCAAGATGGACGCAATTCTTCAGCAGTACCCGGTGATCACTGAAATTCCTGTTGCCTGGGGTGAAATGGATGCCCTGAATCATGTGAACAACGTGGTTTATTTCCGTTATTTCGAGACCGCTCGACTGGATTACTTCAAAGAAGCCGCTTTGATGGACGACATGAAAGATACAGGTGTCGGACCTGTACTCGGTGAAACCAGCGCCCGCTACCGCCTGCCGGTCACTTACCCGGATACTCTGCTGGTCGGCTCGAAAGTCACCCGGATCGAAGACGATCGCTTCACCATGGAATACGAGATCTTCAGTAAAAAAATGGGTGCGGTGACCACGCGCGGGACTGCACTGGTGGTGATGTTTGATTTCAAAAACAACACCAAAGCCAGCATTTCTCCAAAGCTCCGCGAAACCATCGAGGCCATTGAGGCCCGCAAAGAACAGCCTGCCAGCGCATAAGTGACGACAGACCAGACAGGAAGACTCATGCTCAGCTCCTATACTCAGGTAAGGAGCTGACTGAGGAATCTTGCATGTTTATCGCGACGGAACACAATATTACGGACGTCGAGCTGTTCTCACAAAAGGCTGGGTCAGCACTGGGACAGCCGCCGGAAGGGCTGCATCTCCGGACGGCATTACTCGATAAAGACAACCACTGCTGCCAGTGTGTCTGGGAAGCCGACTCCATCGAAAGTGTTCAGGGATATCTGGATCCCGAGCTCGGCGCAGCATCCGTGAATGTGTATTATCTGCTCGATCCGGATTCAGCTATCGGGTGAGATAATCGATTGTTTACCTAAACAAAAAAAGCGAGCCGAAGCTCGCTTTTGAGGACGGTAAGCGCATTTATTTTCCGGCGATACTCAGGCTGTTAAAACGAATTTTCGGTGCGAAGAAATCGCGCTCATAATCGTTCTCCAGCTGATTCCCGACCGCATCAATGGCTTTGATCATCTGATAGAAGTTTCCGGCAACGGTGATGCCCCGGACCGGCTGAATGCGTTTGCCGTCGCGGCACAGGAAGCCGCTGGCGCCGAAGGAGAAATCGCCGCTGATCGCATCAGCACCGGAATGAACGCCCTGCAACTCGACCAGTTCCAGATATTCACCTGCGGTGACTTCGGCCTCGGAACTCTGACCTTCAGCAATCACCAGATGACGCGACGCCACACCCAGACCACCTTTCGCAGAACGGGAGGCGTTGGCCGTATTGGCAATGCCGAAATAACTGGCCGTATGGCTGTTATGCAGCAGGCTTTGCAACTGGCCTTCACCAATCAAAATGGTGTCCTGCGTCGCGAAGCCTTCGCTGTCGAACGCTTTGATGGCAGAACCGCCTTCCATGTAAGCCATATCGCTGACGGTGAGGAGCGGGCTGGCCACCTGCTGATGCCGTGAGTCACGCCATGGGTTGATGCCTTTCATGGCCGACTGGCCGGACAGGCACATGCCGAACGCGCCGAACAAACTGCTGAGCTCGCTCAGGTTAAAGATGACCGCATACTTGCCGGTTGCAATCGGGCCGCCGTCTAACAGGGCCATCGCGGTTTCAACGCCGTGGCTGATGCAGTACTGCGGGTCCAGCTCGTCAAAACGGCGTCCGGATGACATACCGCCATGCATGGCCTGTTTGCCGTCCTGATCGATCAGCGCATAGGTATAGCAGTACGTGGAACGCTCTCTGTGTTGACAAAGGCTGCCACGGGTGTTTGCCAGCAGACTCAGGCTGTCGGACTCGCCAAAGCCATTGTAGGGCGCACTTTTCGCACCTTTGCCGATCACGCCTTGTTCCAGAGACAGTGACAGAGCAATCTTCTGATCAATCTCCGCATCATCCTGCTGATAAATTTCCGGATGAGTGGTCGTCAGACGGCTGTTTTCCGCCTGAATGCCCTGATGTGCGTCGGCTTTGGTGTACTGAGCACTTTGCAGCGCCTGTTCTACCATGAGCTTCAGACTGTCCGGATGCAGCGATTCGGAATAGCTGGTGGCTACTTTGTCGTCTTTGGCGACGCGAACGCCGATCACCTGGCCTGAGGTGACTTTGTACTCGTCCAGCTCGCCATTGTTGGCTTTCAGCGACAGGTTATGGCTGCTGCTGGCCAGGACATCCGCTTCTGCACCGGCTGCTGTAGCCAGTTCCAGCACTTGTTCCATGGCGTGTTGCAGGGTTTGTTGATCCGCCATCAGTTACCTCCCACCAGAATGTTGTCTACTTTCAGCGCCGGCTGTCCAACTGTTGTCGGAACCGAGCCACTGACCGAGCCGCACATGCCGGCGGCCAGTTCGAAATCCTGTCCGACCATACTGATCTCTTTCAGGACTTTCGGACCGGTGCTGATCAGGGTGGCTGATTTCAGCGGACGGGTAATTTTGCCGTCTTCGATCAGATAAGCTTCCTGCACCGCGAAGTTGAATTCGCCTGTTCCCGGCTGGACTGAACCGCCGCCCATTTTCTTGGCGAAAATACCTTTCTCGACACTGGCAATCATCTCATCCAGGCTGCTGTCGCCCGGTTCAATGAAGGTATTGCGCATCCGGGAAGTCGGCGCGAATTTGTAAGACTCACGACGGCCGGAACCTGTCGGCGCAAAGCCGGTTTTCTTCGCGCCCATCTGATCCACCATGAAGCTGGTGAGCTTCCCGTTTTTGATCAGCTGAGTCCGCTGAGTGGCCATGCCCTCGTCGTCAATGTTGATGGAGCCCCACTCATTTTCCATGGTGCCGTCATCGACCGCACTGACCACAGGACTGGCAATCATTTCACCCATCTGGTCATGGAATACCGAGGCTTTTTTGGCAACAGAAGTTGTTTCCAGCAAGTGGCCGCAGGCTTCGTGGAAAATCACGCCGCCGAAACCGTTGCCGATGATCACGGGCATTTCGCCGGACGGACAGTTCTCTGCCGTCAGCTTGATCATCGCTTGTTTCGCTACTTGCTGGCCCAGGCCAGTCGGGTCAATGCTGGTATTGAATTCCCAGCCGGTCAGCGCGCCCGGTGCTTCGAAACCGGTGGACTGTTCACTGCCGTTTTGTGCCACAGCAGTTGCCGCAATTCGGGTGTAATGGCGGGTATCGCCAATGTGCAGGCCGTTGGAGTTGAAAATTTCAATTTGCTGTTGGCGTTGCAGAATGCGGCCAATGAACTGAGCGATTTTGTCGTTTTCTGCACGGGCTGCTTTGTCGGTGGCGCGCAGGAAAGCAATTTTTGCTTCCAGATTGGCATCCTGAGACAAAGGCTGATGCACCGGATGGCGGTCGGCCAGTCGGGTAAAGTTCAGTGCGGCAGCCTGAGCAATCTGGTCGCGGCTGTCTTTGGCCGCCAGCAGGCTGGTGACCCGCTTGAGTTCCTCTTCTTCGGTACTGTTGGTGTAGCCGTACAGTACTTTATGACCGAAGAACAAACGGATACCGATACCAAAGTCGATACCGCCGTTAATTTTATCGACATCACCTGCATTGAACTCGACAGAGCCCGACTGGTGGTGCTCGACGAACAGTTCGGCGAAATCTGCGCCGAGAAACAGCGCATGGTCGATGACGGCTTTCGCCGTTGATGGGTTTAGCATAATTGCTCCTTGCGTAAATTCAGGTGGCAAGTTGATCCCAAATCATTGATTAACAATAGCAGTAATCAGGCTTTTTTAGCCAAAGAGCATAAGATCTCTTCCAGCTCATCCCAGGGCAGGATGTCTTTGTCGATGACTTCAATGCGGGACTCAAACCCTTCCAGTGTGAGTTCGTTCACTGAGACTACCTGATTCACGACGTTGAATGCAAAACATCCCCGTTCAGTGTTCACCACGGCTTTGACCCGTTGTGCGTTCAGGTTGGTAAACAGGGTAAAGAGTTGTGAGAAGTCGAACACTAAATCGGTGGCGAAGAACCAGCCGCAGCTGTGGTAGCCCTGTCCGTGGTTTTCTCTGCGCACAAAGGTTTCGCCCGGTGCCAGTTCAAGACCCGGCAGCGGCGCAGCATCGTCACTGCTGTGATCATGGTGATGGCTGTGCGCGGCATGACGTTGAATGCGGGGCACTTCCAGCAGCGATAAATCCAGCTGTCCCTGCTTCACCTGTGCAAGGGTCTGTTTGGCGGGCTCGCATTCATTCGCGTATTGCTCGAACATCAGCAGATCGTAGTCTGAGCAGGCATCAATTTTGTTGGCGACCAGGACATCGGCCAGTGCAATCTGGTCCTGAAAATTCTGGTTGTCGGTATAGAGATTGTCTGAAAACTGTCTTGGGTCAACCAGCGTAATGGTCGCTTTCAGATCAATATATTTCGCATAACTGTCTGAGGTCAGCTTATTGATGATCTCTTTCGGATGGCCCAGTCCGGTCGGTTCCAGCAGCAGGCGGTCCGGATTTTGTGCCAGCAGGGCATTGATGCCGACGGACATCGGCAGTCCGGCCACACAGCACATACAACCGCCCGGTACCTCTTTCACGATCGCACCCTGCTGATCCAGCATTGCGCCGTCTACGCCGACATTGCCAAATTCATTAATCAGAATGGCCCATTTTTCATCGGCTGGCTTGCGTGCCAGGAGAGACAGGATTGCCGTGGTTTTTCCGGCGCCCAGAAAGCCGGTGATGATATTGGTCGGGATAGGTTTGCTGATGGTCATTGTATATCCGTCTTACCGCAGAACTAAGTGACAGCCATCATACTGCATGGCGGGGCGGGAAATGAAGGGGAATCCATGACTTGGATCAAATGCCTCGCCGCTGAAATATGAATTGAACTGAATAACGTGCCAGTGACGCCAGGCAGAAGCTGACCGGTGATGACTGAGTAAACACGATTTCCAGTTACTTTTCTGTTCATCAATACTCGCAGGTTTCAATGATGAATGGGGTATTGTGATTGATTGCGTCAATAAAACCTTTTTATTGCTGCAATAAAAACGTCAAAAAAAATTGTTTAACTGGCGCCGCATTTATATTTGGGTACCAAGATGAAACATATAGTCAAACCTCTTATTTTAGCCGCTGCAACTTCTACAATCTCTTTTTCAGCATTATCGGCAGAAATTAAAAACGTCATCTTAATGATTGGTGACGGTATGGGACCACAGCAAGTCGGCTTGCTGGAAACCTACGCGAAAAATGCGCCACATTCAGTGTACAAGGGTGAAACCACGGCCTTGTATAAACTCGCTCAGGAAGGGGTCATCGGCGCTTCAATGACGAATCCGGGCGAAGCCATTGTTGTCGATTCGGCTTGTTCAGCAACTATGCTGGCGACCGGGGTGTATACCGCTTCAGAAGTGATTGGTATCGACGCCCAAGGCAACACGGTTGAAACCGTGCTTGAAAAAGCGAAGCGTCTTGGGAAAGCGACCGGTCTGGTTTCAGATACCCGCCTGACGCATGCCACGCCTGCAGCATTCGCGGCTCATCAGCCACACCGTTCTCTTGAAAACGACATTGCTTCCGACATGCTCGCAACCGGCGCGGATGTGATGCTGTCCGGCGGTCTGCGTCACTGGATTCCTCAGTCAGTCAATGACAAAGGTGCGACGTATCAAGCTCTGCAGACACTGACACATGGCGACGTGAAGCTGAAATCCAAGCGTAAAGATGAGCGTAACCTGCTGACGGAAGCAAAAAGCGATGGTTACAGCCTGGCATTTAATAAAGACATGCTGGAAGAAGCGCATGGAAATAAGCTGCTGGGTTTGTTTTCTGATTCAGGCATGAATGATGGGATTGCTTACAGCAATTCTAAAAACGACCCGAAACGGACACAACCAACACTGAAAGAAATGACAGAGAAAGCAATTAATCTGCTTTCTAAAGATAAAGACGGCTTTTTCCTGATGGTTGAAGGCGGCCAGATTGACTGGGCGGGTCACAGTAATGATGCCGGCACCATGCTGCATGAAATGATCAAGTTCGATGAAGCAGTCAATTCTGTGTATCAGTGGGCGAAAGGTCGTGATGATACCTTAATCATTGTCACTGCTGACCATGAAACCGGCTCATTCGGCTTCAGTTATTCTTCACAAGGGTTGCCGCAACCTGAAAAACGTTCAGGGAAAGCTTTCCAGAAGCAAGCTTATGCTCCGAATTTCAACTTTGGTAAGTTCGAAATCCTGGATGGTCTGTACAACCAGAAGATGAGCTACGCGACCATGTTCGCTGAGTTTGACGGGTTGAATAAAGCCCAGCAAACTCCGGAGAAACTGGCTGAAATCGTCAATGAAAACAGCGAATTTCCAATCACAGTTGCTCAGGCAGCGGACGTGCTGACGACCAAGCCAAATCCATACCGTCACGACAACCACAGTTACCTGTCTGTTGAAGACGTCCCGGCAATCAATGATTTTGATGCTTACTTCCCGTACAACGATCGCGGAAATTTGCTGGCGCGTGAACAGGCAACAGCGCAAAACACCGTTTGGGGTACAGGGACGCACACGCATACGCCTGTGAACGTCTTTGCCTGGGGTCCGATGAAAGAGATTATTCCGGTCTCGAAGATCATGCATCACTCCGAACTGGGTGAGTACATCAAAGGTATGGTGAAGTAAGGATCTGCTGAGGATTCAGACCTCAGGTCAGTTCAGCAGCAGACATCACCATCAAAGATTGAAACGGCCCTTTGTCCTCAGGGCCGTTTTTTATTTTGCATCACCAACCCGTCCACCTTTCCTTATTTGTGGTTTCCGCGCTCACAGCACCTATTTATCAGGTTCTCAGTGACTGTGCTTCCTTTATGGCATTTGCGACATATGCTTAATTAAAAGTGTGGCTGACTCAGTGGCTGACGGACGCGAGCGGTGGTCGTCAGGTATTCAACAGCTGAAGTGACCGGGGTGGTATATGAAAGTCGGTTTTTTAGAATCTTTGCCTATCTCTCTGATCTTTATCGGCATTGCGCTGTTCATGCTGATTTTCTGCGAAATAGGTTTTCAGTTTGGCTACCACGCCCATATGCGGAAGGACAAGGCTGCCCCCAGTACACTGGGATCAATGGTGGGCGGGTTACTGGGCATGCTGGCTTTTGTGCTTGCCTTTACCTTTTCGATTGCATCTTCTCAGCACGAGCTCAGACGGAATAATGTGCTCGAAGAAGCCAATATTATTGGTACCGCCTATTTAAGAGCCGATTTGCTGGATGAAAAATCTGCCACAGCGGTGAGACGGCTCTTAAGAGAATATGTCGATATTCGCCTCAATGCCGTCCAAGGCAGTGACATCAACCTGGCCTTAGAAAAATCTACTGAAATCCATCGTCTTTTATGGAAAGAGGTCTCTTCCGCTGCCATCGAAAATCCAAGCCCCATGACATCACTGATGGTCCAGGCTACAAATGAAGTGATTGATATGCATGAAAAAAGGGTGACGGCTGCATTGCGGAACCGGATTCCGCTCAGTATCTGGATTGCGTTGGCTGCAATCACCGCCCTTGCCATGATCGCGCTGGGGACTCAGGTTGGTTACACCGGGAACCGGAGGCTGATTGCCGTGATCCCTTTAGTGCTCGCTTTTGCTGTCCTGGTGACGCTGGTTGTTGATCTCAATCGTCCTCAGAAAGGCCTCATTATTGTCAGCCAGCAGTCGATGATTGATCTCCGGAGCAGCATGGGTACGGAATAGCCGGTAGGGAAGAAATAATCGGTGAGGCGTCAAAGCCAGTTTTCGTCATTAATCCGGGGCAATCTCCAATTGCCCCGGGGCTGCTTATCTTTTTAGATCAAGGTGCTTTAGATCAAGGTGCTTTAGATCAGGGTATTGAGCCGGGCGATTTCAGCCCGCCACTGTTGTTGCAGGTGTGGCTTCTGATGCTTTGGCCGCCGGTTCAGATCCTCTTCCAGCAAGGTTTCCAGTGTGATCAGCCGGTCCAGCAGCTGTTCTTCGTCACTCATTGCTGTGCCGGTTTCAGACGGTTCCGCACCGGTTTCACCCGGTTCAGCATGAACAGCAGGCTGTGATGGCTGAGACGACAGTTGCTGATACACCGCTTCAGGAGACAGATATTCCGTCAGCACGCCATGCTGAATCAGCCAGAACCGGTTACAGCTTTGCTCAATCAGGCTGCGGTCGTGGCTCACCAGTAAGGTTGCACCTTCAAACTGATTCAGGGTCTCAATCAGCGCTTCTTTGCCTTCCATGTCGAGGTGGTTGGTCGGCTCATCCAGAAACAGTAAATGGTATCGGGCTAACGTGAGCCCGACAAACAGCAGGCGAGCCCGTTCACCGCCACTGAGTGATGCCACGGTTTGCTGGTGTCTTACATACGCAAAACCGGCACTGATCAGCGCTCGTTTACACTGTTCTGTACTGAGTGAACCGAAAGACAACAAGGCATCACTGATAGTGTCCTGATCGCGGAGCTGCTGCTGGGTTTGGTCGTAGTAACCTAACCGGCAGCGATCGTGAAAAGTCACCGCTTGTGGTGTGCTTTGTAAGTCTTCCGATGCCTGATAGCTGTTGTACAGCTGGTTGAGCAGGGTCGATTTACCACAGCCATTGCTGCCAATGACTGCAATGCGGTCACCACTTTTGATGCGCATATCGCCGATTTCAAACAAGGTGACTTGATCCGGCCCGGTTTCGGCTGCTGATTTCACCGCCAGGGATTTGACCGAAAATGGCGTAATTTCAACCAGCCGGTTTGCCGGCAGTGCTTCCCCCTGAAGGGTGAGTGTCCAGGGCGTGCCTTCACTCAGTTCTGTCTGTTCCTCCTCTAAGCGCTCCTTTCTCGCCAGCATCGTTTTTGCTTTGCGGGCCAGGTCTTCGTTGTCATAAACCTTGCCCCAGGTCGCGAGCCGTTTTGCACTTTTGGCAATCCGGTCGATCTCTTTTTGCTCGCTGAGATGCCGCAGCCTGTCCGCTTCATCTTTTTCTTTCAGGGCGGCCCGGGCCAGCGAACAAGGCAAGGCAAAATGATGCAGCGCCTGATCGCGCATGACCCAGGTGGTGTTGGTGACCGCATCCAGCAAGGTTTGATCGTGGGACACCAGGATGAACGCGCCTTTCCAGGAGGATAAAAATTGCTCCAGCCAGAGTAAGGCAGGTAAATCCAGATGGTTGCTTGGCTCATCCAGCAACAGTAAATCCGGCTGGTGGATGATGGCGCGTGCCAGCAGCAATCGCATCTGCTGGCCGCCGCTGCAGTGGGCGACGGGCATGTGCCATTCCGAAGGACTGAAGCCGAGTTCATCCAGCAGCAGTTCTGCCCGCCAGTACTCATCTTCCGTCAGCATCTCTGACAGCGCGGAGAGCACCGTTGCGGCCTGCAAGGCGTGCGGAATGTGCTGTTCCACATAGCGCATCAGGCAGGAATTGGCTTTTGCAATCTGTCCGTGACTGGCCTCCAGTTGTCCGTCGAGCAGCTTTAACAGCGAGCTTTTGCCGCAGCCGTTATGACCGATCAGGCCGATTTTATCGCCGCGGTGAATGGTCAGGCTCAGGTCTTTAAAAAGTGGCGCGGAGGAATAGGAAAGAGTCAGGGATTGTGCAGTTAAAAAAGTACTCATTATGTTCTCAAGAATTTTGGGCGCAAAAGGCCGTTGTCAAAGCTGACAATAATTCTTCGAGCATGAGGGAAAAAACTCGGGTTGACGCTACAAGTCGGTCGTAAATATTTCGCTCAAGTCGAGATTATCGCAGCGCGATCTCTGAAACTCTTGAGCGGACATAAATACCAAATAAGCGTGAGTTGATTGAACACCACTGCGACATAAATATCCTCCTTTTGTTTGTGTTGGGGAAAGCGAAAACACTTTCAGTGAATCGGTGGCGCTATCATAAAGCCATATGCAGCCATGTACACAAATAAGCGTGAAAAATTTCGGGAATAGTGGGATTTGTCAAAAAACAGCGGCTTTGAATTTTTTGGGCCTGAGACTCACTTTATTTCAATGTTTTGAATTCGTTCTCAATGGCTCAATGACAGCGATCCATTTTCCTTCAGACGTTTACCGGCCTCATCTCTGTGTTCACTTCCAAAAAAATCTTAAACCGGGACGAAGAAACGCGCGGTGAAATTTTTAGGCTAGACTCTAAGTCATCATGCTCACTCTGTTGCGTATGTTGCTGTTTCCGTATTGCATTCTTTGGTGATCACCAACATTTTGGACAAGGGGTTGGTTCCTATGAGAGTAAAAGCAAAAGTTTTTGTAACTTTTGGATTTGTCGGATTCGTGGTGGCCGCTGTCAGTCTGTTTGCGGTCAGGGCTCTCTCGTCAAGTTCGTCATCGCTCAATTACATTATCGGTGCTGCATGGAATACGGCAGATGGTGCAATGGAGACATCGATTGAAATCGAAGCGCAAATGTTAGCAGTGAAAAACCTCATTTTTGGCGCCGACCTTGCTGCGGTTGAAAAAGATCTGAACAAGGCGATTGAAGGGGCGAATGAAGCTTCCTCCCGGATGATTGAGGCGGGATTACTGGGAGAGCAGCGAGCGCAACAATTTACGCGCCTCAATCGTCAGTATCAGACGCAACGGAACGAGTTGATTGACGTTTTTCATCAATATAATGCAGCGAAAAAGGCCTATGATCAGGCAACAACACGGCTGGTGGATTTTGGTGAAAAATATGAAGCACTTGGGGATCATGCGGTTGAAGCACTGGAGCAAGAACCCGACAAATTGCTGACCTGGCGTGAGGATGTTCAGACGCGCTGGCATGCCGCTGATGGTGCGATGGAATCCAATATCGGATTGCTCTGGAAACTCTATCAGACTCAGCGTCTGCTGGATGGCGAGGATGACCAGACGCAACAGGCAAAGATAGAACAGGCGGCTCAATTCCAGAAAGAAGCGAATGCAGCCATGTTTTCGACGGGACTGTTTGATGTGGCCGTGGGGGGCGATTGGGGAGAGCGAACCTATACCGAGGTTTTTCAGCAGTTAAACAGCCAGCATGAACAGGCGACCACAGACGTCATTGAAGCTTACCGGCAATACCGGGCGCGGTTTGCGGAGTACAACACGACCTCTCAAGCGTTTTTGAGTTTTATTTCTGAAATGGAAGCCTATGCCGATAGTATGGTGGAGCAGCAGGCGGTTGAGACTTTGAAAGAGAGTGCTGTCGCAGCTTCTGTATTCAAAGCCGTCATCGTCGGTGCCTTGGGGATGGTCATCATTCTGGGCTGGATTTTATGCAGACAGATTTTGTCTCCGGTTGAGCGTTTAATTGAAAGAATGAACGATATCTCGGACGGCAACGGAGATTTGACGCGCCGCGTCGGCATCGCGTCACAGGATGAATTTGGTCAGCTCGGCAGTTCCGTTGATAAATTCATTGCCAAAGTTCAGGTGCTTGTCGATGAAATCAATCAGTCGATTGAGACGGTGCGCGGGGCTGCGGCCGATCTTTCCCACACGTTTCATCTGACGACGGACTCGGTGAAGGAGCAGACGATTGAAGTGAAGGCGATTGCGTCGGCGACAGAAGAAATGGCCAATAACTCCACACAAGTCGCCAGCAGTGCCCGGGATGTGGATCAGTCTGTTGCATCAATCGACAACGATACCCAGAACACCCTCAATAGTGTCCGCGAAGCGTCAGTCGCGGTCAGCGAACTGGTCACGGAAGTCGCCCGGGGAACGGAAACGATCAATGCCCTCAAAAATCATGTCACGAATATCGAACCGATTCTGGATGACATCAACGGCATCGCGGAACAAACAAACTTGCTGGCGCTGAACGCAGCGATTGAAGCGGCCAGAGCCGGTGATCAGGGCCGTGGATTTGCCGTCGTGGCCGACGAAGTTCGGTCCCTGGCGATCCGGACACAGGACAGCACCAGTATGATTCAGGAAAGTATGCTGAAACTGCGTCAAAGCGCTGATGATTCGGTGCGTGTGATGAATGAAGGGATGACGAAAGGCAGCCAGACAACCAATATTGCAGAGCTGGCTGAGGAATCGCTCCACCGCGTTGCACTGGAAATCAACCGGCTCACCGAGATGAATCAGCAAACGGTCTCAGCAATTTCTGAGCAGGAGCGGGTTGCAAATGATGTGGTGTCCAGCGTCTCGAATCTTCAGGAACTATGTGACAGTACGCATCAGAATATTCATCAGAGTGAAAGTACGATCAATGCATTGCTGGCCAAGCAGGAAGAGCTGGCCTTGAAAGTCAGCCGATTTAAAGTGAGCTAGCCGGGCACCGGCAGGGCGTTGATAACCCCCTTTGCTTTTGTGGCTGGCAAAGGGGGGAGCGAAACCATGGTCAGGTTCTGAGCTGCGTCAACCCACGGAATAATTTCTTCAGCGGCTGTGTGATCCAGTAGCGAGAAACAAACAGGCCAATCTGGATCAGGATGTACTGGCGCTTGCAGTAAAGGATACAGGCGTAATCGAACTTCTCGGTCGGTCCTTCATACAGGACATGCGGATAAACGAATTTCTGCCGGGCGGCGACTTTCGGGTTGCGTGCCCCGCTCATGAAATAGCGCTTTTTCATCCGGTAGGCTTCCCAGCAGGCATAGATGAAGACATAGCCTCGCTCAAAATCATTCAGATCGGGCATTACCCAGAGTCCGCCCCCTTCCACGATATTTCCGGTGGCGAGCTGCAGCGGGTGCTCTCCCATCTGAGGCGGCAAATCTGAAAGATAGGTCAGGGGCGTACGGCTGTTCACGGTGAAGCCTGCACACATTTTTCCTTCTGAATCGTAAAAAGCTTTCACGCACGAGCGGTGTCTGAGGTACTCAACCGTATTACTGTTGCCGGAAATGGCGTGGTAATGTTCGGCAAACTCAAGCAAATCCTGCTGGGTAGAAAGACGTTTGCACCGGAGGGTCATCCTTGTTGCTCCATGGATAAGTGGGAAGAGATGTTCTGTTGGTAGCGACCGGGCGAGACAATGTCATCCGGATCGAATGCGGTTTTGATGCGCTGGCGGAGCTTCAGGGCGTCCTGTTCCAATTCCTGCTCGCCGTCGAATGGCATTTCATCGACCGCACGGCGGTAGCAAGGCCAGCTGTGGGCGCGGTATAACGCACGGAGATCCCTTGCAAGGGCCGTAGCCCGCTCGACTTCATCTTTGTTGCTGGTGTCATAGTAAATACTGATAATCGCCTGACACAGATGAGCGTTGACGGCCGTGAGCGTAACACCAAACTCGAAACCTGCTGCATCGAAGGCTTTCTGAGAGAGTTGCATGCATTGCTCAACTTCAGTGCCAATTAAAGGCAGCGCTGGCGCGACCCAGAAAAATCCGCATCCGTCTTCCACTGGATTCATTCTGGCCGGGATGTCTTTCCGGTAACGCCAGTAACAGCCTTTCAGCGCCATATCTTTCGGATTACCTTCCAGCATATCCATCATTTCGGTGAAATCGCTGAGGCTGTTTTGAAAGCGACGGTAAATCGCGATACGTCCGAAAACCGGACTGATCTTTTGGGCCATCTGATTCAGCTGCTTGAGCTTTTTCAGGCTGACAATATTAACCTGCGCAATCGGGCTGAGCAGTTTTTTCACCCGTGCTGCTTTGGCTTTGGCAATCGCTGTGGCGCCGGTAATCACAAACGCACCCGACCAGGGCGTCAGCTGATACTGCTGACAGAGTCGCGCGATGTCGGCTTCATTTGCACCTTTGGCGGGATCCCACCGTTCGAAATTAAAGCGTTCCATCATAGTCAGCATGCGGTAGGTATTTCCCAGATGAGGGAGGCCGTCAATGGTGCCTTCAGACTTGAGGCGGCGCATGATGTCGATGTAATCCGGCAGATGTTCGGGCGATTTCAGACGGACCAGACACCGTAAACTACATTCTGGTTTACGCATCAGCTCAAAGGTCATCTTACTGATGACTGCAATATTATTCTGGGTAAACAGCTCATGGAGGTTCGCCGAAAGCCCCGCACGCCCGCAGTAACGCGAACTTTGGCTCAGTCGGATCACTTCACCGTCCGCCAGAATCAGTTCGCTGATTGTAAAGTGCTGACTGCGGTTACCCACTGGACCATGACCGAAGCCCCGCTCAAGCACATTGCCCATGATGCTGGTATCCGGCCCGGCACCCGTACAGTCGAGCATCCACGGCGTGTTTTCAAGATAGCGGGCAACCTGACCCTGCGTCACTCCGGGCTCAATTTCAATGACGCCTAGTTCCTCATCAAAACTCAGAATCTGATTCATCGCACTCAAATCAAGCAGCGTACAGCCATCTTGCGGCGGGGTTTTACAGCCATACCCCCAGTTGTTCCCTTTCCCGATGGGGTATACCGGTTGCTTGTTCTGGTAAGCCTGCGCAATACACTGCTGTAATTCTTGTGCTGACTTCGGCTGTACAACCTGACTGGCAACGCGGGCATGAAAACCGAGACCGCTGAACAGCGTTATCGATGGGCTGATTTCTGCTTCTTCTGCAACAGATGACACGGGCAATTCCTTTTACGGGTGAATAGAGAAACTCCTGAGAGACCGTTCTCAGGACATTTTCTGTTGTCCTCAAGAGGACGCAGATTATTTCAGTCGGATCGATATAAATCAATATTCATATTTGTGTCATGAATGATTTTTGAAAAGTGTTTTTTATCAATAGCTTCTGGAGGGTTTGAGATTGTTTGGAGCGTATGTCGCACTTTGATTCGTAAGCAATTTCAGCATTTGTGCATGCGCGCCAGGCAGGCTTTGCTGGCCCAACTCATACCCAGAAATGCCTTTTGTTTCTCAGGTATAGCCCGGGCCGATTGTAGGCGATCCCGACAAGTTAATAATTCGTCCTGAATTTTTTCTTGGGTTGTGGGGTTGTTTTAACTTCTAACTCACTATTGCCCCAAAGTTGCTTAGCTCTACAATCTTGACTCGACACTGTTGTCATGAGTTGACCTACTTCAGCTAATGGTTAACTATGTGCCTAGTTTACTATGGCGTGTTGGGCAGAAAATGTCTGTATTGTTTGATTTGCCTAGTCAAATGACCTACTTCGATGAAGCTAGGTTGTGTCAAACTTGGTCGGAATGAATGAAGAGTTACAAGGATTACGCAAGGTATTTTATATGGGCAAGTTCTGATAGAAGTTGTCTGTCTAATAACTGTTATGTTCTCAGGTGATCATTCGTAAAAAATCAAACAATGCGGTTTTTAAGTTTAAAGGGAAGGAATGAAATTCAAGAGTAGAAATCTGCGCGCAATTGCGGAGTTGGTGGTTGGGGACAAAGAATTCTTCCCGTACCGTTCAAGCCGCTACATCACTCAGTTTTTCGAAGAATGTGATCTTGATTTCGTCCATGATGGATCAACGCGTTGGCATTGGACTTCAGAGCGCTTGGAGGAATTACTTCAAGAGCCGCAACCCGCTGCCCACGTCCTTCCTGAACGATTTGTTCATGTCCTTCGAGTGTTAATGCATAAATCCGACGCCGAACCAAATGATCCTGATCGCTTTCAGGCATTGGAAGAGTTAAACAAGCCTTTGGCACGGGAGGGATACGAAGCATTCTATGGAGAAGATGAACTTCTTTATATTCGCCACATAGGCACCAAAACAATTTCCCTTGCTGCAAATCCTCATCGACCATTTACTCCGAAAGAAATTGAAAAGAGAGACCAGCTAATTGGTTACTTGGATAAATGCTCTGAAGACGAACTAATTGAAGACGTTCTTCTTCCTCTATTTAGACAGTTGGGTTACCACCGCATAACGTCTGCGGGGCATAAGGACAAGGCCTTGGAATATGGTAAAGATATTTGGATGCGTTTTGTCCTTCCCACACAGCATGTTCTTTACTTTGGTATACAGGTTAAAAAGGGAAAGCTGGATGCATCTGGAGTAAGTAAGGCAACAAACGCCAACGTGTCGGAGATCTACAATCAGGTTTTGATGATGCTCGGCCATGAAATCTTCGACCCTGAAACAAGTAGACGTGTTCTGGTTGACCACGCATTTATAGTTGCTGGAGGGGAAATTACCAAGCAGGCGAGAAATTGGCTTGGCGGTAAATTAGACGCGTCCAAGCGAAGCCAGATACTCTTCATGGATCGCGAAGATATACTAAACCTTTACATAGCGAACGGCCTGCCATTGCCGCAAAAGGCACTTCCAAAAACAGAATCAGAGTTTGATGATGACATTCCGTTCTGACTTTGCAGTCGAACATAACAAAACGCTGCTAGGGACTTGCCTACGCTTCGCTCCGTCAAACCCCAGAGCGCATCCATAGGCA
This sequence comes from Photobacterium sp. 53610, assembly GCF_036409375.1. NCBI lineage: Bacteria > Pseudomonadati > Pseudomonadota > Gammaproteobacteria > Vibrionales > Vibrionaceae > Photobacterium > Photobacterium sp. 53610. The sequence continues at coordinate 653,200 of NZ_JAXOFS010000002.1, read as the reverse complement.
TCAGGAGATTTGCATGAAGCATCCAAAGTTTAAAGGTGTTGGCACATTAGATGCCGAAATCGAAAAGTGCGAAAAAAATTTGCTGAACAAAGAAATCGAGTTTAACTGGATTGTTCAAAAACTAAAGTCTGCAGATCCGTCACTAGATAATATCAATAAGCTTAGGCAGCAGCTTCGAGCTAAAGAGAAACAAGTGATAAAAGCACGAAGGCAAGTAAAGGCGAAACAAGATCAAAAGTCTCGTAAGGTCAATGAGCGGCAAAGAACTAAGTTAGGTGGTCAAGCTAAGAAAAAAGAACGACTGGCTCTAAATCGAGCGATTAATGAAGAAATGGATAATCAGGAGAATATTTTGTCCCAGTTAAAATATATAACAATCGAGTTTCCTTCTGATAAAGAAGATACACAATCAGGGACTGAGTTATTTATTTCCCACGCTTCAGAAGATAAAGCCGATTTTGTTAAACCGCTAGCCGACGAGTTAATAAAGTTGGGTGTGTCCGTGTGGTACGATGAGTATACACTGCGTATTGGAGACAGCTTACGCCGCTCAATTGATCTAGGTCTAGCCGAATCAAAGTATGGTCTAATTATTCTATCTAAAGCTTTTTTCGAAAAAAACTGGACTCAATACGAGCTGAATGGGCTAGTAGTAAGAGAAATGGAAGGTGATAAAGTCATATTACCTATCTGGCACAATATCACAAAAGACGAAATTATGAGGCTAAGCCCATCTTTAGTCGATAAGGTCGCGTTGAACTCAACTATGTTCACGGTCAGAGAAATAGCAGAAAAAGTAGCTGATGCTGTGAAAAATGCCTAACAAACGATCAAGCCATCAACATACTTTTCCTAATCAGACAGAAACGTTCTAGAGCATCCGAGCTAGCTCGTTTATGTCCAAATGCGCGTTTAAATATCTAAATTTTTCCAAATCTAGGGAAAAATTCATGGATGAATTTTTAGGTTGTCGGCGCCGGGAGCGCCTACAACCGTCCCGGGCAGCACCAAAGAATCAAAAGGCATTTCAGGGCACTCTTTGTGCCAGCAAAGAGTGCCTGGCACGCATCCCCAATGCTGAGCATTGCATCGAATTTGACGCGTGACATACCAATCATGCTTAAACAAAGAGTTCCCGCTTTTGTTGGACTGAACTGACAGATGAACCAGACTCTTTGTACCAGCAAAACCTCTCTGCCGTGCATCAACTGGAGCCGAGATCAGGCTCAAGCTGAAACGCGACATACAGCCGAACCATACCAAACGAGAAAATTCAGTGCCCAGGATTTCCCTTGTTCTGAAAACTCCTCCAGATATCTGATGATCATTCAATATTGGTTTTTCGTGACGTCTGAAGCAATTTTATTTATATCCATGTTTTAAAAAATATTTTTAATTTTTTATAATCTATTGTTTCGATTATTTATTAATTATTCCTAAAGTTCATATCTTCATGGAATTCTGAGATTAAACTTAAGTGTGGTTTTCCATCTGCCGGTCCTTACTGACTATATTGTTTTTTTAACTATCGCAAAGCTATGCACTTTTTAGATTGTTTGCTATATTTGATTTACTACCTTCTCTTTTGTTCTCATTTCTGAGATATTAGTCATTAATTCGAGTAATAGATTATTGTTTTATTGCATGAATATGGATAAATAATAATCTCTGTCACGAAATGAACTTAATTAATATATCTCGCATCAGCGCTATTCATCCTGTTCTATAGTTACCTCTGCGAAAACAGTTGGCTTTGTATTTTTCGCTTTATTAAAGAAATTTAATAAATTCACTATTCTAATCAGGACAATAATTATGAACCGGAAAATAGCAATTGCTGCAATTGCGGGCTTGTGTATTTCTGCCGCAAATGCAAGCAATCTCAATAACTTTGTAAAATTGGATGAAAAAGCAGCATTCATTGAAGGTGAGAATGTTGTTCAAGTTCCTTCTGCGTCAGAGTATTCGCTGCGGCAAAAATACACTGCAGCAGAAAGAGCGGAAGCGATGAGTGCGGTTGCGGTCTCAGCTGACGGGACTCAATTCACAGCCGAGATATCAGAAGAAGCGTTAGCGCTTTTAGAAAAGGCCATTCAGACGATGCAGGCGCAAGGTTTGGATTCGAGCTTTTTCAGCGCTGGTGCACACTCGCCGACAAAAGCAGCCGCAGAGGATGATTCAATGTCATCATCGCGAGTGATAGGCGCGGATAACCGGGTACGAATCACGAACACTGTTGTGAACCCACATTATTTTAATGGCCGGATTGATGTCGGTTGTACGGGGACATTAATCACCAAAAATCACGTTTTAACAGCAGGTCATTGTGTTTCGAATGGTGCCGGGAGTTGGTATAAATCCCTGAATTTTACCACGGCTCAAAATGGCTCCTATAAGCCATGGGGAACCGCAACCTGGAAAAATTCGGTCACCACGTCAGGTTGGCATAATAACGGTGATACCAACTATGATTACGCAGTGATTGTCCTGAATAGCGCTCCTCATGGCGGTAATTCTGGCTGGGGGGTATATTCAGGCGGAACACATAGTGTGACCGGTTATCCCGGTGATAAACCCGCAGGAACCATGTGGACAGACAGCGGTTCAACCTATGCGATCTCGGACAGACGAATCTGTTACACCCTGGATACTTCCGGCGGACAAAGCGGCAGTGGTATTAAAGACAGTAATTACTATGTCAGAGGGATTCATACGACAGGATCTACAACGCAAAACTGTGGTACCCGGATGAACAGTACGATCTTTAATACAATTCGGGGCTGGATTACTCAGTTCCCTTAGTTCAACCGATTGGACTGACTTTGATAAGCCCAACTTTGTTGGGCTTTATATCGAGAGTGGACGATATGATGAGAAATATGATCGCGATTGCACTTTTAATAACGATGCAGGCGTGTTCAGCCAGTGATTCATGGGAACGGGTGATGATCCGGGGAAGTGCAGAAGCTAATGATCCCGTTCTGAAACAAGTCCGGGAATTTGAAAAAACGGGTCAGGTGAAAGATGTGACTGTACTTGAATCGTTTCCTGTTCAAATCTGGCTGACCGCCTCAAAAGACACCATTGAAGCACTACAGAAAATACCGCGAAAAACTGCGACTGATCAGTAACGGGATTCAGACGCTGGTTTACTGTCATCGGTGCAGAGCTGAATACACAATCTCACCCGTCAAATGCGTTCGCAGGAATGACGGGTGTACATCAATCATGGAGTGACATTCAGCGCCAGCCAGATGTTGCTGTTTTACGCTTTACTCAGCCCTTCCGCCAAAAATTCCACCAGCAATCGCACTTTGGGAGACAGCCGCACGCTGGACGGAAACAGCGCCCAGATGCCTTCGATGTCGTCGCGGTACTGGGGAAGCACTTCGATCAGCTCGCCGGATTCCAGATCCTGCTGGATGTAATAATCCGGGAGCTGGACTAACCCCAGTCCGCGTCTGGCAGCGTCGCGCAGGGCAAAACCGCTGTTGCATCTGAGCCGGCCGGAAATGCGCATGGATTTGGACTGATGGTTGTCTTTGAACCGCCAGACATCAATGGTGCCGACCAGACACTGATGTTTGCTCAGTTCCGACAGGGTGTGTGGTTCGCCATATCGTTTCAGATAAGCCGGGCTGGCACAGACGTAGGACTGACGGGTTGATAAGCGGCGGGCAATCAGGCTGGAGTCTTCCAGCCGTCCCAGACGTATGGCCAGATCGACCCCGGATTCGAGCAGATCCAGCTTCTGATTGGTCAGCATCAGCTCCACATCAACCTGAGGATATTGCTCCAGAAACTGATTGATCAACGGGGCGAGGTGCATTTCGCCGTAGGTCACCGGGGCGGTGACACGTACCAATCCTTTGGGGGTGGTCTGCATTTGCGTGACGGTCAGCTCTGCCTGTTCCAGCCCTTCCACCAGATGTTTGCATTGCTGGAAATACAGCATTCCGGCTTCGGTGAGGGTGACTTTTCGGGTGGTACGGTTGAGCAGTTTCACCGCCAGACGCTCTTCTAATGCCGACACTCGCCGGCTCACCTGAGCCACCGAGGTGGAAAGTTTTTGCGCCGCCAGCGTGAAGCTGCTTGATTCAGCGACGGCGACAAATTCACTGACGCCTTCCCAGTTTGCCATGATGCGTTCCTGTGGTTGGGTTGACTGGTTTCGATGGAATTCAATTATTACATATCCGTAAAAATGATTTACCTGAAAGTGAGATTATCTACGGAATCGAAAGGGATATACTTCAGCCATCGACCATGAACTTAATGTAACTTATTCAACAATAAGGGAAACACTATGACCCACGATTTGAAACTGGCATTGAAACCCGGACAGACTTCAATTAAATCCAAAGCTGCTGTTGCCTGGGCTGCCGGTGAACCGCTGAAAATGGAAGAAGTGGACGTACAACTGCCGAAAGCGGGCGAGGTGCTGGTGCGAATCGTCGCGACCGGTGTGTGCCATACCGATGCTTTTACGCTGTCAGGCGCTGATCCGGAAGGGATTTTCCCGGCGATTCTGGGCCACGAAGGCGGCGGTATTGTTGAAATGGTGGGTGAGGGCGTCACCAGTGTTGAAGTCGGTGATCACGTGATCCCGCTTTACACGGCGGAGTGCGGGGAATGTAAGTTCTGTACTTCCGGCAAAACCAACCTGTGTCAGGCAGTGCGGGAAACGCAGGGCAAAGGCCTGATGCCGGACGGCACCACGCGTTTCTCGATCAATGGCGAGCCGATTTATCACTATATGGGCTGCTCGACGTTCTCTGAATATACGGTGTTGCCTGAAATTTCGCTGGCGAAAGTCAATAAAGCTGCGCCGCTGGAAGAAGTCTGTCTGCTGGGGTGCGGCGTCACAACCGGTATGGGTGCCGTGCTCAACACGGCCAAAGTGAAAGCTGGTGACACCGTGGCGATTTTTGGTCTGGGCGGCATCGGTCTGTCGGCCATCATTGGTGCGCGCATGGCAGGTGCCAGCCGGATTATTGGTATTGATATCAATGAAAGTAAATTTGAACTGGCGCAGCAACTGGGTGCGACGGATGTGATTAATCCGCAGCACTTTGATAAGCCGATTCAGGAGGTGATTGTTGAAATGACCGACGGCGGTGTCGATTACTCATTTGAATGTATCGGTAACGTCAACGTGATGCGTCAGGCGCTGGAATGCTGTCATAAAGGCTGGGGTGAGTCGGTGATCATCGGTGTTGCGGGTGCCGGGCAGGAAATTTCGACCCGTCCGTTCCAGCTGGTGACCGGCCGCGTCTGGCGTGGTTCTGCCTTTGGTGGCGTGAAAGGCCGTTCTCAGTTACCGGGCATTGTGGAGCAGTATCTGGCCGGTGAGTTTGGTTTGCAGGAGTTCATTACGCACACCATGGGGCTGGAAGCGGTGAATGAAGCATTCGAGCTGATGCACGAAGGCAAAAGTATCCGCACTGTGATCCACATGGATCAGTAAGGACGGTCCCGGATCCAACCTTGATAAAACACCATGCAGCCTCAGGCCGCATGGTGTTTGCGCTATCAGATACTGACAGAAGAAATCGCTCAATGATGACCTCTGATGTTTAAAAAACGAGAAAACCGTGAAGAAAGGCAGGAATGCGGCATGAAAAACCTCGAACTCGCCAGTCAGAATAAAGTTTTTGGCGGCTGGCTGAAACAATATACCCATGAATCCACATCGCTGAACTGCACCATGCGGTTTGCTATTTTTCTGCCATCGACGGCATCTTCAGCACAACCTGTGCCCTCGGTGTACTGGCTGTCCGGTCTGACTTGTACCGATGAAAACTTCTCCCAGAAAGCGGGGGCATTCCGGGTGGCAGAAACCCTGGGAATCGCACTGATCATGCCGGATACCAGCCCGCGCGGCGAAGGGGTGGCAGACGATGAAAACTACGATCTGGGGCAGGGCGCAGGTTTTTACCTGAATGCGACCCAGGCGCCATGGAACGCGCATTACCGGATGTATGACTACGTGGTCAAAGAACTGCCGGGCATTGTGGAAGCACATTTCCCGGTGTCTGCTGTGAAATCGATCTTCGGGCACAGCATGGGCGGGCACGGCGCACTGACCATCGGACTGAAGCATCCGGATATGTATCGCTCTGTCTCTGCATTCAGCCCGATCAGCCATCCGATGAATTGTCCGTGGGGGCAGAAAGCCTTTGCTGCTTATCTGGGGAACAACAAAGATGACTGGCGCTTGTATGATGCGTGCGAACTGCTGAAGCTGGGCAAAGCAGAATTGCCGATGCTGGTTGATCAGGGGGATGCCGATAACTTCCTGAATGAACAGCTGAAACCGGAAGCGCTGAAAGCTGCTGCGGCGTTGCATGACTCTCCGCTGGAGCTGCGCATGCAGGCAGGCTATGACCACAGCTATTACTTCATTGCCAGCTTCATAGAAGACCACCTGCATTTTCATGCCCGGTATTTATTTGCTGAGCAGCGCTAAGTGGTTGGGTTCACCTGTCTGTTGGGCACGTCATCACGTGCCCAACTTTCGTGAATTTTAATGGCTTTCCTGCTGAGTCGATGGCTCCGAATCAACGCTTTGCCCCTGCCGTGAAACCAGAACTGCACAAAGACCCCAGACAAGACTGCATGCCAGCAGGATTTTCAGGCTGAAGTGCCAGTCGCCGCTGAGGTCATGGAAAGAGCCGAAGATGACCGGACCGGTTGCTGCGACCAGATAGCTGACGGACTGCACCATGCCGGACAGCGCAGAAGCGTGGCCTGCATCTGTTGAATGCCAGTTCAGCATCGACATGCCCATGATGAATCCCAGGCTGGTGCCCATACCAATCAAGACGCCAGCGAGCAGTGCCGTCTCTTGAGTGATCAGCAGCAGGACAATGCCGGTGAGGGTCAAAAGTACGGCGGCAATACAAGGGTAAAGCGGACTTTTCAGCTTACTGAGTAAGGGCACCATGATCAGGCTGGGAATCATGGCGGAAAGCAGCGCAATCCCGTGATACAGCCCAGAATCTTCTGTGCTGTAACCCATTTCCTGCACAATCACGGCGTACCAGGCCACAAAAACATAGTTAATCAATGAATTCATGGCCATATAGGCGGTGAGTTTCCAGGCTGCTGCCGAGCGCCAGACGACCTGCTCCGTCGAGGTCGCTGCGGATGTCCGGGTCGCGTGGCTGAGTTGCGACAGCCAGGTCAGTCCGGCCAGCACTGCAATCGGCAGGCAGGCCATTAAGGCCAGCGGCCAGTTGTTTCCACCGCCCAGTGTTGCAACGGGCACCACAAGGGTGGACGCCACGGCTGCACCGATGCCCATGATGAGGATGTAAAAAGACGTATAGGCTGCCGCACGTTCCGGATAACGGCGCTTCAGAAAGGCGGGCAACAGCACGTTACAAAATGCAATGCCTAAACCGATCAGCGCGGTGCCAGTAAAAAGCAGTGTGGTATTGCCGGTGCCCCGCAGCCCGATCCCCAGAGCGACAGCTAATAATCCCAGCAAAATGCCCTTTTCGATGCCTGTTTTAGACGCAGTGACTGAAGCTAGCGGAGAGAAAAAAGCAAAAGCCAGTAAAGGTAATGTGGTGAGTAACCCCGCGCTCTGTGATGATAAAGACAGGGTACGGCTGATGTCTTCCAGGAGGGGCGACACACTGGTAAAGGGCGCCCGCATCATGAGGGCGGTGAGCGTCAGGGATATCAGAAACAGGATGTGGTGATGTGTTTTTTTCATACTTGTCTCAGTGAATGAATCAGAAGGTAGGGCTAGTGTAAGTGGCCTGAATCCTGTTTAATTGAGTGAATTTGACAATTTATTACTAAAAACAGTCATGATGAAACCCGTCAGTGAAGCTTTATATGACAGTACGTCTTTTCCGCAGCGTGCTGTTGCTCTGAAAGTGGGCAAAGATGCCGACAGAGAATCGCCGATTCATCAGCATGAGAAGGGTCAGCTGGTGATGCCGACCACCGGCTATGTGACCAGTCATATCAAAGAGGCAATCTGGATGGTCCCGCCTCAGACGGCGGTATGGATCCCGGGGAATATGCCGCACAGTAACCGCATTTCTGAAGATGGTGAAGGCTGCATGCTATTTATTCAGCCTTCCGCGATTGTGATGCCGGAGGATGTGTGTACGGTGTCTGTTTCTCCGATGCTTCGGGAAATGATCCTGTATTTATCCGTGCAGGATCAGCAATATTCACCGGGCAGCGAAACAGATAAACTGGCGGAAGTTTTGCTTTCTCAGCTTTCGCAGATGCCTGTGGCGCGGTTTGATTTCGCTGTTCCTGAAGAACCGAGATTACATCTGATTGCCAAAGCTCTGGTGGACAATCCGGGGGACCGGCGGACGATCGGCCAGTGGGCGGCAGACTATGCCATGAGCGAGCGGACTCTGTCCCGGCTGGTGGAGAAACATGTGGGGATGACATTCGGGAAGTGGCGGGGGCAATTACATATCGTCGTCGCCCTGCAGCAGCTGAATTCAAGGGTACCGGTTCAGCGGGTGTCTGAAAACCTGGGTTATGAGTCGGTCAGTGCCTTTATCACTTTTTTCAAAAAGGCACTGGGGAAATCCCCCAAACAATATTTAGCCGGGCGTTGACCCCGGTTGCAGGTCAGTTCAGACTTCACGCTGTGGTGGCCGTGTTTCGGCAGATAAGAACAACAATATGAAGTGTTCCGAGAACACAATGAAATGATGAACAGGATTTGATTTGATGGAAAAAGTGGCCATTTTTGTCGATGTGCAGAACGTTTATTACACATCCCGGCAGCGTTATCAGCGCAATTTTGATTACAACACATTTTGGGCAAAGGTGACTCAGGGACGGGAAGTGGTCGCTGCATTTGCGTATGCAATTGACCGGGGCGATCGGAAGCAGCAGGAGTTTCAGAACATCCTGCGGGCGATTGGTTTTGATGTGAAGCTGAAACCTTTTATCCAGCGTTCAGATGGCTCAGCCAAAGGCGACTGGGATGTTGGGATCACGATTGATGCGCTGGAATATTCTGTCGATGCTGACGTGGTGGTGCTGGTCTCCGGCGACGGCGATTTTGATCTGCTGCTGAATAAGCTTCGCGTCGGCAAAGGTAAACAGGTTGAACTGTATGGCGTGCCGGATCTGACAGCAGCGTCTCTGATCAATGAAGCCAGCCTATTCTGTCCGATTGACGATGGACTGTTGCTGTAGACCGGCTGTGGTTTTCAAAACATAAACGCCCCGTGCGGGGCGTTTTTTTATGATGGCTTTACGGCTGAATGAATTTACAGACCCCGTTGAATCACCTTCAGGCATCACTGACTTCTTGAGTCGGCACGAGTCAGCACGACAATTCAGGCCGATGCTTATATTGTTCCAGCGCCTCCGGGTTTGCCAGCGCACCGACATTTTTGACCGGTTGCTGGTGGACCACATTCCGGACGGCCAGCTCGACCAGTTTGCCGGACTTGGTCCGTGGAATATCAGTCACCGCAAGAATGACTGCTGGGACGTGGCGTGGCGAGCAGTGTTCCTTGATACGCTGGCGAATTTTCGCTTGCAGCGTCTCATCGAGCTGATGACCTGCGGCCAGCTGAACGAACAGCACCACACGCACATCATTTTGCCAGTTCTGGCCGATGACGATGGAGTCGGTAATTTCATCCATCGGATTCACCTGCCGGTAGATTTCTGCGGTGCCAATACGGACGCCGCCCGGGTTCAGCACTGCATCGGAGCGACCAAAGAACACCAGGCCACCGTGGCGGGTCAGCTGAATAAAATCACCATGATGCCAGGTGTTCGGATACACCTCCCAGTAAGCGCTGTGATACCGCTGATCCCCTTCGTCATTCCAGAATCCAACGGGCTGGTTCGGGAAGCTGTTACAGCACACCAGCTCTCCCTGAGCATCGATGACCGATTGCCCGTTGTCATCATAAACCTGCACATCCATCCCTAAAGCGCGGCCCTGACACTCGCCCCGGTACACTGGGCTGATGGGGTTGCCAATCGCGAAACAGCCGCAGATATCGGTGCCGCCGGAAATCGATGCCAACTGTAAATCCGATTTGATCGACTCATACACATAGTCGAACTGCTCCGGTGCCAGCACGGAGCCGGTGGAACAAAGTGTTCTCAGATAAGGCAGCTGATGGGTCTTGCCTGGTTGATAACCTTGTTTTTCAAGCGCTTCCAGATATTTGGCGGAGGTGCCGAATAAGGTGACGCCTTCTTGATCAGCCATGTCCCACAGCACATTGCCGTCCGGATAGAACGGTGAACCGTCATATAGAATTAAGGTTGCCCCGGCTGCCAGACCACTGGCCATCCAGTTCCACATCATCCAGCCGCAGGTGGTGAAGTAAAACACCCGGTCTCCTGGGTTCACATTGCTGTGCAGCATGTGTTCTTTCAGGTGATTCAGTAAGATACCGCCGACACTGTGCACAATACATTTCGGCTTCCCTGTGGTGCCGGAGGAGTAGAGGATGTACAGCGGATGGTTGAACGCAACACGTTCAAACTGAATCGGTGCTGGGGGAAAGGCTGCTAACACATCGTGCCAGTCCTGATACCGCTCTGCCAGAGGAGAATCGGTGGGTGCGTTCAGACTGGCGAAAGGGATCAGCACGACTTTCTCGACACTGTGCAGTTCACTCAGCATCGCGTTGACTTTGTTGATGCAGCTGTGTCGCTTGCCGTTATAAAAATAACCATCGGCTGCGAACAGAATTTTGGGGCAGGTCTGCCCGAAGCGTTCAACCACACTGTCGACACCGAAGTCCGGCGAGGTCGAGGTCCAGATGGCTCCGACTGCGCTGGTGGCCAGCATGGCAATCAGTGTCTGCGGCAGGTTGGGCAGGTAGCCGGCAACCACGTCGCCCTGAGTAATTCCCTGAGCTCGCAGGTATTGGCTGAGCTGAGAAACCTGCTGCTGAAGTGCCTGCCAGCTCAGTTGCTGGCGCCATTCCGGCTGGCCCTCACAATGGAAGACGATTGCGTCTTTGTTTGGTGCCTGATTGCCATAGGCCAGCAGATTTTCTGCAAAATTCAGCCGGGCATCCGGAAACCAGAGGGTATCTTTGGCCGGTTCAGTGCTGTTTGGCGGACAATCGGTGACCCGGTCGCCTTTGTCACCAATCACACCACAGAAATCCCACAGGCGGTCCCAGAAATGTTCGCTGTGCCGGACGGACCAGTGATGCAGTTGCTGGTAGTCATGGAACAGGGTGTCTTCCCGCTCGCTCAATTCCACCATGAACTGGTAAAGCAGGCTGTCGTGAATACTGTCTTTTGTCGGTTGCCACAAGATTGGCGCTGACGCTTCTTCCAGATGATGGTCTTGCATGCTCATCGTTATTGTCCTTATCGTGATGGCTACGTCCTGAATGGCTGACCTGATGTTTCAGTTCCGGCTCTGGTGAGAGTTTATTTGGCCTGATTGTCCGGATGGGCCTGCCTGAATGCCTCCAGAGCCTGACAAGCTTCATCAATCCTTACCAGTGTAGGATAGGGCGATAAATCAAGCTCAAACCGACGGGCGTTATACAGCTGCGGGATCAGGCAAAGGTCAGCCAGTGACGGCGTCTCACCGCAGCAGAATGTGCTGGGATGCTGCTGATGACGGGAAGCCATCCGGGTTTCCAGTGCAGCCAGACCGGCTTTCAGCCAGTGGTGATACCAGGCGAGTTTGTCGTCCGGGCTGACGTTCAGTTCGCCTGTCAGATAACTGAGGATACGCAGGTTGTTCACCGGATGAATATCACAGGCCACAATCAGCGCCAGTTCCCGGCATTGTGCCTTCTGCCAAGGATCGGCAGGCAGAAGAGGAGACTGGGGATGGCATTCGTCCAGATATTCAAGGATTGCCAGAGACTGGCTCAGATAGCCGTGCTCTGTTTCTAAAGTCGGCACCAGCTGCGAAGGATTAATGGCCTGATAAGCCGGGGTTTGTTGCTCTTTTTCCACCAGTGAAACCGGGTGGCTGTGATAGCGCAGCCCTTTCAGGTTGAGCGCGATGCGCACCCGGTAGGCGGCGGATGAGCGAAAATAATCGTAAAGCGTCATCCGGCCTCCTGGTCAGTTCGGTTGATGGTGGTTCAGATCAGCCGGGCTATACTGGTGTTCATACATCACCACGGTTTGCTCGATCGCACCGAAGATGGAGTCACCGTGATCATCGAACATTTCAATTTTCACTTTATCGCCAAATTTCATAAACGGCGTGACGGCCTGACCCTGATCGATAATTTCCAGCATCCGGCGTTCTGCCAGACAGCAGGAACCGCTCGAACGGTCGATGTTTGAGACGGTCCCTGAACCGATGATGGTTCCCGCACTGACATGACGGGATTTCGCCACGTGCTGCACCAGTTCTGCAAAGTTGAAGGTCATATCCACACCGGCATTGGGTTCCCCGAACAGTTCGTCATTCAGATGAACGGTCAGGCGGTGATGTACTTTGTAGTCGTGCCAGCGCTCACCCAGCTCATCCGGTGTCACGGCGACAGGTGAAAAAGCAGAAGCCGGTTTGGACTGGAAGAATCCAAAGCCTTTGCTCAGTTCAGCAGGGATGAGGTTGCGCAGCGAAACATCGTTGACCAGCATCAGCAGTTTGATGTGGCCATGGACTTCTTCGGTCCGTGTTCCCATTGGAACATCGTTGGTAATCACAGCGATTTCGCCTTCGAAATCAATGCCCCAGCTTTCATCCGCCATCTCAATATCCTGACGGGGACCAAGGAAACCATCGGACATGCCCTGATACATCAGCGGATCTGTCCAGAAGGTTTCCGGCATTTCTGCGCCGCGAGCCTTACGGACCAGTTCCACGTGGTTGACGTAAGCACTGCCGTCTGCCCACTGGAATGCGCGTGGCAGCGGCGAGGCACAATGTGCCGGGTTGAACGGAAAGACATCCTTCGCGATGCCATCGTTCAGGTTTCGGTACAGGTGCTGCAAATCTGCCTCGACCTGTTCCCAGTTATCCAGCGCAAATTGCAGCGTCGGTGCGATATCGTGCGCATGCACGGCTTGGGTAAGATCACGTGAAACAATAATCAGTTGTCCGTCACGGCCATGGTTCAATGAGGCTAATTTCACGTTTTACTCCTTACTTTACAATGTAAATCTAATGCTTGTTTTTTGACCCGGGGATCACTTCCGGTTGATCCAGGAATACACATAATCTTTGTTTTCAACACCATCCGGCAGCTCTGCCACTTCCAGCGGATAGCGGGTATCGATCATCACTGCCACCTCGTCAGTTTCTTTTTTCGGCTGTGACATGCTGGCTGCCAGTGCTTTCGGATGCGGGCCGTGAGAGAAACCACAGGGGTGATGGGTAATCATCCCGGCTTCGATGTTGTCACGGCTGAAGAAGTTGCCACGGTGATAGAACAGCACTTCATCGTAGTCGTCATTGTTGTGATAGAACGGGACTTTCAGTGCACCCGGATCCGATTCGATCGGACGCGGTACAAAGGTACAAATCACGAAGCCATCTGCGACAAACGTCGTGTGAGCCGACGGCGGCAGGTGATAGCGGTGGCTCATCAGAGGGCGAATATCACGCCAGTTCAGTTTGAACACGGTCAGATTCCCTTTCCAGCCCTGTGCGTCCAGCGGGTTGAACGGGTAAGTGATGGTATTCATCTGATTTCGTGCTTTGAGCTTCACCTGCCAGCGCTGATCGTTGTTTTGCTGGGCAAGAAATGCGTCATCGATGCGCGCATATTCCAGAACCGCCGGGTCATACACGGCATGCTGACCCGCAAGACCGCGATCCGGCATCTGGTAGCCGCTGTTGGTGGCTTCGATCAGCAGTAGAGACACGGGCTCATCGACTTCAATACGCCAGCTGGTTGCGCGCGGGATCGTAATATAGTCGCCGTCGCGGAATGTCAGGTGGCCATAGTCACTGTAAAGGTGGCCACTGCCCTGATGGACAAACAGCACTTCGTCACCGTCACCATTACGGACCAGATGGTCCATACTTTGTGAGGTGTTCCAGACGCGCATTTTCAGTTGATTGTTGAACAGAACCAGGGATGCATCCCAGGGAGACTGACCTGGCTGTTCCAGACGCGTTGTATCAATCGCGCGGGGGCGCAGCGGGCCATCCCATTCCACCCAGCCGGTCGGCGGGTTGTCGTGGTACATATGGCTGGCGGGGCCGAAGAAACCTTCCTTACCGCATTCACGCTCATAGGTGCCATCTGGCAGGTCACAGTGTGCCTGACGGGATGCTTTACCTTCGATAATCGGAAATTGAAACCAGTGACGCATCTTAATGGTCCTCATTGACGATGACAGCCCGGTTCAGTCAGTACATCCCTGAACCCGCTGTCTCTATCCTTGTCTGCCGGTGCCGCAGCTGAGGAGTACCCGGCATAGCAGGTGATCTCAGCTGATGTGGTCATACCGGATTAACATTGTATTAACCTGATGCTTTAACTCTGGTTGAGAGCGAATGAACAAGCAACCCCCCGGCTGATATTCGCTTTTTATGAGTGTGCGTTTTTTTTTACATAACTGTATGTTCTTATTGATGGACTAAGTAAAAGTTCTGTTTGTCTTTTTCCACCGTGTTTCATCAGACCAACGCAACAAAGTGTATGTAAAAATATTGTTACACTGATGTGATTTTGCGATTCAGGACAGATGGTTCCATTGCGATCCCGAAAACGCCTACCCTTAAACGAGATAGGGAGCAGCCCCGGTTTCTGCTGAAGCAGATGTAAAGACACATCTGGCTGAGCGGATCAAAAGAAGCCGCTGCGCTGAGAATTGCCAAGGTAAGGCAAAGAGATATAGAAGGTTGTTTTATGGGTAAAGCGACAAAGTATGTATCGAACAAGCCGGATGAAAACGGCGTGATTCACTGGTCTGATGATGAGCATCAAATCTGGCACGATTTGGTGACACGTCAGCTGAGTTGTATTCAGGGCAGAGCCTGTGATGAATATATCCAGGGACTTGAACTGTTGAAGCTGCCGGTTGATCGTGTTCCGCAACTGGCTGAAATTAATGCGGTTCTGAAAAAATCAACGGGCTGGCAGTGTGTTGAAGTCCCGGCGTTGATTAACTTTGACCGTTTTTTCAGCCTGCTGGCGAACCAGCAGTTTCCTGTTGCGACTTTCCTGCGTTGCCGGGAAGAGTTCGACTATTTGCAGGAACCGGATTTCTTCCATGAAATCTTTGGCCATTGTGCCATGCTGACCAACCCGGCATTTGCTGAATTCACGCATACTTATGGCCGGCTTGGCCTGGCTGCCTCAAAAGAAGAGCGTGTGTATCTGGCGCGTTTGTACTGGTTTACTGTCGAGTTTGGCCTGATGCGTCAGCACGGTGAACGTCGCATCTACGGGGGCGGGATTCTGTCGTCACCGGGTGAAACTGAATATGCGATGACAAGCGATAAGCCAATTTACAAAGCGTTTGATCCGATTGATGTGTTACGTACGCCGTACCGCATCGACATTATGCAGCCGATATATTTTGAAATTGATGGGATCCAGCAACTCTATGAGCTGGCTCATCAAGACATTATGAGCATGGTTCATCAGGCACAGTCACTGGGTCTGCATGCACCTTTATACCCACCAAAGAACAAGGAGCAAGTTGGGGAATATGTCTGATTTAACTGAATTGAAGTGCGAAGCTTGTCAAATTGATGCCCCTATGGTGACAGACAGTGAAATGATGCAACTGTCGAAAGAAATTCCGGAGTGGCAGGTGCTGGATGTCAATGGCATTAAACAGCTTGAAAGAGTGTATAAGTTTAAAAACTTCAAACTGGCCTGGGCATTTGCCGATAAAGTTGCGGAAATGGCTGAGGAAGAGTTCCATCATCCGACCATTACCCTGGAATGGGGGAAAGTGACGGTGAACTGGTGGAGCCATTCAATCAAAGGCCTGCATAAAAATGATTTCATCTGTGCCGCGAAAACGGACAGACTGTCAGAAATTTAAACATATTGAAAAGCCACAAATAAATCAGTCAGCAAGGTTTAAAAAATAAAGCGTTGGTTTTCCAGCGCTTTTTTTATTGAATCAGCGAATGCTGCTGTCAGTCGTTTTTACAGTCTGGCTTCTTGCCTGATGTTCCTACGGCTGAACCATGGGGGTGCTACGGTTTAGCACTTGCTGAGACCCGACCTGCTAAATGTATTTGATTTCGAAGCACTTCGCATTTTGCCTTGCAAAATGAGAAGCAAATCACAAATTTATCCCCAGTCTTTTTATTGATACGCTTCATTGCATTGACGGATGCTCGGCACCCAAATTGCATAGAGATCACACCGCTGTCTGAAAATGATGTCATTCAGACAGGACGACAAAATCAGGCTGTGCATCCTGAATCCCTTTGGGTTCGGGCAGTTGTGAATTATGGGGGTGGCATTATGTATGACGCAGAGATGAAGCTGAACCATCAGATTGTACAGTTTCTTGAGTTCCAGATTCAGACACTGCAGGAAAACGTTCAGGAACAGGTGACTGAACCGCCGGAGCTGTATACTGCGATTCTGGCTGTGCTGGCACAGTACATGACCGGATTAAAGTCGATCAGTTGTTTGTTAAACCATGGTTTTGTGGCCCAGAGCCGTGGGATATTTCATACGCTGGGCGAAGATTATGAAGATATCATTTTCCTCAGCCTGCCTGCGATGAATGGCTTAATGACCAATCTTCATTATGCGTACCTGAAACGGATTGCGGGTGAGGAAGAACATGCGTATTACAGCCCGCTGTCCAGATGTGAAATTCGCAGCCAGATCCGGGAAGCCAGCGGAATTAATCACAATGTCTTTCAGCTTTACCCGAAACGGCAGGCATTGCAGGTTTTACGCCCCGTTGGTGACAAGCCTTGTTCTGCCAGTCTGGCGATTGAGTTACATCGTCACTTTGCCTATAAGGCGATACTGCTGACTGTATTAACGGCGAAAGTTGCGGGTGAATCCGAAGTGATGGGTGAATGCCTGAATTACCGGGCCCGTCTTGAAATGATTGATCCGCAGGCAGTCATGATGCCTCAGGCCCAGCCGCCGCGCCGGACTCAGCCAGTGGCAGACAGAGCAGAGAACGATATATCTTATGCTGCAATCAGATAAAAACCTGTACTGCTGAGCTGTACCCAAACATCAAAGAAGATGTTAACGTCTGAGTTATTCACTGAAAGCCATGACATTTTTGTCATGGCTTGGGTCAACAGGCCCGATCCTTTGACGGACCAAAGAACAGACTTGGGAACAGCATGGCAGACAAAAAAGCATTAGATACCAAAATTATCACCGCTGGTCGTTCAAAAAAATGGACTCAGCATCTTGTGAATCCTCCGGTCAGCCGTGCATCAACGATCGTTTTCGACTCGGTCGCTGAAATGAAGCATGCGACAGCGAACCGCGCCAAACAGGCGCTTTTTTACGGACGTCGCGGCACCAATACTCACTTTGCTTTTCAGGATGCGGTGGTTGAGCTGGAGGGAGGCGTTGGTTGCGCGCTTTATCCCTGCGGTACAGCCGCAATATCGAATGCCATTCTGTCGTTTGTGAAGGCGGGCGATCATATATTAATGGTCGACGGCGCTTATGAACCAACCCGCGATTTTTGCGACAAAGTGCTGGCAAAAATGGGTGTTGAAACAACCTATTATGACCCGTTGATCGGTGAAGAGATTCGCGAACTGATTCGCCCGAACACGACGGTACTGTTCCTGGAATCTCCGTGTTCCATCACGATGGAAGTGCAGGATGTCCCAACGCTGGCGCGGGTTGCCCATGAGCATGATATCGTGGTCATGCTGGATAACACCTGGGCTTCACCGATCAACTTCCAGCCGTTTGAACATGGTGTCGATATCTCGATTCAGGCCGCGACCAAATATATTGTCGGACACTCTGATGTGATGCTGGGAACCGCAACGGCCAATGAACGCTGCTGGGATCAGCTGCGTGAACACAGTTATCTGATGGGGCAATGTACTTCACCGGATGACGTTTATCTGGCAATGCGTGGTTTGCGGACATTGGGGGTCCGTCTGCGTCAGCATGAAGAAAACAGTCTGAAGGTTGCCCGCTGGCTGGCTGAGCGTCCTGAAGTGGATCATGTCCGCCATCCTGCACTGCCAAGTTGTGAAGGACACGAGTTCTATCTGCGGGATTTCAAAGGATGTAACGGTCTGTTTTCGGTCGTTCTGAACCGCGGAAATACTGAAGCGCTGACAGCATTGCTTGATGGGATGGAACATTTCAGTATGGGTTATTCCTGGGGAGGTTTTGAAAGCCTGATTCTGGCGAACGAGAATATCAATTCCCTGCGGACGGCGAAGAAGAAAAACTTTGCCGGCCCGATATTGCGTCTTCACATTGGCCTTGAAGATACCGAAGATTTGATCCGGGATCTGGAACAGGGTTTCGAGCGATTAAATCGTCTCTTGGAAGCAGAATAAGCCACGCTGATAAAGCGCATGGAATGACGGAAGCCGCGTATTCGCGGCTTTTTTGTGGCTGTTTTCTGAGATCGTGACGTGGCAGTCGCCGGAAGTCGTCTAAAATTCAGACATAACAAGCTGCGTCGTAATACAGGAGTACGGCAATGAAAATAATATCAGTGATGTTTTTCAGTTTCTGGATTCTGACAGGGTGTTCCGGGATGGATTCAAAATACGGAGTCGGTGAGTACACACTTTTCCCCGAGGCTTATGTAAATCAAGAACCGTATGACAGTATTTATCATTATGGATTCAACCAGGGCTGTGAAAGTGCGTTAAAGCTGAAAGGTGTAGCTGAAACAACCTATATGAAAGATATCACGCTGACCGATTCTGATACCCGGTATGACGAGGGGTGGGAGGATGGCAAAACAGCCTGCAACAGTGGACAGCGGAGCATTATGGAAAGCAGCAAAATTCGTGTGGGTTCGCAAAGCGTCAATTCATCGACGGTCTATTAATTGGCTAGGGATAAATGGGAACAGGGTAATACTGCATCAAGATGATTGAAAATCATCAGCTTAGAGGGCTGAATGGTGTTTCGATGAGCAAAGAATAATAATTATCACTCAGATTGAATGGTGATTCGGGAATGATATCTTACCGTTAGGTTAGATATCGGATGAAAAAAAACAGACCGGAAGGTCTGTTTTTAGTACGCATCGAATCAGTGGACAAGAAATAAACCTAGCCCAAGTTCTTCTGTTTGTTTTTCCACAATTCTGATGCGTATTATGCCGCTAAAGGTTTGTTCAGAGAACGAACTTGCCCTTGGTGGAACAGCACCGGCACAACAATGTGGACTTCAGTCAGAATCAAATAAGCCGGGTGATCTGCCGGGGTATGCAGTTCAACAACGACCTGTAAATTTTGATCAATCGCTTTCTGAAGCAGTTTTGTTGCAGATGTCTTTCCTAGCTCGGCAAATGGACTAAATTTTCCATTTCGGGCGTAGACCCAAATGGTGAAAGAGTGTTCCTCTCTTTCGAGTTGCTCGATGAAATCAACAATGTGTTTCATTAACAGTCCTTATTGTCGAATCAATATTGAAATATTGACCCGACTATTATGAAATGCCTGTAATGAAATTCAAATTCTTTAATAGGATTTATTTGAGAATGTGACTTGAGCGATCTTTTTGTGAAATGGGTTCTATTTTTGGGAATGCTTTTCTTCTGAAATTATATGTACAGTGTTTCTTATATTTTTGTCTATACAAAAAGCGTTGTTAAAAAATATCGTTTTATTTCGACTCTAATAAAAGAAAAATAATTGGAAAGATTATTTGCTTCAGTATTTTATCGTTAATTTATGACATAACGATTTAAAACCTGTGTTTTAACGAATAGGTAAATCAATCGTCAGACATGCAGCGCTAAATATGTACATGCAGGTCATGAAACAATCTTTTGGGGGTGAGGCGGATGACTGAACATGATGGAAGACAATGCATTGATATCTTCTTTGATTTAAAACTGCTGTTTGGGCTGCTGGATGGTCAGCATGTCCCTGAGTGTTCCCTTGCGTTGGTAAGATGTCCTGGTCTCGGGGAATCTTGCAATACAGCGGTCAATTCAGCGGTTGTATAATCATCATAGAGAGAGAGGCTGCAGCCCTGAAATGAAGGGAAACTAATTGCCGCACTTTGTCCGCTGAGATTGTCCGCTAACTTTGTCCAGGATAGTCTGGCAGCTATGTTGGCGTTCGGTATGTCGTGGTCTGAGATGATGAAAAGGCAGGGACGGGGTTTGAAACAGGAATGAGTATGCAGGATTCATCACAGCAGCAGGATATCCATGGCCGGGTGGTTCGCTCCGCGACACTGGTGGGGGCAGTGCTGAACATTTTTCTGGCGGTGCTTAAAATTGTTGTCGGTAAGTTGTCTGGCAGCCAGGCACTTGTCGCTGATGGTGTGCACAGTTTCTCGGATCTGGCGACCGATGCTGCCATTTTACTGGGTTCCAGATACTGGACGGCCCCAGCTGACAGCAGTCATCCTTACGGCCACGGGAAATTTGAAACGCTGACAAATGTCTTTATCGGCGTGATGCTGGTGCTGGTCGGGATCGGGATTGGCTGGGAATCAATCCAGACGCTGAGTGAGGCGCCGCCACCTGCCCCGGGGATGATGGCTTTTTATGCTGCGATGATTTCAATTTTTCTGAAAGAATTCTTGTTTCGCTGGACTATCCGCAAGGCCCGGGAGATTAACAGCGGCGCGCTGCGTGCCAATGCCTGGCACCACCGCAGTGATGCACTCAGCTCAATTCCCGTGGCCGTTGCCGTAATCGCCAATGCCATTTTTCCCGCATTGAAGTATCTCGACCAGATTGCGGCTTTGCTGGTGACCGGCATGATTATGAAAGCGGCATTTGAGATTCTCTGGCCGGCTTTTCAGGAACTGACAGATGCCCGGGGCAGTGAAGAAGTCGAGAAACAGCTGAAGAAAATGGCTGAGCATGACACTGAGATCCGTGAAATTCATGCCATTCGCAGCAGACAGACTGGCGGCAGTATTCTGCTGGACTTCCATTTGCTGGTTGATCCGGAGCTGACGATTGACGCGGCACACACGATCAGTGAGCGGTTTAAACGACAGATTCTGGACCAGATGGATGATGTGATTGATGTGGTGATTCACATTGAGCCATACACCTGTGAGGAACGAATTGTGAACCCCTGCTCACTGGAGGAGTACCGGAAACAGCAAACCCAGCGTAAGCAAGATAAGCGCTGACTTTGGTACTTTTTTATCATCCAGTCTCAATTGTGATTCTGTTGGAATGATAATGGATCACTAGGCTTAAAGGGAAAATCAGGGATAGAAGTCTGCGTCTAACTGACTGACGTCACTGAGAATATCTTGTTTCATACCGATTGTTACGGTATGAGCAATTGCCTGATGACTGGGGGATATATGCCGCTGATCCGTATAAAATCGTTGCCCTTTGCCGGGGATGTGGAAGTGAACGTTGCGCTGGGGCGATTATCTCAGGCGATTTCAGATGCCACACAGATCCCGCAGCAACATATCATGATTGTCTGGGAATACCTGCCTGCAGGTCATTACGTTCATGGCGGCCTGCAGGCGAATCAGCAGCCTTCCAATTCACACCCCATTCTGGTGGATATGGTTGCCCCGAACTTCAACACGGAAGCCCAAATTGCTGCGATGCTGGAGTTAATTGCCGGGAACCTGTCGAAGTCATTACCCGTGGCGCAGAACAATATTTTCATTAATTACATTCCGGCGTACAGCGATGGTGTCTACGATGACGGGCATGTGGTTGAGTGGGAAAATTAACAAATAAGGAGCTGGTGGTGGGCCATGAGAGAACTTTCGGCGGGCAGGCAGAAAATTTCTTCCTCTTGTCATGGTGCTCAGTACATTCGGGTGTAGAATGAGCCGTTTTTTTCCGGATGTGAGTCAATCATGCTGCATGTTATTTCTGCATTGCCACCGATGGTGTCGCTGTTTCTGGCAATTATTTGTGAAGTGATCGCCACCTCAATGCTTCCTAAAACGCAGCAGTTTACGCAGTTGGTGCCGACGCTGGTGGTACTGACAGGCTATATGGTTGCGTTCTTTTTGCTGTCTGTGACCGTCAAAGTTGTCCCAATCGGAGTTGCATATGCGATCTGGTGTGGTGCCGGGATTGTTCTGGTCGCGCTCATCAGCTGGTTGTGGTACGGACAAAAGTTAGATTTGTATGCCTTACTGGGAATGACGCTGATTTTGGCTGGGACCCTCATCATTAACGTCTTTTCTAAATCAGTCTCACATTAATCCCTCCCGTTTCCGCTGTGTCTGGCTCTGCGTTTCGGGGCCGGCGGGCTCATAAACCTGATCAGACACACAAAATCAGAAGAAAGAGTGAGAAAAATTCACTTGGATTTGACCTGCAGAAGTGCGTAATTATGTATTCGTTATGCAGTTCAAAGGGCAGCGAATCCGGACTCGCTGCTCAGGTGCTTTGAATCAGCTCTGTGTGCCGGATGAATCACGTCTATGCTTTTATAACGTATCTGAATGCAGCCGCAGGCTTCAGGCATTTGAAAAGAATGTGTACAAAAGGCTCTCAGCCCTTCTGCCTCTTTGAAAGTACGAAAAATCAGGGATTCAGACCGGGAAATCCGCGGTTAATCTTCCTGATATATGAGGAAAATGTCCCCGGCAACAATGTCCTGATCCGGGCCGTTTTCACCCGCCGCAAACACAGGTGAAACGTTGCGTCTGGCTGACTGACAGCGGTGAATAGGCATGCTTCAAATTGGTGTGAATATCTAATTTATAACATTTGGTTAGACAAATATCTGGATCTTGTTGCTAATGTAAAAGCTTTGTTATCTTTAGCCCGAGATAAATTGAGATGGAAAGTCTATGAAAGCACGTGAAGCGAATTTTGACGGATTGGTAGGACCAACGCATAACTACAGTGGTCTGTCGTATGGTAACGTTGCGTCAGCCAAGAACCAGGCGGCGCCATCCAATCCGAAGCAAGCTGCGAAGCAAGGCCTGGACAAAATGAAGGCTCTGGCCGACATGGGCATGCTGCAGGGTGTACTGGCGCCTCAGGAACGTCCCGACGTACACACGTTGCGCCGCTTGGGTTTCACTGGCAGTGACAAGTCTGTCATTGAGCAGGCTGCGAAGCAGGCGCCGAAAGTCCTGGCGGCTTGTTGTTCAGCCTCCAGCATGTGGACTGCGAACGCGGCAACGGTGTCACCTTCTGCGGATACTGCAGACGGCAAGATTCATTTCACTCCGGCGAATCTGACAAACAAGTTCCACCGCTCGATTGAGCACGAAGTGACTGGCCGTATCCTGCGCAGCACTTTTGCTGACCCTGAATACTTCTCTCACCACCCGGCACTGCCTGGTGTAGAACACTTTGGTGATGAAGGTGCAGCAAACCACACCCGCTTCTGTCATCAGTATGGTGAGCAAGGTGTAGAGTTTTTCGTTTTTGGCCGTCATGCATTTGATACCCGTCATCCGGCACCGAAAGTGTTCCCGGCCCGTCACACTTATGAAGCCTGTGAAGCGGTCGCACGTCTGCATCAGCTGGATCCATCGAAAGTAGTGATTGCACAGCAAAACCCAGACGTGATTGACCAGGGTGTATTCCACAACGATGTTATCGCGGTAGGTAACAAGAACATTCTCTTCTGTCATCAGCAGGCATTCCTGGATCAGCAGGGCACGTACAGTGCGCTGAAAGAGAAAATGGGTGAAGGCTTCAATATCATTGAAGTACCGACCAATGCGGTTTCTGTTGAAGATGCGGTGACCAGCTACCTGTTTAACTCACAGCTGATTGAGCTGCCAAACGGCGAGACACTGCTGGTTCTGCCGGAAGAATGTCGTAAGAACGACAACGTCTGGCGTTATGTTGAGCAGCTGCTGGCTGACAAACGCGGTGTGGATCAGGTGAAAGTATTCGACCTGAAACAAAGCATGGCCAACGGCGGTGGTCCGGCTTGTCTGCGTCTGCGTGTGGTTCTGAATGAGCAGGAAGCACGTGCAGTGAACCCTTCAACGCTGATGAATGACGCACTGTACGGACGTCTGACCCAGTGGGTTGAGAAGCACTACCGTGACCAGATGGTTGAAGCTGATCTGGCTGATCCGCAACTGCTGGATGAATCACGCTCTGCGCTGGATGAACTGACTCAGATTCTGTCTCTGGGTTCTGTGTATCCGTTCCAGCGTTAATTCTGACAATAAGCATTGTCCCAGTTCAAGCGGCATCCGAGAGGGTGCCGCTTTTCTCTTTTTTATCATCCGCTTGAATCTCACCCCATCCGAAGTGAATCCCTCTATACTTGTCAGACAGAGTAAAATCCGTACAGGACAACGAGACGAAGTCGCATTGCTGTCTGAACAGCCGGAATGGTCCGGGCTGCCACTGATGGTTTTCGTCTGTTGAGTGATCACAACGGGTTACAGATTGTTTTGCCTTGTGCCCGGCAATCTTTCTTATCAGAAGCCGAAAAGCGTCTTATCCCGGTTGTTTTCTTCCCACTGAGATTTTTAACTGCGAATGAATATCATTTGTGGTATTTTGTGTTCAGATCCTGCAAGTAGGAAGACAGAGAATGAAAGAACAAATTGCACAATGGTTAGCGCGAGATCCCGATCCGGTCACCCGTAAGGAATTACAAGATCTGATTGATACAGGAAATGAGACCGAGCTGGCGGAACGTTTTTCCGGCCGGCTGGCTTTCGGAACGGCCGGTCTGCGGGGGATTGTCGGCGCGGGGCCAAACCGGATGAACCGTCTGGTGATTCAGGAGACTGCAACCGGACTGGGGCAATATCTGCAGGACACTGTCGACCTGGCTACTCAGCAGGGCGTCGTCATTGGTTATGATGGCCGCCCAGACTCGAAGCGTTTTGCACACGATGCTGCAGCCGTTCTGACAGCGCAGGGCATCAAGGTTTACCTGACTGTGACCGTGGCGCCGACGCCGTTGGTGGCATACGGTGTCACCGCCCTGAAAGCGGCCGCAGGGATTGTGGTTACAGCCAGTCACAATCCGCCAGCTTATAACGGCTTTAAAGTTTACTGGGGGAATGGCGCTCAGATTATTCCGCCGCATGATAAAGGCATTGCGGCAAAAATTGATAAGGCGGCAACGCAACCATTGACGCTGATGGATTTGCAGGAAGCAGAACATCAGGGACTGCTCGTCTGGCTGGATGATGAATTTTACAGCGATTACCGGGACACGGTTCAGCAAAGTGCACTGCTGCAGAACCATACCCAGCCTGAGACGGTCAGCATTGCGTATACGGCGATGCATGGTGTCGGCGCTGAGATGGCAGAAGCTCTGCTGGCGGATGCCGGATTTACACAAGTGTTCAGTGTGGCTGCACAACGTGAACCGGATGGCAGCTTCCCGACCGTGAATTTCCCGAACCCGGAAGAGCCCGGCGCCATGGATATGGTGATTGCTGAAGCACAAAAACATCAGGCTACGCTGGCTTGTGCCAATGACCCGGATGCGGACCGTTTTGCTGTCGCTGTTCGTACAGAAGAGGGCGATTACAAGATGCTGACCGGCGATCAGGTCGGTGTCTTGCTGGGTCATTATTTACTGACCCGCGTCAATCCGGAAGAGAGCCTGGTGGGCACCACGATCGTTTCTTCCAGCCTGCTTCAGAAAGTAGCCACTGCGGTTGATGCTGCTTATTACCAGACACTGACCGGCTTTAAATGGCTGACCAATGTCGCCATGCAAAAGCAGAGTGACAGCAACCGTTTTCTGTTTGCTTACGAAGAAGCGCTGGGCTACACCGTGGGAAATATGGTCTGGGACAAAGATGGTTTGTCTGCCATGCTGGCGTTTGCACAGTTAACCGCAGAGCTAGCTGCACGTGGCAGGACGGTCTGGGATCAGCTGGAAGCCATTTATCGGGAGCACGGGCTTTACCTCAATGCACAGGTGAGCATTGCCTTGTCTCCGGATTCTCCGCCGATTGGTGACAGCCTGCGCCAGCAGCCGCCGGAAGAGATTGCCGGTCGTAATGTGATTCGTGTGGATGATTTGAAAACGTCTCGGCGTCAGTATGCCGACGGGACGGTCGAATCCATTGACTTACCGGCCAGTGACGTCCTGATTTATTTCTTGGAAGATGAATCCCGAGTGGTGGTGCGTCCGTCGGGTACTGAGCCGAAGCTGAAATGCTACTATGAAGTGGTTGAAATGATTGATCATGTCGACACACTGGAGCATGCCGCCCAGCGGGCCCAGAGCAGTATGGATGAACTGATACGTCGTCATCAGAACAGTCTGACAGGCATGACCGCCGACTGATCCGCTCTTGTTCCGTCTTCAGAAACGCCAGCATGATGCTGGCGTTTTTGATGGATTCAGAAAGATCGGATTTAAAGCGATGAACTGGCGTTATCCTGCTGATTGTCGTTCAGGCTGGCGTAGTGATGCAGCAGATCCGTCAGGGTTTTAATCCAGCCGAAAGTGTCCTTCGGGGCATTGGGCAGTATGTTTTCAACCGCTTCACAGTGTTGTTCCAGCGTCACGGCGGCTTCAAGCTGGAAGGCAATCGCGTAAAAATGCCAGAGCAACAGCCGGGTCATGCGCTCCGTGTTTTGGGTTGCCTGTGCTGAGTCGGCAAACGCAGCAGATACTTCTCCCAGAGCAATCGCTGACATGCGCAGCATCGCGTCAAACTGAGCTGAACGAAGCCGGTCTGCGGTTTGTGTTTCTTCCGGCTCAAAGGTAAACAGCTCTTCCATGACTTCTTCAGGTACCATCCGGCTGAGGATGCGCTGGCTGAATTCTTCCAGTTCATGACGTGGCATGGTCAGCAGACAGTTCAGTGTGTAATCCCGTTGCATTGCTTTTCAACTCCCGATTGGCCTGCAATTTTGAAAGGGCCGTATTGTGCGCGATGCCTTGCTGAAAGGCCAGTTTTTTGGTTTTGAGCAGAGTCTGCTGCCGAATTGAGCGTCAATGAGTTGACACAGGATTGACAAGAAATGAGCAAAATTTAGCTATCGTGCATGCCTGAAATCCCACATTTTATGCCGGGTAAGCATACATCCGGCCGCAAGTGAAGAAATGAGAATGACAGAGTCTGCACAACAATCTGCCCATACTTCAGCCCGCTATTTATCGGGTAAAAAGTCTGATGGTGGCGAGCCGCCACGCCGCAGTCCGTGGAAAAAGCTGGTTGCCCTGATATTAATCGGCATTGTGATTGCCATGGGTGGTCTGGGCTGGACACTGAATCAACAGATTGCGGATAAGTTTTCCGGCCAGCTCTGGCAGCTGCCGTCTGTTGTTTATGCCCGTGAACTGGTGCTTGAGCCGGGCGCTCAGGTTCGCTATGAAGATCTGGTGAAAGAGCTGAAAGCGCTGAACTACCGTAAAGTCAGCAAGCCGACCCGCGTGGGCGAGTACAGTACCAGTCGTCTGAGAGTGGAATTCATCCGCCGCCCGTTCCAGTCGCGGACCGGCCCGCAGCCGACCCGTCATGTCATTGTTGAATTCAACTACGGCTCGGTGAAGCGGGTTGTGGATGCCAATACCAACCGTGAATTCGGTATTTTCAGCGTGGAACCGCAGATGCTCGGGATGCTGGAAACGGATTCCAACGAACTGCGTCTTTACAAGCCAAAAGCTGAGATGCCATCGACGATGATCGATGCGTTGATCGTGACCGAGGACCGTGATTTTTACACCCACGATGGGGTGTCAGTGGTGGCCATTGGCCGTGCGTTTCTGGCGAACCTGAAAGCAGGCCGTACCGTTCAGGGCGGCAGTACGCTGACACAGCAGCTTGCGAAAAACCTGTTTCTTTCCAGCGAACGCAGTCTCTGGCGCAAGCTGAAAGAAGCCTATATGGCGATGATCATTGATTATCGCTACAACAAAGATGAAATTCTGGATGCCTACCTGAATCAGGTTTATCTGGCGCAAAGCGGCGCGGATGCGGTTCATGGTTTCGCACTGGGTTCCCGGTTCTATTTCGGTTTGCCGCTGTCTGAGCTGCGGGTGGATCAGCAGGCGTTGCTGGTCGGTATGGTGAAAGGACCGTCTTACTACAACCCATGGCGCTATCCGGAGCGCGCAAAAGAACGTCGCGATTTAGTGCTCAGCCTGATGCATGATGCGGACAAGATTGATGACAAGACGTATCAGAAAGCCATCAAACAGGATCTGGATCTGCAGCCGAAAGGTCATGTTGCCGGACGTCAGCCTGCGTTCTTCAGCCTGCTGAAACAGGAGTTAGGCCAGCGAGTCAGCCAGGGCTATCAGCCGGGATTGGGGCTGCGTCTGTACACCACGCTGGATCCGATTTCACAGGCCAGTGCTGAAAATGTTGTCCGGACGAAAATGGCAGCAATGAAGAAGCAATACGGTAAGCAGCTGGAAACGGCGATGGTGGTTGCTGATCGTCAGACCGGTGAAATCCGGGCCATGGTTGGCGGCAGCCGTCCTGAATTTGACGGTTTCAACCGGGCTCTGGACGCCCGTCGTCAGATTGGTTCTGTGGTGAAGCCGGGTGTTTATCTGTCTGCACTGGCGCGTCCTGAGCGCTTCAGCCTGGGCAGTAATCTGGATGATAAACCGCTGACACTGACAGATGAGAAGGGCCAGACCTGGTCCCCACGGAACTACGATCGTCAGTATCGGGGCGAGGTGCCTCTGGTACAGGCGCTGGCGCGTTCATATAATATTCCGACCGTGAATCTGGGCATGTCTGTCGGACTGGATAACGTAATTGATACCCTGGAGTCCCTGGGCGTTGATCCGGAGCAGATCCCGCATGTACCGGCAATCTTGCTGGGAGCATTTACGCTGTCGCCGTATGAAGTGACGCAAATGTACCAGACGATTGCGAACGAAGGTCGCCGCAGCGAACTGACGGCACTGAGTGCGGTGACTGATCGTGACGGCAAGATGATTTACCAGCATTTACCGTCTGCGCAGCAGGTGGTCTCGAAACAATCGGCCTGGCTGACCATGTACGCAATGCAGAAAGTGGTGACTGAAGGGACAGCACGCTATCTGGATTCTATTTTGCCGTCGCTGAAACTGGCGGGAAAAACCGGTACCTCGGATGAAGGACGTGATACCTGGTATGTGGGTGTTGATGGCCGTGAAGTTGTTACTGTATGGATGGGACGCGATGACAACAAAAACGTGAAGCTGACCGGCTCTTCCGGACCACTGCGTTTGTATGCGGACTATATTCAGCGCCGCGATCCGGAGCCGCTGTCTTTACGGGAACCGAAAGAGATTACTGAGGTGGCTTATCAGGTCAATCAGCAGGGCGGATTCACTCAGGCCTGTATCGGACAGGTTGAGCTGCCGGTCTGGGACAAAGACGGGCGGTCAACGCACGGCTGTGAGAATAAAGTCTCTACCATTATTCGCTCAATCTTCAATTGGTAAGTTGAAGCAAACTGGAAATCAACAACGGGTCGGTTACAATGCCGACCCGTTTTTATATACGAAGGAAAATGTGATGCGGCTTCTTCAGACAGCAACGCACCCGGATGTAGCCGATAAGCAAGGGACAATGTTTTATCGTCAGGCCGCCAGAGCCATTATTCTGGATGGCGAAAAGATACTGATGCTCTATACCGCCCGTTACCATGACTACACCTTACCGGGTGGGGGGATTGATGAGGGAGAGAACGTCGAGGACGGTCTGATCCGGGAACTGAAAGAGGAAACGGGTGCCCGGAATATCCGTGATATCACGCCGTTTGGTATCTACGAGGAATTTCGCCCGTGGTACAAACCGGACTTCGATATCATGCATATGAAGTCATTTTGTTTTACCTGCCAGATCGACCGAGAGCTGGGCGAAACACAACTCGAAGATTATGAGATCCGAAATGGTATGAAGCCGGTATGGATCAATATTCATCAGGCCATCGCTCATAATGAAGAAACCCTGGCGAAGAGTGACAAAAAAGGCCTGTCCGTCGAACGTGAGCTGTTTTTACTCAGGACCATCCGTGATGAGCTGCTTCAGGTCCGTATCAGCGCATAATCATTTGCAGAGACTTGGCTGAAGACGCTGTGTGATGACGTGAAGCCGCACGAAAATTGTTCGGCGATGAAAGATTTTACATACGGATATGGCAGGAAGTGCCTACTATTAATCCAATATATCTCAATGTTGGAGAAAGTTATGACAATGTCTGTCCGTAATCTGGTTCTTGTTGCCCTGTCGGTTTTTCCGCTCTGTGTTTCTGCCAGCTGGAAGCTCGACAATAATCAGTCACAGTTACGTTTTTTATCGGTAAAGAATAATAGTGTGGTCGAGCAGCATACATTTAAGCAGCTTGAAGGCACGATCACGGACAAGGGAACGGTGCAACTGATTCTGGACTTATCCAGTGTCGATACTCAGATCCCCATTCGGGATGAGCGCATGAAGACCATGCTGTTTAATGTCGCGGATTTTCCAAAAGCAATGCTGGAAGGTGAGGTGGATGTTTCTGGTCTGGAAGATCTCAAAGCCGGCGAGACGTTAACACAGCAGGTTTCTTTCAAACTGAATCTGCATGGTGCGATTAATCCGGTCAATGCAGATTTACGAATTACCCGTCTGGTGGACGATACGCTGATGATTACCACCCAGAGTCCTGTGGTGATTGATGCCAAAGCCTTCGGGATGGACAAAGGAATTATGGCACTGCAGGAAGTCGCAAAGCTGAATGGTATTTTGCCGAGCGTGCCGGTCTTCGTGAGTCTGGCTTTTGTCCCTGCGTCGTCATAACGTCCTGAATCTTTTGACTTGTCTGGTGACGCTCTTTATTCTCTGCCTTGTCATTCATCAAGGCAGGGAGCAGCCATGAAAAGCGTAACGGTTCTGAATCAGTCGGTGCAACCGGGGAAAATTATCTGTATTGGCCGGAATTATGTCGCCCACATTGAAGAGCTGGGGAATGAAGTCCCGGACGATATGGTCATTTTCCTCAAGCCGAATACTGCAATGGGGACGTCACTGCATGCGACACACCAAGGTGAAGTCCTGCACTATGAAGCCGAAATTGTGTACCACTATCAGAATGGACGATTTACAGCAGCGGCGATCGGACTGGATTTAACCAAGCGTGATCTGCAAACCCGGCTGAAAATGAAGGGCTTACCCTGGGAACGCAGTAAAGTGTTTGAAGGCGCAGCGCTGTTCAGTCCTTTTGTTGAGCTGCCGGATTCTGATGCGCCGCTTGGTTTAACCCTCCACATTAACGATGCCCTGACGCAGCAGGGGGATACAACACTCATGTTGTATTCACCGGAGGTGATTCTGGCGGAAGTGCAGAACGTCATCCCGCTGATGGATGGTGATCTGGTGATGACCGGGACACCTAAAGGTGTTGGTGAGGTGGTTGCCGGACAGGTCTTCCGTGGCGCACTGACCTGCGATGAAAAAGAACTGGTCACTGTCAGCTGGAAGGCGCAAGCCTGATGAGCGGCATAATTTCTAATAAACTATCTTCTGAAAAAACAATCTGCTGAAGTCAATGTTTGATAAACGTGATTTGGTCAAGCTGGCCAATATGAAGATGCCATTTGGCAAATACAGTGGCCGGATTCTGATTGATTTGCCCGAACCTTATTTGCTGTGGTTTGCGAAACAAGGGTTTCCGGAGGGTGAACTTGGCCGGTTATTGGCATTGGCCCTGGAAATGAAAATTGAAGGGCTGGAGTCTGTGATCCGTCCGCTCAAAGGATATCAGGGGGATATATCATCCTGATATCTAGGGAATTTAATCCAATCTGAGTGCAGGTCAATCCTGCACTTTAAACATCAGACACGATTTTTTGCAAGAGGGTCAGCATCTGCTGTTGCTCTTCGGCATTCAGCGCCCTTAACAGTTGTTGGTTGATGGAGAGAGGGATGGGGGTCAGTACTTCCTCCAGATCACGTCCTTTCGGGGTCAGATAGATTCGAAAAGTCCGTCGGCTTTGTGGATCCGGATGGCGTTCAACCAGCCCCAGTTTTTCCAGCTTGTCGAGTGTGCGTGTTGTGGTCGAATTTTCAACTTTCGCTTTTGCCGCAATCTCACGCTGACTGACGCCTTCTTCTTCCCAGAGACACATCAGAGTCGGCCAGAGCGCAATAGACAGGCCGTGCTTCTTCAGTTCAGTGTCGAACAACTTTTCTGCTTTGCTGGCAACGACATTGACCATCCAACCGAAACTGCTTAGCCTGTCAAACTTCTCACTCATTGTTTATTCCATTGAAAGTACAACCATCGCCATGGTAACGAATACGGCACCAAGAAGCACGAATAAGGCACGTTTCGGGGAGACAAAGCTTGGCTCAGGTAAAATCAGGGGCATTTTTTGTCTGCCAGTGATCATGGCCGTGATCAATCCGTGTCCCCGGAATTGATACAGGATCGCAGCGCCGACATGAATGCTGACGATCCAGGGTAAGCCCTTCGCAAGAAGCATGTGCATTGAGGTCAACACATCCGCGACCAAATCAGTCAGCCAAAGCTGAGCAAAAGGCAAACGATCAAGGAATCCTCCCAGAGCCAGACCGGAGATGCACTGGATCAGAAGCAGGGTAATCAGTGAAAACACCATCCAGGCCCCTGCCGGGTTGTGCCCGGCACCGGCATTGTCCATCCCCTGAAGATAACGCCACGCCTCGGAAGGAGAGCTGCTGAAATTTGCAAATCGTGCTGTTTCACTGCCGAATAATCCCCATCCCAGTCGCCAGACGAGCAAAGTAAATAACATGAGTCCCAGAGGAATATGGGGGCCCGTTTCTGTATAGCCGGTGGCTAACAATCCCAAAAAGAGTAAAGCCTGTAACCAGTGATAGACGCGGATCGCCAGATCCCAAACCTGGATTGTATTCGTTGCCTGCATAATTTCTTCCCTGCTGAGTTGTGAATGAGATTCTTCTGTCTGTTCCAGAAGCGTGATTCGTTGGTCAGATAATTTACTCGACAATTGTTGCGTAAGCAACTATTGTTATTCGAACTTAACTCGCTGGAAGTCGCTGGAGATTGATGACATGCAACGCATCCTTTGCTTCATTGTTTTATTGACGTCGGGTTTTGCGCTCGCCGCTGCCGATGAGACTGTGATTGAACACCGGCAAAATACTTTTCAACTCATTGAGACCGAATTAGAGGAAGCCGAGGATTTGCTTGATGGTGCAGAGAGCTCATGGGGTGCGCTTGATCCAATCGCCCTGAAGTTATTGCAAGCCGGGCGGGAGCTGAAATTGAGTTTTCCGCCGGGCAGTGACGCAGGAAGCAGCGCAAGCCATCAGATCTGGAAGAATCCTGAGCCTTTTCAGGCGCTTTTGGACGAGATGGGGCAAGGGTTTTCTCTGTTGCATCAGGCGGTAAAACAACAGAATGTCCGACTTGCTGAACAGGGCATCGAACAGGCTGAAGCGACGTGCCGTCGTTGTCACCGCAGTTACCGGTCCTTTTGGTAAATCCAGGAGAAAATGATGAAAAATTTAGGAAGCGTACACCGAATTGCCGCTATCACGGTTTTTGTGCTGATCGCCATCTTTTTCAGCGCCACCTTACTGAGCGAATTGTTTGCCGGGCAGCAGACGGTTGTTGTCGTGAAACAGCTGATCGGGGATGCCGTTTGGATCCTGTTGCTGCTGATGGTCGTGGCAGGTTCGACTGGCACAAAATTAGCACCAGGTGTTCAATCTGGCCAAGGGCCGTTGGGTCAGAAAAAACAACGGATGCCGATTGTGGCTGCGAATGGAATCATTGTATTGCTGCCATCGGCACTCTATTTAAGCCATTTAGCAGCACTGGGTCAGTTTGATCGTTCGTTTTATTGGGTTCAATCGATTGAGTTGACCGCTGGTGCGGTGAACCTGACCCTGATGGGCCTGAACATTCGGGATGCGCGTCGATTCAGGAGAGGGGGAAGCGTTTGAATTGAAACCGAGGTAGAAGTGCATCCGGCACTTGTCATGACCATCACAGGACACCGTTGTGGCCGCTGTGATGGTCATCAGAGCCGCATGGGCTGCGTGTTTACCGACTCAGAAAAGCATATCCTGCTACAAATGCATTTTCCTGGAACTGGCGCAGACCTGTGCCTCGGAAATCAATTGAAAGCGGGTTATGTTTCAGCTTCTGTTTGATATCTGCGTTACTGATGAAAGTAACATCCAGGTTCTCAATCAGCTGAATTGCAGTTTCCATTTTGAAACTTTCTGCACTGCCAGCTTGTTTTCCGCGGGTTTCACGGGTTTTGATGACAACCTGTTCAACCTGATAATCTTCGACCAGTTTCTGGAAGGTCTTCTGGAAATTGCGCATCTGTTCATTGTCAGACGCGTTGTTCAGCACCAGTTTTTGAGACCGGCAATCAGGAATTGAAAACATCCCTTGGTTCAGTGAAAGCAAGCAAAGGAAGGCTTCATTGCCTTTCAGTTCAACAGCAAAAATTTTCATGGCATAACCTGATAAGAGACTTTGGCCGCTATTGTAGGGCAAGACCAGCGATCCTGTTAGCGAAAATCTCTGCAGCTAAGGTTTTTTATCAGGTTGCAACATGACTTTGCTTGATTCTGTCCTGCAAACCGGGAGGGGTTTAACACTTCATTCACAACATAGCGCTATTGATCATAAATTAGGCTTATACTTTTTAATATCAAGCTGTTGACTGTGATTGAGGGATCCAACATGAGATTCAGAGTTTCTCCTCCTTTGGTGTTCTTGCTGACCTTGGCGGCTATGTATTTACTGGCCCGCTATGTACCGATCTGGCGCTTTGCATTTCCCGGGAAGGTATTGCTGGAATGGGCATTCAGTTTAATGGCTGTTGGGTTTGGTCTGGCAGGAATCATGGCGTTCGCACGCGCCAAAACGGCGATCAATCCGAGTAAAGCAACCCGTTTAGTGACTTCTGGTGTGTACCGGATTTCCCGAAACCCGATTTATCTGGGGCTGCTCTTGTTGCTGGTGGCGGTGTTTTTAAATCTGTCCGCGTTATCCCCGGTGATTATGATCCCTGTTTTTGCGCTGTATATGAATAATGTTCAGATTGCAGCAGAGGAAAGAGTTCTCAGGCATGCTTTTGGCCAGCAGTACAAGGACTATTGTCAGCGGGTCAGACGCTGGTGCTGAATGAAGACAAGAAAAGAAAGGGGAGCCGGAAGCTCCCCTTTTATTGAGGAGAAAACAGTGCGTAACGGCCTGTTACGGATTAGTCACGGGTTGTTTTGATGTCAGCGGTTGTCCGGCAAAACGAATTCCCTGCCAGCCATATTTGATGAAATTCCGGATATTCATGTGGTCTGTTCCGTCCGGATTGTTCAGGACGGCATCAAAGTAATGGTGACCAAAACAAGCCAGTGTTTCCTGTTCTGTCAGCTGGTGGAGTTTTGCAAAGGCAAAAATCCGGCAAGAACCTTCATTGCTGCCGGCTTCATTGGCCAGCGTGTCGTTGCCTATCCCATTGCTGAAGGCTGTCGGCTGATAATTGTAATGGGCATTGATCACGTTCAGAACGTGTTCAAAAACAACCGATTCCGGTGTTTCCCTGATTGTTTTGAGCAGCGTATCCATGCTGTTCTCCTGATAGGTTAAAGATGATTCCCGGAAAAAACGGGTTACACTGTTTTCACCGGGAAGAAGTGGAGAAATTGTGGTGAAGTTAGCGGCGGCCTGATTTTTTTGCTTGCTGTTTCAGTGCATCGTCAAACTCGTCCGGGTACAGGATGAGTCCTTCCTCTTCCAGGCTCGGGAAAATCACAATGGCTAGTTCGTCGTCTTCCAGCCCTGGAGTCCAGCGGCTGTGCCATTTATTAACAGAAATCGCTTCTGGTTTGCAGTCTTCCCAGTCGCCGGTTGCCCAGGCTTGTGCAAATTCCTGATTTGGCCATACAGGCACACAATCTTCGTCATCGCTGTTGAGCATGACGCAGCCATGTTCGTCAGTCAGAATCCAGATTTGCCCCTGGCTTGTGACTTCTTTCAGCAAATATTGAAACCTTTTTTCCGCATCGTACTGCAAAATGGTGTCAATTTGTTCTTGGGATAATAGGGGTGTGGACATCGTCGGATCCTGTACTCGAAGATAGATTTGCAAGCGGATAACTTGCTTCAACTGCCCCTAAGCATAGTGGAAAGCGGGATGGGAAGGAAGGGAGATGCCAGCTCGGGCCGGCATCTTTGGGGAGGATAATCCGGTTATTTCAGCGTGTAAGGTACGCGGATGGTCAGCTGGAAGTCCGGCGCATCTGCGGTTAAACCCGCCGCAGCGCCTACATTGAGCGTTGTTTCCCGGTTGATGGCATAGTTTGCACCAAAGGAAATGGTATCCAGCTGGAGCAGTTTGGCATCGTCCGGATAATCACCATTTACTTTCGATTTGAGGATTGTTTTGTGGTTCAGGCCGATGCTGAATGAAAATTTCGGGTTCACGGCGAAGCCCATGCCCGCGCCCAGCGAGATGGTATCTCCTAAATCAATGGTATTGATCTGAGTGCTCGGCGCCTGATCAGTGGCCGGGATCTGCACACTGACGTCGTCTTTAATATTCCAGATGTAACTGGCATTCAGGAAAAGTACGGCGGGGTCCAGCGGCATAATCATGGTGATGCCCGGTTCTATACTTGGAAAACCGGAACCGGTTGGCAGTTCTTTGAAGTCATTGGTATCGTCCAGTGGTACATCATAAGGGGACGAACCTGTGGTACTTTTGAAGCGCAGGCTCCCGATCCAGTAAGGCGCTTCCAGCATGTTGAACTGGTATTTAAAGGCCGCTTCTATATCACCCAGGTCATTCCCTTCCAGGGTTTTGGTGGTCGGGCTGTTTGAGGGGCCATTGATATCACGCTCTGAAATTGAGTCGTTCCGGTACACCCAGGGGATCCGGGCTTCGACTTCTAACCGGTTGGTGATCCCGTACCGGCCTGTCAGGCCAAATGTCATGGTCGTACGGTCAATATCACTGGCGCGGATCAGACCGACGATCAGGGATGGCAGAACGGTATAACCAACAACGGAGACCGTATTGGATGAGTTCTGGGTGTAAGTTAATGAGGTATCCAGAACGAAAGAACCTTTCGGGGTCAGTACACCGGGCTTTTCCAGAATATCGGTGACTGTCTGGACTTGACGAGATTTTTGATGGGTTGTTGTAGATTTTTCTGCAGTTTCCTCTGCAGCAAGCATGGTTGAAAAAATCGCTGTCAGCGCTAACAGGCTGTATGTATTGAACTTTCTCACGATATCCTCACTTAGTAAGCAAAGGTAACCCCTAATAATATGAAAGTCAGTTGCACTGGCTTGTCATAAGAATAGTCAAGCATCATATAAAAAGAGAGTGATATAAGGTTATTTTTGTCTTATTTCTGATAAGTAATAAATAGGTTTTAATATTAATACAAATATTATTAATGAGAATATTGACTCTGTTCTTATAAATAAAATGATAGTAATTAATTTGACTAAAGTGTGATTTTGATTTTTATGGAAAGGCTTTTATTAAAAATAATACAAATCAAAAAGTGGCAAAAACTAGTATTAAGTTATCTCTCGTGGCAACGCGGGAGTGTAAAAAATAAAAAACTCAACATATTTGGAGTCTTATCATGCGTAAATCTAATCTCGCACTGTTAGTGGCAGTACTGGTAGCTTCACCACTTGCACTGGCAAGTGGCTATCCTCAGCAGCCTCAATCACCATCTTATGGTGGTCACTATGGCGACTACGACGATAATGATGCCACCATTGTTGACTCATACAATGATGACATCACAAAAGAAGCCACAATTACTTATGACAGTGATAAAACAATTACTGACAGCTTTAATGAAGACAATGATTATCTGAAAATGAAGGACATTAATAATGATAAGTCCTTCAAATATACAGATAATAGCGACAACAGCAAAAAGTTCTACTATGAAAGCAATTACAATCATAGTGAAACCTGGAAAATTGACATCGACAAAAACTTCTACATGGCGAAGTCTGACCTGGATGGTGAAGTCATTAAAAACGACGTAAGTTACGGTGGCGCTTGCTGTAATGACCGTGGTGGTCACGGTGGCTACGGTGACAGCTATTCACGTGGTGGCAGCCATGGTGGTGGTTACGGTGAAGTTGGTTCACTGACAGTCACTCATGTGAACGAGATGTCTGGCTCCTTTACGAATGCTTCTGGTATTAACCTTGCTGGTCAGAACGCAGGTAACAACTCGCTGATTCAACAAAGTGCAAGTACCAATGCAGTGCTTCTGGGTCAATAACACATTAGCTGGGGGATGTCTGAGACAGCTCTCAGGAGGACGTCATGAAATATTTAACACTGACTGTAGCTGTACTTCTATCATTCGGTGCCGCTGCTGATGAGTTGGATATTCTAACAAGTTCCGAAACGTTGAGTGACAGTTCAATGGTTGAGGCTCGGGGCGGGCAGTACGAGCTCAACATTGACTATATGCAAGCCGATTCGGATATGTACGGTGATGTCATAGGTAACGGCGCGTATGGAAATACAACGGGGAATAACATCATAGATGGCGGATCCTTTGACGGAGCCAGTGGTGTGATAAGCGTTGTCCAGAATAGCGCTCCTAATGTGTTAATTCAGAACTCGACCGTAATTAACCTGACATTGAAGTAACACTGTTAGTGTATCTAATCCGGAATAAGATAACCGGAAATAAACTGAATGTTAAATTACTAGTAATTGATATTTAGTTTCGCAGGGCTAACATCATTGCTTCAACAGTTTATAACATTGAACCCCGCATGAGATTTTATATGAATCTCATGCACTAAGGGAAACATAATTGGAGTAATACCATGCGTAAATCAAACGTATTGTTATTGGCAGCACTTGTTGCATCACCTCTTGCTTTAGCGAGCGGTAATAATCATGCACCAGATGCTGATCTCATTGACGGAAGTTTTAATGATACAGTACATAAAACATTAACCGTTGATGTGGATAAAAATAAAGAGATTGATTATTCATTCAATGAAGATAATGACACTCTTTATATGAAAGATATCGGTAACGATAAATCAGTTCGCATTAAAGATAACAGTGATAACTCATGGCGAATGAAAGCAATTAAGAACTCTACATATGAGAAGACATTCAAACTGGATGTTGAGATCAACAAGGTTCTGGCAAAATCTGAACTTGATGGTGAAGTGATCCGAAATGAAGTTACCTATGGCGGTGCCTGCTGTGACGGTAAGTCTGGTGATGTGAGTGTGGAACACTTTAACACCATGACTGACTCGTTTGTTGATGCTTCTGGTATCAACGTAGCGGCTCAGAATGCTGGTAACAACTCCATGGTTCAGCAATCAACCAGTACAAATGCAACTTTATCTGCCTCTGCTGGCGGTTATTAATCAACCGGGGCCGTCGAAAGGCGGCCCTTTATCCTTTTTATCTATATGATTTCTATGAACAGATTCGAAAAATCAGATAGATAAAAATGATACATAACCTGACGGTATTCTTACTGGTTGCCCTGTCAGATGAAATGAAAAGGGTGTGGTCATGAAAAAGAAATTCGTTGCCTTTGCATTGTTTGGATTCGCGATAAGTGCTACGGCAAATGCGCTGGATTATTTCCCCAGTCGGGGCGCTTATAACGTAAAGGTAAAAAGTTATCAGGAACAACTTTTCGGTGATGTGATGCGTCAGCAGTATGACTTTAGTTGTGGTTCAGCTGCCGTCGCGTCATTAATGAGATATCACTACGGGATTGAGACCACGGAAAACAAAGTCTTTAAATCCATGTTTGAAAAAGGGGACAAGGACAAAATAGAAAAGCAGGGATTTTCTATGTTCGATATGAAGGAATATATGCGCTCAGTGGGATTAGATGCGAATGGTTATCGTCTGCCACTGGAAAAGTTCAAGTCACTGGGCATACCGGGTATCACCATTGTTAATTTCGATGGCTATATGCACTTTGTGGTTATTAAGGGCATGAACAGTGATCAAATCATTCTTGGTGACCCTTCCCGGGGAACCATGGTGATGAAACTGAGTGAGTTTAAACCTTATTATCGCGGCTCTATTCTGTTGGTGAAAAACCGGGTGGATAAGGCGCGCGAAAGCTTTATTACCCAGGAAAATTACAGCGTTTATACCCCATCTCCAGTGTCTGATGCTGTGACGAGAGATTCCCTGTCGACGTTCAGTATCACATTGCCGGGTTCAAACGACTATTAAAACGCAGAGGCTAGTATGAATAAGCTATCTCATTATGCGGTTGCAGCAGCCATTGGCGGTGCTGCCCTGATCGCAAGTACGTACGCGGATGCATACGCCAAACCATCCCCCTTTAAGATGCTGGATGATTCAGGTCTGATCGCCATGACACAATCAGAAATGTCGGCGATTCGGGGCGGGTTCTCGGCGGAAGGGTCTCTGATCAGCATCGGGCTCAGCATTATTACCGCGCTGAACGGTGAAGAGATTCTGCGATCCCACATCGCGAATTTCACCATCAGCAACGGGGTACTGACGACAACAGCAGGCTCTGCCTATGCCAGCGGAGACATGATTAATCTGAAACAGGTGGGGAACGGCAACACCTTTGAGCGACCCGAGCTGCTCCCGAACAGTATTATGCAGGTCGTCCAGAATACGGTGGAAGGCAGCCATATCCGGATTGAACGGAACATAGACATTAATGCCGATATTAATAGCTATTTGCAGAATAGTGTACTGAAAAGCAGACTAGAAAATTCACTTTTACATACAGGGTATTAATTGTTCGCTACTCCTTTTTTATGCTTTTAAGTGGCAAGGTACAGTATTTCGCTGTACCTTTTTTGTATGCAACTTAGTCCGAACGAGCATACGATCTTAAAAAAATTGAACTTTCTTCCCATTCTTAACTGATTGATTCATAGTTTCTTCTATTATCAGAAGAATCTTCTCAAGACAATTCTTACTTCTGATACCACCCGGTGGTGGGCTTTCTTGCCTATATTTTCCAATGAACATAAATAATAATATGCATTGATATGAAGGTGACTTCTAATGGTATCTCAATGTCAAAATAAAGCTCTAAATGGAAGGCTGGTGGCAATCGGATGTAACTATGAGCCTTGGATAGCGCTTTTGGAACAGTCAGGTTGGAAGACTCAGTGCTGTTACGATTTAAGAACGGTTGATTCAATCCTGGAAGAGTTCAGCCCATGTATATGTATTGTCGATTTAAGCAATAATGATTTTAGCTTGAATAGTATCTCTTTGAGGGCAAATAAAACCAAACAAGTGAAATGGATTGCTCTGATCAAAAAAGAGCAATTAAAAACCGACGCAATATGTCAGTTTATTAATAATTTCTGCGTCGATTACTTTACCGTTCCGGTTCCGGGAAGCCACTTATTAGATACAGTCGGCCATCAACTGGGCATGCTGGATATTGAATCTTCCTCCTGGCAGGAAATCACGTCACAGCATGAAATGGGACTGTTTGGTGAATCGAAATCCATTAAACAATTGCGTGATATGGTCCGTCGGGTGGCATTGACTGAGGTGAATGTTTTCCTGACCGGTGAAAATGGCACAGGGAAAGAACTGATTGCGAAATCAATTCACAGCCTGTCTAAACGGAAACATGCGCCTTTCGTCACCATCAACTGTGGTGCACTCTGCAAAGACGATGAAAAGCTGAACTTTCTGAAGCACGTGTCAAAGCCTGATGAAGAGGGAACCAGTTTTAACGGCACCATCATGCTGGATAATGTGGAAGAACTGGCCAGAGACTTTCAGGACCTGCTTCTGTCTTTCATTCAGTCACCCGGCAGTGACTCCCTGGATGGTGATTCCGCCTGTGATGTCCGCATTATTGCGTCTACCAGTGCTGATCTGGAAGCGCTGGTAGCGAAAGGAGACTTCAGCAAAGAGTTATACTACCGTCTGAATGTGTTCCACATTAAAGTCCCCACACTGCGCGAACGTGGTTCAGATATCTTTTTACTGGCAGAAACGTTCCTGCGTCAGTTCGCGAAAGAATACAGCACCATGGCGTCATCGTTTTCGGAAGACTCCAAACAGCTGCTGCTGCGTTATAGCTGGCCCGGCAATGTACGTGAACTGATCAATCAGGTGAAGCGTGCAGCTTTGCTGGCTGAGGGGAATGAAGTCAGAGCTGAACACTTCGATTTGCCAAGCAAAGCGAATCTG
Source organism: Photobacterium sp. 53610 (assembly GCF_036409375.1). Taxonomy (NCBI): domain Bacteria; kingdom Pseudomonadati; phylum Pseudomonadota; class Gammaproteobacteria; order Vibrionales; family Vibrionaceae; genus Photobacterium; species Photobacterium sp. 53610. Next base: position 611,064 of record NZ_JAXOFS010000002.1, on the reverse strand, counting down.
AAGCAAAGCTTGCGTAACATTAAAGATGAAGCTGAGAAAGATGTGCTGGTGGCTGTGCTGGAAACACACCGGGGTCAGGTTGCTTCTGCAGCGAAAGATCTGGGGGTTTCAAGAGCGACGATGTACCGGCTGCTGAATAAGCACAACATTGTGCCCGATGTGCGGCATTATAATTCGCCATTCCTGCGTGAATGAACGTGAGGTCAACCGAAACACCCCGCATATGCGGGGTGTTTTTTTGTGGCGGTTCTGGTAAACCAGCCCGAAATTACAGAGACAACAGAATAATTTCGTTGTGCTCGTCAGAATCTGTGTTGGTGAAGACACACTCTGGCTGGTCAACCATCAGTTCATCCATGGTTGGCACAACGAGTGTTGCCAGGCTGATATGCTCCATTTGTGTTCCTTACTACTTCTAAAGGCTTTGTATTACCCTAATCACATGGCATGACATTAACATGACAATCCCGGGTTGTGGATATTAATGCGCCTGTCGTTGATCTTTGTCCACAAATAATTCAGATTGTTCCCCACATTCGTCTATTGCATGTGGGCTGAGGGTAACGGAAGCCTGAGCACGACCGGGCAGTGATCTGAGAGGTTATAGCGACTGACATCCTCCCGAGGGAAACTGAATTGATACACCAGTCCCCGTTGTGCGGCTCCCGCGATATCTGCTGATGCCACAAAGTGATCAATCAGCTTTTTGTAGTGCCGGTATTCGGTTTTTTTCCCTGTCCGACTCAGCCGAACATAGCATGAGGCGTTCACGTCTTTTGTCAGTAGACGGACAGAATCTTTATCACCACCCTGTTCAGCCAGTGATGTAAACAACCAGCTGCCGGGCTCTGCCATGCGATGATTGAAATCGCCGCTGATTAGAAAAGACTCCTTACGCGTCAGCCGTTGTGATATCCAGCCGCTTAATACTTCTGCCTGATAACCAAGCACCCGACAGGACGCGGAGCGTTGACTGGCTGCACGGCTGAAACACCCTGACTTCAGGTGGACACTCAGCAAGTGAAGGGGCGGGCCAGATTCGGGATAAACAATCACATAGGCACCGTAGCGGAGACGACCACGGCGGGGTTTCTCACCGGAAGCCGGTGCATGCCGGATGTTCAGGTCCGCCAGATCTTTCGGGTCAGTGATCCTCAGTGTGCGTTTTACGGCAAATCCGGTGTACTGGTTGCCGTCCTGAAACCCTTCCCGCAACTGACCTTGACGGTCAGACATAAAGATCCGGTATTGTTGGTCAGGTAGAATCTGCTGCAGTGCAGAGCTGTTGTCTATTTCCTGGAATGCAATGATATCCGGCGCAATCTGTCGGATGATACCGGAAAAATATCGGGTATCGGCTGCAGTGCGTGGTCGCTGCGGTGCGCCGAACCATTCCATATTCCAGCTCATGATAGTGAGTACCTGCTGAGGCTTCACGTGATGAAATTCATGGGGTTTCACTTCTGATGCCAAGGCGCTGAAGCTGGCATTCCAGAAAAGGATCAGCAAGAACATGAGCAGGAACATTGGCTGTCTCAGGTGCACCATGTGTCTGAATCCTTCAACGAAAAAGCAAAATCATCGCAGTGTTCTAAGTCTAACCGACATTCGTACAACCCTGATTCAGATCAAAGCAAGCTTGCGACGATTATCGCTAAATACACTACATCTTGTGTTTATGATAATTACAAATTGCATATTTAGTGTTTGTGGGGTGCGTGGTGACTAATAACAGGGATGGCGTTCAACCTTTGGGTCGTATGCTGGAAGAAATTCGTGGGCTGATGGCGCAGACCCACACTGAACTGCTGAATGAAAATGCCAATAAAGACGGCCGGGTTATACCGACTCAGCGTGATTTACTGGCCGGTATTGTGGCCAAACATTATGCAAAGCAGTTTCTGTTACCTACTGCCGTGGCTGAAGCGCATGAAAAAGGGGAACTGCATTTTCATGATCTCGACTATGCGCCGTTCTTTCCCATGTTTAACTGTATGCTGATTGATCTGGAAGGGATGCTCACGCAGGGCTTCAAGATGGGCAATGCCGATATTGATACGCCCCGTTCCATTTCTACCGCAACGGCAGTTACTGCGCAGATTATCGCTCAGGTTGCCAGCCATATTTACGGTGGCACGACGGTCAATCGCATTGATGAGGTGCTGGCACCTTATGTCACCAGCAGCTATCAGAAGCATCTGCAGGTTGCCCGGCAGTGGGAGATTCCTGATGCCCGCGCTTATGCCAGACAGCGCACCGAAAAAGAGTGCTTTGATGCATTTCAGTCGCTGGAATATGAAGTGAATACCCTGCATACCGCGAATGGACAGACTCCATTTGTGACCTTTGGCTTCGGACTGGGGACGTCCTGGGAATCCAGACTGATTCAGGAATCCATCCTGAAAAACCGGCTGGCAGGCTTAGGGAAGAACCGAAAAACTGCGGTCTTTCCAAAGCTGGTTTTTGCGATTAAAGACGGTATCAACCATAAAGCGGGAGACGGAAATTACGATATCAAACAGCTGGCGCTGGCATGTGCAGCAAAACGGATGTACCCGGATATTCTCAATGTGGAGCAGGTTGAAGCTGTGACCGGCTCGTTCAAAACCCCGATGGGGTGCAGAAGTTTTCTCGCACGCTACGAGGAAGACGGTGTCGTGAAGCATGAGGGGCGCTGTAATCTGGGGGTAGTCAGTCTGAATCTGCCCCGGATTGCCCTGGAGGCCAAAGGGCAGGAAGCGGTGTTCTATGAACTGCTTGATCAGCGACTGAATCTGGCAAAAGAGGCCCTGGACTTTCGTATTGCGTCACTCAATGGGGTGAAAGCCAGAGTGGCGCCCATTCTTTATATGGAAGGGGCTTGTGGTGTTCGGCTCGGGCCGGAAGATGAGGTGTCAGAAATCTTCCGGCATGGCCGGGCTTCTATTTCGCTGGGTTACATTGGCCTGCATGAGACCCTGAATGCATTGTACGGTTGTAGCAGACATGTGTTTGATTCAGAAGCATTACAGCAAAAAGCATTGTCGATTGTCCGTCACCTGCGTGAGGCGGTGGATCGCTGGAAAGTGGAGACCGGGTATGGTTTCAGTCTTTACGCGACCCCGAGCGAAAATCTGTGCAGCAGGTTCAGTGCATTGGATCGGCAGACATTTGGTGAAGTTGCCGGTGTGACCGACAAAGGTTATTACACCAACAGCTTTCATCTCGATGTTGAAAAGCAGGTCAATCCTTACGATAAGATCGACTTTGAAATGGCTTATCCGGCGATCTCCAGCGGCGGTTTTATTTGTTACGGCGAGTACCCGAATATGCAATATAACCTGGAGGCACTGGAGAACGTCTGGGATTACAGTTACAGCCGGGTACCTTACTACGGCACCAATACACCGATTGATGAATGCTATGACTGCGGATTTCAGGGGGAATTTCACTGCACCAGTAAGGGATTTGTCTGCCCCGGATGCGGAAATCATGAACCGTCGCGGGTTTCTGTGATTCGTCGGGTCTGCGGATATCTGGGGAGTCCGGATGCGCGTCCGTTTAATGCCGGTAAGCAGGAAGAAGTGCGTCGCCGGGTGAAACATCTGTAATCCGATGCAGAGGCTGGAATGAATTTTCATCAGTATTTTAATTGTGATGTGCTGAATGGTCCCGGTACCCGCTGCACGCTGTTTGTATCGGGGTGTGTGCATCAGTGCCGGGGGTGTTATAACCAGTCGACCTGGCCGGTCAACAGCGGCATGCCCTTTACTCAGGACATGGAAGACAGACTGATTGCTGATCTGCTGGATACACGGATTGTCCGCCGCGGGTTATCCCTGTCTGGCGGTGATCCGCTGCATCCGGCCAGTCTGACGGATGTGAATCGGTTAATCCGGCGGGTCAGGGCTGAGTGTCCCGGGAAAGATATCTGGCTCTGGACGGGTTATGTCATGGAGCAACTGTCAGCGCCGCAACGCCAGGTTGTGGCTTTGATTGATGTGATGGTGGATGGTCCCTTCGTACGCCAGCTGCATCAGCCCGGGTTACAGTGGCGAGGCAGCAGTAATCAGCGCATCCTGCGTAAAGCGGGCTCGGGCGGAGCATGGATGGAAGCCAGTGCTCAGGCCCCGGCAGACTATTAAGCTGTTCCTTTATCATTGTATTTATTGATAACTTCAGAAGTTATCCACTGTTTCTGTGCATAACTGTGGGAAAATAAAGTGAATGAATCGGAAAACCGTGGATAAGCAGGTCCCGGCAAAGCCTGCTGCCACTAGGCTTGCCGGATAAAATCCGCTACACTTCGCCCCCAGATTCAGACAGAACACATGAGTCCAGCTATGGCACGTACAGTGATTTACACCTATAAAAACCAGGAAAAAAGCATCAGTTTTTCCTACAGTCAGTTTCGTTCAATTCATGAAGCCGTTGCTGCTGCGGAAGGTATTGATTTAACAGACTATCTGAAGATGGAACTGCAGGTCGAAGCCGTGTCGAGCGGTGAAAAAGCCGTCCGGGATTTTCGTGACAGCCACTTCCGTAAATTAGGCTTTGGCAAAATTGCGCTGGCACCCAAAGAGCATCGTGGTATCGGTGAAAAGTGAGTTATTGCTGCGATAGTCGCTTTTTCAATAACAGATAGATCCACCACCCCGACAATGCGGCCAGTAAGTGTTTCACACTGTGGCCGCTTATCCACCCGCCAGTCAGTGCAAACACTTCGTTGTCCTGATATTCGGCCAGTTTGGCCAGCCCGTATGACATCAGGGCTGCCAGATAATATCGTCCCCCCGGCCGCTTTTCGTCATACAGCAACAGAATTAAGGGTAAATGCAGAACGGGCAGCAATTGTACCAGGACGTAGGCACTTAAATCAGCGGGGCGATCGCCGGTGCTGGTCTGAACATACCAGTAAATGACCGCCAGCAGCCCGTACACATTGAGCGGAAACAAAAGTTTCTGCCCCAGACTGGGCTGAATATATTCACTCAGGACCAGACAATACAGACTCAGAAACACCAGACAGATCGGCAGACGGTCCAGCATCAGACTGAAAGGCGCCGGCGAAAGATGGTAATAGGCAGAGCCTAAGGCAGCAGCAATCAGGCCCTGAAAAAACAAAAAATAGGCCGGAGACACTTCCGGTTCAATCACCCGGTCTACATGTTGTCTGCTGATCTGGCTGAGCAGCCGGACTCCCAGGAAGCCGATGAGCGCAAATGGCAGGTTGGTGATGACATTGGCAAAATTTGCAACACCGAAAGCAGCACGCGTATCGGCGTACTGATAATAATCAGCGGGTTGTGTGATGGGCGATTGAGACAGAACCAGCACCAGCAAAATCAGCGCAGTGGTGATCAGCAGGACAGCTTTGAACTTTTCCGTTCGTTGCATCACTAGGTGCCCGTGCTGCTTTCGCTTCATGGCAGCCGATTATTTCTTCATCGCAATTAAGGTGTGAATGTGCCACTGGTGTTTCGTACCGGTGAGGCGTGAAGAAACCTCGTGCCGCTGCTGCCAGGAAACGACATAAAACTGACTGAATAACCGCTCCAGCTCTTGTCTGCTGAGCGTCATGACCTGATCAGAGTTGTCGGTTTCATCTCCATTCATGCCAAGAAAATGACCACAGAATAATCCTCCCGGATATAAGCACTGAACAATCTTTTGCCACACCGCGTAGAAGTCTGGCCTCGGACAAAAGAAGAGTGAAGCACTGGCATTAACAAGGTGGGCCTTTGGGAAACGGTATTCGCTGAAATTGCAGTGCTGAAGATCCAACAGTGGATTGGAAGCCGCAAGCGGATGTGTTGATAATTGTCTCAGGCTTTCAAGGTTACTGTCGAAGGCATAGACCCGGTACTGATTTTCCAGCAAAAAGAAGGTATCCCTGCCGCGACCGCAGCCACAGTCCACAGCCACTTTTCCTCGCAGCTGATCCCCCAGCAACTGATGGGCTTCGATCAGATGAGGGCGAGGCGGTTGCAAAGCTGATGGAGACAGATAAGTTTGCCAGTCAATAGTGGCCATGTTTACCTCGATAATGCTTACTTCGTGGTCATTACAAGTATAAACACGGTCTGAGACGGTCAGCGTTCAATTGTTAGACGGAGTGAAAATCGGCCTAAGAATTTGATCTTACATTACGGATAAACTTTGCTACTATTTGCGCCAGCAGCCCGCGAACCAGCGAGCCCCTAATCAAGAGAGATATCACGATGACGAAATTAACTGCAGACGTTCAGGCAAATGCCGAACTGTTCTTCACTGAATCCAAAGAGGCACAGGTTGTCTACGGTTTGTGTAACGAAGAAGGGGATTGGCTGTCGGTTGATTCCAGTGAATTTGAAGAGTCAGAAGTGATGCCGTTCTGGTCGAACGAAGCTGACGCGAAATTCCACTGTGTGGATGAGTGGGCTGAGTTTCAGGCGACTGAGTTGCCGCTGGATGTTTTCGTTCAAGACTGGATGGTCACCCTTGCCGAAGATGGTGTTCTGGTAGGTCTGAACTGGAACCAGGAACTGGAAGGTGTTGAACTGGAACCTCAGGAAGTGGCCAAACAATACCTGTAAGGTTCAGCATTTTCATGAAAAACCGCCAAAGTTGGCGGTTTTTTTATAGGTAACAAGTTGATTATCTGCCTGCTATCAACATTCTGATGATTCAGGGTTGCAAAATGAACTGTGTTCAATATTAAATGCAGCCCTCACAAAACCACGGAATGGACAAAACATGAAGAAAAGAAAAACACTGCTCGTTGCGGCAATGGGATTAGTGATGAGTGGCTGCGCGTTGGTTGGATTGCAGGCCGATAAAAATAGCGGTGTACTCGCCCTTTATATGGACATCGATTCGGAAGCAAATCATTCATTGCCTTGTCGTGCAATTGCTTTTCGAATGAAAAAAGTGACCGATGAGAACGGCACTGAAGATATCTGGAGCGCAGAATCATACTTCGATATTGAAAATCAGGCTGCCATTATTACAGGCATTGCAGATGGTAAGTACGTGATTGACAACATGCGTTGCTTTGCAAAAACGCGTCATGTCTTTAATAATTTCGCCCAGTATCTTGATATACCAACATTTGATATTGTGAACATTTATCAGGGTAAAGTGACACTGAGTTCGAAGGCGTTTAAAGCGGGACAGAGTCTTGACAAAGAGAAACGCGTCTATGTTCAGTTGACAGATGCCGGTAGCCTGAAACAGGATAAGCTGGCTGATGTACTCCGGGCCAATCCGAGTTTGGCTGGCTGGGAGTTGATAAAAGATTAAAAGAGCAAATTATGACAGACGAAAAACGTTATCAGAAAGGCCTCTCCAGACTCAACGAACTGGATCCTCACGCAGCCGGGCATTTAAAAGAAAGTTTCAAGTCTGTTTGCCCGGAGCTGGCTGACTTTATTATTGCTTTTCCATTCGGTGAAGTGCTTTCCCGTGAAGGGTTGGATTTTCAGACCCGTGAACTGGCGACAATTTCTGCACTGACTGCAATGGGAAATTGTCAGCCGCAGCTGGCGAGTCATATCAAAGGTGCACTTCACATTGGATGTCAGCCGCAACAGATTGTTGAAGTCATTCTGCAAATGGCTGTCTATGCAGGCTTTCCGGCTGCCATCAATGGGATGACAGTAGCCAAAAATGTTTTTGAAGAACTGGGAATCTCATCCGTCCGATAAACAATAAATCGTCTGAAATATTCGCCCGACAGGGCCTGCAAGATACGCTGAGACATAAAATCTCGCGGCCGGAGCCATGCATTGAACGGTTCCGGCCCTGTTTTTGTTCCGGCTGCCTCAAATCTCCCATTCGTCTTTTTTCGCCCCCTTCCAAAAAATATCGACGCAGTACATCACATCTTGACATGTACGCGAACTAACACTCTGTTTTTAAAGAGAATGAAACTGAATCGTCATCGTTTTCTCTCCGTGTTGTAACACTGCGCCGTCAGTATATGAGCCCGTTTGTACATCTATGCTGATAATCATCACAACTAGGGAAGAATCATGAGCAAGGCGACGTTCGATCCAAATCGCTATAACAAAAGTGGCAATGAAACCTTTCAGGAAGTTCTGGACAAACATTTGTCCCGCCGTACGGCACTGAAAAGTACATTAGGGCTGGGTGCACTGACGGCGCTGAGCAGTTTCGGACTGGCTGGATGCGGCAGTGACAGCCAGTCAGGTAAATCAGGCGGCAGTACAGATACAGTCAGCCGCAGCGATGTGGTGCTGAATTTTGAGTCGATCCCTGGCGCTTTGCTGGATGCTGTGGCAGTACCAGCAGGTTATCAAGCTCAGGTACTGGTGCCATGGGGCACGCCATTGAACAGCAAAGCGAGTGTCTGGGATAACACCGGGAACAACTCGGCGGATGATCAGGCAAACGCCATGGGGATGCACCATGACGGGATGCATTTTTTCTCTTTGAATGATGCTGCTGATGACGGTCTGTTGTGTATCAACCACGAATATATTGATCAGAATGCCTTGCACCCGAACGGTCCGACCAAAGATGGCGGCACGGGTATGCGGACAAGCGTTGAAGAGATCCGGAAAGAAATCAATGCACACGGTGTCAGTGTTGTGCGTGTGAAACTGAACGGAAACACCTGGCAGATAGTAGACAAGGATCCGTTGAACCGTCGATTTACCGCAGCTACTGTCATGGACATGGCGGGCCCCCTGGCCTTTACGTCTCATCTGGAAACCCGTTTCTCGCCCGATGGCAGCCAGACCCGCGGCACCCTGAATAACTGTGGTAACGGTTACACACCCTGGGGCACATACCTGACTTGTGAAGAGAACTGGCCGGGTTACTTTGTCAACAAAGGCACGAAAACTGAAGATCAGAACCGGATTGGCGTTTCTGGTTCGGGTACGCGTTATGGCTGGGATGATCTGGCGGGCGATGCTGATGAACGTCTGGATGAATTTACCCGGTTTAACGTCACACCATCGGCAGGCAGCGCAGCAGGAGACTACCGGAATGAAGCAAACGGCTTTGGCTATATTGTGGAAATTGACCCTTACAATGCCTATTCACGCGCTGCAAAACGAACTGCACTGGGCCGTTTCCGTCACGAAGGGTGTGCGTTTGGAAAGCTGGAAGAAGGAAAGCCGGTCGTTTTCTACTCGGGCCATGACTCCAAGTTCGAATACATTTACAAATTCGTTTCTGATGCCGTCTGGGATCCGGCTGATGCGAATCCGGCGAACCGTCGCGCAGTCGGTGATAAGTACATGGATCACGGAACACTCTATGTTGCGAAATTCTCTGAAGACGGTATCGGGCAATGGCTGCCACTGACGATGGACAGCCCGAAAAAAGACGGCGGCGTATTGGGGGACGACTTTGATTCTCTGGCTGCGATTTTGCTGAACACGCCGGGAGCTGCAGATCTGGTGGGGGCGACACCGATGGATCGTCCGGAATGGACGACGGTTGATCCTTACACCGGTACTGTCTATCTGACACTGACCAACAACTCCAGCCGTAAGGAAGCCAATGCAGCGAACCCGCGTCTGGATAACTATTTTGGTCACATCATCCGTTGGGATGAGGGCAGTGACCAGAATTCATTCAGCTGGGATATTTTCCTGTTCGGAGCGCCGTCCGGTGCAGATGCGGATATCAACCGTTCGGGTCTGACGGATCTGAATATGTTTGCCAGCCCGGATGGCTTGTCGTTCGACGGGCGTGGCATTTTATGGGTGCAAACCGACAATGGTGCTTCGGAAGTGACCAAGTATACCAATGATCAGATGCTCGCAATTGTGCCTTCAGCCATGGTTGATGCACAGGGCAAACAACAGGTGGTCACCAGTGAGAATCAGACCCAACTGAAACGTTTCTTTGTCGGTCCGAATGACTGTGAAGTGACAGGGTTTGCAATCAGTCCGGATTACAAATCAGTTTTCATTAATATTCAGCACCCGGGCAACTGGCCATACTCTGAGAATGCGGCCGAAGAAACACCGGTAGGTGTGACGGTTCGTCCCCGTGCTGCAACGGTTGTGATTCGTCGCAATGACGGTGGTCCGATTGGCGTTTGATGTTTTGAGCTGAATCCGTCTGAGATTTCAATTGAAACCCGCAGCTCGCTGCGGGTTTTTTTATGCTGTCTATAGTTATCAGGCCCGAGTTATCAGGCGCGGCGTGAAGCATCTCTGGCGAGGAGCTTTGGTGCCGATTCAGACTCACTTGTGACGAGGTATCCCCCGGAATGAAACAGAGGGTTTTCAGATGCTTGTTCTTCTCCTGCCTGTATCTTGCTGCCAGTTCGGCGCTGGTTCAGGCTGCAACGTTGAATCCCGGTTGTGTTGTGCTGCTGCACGGGCTGGCAAGAACTGCTCATTCAATGTCCGCGATGTCTGAGGCGCTGAAGCAAGCGGGCTATCAAACAGTGAATGTCGATTATCCTTCAACTCAGATGAATATTCCGGCACTTGCAGAGCGGGTGATACCGGAGGGGGTGTCTCAGTGTGGCCACACGCAGCCGGTTCATTTCGTGACACACTCTATGGGCGGCATTCTGGTCCGGCAGTATCTGTCTGTGCATCACTTGCCCGCATTAGGGCGCGTCGTTATGCTCGCACCGCCGAATCAGGGCAGTGAGGTCGTTGACACATTGCGTGACTTTTTCCTGTTTCAGTGGATCTACGGACCGGCGGGGCAACAGTTAGGAACGGATGTCCAGAGCCTGCCGAAGCGCCTTGGTCCTGTCAATTTTGAATTAGGTGTGATTGCCGGAAATCGCAGTATCGACTTTCTGACCTCATGGCCATTGCCGGACCCGCATGATGGCAAAGTGAGTGTCGAAAGTACAAAAGTTGCAGGGATGAAAGCTCATCTTGTCCTGCCGGCAACCCACACATTGATCATGAATGATGACGAAAAAATTCAGCAGGCGGTCTATTTTCTTGGACATGGCTTTTTCCTGAACCCGGACATTTCGTATCAAGAATAACGTTACTGACTGATTCAGAAGATACACAGGTTGTGACGTTAAGCAGGCTGTGACTCGTGAACAGAAGCTGCCTGAGGAAGGGCATCAAACATCAAATGAGAGGTCATCATGAAAACAATCCTGAAAGTGGTTGCTCTGGTGTTACTGGTGGCTGCCGGTTTTGTTGCTGGCGTGGCCTTCGAACGGTTTCGGTATGAGGACGTATGTCTGGATATGGGAGGCGGCCAGAATCCCGGTGATTACCCCATCTGTGTGATAAAGATTCCATGATTGTTGTTGCGTGACTCATGCCGTCATTGTACAAACAAATTTTTGGAATGTGGGTCGCTTCATGGATGTCATTGAAATTAAAGATTTGTCGCCTTATTTTCAACAGTTAACCGGGTTGCTGCAGGATTGTGTGGATGATGCTGCTTCCATCGGTTTTCTGCCGCCGCTCAGCCGTGTTGATGCTGAAGCATACTGGCAGGATGTTGCACAAGCTTTGGGGGAGCACAGAAAACTTTGGATTGCCTGTGAGGGTGAACAGCTGCTCGGTACGGTTCAGCTGGCATTGTGTGGCAAGGAAAACGGTGCGCACCGTGCAGAAATCGAAAAGCTGATGGTGAACACAAACGCGCGTGGCCGTGGGGCAGGTAAGGCGCTGATGCTGGCTGCAGAAGCATATTGTCAGCAAATAGCCCGTCACTTGCTGGTACTGGATACCCGAGAGGGCGACGTCGCCTCATCGCTGTACAGAACGCTGGGCTATACAGAAGCGGGACGGATTCCACAGTTTGCGTTGAGCGCAACGGGTGAACTGGATGCGACGGTCTATTTCTATAAGCTCCTGTCGCATTAATGTCTGAAAGGCAGGCCAGTCAGTACGCTTCCTGTGTGAAGATTGTCTGTCAACAGCAGGGGAAGTGTGAACCGGAGTTTTCTCTGATATGACGCTTTGGAATAAAAAATTACCCCATATGAATCATTCGCATAGAAATTGTGAATCAATGTGAGGTGAACGACATAATATCCGGTCTTGAGCGTGATAAATCGGATAAAGGGTTTTCGTAAATGCTTTGGTAGTATATTTTGTGGATATGAGAGTTGAAGTTGTAGGATCGGAAGTCATGTTAGTGCCGGAGAAGCCCAGAGATGAAGTTGAACGGCTGCAGTGTCTGCGTTCACTGGCAATATTGGATACGGAGCGTGAAGAGCGTTTCGACCGCGTGACCCGACTGGCGCGACGGCTGTTTAATGTCCCGATGTCGACGGTGACTCTGGTCGATGAAAACAGACAGTGGTTCAAGTCTTGTTACGGTGCTGAACTGACCGAAACCGGACGGGATGTTTCTTTCTGTGGTCATGCCATTTTAGGGGATGAGCCTTTCATCATCACTGATGCCTCCAAAGACGTGCGATTTCATGATAACCCGCTGGTGGTTGGTCCGCCTTTTATTCGTTTCTACGCCGGTGTGCCATTGCTGTATCGTGGAAAGTACAAACTGGGGACGCTTTGCATCGTCGATCACCAGCCTAAAATGCTGAATACAGACCAAATCCGGGATTTAATTGATCTGGCAAAAATTGCTGAACAGGAACTGTCTGCGCTGCATGAAGCAACGATTGATGAACTGACTCAGATTTCCAACCGGCGTGGTTTCATCAAACTGGCCTCGGAAAGCCTTCAAAATTGTCAGAAATACGATGAACCGTTTTCTCTGGCTTTCTTTGATCTCAATAAATTCAAGACGATTAATGATCAATGGGGTCATCAGGCCGGCGACCATGCGCTGAAAGATTTCGCAATGCTGATCAGCCAGTGCTTCAGGTCTTCTGATTTATTTGCCCGTGTTGGCGGAGATGAGTTCGTGGTGCTTTATACCGGGATGGAAGAGGAAGAAACCCGGAAAGCGATTCATCGGTTTGAATTGGCTGTAGACGAATTTAACCGCAACCAGCATCGTCCTTATCAGCTGTCATTCAGTGTTGGACTGTACACACTTCCTCCAGGCCGACGTATGAATCTGGAAGATATCTTGGCGAAGGCCGACTCTCGGATGTACCTCAGTAAAAAGAGCTAGCGGGTCCGTTTACGGATAGAGACATCTGCGAGCTTCTGAGCCCACGGTCGTTTATTTCACGGATTCAGGCGCATCCGGTGCGCTTTGAAGGTCTACCCGCACTCACTTTTCCCGTCCAGTTTTCTGTTCTGCAATGCATCCAGAAATGCAACTTTGCGCTTACCCACAGATATGCAACCTCAAACGCATCATTAGGTGAAACGCCGTTCGTCTCTGCCTATGATGTCAGGCAACAAGAAATATATCTTCAGGCGCGTGACTTGATTGTCAGGAGCGGTAGCGTGTTTGTGGGGATGTATCCATTGGACTGGTCACGCCTGAGTGATGCACACCAGCAACATGAGTGTAAATCTGTGTGGTTGATATGTCTGAGTGACCAAGCAGCTCCTGAATGCTTCGCAGATCAGTTCCGGCTTCTAACAGCCGTGTCGCAAATGAATGCCGAAAAGTGTGGCATCCGGCTTTTTTATAGATGCCTACCGTTCGAATTGCCAGGTTCACATGTCGCTGAATCTGGCGGGTACTGATATGGTGCCGCATTCTTTTGCCTGATCTCGGATCCTGACTGAGATGCAATGCTGGAAATAGGAACTGCCAACCCGTACTTTTGGACGCGGACGGATACTTTTTTGCCAAAGCAAATGGCATGTACACTTCCCCAAAACCGTTTGCTAAATCTTGGTGGTGGCGTTGGGCCACCCCTTGAATCTGCCTGGACAAGATTTCATGCAAACTTTTGGGAAGCAGGGTTTGGCGATCTTTATCTCCTTTCCCATTTCTGACAGTTAAGGCACTGCTGGTGAAGTCGATGTCCTGAACTCTCAATCGCATTGCTTCGCTGACACGTAAGCCGCTACCGTACATGAGCTGTGCAGCCAACTGATAGGGTTGGGATATCTCTTGAATAATACTGATGGCTTCATCATGTGAAAACACAACGGGTAAGCGTACTTTCGGTGCCGCTCGTTTGAATGATAATTGCTCTGTGTTGAGCTGAAGATATTCCCGGCACAGAAAAATTAACGCATTGAACGCAGTTTTTTGTGTACTCGGAGCCACATTTGCCTGTAACACTAAATGCTCGAGAAAAACCGGAATATCTTCAGGACGAAGGTGATCACGTCGTTGATAGCGATGGAACAGAACAAATCGGCGAATCCAGTGCAGATAAGTCTTTTCCGTGGAATAAGACAATCCCCGTAACCGGATAAAAGCACGCAGCTGGTGAAGAAATTTACCTGAAGGTTGTTTAATCGGTGGTGGTATGTCGGTCATCATTTCACAAAAACAGTTGAACAGAACCGGGACTATAGTCTGTCGCTTTTTCAGTTCCGAATCACAAGTCGCTGATTTTCGATGCGATGAGTAGAAATCATGAAACGCTAGACAGAACAGTTACATAGAATTGTGTACATAGATTAGATATACGACATGATGTCGTATATCTTAGTGAGATGTTTGTTTCATAAGATGGGTTTACTTGTTGTATATCAGTTGGTTAGAGGATGATTTTAGTCAAGTAATATACGACATGATGTCGTTGAATAAAATGTTATGTTCTAGAGGGATTATGGGACTAAAAAGGATTAATCACTACGTTGAAGTTCTACCTAAAATGTTTGTCGGGTGGCGGATGGGAGAAGACCTCGAAACGTTATCTGAGCTGCCCAATGGTGTCTTATGTATTAACTTGCTCGATGGAACAGTTTCACATTCGATTGTCGGTGAACTTGAACTGTATATTTCCAATGAGCTGTCAGCTTGGTTTAGAAGCGAAGCTATAAAGGAAAATATCGACTTATCAACGTTATTGAAAGCTTCTTTAACAGTTGAAGTTGATACAGATAAAGTAAAAACCATTAAAAAACGTGTAGTGTTGTTTAATTTTGACTGCACAGCTCGTGTAGCAACGGTGAATAGGGTCTATGAAAGTAGGTTCTCTGAAGTAACTAGGTGGCATACGAGGCTACGAACATAACAAGGCGTTTAAGGCGGATTCACAACGCTTGGCGTTTTCAGTCCAAGTTAAATTTAGTGTTTAAGGTACAATGGATTAGGTTTGGAGGTTGGCGTTGTTCACCACTTAACGCGGCGTTAAGCATACTCACAATGGAATACGTGCAAATACAAAACGATTCTTGGCTCCCTGATTTATCTCGGTTCAAACCATTTAAGTGTGTGGTGGTAATAGATCAGGAGGTTACACCTGAATGGCAGGCGAAAGTTAGCGACTGGCTGTGCAAGTGCGGATGCCTGTATATGATGGCTTGGGGTAACAACTGTAGTTCATGGGACGATTCAGTTGATTTTTCAAATTATTTACAGTTTAAGGGTAAGGAAATACCGGATGAATCGTTTGTAATTACCACTTGGCATGAGGATGAGTCTCTCTCTGAGGTCTTGTGGTTTTCTAAGCACTCTGCTTTTCATGAGTCCTGTGATCTAGAAAATACGGTTGTTTTGCACATATCCCAAGAAAGCAAAAGAGACCAAATAACCCTTGAATACGCAAATGCTTAACAAGGCCAGGCAGTACCGCCCACTGCGTGGGCTAGACAGCTTACACTCCGCACCTTTTGTGTTCGCTGCGCTTGTAATACAAAAGGTGCTCCATGCAAGCTGCCGCTGCTGGCGGCGTTATGCCTTTAGGAGAAAAAATGGCAGTTTCAATCGATTTAAGAGTTGGTACAACTCCCTTTGAATTTT
Organism: Photobacterium sp. 53610; assembly: GCF_036409375.1. NCBI lineage: Bacteria > Pseudomonadati > Pseudomonadota > Gammaproteobacteria > Vibrionales > Vibrionaceae > Photobacterium > Photobacterium sp. 53610. The sequence continues at coordinate 595,341 of NZ_JAXOFS010000002.1, read as the reverse complement.
GGCATGAATTTGGTGAAGACCAGATAAATGTTATTAATTCCAAGGTTTTTGTTGAATCTAAAAAGTTAGTATTGTCTTGTGAGGCTAAGCCAGTCGATTCCAATCAACTCTCAGATGCCAAGTCAATTTTTCGCAGTCCAGATCAAGTAACACAAATAGTTATAACTGACGAAAGGATTTTGGAAAGGTTTGCTCGTTACGTCAAAAACCACCGAGGTGAATTCGACTCTTGTGAATTGACAATAACTTTTGGAAACCTGAAGTACCAGTATCCAGTAAAGGTTTCTAGACGTGAGCTTGGTGGGATGATGCTGCGAGTACAGGCATAACAAACTGTTCAAGAGGGATTCGCAACGCGTGGCATTTTCACTATGCGTTGATTTTAGTGTTTAAGGTGGTCTGCGGCGGCATTGGTATTGTGTTGCTCCCCCCTTAACAGGGCGTTATACGAATCTAGAAAATTTGGTGATAAAGTTATGTATCAATGGACTGAATTAAAAGAAGAGTTTGAAGCTGATGGTAGCTTAAGGGATGTTTACATTGAGAATACCAACTCAGTTAAATGGAATGAGTTCCTCGACTTCATTAAGCTGTCAAAGTATCAGCTTGAGTTTAAGCATGGTGGAAAATTGCTAAATGTCCCTGACACTTTTTCGTCAATTAAAGAGTTACAAGAAACCAATTCGACAATTTTATCGATTAAATTAAATGGTAATCTTTGTCTCAATTGTCACTTTTTTATAGAAACCGAAATTGAACTAGATTTAGCTCCTTGTGATGTACGCGGAGAGTCAGATTTTAAGGTGTTACTAGAGTTTCTAGAAAGTTTATCTTCGTCATTGGCTTGCAAAGTTGCGCTCACTCCTGAAAATACACCAATGCAAGTCATATTGAGCTTTGGAGATGAATTCGTATAACAAAACGTTTAAGAGGGATTCACAACGCATGGCATTTTTATTATGCGTTGCTTTTGGTGTTTAAGGCGGTATGCAGCGGCTTTTTTATTGCGTTGCTCACCCCTTAACAGGACGTTATATTATTTAGGGAAAAATCGATGAACATAAAAAGTATCAGTTTCTTATCTGTATGTTTGATAAGTAGTTCTTTCACATTTGCTACTGAAACCACAGTTCCCGTATGTGATTACACGAGGCTAACCATTAACGTACCTTCGACAGTCAAACTGATTGCAAGTGGTGATTCGTCTGGTACTGTGAAAGGTGCCACTAAAGAACTGGATGCATTGAAATACACCTGTGCCAACGGTAAGTTTGAAATTAGCACTGAAGATGCTGTCGGAATCAAAGAAGGCTTAATCTTTGAGTTAACCAATGGTTCAGTGTCTAGTCTAACCTTAAATGGCGCGCAAACGGTCGACATTACAAATTTGGCAGCTAAAAATTTTACTCTTGTAGTAAATGGTGCTGGCACGTCAAATTTGTTTGGCAAAGTTGGCGAATTCAGTGTTTCCTTAAATGGTGCTGCTAATGTGGAAGCTACATCACTAGAGTCTCAAATAGGCAAAATCCAAGTTAATGGTTCAGGCTCGGTTCGACTCAATGTTTCTTCCGAGTTAACTGGAAAATTAAATGGTTCCGGTCGTATTGAGTATTTAGGGACTCCACAAACTATTGATACAAAAATAAATGGCAGTGGCTCGATATCAACAATACTCGTGTCACCAAAAATATAACAAGGCGTTCAAGTGGGATTCATGCCGCGTGGCATTTTTGGTATGCGGTGGTTTTTGGTGGTGAAGGTGCTCAGCGGAAAGTTGGTTTACAAAAAATAGGACCACACAGAGATAATAATGACTCAGTTCCTTACCCGACTGACTTAGCTGAAGCTCGGGTGTTTTTTGAACGATATAAAGAGTTTTCGCTAAACATTGAGGACGCTACATAACAAAGCGTTTATGAGGGACTCCCAACGCCTGGCGGCTTTGGTGCTAAAGTTGGGTTCTGTTGTTTACAGTGTAATGGTTTGATTTTGTGGTAAAGCGTTGTCGCCCCTTAACGTGGTGTTTGCTTTTTGGAGAAAATCGAAATAATGGTAAATCAGGAAGTAAAAGAGACAGGCTGCGGAATAGCTACGTTTGCAAATGCTTGTGGAATATCTACTTTTGACGTTGCTCGTAATTGGATGCAATCTAGAGAGTTCTGTAAACCAAATGAGTTTGTAACAGTTCCTCAAATGAAGTCAGCTTTGGAACTGAAAACAGGCAAAAGAATTACTCTACATAACTCAGTCAAATTTTTGTCAGATAATGCGGTTCTTTTCGTAGAGTATGAGAAAAATACCAACCAAAGGCACTGGATTTATTTTCAAAATGGTGTTTTTTTTGATCCTTTACCATGGCTATCACAAGGATCCAACGCAATTGACTACAAAGTTACGAGAGTGCTGAACATACACAGCTAGCAAAGCGTTTAAGTGGGACTCGGTACGCGTGGTATTCTTGTGATGCGTTTGGTTAAATGTTTAAGGTGCAATGCAGAAGCTTCGGTATTGCGTTGCTCACCCCTAAATAGGGCGTTAAGTTGTAAGGAGTTTTGATGAACGATAAGTGTCTATGTGGCGAAATTCAGTTCGAAGTAAATGGCGGTTGCACCAATATCTATCAATGCCATTGTTCATTATGTAGAAGAGTGACAGGCTCTAACTCCAATTCGGCAGTGCTTGTGGAAAGTAATAGTTTTAAGTGGCTCTCTGGTACTGACAAAATAACATCTTTTATCAAGGAGTCGGATACAGATCAGAGTTTTGCGCTAAATGCGGCAGTCCAGTCCCCAACGAATTAAAAAACAAAAGTGGCTATTGGGTTCCTGTAGGATTACTCGATAAAACTATGCACTTGAAGGTATCTGCCCATCTGTGTGTTAGCTCTAAAGCGGAGTGGGATGAAATTGGTGACGATGGTCTCCAATATTGAACCACTTAACAAAGCATTGCAACGGAGTAGCTGTTGAATGCGGCGTTAGGTGTTCAAGTGAAAGTCCAGTGTGGAACTGGACTTAAGAAAAGTTAGTACTATTTACAGTGATTTATCGGTAGAAACTTTAGGTCAGACGGGACGAGTTGCGATTCACTATTTACTAGTTTGATTCCAACTATGTCGTAACGTTTGTTTGCTTCTGGCGTAAATTCAAACGCATAAGAGGTAACATGGGTTTCGGATGTATAAGTAGCGTAACTTTTGACCAGAATTATTAGTCGCTTGTTTTCTTCCAATTGAACAATTTTTTCTTTCGGATCTAACAAGGCACCACCGACAAGGCCAATCTGTTGCTCAGAGTCAAAATCACATTCGGACTGTAATACGGAATAACCGTGAGCATGGTTGTATTTATGATCACCATGCATACGTAAGAAGGGACTGTTTTCATTTATGTTTTGAGGGCTGTATGTTGTTGCACATCCACTTGTTAAAACGAAAAAAGATAGAATTAGCTTTTTCACGATATGTTTTCTGTATTATTAAAAGGTTAATGATAATTATTTCAATTTATGAAATCAACTGAAATCTATCAAATGGTTTTTCACACATAACAAAGCGTTCAATCGAGACTCTTAATTCCCGGCGGTTTTGTGTTATATTTTGCTTAAGTGTCTGTGGCGAAATGATTTCATTTGCACGGTATAGCGTTGTTGCCGTGAAAGCGGCGTTGGAACAGAAGTTAATTTGAAATAGATTCAGGAAACAAAATGAAAAAAGATGTATTTGCTTTAACTTTGCTGACAGGGCTTGTCGGCACTTATCCTGTATCAGCAAGTCAACCATCTCATGATTTGGGGTATTGTATGAATGAAAACATGACTGGTGAAGAGAGGAAGATGCTTGCAAAGTGGATATTTTTTTCCATGTCAGAGTGCCCGGAAATTAAGCCTTACGCAAATGTCATTGAATTAGATAAAGAGAACGCCAATAAGTATGCAGCTGAACTAATAACCAAGCTTTTGACAAAGGATTGCGTAAATGAAGCAAAAATTGCGATTCAGCACGAAGGGAAGCTTGCTATACAAGGTGCATTCCAATTGGTTGGAAGTGCTGCTGTTGAAGAATTGTCAACGAATAGCGACGTGATTCGAACCATGTCTGGTTTTGGAAAATATCTAGATCAAACTAAATTCGATTCAATTTTATCTGAGTAAATTTCAAGTGAATTCAGTAAACCTCACAAGATATTTAAGGTGGCCCTGGATTATTCCTTTTCGTTTGAAGTTCGGTGTGTTTTTGAGGTTTAGTGTGGCGTTTGATTGCAGATATTAGGTTCAAGGGATAGGCATGTTCAATAAATCACAAAAACGTGAAACCTATCGAGTGCTTGGGTTAGCTGCAATGTGCTCTGGTGGTAGCGAATATAAGGTGTCTTGGGCTATTTACCTATTGGAGCAAGGTATCGAAACAGAACATCTTGCTATATTGGCCTCTCTTTTAAAGCCAGTAAATGAATTTGAAGCTGAAGCTTATTTTAATACTGTTCTTAATGAACTCGGTATTGTACGGCCAAATGAGGAAGCTGCTTTAGAGGGGTACGCGAAGGTCTTAGCACAGGCTGTCGTTGATGGTGCCTTAGCTCCAGAAGACGGCGTCTCTCAAATTTATGCGGTAAATGTTCAGTTGGATTATCCGGGAACACTTTCTGAATATACGTCACTTGAAGATAAATGGTATTGCGAACGTATTCACGGTTGGTCAGCGCAACATAGAAGAAGTGAAATAATTAATGCGTGTAAAGAAACGATTGACGTGTTGAATTACCCAGAACTCTTTAAAGACTAATAAAGCGTTTAAAAATGATTCCAAATGTTTGGCATTTTGAATAAGAGTTGGCTTTAATGTTTACTGCACAATGGATTCGGTTGGAAGGTTGCGTTGTTCACACTGAAACGCAGTGTTAGACCCCCTCACAAACATTTATCATGGAGCCATACTATGAATAACTACCAAAACAGCATACTTCTCTCTGTACCTGTCTCTCATGTTTACGAAGCCTTGACCACGCAGCGCGGCATATCTGAATGGTGGACTCCTTCTTGCGAGGTAGGCACTACCGTCGGAGAACTGATAACGATAAGGTTTGGTGAAACGTTCAAAGTGATGCGTATTGAGTCCCTGCGACCTCAATCGGAGGTTTGTTGGAGTGTTATAGACGCGCAATTAGTTGTTCCCGGTTTGACACGAACGGACGAGTGGATAGGGACAACAATCGTATTCCAACTTTCAAGTCCATCCGAATCCACTACGCGTTTGGATTTAGAGCATCTCGGTCTGACCCCACAAATTGAGTGCTTCGAAGTTTGCAGTCAAGGCTGGACTCACTTTCTGGCAAGTCTTAAAAATTACCTGGAGACAGGTAAGGGGATGCCTTATACCGAGCCTGCGGCTGAATAAGTTGCCGATTAGCTCAGTGTGAGGCTTCTTTGATTACATTCTTAAAATCAGGATATTGTATGAAGCGTTTTTTGGGCGTATCTCTTTTGATCTTGCCTCTTGTGGTAAACGCAAAAACCACGGTTGTTTTGGATTCGTCTCGGGAGCGTTCCATTCCAGTTGAAATTGAGTTTCCTAAAAATACTGACAACTGTACTCCCTTAAATCGATGCAATGTTGCTTTTATCAGTGCTGGAAATCGCGTTCCGTTTACAAAGTATAAATTCGTCTCTGAGACATTGAATCGTTTGGGGTATATGACGGTTGCAGTAGATCATGAACTTTCAACTGATCCGCCATTATCGAGAACGGGTGATTTGTATCAGACTCGTATCGAGAACTGGGAGCGAGGGGCAGACACATTGGACTTCCTCCAGCGTGAGCTGGGTATGCGTTTTCCGTCTTTTGACTTCAACAAGCTCACCTTGGTTGGGCATTCGAATGGAGGCGATATCTCGACATGGTTAAGCAATGAACATAAAAAATATATTTATCAACTAATTACATTAGACCATATGAGAGTCACTTTACCGAAAACGGACAAGATGAAAGTTCTTTCGGTGAGAGCGTCAGAATATCCAACGAAGTCAGGTGTCTTGCCGACAGAAGCAGAACAACAGACGTATGGCAGCTGTATTGTTGAGATTCCAGCGTCGAAGCATATGGATCTAACCGACTATGGTTTGAGTGCGGTTCAACAAAAAACGATTAATATCATTTCTGGCTTTGTGAAAGGGTTAACTTGCGCTGACTTGAGAACAGAAGTCTGACAGACTGTTCAAGAGGCGTCACAACGCGGGGTGTTTGACTGTGGTGCGCGTGTTGGTTTAGATCGCGTGGAACTGCCAAAAGTCGTACAGAACTGTCCGGATACCGACAAATAACAAACAACTATAGCGACCGTAGCCAAAAACATGAAGGCGACACCGATGAACGCTGCTCATTGTTCGTGATGTCGCCCTGCTGAGGAAGGCAATTTAGATGACGTTGTGATGTTGTTTTTTCAGATGAATCGCCCCACAAAAGACCTCAAGACCGGCTTTTAGTTGGCTGGTAATTTCCTCGTTTTCCATCACACCATCGGCATCGAGTTCGGTGCCTAATAAAGGGACTGAAACGCTCGCTTTTTCAATCACATCACCCGACATGGTGGCAAGCACTTCCTTTAACGCTTGCTGTGCATGTTGTGCCCGGGGTGATGTATTCACCAGCATGATTGGCTTATAGGGAAAGGACACGCCGCTGACCAGCCAATCGAGCGCGTTTTTCATCGGGCCGCTGATGCCATGCGCATATTCAGGACTTGCGATAATCAGGCCATCCGCAACACTCAAAGCTTTGTTCAGCGCTTCTAAGGCCGGGATGTGTTCATCTTCACGATCCGGGTTAAACAGCGGCAACTCGCTGATAGAACCTATCATGATGTCAACATGACTTGGTGCCAGCCGTTGGAGTGCTGTGATTGCCGTGGTGTTATATGAGGTTTTCCGCAAACTTCCGGACAAAGCCAGTATTTTGATGTTTTCCATGGTGTACGACACTTCCTGTTGAAAGATTTGTTCAGCTCAGAAATTGCAGTTTATTGCACCGCTAAGCTGTCCAAATTTGTTAGTACAATGGTTTCGGGTTGAAAGTGAGTACTTTCTTGTAAATATGTGGCTTTATCACGTTTGATCAGAAGAAATCCGGGAATTGAGACAATTTCAATGAACGGAATAAGCATCTGAGGACCCAGTCTGTCTGGGTTCGCCTTCACCATGAAATAATACTGCTGATTTGGCTCAACAATGAGCTCATAAGTCATTTTTTGCGTGGTTGAATCCGCTTTGACAGATATCGTATGTTTTCCCGGACTGATTGGCACCTCTGCATAATGGCTTGTACCCAGTTTTAAGATACTCTGATCATCGACATAGAAAATCGCGTTCATGCCCGCAGCATTCAGCTCTTCAACCCGATATAAGTGTATCGTTCCATCATTTTCTGAGATTTGATGGCGATATTGTGTAATCCCTGTACATCCGAACATCATCAGACTCATCAGGAACAAGCATAGTTTTTTCATTTTTATTTCTCTTTATGTTGTTAATCTGCTCAGGAAGAAGAATGCCTTCCTGCGATGTATTTCTTTGTTGATACTGTGTATTCATTTTGACCTCAAGAGGGGCGGCCCAGCCTTCGTTCTGGGAAGGGACAAGATACACTTGAAAATCACTGTCTTCCTCAAATGAATACATCCGCTCGTCGGTGTTGTCGAGCAGTTCTGAGCTGAATATCATGTACTCGCCAGCCCGGTGAACAATGCCTCAGTCTGGTTTCTGAATATGGAGATGTTCAGAATGAAACATTACGAATTACCAAGCCCAACGTTTCCTTTTTCCATATAGCTGGCTAAAGCATTTGCTTCAGGTTTTTTGCTTTCACTCAGCGCCAGGTAAACACCTTGCTGATCTTCTTTTTTCCGGTGCTGGCCCAGTTTCTCTTTCGCCTGAATGTCATCAATCACAATTTTAAAGCCAACAATTGCCTGTCTCAGTTTGTTTTGAAATTCATCAGGCATGATGTCTCTGTTTGCATCTAACTCAGGCTCATGTCTGGCGATCATCACCTGCAGTAGTTGCTCCGTTTGAGCATCATCTAATAACTGAATCGTGCCATAACAATGCACCGCAGCGTAATTCCATGTAGGGACCGCGGGGGTATGATGATACCAGGTTGGGGAAATATAAGCATGAGGTCCGCTGAATACGATCAGCACCCGTTCGTTTTCCAGTGTTTTCCAGTGATCATTCGCTTTCGCAAAATGACCATACAGAACGCCCATTTCCGCCTCTTTGTCCTCAAATACAAAAGGAAGGTGTGTTGCATCCAAGTTTGATGATACGAGCAAACCGAAGTTGTGCTCTGAGATAAATGCTGAGACAGCAGTTTTGTCATGCATGAGCATGTTTTTGGGAATATACATCGGACTCCTTTCCTGCGATATCCAATAAAGAACCATGAGCAAATGGCTTTGATACAATGCTGAAGGTTTTGCATCAGACAGATATTTTGCTGTCCTGAGCATAGCTTTTATACAGTGAGATTGCAGCTACTGTCAGTGATATTCGGCAGACCAGTATAGAGAATGCTGTATCGATGTTGATTGTGGCTCAAAACATATATCCCAGCCAGTCAATATGGCCGGATGGCCATTCCAGACCGCTGACAGGCTGTATTAAGAGTTCATTCAGGGGCTCAAAACCGATCCCGTAGTTTTGATGTTCATGGAGTCTGAGCCAGCTGTGATGTGCGGTGACCTGCTGAAAGCCATGCCGGCAGTAAAAATGGGTGTGTTCAGACATCAGCATCAGGAAATCCACATCTCTGGTTTTTGCATACGCAGACAAGGTCGCTAACATGGATGAACCGATGCCTTGTCCACGGGCATGTTCACTGACGCAGAAGTCAATGACGCCCAGTATTTTCAAGACAGCATCGCCAACCCGGATGACACGATAATCCAGTCCCATGTGCCCGACGAGTTGTTCACCAGAATAAGTAAGCATCCGGGAATGTGGCAGTTGTTTGAAGTAGGAACGATTAACCTGATGATCCTGAAATGCGGCGTTTCTGAGCAATTGAATCGCTGTATGCGTATCAGGGGGGATGTCTATTTCTGCAATAATTTTCAACGAATTGTCCTATGTCTTATTTGACGTTGGGTTCAGTGAAGGGCAAAAGACTTTTGGTGTGATGCATGCTGAATGGAGAACCAAATCGTTTTATGATCATCAATTTGGCTCTCCTGAGTATTGAAAGACAGTAAATTTAATTATATGTCCGTACGATGAACGCTGAATCTTTGTAGTTTGTGGCGTTGCAATTGTAGTTATCGGCAGGATAAGCAATCATCACATTCTTCCCGGCCATTTGCGCGGAAAGCAGTGCGGAATATCTTTCTTTGGTGCCCACATCGGTCAGTACACCTAAACGTCGCCAGATACCACTCTGCTGATAAAGGACGATACTTCCTTCAATCTGAATATTTTGGATTGGAGCGGCCGGGCAGTCAGTTCTGGCTATCACACTCTGGCTGAATAACACACTAGTAAGCAGAGAAATTATGGGGATTATTTTCATGAATAAATCCTTCAAAAAATTGAATTATTGATTTTTCTTGGATGTTATGACTTTGGGAAAGCGAAAATACCTTTGATGGAGCATTTCCACCAGCCGGTATTTTCTGTTTGCTCAAACCTTAAGTTTCCCTGAAAGTTTTTGGTTGCCATCATCGTGAGGAGCAGAGAATACAACTCTTTATAGTTCGGATTTTGTTTGGATAGTCTTGCGCCTTTATCCTGATTGCATCCAGGCAGTGAGCCAGGCTGAAATTCGATGTATAAACCGTCGCCAGCATCATGATAAAACCCTGTCGGATATAGTGTTGCTATACGTGGCCCTGTTTCAATTTCGGCACTGGCGTTTACTGAAAAAAGAAATAGGAGTGATGCAAGAAGTGAGCGTTTCATTTTCGCCTCTGTGAATTAATGTGACTAAATGATAAAAATTTGGAGTGAATAACACTAAAAAATAACCGACATATTATGTGTCATCGTTTTTTATATGGCGAGAAAATTATATTTGTTTTTGATTATCACTCGTACGAACAATGTGCAAGTTAGTTTAATTTCAGTGCGCAACGAGTGCTGCAGAGTCAATGTAATCTCATTCAAGCCGTATCATCGCCAGTCTGTAAAAGTCCAGCGCACGGCGTTTTTGTTGTACGGTGGGTCGTTTGTCATTGCAGTAAACCCAGTAGCAGGATTTTAAAATTTCGGTGATTGCTTCGGGTTGTAACCAGGAAGGTGTTGCCAGTCCGGTGAGTTCCAGCAGCAAAAAGCAGAGCTCATGATGAAATGGCACAATGAAAAAAGCACGGTATGCTTTTTTGAGGGCTTTATTGGCCAGATTTTGCTGGCGGTATTGTTGTGCCTGCTTGACTAATGTACTCCCTAATTTCAGTCGCTGATAAATTTCATCTTTAAAACCATTCAGCAATTCAATCTGGCTGAGCATCAGTCCTTCATCTTCAGCCCGGCCACAAATTTGACGGGCTGTAGCCATGGACATCTCATACATATCGGGCATGCCGCAAAAACCGTACATACGGGCAAGATTCAGTGCGGTGTAAAAGTCATCAGTTTGTTCGTGCTCCGTTCCAATCTGATTCGCGATGCTGTAACAGTTCTGAATTTCCCCGCGTAAACAGGCCAGGATGGCCAGACCGACCAGTAAACTGGGGTGATTGGCCAGATTCTTGTCTTCTTTACTGGCTTTTTGATTCAGGCGAACTAACGCATTACGTGCATCATTCACCAGTTTTGAACGATGCTGCACATCCTTGGTATAGATACTGGCTAACAGCAAGGAAATGGATGTATTCACGTCTACGCCATAACTGTACAAACTGGTATCGCGGACTTTATCGGTAAAACGCTGATAGCCGGAAGCCGCATTTTCATGCTCCTGCTGAGTGGCATACAGGTTCGCAATGATCAGTTCACGAACCGGGTTGGCAGGGTTAATTTTGTGCAGCTGTAAAAAGTGCTGCAGTGCCTGAGGTAGTTCTTCTTTGCGGATCAGACAGTTGGCCAGGCACTGTTTGGCTTTGGGGTGATGGGGATGTTTCAGCAGGATGTCCTGAAATACTTCTTCTGCTTGTTTGAGTTCCCCTAATCCCTGAAGGGCGTTGCCAAAGCCTATCATGGGCCAGACATGCTGGGTTTCCTGACATGCCTTCTGATAAAAATCTTTGGCTTCTTGATGGCGCTGTAAACGTAACAGGCAATCGCCGTGAATCCGGCCGACATAGCCTTTGTATTTCGGATACTGATGCGTGAGGTCAGTCCCCAGTGTGATGGCCTTCGCATAGTGTTTTTGCTCAACGGCGGTCAGTAAAGGGTTCAAAGCCATTTTGCGTTCCAGAACATATTCGATCCGGGAAATGAAATCGTGAAAGCGAAATGGCTTAATCAGATAATCATCGGGTTCGAGTTCCAGAAAATGTGTGACCACTTCCTGAGTGTTATCTCCGGTTACACAGATAAAAACACTACTTGGCGGAAGCAGGTGGTTGTGTTTGATCTCGTCAAATATCAGGCCCCCGTCAATATGATGCTGCAAATTATAATCACACAGAACGACATCGTACCGGTTTATTCTCAGCATTCTGAGGGCTTTCAGACTGTCTGTGGTGGTGTGAATATTGGCGTTGGAGACGCCTGCATTGGTTAACATGGAGCGCATGAGTGCGATGGATATACTGCTGTCGTCAATTATTAAAAATGTGTGGTGGCATAACAACATACACTGCATCTTCCATGACCTTGAATACACACCAAAAAGAATAGCTCAGCATTGCATATATAACAGATAAAATTTTTCCTTTTCTGAAAGTGTTTCGTGAAACAAATTTGTAAAAAACGGAACACGGCTCACATTTTAAGTTAAACCGTTAAAACGACAGTCTGATGTGGCTGAATCACTGATAATCCAGTGAGAAAGCAATCGCACCTTGTTGATAAAATGGCCTTAAAAATCAACAGAGTGAGGATTAGGGATGCCAATAACGGTGAGTGCAGATGGCTTGAGCATTGTCCATCAAGGTTCGGATGGTGTTGCGAACGCCGATATTCCAGATGTGTGCAAGACGCAGTGTGGGCCGCCTGTGGTCCCGATTCCTTACTCAAATATGGCGAAGTCGGCCGATCTGGTCGATGGTACGAAAACCATCACCATGGATGGCGGTAACAGCATTGCCATCAAGCCCAGTAAGTTTTCAACCAGCACCGGTGACGAAGGCGGTGATAAAAAAGGGATTGTCTCCGGGGTGATTCAGGGCGAGGCGGCTTTTGTTACAGCGTCGGCAACGGTGAAATTCGAAGGCGAAGGTGTCACTCGTTTGTCCGATATGATGACCATGAACAAAGCCAACACCATGTGCTTAGCCGGGGTGTCACAGGCCAGTGTCGTGGTGCCGCCGGATGAAGCCTCAACGTTCGATGTCACGCTGAGTTGTCGTTATCCGACGGGCGCGCCATTGGCGAATGCGCCATTTACAGTCACAGATGAAGGCGGGGCTGAACTGGGAAGCGGTACTCTGAATGCCAGTGGCCAGGCGGTGGTGAGTGGTCTGGAAGAGACACTGTGTATCTTCAACATTCAGGAGTCGCAGGATCCTTACCAGCCGTATGAAGATTTGCCAGAAAACACCACAGAAAAGCCATACCCGGACATGTTCACTTACTTCTCAGCAGTGGCGGGTAACCGCGTGCCTTACTGGCAGGAACGCAGCGGGGTTCGAAATGACTGGGGCGTTCTGCTGTCTGAAACCTGTTCTGACCCGGACTTTGAATCTCTGGTCCGATTCGAAAGTCAGTTCAGTGCTGCTTACTTTGCCACGGAACACCAGCATAAAGTGTTTGCGGAATGCTTTGTTTCGGCCATGGACTGGATTCAGCGCGATCCCGATACGGTCGATCATTATGTGCCGCTGATACACAGCCTGGCTCCTTTGTGCCATCCGCAGGGTCATATCCTGGACGCCATGTTTGCACCCGATGATCTCCTGCCTGCGGCATTTTTGCTGGGCGGCGTGCGTTATCACGGCACCGGAAACAGTATTGAATATATCCGAAATATGGACTGGGACGCAGTCGCTCAGACATTTAATCAGTACATCGATACTTTTGTCAGTGGCATCAAAGAGTATCTGGCTTTCATGAAACTTCAGGCGGAATACGATCACCGGACTGTCATTGTTGATGGGATTGCCCGTTATGAAGAAGGTTTAAAAACCCTGAACCGACTGCTGCCGGATATCACCACGCAATACTTTTCATCTTTATGTGAGACGCTGATGCAGCTCACTGAAAATGCTGAAGAAAGTATTGTGACAAGTACTCAGGTTTCCGGTTACAGTTCCACGGTCGGCCAGGTGACCGCTGTGGTCTTCACTACAGCAACCACCGGACAGGAAAGCCTGCTTCCGTTCTTCGATGTGTATTCAGACTAAGGTAGTAAACACATGAAAACTGCATTCCCGATTTGCCAGGTCGACGGCAAACCATTCGAAGATCTGGCTGCGCTGAAAGTGCTGCTCAACGGACAGACCAGCGGCCGGTACATTATCAGTAAAGGCCGTGGCTGGCACGGTGGTCTTCACATCAACAATCGTATTGCCTTTTGGGCACAGCATTTTCAGCCGGTCCAGGCGATGGCCGACGGTGAGCTGGTGGCCTATCGTATGGCGGAGGAATATCCGACCACGCAATATATGGATACCACGTCCAGCTACAGCAATAATTTCTGTCTGCTGCGTCACAGCTTCCAGAATCCGGATAAAGAAGATGAGAAATACACCTTCTATTCTCTGTACATGCATCTGCAATCTCAGAAAGAGATTCAGGATTCGATCACGGCAGCGGAGAGTGTGAGTGAAATTCAATATATTCAGCTAACGCAAACGTGGTCTGTCCGGGGTAACCCGGCCACGGCAGATTTCGAACCGTCACAGCTCATGCCAATTGGTACAGTGATTCAATTACTGGATCCGACCCGAAGAGCAACGACAAAAAAGAAAGTTAGATCGACTGATTGGGATTTTCTGAAGTGTAAAATTGTTCAAGTGGGTCAGTTTAGTGAGAATGATATATCACAGGAAAACGTGCGTGTGAACAGCCAGTCGGCAGCAGATCGGAAGCTTGGTCAGGAAGTCTGGCTGGCTGTAAATAAATACACAGAAAACACGGCAGAAAATTATATACCTCAGATAGCTAATGTTCTGACCAAGAAGTTGCCCCCATGGCACACCAAGAACGGAGCGGAAGCGAGCTTGCCGATTATTGTTGATGGCACCGTTCAGATCCCGGAAATCCCGTTCAAGATTGCCGCAGAAGAGCATCTGGGCTATCTGGGAAAATATGAATATCTGAAAAATGCTCAGGGGAATATCGATCAGGAATATCGTGTTCATCTAGAAGTGTTTTCGAACGATCCACCCCCACCTTATTTCCTGAAGGCGTTGTCTGGTGGTCAGGAAGAGCATGGCTTTCAGGTGATTGATGGAAGTGACAGCAATGGTATCATGGAGCCATCAAATATCTTTTTTTGTGATGTTCGACGTGCGATAGGAATTGATACAGATGGTGACGGTAAGATTTCTGAAAATGAGTTGGTTGCTTTTTATCAGGCTGCAACAAACAAGTTGGAAAAAGTGATCGCCAAGCACCCGAGTGAGTGGCACTTTGAAGAGCAGGTGGAAGATTCTTGGGTTAACGACGTATTGGAAAAGGGGCGAGAGCTGTTTGAACAACATGTCATCCGTTACTTCCTGACCGAAGAAACTTTTCGTGAATCGCCATATCGTGACAAAATCATGTCACTGTATGATAAATTTACTGATCACGAGAAAGAGCGAATTGAGCAAACAGCATGGATTCAGAAGTTAGATGCCGAGAAGTTGCAGATTCAGCCGCAGGTGTGGCATTTTTGGCCGTTGGGTGTAACGTCATTGCTAGATGATGAAATGGATCTGAGATGGTTGACAGTATCAATGGGACAGATAACTTTTAATGCTGAAGGAAATGATAAAGATAATTCGATCCATTTTTCTAGAAAAATTCACTGGCCAGGAAATAATAATTCTGGAGTAACAATTGGAAGAGGTTATGACCTTGGCGAAAGGACAGAGCAAAACGTTATTAATGATCTAATGTCTGCTGGAATTTCAGAAGTTAAATCAAAAGAAATTGCAAAGGCTGCAGGAAAGAAAGGAACTGAAGCACGTGATTTTGTAAATCAGAATAAAAATAAAATTGGTGAGATTACAAGAAAACAGCAAAATAAACTGTTTAATTTTATTTACCCAGATTATGTGAGGAGAGGGGAAAATAATTATAATAAGTGGACCAGTAAATATAATGATAGAACTGATTGGAGTTCCTTAGATGATAAAATAAAAGATATTTTGGTTGACTTTGTTTATCAAGGCTTTACTAAAGGAGGCAGGCCAATGGAAAAAGGGATGAAAAATAATAAGCAAGAGTTAATCACATATATAGAAACTAACGTAACGATGAAGTCTTACGAAAATGGAAGACAACGTGC
The DNA here is from genome assembly GCF_036409375.1 of Photobacterium sp. 53610. NCBI lineage: Bacteria > Pseudomonadati > Pseudomonadota > Gammaproteobacteria > Vibrionales > Vibrionaceae > Photobacterium > Photobacterium sp. 53610. The sequence goes on along the minus strand of NZ_JAXOFS010000002.1, from coordinate 579,758 downwards.
AAAATACTTAAGAGGTGAATGATGAGATATGTGTTTTTTTTATTCATTGTGATGAATTCATTTATGGCACTAGCAAATGATGAAGACGTGTGTATAGATTCTACTATGTCAGGTATGTATACATGTGCTGAAAAAAAGTTTCATGATTCTAAGTCAGTTTTTGATGAAAAATATAGTCAATTGATTAATTTGGTTAAAGAAAACGAAGAACACAAAGATAGTATTTCGAAGTCGAATGAGAGCTGGATGAAGCAAATTGAGGGTGATTGCAAAAATTACGCTTACTTCGTTGAAGAAGGGACAATTACATTTGATACTTGGGAAAAAGAGTGTTTGAGTGTGATGTATAAAGATAGAGTTAATCATATAGATGCCTTAATAGAAATGGCTCAGAGCTTTATGTGATTTTTACGCAGTCTACATAATATATGTTATATAGGCTGCTTAAAATAATCAATTTATACTTAATGGAATCCATTAGTAACAAATAGTGTTATTTAAAATGTCAAATCATAGGTGTTTATTGCATCTTAGGATCTAAAAATATCATCATTTAATTTTGATGGTTCATAAATAAATGTGGCTGGCTGTTATATGCTCAAGGATAATTTATATTTTTATTTTCAAATATTATTAATGGAAATTGTGAAGAGAGAAAATAGTTATAACCCAATTCACTTCTCCTTACTTGAACTCAATTTATAGGTACAACCTTAACTTGCGTATCACTTTGGTCGCTTAGATTTACTAAGTTGCGTTTAACGCTGATGTTTCAATGTGCGGCAGCATCTTTTCTGGCTGTATGTCAGCAGATAACCGTCTCAATTGATATCATTGCCAAGACAGGTATGTCCGGGATAGGTTACACTAAAAAAATAAAATCTGGAACTTGTGCTCCGCATTTACACTTTGAAGTCAGAACAAAGAAAATAGTCAGGAGAGGTGACATGGGCCGATGTAACCCAGCTCTGTTTGTAAATTTCAAAGATTATTCACAGCAATCTGAAACAGAGAGAACCATTCAAAAAAACGAAAGTAACAGACTGTTTAACTTGTTGAAAAAGTAAGGAATACCAATGAAAAAAATAATTTTTAATTTCATCTTATTTGCATCATTGCTCTCTCCCTGTGTCTACGCTGAAAAACGATTCAGTTTTGACTGCCAAATCGACTACACGCAAGACATTGTGAGTGAACAAGGTCAATATATCAGGCTTGCGCCTTATCAAACCAATTATGATTTTCAAGAGCTAGGTATTACGGTCGCACCTAAAGATCACCCAGAATATCCAGAAAACTATTTAATTATCAATGAACCTTTGATTAGAGATTATCATATCGAAGTTGAGGGTGATGATTTCATTCTGAAAAGTAATGATAAAATACTCATAAGTACGAGTCTTAAGAAGCCTTCAGAGGGTATTGTGATCAATGCAAGTATTCAAGAGTTCTCAGAATCTTACGTGCTTATTGACTTTTCATTTTATAACCCCAAGACAATGCTAAGAAAGCATGATTGGCAAATTATTTTTGCTGATGTCGAGAATGGAATTAACAATGATAACATCACGAGGTATATGAATTTTGAACATTCATATGGTGGTTATGAATGTCTGAATGACCTGGAAGAAACAAATTTCGAAGCCTATCAGAAGTATTGGGGTACACTACTAGAAGCAATTCTTCAAAAGAAAGTTGAAATAACCTCAGATACTTCTTATTAACATTTCCGTATGGCCAAACGAATGAGTCCAGTGATAATACGAATATTATCATCAGAAGAGAAGCCGCTAGAATTCAATCGATAAGCGGCCGAAGGCCGATGAATGATAAACAAATTCAGGTTTAAGGTATAAAGTCATGAAAAATAAATTTATTCTAATTTTGTTATCCATTGGATTTTCTGTTGAGGCTTACGCAGATGATATCAATCAATATCGTTATTACCAAATATGGCAAGGGCGACCAAGCGGTGCAGACAAAGGGAGTGTATATATTAGAAAAGATGATCCCTGTATCACGGTTTATAACAAAAATAAGGATAGTCGAAAACGATATTGTCAAATGGGGTCTAGTCAGCTGAATTTAGAAAAAGAATATCCAACGATCTACCCAACAATGATGCGTTTCGATGGTGCTAACCTATATTTTCTTGTTGCAGCGCCTTGGGCTGAACAAAAATGTAAGATTCATCTGGGGCGGGAAGATATTCAATGTGAGTCAACGGGGAAATAATAAACATGAACAAAGGTGGAATCATATTACTCTTCTCAACCTTCATTTGTATTGAAGTATCCGCTGGTGACCCCTCGGCCGAAATGAGAGTATCAACTCTATGTCATGATAGTGAATCCATAAGTTTTAATTGCAAAATATCTGATAAATATGCTTCACTCTGCAAACAATCTTTTCACGGGAAAGAAATTTTTCAGTACCGATACGGAACTCAAGATAAAGTTGAAATGGCTTATCCTAAAAGTACAGAGGGTTCAAGAGAACAGTTTAAAAGTGTGTACCTGAATGAAGGCTCTGCAAATGTGAATGCCGTTTACTTTGTGAATGGGATATATCGGTATAACATGTCTATCCCAATTGCTTAGTTGTTGAAAAAAAGATTGATCAGAAGAAAGGTTTTGAAAAGAGCAATATCAAAATTGTATTTAATCACCAATGTGATTCAACAGAAGACGTTACAATTTATACCTTAGCGGATAGTGGATTAGAAGAAGTCTTTAGACTTGAATATAAATATGGTAATGATTATAGGAGAAAATATCCACAGTTTAAAGATAGTCATTATGAAAGAATATATCTAGACGAAATGAAAATGAGGAAAAGAATAAATTTGTCTCATGAGGATTCTGGTGAAATAACACATGAGTGATATTGTGTTATTTGTGTATCTCAAAATGGGATTTGAATGGAAGAATAAATTGCCCCTTTACATATTGGATTGATTTTTATTTGGAATTTGGCCTTGTGTTTTTATATCACAAACACAATCTAAAAAAATTATTCCAATTAAACACACAGCCTTTCTCTGAATATAGTCCTACTTTTAGGTAAACCAACTCATTTTTCTTTACAACCTTAACTTGTGTATCACTTTGGTCGCTTAGGTTTACTAAGTTGCGCCTGACGCTGATGTATCAATTTGCGGCAGAATCTTTCCTGGCTGAATGTCAGCAGGTAAACCGGTTCGATTGAACAGAACGACAGAGTACGGTGATATGAAAACACAATCTGCTGGCATTTATTTCTTGATGCCATTGCTGTTCATGCTCATGACCCTTTGCGGTTCTTTCATGGTACAGGCGCAAAAGCCAGACTGGCAAGACAGTATTCACGGCAGTTACCTTCACGATTACAAGAAATATGAGGCCAAAGATAAAGCACTGAATTTGCTTTATCGGGACCTGAAGGCGCAATTGAGTGAAGACGAATACAGTCAGCTGAGGGATGTGCAGCGGTCCTGGGGTCGCTACAAAGAAAATGTTTGTGATCACCTTCCTTATTTTGGTGATGATCTGGAAGTTCCTGAGTTAGATCCATCCGCAAAATGGATGATCTATCGATGCAAAGCAGAAGTGACGGAAGCGAGGCTGTTAGAGTTGCAGTATCTTGCATCCAAGGACACAGAACTCGCTTACGATGTACTTGTACAAACTCAAAGCTATTCCCGGAACAGAAGCTGATCAGAACATATTGTGGAAATCTTATTCAGATAAAAACTGCCGTTTTATGTAGTCTTATCTGAATGAGGACATGGATGAATGTATGAAAAAACAAAGGTTCTATGACGTAGAGCTCAATCTGTAAAACTGATTTTTTATTGTATACAGAGGGACAATAAACATGAAAATGCTTGCTTTCAGTCTCGCCTTAACGAGTGCTGCTCCGGCATTGAGTATTGAGGTTTCAGACTTAAATGACATTTATCAAAATCTGGATGTGACGTCATTCAGAAGTTCGCTCATGCCAAAACAGACCGCGCAAGAAAGGAAATTGCCTGATTTCGATTATGTACCAAAACCTGAATTTTCTGGCAGTAGTATTACTATGGAAGATGAGCAATGGGTTTATCGTTTTGATGTGATCAAGAAAAACAAACAAGGTTATTTTGTTTGTTTTACTGATGGTTCGAAAATTGGCACTTACTCAAAACAAAAATCTATGCTGTTAAGAAAGTATGGCTCGGATCTGGTTGCGATTGATTTTGAAATTGAAGCATGCAATTAATTGAGTTGATATCAGAATGATGAAAAAACTGATTTTTTCTATTTTTACTCTGTGGTCTTTGTTCATCGCGACTGAAACTTATGCCTCGGAAAAACAACAATGTTCAGAAGCATCAAAAAGCATTTTAACGCGTGATCTTTCCAAGCAAGGTATTGAAAGTAATGAGTTTGATGCAATTGCCTGTAAAGTGTTACCCAATAACCATCAGAAAATTCTGGCTTCCTATCTGAAGAATCTCACTCATTATAATGGTGGCGATCGGTTTTTATGGCGTGTCGTATTGATTGATCAATTAACCGGGAAAGTTGTCTCCAGTTATAGTGATGAGGTTCAAGAAGATGGTGGTATTCGAGTTAATGAATATAGTATCAAACTGGATACAGCACGATATAACCTGAATGATAAGACACGTGCAGTTGGCGTAAGGCTGATGATTGGGACTTCACCAAGATGTGCTGATTTTTTTATGTCTGATTATCTTTCGTTGTTTGTAGAAAAATATTCAGATTTAGTGCCTGTGATACTGAACCTCCCCACGAATATCTGGGAAAGTCTTCAAGGTGAACACTGCGAAATCAACAATGATACGCTCATTTCAAAACAGAGTAACGTATTTATTTCAATGCTAAAACATCAAACGAATGATTATAATGACATTCGAATTACAACCAAGGTAAAAAAGGAGACTCTTGATCAAATGAAAGATGAGAGCGTAGTACAAGTGAAAAACCTGTATAAAACGGTCCGCTTTGATGGCAAAACCTATGAATTGAATCCTTGATACCATTGAAAAATGAAACTTGAAGGCATGAATGATAATCAATAGTGTAGGTTTGAAATGAATGATAAGTTTTTCGTCAATATGGTTGTCGAAACAAAAACATTCTTTTCTCTAATTCGAGTTTTTTAAATGAGAATTAAATATTTCATGATTTTGGCGTTTGCAATATTTTCGGCAATGACGCATGCAGCCGTAGAGATTCGAGAGGACGGTTTTTTCATTGACGGAAAACTCGTGAATGAAAATATCCGGAAAACGATGACTGCGATGTTTTATATCCTGAGTCAGGAAGAATCAGGTCCGATTATTTTAGAGCGGGATGTCATGTTGAGCAGCTCCCGCGAAAGCTGCATTTATCAAATTGTGCCAGGTAAAGCGCAGTACCTGATGGATGTGATCATTTGCACAGATTCAAGCTGGAGTATCAACGATCAACGGTTTAATTCTTATATGTATGCATATCAATTTACTGATTTCCCGATTGAGTCTTTTGATGATCTGATGCATCGCAGATATGAATCACCCCATCAGGAACAATCTGGTTATTCTCAGTTTCAGAAAGTTCCTGTGCTTTCTGAACAGGGACTGATCCTTTCTTACTTAGAACGATGTGTATTACCTTCAAAAAGTTACTCAGAAGGGCTGATGTCATTTGAAATGGAGGAATTAAAATGTGATGACCCTGCATTTCAATTCAATCAAAATAAGAGCGGACGATAGAAAGTGAAATGCTTATACGCACAAAATGATGCGTATTTGACTTCAATTGAGACCAAAGTGTTTTTAGTTCAATGACGAGTTAGCTTATGCATTGAATAAAATATTTCTTGGTAGTCAATTTGCTCTGCGCATCTGTGGTTCACGCGGGCGACTTACCGGATTATCTGCAAAATGCCCCTTGTGAGGCATTCAGCAATTTTAAAATCTTCACCAATCAGAAGGGCAAGCGTATTGTCGAAGTGTTGTCGAATCAGATCTATATCTAAGCCCGCATGACTACAGATGAAAGCAATGCCGATGACAGCAATATCCTGGTTTATCTGATTCAGCCGGATGATTTGGGACCGGGTGGTATGCAATTGCATTGGGATGACTTTTCAACAGAACATCCGGTGATGGCACTTGAGAAGCGGAATGAATCACAGTATGCGGTGACCTGGTATGGCTTTTGGACTGTGTCCCGGAATGGCTATATGCATCAGGAACTGAATGGTTTGGATGACGCTTATGCCAGCTAGGAAACTGGTCGCCATGACTTGTATCGGTGTGAGTTTTGAGAGGCGTCGTGGGTGTTCACCAGATCATGAGAATGTTGAGCTTTGTGCTGATGTTTGTATCCGGCAGTGTAATGGCATTTGAAATCAGTCTGCAAAGTTCTAAAGAGGGCTTTGAGCCTTACTGTGCCATTCAGGTGAAGCATCATGATCAACGGATCCTTGAACAGTGGTGGGGACATGGCTGCGGCAGTAAGACGTCAGATTTTGTATACCGCGACAGTGAATCGCTGCTCAAAGTTATTGTAACGAGCGATCGGGGAAATCAGGGCATCGTGTATTACATTGATACATCAGGAGCGATAAAGGTTGTTGCTGAAGCATCGTTTCAGAAATTACATGTCCCGCCTTTCACTGAAGTGACGGAAACCAAAGTCAGAAAGCCGTTTGAGATGGATAGGACAAAGATCCGATCCTCCGCCGATATTGTCTTGCTCTCTGAGATATTTGGGTTGCCCCTGAGCCTGAATCAATTCTCACCGTCACAACTTTACGATGAAGCTGGTTATTCACTTATCGACCGGATTGGTCATAAATTTTACACCGGATGTTCAGCCTCAGAGTGTTATTTTTATATTTGCGATATTGGTCGTCAGCGTGTTGCCAGTGTGTGCTTTGACAACAATGCGACACAGCTGACCTATAACTTTGCGAAATCGGGACAACGTGAACTCAGCCTGAAGCAGACTTATCCGGTTCAATCGGAGGCTGAGCTTTCATTTCAGCGGGGCAATTATGAATATGCTCTGGATACCCAAACGCATCAGTTGCGGGTGAAGCATCACCGGCAAACTCTTTTTGAAGCCCAATGCAGGTAAGTGTGGATGAGTCAGATGAAATACAGAATTGCTGCTTTTCTCTCAATGATGATTTTCTCAACATTGATCGATGCGAAAGTAAAAGTCAGTACAGAAACTCTGGTCGAAGAAGTCAATATTTATCATGAATACATGGACATTGTGTTCGTGAACGATGATGTGCAAACGATACAGGCAACTCATGATGTTGAATACCTGGATTACAGCTACCGATTCGTCGATATCAATTTTGACGGCTATCAGGATTTGGTGATTGATGATGATCCTGGCGCGAATCAGATGTCTGAAATCTTTTTATATCATCCGGCAGAACAGTTGTTTTCGGAAGCGGCAGACTGGGAAATCAATGGCATGGTCGTGAATGCCAAACGCCAGCTGGTTTGTGGGTTTTACAAAACTGATGAGACACATCAAGAAGTGCAAGTGCTCGAAAAGGGCGCTTGGGTTGAACATGTTACCTATGACTACACCAAAAATCAGGGGAAATCTGAGCTGACGCAAAAAATGATGAATCGGAAGTCTTATGAAGCGCTCAAAAAACGATGTATGCATTGAAATGAGTAATACTCAATGAATGGATGAGCAACCTCTTAAGTATTGGTATCGTTATGTCGCCATTAGGGTAACAGTCAACAAAAAGGAATAATAACGATGTTTCAACGTTCTTGGCTAAAAGCTTCATGCCTGACAGCTTGTGTGGGATTGATGTCGTCCATGGCGAATGCCGGCGAAATTCAGGTGCTCAGCGCCGTGGTGAAAGGAAAAACCATTCCGGATGCTACCGTCACCTGGCAGCGGACGGGAGAGAGTTCGGTCAAAGTGAATACGGACGCGAAAGGCACAGCCGGTTTCACTCAGTTTAAAGATGATCCGGATACCACCATGCTGATCGAAAAAGAAGGATATTCGACGCTGGTTGTGAAGTGCCCGTGTGAAGGATTCACCTATGCATTGTCACCGGAAATGCCGAACCTTGACGGATTACGCGTTGTGCTGACCTGGGGTAGCTCGCCGTCAGATCTGGATTCGCACATGGTGTTTCCTGACAACCATGTGTTCTTCTCAAGTAAAGAAGGCGATCAAACGCATCTGGATGTGGATGACACCACGTCGTATGGCCCCGAAACCATTACTGTGGTGAAAAAGAAGCAGGGTGAGCGTTATGTCTATATGGTCCGGGATTATTCGAATGGTGAGCGTCAGCAATCGAGAGCGCTGTCGGCCAGTAATGCCCGGGTTGATGTGTATGTCGGGAAGACACATATCAGAAGCTATAAAGTCCGAAATGATGTGAAGGCAAACAGCTGGGTTGTTTTTGGTATTGACGGCAACGGTGCTTTCCATGATATCAACCAATACCTATCGCTGACGCGCACTGCGGAACTTAATAATCATCTCGCAGGGATTCTGAAAGCTGATTCTTTTGAATCGCACAGCATGATCACGGACACCATGATTGCGCAAGCGAAACGAATGAACACGGCTGGTGAAAAAGCTTATCAGAATAAAGATTATCTGGCGGCCATGTACCATTTCCAGGATGCAGTGAACCTTTATCCTGATTTCAGTCAGGCATACAGCAACCTGGGCGTGACTTATCCGAAACTGGACCGCCGTGCCGAAGCGTTATGGGCGAACCGTAAAGCAATTGAACTGGCTTCCGGTAATCGTGCTGACCGCATTAAGGCAAGCTCGTATTACAATATCGGCCGTATCTACGAAGCGTCTTCTGAATGGCAAAGTGCGCTGGAAAATTTTGAAGCGGCACAGCGTCTGCGTGAACATTCTGCTTATCAGAAGGGAATTTCACGGATGAAAGAGAAACTGCACATTCAATGATGGCTCGTCTTAAAACGCCTGCAACGTCAGGCGTTTTCTTCTATTTCGGATAAACCATGAAAATCATCAGGTTACTGTTTTTACTCTGTCTCTGGTCCGGACAGGTGCTAGCCGCAGGCCCGGCAAAAGTCGCCACCATCGACAGAGCGTTGTGGCCGGAAGCTATTGATTCACGAGAGGCATTTGACCGTGCTTCTGCCGCAGAAATTTTGCAGTTCGCAAGTATGATGAATACTGTGCCTCTGGGCTCGGAAGAGGAGATTGAGACCTTTACCGGGCTGAAGCAGGTGAATTTTGCTTCAGTGGCACAATGGCGTGAAAAAACGCAGCGTCAGTTAATGCAAGGCTACGGGAATGCAACCGGGCAGACCGGCATTGATCGCTGGGAAACGTTACTGGAGCTGGCTGACGAGCGTCTGCCAACATTGAACAGCCAGTGGCTGAAAGCCAGTGCGCAGTTTTATCAGTATTATTTATTTGAACAGGTCAGGCTGGCAGCCTTGTTTCCGCGAATCAGCAGTGAAATTCTGACTTATGATCAGAGTGAGCTGACGGGGGAAAATTACGCGGATGGCGAGTTTCTGCTGACATTTGACGATGGTCCGCATCCGACCCGGACAAAACAGTTGATCACACAGCTTACGGAAAAAGAAATTCACGCGACTTTTTTTGTTTTGGGTCATAAGTTAGCTGAGGCCAAAAATAAAGCGCTTTATCAGAATCAATGCCTGGGTTCGCATGGCTGGCGCCATCGCGCTCATAAAGATCTGAGCTGGTCGAAATCGTCAGTTGAAAAAACGGTTCAGGCTTTGGCGCCGTTTTCTTCGCTGAATACGCAAAAAGGTTTTCGTCCGCCTTATGGCATGCGGACTGCGGAAATTTCAGCATGGCTCCGTGAGCAGGGCCATCCGGTTTATTTGTGGAATATCGACAGTCAGGACTGGAACGGCAAGATGAGTGCAAAACAGGTGAGTGATCGGGTGACCACACTCATGTTGTTGTGGCGAAAGGGGATTATTCTTTTTCATGATATTCACCCGAAAGCCAATATTGCGTTGCCGGAGCTGGATCATCTGGTCAATCAAACCCGTCTGAAATGGCGGTCTTGCATCTGATTTAATGGCGAAGAAAGTGTGCGGAATACGCATGCTTTCTTTCATTGACTGAACCTGTTTCCGTATCAAGTGAGATTGCCCAGTCATGGTGAGACCGATGCAATTTCAGTTGATTCTGGTTCTGCCAATTCAGGGTTTTTATTGTAGTTCTCAACTTTCAGGAAATTATATATTTTTATTTCTTACCGGGTTATTCACCCCGTTAACTCTCGTCAGTAAGGACGGCTGGGACTTTTTATGTTTATATCGCGTAACTTGAACCGGTGGAGGCAAATATCGCTTCTACTGTTTTGTTCTTTCTTTTCTGCGCTCAGTATTGCTGAAACTGAGTCTGAAAATAAGCAGCAGGCACCGGATGTTTTGTTTGTTGGCAGCGGACCTTTAGTCCCGCAGTCTGACGATCAGTCGATTCCGATCAACTTTATTAACCTGAAACATGTGGATGTCGAAATTCTGAAGGTGACGGAGCCGGGTCAGCTGCTCAACCGTCATTATATTCAGGACAAAATGTCCAGTTACGACCTGGACCACATGAACCATGCGTTCCAGAGTGTATTTTCCGACCGCTATACATTGCCGCCCAGCGAAAAGGACGTCCAGACACCGGCAAGGTTACCCATCCCGCATTCATTGCCTTCAGGGTGGTATGTCGTGGTCGTGAAAGCGCCGGGTATGTTTTACAAAGTGAAAGCCAAGCATATGTTGCTGACGGACGTGGGCATTCAGGCACGAATTCATCAGCATCAGGCATCATTCTCGCTGGCACGCTTGTCTACAGGTGACGCTGTTACTCAGGGCGTGGTTGAGATTTACCGGGATAATAAACGGATCGAACGTCAGCCGGTTAATCAGCACGGTGTCGCCACGTTCGAGATGAAAACGGAACGGGAAGACATTGTGATTGCCCGGGTGAAAAGCACCAACGATGCGGGCATTGAAAAAGAAGAAATGGCGATTCTGCCGCTACGTGAAGCGCCGCTGGATTTGGCTGAGAGTCAGGTCGGCGGACGTAAATTTCAGTCTGCAGAAGCATACATTTACAGTAACCGCGATTTGGTGAAACCGGGTGAAAGCCTGCCGCTGAATATCCTGTTACGGGATATGGATGGCCGCCAGCTGGCCGATCGGCCGATTACGCTGACGGTGATGAATCCATGGAACGAAGAAATTCTGAAAGAGCAGCTGGAACCACAGGCGAGTGGCTATTATTTCCGCCAGCTGGAAACCGAGCTGAACTGGAAAACCGGACGCTATCGTGTGGAAGTCCGGTTGGATCCGACGGCGAAAGCACCAATCAGTGAGCTGGCTTTCCAGTTAGAGGAATTTGTCCCTGAGCGGATGGATCTGACTTTTGACTCTCCGGCTGAGTTTGTATTTGCCGGACAGACAAATGATGTGAATCTGAACGGACGCTATCTGTTCGGAAGCCCGGCTGCCGGCAACCGCCTGAAAGCGGCGGTCACGTATCAGCCGGTTCAGACCATACCGGGTAAATATTCCGATTTCGTCGTCGGTGAATCCTTCACGCTGGATACGGATTACGCACAGCTGGAAGAGCAGACTTTATCTGACGAAGGCCGTCTGCTGGTGAAGTTACCGACGCCTGCACCGGAGAAACTCAAAAGCCCGGTGAAAGTGGTTGCCAACTTCAGTCTGCTGGAATCCGGCGGTGCCGCGGTGCAGCGCAAACTGAAGTATGTCTCATGGAAAAACACACCTGTTCCCGGGATCAAACCTGAGTTCGTGAGTGTGCCGTATAACAGCGATGCTTTGTTCCAAATCGCGTTGCTGAGTGCTGACGGCCAGTCGCTGATCAAAGGTCAGCTTGAAGTCACCATGGATTACGATCAGGGTCCTTATTACTGGATCTATGAAGACGGGATTGGCTGGGAGCGCAAAAAGCAGGATCGCTGGAAACGGATGTCGACTCAGACGATTCAAGTGGGTCAGAATCCGGAGCCCATGGTCTTCCCGACCCGCTGGGGTGATTACCGCCTGACGGTGAAAGATACCGCCACGGGTGTTTCGTCGACCTATTCATTCTATGCCGGCTGGTATGACGGCAATGAGCAGATCAAAGCGAAGCCTGATCATCTGGCAATCAACACGGACAAAGCGGCTTACCTGGCTGGTGAGCAGGCCAATGTCACCATTACTGCGCCGGTAAACGGCAATTTGCTGGTCACGCTGGAAACGGATCAGCTGGTATGGTCTGAAAGCTATCCGGTGCAGGCCGGTGAAGTGACAATTCCGGTACCATTGGATGCCTCCCTGGCCCGTCACGATATTTACCTCACCACGACCTTAACCGGGAATGATGGTCAGACGCCGAAACGTTACTTTGGAATTCGTCCGCTGAAACTGGATCGGACTGATCGCAAGCTGACGGTTTCGCTGACTTTACCGGATTTGATTAAGCCGTCTGAGACACTTTCTGTCCCGGTTACGATTGAACATCTGGATCCGAAGCAGAGCGGTGAGACCTGGGTGACTCTGTCGATGGTGGACAAAGGGATCATCAACCTGAGTCGTTTCGAGCCGGTTGATCCGCATAGTTATTTCTTCGGTCAGCGCCGTTACAGTGCAGATGTCGTTGATATGTACTCACGGATGTACGATCCGCGCCCGAATCCGTTTGCGCAGTCCCGTTTCGGTAGTGATGCCAATAAAAAAGCGGACAACAAGAATGACGGGCTGGTTGAAAGCAAAACTGTCATTTTGATGAGCAAGCCGGTGAAAGTGGTGCAGGGGAAAGCTGTGGTTGACATGGTGATCCCGGATTACAACGGCGAAGTTCAGGTGATTGCCACAGCCTTCAATGGCGCTCAGGTGGGTCAGACGGTTCTGGATAAACCGGTCAGTGCGCCGGTGGTCGCTGAGCTCAGTGTGCCCCGCTTCCTGGTGCCGGGTGATATCTCGACGGTAACGGTTGATCTGCACAACGTGAGTGGTCACCCGCAGACACTGAATGTTGCGCTGAACCTGAGTGAAACACTGGCTGCACAGGGACAACTGACGCCTGAGCCGGTCACCCTCAAACACGGCGCGCACTGGAGCCAGAGCTTCAGTTTCCGCGTGTCGGATGCCATATTGACTGAACGTGCCCAACTGGCACTGACCGTGAAGAATGATGAGATTGATATCGATCGTTCCTGGGAAGTACCGGTCCGTCCTGTGATGCCATGGGTCACTCAGGTGCAGTCGGTTCTGCTGCAGAAAGGGAAAGAATACAAAGCCAGCGAGGGCTTATGGTCAGGAATGGATGTGGTGCAAAACAGTATGGGTCAGGCTTATTTCAGCCGGACGCCTGTGCTGAACCCGGAAGAACATGCACGCGGTCTGTTCCGTTACCCGTATGGCTGTGCCGAGCAGACCACCAGTAAAGCCTGGCCGTTCCTGATGGACGCGCCGGAGCTGAATCGCTTTAAAGCCAAAGTGCACCAGTCTGACCGCATCAGTCATGCCGAAAGCATCTCGCCGGATGAAGCAGACAAACGTGTGGTTGAAAAAGCCGTTCAGCGTCTGAAAACCATGCAGAAAGCCAATGGCGGTTTCTCGCTGTGGGACAGCAGCGGCCATGAAAACCCATGGCTGACGGCGTACGTGGCCGATTTCCTGAATACGGCGGAACAGCGTTTTAAAGGGGTTGTGCCGGAATCCATGCTGAACCGGGCGAATAACCGTCTGCTGGTTTATGTCCGGAACGATTCACTGACCAGTGATCTGGCTTATGACAGCCAGTCTGCCAAAGTAGCCCGTGCCTATGCCGCTTACCTGACCAGCAAGCAGGGTAAGCTGAAATGGAGTGATCTGGATAAGATGAAGCTGTCGGGCCTGCCGACTCAGCTCAGCTACCTGCAACTGGCCGCCAGTTATGCCAATGTGGGTGCGAGTGATGAAGCTGAAGACATGCTGGATGATATCGGCCGTTTCAGCCGGGAATACCGTTACTACGGTGATTACGGTTCTGATCTGCGTGATGTTGCCAAGTCTGTGCTGATTCTTGAAGAAATGTCGAAAGATAAATCAGTGAAGCGTGAAGCACTGGAACTTCAGGCCAAAAACCTGGAACGTTTGATTGGTTTGTCACAGACACGCTGGATGAGCACGCAGGAACGCTCTGCGCTGGTTCAGGCGTCTGTACTGGCAAGTGCTGCAAACCGTGAGCAAGTGTTCAATCTGGCTTTCAATGATCAGTCGGTCAGCCACAAGGGAACATTCAGCCAGCCCCTGACATCCGATCTGGTGATTCGCAATCTGGATCAGTCACCGGTTTATGTCAAAGTCATGGCGGAAGGTTATCAGAAACTGGATCGCACGATTGCCAATCAGGCGAGTCGCTTCAATACCCTGAACGCTGAGAGAGTCACGCGTCAGTGGTATCAACCGAATGGGCAGCCGCTGGCGTCGAACAAAGTGAAAGTGGGTGACCGGGTCGTGGTCGTTCTGACCGTTATTCTGCAGGAACAGATCAATGATGCGCTGCTGGTGGACAAGATTCCGGCTGGCTTCGTGCTGGAAAACCCGGCACTGAATCAGGGGCTGCCAATTGAACGGATGCTGCCGGAGAAAGTGAAACTCGAAACACCAGACCATCAGGAATATCGCAACGACCGGTTTGTTCTGTCTGGCCAGATGTATAAAAAACAGATTTATCAGTACGGCTACGTGCTGCGCGCGGAAGTTCCGGGGACGTTTGCTGTGCCACCTGTGTTTATTGAGTCCATGTACCGTCCGGAAAAACATCTGGCGTACTGGCAGACACCGCAAACCGTTACGGTCGAGCAATAATGGCAATCTCTGAGACGAAAACGAATCCATGAAATTGCCGTTCACGACACGCTCATCCCTGCTGAAATTGGCGGCAGGGATGAGCGCCTTTCTGATTTTGATGGCGTGGACACTGAACAGCGTGTTCCCGCTTCCGCCTTTATATCCGGATGGTCCGGCAACTGTGGTTGTCAGCAGGGAAGGTGAAGTGCTTCGCTCTTTCGGTGATCGCCAGGGTGTCCATCGTTACAACGTCACCTTACCTGAAGTCGATCCTTTTTATATTGAGGCGCTGCTGAACTATGAGGATCGCTGGTTTTACCATCATCCGGGATTTAATCCGTTTTCAATTCTCCGGGCTGCGTTTCAGTGGCTGATCCACGGGCATGTCGTTTCTGGCGGATCTACCCTGACGATGCAGGTGGCCCGTTTGCTCGACCCGCATGAACGTTCGGTCGCCGGCAAATTCAAACAACTCTGGCGCGCCCTTCAGCTGGAATGGTATTACAGCAAAGATGAGATTCTGACGCTTTATCTGAACCTGGCACCGTTTGGCGGCAACATCGCGGGTGTAGAAGCGGCAGCTGACCGTTACTTCGCAACCTCAGCCAGACACTTAACGAAAAATGAAGCGGCGCTGTTGGTCGTGTTGCCGCAAAAGCCGTCGCTGTATCGTCCGGATCGCTATCCGGAAGTCGCAAAAGCGATGCGAAATAAAGTCCTGTCGCGTCTTCATGACAGCGGGCTGCTCAAAGCACAGGCATTTCAATATCTTTCCCAGGAACCGGTTGAACTGCGGCAGTCTGACCGGGTTCAGCTGGCTCCCCTGCTGAGCAGGACGTTGAAACAGACTTACCCGGATCAGCATGTCATCACCACCACGATCAATGATACGATTCAGCAACGAGTGGCCCGATTGCTGGTCAAAGTCAAACGTGATTTGCCGGTACACTCGTCAGCAGCCGTATTGGTGGTAGACAACCAGACAACTGAGATTCTGGCTTATCAGGGTTCGGTCGATTTTCAGGATGACAGCCGGTTCGCTCACGTCGACATGACACAGGCGGTCCGTTCACCGGGATCAACCCTGAAACCGTTTATTTATGGCATGGCTATCGATCGTGGCATCATTCATACCGAAAGTTTACTGAGTGATATTCCTTTTACGTTTTATGACTACAAACCACAGAACCTGAATGGCCGGTTTCAGGGGGCGGTCAGTGTCAGTGAGGCATTGAAACAGTCTCTGAATATTCCTCTGATTCAGGTGTTTAACGCACTCGGTCCGGACGTGTTTGATGCGCAGATGAAACAAGCCGGAATTCAGCTTGACCATGAAAAAGCGAATCTGACGGTAGGTCTGGGCGGGACAGGAACAAATCTGATGACGCTGGCGTCCATGTACCGCTCGCTGGCAATGTCCGGTCAGGTTTCCCCGCTGCGAGTGGTGAAGGGCGGAGCGCAGGCAGTTCCTGTTGCGAACGAGGCTCAGTTGCTGAGCAAAGAAAGCAGCTGGATGGTGTTTCACATGCTCAGCAGCATCAGCGCATCTGATCGGGTAGTGCCCCGCGTGCGTCGCGAAATCGCATGGAAAACCGGTACCAGCTACGGTTATCGTGATTTCTGGTCTGTGGGTGTCAGCCCCGGCTATACCGTGGCCGTCTGGGTCGGCCGACCAGATGCAACGCCTGTGGTGGGGTATCTGGGGGCAACCCGCGCGGCGCCGGTGATGTTTGATGTGTTTGATCAGTTACCGGAAGAGAAACGACGGGTTGAACAGCCGGAGACCGTCATCCGCAAACTTATTTGCTGGCCGGGCGGACGGGCAAAGTCGGCAACGGTAGATGAAGACTGTTTTAATCAGAAATATGCTTTTACCCGAAACGGGCTCACGCCACCCACACTGGAAAGTGATGGCGACTTTGTTCGTCATGATCACTGGCCGGAATCGCTCAGCATCTGGCATCAGCAGCGGAAAATTATCAGCCAGGGACATCCGGAACTGGAAATTGCAATTCAGTCGATCAAGAACGGTCAGCATTATTACCGCTCACAAATCCGGCAACTGAAGCTGGAAAGCAATAAGCCAGCGTCCGAAGTGCTTTGGTATATTAATCATCAGCCGTATGAACAGCAGCAACTGTTATTGGCGGATTATAGTGGCGAAGTCGTCATTACTGCCTGTCAGGGGCAGCAATGTGATCAGCGAAAGATTGTGATTCACCGGTGATGTTCAAAACGGATGTGGCTTCCAAAAGTCCGAATTGCTTTGTTCTGACCGTCAAATTTTCACCGGTAGATCGACAGTTGAAAAAGTGATTTTAACCAGACAGAAAATTGAAATGACATCCGGCTGTGCGTTATTGGCGGTGCAGTTCAAGTTTTATTTTTTCCGTCTTTTACCGATGAGATACCTTTTCAGGGAGAAAACCATTTGTCGCGGAGGTTTGAGGGTGATAAATTCAATGAGCCTTTTTTAACTTTCCCTTATATACGGTCGCCAAATGTGACCAGATTCCAGATAAAAATAAATTTAATCATTCTGTAAAATAGTTGGTAAGTATGACCTTAGACGAGATGATATCAATATTGTTATCTTTCCCTACCAATGTTTTTTTTGTTCCTTTCGCCATCTTTCTGATGATTATGCTGGTGGATCTGGTGTTCAACATTGTTGAAAGTGTGGCGCCGGACGTTGATTTTTTTGACGCTGAAAACATACCGGGAGCCGGTTTGTTATTACCGCCGATATTGTCGAAAGTTCCGCTGATGGTGGCGCTTTGTGTCAGCTTCTTTATTGGGACGATCCTGTCTTTTTACCTGAACCAGGGGCTTGCTGCTGTTTCTGAAGCAAGCTGGATGATTGTCATGGAGGTGGTTTCTATCCCGGTGACAGCCTATCTGGCGTTATGGATTTCAGCCTGGTTGCTGAAACCGCTGGCACCTTTGTTTGACAGAAAGAAAAGTTTTGCCAAGGTCGATTTTATTGGCCTGAAAGCCAGGGTTCACAGCAGTGCTGTCAGCCAGACTCGGGGTGAAGTGGTGGTTCACCATCAAGGTAATGAATTCTTACTTGATGCCCGTGCAATTGAGCCGGAGACATCAATGGAATACGGCGATGAAGTGATTATCGTCTCACAAGATAAAACAACAAATCATTA
This sequence comes from Photobacterium sp. 53610, assembly GCF_036409375.1. NCBI lineage: Bacteria > Pseudomonadati > Pseudomonadota > Gammaproteobacteria > Vibrionales > Vibrionaceae > Photobacterium > Photobacterium sp. 53610. The sequence goes on along the minus strand of NZ_JAXOFS010000002.1, from coordinate 561,761 downwards.
TATAGTGGCAAAAAATAGCTAAGCATAAGGAGTTGGCTATGCAAATCTCTCCAAGCGTAATATTCATTAGTGCTGGAGTCGGTATATTTTTACTGATCTTAATTTTTCTCACAACACGATATAAAAAGGTCCGTGGTGAAGGTGATGCATTGATCGTGAATGGTCTGCATGCGACCCGTGCATCGCTGACCGGTACTTTTGTCTGGCCGGTGGTGAACCAGTATGAGTACATGGATATCACCCGTAAAAAGATCTCTGTGATTCGCAGTGGCCGTAAAGATCAGGAAGGTGAAGAGTATGAAGGCCTGCACTGCCGTGACAATATTCGTGCAGACCTGAAAGTTGATTTCTATATCGGCGTGAATCACGAAGAAGAAGATATTGTTCGTGTTGCGAAGCTTTTTACTGCTCACGAAGCCTCGAATATCGAACGGCTGAAAGAACACTTCCAGCCGAAATTTTCTGAAGCCCTGAAAACGGCAGTTAAACAGTTCGAATTTGAAGAGCTGCTGACAAACCGCCGTGCATTCCGTGACGCTGTTGTTGATGTAATTGGCAGTGAAATGGACGGTTTCAAAATCTATGACGTGGTTATCGATAAAGTCGACCAGACGTCTTTAGATGCTCACAGCCCGGACAATATTCTGGATGTGGAAGGTATCCGTAAGATCTCAATGATCACGGCGCAGAAGAATACGGAAACGAATGCAATTCGTCAGGATGAGCGCACAACGATCAAGAAGAAAAACGTTGAAGCTGAAGCGAACCGTCTGCAACTGGATAAACAGGAACAGGAAAGTGTTGCCCGTGCGAAGCGTGAGATCGAAATCATCAAGTCACAGGAAGAAGCACTGACTTCTGAAAAGCGTGAAGAATACGAGCGTGTGACGCAACTGGCGAAGCTGGAAACTGAAGAAGAAGTGGCTAAGAAGCGTGAAAGTGTTCAGATGGAAGTCGAAATGACACGCATCGCGAACCAGCGCCAGGTTGCTATTCAGCAGGAAGAGCTGAACCGTGCAGTTGAAACCGAGAAAGTTCGGACTGCAACGGAGGTTGCAGAGAAAGAAATGCTGAAAGAGACGACGGTTGAGGAATCTCTGAAGGCGGTTGCAGAAACCCGTTCTCAGCGTGTGGAAATTGAACGTAAGATTGCCCGCGAAGAGGAAGAAACTGAAAACCTGCGTGTTCATGAGCAAGTGAACCGTCAGAAGCGTGTGACGTTGACTGAAGCTGAAGCCATCGCTGAAGCGAAACAACTGGAGCTGCTGGTCGCTGCGCGTGCAGAGAAAGATGCTGCCCGTGAGAAAGCGGAGCGTCTGCTGATCGAAAACGATGCGGCACTGAAGATCAGAACCCGTGATGCTGAAAATGAGCTGGCTGTGAAGACCCGTGAAGCAGAAGCTGAGCAGATTGTTGCGACCAAGCGTGCTGAAGCTGAATACGTTACGAAAGAGCGTGAAGCAGCTGCGAAAGAGCGTATGGCGAAAGCTGAGAAAGAAATGATCAGCGCGACCGGTCTGGCAGAAGTCGAAGTTGAACGTGAGCGTGCACTGGCGATTCGTGAAGTGGGTGAAGCGGAAGCGTACACACTGCAGACCGCTGGTGAAGCAGAAGCGCAGGCAATGCGTGCGAAAGGTCTGGCAGAAGCTGAAGCTCAGTCTGCCCGCTTTGAAGCAGCACAGCAGTACGATGAGCATACCCGTGAACACGACAGATGGGTGATGCAGCTGCAACAAGAGAAAGAGCTGGAAATTGCACGCATTGATGCGCAGAAAGCTGTTGTGGGCGAAAATGCGAAAGCCCTGGCACAGGCACTGTCTCAGGCTGATATCAAGCTGTTTGGTGGTGAAGGCATGGAGCAAATCCGTCGTACCATCATGGATGCGGCTGCAATGGATGCCAAGTTCGATGAATCTAAAGTGCTGAATCCACTGGTTTCTGAATACATCAAAGGCCAGCGCAGCATGCCTCAGGACATCAAAGATATCCTGGAAAACACAGATCTGAAAAGCAGCGACCTGAGTAATGTTGCTCTGGCCAGCCTGCTGAATTCACAGGGCGGTGCGACTGAGTTACTGAAGAAAATTCAGACCTCTCTGAACACCAAATCAGAAACGAACTCATAATCCACGTCTTTCATCCCACGCGATCCCGCCTCGTTCGAGGCGGGATTGATTAGGTAAATGCATGTCCGAAACAACTCAACAAGCGGTGAGCGAGGGTGGGGCGTACGAAATACTGAAATCCCGTTTATTTCAGCAAGGCAAACAGCTCAAATCCCTTTCGCAGACCTTTAATCAAAATCGTCAGGCTATTTTTGGCGGCCGTGAAAGCCAGCTGGTCGGCAAGGCGAATGTTCAGACCGAAGCCCGCTCGATTCCGATCGATATGGCACAGGTCAATCAGCAACTGCTCTTCGGTTATCAGGTTCACCTTGGCCTGAAATCAGCCCCGTCTCTGCAAGATGTCTTTGGCTTATATCAGCTGCATGAACAGGACGGTACCTTCCGTATCGAACCTCTGCCGCTCGAAAACAGCTTCCTGACTGATTCACGTTTTCTCCACGAATTCACTGAACTCTTCACTTACTACGGTAATGCGCGTCTGACGCAGATCTCTCGTCAGGAAAGCATGCTGTATATTGCGTTCCAGATTGGTATGCGGCCGGAAGACCGGAAGGTGTTTCGTTTCCAGCTGAACGCAAATTCGGTTGAATACCTGGATTCGCTGGGGAATCAGCAACTGGAAAGCGTTCAGCAGCATGATTTCGAGTGGATTGCGACCACACGAAATGATCATGTTGCCGGCACGCATCCGCATGTGTCGATTCGCGATAAGCTCTTTGTGGAGTGTATCGGCGGCGATCTGACCATTAAAGTGGAAGACAACACGGATGACGGCAAGGGGATTTACAGTGAAGTGGTGGAGGATCCGCACCAGAGTGTGGCCGATGCCCAGATCGAATACGCCTTTATCGGTGATCTGATTGCACTGAAGATTCGCCCGAACCGTGAAAAGCACTCCCGCTATTTCATTTATAACCCGATCAACCAGTCGGTCACGCGCGCGGATGCATTGCGTCACAGTGCGAAATCGCTGCCGGAAGATCACGGTGTGCTGTACTCCCATGGTTTTGTTCTGGCGAACGGCGAGAGCAAGCAGTTTGACATGCCGTGGCAGCATCTGAAGTTCTTCCAGAAAATTGCTTCACCCAATGGTGAAGACATCCTTTATTTCTTCTTCAATATGCTTGAAGGCCACTATGTTGGCTTTACCTACAACATGATTGAGAAGAAGTTTGCTGCGCCATTGGAAAGCCATGGTTTCAGTTTGTATCCGGATGGTCGGATGCTGGTATTCCAGGCGTCAGAAAATGCGGAAGCGTCGACGATTCACCCGCTGCGCATCTGGGATACGCCATTCTCTACACCGGAATATTATACTGCGCAGAATGCTTCTGCTGATGGTTCCAGTCCGCTGTTTAATCTGGGTAACGCTGAGCTGGTCCGCGCATTGTCATCTGTGCTGTCTATTTGCCAGCTGGCGCAATCCGAAGAAGTGACTCAGGTGGCATTTGAAGTGCTGCTGAAAGAGTGTCAGACCACACTGGATCATTATCACTGGCTGAACCATGACTATGCGCTCGGCATGGGTGAGGTGATCAATGTTCTGATGGATACGGCAAACAAAATCATTGATGAGTTTGCCAAAGTACTGCAGATGCAAAAATTTGCATCAGAAAGCCTTGAAGAACATCAGCAAGTGGTGACGGATTTGATTGCGAAAATCAAACTGGCACCCAAAGAACAGGCGAATGTCCTGTTAGGTCTGCTGTCTGATGTGAAAGCTCAGGTCGGTGCGACCATGGCGCTGCGTCAGCAGCATTACATGGACACTGAACGTGTCGATGAAATGCTGGAGCAATTGCAGCATCATCGTGAGCAGCTCAATCAGCATTTGCTGTCGCTGTTGCAGGAAGAAAAAGCGTATCAGCCGTTCAAGCAGCAAATCCATGAAATCGAAGAAGCGCTGGTAACAGTCAGTAAAACTGCTGACATTCAGGCGTTGCAAAAGCAGGTTGAAACGCTCCGCGCTGATTTACAGCTGGTTTCGGAAGAAGTCACGGACATTGAAACCGATGATCCGACGCAGTCAACCCGGATTCTGGATCTGACAACGGAAGTTTCTTCACTGCTGAATGCGGTGTCCGCCAAACTGCGGAACAAATCGCAAAGTCTGCAAAGTGATGAAGCTCAGGCTGAATTCAGTGCACAGTTCAAGCTGTTGGGTCAATCGGTCAGCAGTGCGATGGAGCAGGCGACGACGCCGGATGAATGCGATACTCAGCTGGCAAAACTGGTGGGGCAGCTGGATAAGCTTGAATCACGTTTTGCCGATTTCGATCAGTTCCTGGGTGAAATTTACGCCAAACGTGATGAAATTCAGTCCACGCTGGACAACCACAAGCAGCAACTGATCGCCGCGCAGCAGCGTCGAGTCCAGAATCTGCTGCAGGCTGCCAATGTCACTATGGGCAGTATTGAAAAACGGGTGTCCCGTTTTGACGATGTGAAATCGCTGAACAGTTATTTCGCAACCGATGCCATGGTGCTGAAGCTGCACCAGTTGTCGCAATCCATTCGCGATTTGGGTGACAGCGTCAAAGCCGACAGTCTGGATTCCCGTCTGAAGTCGTTGCAGGATCAATCGCTGCGCGCCCTGCGGGATAATCAGGATATCTTTGAAGACGGCGGGAAAGTCCTTCGTCTGGGTCGTCATAAATTCAGTGTGAATCAGCAGGCACTGGATTTAAGTCTGGTCGAACATAACAAGCGGCTTTGTACACATATTTCCGGGACGGATTTCTATCAGCCGATTGAGGATGAAGGATTTCTGAAGCTGCAAGAAATCGCACGCCTGGATGTGTCTTCTGAAAGTGACGTCGTCTATCGTGGTGAGTATCTGGCTTACCTGATGCTATACAGCGCGATGAACAAAGAGGCTGAGCTGTCTCTGGAGATCCTGTATCAGGCGGGCAGAGAAAAGCAGTTGCTGCCAATGGTTCAGCGATTTGCAGCCCCTCGGTACAAAGAAGGTTATGTCAAAGGGATTCATGACCACGATGCAGCCTTGATTCTGCAGCAGCTTTTACCGACGTTTGAGCAGGCTGGTTTGTTGCGTTTCAGTCAGGCAGCCCGTGCGCATGCTTTACTGTGGCTGATCGCACAGCCGGAGACAGCACTGGAAAGCTGGGGGCTGAAGGCCAAAAATGCTCAGATGCTGAAAGAGCACCTGAATGCCGCCGACGCATTCAATGATCTGAAAGTTCTGCTGGCAGAATCCGTTCAGGGACCCGCTGCGCTCGAAAGCAGTGATTACCTGATTCGACTGTTGTCCGGTTCGGATGTACAGATTGAAGTCAGCCAGGATGCTTATGAACTGTGTGAGGATTATCTGCAGTTCCGCCGTAGTCTGGGCTGGCAAGGTGATGAAAATACGCTGGACGTTGCTTTTGTGGATCATCAGCAGTGGCTGGGTCCATATACGCTACAGAAGCAGTATGGTCAGGCCTTTGTAGTGGAAGCAGCAGCGATCGCGGTCTGTAAAACCCACTCAAGCCGTCTGCTGAACAGTGTGGATTTCTCACTGGCTTGCTCAGTTAGCGCTCTGCTGGGCGAACATGACAACCTGGAAAGCGGTAAGCTGACACTGGTTCTGGACGATTTCATTCAGCGTTGTGAGCACCACCGTCGTGTGATTGTGCCGCAGTTTGAGGCCTATCTCAGCCAGCGGACGCATTTGCTCAATCAGGCGAAAGAACAGTTCAGACTGAGCGAATTCAAACCGCGCCCGCTGACATCTTTTGTCCGGAACAAACTCATCAGCGACAGCTATCTGCATCTGATTGGGGATAACTTTGCCAAGCAAATGGGCACCGTGGGTGATAAGAAGCGGACTGACCTGATGGGGATGCTGCTGCTGATTTCACCACCGGGTTACGGTAAGACGACGCTGATTGAATACGTGGCCCATAAACTGGGTCTGGTCTTCATGAAGATCAATGGCCCGTCGATCGGCCATCAGGTGACGTCGCTGGATCCGGCGGACGCTCCGGATCAGAACTCGGCCCGTGAGATTGAGAAAATTAACCTGGCGCTGGAAATGGGGAATAACGTGCTGCTGTATCTTGATGATATCCAGCATACCAACCCGGAGCTGCTCCAGAAATTTATCTCACTTTGTGACGGTACCCGACGGATTGAAGGGACCTGGCAGGGTAAGACGAAAACCTACGACATGCGCGGTAAGAAGTTCGCGGTTGTGATGGCAGGGAACCCGTATACCGAAACCGGTGAAGCATTCCGGATTCCGGATATGCTGGCAAACCGTGCAGATATCTACAACCTGGGTGATATGCTGTCGGATCAGCAGTCTGCCTTCGAACTCAGCTTCATTGAGAACTCACTCACATCTAACCCGGTCCTGGCGCCTCTCGCGACCCGCGATCTGAATGATCTGTATCGTTTCGTGAAGATGGCACAGGGTGACGGTGTTGCGCTCAGTGATATGTCGCACTCGTATTCTTCCACGGAAGCCAACGAAATTGTCGCAACCCTGCAGAAACTGATGCAGGTTCAGCAGACGGTACTGAAAGTGAATCAGCAGTACATTCTTTCAGCGGCGACTGCGGATCAGTACCGTGTCGAACCTTCGTTTAAACTGCAGGGTTCTTACCGGAACATGAATAAACTGGCTGAGAAAATTTCTTCTGTGATGACGGATGAAGAGCTTAATACCCTGCTGCAAGATCACTACCAGGGTGAAGCACAGACGCTGGCAAACGGGACTGAAGAAAACCTGCTGAAACTGGCTGAGTTGCGCGGCAATATGACCGATGCACAAATGGCTCGCTGGGATGAAATCAAGCAGACCTATCAGCGGAAACAAATGATGGGTGATGACAGTGACCGCGCCGGTCAGGTTGTTCAGCAACTGGCGATGATGAATCAGCATATCGCGCGTTTTGCTCAGCCGGTCAGGCTGGAGGATCTGGAATGAATCAGCAACAATGGCTCGACTGGTTAAGTGACTCATTACAGGATGGTCGTTTAGACGACAACGAACGTCGTGAGTTGCAGGTTTCTCTGATGGAAGCCGGTCTGTCAGATGACGATCGCGCTTACCTTCGGAATCAGAGCTTTAAACTGGCCCAGCAAGCCATTCAGGAAGGGACTTCGTCCCTTTCTGTCCTCCGCTGGCTTGAACGTGTTGTAAAAGTGCTTGATAACACTCGAAGTTCGGCGATTGCAGAGGTGGCAACCAGCTGGTTTTCTCCCGGACGTGCCTGTGCTGCGGGTATTATTGAGCAGCTCAGACAAGTCAGAAGCAAAGTGGATATTTGTGTATTCACTATTGCCGATGATGAACTGACCAAACATATTCTCGCTGCTCATGATCGTGGGGTAAAGGTGCGGATCATCACGGATAACGACAAGGTCAATGACGCCGGCAGTGATATTGATTATCTTGCCCGTAAAGGCGTTCCGGTCAAAATTGATACGACGGCGTATCATATGCATCATAAATTTGCTGTGTTTGATGGGATGCGCCTGATTAACGGAAGCTTCAACTGGACACGAAGCGCGTCCAGATATAATCAGGAAGATATCACGCTGACCGACGATCGCCGCTTTTTAACGGCATTTGAGGAACAGTTTGATCAACTGTGGCAGCGTTTCCCCTCTCATCAGCCAACCCAAGGAGGAAGGGCATGAGTCATCTTGTGGAGTCAGTGAAGCAAACGACGGAACAATTGCAGGAAAATGGACCAGCTGAACTGACACCGGACATTGTGGCGTTAGCAGAGCGGTTTGATCCGTTTGATTCGGTGGCGACCATTACTTTTGGTAAGGAAGCACTGGAAAAGATCACCGCGTTTTCTGATCACGTGCTGGAACAGATTCGTGTCCGGGATACGGGCGATGCGGGTGAAATTCTGCAGTCCATGGTGGAATCGATGGACAGTGCGGCGTTTGATCAGCTGAAAGGCAACAGCTTTTTGGCGAATTTACCGCTGATTGGAGAGCTTTTTGATTCATTTAAGAAGTTTTCCCGAAGTTTTGATTCTGTGAAGCAACAGTTGGAGCAGTTGTCTCAGCAACTGGAAGCGCAGGAAGTGAAACTGGCGCATGATATCAGTCAGCTCGATGGGCTCTATGATAACAATCTGGATTTGCTGAAAGGGCTGGAGCAATACATTGCTGCCGGGCAATACAAGCTGGATCAGTTGAAAACTGACGTATTGCCTGAACTCCTGACTGCTTCGGAGCAGTCAGGAGATGCACTGGAAGCTCAGAAGTACCGGGATGCCAGTCAGGCTGTCGCCCGTTTGGAAAAACGCGTGCACAATCTGGCGCTGACCCGGATGGCTGCTGTCCAAACCGCACCGCAGATTCGTTTGTCGCAGGAAGGGAATAAAATGCTGATGGAAGATATCCAGGATATCGTCCATAACACCTTCCCACTGTGGAAACGTCAGTTCCTGATCGCGATTTCGAATTATGAGAAAGAAAAAGCCCTGAAAGTGACCCGTGCTGTGAAGGATTACACCAATAAACAGTACGTGAAAAATGCTGAGGGTCTGAAAATACTGGAAGAGCAGATTGCAGAGAACTACCAGCGTGGCATTCTGGATCTTGAATCTTTGCAGGCCGTTAACCAACTGACGATTGAAACACTGAACAATACCTTGTCTCGGGTGAAAGAAGGTCGTCAGCAACGTGAACAAGCCGAAAAAGTGATTGCAAAGGCGGAGCAGGAACTGAAACTGGCGTTGCAGCAGACGTTGGAAAACTGAGTGCAATAGTGAAATCAAATAAAGAAAAACGGCAGCGATTGGCTGCCGTTTTTGTTGTTACCTTGAAACCACCATCTATGGCGGTGGTGATTGCAAATCACTTTGTTTTCTTGATGTGTCAAGATCGATAACAATTGTCAGTTGAACATTCAATCCCCACCCGAACTACAGCTGCTACAACTACTACAGCCACCACTACCGCTGCAGCTTTGGCTGCTGCTGTCACTGTCAAATCCATTGGTGTAATGATAATTGTCATTGGTATCAGACCCATTGCGATAGTCGTTGTCTGTATCGTTGTGACTGCTGCTGTCATTGCAATCATCGTAGTTATCGTCATCATAGTCACCTTCTGACCCATCGTCGTCATCCTCGGAGCAGAGGGGCGTTTTACAATAGAGAAACCACCCGTCCTCATTGGCAGAGTCAATGGTGCTGACATGGATGGATCTTTTCCTTGGGCTGTGGTGATAACAAAACCCATCTTCTATGTTCAGTTGTTCATCAATTGAAAACAGCAGCGGCATTTCCCGTGGATATCCAGGGCTGATTTGCTCGTGGAGACAAATGAATCGCCAGCTTTGTTCATTTCTTAATCTTCGGGAGGCTGTTGTATTGCTTTCCCAGTCGGGCGAGTGGTGGAAGTAACGGCCAAAAGATTTCTGGCAAAAGTGGTGATAGGTTTTGGTTGCTAAAATGAACTCATGCCAGGCAACATCGACAATTTTAGAAGGCATAGAAATCGCTTTCAGGGGTGTTTGAGAACAAATCAGAAAATAATCTCGAAGTGCTTCAAATACGAGCTCTATTTCGTCATCTGAAAGGTGCGGGTAACAGGCTTTTACCTTTGCTTTAAGTGGCGGCGGGAAACGATATTTTTTTATATGTTCAGTTCTGAGATATGTGGTGGTCTTTATCCATACGTAAGCGATGATACCGAGAGGGATGAGTGTGATGAAGACGAAAATGGAAGTGTTCATTGATTGTTCAAATGCATTTGGCTTTCTGATGTAGTTGAATAGGCGACAGAAAAGTCTGATGCTTTAATGAATGGCTGCATTTGCAGAACAATGCATAAATTTGAATGCGATGAGAAACCAGCAACAATTGCGTTGCTGCTTTCTTGATACTGGTGCTCTTTATTTCAGGTGTAAAAATTGTTCGAAGTTTTTCAAGTGTTCTTCTTCTGAAAGGAGATAAATTATTTTAACTCTGTTTCAAGAAGCACAATTTCAGTTGAACCCACATTTTTCACATTATGCGTTTCAGCCTGAGCAAATAAGGTCATACCTTCTTTAATTTGTAGTGTTTTGGCTGGTTTTGCTGAACCGGATGAGCTGAGTTCAAGCAAGCCACCTTTCAGGACGTAGACGGTCCGGTTTGGATAGCGGTGTGTATGCATGCCGGATTCAGTCGCGGGCGGGTAGGTCAGACGTACAACCTGTACACGGTCATTTTCTAACAGGATTTCTTTATGGTCAGATTCGGATGCCGAGTCGCTGAAAGTTGGCAATGACAGCATCAAAAGCAGAATTACATATCTCATGGTCTTCCCTCTGGGCTGAAATTGCTTTTGATTGCGCTCATCATTTAATAAGCAGTTGAATTGAATTTAGATGAATCTTTCAATCAGTTCAATTCCTTCGCCATCAGAACCTGAGATAAAAAGAACTTTTCTGATTGTTGTACCATTATTATGTTTTACTTAAACTCGACCTCTCAATATCTTTACCTCTTTGGACTGTAAAAAACAGATGGAATTTTTTAATGATTGCGCTTCTATCGAAAAATGTGCGATTGTCCCCTGATTTTCAGACTGATAAATCTCGAAAGGAAAAAGTTCCAGGCAAGTCCCGTGACCAATATTGAGTTTGAGGTTGCCCTGTGCGCTGCCCAAATCTGTGTTGGCGGAAAAGCTGAGGATGTCCCGATAGAAGGCGATAGACTTTTGGATATCCTGACAACTGACAACTGACAACTGACAACTGACAACTGATAGCGATAGACTTAGTTTTAGTGTTTTGAGTCCTATTTCTCACTCTTTATTGATGAAGGCAGATATTTCGCGCAATGTATTCTTTCTTGATGTACCTGCACTTTTTTTAACAGACGAAGTGTAAACTCAAACGTTTAAAATCAGGGTGCATTCTTCCACATGATTATCCTGGATGGTTGAAAAAGGAGTTATCCATGTTTCAACGTTGCTTGTTCCTGTTTTGTCTTTGGACTTGGTCTTGGTGCGCCATTGCGTCAGAAGAAGTGGTATTTCTGCATGGTGGGCATCAGCTCTCCGGGCAATATCTGGCGCCTTTGAATGGCCAGCATGCAAAGGCTGTACTGCTTTTTGTCCATGGTGATGGCGCGATGACTTATGACGCCGATGGGTATTATGCCATTTTCTGGCAACCTCTGAGGGAGAAGGGCTTTGCTATTTTTAGCTGGGATAAACCCGGTGTGGGGAAATCGACTGGACGCTGGCTGAATCAGTCAATGTCCGATCGTCAGTCCGAAGTTCGGGCTGCCGCAAAAGCTGTTCAAGATAAATATGGTTTTACATCAAAACAGACCGGATTGGTCGGTTTCAGTCAGGCGGGCTGGGTGCTCCCTGAACTGGCAAAACAGCCCTCTGGCTTTGGCTTCATGATCGGTATTGGTTTCGCATCTGACTGGATCGCTCAGGGAAGGTATTACGCCAGAACAAGACTGGCAATCACCGGAGCATCTTCGGAAGCGCTTAAGGCGGGTTTAGCTGATTACGACAAAGAGATTGCATTATTGCGCACTCAGCCTTCTTTTCTGCATTATCAGTCTGTTGTCGGGGAGGGTGATCTTTCGAAGGAACGGTATTCATTCGTGCTGCGTAATTTTCAATCGAACGCTGTGTTAGATTATCCGCACATTGCTATTCCGACCCTGTTGCTTTGGGGAGAGCAAGACCTCAATGTTGATGCTCGGTCAGAATATCGCTGGTGGCAAGTGCATCCGAACCCCTGGGTAACAACGCAACTGATCAAAAATGCCAGTCATGGTTTACTCAAAGCGGACATCTTTCATTCGCAGCAGTTTGGCTTGTTGCAGTGGATCAAGCTGATGTGGATGGAACAGGACGCAATGGCACCTGATGTGCTGCCAACGCTATTGACCTGGCTAAATAACGATATGATGTACAAAAGTCAGTAGGTGGCATTGCCGCACTTATCCCCCGCGCGGAATATTTTGCAAATGAAGAATAAAGTCTTCAGGCTTCATATTGTCATCATTAAAAAAACGAAGAATTTCACTGGATGTCGCCTGTTGTACCAGTGGGCTGACCGCCATGGAATCAACAATACTTGGGATCAATTGGCCGGTTTGGGAAGCGGTAAGCATGTCTGCTTTTGCTTTCACAGAACAGCGGTTAAAGCCATCTAATGTAATATCTTTTCTTGCCGGAATTGACCCTTTCACTTGGTTAAAGGCTTTCAGGAAGGCAGGGGAAGACAATGTCTGACTGACAATCTTAGTTGTCTCCGGATGGGTCCTCGGGCTGTCAAATAGGGCAAAGCTGTCCATATTGTAAATAAAGCCCGTTTGTTTCGATGGGGTGGGGTAACATCCGATCGCGTCCGGAATACTCACTTTTCCGGCAAGCAGTTCGCCCAGCACCCAGTCCCCGGAAATCTGAAATGCCCGCTCACCTTCAATCAGCAATTGAGTACCTTCGTCCCAGCGCATGTGTGACATCCCGGGTTTGACGAGCTGGCTGATGGCTCTGAATCTCGCCAGAATGTCATAGGTTATCTGACTGTTAAGCGCTTTGGGGTCCATGTTGATAAAGGCACGCTGGTAATAATCGGCGCCGCCGTAGCCAAAGGCCAGATTTTCAAACAGCAATGCAATTTGCCATTGTTCTTTACCCAGAGCCAGCGGCTCAACACCTTGTTTCTTCAGGCGGGCGAAAACATCAATGAGTTCATCCCAGGTGGTGGGAATAGCCAGCCCGTATGTCCGGAGAACCTTACGGTTAATCCACATCCAGTTCAGGCGATGGACTGTGATCGGTATGGCCACATAGTGCCCCTGATACTGATTGACATCCCGGGCAATAGGTAAGAGGTTTTCCTGCCAGTTGCCGTTTGCTGCAACCTTATCTAATTGATGGAGAAAACCCAGCGCCGCCCAGGATTGAATGGAAGGCCCCTCCAGCTGGACCAGATCTGGCGGCGTTCCTGCGATAGCACGTGCCTGCAGGATAGACATGGCTGTATCTCCACCGCCACCCGGGACGGGCAGACCCAAAATATGGACACCTGCATTATCCAGTGCTTCTCTGACCAGATTGAAGGCAGCAACTTCACCTTTGGCGGTCCACCAGTGCAAAAATTCGATTTTTTTCATCGATGACGTTGGTGATGAAGCTGGTTCTGAGGCAGAAACTGGCAGCGTCAATGCACAGATGCAGAAAAGAAGGAATCGTTTCATGTGTCTCTCGTCAATCGGATTAGCACGACTAGCCCCTGCGCAGGATGGTTTTGTAATGTCAGGTCACCACCGTGACTGCGTGCAATACTGCGTGATATCGTCAACCCCAGGCCGGAACCCAGCTCATCTTGCGGATTGACGCGAAAGTAAGGTTCGAATACTTTTTCTGACCATTTCTTATCGAGTCCCGGGCCATAGTCTCTGAACTGAATCTGGATGTCGTTTTCTGAACATTCCAGCTGAATGTCTACCTTTTTGCCATATTTCACTGCATTATCGACGATGTTGTATAAGCATCGCTTGATTGCCAGAGGCTTACCCAAAAAATGAATTGGCTCATTGGTAAACAAATGGACTCTGGGATCGTTGCGGTTGTAATAGCTGGCACACTGTTCGAGCATCTGAGTCATATCGATCCATTCTGGTTCCTCATGGATATCGGTGTCCCGGATACATTGCAACGCACCTTTCAGCATCAGGTCGAACTCATCAAGAATTTTTTCAAATCGTTCTTTAGCCTGTTCATCATCCAGCATTTCTGTGCGCAGCTTCAGACAGGCCAGCGGTGTCTTGAGGTCGTGAGAAATGGCACCGAACAACATTTCCCGGTCACGAATATAAGCACGAACCCGCCGGTTCATTTTGTTAAAAGCACGGACGGCTGCCCGTGTCTCTTTACTGCCTTCTTCATGTACTTCTTCGACATAGAGCTGTCCACCCATCAGGGTTGCGGCTTTAGCCAGCCTGCGAATTGGCCGGATTTCCATTCGCAGCAGCCAGACCGTACAAAGGACCAACAGCAGTGAAGAGACACCCAGGAACATGAGCTGTTTCTGGTCGATAAACTGGGGCGACAGCGATGAAAAAGGGACAGGTAAGGTGGCTGCCAGATAAAACCATTCCTGCTCAGACATCTGGATTTGCATCACGACAATGGGTAAGTCCATGTCTCCAAGAGCCAGGCTGTAACTGGCCCAGATTTCCGGGAGAGCATCCAGTTTGATTCCGGAATTGAAGACCCTCAGGTCCTGGCGCTGGCTTAAAGCGATATCGATTTGCTCTGCGTGGTTTATCTTTTGACCCAGTACATCATGCGCGGTTGAAAGCAGCAGTTCAGTCCGGTCATTTGCTGTCGGGAGGGTGACGGGTAATTTCCGCTGGTTAATCGAGATAAAAAAGCGCGTACCGCCCATTTCACGTATCTGGTTCAGGATCAGGTAGCGATAATTCACGGGCAGCGCATGGAAATAGTTATAGGTGTCTGCGGCATTCGACATCAGACTTGTCATGGTTTTCTGCAGGTTTTCGGCTTCTTTTTTTGCACCGGACTGATACCAGATCAGTCCGGCGATCAGTTCCGCAATCACGATAACGATGAGCAGCGTTGCACCAATACGAAAAGTGATGGAAGAAAAAAGAGATGATAGAGAAGTCAGCTTCATGAGGAGAATCAATTACACCGTTATCACATCACTGGCCAGCATGTAGCCTTTGTTTCTGACGGTCAGAATCAAAGACCGGTCATCATCATGCAGATGTTTTCTCAGGCGGCTGATCTGGACGTCGATTCCCCGTTCAAACGGTTCGGCATCCCTTCCCCAGATACAGCGGGCAATATTGTCACGGCTGAGTAACTGATTCGGCTTTTCCAGCATCAGGCTGATCAGGTTGAAGTCAGCCCCGGAGAGCGGAATGATTTCGCCCTCTTTGCTGATTAAACGACGTTTTATCAGGTCACAGGTCCAGCCGGAAAACTGTACCAGATGGTGCGATGCGGCTTCTCCGTGTGTGACCTGAGTCCGGCGCAGCAAGGCTTTGATTCGCGCCAGTAGTTCTCTCGGGCTGAATGTTTTGGTGATGTAATCATCAGCTCCGATTTCAAGACCGGCAATCCGATCCACTTCATCGGTCACAGCGGTCAGCATGATAATCGGCACATTGGAACGCTTCCGGATCTGACCGCAGAGGGTTAGCCCGTCATCTCCCGGCATCATAATATCGAGAATGATCAGATTCGGTTCGGCCTGATTGAAGTGTGCCCACATCTCTTCGCCATCGCAGGCAGTCAGTACATGAAACTCTGAGCGACCAAGGTATTCAGTGAGTGCATCCCTGAGTTCCTGATTATCGTCCACGACGAGAATCGTCTTCATTTCTCTGGTGTTCTTCATACCTGACCGCGTTGCTTATTCCATTTGTGTATCTGATACATCATTTCAACATGGAAAACCACAGCTATAGCTCAAAACTCATACGTACCTCAACTTGGGTATGTAACAGGCTACTTACAAACTCATAGGCTTTTGTAACCTTCAGTCCGCTTGTTTTCATTAAGTTAGTTATGTACCTCTACGAAAATATCAAGAAGGACATAAAAAAATGATAAACAGTACTTTTGGACTCTTACAACGGATTGGCAGATCTCTGATGCTGCCAGTTGCCGTGCTTCCGGTCGCGGGGTTATTGCTTGGGATTGGGTCAGCCAATTTTGCCTGGTTGCCGGAGTTGGTCTCAAACATTATGGCCATGTCTGGTGACGCGGTATTCAGTAATCTGGCACTGATTTTTGCTATCGGTGTCGCACTGGGATTATCAGATAATGACGGCGCTGCAGGGCTTGCTGCAACGGTCGGTTTTGCCATTATGACAGCCACCATGGGAGTCATGGCAAAATTGCACGGCATTGAACCTGCAACAATCATCGGGATTCCGAGCCTGAATACCGGGGTATTCGGCGGGATCATGATCGGTGCTGTGGCCGCTTATCTCTTTAATCGTTTCCACAATATCAAGTTACCCGAGTATCTGGGCTTCTTTGCCGGTAAACGTTTTGTCCCAATTATCACCGGTATCAGCGCTATTTTCCTCGGGATTTTACTGAGTTATGTGTGGCCGCCAATCGGCAGCGCAATTGACAGCTTCTCGCACTGGGCGGCATACCAGAGTCCGACAACCGCGTTCGGGATTTATGGTCTGGTTGAACGTTCCCTGATCCCGTTTGGTCTGCACCATATCTGGAACGTTCCTTTCTTCTTTGAAGTGGGAGAGTATGTTGATCCGGCGACTGGCAAACTTATTAAAGGTGAAATTCAGCGTTATCTGGCAGGTGACCCGACAGCGGGAAATCTGGCGGGTGGTTATCTGTACTCTATGTGGGCGCTGCCTGCTGTTGGTCTGGCAATCTATCATTCAGCCCGTCCTGAAAAGCGTGCCCTGATTGGCGGGATTATGGCTTCTGCAGCGCTGACTTCCTGGCTGACAGGGATCACGGAGCCGATGGAGTTTTCCTTTCTGTTCGCCGCACCGGTTTTATATGTGATTCACTGTATCCTGACGGGACTGGGGTTTGCATTGGTGACCGCGCTGGATATTCATCATAGTGTGACTTTTGCACATGGTGCGATCGACTTCCTGCTTTATTTCCCACTGTCGCAAAACGCCTGGTTGTTTATTGTGATTGGTCCTTTGTGGGCACTGATGTACTACAGCATTTTCCGCGTACTGATAGCCAAACTCAATTTGATGACACCGGGACGTGAAAGTGAAGCTGATGAAGTCAGCAGCTTGTCTGAAATTGGCACTGAGCTTGCGCAGAATCTGATTCAGGCACTGGGCAGCAAAGAGAATATCAAGAATGTCGATGCCTGCATTACACGTCTGCGTGTGACGTTGCTGGATATCAAACAGGCTGATATTCCCAAAATTAAACAGTTGGGTGCCCGTGAAGTACTGGTGGTCGGAGATAATCTGCAGGCTATTTTCGGGACGCAATCAGACAATATTAAGACCGAAATGAAGGCGGTTCTCGTCGCTTCAAATTAATCCGGGACCGGACGGTGAGAACCGTCCGGTTTCATTTGTGTTTATTGAAGAAAAGGAATGACTCATGCATTTTTCGAAGCGTTCAATGATGGCGGGCATTTTGGCTGCGGCTGTGTTTTCTCCGTCGTTGGTACAGGCTGCACCATTGGATGTGAATCAGGAAAAACTCTATTTTCTGAGTCCGCACCCGGACGATATTCTGCTGACCTTCGGCGGTCTGATCAATAAATTATCCAAAGAAGGAACACTGGATCAAAAAAACAATGTCACTGAAGTGTTTTTCTCTCTGTCAAATTACACAACGAACCATCTGAATGAGCTGACCAATAAACGTGTATTTGATGTTTCAACGATGCGGAACAGTGAAGATTTCGGGGCCCACATAAAAATGTTCGGACAGTGGGATAACTTTCGGTACAAAACGGCTGGCTTCTATGATGCGCCATTGCGGAAATATGAAGGCTCTGTCACGGCTGGTGGGGGGCCGGCAGGAACATTTGCGGACTTCCGTCAGGATGAGATTGCCGTTTATGAGCGCATTGCCGCTGATGTCACACCAGTATTGAAGCAAGAGAACTGTGCCGCATTTGTTCTGTTGGCAAACGGCAGTCATATTGATCACTTCATTGTGCGTGAAGCCGTGATGAAAGCAGCGCATGATTTGGGGAATGAAGCAAAATGTCAGATCTATTTCGGTGAAGATCAGCCATACACGGGAGCGAATCCGGAAAATGCAATGGATGAAGTGAATAGTATCCAGGCCCGGCTGCCGGCGAATGCTCTGACCTCCATGACTTTCTGGATAGATAAACAGCATAAGATCGAGATGTTTAAGGAATATTATCTGAGTCAGTACGACACAGGCTATATCCCGCCACTCGAAAGCACAGATTATGAAACCATTTATAAATGGGATAAATCGACATACAGTGCACTACAGCCCCATGCGAAGTGTCAGGCTGCATTCTGTAATTTGCAGTAGCGGATCTGTTCATTTCCCCCGAACACATTCGTTTTCTCTGCGAACCGGGAAGTAAGATACTTCCCGGTTGATTCATTGTCCGGATTAATAAGGAGCCAGATCGATTCGTTCATCGTCAACCTGACTAGGCGTAAGCACGACAGGAATGGCTTTCGAAATCGGGGTATCACTCAAGTCGCCTTTACTGTCCAGTGCCACCAGCGGGTTAGTTTCCGGGAAATATGCGGCGATATTGCCAGCCGGGATGTCATAGCTGATAAGTTTGAACCCTTCGACCTGACGCTGGATGCCATCGGCAGACAACGAAGTCACGTCGACTCTGTCCCCCGGTTTTAAGCCTATTGCCTCGATGTCTGATGCATTCATCATCAGGATCTTACGTTCGCCTGAAATCCCGCGATACCTGTCTTCAAAACCATAAATTGTCGTGTTGTACTGGTCGTGAGAGCGAACGGTCTGAAGAACGAAAACCGGATCATCGCTGAGTTGACGTAAATTGGCCGGGAGCAGGTGGTCGGGGAGCGGATGCGTTCTGAACTCCGCTTTTTGGGAATCCGTGTGCCAGATTCGCTCTGCAGCACTGTTACCCAGATAAAAACCGCCGGGCTGTTTCAGTTTGAGGTTCATCTCACTGAATCCGGGAATGACGTCGGCAATCAGATCACGTATCCGGTCGTAGTCTTCGATCAGCCAGTCCCAGTCGACCGGGTGATTCCCCAGTGTGGCTTTGGCGATACCGGCAATGATTGCAGGCTCAGAGCGCATTTCAGCGATGTCACTTTCAACGACACCACCGGAGGCATGCACCATGCTGAAAGAATCTTCAACCGTGACCGATTGCGGCCTGTTTTCCTGAAGGTCAATATCCGTTCGGCCCAGGCAGGGCAGGATCAGACTGTCTTGACCGGTGATCAGGTGGGTACGGTTGAGTTTGGTGGCAATATTCACCGTGAGCGCGCAACTTGCCAGTGCCTGCTGGGTGAGACGGGTGTCTGGTGTCGCTGAAGCAAAGTTGCCTCCTAATCCGATAAAGACTTTACTTTCTCCGGCCAGCATTGCCTTGATGGCATGAACAGTATTGTGACCCTGTTCTGATGGGGGAGTGAAGCCGAACCGTTTTTCAAGCGCCTGGGTGAATGCCGGTGCCGGTTTTTCATGGATGCCCATGGTCCGGTCACCCTGTACGTTGCTGTGGCCTCGGACCGGGCAAAGTCCGGCCCCCGGTTTGCCTAACTGACCAAAGAGTAATTGCAGGTTGGTGATTTCCTGAATGGTGCTGACAGAGTGCTTGTGTTGTGTAATGCCCATCGCCCAGGTGATGATCACGCGTTGAGAGTGGCGATATAGTGTTGCAGCGTATTCAAGATCCTGTTGGTTCAGTCCCGCCTGTTCCGTAATGAGAGACCAGTCTGTTGCTTCCACTTCGCTCAGGTAGCTGTCTAATCCTGTCGTATGCGCCCGGATAAAATCATGATCGAAAATAGAATCTTTTCCTGCAGCGGTCTCGGTTTTATCCATGGCAATGAGGGCTTTGACCATGCCCCTGACCACCGCCATGTCACCGCCCAGTTTTGGCGTAAAATAGTGACTGCTGATGGCGGTTGCGCCACCGGTCAGCATTTCAGCAGGAGATTGCGGGTTTGTGAATCGCTCAAGGCCGCGTTCTTTGAGGGTATTGAAGGTCACAATTGCGGCGCCGCGTCGAGAGGCCTTACGCAGAGTATCCAGCATCCGGGGATGATTTGTGCCGGGGTTCTGCCCAAAGACAAAGATAGCGTCAGCTTTATCAAAGTCTTCGATTTTTACTGTACCTTTGCCGATGCCGATACTTTGTTTCAGGGCGACGCCACTGGCTTCATGGCACATATTTGAACAGTCCGGAAAGTTATTGGTGCCATAGGCCCGGACAAAAAGCTGGTAGAGAAACGCCGCTTCGTTACTGGCTCGTCCTGAGGTGTAGAATTCGGCCTGATTTGGGTTATCCAGCGCATGTAAATGACTTGCGATTAGGGCGAAAGCTTCATCCCAACGGATCGCTTCATAGTGATCTGTCTTGGGGTTGTATCGTACGGGGTGGCTCAGGCGGCCCTGATATTCCAGAAAGTAATCGCTCTGTTGCTGCAACCAGCCGACCGGATACTGGGCAAAAAACTCCGGGGTGACCCGACGACTGGTTGCTTCCCAGTTCACGGCTTTGGCACCGTTTTCGCAGAATCTGAATCGTCCCTGTTCTTCGGTTTCCCCCCAGGCACAGCCCGGGCAGTCAAAACCATGTTCTTGGTTCGTTTTCAGTAAGTTGCGGATATTTCGGGTGATGTTCTCACTTTTCACCAGATGACGAGTTGTACTGGCAAGTGCCCCCCATCCACCGGCGGAGCTTTTGTATTTTTTTACGGTCATGGTGATTCATCATCCTTGTGTGTATCAGGCGTGTGTCTGGCAAGACGTTGATTGCCGGGATCGAGAAAAAACTTTGGCTTCCTGACGGCTGCAGACGCCGGTTAGGGGAAAGACAATCGGATTAGTGTGCAGTTATCCCCTGCAGGATGCCAGTTTTCTGTGCGCGCTTGCTGGTTTTTCAGGCGGCATGGTTTTACACGGCTCTCTATAGTATTACGGCAGGCGTGATAAAAATGTAATATTCCCCACAAAAAATGTGAGATTAGTAGCGCTGCTCACTTGCAAGTTCAGTGGTAGCAGGCGGTTGCATCATGCCTCTGTCTTCATCTGACTGTTACGCGGACGTTACACTGAACCTCAAGCGTTTTCAGCCTGAGTCTGGTATCTTACGGGTTTCACGATATTGATTAGAAAGGCTGGCCTTTGCCGAAAAGAAAGGGCTGGCAGAGAGGAAAAGCAGAATGATTGCGAACAAGCTGGTCCTGGTCGTTGATGATGATCAGGAGATTCGCGAGCTGTTGGACGAATATCTGACCAAGCAGGGTTTTCAGGTGGTCACTGCGGAAGATGGGATTGCCATGAAACGGGAAATGACCATCAGCGAGCCGGATCTGATTCTGCTGGATATTATGTTGCCGGGTGAGGATGGTTTTTCACTGTGCCAGCATGTCCGTAAAACCTCTGACGTACCCATTATTATGCTGACGGCGGTGTCTGATGAAATGGATCAGATTGTGGGCCTGGAACTGGGAGCGGATGACTATATCGCGAAGCCCTTCAGTCCGAGGCAGCTTATGGCGAGAATTAAAGCGCTGATGCGCCGGGTGAAACCGTCAGAGACCCAGCAGGAACCCAGTCAGCCATTACCGAAAGCTTTTCTCTTTGATCACTGGCGGCTGGAGACGGCTTCTCAATCTCTGGAAGACATCAATACCCAGCGCCGTTATGAGATGACCAACAGTGATTATGCTGTGCTGTTACTGTTCCTGAGTCGTCCGAACGAAGTGCTGGATCGCGATACCATCTTTTATGCCACCCGTGGGCGGGATGCGCAGCCATCAGAACGTGCGGTGGATGTGCAGCTCAGTCGTTTGCGACAGCGTCTTGGTGATAAAGGACGTCAGCAGCGTCTGATCAAAACGGTTCGCGGGAATGGATATCTGTTTAACGCAGAAGTCAGCTACGAATCGAAGGACTGACCGGCTCGCGGGTGTTGAGGGATGATGAACTGGAAAAAATGGTGGCCAACGTCTTTGATGGCCCGAACACTGTGGTTTACGTTACTTGCTGTGTTTCTGGCGCAGATGATTGCGACTTTAATCTGGTACGGTCAATCGAAACGGCGTGATCTGGAAGGGCTTGAGTCTGCCGCGTCCAGTATGGCAACGATGTTTGCTTCGACGGTGACATTTTTTGAATCACTGCCTTTACAGTATCGTCATATCGTTCTGGATCAGATCCGGAATATGGGCGGCACCCGCTTTTTTGTTTCGTTCAATGAGGAAGAAATCCGCATTGATCCGATTCCCGCCTCCAGTATGAAACACACCGCGGTGAAAGCGATCCGGGAAGTGCTGCACGATAAACTTCCCCGGCTGGATGTGATCCGGGTGGAGTTCTCCCGCCCGGAAACGCTGCACGTGCTGAAGAACGATATTCTGCTGAGCGACTTGCCCCGATCCTGGGCGCATTACACGTTAAGTCTGGAGCCGCTTAATCCGCCGATCCTCGTGGTTCAGCTGGAGCTGGCCCAGGGAGAATGGTTGTATATCGCAGCATTGCTGCCGCCGCCTTATACCTCACTCGAAGATGAAATCATCACCAAGCAGCAGGTGCTCTTTTTACTCTTTATCACCGCATTGTTGCTGTTTTTTACCTATACCATGGTGCGTCGACAGACCAAGCCGCTCAAGCGACTCGCGGATGCGGCCAATGCCCTCAGTATGGACATCTACCAGCCGGAACTGAAAGAGGAAGGTGCAAGTGAGCTGGTGACTGCAACACGGGCATTTAACCGGATGCAGCAACGGCTGCGGCGGTATATTGATGACCGTGAACACCTGTTTTCGGCTATTTCGCACGATCTGAAAACCCCGATTACCCGTTTAAGGTTAAGAGCTGAGCTGCTGGATGACGATGCGAAAATTGATAAGTTCAACAAAGATCTTGATGAACTGGAAATGATGGTGAAAGGCGCGCTGCAGACCGTCAGAGATACGGATTTACATGAAAACCTGATTCAGGTGGATGTATCTGAGCTGATGCGCAGTATCGCGGAAAGTCACAACGGGCAGCAGATACAGGTCCATCTGCCGGACGAGCACATTTCACCGGTCATCGGGAAGCCGCTGGCACTCAAACGTTGTCTGAGTAACCTGATTGAGAATGGTGTGAAATACGGCCGGGAAGTCTGGGTAGATGTGGAAGACAGTGAGGAATCACTGGTGATCCGTCTCTGGGATAAGGGGCCGGGAATTCCGGAAGAAAAGATGGATGCAGTGTTTGAGCCTTATGTCCGTCTGGCAAAAGATGATGAAGGTCACGGCCTGGGCATGGGGATTGCCCGCAATATCTTACATGCACATGGTGGCGATATGACGATTCGGAACCTGAAGCAGGGCGGGCTGGAAGTCACGCTGACTTTGCCTCGCTTCATCGTTTGATACCATGTTACAGGCCGGTTTTGATTGCGTGTTGATGCTCTGATTTGGAATTGAAAACAGATGATTAGAAAATGCTCCGCTGGCACAGTTCGCCGATTGACTTTGTCCTTAGCCGTAGCTCTGATGCCTTTTGTTTCACCCGCTGCGCTGAGTGCGGAACCGGATTCTGCGGGGGGAGAAGTGGAGGTGCTGCACTGGTGGACCGCAAAAGGTGAGATGAATGCCGCGGATGTGCTTCAGAACAGTCTGGAGCAGCAGGGCATTGGCTGGAAAAACTTTGCGATTGCCGGCGGTGGTGGTGAAAGCGCGATGACGGTTCTGAAAAGTCGCGCGGTTTCCGGGAATCCGCCTTCAGCAGCACAGCTGAAAGGGGATGATCTGCAAGAATGGGGCATGCTGGGTTTTCTGACGAATCTGGATAAAGTCGCTCAAGCAGAACACTGGGACCAGCTGTTGCCTCCGGTCATCAGCAAAATCATGAAATATCAGGGGCATTATGTTGCAGTGCCGGTCAATATTCATCGGGTGAACTGGCTTTGGGTGAACCCGGCTCTGATGAAACAGGCGGGTGCAACGGTGCCGGATTCACTGGATGCGTTTTTTGATGCGGCGGAAAAACTGAAAGCAGCTGGAATTGTGCCTGTTGCTCTCGGAAGTGACCCCTGGCAGGAAGTGACTTTGTTCGAATCGATTGCTTTGGCCGTTCTTGGTCCGGCTGATTACAGGCGTGCGTTTGTCGATCTGGAGATGTCTCAGCTGGACAGTAAAAAAATGGTGGAAGTTTTCCGTCAGTTTAACGCGATGCGTCAGTATATTGATGTGAAAACCAAGGCAATGGAGTGGAGTGATGCCAGCGCGATGGTCGTCCATGGCGAGGCTGCGATGCAGTTTATGGGAGACTGGGCCAAAGGGGAACTCACCGCCATGGGGAAAGTTCCGGGCGAAGATATTCTGTGTATTCCCGCGCCTGGCACACAAGGTTATTTCACTTACAATATCGACAGTTTCGCATTCTTTAAAAATAATGCTGCCAGACAATTGAAAGCACAGGAAATGATGGCGCATACCATTCTGACGCCTGATTTTCAGCGTCAGTTTAATCTGGCGAAAGGCTCGATTCCGGTTCGCAGCGATGTCTCGCTGCAAGGGTTTGATCAGTGTTCACATGCATCTGCTGAGGCTTTCAGTACAAGTGAAGTTCAGAACACGCTGGTTCCCAGTCTTTCTCAGGGGCTGGCAAATACCAGTTATGTGCAGGCGGCTATTTTTGATGTCGTCACCAATTTCTTCCACAGTAAAAATGCAGATCCGGAGCAGGCCGCGCATCGTTTGGTCAGAGCTGTAAAATCTGCCCGCTAATCAATGTGATTCAGGTATGAGTTAAGCCTGACAGATTGCGCTAGGCTTAGGACAAAAGAAAATGAGGGAGGAACCAAGAGTATGAAGCTGCTTTATATCGTCCGTCATGCAAAATCGTCCTGGGATGATCCGGATCTGGATGATCACGATCGCCCGCTCAACCAGCGTGGTCTGGATAATGCGGCAGATATGGCAAAACGTTTTGCGGCCTGGCAGGCATTACCTCAGCGAATCTTGTCCAGCACGGCAGAACGGGCTTTTCAGACTGCGCAGTATTTCGAACAGGCGTTGCATCCTCATCCGACTGAACTGGCTACAACAGTGGGACTGTATACGGACAATGCTCATGAAGTTGTTGAGATAATTCAGTCGGTTTCCGATGAAGTCGAACGTCTGATGGTTGTCTGCCACAACCCGGCAATTAATGATCTGGTGGCTCGTCTGGGGCTGAAAACAGAGAATGTTCCTACTTGCGGCGTAATTGTCTTTGCTGTTCATACCCGGGAATGGAAACAATTCGGGCCGGATAACTCTCAGCTTCTCTTTTTTGACTATCCAAAGCGTTTGTCATAATTCAATCAGGCCGCATTTGCGGCCTGATGTTTTTAGGATGCATCTTCCGGGTCAGCCTGTTTCGGACATTTTGCGGATCGCATTGACGACATCACTGATGCCGGCTTCAATGTTGTGGATGGCTGCGCTGGCTTCTTTGACTTTTTCCATGCTGCTGTGGGCATGGGTAATAATCTCAGACATTGAAGAGACCGCTCGCGTGGTTAACTGACTGTTTTGTTTCACAACATGATCGATTTTTTCTGTGGATTCGTTGGTCCGGAATGCAAGCTGACGAACTTCGTCTGCAACCACGGCGAAACCTCGGCCCTGATCGCCGGCCCGTGCAGCTTCGATGGCCGCATTTAAAGCCAGTAAATTTGTTTGATCTGCAATCCCGGAGATCGTGTCGACCATGCTGGTAATCGTTTTCGATTGCTCTTCCAGCTGGGTCATGACGCCTGAAGTGATGTTCAGGGCCTCGACCATCTGAGTCATCTGCTGAATCGCCATATTGCCTGCACTGCTTCCCTCTGCAGATAATTGGCTGGTATTGACCGACAATTCGTAAGCCAGCTGGCTGTTTTCCTGACCAATGAGGACACTCTGAGTGATGTCTGTTGCAAATTTGATGATTTTATAGAGTACCCCGTTGGCATCGAATATCGGATTGTAAGTGGCTTCAAGCCATAAGGTGTCACCGGCTTTGTTGATCCGTTCGAACTTCCCGCCCAGATATTGCCCATGGACGAGCTGATCCCAAAAGTTCTGATACTCACGGGATTTCGCATACTCAGGGGCAACAAAAATCCGGTGATGTTTGCCCTGAATTTCTGTCAGCGTGTAACCCACGGTCGACAGAAAATTATCATTGGCATTCAGAATATGGCCGTTCAGGTCGAATTCAATAATTGCCATCGAACGTGAGACAGCTTGCATCTGACTGGCAAGATCATGATGCTCGGCAACCCGTTCAGAAATATCAGATGCAATTTTAATGACTTTGTAAACGGAGCCGTCCGGATCAAATACAGGGCAATAACTGGCTTCCAGCCAGATTTCTTTTCCGCTTTTAGTTAATCTTTTAAATAAGCCGTTTGATTGCTGACCTTGCGCCAGCTGTTTCCAGAAAACCTGATATGCCTGACTTTGACGGGTTTCTTCAGTGCAGAACATGCGATGGTGTTTGCCTTGAATCTCGTTCAGGTTGTATCCCATGGCACGAAGGAAAGGCGGGTTGGCGGAGATGATTTCTCCCGTGGGTGTAAACTCAATGAACGCAAAAGCATTTTTAATCGCATTGAGTAAATGTTTTGCTTCGTTGTTTTCCCGTTGTACAAATTCATCATTTGTCAGTGATACAACATTTTTTCTGGATAACCCGAACCCGAACCCGAACATGTCTCATTCCTTTATGACATATACCCACTCACGACTATAGAACACCAAAATTTATTTAAAAGTGTAAATGTGCTCGAAATTTCAAGTCTTTCAGATAGATCACGTCTCTGAGTCAGAATAGCAGGATTGATTGCTATAACTGTTCCCTGGAGATTTTTATATTTTCTGTTTGAACTATCAGTGCCGGATACCTGTAAAAAATCTTGTACAAAGTTGAGATAAGAACATTTTTATCAATAAAAATATGCTTGTTGTTGCAACTAAAATTCGTTGTTAGTATCGCCGCGAATTAAAATAATATATGAAACGTGGTTATCTCAATGCAATTATCAGCCCAAGATCAAAAGATGCTTCAAGACTTTTTTCATACCTGTAAATCAAATCAATTTAATGTTATCGGCTATCCGGTTTCGGCAGACTTTAACTATCAGGAACTTGATAAGTTCTGGCAGTTTTCATTTAATAATTGCGGTGACTGGGCCGTCGAATCAATTTACAGCCTCAATACTTTCCGTTTTGAAAAAGAAGTGATGCGCTATTTCGCAGAGAAATTCAGCATTCCTTTTGAAACATCCTGGGGATATGTGACTAATGGTGGCACCGAAGGAAATATGTATGGTTGCTATCTGGCCCGTGAAATCTTCCCGGATGGTATTCTGTATTTTTCGGAAAATACGCATTACTCCGTCGATAAGATAGTGAAATTGCTCAGAATTGAACATCGTGTGGTCAGAAGTCTGCCGAATGGTGAAATCGATTATGAAGATCTCCAGAGACAGATTGCACTGAATGAAACTGAGCATCCGATTATATTCACAAATGTCGGCACAACGTTGCATGGTGCGACAGACAATCTGGATAAAATAAAAGCGATATTAAAACATGCAGGCATTCAGCGAGAAGATTACTACCTTCATGTTGATGCTGCATTTCACGGCATGATTCTTCCTTTTGTTGACGCACCGCAACCTTATTCATTTGCAGACGATATCGATTCTATTTCTGTCTCAGGTCATAAAATGATTGGTGCGCCGATACCCTGTGGCGTGGTGTTAACCAAGAAAGAATATGTAGAAAACATTAGCGTTGCCGTTGATTATATTGTTGCGAATGATAAGACAATCACGGGTTCAAGAAATGGTTTAACGCCACTGATGCTGTGGTATGCCATTAAGAGCAGCACCGAGCAGGAAAAAGAACTTCGGGTGAAGCGCTGTTTGCGTCTGGCTGAATATGCGACTGAGAAGATGAATGAGAAAGGCGTACCAGCCTGGAGGAACCCGAACTCAGTGATTGTTGTCTTTCCGACACCTTCTGAGGCGGTTTGGCGAAAATATGGTCTGGCGAATTCAGCGGAGTACGCTCACATCATTATCACAGGGCATATGATTGATAACATTCAATTTCTGGATCAGCTGATTGAAGATGTGGCACTGGATTTGAAGGAAGATGAATCCATGACGGTTGCCTAGTGTCGTTGTTGAGCTGTGAGAGGTAAGTGGCATGATGAGCCACTTCCTCTTCAGTTCATTCGGATTTGCCGGAGGACTGGAGCGTTTCCGACATCAGCTTTTAAAAAATAGATGATCAGGACTGCACTTAAAAATAATATTCTAACGCCAGCTCAATGAAGTCATCTTTGCGCGCAAAATACAAAGGGCTGTCCAGTTTGTCAGCATTAAACCACCATGCATTCGCGCGCCATTTCCAGTTGTTATTGATGCGGGCAGAAGCTTCAACACGTCCGGTTGATTCCTGACGATGATCCAAATCCTGACTGATCCCTATCAGAACCTCTGTACCGTCGATATCATTCAGGGCAAACCGGGTTCCGAGGAATAAATCGTTCTGATTCAGGCTTTCTGAACGAGAGTCGTACTGGTATTCAGCAATCAGGCCGATATCCCAGTAAGTCTCAAATGCCCCAACGATGGTGTATTCAAAACCAGTCACTGCCGCAGAATGGTTTTCCAGACTGTCACGGTATAAGGCTTCAAGCTTGAGCAACCAGGTGCCGAAAATGCCCTGAATATCGACACTGGTTTGCTCCATTTGTGCGTAATAGGGCGTCAGGCTGGTCGAACCGGGCAGGAAATAAGGCTCCCGGTTGGTGCCTTTGAAATAGCTGGCACCTATATCCCAATCACCGAAGTAATGGCTGTAACGAAGTGATCCGTCAATGTGCTCCTGGCCCGCGGATGATTCATAACGGGCATCGTCATTAACCGGAAGTGGCAGTCGTAGTCGGCCATCTCTGCCAGCAAATGTCCGTTCCCGGAAGTAGGGCAGGACAAAGCCAGTCACGGTTCCCCAGTCTTTCACAGCGGTCAGGCTGAGCATCGGCTGACCTAGTTTTTGTTCACCGTCTACGGACTCAACGTTATCTGTCTGATTAATGACATCCACCAGATGGATGGACTCCGTTACCCCCCAGAAGACTTTTCCCACACCGATGCGTAGTTCGTAGTCATCAATTAACTGCAGGTACATGAATTCACGTAAGTCGGCATGGGTTCGCTCATTATCCAGGCTGTCGAGCCGCAGGAATGGCTGAATCGTGAGCCGGGCATCGCCGTCCTGCCATTCGGTGTACCATTCTGGTTCGATGACCAGTGAGCTCTGGCTTTTGTCCTGTCCTTCAAGTCCGTCATGGAGAAACTGGCGTTGTTCAAGGTTGATCTGGCCGCTGAAACCGGCTGCCTCAACAGAGGCAGCCAGAAACAGGGGCAATACAGCAAATCGGAATGTCATGATTGCTCCTGTTCTTGGATTTATTTCGCGCGCTTGAGGCTGGCTTTATTAAAGTCGCCTTCATCAAGCCCATTGTTAAAAGTCAGCTCATGAGTGGTCAGCACCGTTGTTTTTCCTGTCTGATGATTGGTCATCGTCATTTTATGCGCACGCCAGTACTTGTTCAGATACTGCGTGTATTCTTCAAAATTCAGCGTTTTCAGCAGGCTGTCTTTCCGATCGTAAAACTCAACTTTCAGCGGACGATACTGGTCTTGATCGATCCAGACCAGTTGCTTGGTATAACCGGAATATTCATCGGTCGGAATCTGTTGAACTTTGAATACGGACTGGCCATCGAGGGTTTCATTGCCCAGATAAGTAAAATCATATTTCTCAAGCTCGAACGAACTTAAGTCTTCGTAGGCAAATTCACTGCCCATAAACGGACCGGACTTGTTGCGAGATGCAATGCGTTTGACACGCTTCAGGGCAGGAAGGTAAAGCCACTGATCATCCGGCTTTGTGGTATGGGCAAAATTGAGAAAGGCGGTGCCCTGAACATCACGCGGCTGATCGAAAATCGTCAGTCCTTTATCACCATCATCGGCGACTTCCAGGGTTTTGATGCGCATTTTACGGGTGCTGCTTTCACCCTGAGCATTGGACAACAGCATGGTCATGTCGGCAATACTGTCGCCCCAGCCAGTATCCCGTGCTTTACGTTCTTTTGCGATGTCGAGTCCCTGTTCGTTACCGGCATGGCAAACGGCCGGTATCACCGCTAAACCAAGGGCAACAATCATGCCGATTGGAGCTAGCCATTGGGTGATTCGCGCAGTTTGATTGGTCATCACGTTCTCCTTCGTCTCGAATCAATTTTTATTGGGTAATTGGATGATTTGTATTTGTTAACTTGTTGTCGGGTGAGGCAGTTTCGGCATCACCTTGCGATACGGGTTTGCGGTCAAACAGCATGAGCATGGTTGGCAGCATCAGGAAGTCCACAACAAGCGCAATAAAGATGATCAATGCGCTCAGCTGACCGAGGTCGCTGTTCAGACGGAAACTTGAACTGGCGAGCACCATGAAACCAGCCACCAGAACGACAGTCGTAATCCATAAAGCGCGGCCCACCGTGTTGAAAGCGTAACGGACGGCTTCTTCTGCATTTCGGCCTTCTTTCCGGGCAATCTGGTACTTGCTGAGGAAATGTACGGCGTCGTCGACGACAATACCCAGCGTCATAGTGACCACCACAGACAGACCCAGATTGATTTCTCCGGACCACAACGACCAGATGCCGAAGCCAATCGCAGCAGGGGCAATGTTCGGGATCAGACTGATCACGCCCAGTCGCAATGAACGGAGCGCAAAAATCATCAGCGCAGAAATCAGGACCAGGGTGACCGGGAGTGTCCCGAGCATACTGGCCATGTTGGTCTCACCAATGTGAGCGAACATTAGGTTCGGACTTGAAGCGGTGACCCGATAACCCGGCGCATTGCCGGCAAACCAGTCATAAATTCTGGCTTCCATCGCAACCAGTTCTTTACTGCCGATATTCTTGGTCGTCAGGGTCAGCTTGACGGAAGACTTGTCGACATTCAGCTGGTTGTTCAGGTCAAGTCC
The DNA here is from genome assembly GCF_036409375.1 of Photobacterium sp. 53610. Classification (NCBI taxonomy): domain Bacteria; kingdom Pseudomonadati; phylum Pseudomonadota; class Gammaproteobacteria; order Vibrionales; family Vibrionaceae; genus Photobacterium; species Photobacterium sp. 53610. Next base: position 530,902 of record NZ_JAXOFS010000002.1, on the reverse strand, counting down.
GTACGGCAGTGACATTTCATATAGCAGCAGATATTGGGCAGCCAGTGCTCTGTCTTCAGGCAGTCGGTACCAGTGGCTGTCATCTCCGTGCATGTTCTTGTTGAGGCGCTTGAAGACATCACTCAGGCTGGCAACATGATCGGTCTCCGGCTGGATGCGTAACCAGTCAGTAAAATCACGCAGAATTTTCAGAAATGAAGGATCGGCAATCCCCTGTGGTTGTCCGGAGTGAATTGCAATGCTGACGGAAGTCATCCCGCTGATGTTGTCTGCCATGAAGTCGGCAGCCTGACGGAATTCACTGTTGGTGCCAAAGTATTTCACTGGCTCGTCATTCACGACATTGCGGGGCAAAAGCAGCGATGAGCCGGCGAGGACGACGATCGACAGCGGCAGAATGATTTTACGGTGCTGAACAACCAGGTTTCCAAGTTTATTGGTCCAGCCGGACTGACCTTCAGGCTGGATCGCCGGTGCACGCATTGGCAGAATCGTCAGTAAAGCAGGCAGCAGGCTGACGGAAAGGAAGCAGGCGATCATAATGCCCAGTGCTGACAGATTGCCCAAGTCACGCAGAATCGGCGAATCTGAAGCGTTCATCATCAGAAAACCGATCGCGGTCGTCGCTGAAGTGATGAGAACCGGTATGGCGTTCAGCGTAATGCTGTAGTGAATCGCATCTTGTTTCCGCATGCCGCGCTGCATGCCCTGACGCATGGTTGCGATCACATGAACACAGTCGGCGACAGCCAGGGTGAGCACTAACGTCGGGACATTGACGGTGGCGGTACTGAGGAACATCCCCGCCCAGCCCGAGATACCCATGGTTGCGGTCACTGAGCCGATAATCACAATCAGTGTGGCCAGCACGGCTGTGAATGTTCTCAACATCAGGGTCAGGAAAACGAGGACGATCAAGACCATCGCAGGTACCAGTGTACTGCTGTCTTGTTGGGCCATGTCCATGAACGTCCGGTTCATGGCAACAATGCCAGCTTGGTAGAAATCGACATCCGGGTATTCGGCGCGATATTTATCCAGCAATGCCTGAGAGAAATTGGTGACTTTGGTAATTTCTGCCGTTTCGTCAACTTTTGGCATTTGCAAAGTCACATTTACGACTGCAACATCTCCTTTGGCGGAGATCAGTGCATCCCGCAGAAGAGGCTCTTGCAAGGCGATTGTTTTCACTTTATTCACCCGAGCCTGATCCAATGGATAGTCTTCGAGGAGCAGATCTTCTACCAGCAGGTCATCTTCAACGGCTTCTGTATGCTGGAAATTGGCCAGCGAATCTACGCGGCTTGAAAAAGGGATCTGCCAGCTGTCGTTTGTCAGATTTCTCAGCAGAATCAAGGTTTCCGGGGTAAACACATGCCTGTCTCGCGGGGCTATGACAAAGCTGATATTGTCTGTTTTACTGAAGGTGTCCTGAATGGTATTGAATGCTTGTAGCTGAGGGTTATCACCATCAAAAAAGATGCTGTAATCACCACGGAAGTAAAGGTTTTTGGCCCCGATCGTTGCTGCAATCAGCAGGGCAATCACTGCCATCGTAACGAGGTAAGCTCGCTTGACTGGCAGTCTGGATATACTGTCTTTCATCACACGCTCCATAAGTGACGTTTCGTCAAAAGTTGGTGTTTAAAAACCAGTTCGAAAACTGGCTGACATCCTAATTCGCTCACAGACATTAAAAACTGTGTTTTATGTCAGGAACGTTTCACCCCAATTGATATGCATCTCAGGGAGTAAACTCTTTTTATGACCAATCGTCAACTATGGTGTGAAATTAACCCGCGTGATGCGGGTTAAACGGGTAACTCAACGACCAAGTTGTGACAGAAGTGAGATCTCTTCAGCAAAAAAGGTCTGCTCAATGTGTTTCCACAATCGTTTGTAGTCCTTTTCACTGGATAAAGGTTTCCAGTCCATCCCATCAAGCAACATGTTTACGTTGTTGAGAACTGTGAAAGGATCCTGCAGACGGTGAATACAACGGCTGTTGGTTGCATTCATAATCAATGCATTGGAACCCAGAGCAAGTGACCAATTGGCAAAAACGACGGCATCGGTACTGACAGCGGCAGACATCATCAGGTTGCCTTCTTCCAGTGCGTGATTCACGATTGCATCCGCACTATCAATCATTTGCTCTTCGAGCTGGTTCAATATTTCCACGCGAGCGCCTGAGGCTTTATCAATTACCCAAGGGGTTTTAGCCGTGAGCAGGCAGGTCGACAAAACGGGTTCGAGCCGGGCAAAGATATGATAAGCCACATGCACAGCCATCAGTATTTCCCGGCTGCTGCCTTCCATACCCAAGACTCTGTTAAACAGCAACATCTCAGCTTTAATGGCGTGAGTACACAAGGCAACGATGACATCTTCTTTACTGCAGAAGTGGTTATACACCGTACCTTTAGAATAAGGGCTGATTGCTGCCAGCTTGTCCATCGTCAGGTTCGCAAAGCCTTCTTTGTTCACCAGATCTTTGGCAAGCATGATCAATTCCTGATCGCGATCAGCAATCGCCTGCTGTTTTTTGGTTTTTGGTACACGCTCTCCAGAGAAGAGGGCACATCTATCTTTATTACAGTTAAACCCGAACATAACTTCCGACTTTTTGCTTGTCAGTTGCGTGGATACATTGCAACTCCTGTCTCATAAGTTTAACACGATTCCCTGAAGGATAAATCACTTCAAAAAATGACGATTGGTCAAATCTGACTAATCGTCATAATAGCGGCTTATGCACAGAGATCAATACCTCAAGTGTGATCTTGAACGAAAACAGTTATGGTCGGAGCAGTCAGTAAGAAAAAAGCCGCTTGTGAAAGCGGCTTGGACAGGTGATACAACAGATTCAAAGCTTACAGCGCAGTACGCAGAATCGCTTCACTATCGGAAATACTGATTTTTCCGTGTTCGCCCAGGGCGGTCATACCATGTTTTTCAAGACTGTTGACCAGCACCAGAATGTCTTCTTCACCCAGATCGACATCGTTCAAGCGGGTTGGGACTTGCATGTCACGGAAGAAAGATTCCGTGTTGGCAATGGCTGTTTCAATGCGCTCATCAACACTGCCTTCCGTCAGCCCGAAGATACGCTCAGCATATTGCAGTAACTTCGCTTCTTTTTCCTGACGCTGTTCTTTCATGACTGCTGGCAGCACGATGCTCAGTGTCCGCGCGTGATCAATCCCATAGTTCCCGGTCAGCTCATGGCCAATCATATGAGTTGTCCAGTCCTGAGGAACACCAACACCAATCAGGCCGTTCAGTGCCTGAGTCGCTGACCACATGATATTGGCTCGTACTGTCATATCTTCTGGCGATGCTAGTGCTTTCGGGCCTTCTTCAATCAAAGTCAGCAGGAGACCTTCCGCAAATCTGTCCTGTACTTTTGCATCAACCGGGAAGGTCAGGTATTGCTCCATCACATGGACGAAAGCATCGACGACGCCATTGCTGACCTGGCGCGGAGAAAGACTCAGGGTTGTGGCAGGATCCAGTACAGCAAAAGCCGGCTGGACTTTGGCGGTCATGAAGCTCAACTTATCCTTGCCGCGTGAAACCACGGCACCTTTATTACTTTCTGAGCCGGTTGCTGGCAGGGTCAGAATGCAGCCAATCGGCAGGGCATCTTTAACCGGGGCATACTTTGCCAGGATATCCCAGGGATTTGCGCCCTCAAAGCGAGCGGCTGCGGCAATAAACTTGGTGCCGTCGATGACAGATCCTCCGCCAACAGCCAGCAGATAATCAAAACCTTCAGTTTGAATTTTGTTTACGGCTGCCATCAGTGTGTCGTACTGCGGGTTTGCCTCTATACCGGCAAACTCATCCCACTGATGACCTTCAAGTGCCTGAGAAACCTGATCATAGACGCCGTTCTTTTTGATCGAGCCGCCACCGTACAGGACGAGGACCTTGCTGTCTTTCGGGATTTCTGTCCCGACTTTAGCAATCTGTCCTTCACCAAAATGAATACGGGTGGGATTGTGATAGCTGAATGGATTCATCATTGCGCTCCAGGTTAGCTTGAAGATTGAATGTGAGGGCAAGTGTAGGTGACATCCTTGTCATCAGTAATACACAATTCTGCTTAATTCTTGCCTGATCCTGCTTTACACTTTTCAAGGCTTGGTGATTCAGTTTGTCTGCGTCATCATGATGAAAAGAGGAAAGGTCATGAATAGATCGCTGGAACTGGCGTCATCGCTGTGTAAGCAACTTGGTTTAAAATCTAAGCAAGGTAAGGTTGGTACAGCATTAAATGGCGTCAGTCTGTTTAAAATCACTCAATATCACCATGTGACACCACAGATGTACCAGCAAGGGGTTGTGGTGATCTTTCAGGGCAATAAGATCGGCCATCTGAACGACTATCGTTTTGAGTATGATACCCGGCATTGCCTGATTGTCTCAGCACCATATCCGATCGCCTGTGAGACTTTTGCCTCTGAGGAAGCACCGTTAATCGGCATTGATATCGGATTCGAGCACAGCGTGATTCGTCAACTGGTTGATGAGATGGAAGCCGAACTTGGGGCAGATTATTTTTCGTCAGATGTTCAGCACAAAGGTGTTGCCGCTTCTCCGATCACGCCTCAAATCGACAACTGTATGCAGCGTTTGCTGGGGATATTGCACAATCCGCTGGACGCACGGATGCTGGGCCCGCAATTGTTACGGGAGTTCTTTTACCGGCTGTTACAGGGAGAGCAACGTGCGCTTCTGGCGCAGTATGTGAAGCAGGACAGTGCACTGGCGCGAGTTTCCGGGGTGATAGAACATGTGCAGTCGCACTATGCGGATAAACTGGCTATTGATGATCTTGCTGACATGGCGGGCATGAGCATTTCAGCTTTTCATCGTGCATTTAAGCAGGTGGTGACGGATCCGCCTTTGCAGTACATCAAAAAAATCCGGCTGAACAATGCGAAGCAGCTCATGGTGCAGGACGGTCTGACGGCCAGTGTTGCAGCCAGTCGTGTGGGATATGAAAGTCCGGCTCAGTTCAGCCGGGAATTTAAGCGTTATTTCGGGTTGCCGCCGAGTAAGATCGGGCTCCAGGGGGAAGAAAGAGTCTGACCTGTGCCTGTGAGGCTGTGAAAAAACGCACCAGATTGACAGGTGCGTTTGTTGTGAGTCCAAGCTGAGGCGGGTGATCAATAGCTGGTTTAGTTCTGTGAGGAAACCTGCTGAATGGCTTTCCTGGTAAAGCCCTGATTGTTATCGAGTAATTGACGGGCCTTATCGGCAGTTGAACCTGTCAGCAGCATCACGATTGCCGTTTTGCAGTGGCCGCCGCAAGCCGTCAGAGCGGCTTCAGCGTCTTCCCGGCTTGCGCCTGTTGCCGCGGTGACGATGTTTTTCTGGCGTTCGATCAGCTTGGCGTTGGTTGCTTCCACATCCACCATCAGATTTCCGTAAACTTTACCGGTCCGAATCATCGCGCCTGTGGTCAGCATATTCAAAATCAGTTTTTGCGCGGTTCCGGCCTTCATGCGGGAAGAGCCCGTCACAACTTCCGGTCCAACAACCGGTGTCATCGCGATATCGGCCAGTTGTGACATCGTGCTGTCAGGGTTACAGCTGATCGATCCAACGGTTGCACCAACAGATTTCGCATATGTCATTGCGCCAATGACATAAGGTGTGCGACCACTGGCAGCGATACCAATCAAAACGTCCTTGTCGCAAAAATTCAGGTTTTTCAGATCGTCTTCACCCAGTGTCTGATTATCTTCGGCGTTTTCGACGGCACGGAAAACCGCTTCCTGTCCGCCGGCAATCAGACCGACAACCTGAGACGGATCACTGCCGTAAGTTGGGGGGCACTCACTGGCATCCAGAATCCCTAAGCGACCAGATGTGCCGGCACCCGCGTAAATCAACCGGCCGCCTTGCTGAAAGGCACGGGCAATGGCATCTACGGCTTCAGCGATCCGGGGCAAAGTCTGCTCGACGGCCAGTGCCACTTTCTTGTCTTCATCGTTAATCACTTTCAGCATGTCGAGCGTTGAGAGGGTATCAATCGCCTGGCTGGCAGGATTGCGACTTTCAGTGATCATGGCGTTTAAATCAATTTTCATGGCAATGCCTTCACTTCGTTATCTGGTGTCATCATATGGGATCTCTGATTTCTGTTCACTGTTTTCAATCGTTTTTCGGGTGAACACACATGTCAGTATCAGGCACTTTGAATTCAAACCTCACTCAGAGGTGAAGCCTTGCCAAGGCACAGGAAGCCGATATCGCCTGTAGCAGCATGAATGCCTGAGTATGGTGCTACACTCATATCAGTCACAACTTCGTGAAATCAGGCGGGTCGCGGAGGAAAAGATGTTCAGGCTGATTTCAGTTGCGTTTATCGCAGGAGTGCTGATGATGCTGAGTGCTCAGGCTGATGCCGATATTATCGACGCACGTTGCGATATTTATCCGAAAGGAGCAAAACTGCCAGAGGGCCGATATCTTTGCGTACTGTCTCAATATCATGGCTATATCAGTATCAAAAGAAGCGACGGGGTGAATTATGACTTTCATCCGGCACATAATGCGCCTGGTTTATACAGAGATGGCTTTGACCAGCCTGTCCGGCAAAGGAATGATTTAGGACAGAAAGGGCTTATTTTTGAGTTAAATAACGAGTCAATTTATGTTTACTGGGATACATCGGCTTTGTCAGAACCTTAGCCGTCAGATCTCATTTTCGGGGATTTTGGGTTGATTTCTAACCTTTCGGTCATCACGATCAGCCCACCTACATAAAGGGACGACGCCCATGTCGACAAATACTACACTCACAATAGATATCGTATCCGATGTTGTTTGCCCCTGGTGCTATATTGGTTATCAGCGGCTGAAACAAGCACTTGATTCTTATCAGGATAAGGTAAATTGCACGTTACGCTGGCACCCGTTTGAGCTGAATCCGGGGATGCCCGCGGATGGACAGCTTCTCAGTGAGCATCTCGCGCAGAAATATCAGATTACCCCGGAAGAAAGTGAAGAGAACCGTGCGCGAATCATTGCTTTGGGTGAGGCGTGTGGTATTCGCTTTCATTTCACCCCGTTATCCCGCATTTATAATACGTTCAAAGCACATCAGCTTTTACACTGGTCAGCGACTTATGGTCGTCAGACTGAACTGAAGCTGGCGTTGTTTGAAGCGTATTTCACAGAACAGGAAAATCCGAACGCGCTGGATGTTTTACTGGAAGCAGTCGATAAAGCCGGGCTGGATCGTGATGAAGCTGAGTTGGTTCTGAAAAATAATCAATTCGCAGAAGCCGTGAGATCCGAAGAGCAGACGTGGGTTGAACAAGGTGTGTCTGCGGTACCGGCATTTGTCTTCAATGAAAAATATCTGGTTTCCGGTGCTCAGGAAACGGGGACCTTCAGACAAATCATTGATACTTTACTGAGCGAAGCGGCTGAATAATCCGGCTGGAACCGCCACGTGAAGTTTGGCCTCACTGTTGGTTTCCTATTTCCCCAAAATCAGGCATGAACATCGATTGGGTGTTCATGTCTTGTATTCTGTGACTGCGATCAAATATCAAAAAATAAGATAATCTGACAGGGTGTTCCGATAAATCGCCTATGAATTCAGTTAAATTTCGATGATGGTTTTAGGATAAAATCGTTTTTATACATTCGAATGGTCGTCGATGTTTTTGATTTTTCAGGAACATTTACATCGATTGTCTATTTGAGGAACGATGAAATGAGAAAAGAGTAGAATGATTAAGCTGACACTAAAACGGTATAATAGATAATATTCACTCAAAAATACCTTTTTGAAGTGTTTTACTGAAAAGCCATGAAATGATATCAAACAAATTTGTTGGTTATTCCATCAATGTCATAATGAGTGAATCCAGGTGGCATTGTATTTGACTGAGATTATTTGTCAGAGATTTGAGTGTAAATCATATGACTTGTACACAAAGTGAATATCACCAGATCAGAAAAGACATCATAGCTGATCGGAGCTATAAAAGTGATGATGAACGATTGACTACGTTTAAGGAAAAGTATCAAAATATTATTGCTTCTGAGGAAGGAGTAGCTGAATGGGATATAAAGTTTTACCCAAAATATTTAAAGTTTGAATCTGCCTTCTTTCTGTTTTTTTACATATTAATCAATGTATTTGTATATTTTTATGTCAGTGATATGATTATGACGAGCCTAACTTTGTTAGGATTCATGATTTTTTCTCCAATATTACTGATGTTTCATCCAATCTGTTACAAACATAAGTTCACGAAAAGTGGATTCTATGTTTTGAAATACAAAAAAGGCAAGAAGGCCAGGAAAGTAATCTTGGCCCTCTATTTGGTGCTTGGTGCTTGGTGCTTGGTGCATTTGCTGTACTATATGCGATGATGACCATTAGATTTATGGCCTTTGCAGGTGCAGGAGCGGTCGCATTAGGATTTCTTTCATTTATCACAATTGTCGCGAAAGAAAATCGTGTATCTGAAGTGTACTTTCCATGGCATGTTTTGTTAATCGTAGTGGCAAAGAATAATAGTGGTTTTTGGGGCGATGATTACCGAATTGATTTAAATAATTACGAGGTAAGAACTAACAAGAATGACTATGAAAATATCTAAAAGTTAATTATTAAACATATTCGTGAAGATGCTTATTTTACGGACACAGGCTATGATTATAGGTCTGATGTATGTAAAAAAGCTAAAATCACTCTTGAAAAAGAGCTACCATTTTATATGCCTGAATATAATCATATTGATTTGTAGCTATTTATTCCTCTTGAACACTCATCCTTTTCTTGTGAATCGATGAGTGTTCCATTTAGAGAAAAATCATGAACAATAATGATCGGAATCTTCAACAATATCAAAAAATTCGTGACTCGATTGTAAATGATACAAAGTTTACAACAGATGCTGAACGTTTAGCTGCATTTATGAAGTCATACTGTAATATTATAAAGAATGAAAAACCATTATTCGAATGGAAGAAAGATAGATGGGAAAAAGGGTTAAGAGGTGGTTGTCTATTTTTCTTTTTAGTTTCTATTTCGATTTCTTCAGCGATTGAATTCCTGGGAGATGAATATTTAAAAGGAACTGGGCTAGTCGTGGGTGCAGTAATGTTATCCATACTTTTAATTTCAATGTTACTGGCTTGTTATCCAGAGAGATACCATCATCGAATAACAGAGACTGGAATTTATGTCCGTTCTTACCGAAGAGGTAAAAAAATTCGTCAAGGAACGCTCAGAGTGTTTCTTTTTCTCGCAATTCCAACTGTGATCGGATTATTTTTGATCATGGGGCCAATGGTTTTTGCCGGTGCTGGCGCTGGGGCATTAGGTGTTTTTTCAATGGCTACTGTGTTCAGAGAAAAAGAACCGGTGGAAAAATCTTTGCCTTGGGAGTCAATCTTTGTTGTTAAAATATTTGATGAGAATAACTTTTTTTCATCGAATAAATGCTTTGATATACACTTTCGATTTGACCTGATTTGTGATGATTCGAATTTCGATGAAGTAAAGAAAATATTGGATAATTGCATGTCAGATAAAATGATTTATATCAATGATTACTTGATTGATACACGTACAGATAAGTATAAAAAACTGATTGATTATGTAAGGAATGAGATACCATTCTTGGTTAAATGAGTTTTACTTTTTTACGAATTTGTTGTTATTGTACTAAAGCACTCGATTAGAGTGCTTTCAATCTATTCATTTCTCGCGACTGTTGTAATGAATGAGTTAAATTTTATATTTTGATTAATTTTGTCTATCAAGTGTTCTAAGCGAGATAGCTCATAGCACTGAATATAATCTAGATCATGTGGCGATAAGTTGCCATGGAATGAAATGTCCAGTTTACTCTCTGATTATATTAATGAAATCTGTGAAGTCATGCCAGATAATAGCTTTTGGCATAATGACAAGCTGTAATGGTGTTTTGATTGTAAATTGTGTCAGTGTAAAATTTACGCTACGGTAGAATAGATAAGCTTTTCTTAAAAAATAAAACCGAAGCGACATTTGGGGTCATACGTTCTGGATCACTCAACTTAGTTTGCCGATTTCCCATTGTTCAAAAACATGAAGCAATAAACGACCGCCTGTTCAGGCTTTGTCATGATGCAGCCTTTAGAATCATCCGAAAATTGATAAGTCAGTCTGTATTTAACACCTGAAGGATGATTCCCTTGAAGAAACTTACCTGGCCTGTAGCCATTGTGATCAGCATTGTCTCGTTGATTGGTTCGGCAACTGTGAGTGCAGCTCCTGTGTCTGTTCATGTCCCCGGAACGTCTGTCACTATGAGTCCACCGGATGGATTTGTCGTTGCGAAGCAATTTTCAGGGTTTGCAGAACCGAAAACCAATTCCAGTATTCTGATTGCAGAATTGCCCAAAGCTGCATATGTCCAGCTCAGTCCTGTTTTTTCAAATCTGGAACTGGCGAAAAGAGCCCTGGCTGAACGGGGAATTGAAGTGACGCGCTTGTTGCAAGTGAAGCAGGGAAACGTGAGCCGGCCAGTTTTGGTTGGTGTTCAGAAGATACAAGGGACAGACGTTGGTAAATACCTGGCTTTGTTTCCAGGAGACTCCAGCGTGATGCTGACTTACAACATCATTCCGGCAGACAGTATCACTGAAGACAAGCTTGGCGCTTCGATTGCTTCAGTATCTATCGGCAACGCCGTCACAGTCCGGGAAAAAGCAGAGCAGTTAGCATTTACACTGGATGCCGTACCGCCATTTCAACTGACCGATGTGCTGGCCGGTTCATCTTTGGTGCTGACCACTTTTGACGGTGTCGATAAAACCGGTAAAAAACCACTGATCACGATGGGGCACTCGCTGGTGGCTTCGTCTATTCGTTCACCGGATTTATTTTCAGAGCAATTGCTAAACAGTGTTGCCGGCTATGAGAAAGCCGTTGTGATTTCCACAAAGCATACGACCTTCGCCGGGCTCAAAGGTTACCGAATCGAGGCGGTGAATAACGACCGAACCATCATTCAATATACGGGGTTTGATCAGAGCGGGCAGTACTGGCGTCTGATTGCAACGGGCTCAACGGAAGCGCTGGCCAAAATATCGGATGAAATTCAGCGGGTTGCTTTATCAGTGAAACGACGTTAATTGTCGGGTGCCTCTCTGTTCGGGCAAGGTGAATCCGGTAAAATAATCTGATGCTTGGTGAAACGGAAAGGATATGAAAATGAAAGGATTCGCGCTGAAGTTTTTGACCACTCTTGTGATACTGGCTGCGCTTTTTGGCGGCGTTTTCTACTACGTTCAAAGTGGCATTCACTAAGCATCTTGTTTGAAGAGGCTGATGCCTGCTGGGTGAGTGACGTAATGGCTGAAACCGGAACATGGACTGAAATGTAAGGGGCGCGGCATGGAAAAATACGCGATATTGTCAGATATTCACAGCAACGTTTTTGCACTGGATGCGGTTGTTGAAGATGCTATCTGGAAGGGAGCAACACGTCTGGTCAATCTGGGAGATATTCTGTACGGCCCGATCGCACCTCGTGCGACTTATGAGCGCTTGCAGACCCTGAATGCGCTGACCATTTCCGGCAATCAGGACAGACAGATATATCAGTCAACCAAAGACGAGGTCGCCTTAAACCCAACGCTGCAGTTTATTCTTGAAGACCTGGGTGACGCTCCCCTGCAATGGATGCGGCAACTGCCTTCTGATGTGCTGATAACAGATGACATCTACGCCTGCCATGGAACACCGGACAATGATTTAATGTATCTGCTGGAAGACGTCAATTCAGGGCATCCGCAGGTCAAAAGGGATGCTGAGATTCTGGCATGTCTTAATGAGGTTCATGCCCCGATCATTCTGTGCGGGCACACACATTTGCCCCGCAATGTACGTTTGTCCAGCGGGCAGACGGTTGTGAATCCCGGCAGCGTGGGTTTACAGGCTTATCAGGATGAATGGCCGCTACCGCATGCAATGCAGAATTACACGCCGCAGGCTTCATATGTGCTGATTGAAGAGGGGATTCAGGGGCAGTGGGATATCTCATTTCATCGGGTCGATTATGATGTGCAAAGTGCGGTTCAGGCCGCGAAATCTAATGGCCGTGAAGACTGGGCGCATTATCTGAAAACGGGCAGATGCTGAACGAAACACCAAAGTTCAGGACTGAGCCATAGCAGACACCTGGTGTCGGAAACGTCACTTTCGGATTGAATCCGCGATCTTCGACTACACTTGGCCTGTATCAAAAAATCACACAGGCATGTCTGAATTTCCGGAGGCGAAGATGGCAGCGCTATCAGTCAGCTCAGCGAAAATTGTTCCTCATCTCTGGTTTGATCAAGCGGCAATTGAAGCGGCAAAATTTTATACGCAAACATTTGAGAACTCGTGCGTCATTCATATCAGTCAGATTCATGACACACCTTCAGGTACGGTTGATATTGTGAATTTTGAGCTGTTCGGCCAGCCATTTATGGCAATCAGTGCCGGGCCAATGTTTACTTTCAATGAATCCATCTCTTTAGTTATTTCGTGTGATGATCAGGAAGAAGTGGACCGATATTGGTCTGCCTTATCTGCAGATGGTGGTGAAGCAGGGCAATGTGGCTGGCTGAAGGATAAGTTTGGTTTATCCTGGCAGGTGGTGCCAAAAGTGATGAACGAAATGATGCGCAGCGGGGATCCGGAAAAGCTGGCCCGTCTGACTCAGTGTTTTCTGACGATGACGAAGCTGGATGTTAAAGCTTTGGAACGCGCTTTTCATGGCGAGTGAAGATCGTATTGAAAAAAAGCGGCAAGGCCGACAGGAGTGACGACTTTGCCGCTGAACAAAGGGAATCAGGCTTTGGTTTCTTCGATGGTTTCTGTAACCAAGTCTTCAGATGCCATGCTTTCTGCAACCCTGGCATCTGTTTGAGTGCCAGCGGCCGCTTTTTTCTTCGCACGCTTTTCTTTCTGTGCTAGCCAGACCAGTGGCATGATGATCATCAGGGTTCCGAGAATCATGGGCATATCCGGCACTTCGTCAAACCACAGCATGCCGATAATCACAGCACCAATCAGGCCGCTGTATTCTGCGCTGGCAATTTTGTTCGATTCTGCAGAACGGTAGGCTAACACACAGGCACCGGCATAAATCATGATAAATGTGCTTGAACCGGCCGCGGTCAACAGCGGCGACCAGTCCCATGGTTGACCTTCCCACAGTGCTAATGCCAGCGCAGCGGGCATACCAGCCAGATTGGTCAGCAGCAGAGTCTGCGCGACAGTCTGATGTTTCGGCAGCTTGCGAACCAGCAGGTTGTTCCAGGCCAGCGTGAAGGCCACAACCAGTGCTGCGATCGCAGCCCAGTTGATTTCGGTCGGACGGATAATCACGAGCACGCCGAGAAAACCGATTACCGCGACACCAACAGTGTATTTGGACAGTTTTTCCTGGAACAACATCATTGCCAAAGGCAGCATGATCAGCGGCGCAGCATAGAAGATGGCATTTGCCGTTGCTAAAGGCAGACTGGTAATCGAAATTACCATAAACACCATACCCAGCAGCCAGATATGACCGCGCAGTGCATGCCATTTAAAGCCTTCAAAGAAGTCCGCTTTTTTGGTACCGATACAAAACGGAGCCAGAATTGCAACTGAGGTCAGTTGACGAAAAAAGACGAACTGAAAAATGGCTGTGTCATCACCCAGGGATTTGATCATTGCATCGGAGCAGACCGCAATCAGGTTGCCGACAACCAGCAGAATCATGGCTAAGCCAACAGACATTTGAGGCATACGCTGCTCCTTTTTTGTTTTGAGAGTGAGTGTCGAAGCGACAGGAAACTGTGATCCAAAGCATAAACCAGCCCAAGTGATGAAGTATAATGATATAAATTATTTTGGTATGAGTTTTTTAGATAATGAAGTTGCCGCCCTTACGTGCTGTCCATTATTTTGAAGCGGTAGCCCGCCTGAACAGTTTCTCGCGGGCTGCTGAGTTTCTGAGCGTGACGCAGAGTGCGGTCAGTCATCAGGTGCGTTTACTGGAAGATTATCTGGGTGAGGAGTTGTTTCAGCGTCAGGGGCGGCAGTTATCTCTGACACCCGTGGGTGAACGTTACTATGAACAGATTAGTCATGCTTTGAGTGATATTGCAGAAGCCAGCCAGCAGATTCGGGAGGGTGAAAGCGGCAAAATCCGTCTGGCACTTTACAGCTCTCTGGCGGTGAAGTGGCTGATCCCGAGACTGGAAAATCTGCGTCAGTTGCATCCGGAAATTGAACTGACGCTCAATATGGTCAGTAATGATCCGAATTTCAGCGACGAACTGGCCGACTGCTTCATTACGGTTTCTCCGCCAAAACGCAGCAATTTTGTTTCTGAACTGCTGTATCACGAACAGTTGTATCCGGTCTGCAGCCACAAGCTGTGGCAACAAATGCGGGATAAGCCGTTGCCGGAGGCACTTTGGGATCATCCGTTACTGACAACTCGATCTATATTCAAAAATGCCAGACATGGTGAGGACTGGCATCGCTGGTGTAAGCTGGGTGGCTTTGAGCTGCCGGAGTCGGCCAGATTTCAGTTATTCAGCCATATGTTACTGGCGGCAGAAGCAGCCCGGTATGATCAGGGGATCACCTTCCTGAATGATTATCTGATGAATGATCTGGACCGGCAGCAGCTCTTTGTCCGGATTCCCATGCATGAACTGCCGACAGGCGACAGTTTCTATTTTGTTTATAAGAAATCAAGGGCGAAACAGAGCGCCATTGTGACTTTAGGGCGCTGGCTGAAGCAGCAATGTGACGAACTGGACAGAAGGGGCAGTCAGAGCTGATCCAGATGAGTCAGGCAGTATTCGGCTTTGTCGAGCACTGCCTGGCGTGCAGCGTCAGTCTGATTATCCCAGCTTCGGTAAATCATCCCGATCCGCGGATGGACCGCCAGTGTGCGCTGATGTTTGTCCATAAAACGCCAGTAAAGACTGTTCAGCGGACAGGCATCGTCACCGGTTTTCTGTTTGACGTCATAACGACAGGACTGGCAGTAATCGCTCATCTTGTTGATGTAATTCCCGCTTGCCGCATAAGGTTTGGTTGCGATAATGCCGTCATCTGCAAACTGGGACATGCCTCTGGTGTTAGGCATTTCGACCCATTCGATTGCGTCAATATAGATGCCGAGGTACCAGGCATCCACCTGATCGGGATGCATCTCCGTCAGCAGACAGAAATTCCCGGTGACCATCAGGCGCTGAATGTGGTGAGCATATGCATATTTCAAGGACTGTTGAATCGCAGCTTTCAGGCAGGCCATGCCTGTCTCGCCGGTCCAGAAGAAATCCGGCAGTTCACGTTCGGCTGAGCGGGTATTCAGAGTGCCATAGTCAGGCATGTTCGCCCAGTAAATTCCCCGGACATATTCTCTCCACCCCAGGATCTGGCGAATAAACCCTTCGACCTGAGCCAGGGTAATGTCGCCTTTTGCCTCATCGTAGCGATTCAGTGCGGATTGAATGACTTGCATCGGGTGCAGCATTTTGGCGTTGAGCGCAAAGGACAGCCGGGAGTGGTAGAGGCTCCACTGGTGGGCGGATTGACAGGTCATGGCATCCTGAAACTGTCCGAAGTGAATCAGCTGGTGCTGACAGAAATAGTCCAGTAGCTGGCGGGCCTGGTTTCGGGTCACCGGCCAGAGCAGGGATTCTGTGGCCTGACCAAAATGCGGAATCTGATGGGTTTCAAGCCGTTTCAGGATATCGCCGACCGGATTCGTAAATATCAGCGGTTCAGGTATCGCTGAAAGATCTGTTTTTGACAGTTTCTGCCGGTTCTCTTTGTCATAATTCCACTTGCCGCCCTCGGGCTTGTCGCCATCCATCAGTACCGTGAAACGCTTTCGCATCATGCGGTAAAAGTGTTCCATCAGCACATGTTGACCTTTGGCGAATTGCTGAGATATTTCATCAAACGGCAGCAAAAAGTGCTCGGTGTCGGCTTCGTAACAAGTCACATTATCGGGTAACTGCAGGCTTCTGAGCTGAGTCAAGAGCCGGTATTCATCCGGTCGTTGGTATTCAAAACGTTCAATCCGGTGTTCTTTGATCAGCCGTATCAGTAAGTCCGGCAGGGAAGGATCGTTTTTTGTGTCATCCAGTGTCAGGTGGCAGACCTGAAAACCGGCTGTGCGCAGCGCGTCTGCGAAAGCGTTCATTGCTGAGAAAAAGGCACAAATTTTCTGCACATGATGTTTGGTGTAGGTCGCTTCCTGATGCAGTTCGGCGATCAGGTACAACGTACTCTGTTCTTTGGCATGAAACCACGAGTGTGCGGCATTCAGCTGGTCGCCCAGGATCAGCCGTAAAGTCTTGTATTCAGGTTTTTCCATTGTTCAGCCAGTGGCGGATGAATTTCCGTTCAGGATCATAGAGATCTGTTTGCTTTTGCAAGTCGAAATAACGCCAGCCACGGGGGTCTGCACCCACACCGGCCAGGTACTGCCAGTTGCCCCAGTTTGACGCAACATCGTAATCAATCAACTGCTGCTCAAAGTAGGCGGCACCGTAACGCCAGTCGAGGGCGAGTTCATGGACGAAACAACTGGCGACCAGCTGGCGTCCGCGGTTTGACATATAGCCGGTATGATTCAGCTGGCGCATACAGGCATCGACAATGGGATAACCGGTTTCGCCTTTACACCATTGCTGAAAGCGGTTTTCGTGATGCCGGTTTTCCGGTCCTTTTTGCCGGATGCCGTGGTAATAGAACAGTTTCTGCTGGTAGGCATGGGCATACCATTGAAAATACTCCCGCCATAACAGCTCGAAAGCGATCCATTCGGTCGATTCATTTTGGATGACTGTCTGGTGGTATTCAGCCAGTGATCTCAGCACAGTCACCGGAGACAGACAACCCAGCGCCAGCCAGGGAGAGAATTTCGTGGAGTTTTCCCAGCCGTCCAGGGCGTTTCGTGTGTCTTTGTAACGGGCCGGTAAATCGCCGGAAAAATACTGCTTCATATGTACCAGTGCAGCAGTTTCTCCGCCAATAAACTGGTGGCTGTCTGTATAGCTTGTGTACAAAGACGTTCGGGGAAGCGTCAAGTTGACCGGATGTAACGGTGCTCCTTCAGGTAAAGACGGTGGCGGTGGCAGGAGCAGCTCGGTATCGGCTTCAGGGCGACAGTCGCCATTTTCCACCATCAGACGAAACTGAGTGAAGCTGACCGGAAGTTCACTCAGGGGAAATGGCAGTAATTTCCGGGTAAACAGCGTGTGCGTAGGCTCTGTTAGAAAAGTGATTTCCGGATATTGCGACTCAATGTAGGCCCAGCTGCAGTTTTCGTAGTAACCGGCCTGTTCACTTCGACCGATGATGGTGATCGGATACTGGTCAATCAAATTGTCAATCGTGTCTTCTAAAGGCGTGTCACGAATCATCAAAAACTGATGCTGGTGCTGTTCAGCGAGCTGAGCATTGAGATCGGCCAGCGACGCCAGCAGAAATTCCCGGCGATGCTCCCCCCACTGGCTGATATGATCCGGAAAACTGTCCTTGGTCTGGCGGGGCAGACAGTAAAGGCACAGCAGGTTGTCCACCTGCTCGGAGATCCGTTGTAACGCCGGATTATCATGCAGGCGCAGATCGTAGCTGAATACAAAAAGTCCCGTGGTCATGACTGGCCTTTACCAATAAGCATGTACCACAAGTGTAGGCCGGGATTCAGGTAAACCAAGATCACCCGTTCAATTACTCTGCGAAAGGATGTGGCTCAATGACTGGCAGATCATGGGTTTGCTGCACCTGTGTCTGAGTGTCTACATGGCCGTTCAGATAGTAATCTGACGGCAGGCTTGTCTCGTAAAGTGACTGCCTGAGCTGGTCAGCAAGATCCACGATCAATTCGACCATGCCAGGCTGACGGGCCCTTTTCTTGTGGCACATAATGTACAGCGATTCGCTGAGACGCATGGCATCGTGGCGTAAAACAGGGAGCAGTTCTGTGGCCGCGGCACAGAGATAACTGGGCAACACCGCAATCCCCATTCCTCGCTGAGCGGCGTGCAGTTTCGTCAGGTTGTTATCGAAGTACTGGCTTCGCTCCGGCAACTGAAATTTACTTTGCTGAGCAAAGATATTCGGCCAGTCCATTTTTCCCTGTGATTGGATCAGCAAGCGGTGATGTGCCAGATCGGCCAGTGAGTTTGGTGTGCCGTATCGTGCCAGATAGCCCCGACTGGCAACAATCATCTTCTCAATATCGGCCACACGCAGGGAATAGCAGGCCGGATCCGGCCGGTCAAAAATCAGGGCAATATCCAGTTCATCATCAATGAACGCCTTGTCCCGGCTGGGTTCAACCAGATTGATGACCAGTCGCGGGTAGGTTTCCATCAGTTGGTTTATCACCGGCAGGACGACCTGATGACCTAATGCGGCAGAGCAGGCCAGATAAACCGGGCCGGAAAGGTTTTCCGTCTGGCTCAGCGACAGCATACCGTTGCGAAGTCCGTTCAGACGGGTCTGGCACTCTGCCAGCAGCTGGACACCTTCCCGGCTGAGCCGGAAATGGTGTTTGTTTTCATGGATAAACAGCGGACAACCCAGCTGATTTTCCAGCAGTTTTACTTGGGCGCGGAGAGTCGACTGAGCTAGATTCAGCTTGTTGGCAGCCCGTGAAAAACTGTTGTACTCGGCAACAGCCTGAAAGTAATGCAGCAGCGCAAATGACTTATCCATGCTCATCGCTATTTATCTGTCAATCAATCCGTTTTTATGAATTATTTTTGACGCCTGGCTCAATTGGTACAGGCTTTACTGACATAACTATAGGTAATTTCAGTGAATCTTGGTACCCGTTCTGCGTTGCACAGGGTTCCGCATATCATCATTGCCAGTCATGTGTTTTGTCTCGTTCTGTGATGGCTGGTGGCGTACTTTCGTGTCTGGGCGGTGAGTGTGACAGGTGAGTACGCCATGAAAATGTGCCAGAAAATTGTGACAGATAAGCGCACTGGCCGTTTACAGGCAGCGTTTGTTTGTATATTTGGTATTCAGTGACTGAGAAAAAACAGGGTGCTTGCGATGAAAAGCCAGTGAAGAAGCGATGGTTGAACCGTACGTGTTCAAGGAAGATGGGCCAGTGCATTCTCATCTATATGATTGATAATTATCATTTATATGAAATAAGTACACCATGATTTATATTCTGAACTGTATTTTTGCTGGTTATTTTCAGTGGTGTCTAAAATAAAGCTTTACAAAGGGGGCCACTCGCGTATGATTCGTCTTGCTCTGTCGCTCAAATTTAGTAATGCAACTTCAAGTCAAAGTTAAACCTCAGTATTTCTTCGTTACCGTTGTTAATCTTAGTGTTTCCCTTAGCTTCATTGTGACATTCAATAATTCAGATCTTCAGCGCATCGCATCATTGCGATCCATATTTTGAATTCATTTAATTAAAGGGGACATAACATGTCTAACAAATCAACTGGTCTGGTAAAGTGGTTTAACGAAGAGAAAGGTTTCGGTTTCATTACTCAGGACAACGGCGGTGCAGACGTATTCGTTCACTTCCGTGCAATCGTTTCTGAAGGCTTCAAGACTCTGGCTGAAGGTCAAAAAGTATCTTTTGACGTAGAGCAAGGTCAGAAAGGCCCTCAAGCTGCGAACGTAGTCGCGCTGTAATTTTGCTGTCGGCGCAAAGGGTTATCTTTTGCGCCGATACTCAACCGCTTAATTTACTCCCACGCCTTTCAGCCTGACACCACCCTGTACGCCTTTCGTTCCCGTTTTTACATACTTCGCTCTGATCTGCTTTGTCACATTCGTGTCATTCGCTTCCAATATATTTATTCACAATTGATTCAGCGCTCAAAATACCCCCGAACTTTATTACGCCGTATTTTTTGCCGCCATTAAAGAAAAGATAAGGAGATATGATGTCTCGTTCATCAGGCCGACACCGTTTCTGGTTTCAGCAAACTCGTTCAAAACATGATTCAAATAAACTTTCAAACAAGAGGACCTCAATTCAGTGATTGTTAATTTTATGCTTTATGAAGACGCCGTGTCCTGGAATTCACACCTTCATCAGCTGACCGGTGATGCGCTGCGCCGCCATGTGCAGGTGAAAGGGAAGATGGCACACCGGGAGCTGGATTTTTCTTACTGTGAAAATTCGAATACCGGAAATATTCTGAACAGCGAGAATGAGATCATCGGGCGCTTTAGTGTCTGCGTCTGATGGTCAACAGACCCGGAATACAGGACGTCTGTAGATCTGAGTCAAAACGGAAAACCAAAGTTCAAGCGTATACCGTGAAAGTTCTGGTTCGTCTGGTAACTCAAACCGATACGAAAGTCATCAAGAAAGTCCCCCACATAGGGCAGATTGCCTGAAGCAGTACTCCCCAGAGAAACACCGAGTTCCATGATCTGTTGCACGCTTAAATTTCCCCGTCCCGGGCGTGTAAACTTCAGGCTCGGCGTGAAGTTGTGATAAATGACGAAAACGCCTGCATTCAGCGGAATGTTGCCAAGATGCGCACGGATCGGATGACGGACTTCTGCGCCAGTGTAAAGGGTCCCATAGGCTTCAGATTGATTGCGATTCCCTTTCCCCAAATTGCCATTCCCAGCCCAGATAAACGCCATACCGTAAAGCAACTCATAACCACCTGAATGATGACGGAATAAGCCAGAAACGCCGAGCTGATAGGTATAAAACCATGCCTCATTCAGATCGACAGCGTATTTTTCACCATCCACAATGATTTGACCATCAGCCCCGAAGTTTTTGCCCGGCCCCCAGGCAATCAGCGGCGAAATCTGGAAGGTTTCACTCAGCGGAATTTTCAGCATCAGCATGGGTTGTACTGCCAGACTTTCGCTGTCTGCACTGGCCGAGACCAAGTTGCCCTGAAAGTCACCGTTGGTTCTGAACCGGTAGCGTCCGTAGGTGACGGGGATGAACAAGTCTAACGTGGCGTTCTGAAAGACATCATCAAAGGAAAACGTCAGTGGCAGTGAGTAAACTTCCGCATCCAGCCCGCCGATAGAATACTGCCCGAATCCGAATTGGGTGGTGTAAACGTAATTGACCTGCACGTTAATCTTCGGTGGTGCTGCTTTGGCATGACCAGCGATGGTGATGCCAAGCAATATGAGAACAGCCAGACTGAAATGATATTTCCGTCGATCGTGATGGTCTTTTTTCACTCGGCTTGCCCTGAAATAGATTGAATCATCTGGCGTGGAGGCCCGGACCCATGTCAATCGAATACAAAGGATTGGAGTAAGCTTAGCACCCGGTTTTTCAGTGTGTTCCGGTCAAGATGGCCGGGCAACGCTTGTCAGGGATTGAATGGCATCTACACTTTCAGATAACACTCTATGAAAGGTAGTGCCCATGAAAAAATTGATCACTGTACTTTTCTGTGTGCTCGTGATGATGGGCATTGCTGGCTGTGAAAGTTTATTTTTCTGGCCTTCCAGGCAATTCGTTCCTTCTCCGGAAGTGCTGAAATTTACAAAAGAAGATCGGTTTTTCACCGCAGAAGACGGCACCTTAATCCATGCCTGGCGGCTCCCGGTGAAGGGCAAAAAAAGAGGGACAATTTATTTCCTCCACGGGAATGCACAGAACCTGAGCTATCACGTTGCCAATGTGTTCTGGCTGGTCGACAAAGGCTGGGAAGTGGTAATCATTGATTACCGCGGTTATGGACGAACTGCTGGTGATCCTGATTTTGCGTCGGTTCAGCAGGATGCGCTGGCGGGTTATCAGGCGTTACTGAATGAGCGTCAGGACAACAGTCCTGTCATTGTATGGGGGCAGAGTCTTGGTGCATCCATTGCCGTCAATATGGTCGCCGACCTGCCAGAGGATAAACGTCCTCAGGGGCTGATAATTGACAGTGCTTTCAGTTCTCATCAGAAAATTGTGCGGGAAAAACTGGGCAGTTTCTGGCTGACCTATCTGTTTCAATATCCGCTGAGCTGGTTTATTACGGACACCTATGCCCCGGAGCGTTCAATGGCACGTATCCAGCATGTACCTGTGTTAATTGTGCACAGTGAAAACGATCCGGTGATCAGTGCCAGTCATGCCAAAACCCTGTATCAAATGGCGCATGAACCGAAACAACTCTGGTTATCTCAGGAGCAGGGGCATATTGCTGTATGGGATGATGAAATCTGGCGCGATCATCTGGTGTGTCTGCTGGATCACTGGCCGAAGCTCAGTGCTCAGGCGCAGGCTTGCGAGCCTGACACACTGGCTTCAGTTCAGTAGACGACAATTTCCGGAAATCGAACGGGCAAGCTGAAAGTTGCCCGAAACCGTAGGTATCAGGGGATGGCGGACGCAAGATGCTGCTGATCTGAGGCGCGGGACAGTGATTTCCACATTGCACCCAGTGCAAAAACGGCCAGAACAATATTGGACAGCGGCATCGCCAGCCAGACACCTTCCAGACCCAGCCATTTGGGTAACAGCCAGAGAAACGGCAACTGTACCAGCATATTTCCGAGCGAAATCGCGAAAGCCATCCCGCCGCGGCCAACCGACATAAAATACACGGTGCTGATGACGATCAGACCATCCAGAAA
Source organism: Photobacterium sp. 53610 (assembly GCF_036409375.1). Taxonomy (NCBI): domain Bacteria; kingdom Pseudomonadati; phylum Pseudomonadota; class Gammaproteobacteria; order Vibrionales; family Vibrionaceae; genus Photobacterium; species Photobacterium sp. 53610. The sequence continues at coordinate 508,275 of NZ_JAXOFS010000002.1, read as the reverse complement.
CAGGCTGAACAGGTGTAACCGGATCCCCTTGTGTGCTTCACTGATCAGCGATGTATTGTCCCCGTTGAACCAGCCAATCACGGCTTGCGGATACAGGTTCAGCAACGCGATCCAGCTGATACCAATGACTGTTGTGACTTTGCAGGCCAGCCAAACCGTCTGACGGACTTTATGATGTGCTCTTTCGCCATGAAAGTAACTGACCGGTGGCTGCATGCCTTCGGAGATCCCCTCTGCCAGCAGGTAGTACAGTGTCATCAGGTAGCCGACAATGGCATATGCGGCCACACTGGTCGCAGAACCATATTCCATGAACAGCCGGTTATGCAGAGCCACCATCATCCCGGTATAGAGATACATCACAAGACAGGATGAACCCAGCGTCAAAATCTCAAGAAGTTTGCGCCGGTTTATCTGAAATGCTCTGAAAGACAACCCCAGCGCCGAATACCGGCTCAGGAAATAGCTCAAGGCCAGCAGCGCTACTGTTCCCTGTGCCATGACCGTTGCGACAGCAGCGCCTCTCAGTCCCCAGCCCAGTTTACCGATGAAAAAATAGTCCAACACCGTATTCATGAGGGCTCCGAAGACCATGAGGCTGGTGGCAAACTTCGGCGAATCATCATTTCTGACCAGAAAAGGAGCGGCGCTGGCGCCCACGGCCAAGACTGAACATCCGGTGAACACTTGTAAGTAGCTGGTGGCGAATTCGCCTGCCTGGTCAGCCGCACCCTGCAGTACCAGTAATTGCGAGCCAACGACTTGCAGCAGTGCGGATACCGCCAGTCCGGTCAGAACCACAAGCAATATCGCATTTCCCAGTGCCGCTCTTGCTTGTGTTGTGTCACGCATTCCCCGGTAATTTGAAATCAGACTGCCGGCTCCCATTCCGATCATGAGGCCGGTACCGATAAAAATGCTGATCACCGGCCAGGCGATGTTTATTGCGGTCAGGCCATCCTGCCCCAGGTAATGTCCGACAAATATTCCGTCCACAATCTGGTAAAGGCCGTTGACAAGCATCGCCATGACAGCCGGAATAGTGAACCGGCAGAAAATCCTGCCGATGGACTCGGTTTGTTGCATAGCTTCCATTGTATTCTCTCTGCGAAGCATCTTGGTGTTGCCGTGCATTCTCTGTCAGAATCAGGATGGAACGAAGTTGGTTACTATCCGTTTTTCGGATGGATAATCAGTTTGAGAGAGAAGGATAAATGGATGACGCAAGAGGGTTTATGTCACGTATTACCTGGAATCTGGACCAGCTGGAAGCCTTTGTGACCGCAGCCCGATGCGGATCATTCACAGCCACGGCACGACAGCTGGGCAAAGCGCAGTCACGGGTCAGTACCGCCATTGCAAATCTGGAAGCTGATTTGGGCTTCTTACTTTTCGACCGTTCCGGTAAATTCCCTGTGCTCACTGAAGATGGCCGGGAAGTCCTGAATGATGCCGTTTCGGTATTAACTCAGTGCCAGCGCCTTCAGTCGCGGGCTTTATCGGTTGTATCGGCCAACCCTGTACAACTTGCCATTGCCATGGATGAAGCCGTGCCGATTGAAAACTTTGAGATGCTGTATGCCCGGTTGGCTGACAGATTTCCGCACCTGAGTGTCACCTTGCTGAACGGTTCACAGGAAGATATCGCCAGTTGGATCGATGAGGAAAAAGCGGACATTGGTTTTGTTCTGCAGGACCACGTTCTGCCGGATTCCCTGGAACGCTATGCGATTGCCCGCACCGGACAGGCGCTGATTGTGTCTGAGAATCACCCGCTGGCAGCTGTTCCGGCTCCGACGGAAAGCCAGCTGATTGAATATCGCCAGCTCGTGATCCGTGACCGGCTGGGGCAGGCACTTGGCAAACCGATCTCGCCCAGTTACTGGCATGTTGACAGTTTCTACCTGATATCGTCTCTGGCCATGCAGGGGATTGGCTGGGCTTTTGTGCCGGAGCATGTTGCGACAGCTGAATGGTATGAAGTGAAAACGCTGTCGACGGAAAATCTGCCCTACCAGCAGGATTTCATCTTGTCTGCGATTAAGCGGCGAGATACGGCATGGAACGCTGTACTGGAATGGTTACTGGCAGAATCACAGCAACTGTTTACTGAGGAAAAAGAAGCCTGAATGGCTGGTGTCGGAAATATTCAATAAAACCCGTTTCAGAGTGGTTATCTTCAGACTGCAAGTTCATTAAGGAGATATCACATGACAAACCGACTGAGTTACTTCAACGCTGCGCCTCAGGCAATGGAAATCCTGTTACAACAGGAAAGCTATTTTCATCAGCAATTTCGCGAGTCTTCCTCGATGTCCATGACCATCTGGGAGCTGGTGAAATTGCGTGTGTCGCAGATCAATCAGTGTGCTTATTGCATCGATATGCACAGTAAAGATGCGTTAAAACTCGGGGAGAAACCTGAAAGAATTTACGGCTTAAGTGCCTGGCGGGATATGCCTCTGTATACCGCGCAGGAAAAAGTCGCACTGGCGTTTGCAGAACAACTGACCGCCTGCCAGCCGGTGTCTGATGAACTTTATTATCAGGTACTGGACACTTTCGGTGATTTGGCTATGGTAGATTTAACCGTGGCAATTAATGCCATTAACAGCTGGAACAGAATGGTAAAAGCCTTCAAACCGAAAGTCGAAATTTACCAGCCGAAATAGGATACACACTGTTTGATGGATTTCAGAATCTTCAAACCTCAGGGCTTACTGACAGACCATGTTCAGGGAATATGGTCTGTTTCCGTACCATCCGATCAGCCTGCAGTGGTCGAAAAACTGCTGTTCAGCGATGCCGGCAGCGGCATCCTGTTTAATCTGGGGTGCGAGGTCAGCTTCGGCGGCCATTGGCACCCGGCCGGAGTTGTGTTGCTACCTGTCAGTAAGGAAGCACAGCAGGTCACGATGCCACCCGGAGCGGTGTTGGCCGGAATCCGTTTTCATCCCGCCATGGGTTACAGCTTGCTGGGCAAACGTTTTGATACGCCAGTCACGATCGAACAAGGCTCAGATGATTTTCTTGTATTGCAGGTCTTACAACAACAATTGCGCCAGTGCAGCAACCACTCTGCCCGGATCGCCACCGTGTATCGCTGGATCAAGCGAACCTTTGAATTTGAAAAACTCACCCATCAGACGACGCTCGATATCGTCAGTGCCGTACAATCCAGCGGCACAGGTCAGTCTCTGCCCGTGGGAACACGCCAGATAGAGCGCCATTTTCAGAAGTGGATGGGCATAACTCCAAAACATTATCAGCGCATCCTGCGAGTGAAAGAAGCGCTCGAACAAATCAAATCTGCGCCAGACATGCCCTTAGCTGATCTTGCCTTTGAGCAGGGCTTTGCTGATCAGGCACATATGACCCGCGAGTTTTCGAAAATCGCAAAAATTACCCCCAAAAAATATAGTTTGCGTGTCAAGCAGACTCTCCGTGAAAGACCTGGAAGATATCGGCGTGATATGCATCTGAATAGATAGCATCATTGTTTTAAATTGAAAGTCCTGTTTTAATGTTTTGAAATAAAAGCATTAACTTTTATGTGACTTTTATTCCCCTTTAAAATTAATAAATTACATTGTAGCCTCATTAATATGTTAAGGAAGCATGATTAAGCCGGGTTTTTTAAGCGATTGTCATTTTTTGTGGATAAAAATAGAATGGTAAACTATTTTCGTAATGCTGTATCAAGTTTATTTGATCACATATGAGGAATAACCCGATGGCAGCTGACACCATTAAAATCGTGAACGACTCAGATACACGTGTGCTGTTTAGTAATTTTAATGCCGGCGATAATTTTATTCCGTTTGATACGCTGTGGCTCGATCCTGGGAAAAGTGGTGAGTTGAAAACAGGCAATTTCAACGCTCTCAGTATTGGTGCTCAGGTTCAGGAGGGCGGTCGCTGGGTCGGAGGTGATCCAAAAAATAAGCCTTACGCGACGCCGGGTGATACCGTCACGTTTACGATTTCCAAAGATATATCTGGTTAATTGTTGCGGAAGATAAAGGCAGCCTGGCTGCCTTATTCGATTTTAAAAATATATTTCAAGTGATTTCTTGAATATCAGGTCAGTGATACAGACAAGAGGTTCATGTTTCTGTTTCTGTTTTATAAATCGATTTTTTATTTTTGAGTTTCCAACAAAACGGCACCATACAAGTCATTAAAGTAAATACCAACAGCAGACTTGAAAAATTTAATTGATCGGGTTGAGTGGAATGAATGAAGAGGCTACTGACTGCTCCGCCTAAACCGACCGCAATATGTTGAATCGCATTTTGAATTCCTGCCATTGTTGAACGCAATCCGGGGACTAAATTTGTGAAAATTGATGTCATAACGATCAGTGTTCTCGCTGAACTGACAATCATGAAACACGCAAATGACGCGAGTGCCAGCATCATCTGATGTGTGAGAAAACCTGTCAGCGCTGTGACCACCATGAGTGCTGACAATCCGTTGATCAGCCTGAAATCGGACAGGCGGTCATGACTCCTGCCATACCATTGAATCACCAGAAAAGATCCGACACCCCCGAAGACATAGCTCAGACTGAGCAGGTTATCGGGAAGCTGCTGATTGATCACCAGCATGACTGGAAATTGCGTCGATATAGTGAATGTACTGAATACAGTCAGAAAGATGATGAAACCGAGGCGCATGATCAGTGAACGGTCTGCTGAGGAGCGGGGAATGAGATCTGCGGGACGGGGTGGTGCAGTATCTGGTTGGCTGAACCGGTTCGGGTTTGTGAGCAGAACAAGCAGTGCACACAGGCTGAAAGCACCCCCAAGAAGGTAAAAGCTGAGTGGCCAGTTTTCTTCCCCGGATACCCACAGTAAGCCCGGGACACCCAGGGTTAGTGCCAGCGGGAAGGTACTCAGCAGCATGGCAATTGACCGTTTGCGCTGTTCGGCGGGTGTGATCAGGCTTAAGTAATTCAGGTTGATCACAGCCAGCGCCCCGCCAAAGATTCCTGCAATGGCTCTTGCTGCCAGCATGGCATGGAAATGCGCTAACCAGGGCAGGCAGAAAGTCGCGATGGCCAGACCGGTCAGACAAATGAGAAGCCGATTTTTTTCCCGGAGCTGATGTTGCGTTCCCCGTATGAACAGACTCGTCAGGGTTGCTGCAATCGCATAGCTGGCAGACAGGTATCCTGCCTGTGCGGCGGAGACATGGCTGGCGGCAGTGATATAAGCGCTGAAGGGCACAATGATGAGTAAATCCAGTGCCATGAAAAAATGAATCAAGTAAGCAAGGAATATTTCCCGGCTTGAAGTGTGGTTTTGGGCTTGATGTTGAATGGTCATCGTCTCGCTCTGTATTCATTCAGTGTCAGAAATGAACATTGTATAAATTACATTTGCGGGATAAATTGGGTTTTATTGGTTTAATCATCCCAAAATTTGGTTTAATTGTGATTGAAGAGATTGAGATTCAGTGGTTGCGAAGCTTTCATGCGGTTTACACCTGCAACAGCTTTAAACAGGCAGCAGAAATGCTCGGCCTTCCGACATCCAATGTGAGCCGTCATGTGGTTCAGCTCGAGGAGAAAATGGGTACCCGTTTACTGCAGCGAACCACCCGGCGTATGAGTCCGACAGAAGCGGGTCATCAGCTGTTTGCCTCGACGTCACCACTGATGACTGCTTTGAATGATGCGCTGGAAGATATCAGCCAGCACTCGCAAATGGTTGCCGGGCAGTTGAAGATCCTGATGCCCGACTTGCCAGAACTGGCAGAGATTCTTGTCACCTTCAGCCAGGCCTATCCGCAGGTCAGTATTTGCTGCGAAACCAGCTTAAATCCGAAAGAAGATTTGCTGGATGGCTTCGATCTGGTGCTGAGTTTTCACCGGGGGGCACTGGATGACAGCGGTTGGGTGGCGAAAGAGGTATCGCGCTGGGCGAGTTGCATTGTGGGCTCCCCGGATTTGATTGCACGCTGTGGAGTGCCTGCCACGGTAAATGAATTGCGTCAGATGCCCTGTATTACCAGTCTGACGGCGTTAAACGGTATGCCCTGGATATTTAAGGGGAGCAAAGGCCGTTCTCAGACGATTCCGGTAACTTCTTCGTTTAAAGCCAACAGCGGCAACATCGCCACAAAAGCTGCGTTAGCAGGGTTAGGCTTCGCCATTCTGGCTGAGGTGGGTTGTCGCGGTGCTCTTGAGGCCGGGCAGCTTGAGAAAATCACGCTGGAAGCGGAGCCCGAGGATCTGGTGCTGTATGCTTTTTACGCCGGGAGAAAGCATCTGCCCCACAAAATTCATGCATTTCTGACGCACCTCGACTCGCATCTGAAGTTGTGAATCTTCATCCGTGCTCAGTCTTCGTTGTGCTGTTGGTTTTTGCGATTCCTTGGCACAACTCAACAAATCCCCTGCTTGTCAGTAGCCCTGGCCGGGGGGCTATGGTAGAACAATGACCTCAGAAAAATTATCTTGATATGAATGACTTAGTCAGGAGTTCGGTGTGGCAATCACAATCCGCCATATGGAAGAAAAAGATATGGATAGCCTGTGTGATATCTATTCTTTTTCAACGGTGCTGGAAAATACCTCACAGTTCATGCATTTGGGCAGTAAAAGAGTTCAGGCGATTTTTGCGTCTCCTGAACTGATCACTCTGGTTGCTGATTTAGATGGCCGGGCTGTGGGGCACGTGACTTTGGTGACCCGGAACAAGCCGAAAGAAAAGCACATTGCCGGTATCGTGATCGCGGTTCATCCGGAGTTTCACGGCAAAGGGGTGGGATCAATGCTCATGGCCGAAGCAATCGATCTTTCTGATAACTGGCTGAATATTCTGCGGCTGGAACTGGACGTGAATACTGACAACGCCCCTGCCATTGCATTGCACCGGAAATTTGGGTTTGCGCTGGAAGGGGAAAAGAAGCTGGCGACTTTCAAATCAGGCAATTACGCCGATTTGTATATGATGGCCCGGCTTGCAAGCTGGCACAAGGTATGAGAAAGTTGTGCGCGTTGTGGTGACGGACCTGCCTGCAAGCGGAAGTCACCAGCTTCGTATAACCCCGCTAATAGGGTGTGGGGGTCTCTACCAGAATCCGTAAAATTCTGATTACGAAGAGTAAAGCCGATGAATCGCTTTTCTCTTTGTCGTGATCAGAGCCTCTCTTATCTCCATCAATTCAGAAAAGCTGTTCATCATCCTAATCAACGTATTGAGAACCCGATGAAGAGCACCTTATGAATCAATTTATTGCCGGACTGCCAAAAGTCGAACTGCACCTGCACATTGAAGGTTCACTGGAACCAGAACTGATGTTTGAGCTGGCTGCACGGAATCAGATCGCGATTCCTTTCCGCTCTCCGGAGGAAGTCCGGGCTGCGTACCAGTTCCATAACCTGCAATCGTTTTTGGATATCTACTATCAGGGCGCCAATGTTCTGATCCATGAGCAGGATTTTTATGATCTGACCTGGGCGTATTTGTTGCGCTGTCAAGCAGACAACGTTGTCCACACGGAAATTTTTTTTGATCCGCAAACACATACCGATCGCGGTATCGCTTTTGAAACTGTGGTGAACGGGATTCACCGTGCGCTGGAAAAGGGCAGGGAAGCACTGGGCATTTCCAGTTTGCTGATTATGTGCTTTCTGCGTCATCTGGATCAGGCATCTGCCTTTGAGACCCTGGAACAGGCGATAGCCCATCGAGACAAGATTATCGGCGTCGGGCTGGACTCTTCTGAGCAGGGGAATCCGCCGGAAAAATTCAAAGATGTTTTTCAGCGTGCTTTACAGGCCGGTTTTCTGACGGTAGCGCATGCCGGGGAAGAAGGTCCCTCTGAAAATATCACTAAAACGCTGGATTTGCTGGGAGCAACCCGGATCGATCATGGGGTGCGCTGTACCGAAGACCCGGAACTCATGAAACGGTTGACTCTGGAGCAGGTGCCATTAACTGTTTGTCCGCTCTCTAATCTGAAGCTGAAAGTCTTCGAGGAGATGAACGCTCACAATATCGTTGATTTGTTGCGAAAAGAAATGTGTGTCACGATTAACTCGGATGATCCGGCTTATTTTGGTGGCTACATGACGGATAACTTTCATGCTGTCGCAGAAGCGCACCCGATGAGCGGTGAAGAAATTGCTCAGTTCACGCTGAACGCCATTATGGCGAGTTTTATCAGTGACGTAGAAAAACAACGGCTGACACAGCTGACATTAGATTATCTGGCGCGTTTTCAGACGTCTTAACGAAATGTAAAAAGAGCCGCGGTATCTGCGGCTCTTTCATCAGCAAGGTTGTTAAGCACAAACCAGATTTGCCAGTTTTGTCAGAATTGCTCTCAGGCGGTTGTCATCCAAATTCAGCAGGTTATCGCCGATATACCATTCGATGTATGACTGATCAGGCAGGGCTGCTTGCTGTGGGTTACCCAGCCAGACTTTGTCTTCCTGTGCGAAATGGTCACGAATGAGGGTCGCTTTTTCGGCACTGACCGGAAGATAAAGATGCAGCATATTGGCCTGTGGTGCGGCAGGATTCGGGGTGAATTGCCGATATTCACTCAAGATGCGGTAGAGCTGCTGAGTGCGTTCAAACAGTGCCGACATTTGTGCCAGCCGCTGGTCAAACTGCATCGCGGCTGACACGGCGTAAGGCGTTCGATGGACAACATTTCCGCCCTGACGTTGTGTCCAAACCCTGGCTTTCTCAATGAAGTCCTTGCTGCCGAGCAGCATGGCTCCGCCTAAACCGGCAACGCCTTTGTAGAGCGAGACATAAGCTGAATCAAACCCGGCAGTGATTTCCTGATAATCACGGCCATAGCCGGCTTTCGTCTCCCAGAGCCGCGCACCATCCAGATGCAGATGAATTCCTTTTTCACGGCAGTGCGATTTGATGTCGTTCAGCGCTTCCCATGAAGGCAGCTGGCCGCCAATCTCGCGCATCGGCAGTTCATACAGCACAGCTGCAATGTCATCCGGCCAGGCGGTCAGATCGTCGAGTGTCCAGGGCTGATAAGGGTGACCGACAGGCAGGATGCTGAACCAGTCTTGAAGCTGATAATTCTGGCCTTCGTGCAGATAAATATGGCTGGACGGATGCATCGCAACCACAGGATTTCTTTTTGCAGTACAGGCTATCCGCAGTGCTGTCGGCTGTGTCATCGTGCCGGTCACAACGAAGAGGCCAGCTTCAAACCCAAGCAAAGATGCGATTTTGGTTTCAAAGCTTTGTAAAAATTCACCCTGACCATAGATATCGTGATCAATGTGATGCTCTTTGCACCAGTCTGCCATGTTCTGAAACATCTCTGCTGGTGAAACCGTGCGATTGCCCGGGATGAAGACCGTGCATTGTGAGCGTAAATCCATGCCCAGAAACTCCTTGAAAGATAGGTTTTATTCCCTTGATTGAGCTGGAAATATTATGGTTATCTTCCAAGGCTGGCAAAATTATGGATTAAATTTTTGAGCTGAAGCCGCTTATTTACCTGATTGAGGAACAAAAGTTAGTACACGAATCGGGAAAACTCACTCTCAATGGATGCATAGAGCTCTGATATCCACACCGGAGAATGGTTCGAAACAGGACGAATCGGTGCTTTTCTCGGGTCATGTGGCGCGATGACGACTTCGGCATTTTGATGGCCGATTTTACCAACCAGGGTAAAGAGTTCTTCAATCGCGCTGTCACCAATGGCGAGGCATCCGATCGATGCAGCCTTACCATGAATGAAAATATTGTTGCCCGGGCGGGTACGGCCTTCAAGATCTGCGTATTTTCTGTCGAAATCATTCGGATAGTTGAGTTTCATGGACAGGTGAAAACGACTGTTCGGATTCAGGCCGATAATCTTATAAATGCCTTCCGGGACCTGGCGGTCACCTTCTTTCAGTTTCGGGCCTGCTTTACCGCTTGCTGCCGTGACAGGGTAACTGTATACAAAGTGATGGTTGCCCTGCTTATCTATGGCCCAAAGCTCGAGTTTTTTTTCTTCTTTCAGACCAAGAAGAGCAATTTTTTCAGGTGGATAGGCGACATTTGCTTTTTTAAACCGGTATTTCAGTCGTTGCTCTGAAAGATGGCCGTAAACTGCTAAAACATCATCAACGGTGCGCTGTCCATTTGTTGTCGAAACAAATTGGCTGTGAGCACAAAAAGTTGTAAATACTGTGAGTAAAGGTATGAATTGTTTTAAGTATTTTAAAATAAACATATCAGTATTGCATATTATATCCCTGTAAAGTAATTACATAATAAGATTTAGATGTCATCGTTGTCTTCTGCGCTTTGTTAATTTTTGCCACAGATCGACAAATTATATGATCCGGATATGCACTTTTTTGATGTGATTACAGAGACCTGATGACGTTCCCTGAATATTGTCATCAGGTCTTTCAATTGAATATATTCTGTGAACTGGTTGATAAACCAATAAAAATTATTCAGCGTGACCTACAGGGAAACGTCCTTAGCGCAAAAGACCTGGCTCATGTCGACAGTGCCGTAGCAGGTCAGATTCTCTTTCAGGATATCGTAGGGAATTTTTAAGCCAGGTTTTCCATTGATTGTAATTGTGTCTTTCTCTTCGCTCGAAGTGTGTGACAGGGTAGAACCATCACTGACAGACCAGTCGCTGATATACTCAATGGCATTCGCACAGACAGTAATAGAGCAGGATACCGGGGCTTTTGACTCACTGCTGATGATCAGGCATTGAGCTTCTATTTCACCGCAGCCGGCAAAAGCCGAAGCATTCATGAACAGCACGGAGGTCAGCGCAAAAGAGAGATTTCTCAGAGGTTTCATGTACGGCATTGACTGTCCTTATGTATGGGAATCAAGACAAATTGTTTGAATATTTTATAAGGCGGTTGATTTCAAGCTGTTGTTAATTGTCATGAGATGAATTTTTTATATCCAGGTCTTCATCTGACTCTGATTTAATTTGTTTTTTAACGCCTGAATAAAAAGTTCATCGCCCTTATTTTTTGTTGATAATACGATATTAAACCAAACACCCGCTTCGATAGCACTGATCCGATAAATTCGGGCATTCCGGATATTTTTATACTGTATTGGTTTGACAGAGGCTATCTCATCAAAGGGCATTTCAATGACAGATAATTTCTGATTTTCAGATTGATTGTAATGTATCAGTAGATGATCTGTCAGAATCGTACCACCCTCTAAGACAGACCTTGTTCCGTAAGAGTAAAAGTATTCAATCTGATCTTCACCGGAAATAATATAGTGGCTGATTAATGTATTCAGTGTGCTTTGTGAGAGTTGTTCGCCCGTCTGTACTGTGGATTCCGGTACAGAGCGGAGCATAATGAACTGGACGGCAGCCATCAAAAGCAGAAAGACAATGATGACGGGCGCGATGGCCTTCAAAATGCCGCGATATTTAGTGTTGTGATTTGAGTTCACCGGTTTTCCATCGTTGTGCAATATCAATGTCCCTTTCGCTGTGCTTGCCTGGCAAAAAAACAAAGGCAGCACATCGTGGCAGAAGCTATCTATTCTACGTGAATCTGACCATTTGTATATTGACCGGATGGATGTAGGGAAAACATTGTACTGAATGGTCGTCGCGTCATTTGGAGAAAGCAAAGGGCAGAGAGGTGAATGTCTGCCCGATTTTCAATATTAAAATGTTATTGAGGATTTCGTTGAACGACATCACAGCGAAGTACAGACTGATCTTCAATCAGGTCGGCTAAGTGTTTTCGGCTTTCCAGATAATGTGAAGTTTGTTTGTGGACTGCCAGCGCAGCCTCGCTGGTATAGATCTCATAGAGATAAAAACAATGATCGTTCTCTTGAGAGACCATTACATCAAACACCAGGCAGCCTTCTTCATTCTCTACCGATGCTGTCGCATTTTCTTTCATGATGGAGAGGTATTGCTCGCTGTAGCCTGCCTTCACAACATTCTTCACGACGATACAAAACATAATAACTGTCTTCCTTTTCAGTGAATCATTTTTCAGCCAGGGATTGAGCTGAATTGTGATTTATTGTATACAATAATTGTATATTTTGCACACGGAGTAATCTTGTATGACTCGGCGTCCCAAACCATTGAACGGACTCAGACATTTAGCGCTGGCAGTACACCCGTTTGAGGAATGTGTTCGGTTTTATACAGAAATAATGGGTATGGAAGTACTCAGAAAAGCCAATGAACACCTAATTTACCTGAGTTGCGGAAATGACAATCTGTCATTGAGCAGAGCACATGAAAACCAGGACAACCAAAATCAGTCGCTGGATCATTTTGGCTTCATTGTGGACAGCAAAGAAGAGCTGCAAGCGTGGTATGAATTTCTGAAATCACAAGGCGTACCATTACTTGACCGTCCGCATGATCACAGCGATGGGGCACGCAGTTTCCATTGCACCGATCCTGCCGGGAATGTGGTGCAACCCTTGTATCACCCGGCTGTATCCGGACAACGTTTGCGTTAAACAGCGTCTGAGTTGAGCAACGCATGTGGTACTGCGCGCGTTGCTCAGCTGGTTTCAGTCGTTTACTTCTGAGTCAGCAGGTAGTCCAGGACCTCAACCACTTGTGCCGGAGAGGTCGCCCAGGCATTGGCACTAGCATCGACTTCTTTCAAAGGGTGAACAATATCTTCACTGTGAAGCGTAATGTAAGGTTTATTCAGCGCAGCACAGAAACCTGCATCAAAGGCTGCATTCCACTGCTTGTATTGCTCACCAAAACGAATGATGGCGAGATCGCACTGTTTGATCAGATTCTGAATTCGGATTGCATTCACCTTTGCAGACTGATGATCACGCCAGAATCCGTTGTTTTCTTTGCCCAGAACATCGCCCGCCGCATCACTGCGGTCGTGATCGGTCACAGCTGAAGTAAACATAATTTTCAGGTCTCTGGCCTGACAGCCCTGAATAATTTGTTCACGCCAGTCGGTATGAATTTCACCTGAGAGATAGACATTCCACGTCATGACATCACCTTCCATTTATTGTCTTTGTTGATAATTTCATGGTTTATTGTACACAATTTTTGAGTTTTCGCACGCGGGCTTGTTGGAAGCAATGCAGCCTCAGGTGTCTGTACCTGTCAATACGTCAGGACCGGAGATGCCGGATTCATGAAATGGCCGGGCCGGATCAATTTGAGCCAGATATTTCGGGTTCATGGATGAGAGTTGAAGCATTGTCCCGACGGGCATGAAAATGGGGCTGGTGTTTTGAAGTGTTATATAAACTTGCGAATTTCCCGGGCAAAGAAGAAAAGTCGCAAGTTTCATCCGTTCGGTTGATCAGTCCACCAGGGTGATCACAGTCAGTTTAGGAGCTTTATAATTCCAGAATTCGTGGCAGCCGTTGACCCAGCCAGTAATCGACTTTCCGGAAGCCTTTGCGGTTAATGCGATCGAAAACATCTCTTTTTCATAGGGAGATTCTTTGTTAATGACTAAGAGTCTTTCTCTGTCTTTGTCGCACTGTTCAGTATGTCGTTTTACGCCATCAGGTGCGATTTTCACAATGATCATATTTGAGTCATGAACAGTGACACTTTCCACTTTGACAGGGCCAAAGTCGCTGTTTGCAGACACAAATGGTGTCATCAGTAAGGCTGCTGCACAGACAATCTTTTGATTTATCTTTTTTATCATGACGATATTTCCTTAATAAAAGTGAGTTCGAATCAAATTCAAGGCAGGGATTGTACAGAAACACATTGCACATGAGAAACAGTTGTAATGCGTTTCTGTGATTATTTTGCGGTGCTTGATTCAAATCGCTTTTATCTGAAACAACGTTCGGCCCATCGGGTCAGGCCTGCGGTGACTGAGCCAAAGTAATCGCCGACAACAATCGGCACTCCGGGTAAGCGCTGCTCGATTAATTGGCGTAAGATCGGTGAACGGGCACTACCGCCTGTCATGAAAATCACTTCCGGGGCACATTGTGCCTGAATGAGCGCTTCATGAATCAGTAAACTGATTTTCTCTGCATTGCTGCTGACGGCTTCTGCCAGCTCAGTGTCCGTACAGTGAAGCGGGAGTGTCTCCTGACCAATTTTCAGCTGCGCACCGGCGCTTGCGCGATCGGACAGCGCTATCTTCATCAGTTCCGCTTCGCGGACCAACTGATGGCCGAGGGAATGGTGATACACCTGCAATAAACGTTTGAGTACGTCCGGTTCAGCAGAGTCTCTGACCAATTGCTGCAAAACTGCCAGGTTGCTGCTGGCATAAAAGTCACTTTGTGCGGCGACATTGTTAATGGCAACAGGATTCCAGAACTGGCTGACTGGTGCCGCGAGGCCTCGCTGACTGACCGTGTTTTTGCCCAGCTGCGGCATGATGTGCTCAAAGGCGAGGGCAATGTCCAGATCGTTTCCGCCGACGCGGCTGCCACTGTGCGCCAGTAGTCCGGCTGAACGGTCAGTTTTGCTCAGCCAGCCCGGGCCCATCTGCAGAACGGAGCAGTCTGTTGTCCCGCCGCCGATATCAACCACGAGCACTGTGGTGTCTTTTTCCAGCTGGCTTTCATATTCTAATCCGGCAGCAACCGGCTCAAACTGAAACTCAATCTCTTTGAAACCCGCACGGGTAGCTGCGCGTTTCAGAATATTCTCGGCCTGTTCGTTGGCTTTTTCGCCACCGGTCCCCTGGAAGTTAATCGGACGACCAATCACGGCCTGAGTGATCGGGGCCTGAATCTGCATTTCACTCTGGCGCTTGATGTTCGCCATCATGGCGCAGACTAAATCTTCGAACAGGCTGAGCTGGATATCGACCAGACCGGAAGCGCCAAGGAAAGACTTCGGGGATTTGACGTAATAGACTTCGTCCGGATCAGCAAGATAACTGTCCAGTGCCTGCTGGCCAAATTGTAATGCCTGTGCATCTACGACAATGTCGTCTTCTTTATTTGCAGCAATGGCTCGACGAAGTAACTGTTCACCGGTCTGGCTGGCTGGTTTGATGTCATAATGACGAAACAACGCTTCGCTGACCGCATCACGTGTCGGTGCTGCGAGGGTCGAAGGGATGTAAAAGCGGTTGCCTTCCAAAGGCAGTAGCTGGGGCTGACCATTCTCCATGATGGCAACAGCGCAGTTTGCTGTGCCGTAGTCAAATCCGATATACATAACTCCCTCCTGACAATTGAAAAGCCGGACAGTCTACGTGATTTACCGGCGGTGACAAGCAAAAGGGAGCGCAACCAAGCGCAGTATGAACTCAGCGATACAGTTTTTTGAAGAACTTTGAAGTGAGCGTATAGTCGTAGCGGAGCTGGACCAGGGAGTAGATCAGAGTCGAGCCTGCAACTGTTCCCCACGGGTAAAAGAAAAACAGGATGATCCCGAACAGCATCGTGGCTTTTTCTGCCCAGCGATGAAGCACCAGCAGGCTGTAACCAGCACACAAATGGAGGATAGTCATCATCACGGCCAGCAGGACCTTATACAGATTGTCGGTCTCAATGTTCATGATGCCGTCAATTGCGGCCTGAAAACCAGAGACGATCCCGACGATCAGCCAGATGAGGGCATAAAGTGCGTGAAATGCAACCGCCAGCCTGTATTTGAGAGAGTATTTTGAACGCAGAGAATTTGACTGAGATTGCTCTCCTTCACTGCACTTTCGACACATTTCTGCTGGTGTGCCATCGGGCCTGTCCAGCGTTCTGACACCACATTTTACGCAGTACATGATTGGCACACCACAGTTCTGATTTCCCCTGAATCTTTATCCTGAACTCAGCTTCGTGCTGAGGGGCCTGTTTGTTAACAATAAACCCATTAATTATGATTCCATATATTTCAGTGTTATTTAATATGTGTTTGTTGTTTTTTTGCTGTGAAATCGATTGTAATCACGAAAATTGCTGTGGGCATCTCATTTTAATGAACGAAAAAACCTATTGCATAAGCTGATGAAAATTAAGAATTAAATTGATTAGAATATTCTGATTTACGGTTATTGGTAAAATTGATATGAAATGCATCTGAACTCAGCCGGAAGGAGATTTTGTCGATTGTCAGTGCATGAAAAGTCAACGGTGCTTTCGCTTTATTTCTGTAAAATAAAAGCATTCACTGCTTTTTCACTCATTTTAAGGCGTTTTTATTCACTTTAGTCTCTCTGAAAGCTGGCTCAGCGAATGCTTAAATTCATCCGCAAAGAGCTTGGTCAGACACTCATTCATGCCATTTATCTTTCGTGTGAAGTAGATCCGGCAAACAGCTGAAAAAAGCATCAACCAGCTGCGGGTCAAAATGGATCCCGCTGTTCTCGCGGATATAATCTGAGGCATCTTCGACAGACCAGGCGGTTTTATAGGGACGTTCGCTGGTCAGGGCATCAAACACATCCGCGATGGCTGTGATTCTGGCTTCAACGGGGATGGCTTCCCCTTTTAATCCGTGCGGATACCCTGAACCGTCCCACTTTTCGTGGTGATAAATCGCAATATTACGGGCAATTTGCATCAGCTCGGAACCGTCATCTTCCAGGATTTCTGCGCCAATCACGGTATGATCTTTCATTACAGCCCATTCTTCCGGTGTGAGCTTGCCTGGTTTGTTCAGAATGTGCTCAGGAATACCAATTTTGCCGATATCGTGCATGGGGGCAGCATGTAGCAGTGTTTCCGACCAGGAAGCGCTGAATCCGGCGGCAAGCGCAATCGAATGGACGTAATGACTCATACGGATGACATGATGACCGGTCTCATTATCTTTGTACTCCGCAGCTTTGCCGAGCATCTGAACTACGGACAAACGTGTTGATTTCAGTTCTTCCACCCGAACCAGTGAAAGATGGTTTTTGACCCGTGCACGCACAATCGGAGGGCTGACTGGCTTGGCAATGAAATCTACGGCGCCTAATTCAAAGCCTTGAGCTTCATTTTGTGCATCGGACAGGGCCGTGACAAAAATTACGGGAATATTCCGGGTCTCGATAACCGTCTTTAGTTGCTGGATGACTTCAAAACCGGACAGGCCGGGCATCATGACATCCAGTAAGATTAAATCGGGCTTCTCTGCACATGCCAGCGCCAGTGCCCGGCTGCCATCTTTGGCAAAGATCAGACGATACTCTGAAGAAAGAATATTTTTCAGCACCTGAAGATTCGCGGGTTCGTCGTCCACCAGAAGCAGTGTCTTTCGTTTAAGCATGTTCGATCTCCGTGTGCAGAAGACTGTCCAGATAGTCATTGAGTAAAAGTGCGGCTTGTTCCAGCTCGAAGTTATTCATGGCAGATTCGACCGACTCTGCCAGTGCTTCAGGTAATTGAGTTTTCACTGCCATAAATGTGCTTTCCGGGTTCTCACCCTGCGACAGCTGCCGGGCAATATTTCGAATGTCCTGTTGTCTCAGCGCCGGCCGCGGCGGGTTGTCAGCCTCACCGGATGTGATCGAACCGGCTGAACTGAGCAGTTCATGAATGGCGTTAAAGCGGTCTCGGTACTGGCTGAACAGCGGTACGGTGTTTTGTTCCCGTTGCAGCGCTTGCTCCAGTTGCATCATGCAGTGATGGATGGCTGGCAGGCAGAGGTTCCCTGCGATTCCTTTTAACCGGTGTATATGGGAAAGGGCTTTCGTCTGACGGCCGCTCAGCAGACGCGCCAGGTAGTCCGGGTGGTGATGCGTCTGATTGATAAACTTTTGGATCGCAGCGAGCAGGGACTGTTCCGAGCCCCAAAGCTGACGGCCTTTTTCAAGATCAATATGCATCTCAGCGTTGGAAGACTGAGGTCTGGCTTGCGGATCCACATCGACAGCAATACCCATCAGATGGGCGATTTCAGATTTCAGGTCATGAATATCGATCGGTTTGACAGCAAAGCCGCTCATTCCGGCGGCTAATGCATCACGCCGGTCTTTTTCCAGAACGCTGGCGGTCAGTGCAATGACGGGAACAGGCTGAAGTCCTTCAGAACGTTCATAGGCCCGGATAGCTTTGCAGGCTTCGAGGCCATTCATTTCCGGCATCTGAACATCCATTAGGATGATATCAACCGGTGTGTTCTGAACGATAGTCAGTGCTTCCTGACCTGTTCTGGCTGTCAGCAGATGGTGGTGGTCTCTTTTCAGCAGCCCGATCATGAGCTCCAGATTCTGCTCGACATCATCAGCGATCAGGATAGTCATTGGCGGGATGTGTATCTGGTGAGTCAGATGCTCTTCCGCTTTTGACGGTTCGCCTCTCTGCAGGGGCAGATCCACTCTGAATGTTGACCCTTCACCCAGCTGGCTGTTGACACTGATATGGCCTCCCATCAGTTCTGCCAGCTGCTTGGCGATGGTGGTCCCCAGTCCCGTGCCGCCAAAACGGCGTGACATGGTTGAGTCTGCCTGAGAGAAGGGAGCAAAGATGGTATGGAGCCGGTCTGCCGCAATGCCGATGCCAGTGTCTTTTACCTGAATGGTGATGCCTTGGGCCCGGCTGGGCGTGAGATTCAGTGTCACAGAACCTCGTTCGGTAAACTTCACCGCGTTGCTGAGCAGATTCAGAATAATTTGCTGGATACGCAGGGGATCCCCCTGGTAAAACTCACTCATCTGCACATCGTAATGCAGGTTCAGTTCGATTCCCTTTTGGTTGGCAATCAGCGATTGAGTCGCGATCAGTTGCTCGCATATCTGGCGCAGGGAAAAATGTCGTGTTGTAAGCTGTGTTGTGCCGCTTTCCAGCTTGGCGGAGTCCAGTACATCATTCAACAGGTTGAGCAGCGTCTGGGCGGAATTGCGGATTATCCCCAGATGTCTTTGTTGTTCCGGATGCATCTCGCCGTCAAGCATCAGTTCCGAAAAACCGATGATGGCATTCATCGGCGTTCTCAGCTCATGGCTCATATTCGCCAGAAATGTACTTTTCGCCTGGGCTGCAATTTCTGCTTCTTCTTTTGAACGCCTGAGTTCGGCTTCCATTTTTTTCTGCTGGCTGATATCCGTGATGACCCCGACAAAGGTGCTGACACCATGGAGTTTCGATTCACCTAAAGACAGACGGATCGGCTTCATTAATCCATTCTTCTGCAGGGCAGTCACTTCCCGGCCAACCCCGATGATGCGTGCCTGACCGGTTTTCAGGTAGCTGTCCAGATAAGAATCATGTGCGCTTCGGTAGGGCTCCGGCATCAGCATGCTGATATTTTTGCCCAGAACTTCGCTCTCATGATAGCCAAGGATGCGCTCAGCCGATGCGTTAAAAGAAAGAATGGTGCCGCGGTG
The DNA here is from genome assembly GCF_036409375.1 of Photobacterium sp. 53610. Classification (NCBI taxonomy): domain Bacteria; kingdom Pseudomonadati; phylum Pseudomonadota; class Gammaproteobacteria; order Vibrionales; family Vibrionaceae; genus Photobacterium; species Photobacterium sp. 53610. The sequence continues at coordinate 489,044 of NZ_JAXOFS010000002.1, read as the reverse complement.
CGAAATTTTGATAATGCCGTCAACCGCGGTGTGAATGGTGGCTTTCAGTTCGGCGGCCGTTTCTTCACTTCGCTGGAACAGCGCGCGATATCTGGCCAGAGCATTCGTGGTGGTAATCAGTAAGCTGAGTGCGACAGTCACGACAGTAATTGTGATGGCCAGCAGGTAATGATGCTCATTGTCAGATGAAAATTCAGGGTCCGGCTGACCCACAAACCGCGTTGCTTCCATCGCGGTATAGTGCATACCGGCAATCGCTAATCCCATGACGACACTGGCGATGAGCTGGGGGAGATAACCGGTCAGGTTCAGACGTTTTCTCAGACCAAAGCTGATCCACAATGCCAGTGTGGCCAGGGAAGCAGCAACCACAATCGAAAGCATGAACAGCACAGGATCATACTTCAGGGCAGGTCCAAGAACCATTGCTGCCATACCAATGTAATGCATGGCGCCGATCCCCAGTCCGACCGTTATCCCGCAAAGCAGCAACCGAGCATTGCTGACGGTCTGCTTGGTCAGCAGATGCAGCGTTACCCAGGAGGCCAGAAAACTGGGAAGAACTGACAGCAGGGTAATGTTGATTTGGTAATTCACCGTCGTACAGAGTTCAAAAGCCAGCATGCCAATGAAATGCATGGCCCAGACACCGACTCCCAGAGATGCTGCGCCTGTCAGAATGTGAATGCGCCGCATGACTTGGGTTGGACTCTGCTTCGCTAATTCAGCCAGAGACAGAGCGAGCAAAGATGCACCGACAGAAATCAACAGGGAGATAGCCACCAGCGTTGAATCATATTCGCCGGAAAACAGCAGGCTGGGGTCTGTGTTGCTGGTGATGAAATAGCGGGAGAATAAATCTGAAATCATTGCTCAGTGAAAACCGGCAGCTAGCAGGCCCGCAAATACAGAAAGGACAATTGGTGGCTTGACGATTCCTGCACCTGACATCACGCTGCATATCGGTGTCGGCGGATAAGTGAATGTTCGGCGCAACATTATCTTTTCAGTCCGGAAGAGTAAACCTTCGTACCGTGAGCTCGTGCCAATAATCAGCGAATGTTCAATCATCTGCTTCTTTTCGGGGCAGTGGGTGATTTAACAAAAGGCAAGAATGTACAAGATGCGTGCTGACTTTTATCGTATCGTGTCTGCGGCGTCGTTGGATGTAAAGTGAGTCAGAGACCATGAAAAATGAACATGTACCCGAAGTATCGACATCAGCAGAACCTGATGGGCGTGGGTTGTTACTGAACAGACAGGAGAAGTGGCGGTTATTCAGACAAGGAGCGCTGGCAGTATCACCCCTGTGCATTGCAGTCGTTCCATGGGGATTGTTAGCGGGCTCATTTGCGATTGATGCCGGGTTGGATGTGTTTCAGAGTATGGCGATGTCCGCGATTGTGTTTGCAGGTGCGGCTCAGCTCGTCGCAACCGGTTTGATCAAAGCGGGCGTGGGGCTGTTCACGATTCTGCTGACCACGTTTTTCATCACATCCCGGCATTTGCTTTACAGTATCACCATGAGACAAACCATCAGTCCGCTGCCACTGCGCTGGCGGCTGGGGTTAGGCTTTCTGCTCACCGATGAGCTGTTTGCGTTGTGCGGAAATCAGACACCGCAACGCTTTCAGCCCTGGTATGCCTTAGGTGCAGGGTTATGGTTCTATGTCAGCTGGAATCTCGCCACAATTGCCGGCATTTTCGCGGGTAAGTTTATTCCCAATCTGGAAAGTCTGGGGCTCGACTTTGCGATTGCTGCGACTTTTATTGCCATTGTGATTCCCACAATTCAGCGCTGGCCCGTTCTGGTGGCCGTGGCTGTGGCTTTATTGGCCTCAGTGTTGATGGCTGCACTGGAAATTGAAGGAGGGCTCATGATTGCGAGTTTACTGGCAATGATCTGCGGTTATTTAACGGAACGATGGGTTGGAAATCATCCGATAAATCGTGAAGGTTCTGAAACTCAGCAGGGAGAATTAAAATGACGTGGATCATTATCATCACAATGATGCTGGTTATCTTTGTCAGCCGTTATCTGTTTTTAGAGCCCAGGCTGCCGATAAAGCTGAATCATCAGACACAACGTTTTCTCAGTTACTCGGGTCCTGCCGTATTAACGGCAATTTGGGCGCCTATTGTTTTTTTGCCTGAAAATAATGGGATTGATGTCACTTATCATAACCCATATTTTATTGGCGCTTTGGTTGCAGCAATAATTGCATGGAAAACAAAGAATGTTTTATTCACGGCTGTCCTCAGTATGGTGGTGTTTTTTTGTGCGTCATTTTTTATAAATTAAGACTTTATTGCTTATGCTTTTGATTTAAGTGAAATTCTCTCTTTTGAGAAACGCGGCCGACAGAACCTCATTCTATAGTTTACCCATCGTCTCATCTTCCGTAACGCTGCCCGTTTCAGGGCGGCTGATACATGCGTGGAAAATAAGAAAGAGGTTAATATGGCCATGCAAGCATCTAAAGGCAGACAACCGATATCCATCCCTACAAAATTAACCGGAACATTTGTTCTGGTTATTTCGACCATCTTTTCAGCTCATATAGAGGCAAAAAGTGACAATCACAATGAAACCGATTTAAGTTATCTGGAGGAACTTGGCAAACGGTTATTTTTTGAAAATATCTCTGACCCTGAGCGAATGTCATGTGCCACCTGTCATGCCCCGAGCACAGGGGGGACTTACGGTGTTTCCGGTGTGAATTTACATCAGGTCGCTGTGACAGGGGCGAGACCGCATTTAAGACCGCAGGACATTGAGCTTCTGGGCCTGCAAGGTAAAACGACCACGAAAAATGCAGGGACACTGAAACCGCCGACAAATCAGTACACCATTTTCCTCGATAAAAATGGTAACCCCTTTGGTTTAGGGCGCCTGAAAGACCGGGGTGTTGCCCCATGTGGTTTCTTTCCTTGTGGGGGTGCATTCTGGAATGGTCGCGCTACGGGTGACATTGTCGAGCAAACGAATGCAGTGTTTATGCCTTCGGATGCGTCCTGGCTGAAATTAAACGAGTATTCAAAATATCTCGGTCCCCTTGCTGATCAGGCCTTTGCCAGCCCATTTTTGAACCCTGTTGAGCAAAATCACAAGTCAAAATCTGATGTGTGTCAGCAAGTTGAAGGTACGAAATGGGGGAGTGAACTGTATTATCTGTCCTGGAATGTGCCTTTAGACTGCCAAAGCGAAGATGGCACGAATCAGGCTTTTGCCCGTTTTGCTGTTGCGCTCGCGGCCTGGCAAATGTCTGCGGATAATAACCGTTTCTCGTCTAAAAGAGATATGGCTCTGGCCAGTGATGCAGACCACAAATTTCCACTGGATGGATTTACGCAGCTTGAAAATGACGGACATGACCTGTTCTACGGAGAAGCCGGATGCTCAGCCTGCCATAGCGGTGGTGGAGATGGGACTGATCCGGAGGAACGCTATACGGATGATACTTATCACTCCATTGGTGTTCCGAGAAACTATGAAATCCCGGGTTCTCCTGAGCCTAATCCGGGTGTCAATCCAACGTTGATCCAGTTTGGCCTGACATCAACGGTATTCGGTATTCGGAATGCGTTCATAGGCCACCATAAAACACCGACATTAAGAAATGTTGATAAACGGAACGGGAAAGGTTTCATTAAGGCTTATACCCATGGCGGCTGGTTCAAGAGCCTAGAAAGTTTGGTGCATTTCTACAATACATCGAATGTGAATGGCGAAACGGCAAAAGGATTTAATATTAAGCGTTGTCCGGAAGGTATCGTGACGGAGAAAGATGCACTGGCGAATAATTGCTGGCCTGCGCCTGAAATTAATTCACCGTTCAGTTCACTAGGGGCGGTTAATCCGGCCACGGGAAAAACGTTCACCGGTGATCTAGGGTTAACTGAGTATCAGGAATCGGCAATTGTGGCATACTTAAAAACGCTGACGGATACCACAACCGTGGAACCACCGAAGCCTTATCAATCCAGCAGTCAACAGAAGAAAAAATAGTGTGGTAAAACAGAATAAAGAAAGCGAGATTTAATCTCGCTTTCTTTTTTTCAGCATATTCTGCCTGAGGCTAAGGCCTTGGCCCGATTGGGACCATGATGTGCTGGTAAGGTGTATCTTTCCACATCACGTAAGGGCCGCCGTTATTTGGATCCGTCGGCAGCGAATCCAGCAGGGCTTTATCCGGTGTGATGATCATCAGGTGTGGCCCTTCGACAATCCACTGGTTGTCGGCTGTTTCACTTTCGGCATAGGGGTCAGTATTACTGGCACCGCCATCACCACCCAGCATATAAGATATTCCGATGGTTTTAATTTCAACGGGTTGCTTGTTCATCCAGGCCTTTGCCCAATCCATCCATGGGCCGTCCATACACATGGGCGCCTTTCCTTTTAACTGTGGCGGGGTTGGGAAGCAGGTATAATTACTGGTTCCTTTTTGTAACACATTGTTATCCCAGTCCATCACGGTGACTTTGTCTTTGAGTGTCGGGGGCGCCGCACTCAGGGCATCCTCCAGCATTGCTTGTTTGTCATCAGCTTGAGCGGTGCTCTGCATCGCCAGTGCCATTACAGCCAGAGAAAGATAGTAGTGATATTTCATACCGTTATCCTTAGTAGAATCACGGTGCCGAGTAGGTATCACCTAAGTATAGTTGGCAGTCATTTTCCTGAAGCACAATCGATTCAAATCCTGCCGGTTCTGATTTGTTGCGGAAATTGAGCGAAGGCTCTTGGATGATATCGTTGGGCTTCGCTCTTATTAAATCTGTCCAATTCCGAGGCTTGTGAGACTAGTCTTATCCGGAGGCGTTTGTGAAACCAGAAGACGAAAACCTGAAAATTACCGTGTGCAATCCGAAGCAGGAAAAACGGCGCGTCAGCACGTTGCACCTGCGAAGTAAAATAAAGTCAGACCTGAAATGGTCGCATCTTTGTCTGAGTATGCATTCTTAGTTGGCTTAATATTAAGAACAACAAGATGAACAGAGGCTCCTTGAATAAGGCATGGCAATGACAGATAAGCAAAAAAAATTCCTGAAAGGCCCGATTCATACAGCACTTCTCTCACTGGCGATTCCAATTATTCTCACCAATATTCTTCAGTCGGCTTATCAGTTAACGGATGCATTCTGGGTTGGTCGGCTGGGTGCATCGGAAGTCGCTGCTGTATCGGTCAGCATGCCGGTTACTTTCTTAGTCATAGCGCTGGGTTCCGGACTGGCGATGGCAGGCGCGACCTTATCGGCACAATACATGGGCGCCGGGAAAAGAGACAAGGTGAATCATGTCGCTGCTCAGACCATGCTGATGGTCGCTTTTACTTCGGCGATATTGGGAATGGGCGGTTATTTGCTTTCACCGTACTTTCTGACATTGCTGGGGGTGAGCGATAAGGTTTTTGATGATGCCCTGAAATTCATGCATGTCTCCTTTATCGGGGTTATTTTTGTGTTTCTGTTTGCCATGTTTCAGTCGCTGATGCGGGGCATCGGACAGATCAAGATCCCGTTGCTGATTGTATTGGGTACTGTGATTTTGAACTTCTTTCTCGATCCGCTGTTTATTTTCGGATACGGCAGCTTTGAAGGCCATGGCGTGATGGGGGCCGCACTGGCAACCCTGGTCACTCAGTCGATTGCCGCGATGTTAGGACTGACTGTATTTCTTCGCGGAAACCATGGCATCAAACTGGAGTGGCATCACTTTAAACCTGACTTTGCCTATATCCGGAAGGCGTTTTTTCTCGGAGCACCGGGATCGGTTGAATTGTCGGCGCGGGCATTGGGAACCATCATCCTGTCATTTCTGGTCGCCAGCTTCGGCACAGTGACGATTGCGTCTTATGGCGTGGGCGCAAACCTGTTGCAGTTTGTCATGATTCCCGCCATGGGGTTATCAATGGCTGTATCCACCTTAGTGGGTCAGAACATTGGTGCGAATCAGATCGACCGCGCTGAAAAAATCACCTTACTGGGAACTTTGTGGGGATTTCTTGGCCTGACGCTGATCGGCGTTGTTGCCTATGCGCTGGCCCCTGATCTTGTCGCTGTTTTTATTCCCGACGATCCGGCAGTCATTGCCGAAGGCGCTCACTTTCTGCGAATTATGTGCCTGACCTGGGGTGGGATTGGAATCCAGCTTTGTGTGGTTTCTGCCTTCAGGGCTTCCGGGAATATGCAAAATGCCATGATGGTCGCTCTGGTCTCACAATGGATGGTGCAATTCCCGCTGGCTTATGTCCTGTCAAAACACACCACGCTGGCTGATCGTGGCATCTGGTGGTCTTTTGCGGTCACCAACGTGGTCGTCGCGATTTTTGCTTTCATCTGGTTTCAGCGGGGGACCTGGAAGAAAACCCGGATTACCGAAGAAGAGCAGCAAATTGCTCATATTTGTGATGAAGCCATGATTGAAAAAGGCAGTCAGTAAGCTGCACGACTGCTACTGATTCCGGTAGTGTTGCTTGAACTGCTGCGGCGTCTGCTTAAACGCCATCCGGAAGGCTTCGATAAACGCAGAGACGGACTGGTATCCAATGTGATGAGCAACGTCCTGCACCGCTTCATCCTGCTCCAGCAAAGTCAGGGCTGTCATCAGTCTCAGTCTTTGCCGCCATTGCGGAAAAGTCAGCTGTACCTCCTTGTTGAACAGCCGGGACAGGGTTCGCTCTGTTGCTCCCGTCTGTGAGGACCACTCTGCCAGGGTTTTCGGACTGCCGGGACAGCTCAGTAATTCATGGACAATGGGCTGAAGACGCCGGTCGGCCGGCATGGGCAATTCCAGAGAGCTGTCTTTTTCTGCCCGCAGCTCGTCTTCAAATACGGTCAGCAAGTTCAGGACACGGTCGGACAGCGGCTGCCCGATGTGAACATTCTGGGTCAGCTTCAGGATCAGTTCTCGCAGAAACGGACTGACTTCAATCGGCTGGCAGCTGTTCGGCAGCGCTTTGCAGAAATCCGGGTTCAGATAGATTCCGATAAAAGAGGCATCCTTCATCACGTAAGATTCATGGACTGTGCGCGCAGGAATAAACAGTGCCCGGTGATGAGGAACATAAAAGTGATGCGACTCAGTCCGGCTCTTCAGTAATCCTCTGGAAGGGTAGATCACCTGATGCCATTCGTGCCGGTGTGGTTTGTCATGGTAGCCCTTCGTCATGTTTACGGTCTTGATCAGTACAGGCTGTTTCGGAAAAGTCGCGATCAGCGTATTACTGCTTGGCAATGGACTTGTCTGGTTATCGGTATTTAGTGTCATACTGCCGCTATCTGTTGTGAGTAATTGTGCATAGTATTAGCACGTCTCTAATCATAATGACGGTAAGGACCATAATGAAAGTTCATTTTTTGATTCATGAAGCCTTTGAAGGACCAAGTGCATTGCTTCAATGGGTCGATCAGCGAAATTATTCAACCAGCTATTCCCGGGTTTATCTGAGAGAAGCTTTGCCGGCGCATGGCGACGATATGGATCTGCTTGTGGTGTTGGGCGGGCCGCAGAGCCCGGCGACAACGACTGAAGACTGTCCGCATTTTGATGCCGCAGCGGAAATTGAACTGATCCGCAAAGCACTGGATGCGAAAACGCCTGTGGTTGGTTTTTGTCTGGGGGCACAGTTGCTGGGAGAAGCGCTGGGGGCAAAGTATTCACGCAGTCTGGAACCTGAGGTCGGTTGTTTTCCGATTGTGCTGAACAAGCACGCCCGTTTAGACCGAAAATTTGAGGGTTTTCCGGCGCAGCTGGTTGTCGGGCACTGGCATAACGACATGCCGGGGCTGACACCCGCTTGTCAGGTGCTGGCGACCAGTCTGGGATGCCCCCGGCAGATTATCCGTTACTCGTCATTAGCCTATGGTTTTCAGTGTCATCCTGAGTTTACCCGTGAATCGGTCACCGGGATGATTGAGCATGCCGGTGCCGATCTTGAGGGGGCAGGGACGCAGCCCTTTATCCAGACTGCTGCACAGTTACTGGACTATGACTACAGCGAAATGAACCGGGCACTGTTCGGGTTTATGGATGCGCTGGTGGCTGAATCACAAATACACAGACGAGGTTGAGTCAACCGACATCGATTTCACAAGCCATTGCTGAAAAGCCAGAACTGGTGCTGAATGGTGGTGTCAGCCAGCCTTGATCCAAAGCCTGCTCTATTTCCCATTGAAGGCAAAAGCAGCCAGCCTCTGTCTGGAAATAATCTGCCGATGAATCAGAAATGAAATGATCGAGACCGTTGTGACCAGGATACAGAATCCAATGATTGCAGGTACATTGAGGTTAATGAGCAGCAAGCCAATCGCAATGACGAAAACATGATGAAATAAATAAACCGTATAGGAGGCGTCTGACAGGAACAGGATTCTCCGGGAAGGCGTATTTAAAAAGCGGTAAAAGAGGCCGAAACAAAGCGTGATAGCCATCCAGACTGTCAGCTCTTTCAGGTACACGGAAATTATCTTAGTGGTTAGATGACTGTCCGGAATAATGTTCGCTGCAAGCAGCGACGTGATGAGGATGGCTGTCAGTGCAACAGAAAGTTTGTACTGACAGAAACGCTGAAAAAATCGCGGTTCACTGGCGAGAATCAGCCCGAACAAAAAGTAAGGCAAATAGTGAATGAGCTCATAGGTATCAATTAATCCATAAACGTTTGAATAAATGGGAACACCGATTTTATTCAACGATAAAAATTCCAGTGAGAGGACGGGTAAAAGAAACAGAAGCACAGACACGGGTAGCCGGGCTAACACGGTGTTCATCGCGGTGACCCAGGGTTTTGAAACGGGTCTGAAGATTGCAAAACCAATTGCAGTGACCAGAAAATAGATCAACAAAACCACCAGAAACCAGAGATGGGAAATATATTGCCCTTCGTGCAGGTAAGGCATGACATCAAAATACTGCCAGTGGCTCTGGTTCAAGATCAATGCCTGCACCGTGTTGACCGTGAGTGCGGTAAAAAAGAAGGGAATCGCCAGTCGTTTGAATCTGACCAGGATAAATGTGCTGAATTGATATTTTCTGAAGGTCAGCACGCAGAAGAAACCGGAGACGACAAAAAAAGCCGGCATCCGGAACGTATGAATCACATCAATGAGGTCAGTCATGAGCCAGCTTGTATTCTGGCTGTAAATGAGCCAGGAGTGTTCCGGATTAAAGACCTCAGCAGAGTGCAGGACAACGCCCAGGACCATCAGGGTTGCTCTCATCGCATCCAGGAAGTAGAACCGCTCCGGCTGTTGGGCTGCATCCACCGTATTTTGACCTGAGTTTTTCAGCATCAGCCATCTCCACTTTGCAGCAACACAGTTGTTCTGCACTGAAATTAAGTGTAGCCAAGGGAGATCGCCAGGTCGTTTCTTGTGGTCGATTTCGGGCAAAATAATTCAGTTGTTCTGTCAGGTTTTCTGGCCGGAAAGCAATTTTATCCGCCATTGTAACAACGCTGTGCTCAACTGAGGGTCACCCGGGCGCATCAGAATAAACAGGACGCCCGCCAGAATAAAACCGGCAGCCATGATCTGCAGGATGCCGACGGTCTCATCGTAAAACAGATACCCGCCTGCCAGTCCAAACACAGAAACCATCAGATTGATCGGAGCGACGGTACTCAGCGGATATTTCACCAGCATGCGATTCCAGATCCAGTAGCCGAATACGGTGGTCGGGTAGGCCTGAAACAGGACCGAAAAGGTGGTATAGCCATGCCAGTTGTGAAAAGCGTGCTCAATCATTGCAGTTCCATGCAGTGACAGAGCGAAAATCAGCAGCGGCACCGGGGCAAACACCATACCCCAGATACTGAATGCAAAGGCTTGCGTAGTGCCGGACTTTTTCACAATCGCACTGACCAGACTCCACGACAGTGCGGAAACCAGAATCAAAGCCACGCCTTTGAGGGTCACTGTGCCGTCTGTGGCCATCAAAGACAGTGCTAATCCACTGGCAGCCAGGAGTGCACCAATCAGTTTGGTTTGAGTGAACTGCTCCTGAAACATCAGATAGCCGAACAGCAGGCCAAAAATGACATTGGTTTGCATCAGTACAGATGTCATACCCGCTGAAAGACCTGCGGTGATTGACCAGGACGCGAGGCCCCAGACACCCACGCCAAAAAGAACCCCATAGCTGATCAGGTAGCGCCAGGGCACATCAGGTTTTTTCACGAAAAAGATTAACGGTATTGTGGCGAGGGTAAAGCGGACTGCTGTTATCAGCATCGGATCCACATCACTGACTCCGAGTTTGATCACAGAAAAGTTGATTCCCCAGATGAACATCACGAGCAGGCCCAGTAAGGCATCTTTGAAAGCCATGCGTTTTCCCTCACTTGTTATGGATTCAATTTTCATTTTGCATTGCTGTCCGGGTGCGGTGCAGATACAATTTTTGAAAATAAAAAGAGTACAGTTGGCGTGTGAACGGAGGCAATCCATGAGGTACAAGCAGCTTGCGGAACAATACGTGCTGGATATTCAGGCGGGAAAGCTGGCCGCACAATCCCGGATGCCTTCGCTCCGTCAGTTCGCCAGCCTGCATCAGGTCAGTATGACGACTGCACTGAATTGTTATCAGTCGCTGGAGGCATTGGGCTGGATTATTGCGAAGCCGCAGTCGGGGTATTTTGTGGCAAGGCGAGGCAGCCAGAACCTGCCCGCACTGGAACAGTTCGAAAGCCGTCTGGCGGCGGTATCTGACTATCAGCCTCAGGCCGGGCAGATCCCGGACAGCCAGCATGCCGGGCCGCTGGGTTATTCACGATTTGAAGTCGGCGCAGAGCTGGCAAAGCAAATGGGGCAGAGTTTTCGCCGGGCGCATCAGCGACTGGGAGAGCGGATGAGTTTCTATCCGGTGTCTCAGGGAGAGCCCATGCTGCGCCAGGTTTTGGCTGCGCATTTCACGCAGTACGGTTTTCATTTTCAGCCGGAGCAGCTGGTGATTACCAACGGCTGTATGGATGCCATCCGGACCGCCATTGACGTATGCACCCGGCCGGGAGATACAATTGCCATCAGTTCGCCCTGTTTTAATGGCTTGCTGACCCTGTTGCGGGAAATGTCGCGCAATATTGTCGAAATACCGTCGGTGGCAACCGGGATCGATCTGGATCAGCTTGACCATCACATGCGGCTGGGGACCATTCAGGCCGGTCTGTTTTGTACGACTCACATGAATCCGCAGGGAATCACCATGTCACCGGCACAGAAACAGCGACTGGCGGACATGGCGGCACAGTATCAGATCCCGGTGATCGAAGATGATGTGTACATGGAGTTGCCACACAGCAACACCGTGCCGCTGCCTGCCAAATATTACGATAAATCCGGCTATATACTCTGGTGTGGTTCAGTCTCAAAAACACTGGCGGCCGGCTATCGGTTAGGCTGGTGTCTGCCGGGACGGTACCTGGAGGCCTACCTCCGTAAATTTCGTGCCGGGTGTTTCGGGGTTGCATTGCCGGTACAGCTGGCCATCGCCGATTTTATTGACAGCGGGCAATATGGACGTCATCTGAAGAACAGACGTTTTGCGTTACTGACCAACAAGCAGCGATACACGGAGTATCTTCAGCAACAGCTTCAGGATGCCGTGCGGATCAGTGATCCGGCTGGCGGTATGGTCCTGTGGCTCCAGCTTCCGGGGATGGCAACGGCGAAACTGAAACATCTGCTGGCTGATGCGCAGCTGGACATTCGTTTAGGTGAATTCTTTACTTGTCGTGATTTTTACCGGGACAGCTTGCGGATCAATATCGGTTTTGCATTGCCGGAGGCCGGGGAGCCGGATAATGCGGCCATGCAGGCGCTGGATTCTCTGACTCAAGTGCTGAAACAGGTGAGTCCGGCTCAACCGGACCATGTCTGAGAGATGTTGTCAGAAAACAGACAATGGTGACATTGCGGCGACAAAACGGTGCTGAGCATGAGTATACTCACAGGTTTGGGTTCAGAGGAAAATTTTGTTGAGAGTGGTCTGGTTTGCACTGATTTTTATGGCGTTGCCCGCATCTGCACAGTCAGGCGGAGCGTCGTCCGTGCCATCAATTCAGCAACAGTGGCAACAATTTACTGATCGTCTTGCGGCGATTGATGCTGACCAGATAATTTCGCAGCAAACACTTAATCAATTTCCCCAGTCTTTGCTGCTTCCGGCCAGCCAGTATCCGGATCTGGCAACATTCAGCTGGCAGCAACTGAAAACCCTTTATACCGTTCACCAGAACTGTGAATTGCCAGCGGAAGATCCGATGGTACAGAGCCCGGCCTGGCAGCAGGCGATGCAGTTTGAATGGCTGTTGTGCCAGGCTGGGGAACTGACGTCAGACTGGAATTCGGTGTTGTCAGCACTGCATCCGGCTGGGGGCAGCTATGCTGACCGGTATCTGGCCTATCTTCAAGGGCAAGCGGATCAATCTGTCGTCAGGGCATTTCTGCAGGAACATGCAGGCAATCTGACACTGGCCAATCCTGAGCATCCTTTGCACGAAGCTATGGCTTCACTCTCTTCATCCGGCAAAACAGCGCTCTTTGAAGGATATCGTTTTTATCTCAGTAATCATGGCCAGCTGTGGCGAAATCACCCCGGGGGCATTGACGTACTTCGTGCAGAACAATGGGAGGACGTTGCTGATGAGGCCGGGTTGTCTGTCACTTCGCTGGATGCTCAGGATCATCAGAATTGCGTCATGCAATACAGTAACTTATGCATTTCATCTGTACCCGAACGTCCTTTGTGGTGGCAGGCGGCACTGGTGCTTTTGCTGGTGGCGGTGCCGGGGCTGGCACTGAAGATGCTGCTGGAGCGGCGGCGTGCACTGAAAGAACGTCAGTTTATTTTGCAGTTACTCACCCACGAACTGAGAACACCAGTGACCAGTCTGGGATTCACTGTGGAACAGTTTCGTGATGAGTTTGATCATCTCAGCGGCCCGGCGCAGGATGCATTCTACAGACTTTCCGGTGATTACCAGCGCTTGTCCCGTCTGACTGAGGCCAGCAAAGGCTTCCTGAGTGACAGGCAGGATGCGATGGCGGAAGGCGATCTGGCCTTGTTCTCCGACTGGTTGGATGCCGTGACTGAACCGTACAACCTCAGTTATCGTCTGACAGGCGATCTGGAAATCGCGCTGCCGTATTACTGGCTGGGTGTGTGTCTGGACAACCTGATACGCAACGCACTCATTCATGGTGAGCCTCCGGTGCGCATTGAAGCAAAGATCACCGGGGAAAAAATCTGGATTGAAGTCAGCGATCAGGGGCAGTCATCACCCCGGCGTCTGCTGCGGCGGCGTGTTGTGTCTGATGGCGGGAAAACCGAAGGAAAAACGACGGATCACACAGATGGAATGGGGATTGGCCTGATGATTGTCAGGCGCATCATGCGACGGCTGGGCGGCAAATTAACTGAACACCGTCAACCGACAAGATACAGACTGGAGTTACCCAGATGAGTCAGATATTACTGGTCGAAGACGATCATTTACTGGGGGAAGGGCTGTCTCGTTATCTGATTGGCCAGGGGTACAGCTGTCGCTGGATCAAACGTATGGCTGATGTCGAAAAGTACTGGTATCAGGCTGATTTGGTGGTGCTGGACCGGCAATTGCCAGAAGGAGACAGCGTCCAATGGCTGCCGGAATGGCTGACCAAAAAAGCGTTGCCAGTGATTATTCTGACGGCAAAAACAGAAGTGGCGCATCGGGTTGAAGGATTGGGGGCCGGAGCAAAGGACTATGTCATCAAACCCTTTGCGCATGAGGAACTGCTGGCCCGGGTTCAGGCGCAACTGCGGCCGCTGGGCGAGGTTGAGATCCGTTACAAAAGTCTGGTGGTGAACCTGTCCGGCCAGTCTGTGCAGGAGAACGGGCAAACCGTGCCATTGAAGCCGAAAGAATTTCAGCTGCTGGCCTTGCTGGTGCAAAACCCCAACCGGGTGTACCACAGAGATGAATTGCTCAACAAAGTTTGGGGATTTCAGGCATTTCCGTCGACACGGACGGTCGATAATCACGTTTTGCATCTTCGGCAGAAACTGCCTGCGCTGGAAATCGAAACGGTGCGCAGTGTCGGCTACCGGCTCAGAGGAGAATAACCGTGTTGAACCGGCTTTCTTTCAGGAAACGATGGCGGCTCTCATGCCTGCTTGCCAGTCTTGCTTTGCCAGCGGCAGCGGGTCCGTTCCCGACCAATCCGGCTGACTGGTTCATGACGACGCCGTTACAGTCTGTGTATCAGGCATTGGTCGAGGATCAGACTGAGCTGGCATGGCAGGAGTTGCAGCTTACTTTACAGCAGCATGCATCGGTGCCGGTATCCCAGTGGCAACCTGTGTTTCAGCAGATCCTGAATCAGTCCGATTGCGGTCGGCATCTGGGAGCACCTTTATCTCTGGCAGACAGGAATCAAACCGCGATGCGAATTTCATTGTCCCTCCAGCATAAAGTGAATCTTCATCAGCAGGTGCAACAGTTAAAAGTTGCCATTGAAGGTGCCGGCCAGCCGTTGACTATTGTTCTGACCGACAGGGCAGGGAAGCCCTGGCTGAGTGGCATCGTGACACCCGATAAAGAGGGTTACGCAGAGCTGGAAAGCGCTGAGTGGTTTCAGCCGGTACCTGATGGGGGGTATCTGCTGCAGGTCGGGAAACAGACTTATCCGTTGATTCTGGTCTCAGCGTGGCTGCCCGGTTCAGCAGCGCCGGTGACATTTCAGGATAAGCGTCAGACGGAGAGCCCGTTTCTGTTTACCGCGCCGGAAGTCACACCTGCGCGCCGGTGTCAGGTTTCCCGTCGTCTCTGGCAATGGCTGGATGGCACTTATCAGTTGGCTGCACCGCTGGAAGCTGTCCAGCTCGACAACCAGAGGCGGGGAATCATACCGGCATCCGTCCCCGCGGATGCTGAATGGCTGAGTGCTGTGGTGGCATCGCGCTATTTTCAGGGTAGTCTGGATATTGAACAGGTGTACCGGGTGACTTTGCCGGTCAGATATCTGCATGTGAGTCGTCCGTAAATGGTGATCAGGCAATAATGAAGACACTGGGGTGACAATTCGTAATGATGGCTCACGTCTAATACCTGTCTCGAAACAAACAGGTATTTACATGAAAACAGCACTTTTCCCTCAAACCCATGTTGTCCGATTTTCTTTCTCTGCTGCTTACAAACCCCTATTACTGCTGGTTTGTTCGGCTTTTGCAGCGCCAGCGACACATGCAGAAATGTTGTCTCTGCGCGATCAGAACCAGCAGGTCCGGCTGGACCCTCAAACACTGGCTATTGACTGGATCGCTGATGGTCAGACATACGCAGTGAACCAGGCCAATGCCAGTGTGGATGGTTTACGCCAGTCGGTGCGTCAGCTGCCGCAGACACAGGCCAATATGCTGTCGTGGTTGTGGTTACCGAGCAATATTCAGGTCAGTGCCCGGCTGGAGGCGAATGATCTGAGTTTGCAGTTTGAAAGGAATGCGGATCAGCGCATCAGCCGGAATCAACAGGTACGCTTAAACTGGTTTGACTTACCCGAGGAATTTGCAGACGCCCTGTTATTACCGCTGAATGAAGGCCTGCGCGTCCCGGTCCGTCATGAAACCTGGGCCTCTTATCTGCAAAATGAGTATTCCGGCAGTAATACCACCCAAGATTTGAAAATGCCGTTCTGGACGGTGTCGGCTCACCCGGTGAGTACGGCCAAAAAAACGGCCAGCCATGAAAACAAGGCAGCCTCTGCCGATCGTTTTTTCTCCTATCTGTTACTGAATCCTTTTAATAACCGGATTGATTTCAGAGACTTGTCAGGTCAAAAGACCAAAGGGCAACAGGCTGCGGTCGAGATGACATCCAGTCATCTGTTTACGGCTCTGAACCGGAAAGAGCCCTTTCAGCTCTTGATTCACATGGGCAAGGACAACCTGTCGGGAGCCAGCCGTTTCCGTCAGTGGCGGGAAGCGCAAGGGGAGCGGGACAGCCTGAGCGATAAGGCCGCACGCAACCCGAATGTCAGGAAGCTGATAGGTGCCAGTCATGTCTATCTGTTTGGCTCGGACGGCATCGCTGAGCAGGATGTGACCGATTGGGCTGGACTGATGCAATGGTTTTTCAGCGATACAAACCTGAGTCCGTTTGCTGATCAAGAAGCGGTCCGGGAACTGATGCCGCTGACGCAATCGAATGGAAAGATCCGGTTGAACCTGTACCAGAAGCGGTTATTAGTTGAGGCGGTCAACCGGTCTCTGGCAGCTTATTTTCCTTTCAGTGCGCCTCAGGTGGACGAGGATGGCATTGCCAGACAATACGAAGCGGTCCGTCAGCGAAAAGCCTATCTGAAGGATCATGCGGCCCGTTTTCTGATCGCTCCCTCGCTGTGGGGGCAGAGTCTGTCACAACCTGTCCTTCAGACTTTTCAAGCTGCCGGGCTGAACCGTCTCTGGATTGGGCTGGATAACTGGTTGCCCGCATTTTTTCAGCCGGAGGTGGTGGATCAGGCGAAACAATCGGGTTATCTGGTGGCAACCTATGACTCCTATAACACTGCCATTAACGTGACCGATAATGAAAGCTGGCTGACCGCGCATCTTCCGGAATCCGTCAGGAAGGCATGTGCAATAGAAAATGCCGACGGCAGCAAGCAGCGTGGTTTTCGCGGACAAGGCAATTACCTCAATCCGGGCTGTGGAACTGATTATGTGAAACGACGGGCTCAGCACATTATGAAATTCGGACGGTTTAACAGCCTGTTTTTAGATGTGGATGCAACCGGTATGGCGCGTGAAGATTATACCGTCCGGCCACATCTGTCAGGTTCAGAGCCGGAGTCCGGCATGTCTGAGCAAAGAATGACTGAAGCTTTTAATGCCCGAATGTCATGGATGAGTGAGCAGGGCATGGTGCTGGGTTCGGAAGACGGTAACAGCATCACAACTCGTGGGGTGGTGTTTGCGCATGGTATGGAAACCACGGGATTTGGCTGGACAGATCCGGATATGAAACGAAATCGTCGTTCGCCTTATTTTCTGGGGGCCTGGTATCCGGATCAGAAACCAGCGTTTTTCTTCCGGTCTGCTCAGGTGAAGGAGCCCTACAGGTCGCTCTTTTTCACACCGGCGTTTAAGGTCCCGTTGTATCAGGCTGTGTTCCATGATGAGCTGATGAACACACATCACTGGCATATGGACAGTCTGAAGTTTTCGGATGTGAAAGGTGTCCGGGATCTTGCCGGTATGCTCTATAACACACCGCCGATGGTGCATCTGAGCCGGGATGAAGCGCAGTCGACGGATTTACCGAGAATCAGGGCATTGCAGCATTATCAGCAGGGATTTGCGCCTGTGCATCAGGTGCTCTGGGATAAAGCCCTGGTCGGTTTTGACTGGCTGGATAAGGACGGAAATATTCAGCAAACCCGTTTCAGTGACGGCAGTCAGATTGTGGCGAACTTTACGAAAAAGTCGCAGGTTGTCCGGATCGGCGACGACACGGTGACGCTGCCAGCGATGAGTTTCCGGGCTGAATTGCAGTCCGGGGACGGTCAGAAACCCAGTATTGTGATGTGGACATCCGGGGTGTACTGAGCCTTTGAGCAGGTTCCTCGCTATGAAAATGAATCAGTGGCAGCCTACTGCCACTGATTCACGCGGGGTTACTGTTGCCTGATGATATATTCCAGCGCGCCGACGATAGCCGCGACTTGCGCGTCATTACACTCTGACGGTGTGACCAGCGGACTGTCCGGATACACTTCCGTGGTGGAAGTGTACAGGCAGTCAGACAGGCCGGCACACAGTCCCAGTTTTTTCAGTGGATAATCAATCACCCCTTCCTGAGAGACCGGAGAACCGATGATGTTGCCTTCATCATCTGCGGGTGCAATGTGTGTCACTTTGCGTACTTCATCAATAATGGCTTTCTGGAAGGCATCGTGCGGGTTCGCGGTGTCACCGACCACATAGAAGCCATCCGGGATGGTACCCGGAATATATTCAACACCATCCCGGGCTGCCAGCGCCGGACGAAATTCAGTTTCATCCGTGTCCGTGGTTTCGTGCAGATCAATATGGGCAAGAATCTCAATGTCCATATCGTTCACCATTTCCATCAGTGCGGCAGACTCTTCAGCCGGACTGTTGTCGTAAAAAGAACGATTGGGATCGATTGCGTTCGGGTTCCAGCGATTGATGGTTTCGTATCCCCACGGGCTCACGCAGGGAGCGACCAGAAGGTTGAAAAACTGGCTGTAGTGTTCAGCTTTCTGATCCACAAACTGGATTGCGCCGTGCACGCCACTGGTTTCGTAACCGTGGACACCGCCTGTCACCAGCACTGTTGGCTTCTGGTCACTCCAGTTTTTAGAACAAATGGCAAACAGCGGGTATTTATCGGTGTCGTAGGACAGGGCACCGTACTGAAATACATCGAAGCGTGTTTTCAGGGCGTCAATCTTTGTTACGACTTCGTCCTGATATGAACGCTTGATACTGAGCTGCGCCAGCCACTCCGCTTTTTCTTTCATGGTCCATTTCTGGCCGGGAGTGCCGATAGGGTAGGTACGTTTACTGCTCATGACTGTCCTTTCTGATTTATCTTTGCGACGTCAGAAGCTTACTCCTCCTGACATACAGGTTCAAATGTTCAGGATTTTAATGAGGCACCATTGGTGCGTATGACATCCTGATACCAGAAAAAGCTTTGCTTGCGGCGGCGCTCCAGGGTGCCGCTGCCGTCATCATGCCGATCGACATAAATATAGCCGTAGCGCTTGCTCATTTCCGCTGTTGAGTTTGCGACCAGATCAATCGGCCCCCAACTGGTAAAACCCAGCACTTCAACACCATCCGCAATGGCTTCCCGGGCCTGAACCAGGTGATCGTTGAGATAAGCAATACGGTAATCATCCTGGATCTTGCCGTCCTCATTCACCACGTCTTTGGCTCCCAGGCCGTTTTCCACGATGAAGAGCGGCTTCTGGTACCGGTCATACAGCAGGTTGAGCAGATAACGCAGGCCTTTGGGATCAATGAGCCAGCCCCATTCACTTTTCTCAAGATAAGGATTCGGCACACTGTCGACGATATTCCCCACTTCTTTTTGTTTCGGATCGGCACTGGCACAACCGCTGGCATAGTAACTGAACGAAATGAAATCAACACTGGCGCTGGCGAGAATGTCGAGGTCACCGGGCATAATTTTCAGTTCAATCCCCTGATCCCGGAAGTAACGCAGCATATAGCCCGGATATTTTCCCCGGGTCTGGACATCACCAAAAAACAGCCATTTGTTGTTCTCATGCATGGCTGCCAGCACATCGTCAGGACTGCAGGTGTAAGGGTAGTTTACGGCGCCCAGCAGCATGTTGCCGATTTTTGCGTCAGGAATGATTTCGTGACACAGACTGACGGCTTTGGCACTGGCGACAAGTTGGTGGTGGATTGCCTGGTAAATGGCTTGTTCATTCGCATCTTCCGGCAATCCTACACCCGTAAATGGCGCATGCAGGGACATGTTGATTTCATTGAATGTCAGCCAGAGTTTCACTTTGTCTTTGTAACGCTCAAAGACGGTCCGGGCGTAGCGCTCAAAGCACTCGATCACCCGACGGCTTGACCAGCCGCCTTCGTTTTCCACCAGCCCGAATGGCATCTCATAATGTGACAATGTCACAAATGGTGTGATCTGATGTTTTGCCAGTTCATCAAAAATGCGATCGTAAAAAGCCAGTCCGTCCTCATTGGGTTCCGGTTCATCTCCGTTCGGATAAATGCGTGTCCAGGCGATGGACAGCCGCAAACAGGTAAATCCCATTTCTTTGAACAGTGCAATGTCTTCCGGATAACGATGATAAAAGTCGATCGCCAGATCTTTAATGCCGGGTGTTCGCTGTTCGGCCGGTTGATGCGGACTCAGAATCCCTTTGGGCAGGAGATCGGCCGTAGATAATCCTTTGCCGTCCTGATCAAAGGCACCTTCAACCTGATTTGCAGCGATGGCGCCGCCCCACAGAAAGTTGGCCGGAAATGTTTGCATGATATTTTCTCTCAATGCTGATGAGCCTGATTCGATACTAGCAAAATTGTTGATAAAGCTGATTGAATGAAGGGTGAACAAAAAGCGATTGGCTGTGTGAATGAATGATGTTCAGGTGGTGGGAGATGAAAAAAAAAGCCCCTGCAAGCGAGGGGCAAACGTACACATGCATTTCCCAAAAACATGGAGAACTTTAATTTAGCGTTCCTGACAAAAGATGGCTTGATTCAGATCAATCGAATCACTTTCTCTGCAAAATAAAGGAATTTGTCATCAAAGCCTGTTTTCTTTCGCTCAGATCAATATTTGCGACGTTCCTGAGATGTTGTGATTGAAATTTGTGATATTTGCTCAGTATTGACAGCTTCGGTTCATGGAGACAGGCGGAAGAATCAGGTAGGCTGACCAGTCAGTAATATTGACAACATTGTCTGATAAGCAGGGTATGCCTGTCAGTCCTACCAAGAAAGGTCGAACTCAATGATTCAATTGCACCATCTGAACAAATCCCGTTCCAAGCGTATTATCTGGTTGCTGGAAGAATTAGGCGTGGATTATGAAGTGATTCCGTATCAGCGCGATAGCGTCACATTTCTTGCGCCGCCAGAATTGAAAACGGTGCACCCTTTAGGGAAATCACCGGTGATTGTCGATGATGGTCTGGTTGTCTCGGAGTCTGGTGCGATCACAGAGTATCTG
Organism: Photobacterium sp. 53610; assembly: GCF_036409375.1. Lineage (NCBI taxonomy): Bacteria > Pseudomonadati > Pseudomonadota > Gammaproteobacteria > Vibrionales > Vibrionaceae > Photobacterium > Photobacterium sp. 53610. The sequence goes on along the minus strand of NZ_JAXOFS010000002.1, from coordinate 468,312 downwards.
ATTGATAAATACGGCAAAGGCCGACTGGTACCACATCGCGGCACACCGGCTTACGTTGCTTATTTGCAGTGGATCCACTTTGCAGAAAGCTCTGCGATTCTGCCATTGTTGCTTAAGATGTTTGTCGAAAAAGACGGTTGTGAAACGAATTTTCTTGCCGGATATGCAGATGGAGAGATTGCGAAAGTGATGTCTTATTTTGATCAGGCTCTGGCAGGTAAAAAATATCTGGTGGAAGACACATTGAGTGGTGCTGATATCATGATGTCTTTCATCGTCGAGATTTTACAGAACAATCAGGTTCTCAGGAATTTCCCGAATATTGCCAGTTACGCACAACAGCTGGCGTCACATCCGGCGTATCTGAAATCGAATGATATTGAAGCTCATTTCAACCAATGAATGCATGCATGAATATCTGAACAGATAACATCTGTCATTCTGCTCCTTTGGCTGCGGCCAAAGGAGCGTTTGTGCCGGTTTAATCTGAAGCATTATTTCTGCGATCGACCACCGCAGCCCGGCGTGCGGCGGCCACGCCCAGTCCGATCAGCAGGAAGGGGATCACGGCAGCTGTGACTTCAGCCCAGGCAAAATAAGCGATATCTTTCATCAGTACAAAATGACCAAGTACCACCAGAAAAACACAAATGATGGCGACAGGGATTAAACTGACTTCGTCTGAAGGCTTCGTGGTTTTCTTCATGTTGCGACCCTTAATCAAGCAAGAGTCGTCATTTCAGCACAGGTGTCTGTTCCCTTACCTATACAGTTACTCAATTAAATTACCGAACAGTTTCATGCTGTGGTTCAGCTTCACATAAACATTGCCTCGCCAGTTGCCCCAAGGTTTGAATCGCCGTTCGGATCTGATCCGTCATCGGATAGGAGTAATTTAGCCGGACATGCCGGAGATCATCCTGCCGGACACTGAACAGAGTGCCGGGTGCGATTGCGATATGGCGCTCCAAAGCCAGTTCATAAAACGTTCTGCAGTCGAAAGGAGACGGAAAACCGAGCCAGAGGAAATAACCGCCATCCGGGTCTGATACCTGAGTACAGGCAGGGAAATATTCTTCAATGGCAGCCAGCATCTCAGTTTTGCGTATCTGAAGCGCTGCACGTAGCTTGCGCAGGTGGTTATCGTATCCGCCATGGCGCAAGTAATGACTGATACCCAGCTGTGCGGGCACGCTGCTGGAAATGGTTGAGAGAAACTGCTGTCGCTGAATCTGTTCGCTGTGGGGGCCTGCCACAACCCAGCCAATCCGGAACCCGGGAGACAGGCATTTTGAAAAGGAGCTGCACAGAAGCACTCTGTTGTTTGGGTCAAAGGCTTTCGCCGGTAAAGGCCGGTCTTCAGAGAAATACAGCTCGGCGTAAACATCGTCTTCAACCAGATAGGCGTCATGATGATCGAGCAGCTCAAGCAGCCGTTTTTTCTTTTCATTGCTCAGCGTGTACCCAAGCGGATTCTGAAAATTGGTCATCAGCCAGCAGGCTTTGATCGGGTAAGCCGCCAGTTTTTGAGCCAGCACCTCCAGATCTAAACCCTGTTTGGCAGAGGCAGGAATTTCTATCGGGTTCAGTTTCAGTCGTTCAATGGTCTGCAGGGCGCCGTAGAAGGTGGGCGATTCAATTGCCACGTAATCACCGGGTTGTGTCACTGCCTGCAGGCTTAAATTCAGAGCTTCCAGACCACCGCTGGTAATCACCAAATCATCCGGCATCACCTGAATGCCCTGCTGCACGTAACGTTGTGCGATGAGCCGGCGTAACTCATAGCTGCCGGGCGGTAAATTGGTCAGGGCACTGTCGTCTCCCATTTTGCGTGACGCACTGGCCAGACTGCGGACCAGTTCCTGCTGCGGAAATAAGCAGGCGTCAGGAAACGCGGAACTGAAGGGAACAAATTCACCGCTTTTGGTGCGTTGAAACACATCATAAAGCAGATCATTGATTTGCAGGGGAGCCTGGCTGTCCTGGTGAATTTGTTGTTCGGCAGCGATCAGCTGCCTGATATTCGGTGCAACGAGATAGCCGGATTGCGGCTTGGCAACCAGCCAGCCTTCACTTTCCAGTAACTGATATGCCTGAAGTACGGTCGCCGTACTGACATCGGATTGTCTGCTACAGGCCCGGACAGAGGGGATTTTTTCACCCGCACGCCAGATCTGTTGCCGGATCTGTTGTTTTAATTGTCTGGCAAGTGATTGATATTTAGTCATTTGTTTGTGAGTTTTCTTGAGATAAGCAGAACATATCATGCCTTAAGGTTAACGCAAGAGAGCATGCCCGTATCTGATGATTGCGTTGGGTTTTGCTGAGTTCAGGATGAAGAATCTGGCTGGCTGTCACTGTCAACAAACTGATAGATAACTGTCATCCATATTTCGGCGGACTGTCATACACACTCCCTAGCATATTCAAACGTAAATTGGACTAGTCCACATTTACCATGGAATCAAAACAAGATAAGGGAAAAAAATGTCAATCCACAAGAAGCAGTTTTCAGCCAGAGCAGCGATTTTACTGACGGCACTGACAGTTTCAGGCTGTAATGTCAGTGAAGAAGTGACGCCTGAGGACAAAAAAGGCGAAATTGGTGTAGGCCAGATTGTGCCTGCGCCAGAGTCAGATGTTGCAGTTCAGTTTTCGATTTACCCGTATTTGCAGCAACCGACGTCGAACAGCATGGCGGTGATGTTCGAAACTGATGATCCGTCACCTGCCGTATGGGCCAGACCCGCAGACAGCAAGGGTGAATTTACCGTGGCTCAGTCGGTGAGGGTAGACAACACCAATTTGTACAGCGTGGCTGTTGAAGGATTGAATGCGGATACACCGTATGAATATTTCATTGTCAGTTCCGCAAAAGGAAAAAATAACGTTTCGGCGGTTTCAGAACGCTATGTGTTTAAAACTTATCCTGCCGCCGGAGCAACAACTGCGCCTTTTCGCGTGGTTGCCATCAGTGATACGCAAAATAACAGTACGCTGGGTGCCCTGAACGACATCATTTCGAAAGGGATCATTCCAACCGTTTGTCAGAGTCAGCCTGAAACCTGTGCCTCTTCGATTGCGGCCATCACGATTTCGGGCGACATTGTGAACAGTGGTGACAGTCTGTTGCAATGGCGACGTGATTTCTTTGATCAAATGAAAGCCATTTCCCCTTACGTGCCGCTGGTGGCTGTCCCCGGCAACCACGACTACTACGGAAATACCGAACTGACGAATTATCGCCATTTCTTCCAGCAGCCCGACAATGGCTCAGCCGGTTATGAAGAGCAGTGGTATTGGCTGGATTACGGGAATCTGCGTCTGGTCGGTCTGAACAGTTATCCGATCTCAAAAAGCCACGGGAAATTTAATTCGGAAACATTGGGGATTCAGCGCCAGTGGTTACGGGAGCTGCTGGTGGATACGCAAGCTGACAGTGATGTTGATTATATGCTGAGTATGTTCCATCACCCGTGTCTGTCAGAGCTTTGGTTGTCCGGAGAAAGTATTGGCAGTTGCGAGATGGTGGCAGAAATGGAAGATTTCAGCCGGACAACCGGCAAGCTGACCGGACATCTGTTTGGTCACACCCATGCGTATTCGCGTGGTCAGTCGATGGATACCCATCACCTCTGGCTCAATGCGGCAACAGCGGCAGGTTATCGTGAAAAAATGAACGATGACAATTACTACAAAAATGACACCCGTGATTACGACACTTTCGCCATCAGTCAGAGCGAGTTTGGTTTTAACCTGCTGACTTTCAATCAGGACAATGCGCCTTCCATGCAATTGACGCGTTACAGCGCGACGGTTGCGACCAAGGGCGGCGGTTATGCCAGCCTGGAGGATACATTCACGGTCTCAGATACCCTGACGATGAAAGCCAATCCGGTGGTGGTCGATGCGCCGCAAGTGCTCGAAGGCAACGGTAATTTTGCTCTGAATCAGCTGAATCTGGCGATCAGTCATCCGGATCCGGCCAGTATTTATGAAGTTCAGTGGCAGCTGAGTCAAGACGAACAGTTCAGTCAGAACGTGTTTGATATCTGGGGGAACAAAACCCGTGCCCATAATATCTGGCCAACGCAGGACGGAACGATTCAGGGCACACTGGTCGATACACAGGCCGAAGTTGATCTGACGAGAATCAGTCTGGCTGATTTTTCAGGTCAGCTGAAAATGGGGAATGATGAAACCCATAAGTGGCAGAAAAGAGATTCAGAGCATTCCCATGACTCGTTCCGGGATCCGTTCAAAGGTAGTTCTGCGCCGGTTCTGACGCTGTTTCCCGGCGATACCTGGTACTGGCGCACCAGAGTCCGGAATGCCAACCTGGGGTGGTCTGACTGGAGTGATAGCGCAACATTATCGATCGATGCCGGAGTCACCACAGCGCTGCCGATTCAGAACGGTGGCGCAGAAGCGCAGGATTTGTCGGGCTGGACCCTGGAACAAGGCTACTGGCGGGTATTGGACGAAATTGACAATATTACACCAGCCGAAGGGCAGTATTACTTCAGTGCGCGTCCGAATGATACTGCAGCGGGCGGTGCTGCTTATGATGATCTGAGTCAGACGATTGACGTCAGTTCATACAGCAGTGCGATTGATCAGTCGCTCGCATTTGTCCGGTTGAGCTTCAACAGCAACGGCTGGGGCGATGGCGATCATGCGATTGTGAGCCTGCAAGCACTGGATGGCAGCGGGAATGCAATCGGTCAGCCAGGTACTGTAAAGACAGAAAGCAAAAAGCAGCAATGGCAGCAGTATGATTCCACGCTGTTGTTACCGGCAGATACCCGTGCCGTGAAACTGACTCTGCGTGCGGTGAAGAAAGCCGGCAGTATGTCGGACGTACATTTGGACCGTATACAGTTATCCCTGACAACGCCTTAATCGAAGGGTGGAACAGACGTAACAAACGGCACCGGGATGGTGCCGTTTTCATTTGCCTCGCGATGCGTGATGAGGGCTTTTACATGATTTCCGGATGTATCCGCAGAAGAGCTCAGCGAACCTCCAACCTTTGTTTAAGCGTCTTGTTTAAGGCGTTGTCGATACGATTAACTTCGCCCCAAATGTGCCTAACAAAGCACCGGCGGTGCGGCAAAAGACACGTTTGAATCTGAGATAAAGCCGTTGTGCTTTAGGGGTGGAAAGCGCTGTCGCAACAATGGCATACCAGCCGAAGTTAGACAGGAAAACGCCTGTGCTCAGGAAGAGTGGTGTCATGGCGGGAACGTCAGCCGGTAAGAGTGCAGCAAATACACTGCTGAACACCATCGCTGTTTTGGGATTGCTCAGCTGCGTTGTTAAGCCATAGAAAAAAGATGCCAGGCTGCTTTTCTGTCTGTTCTGAGTCTGGCTGGGTACGGACTGTTGATTGCCTTGTTTCCAAATACGGCACGCTAAAACGCAGAGGTACGAGCCACCCAGCACTTTGAAAGTGATGTAGAGCTCTGGAATTAGGGTGAATAATGTCACCAGTCCGAAAGAGGCAAGCAAGGCAAAAATTAGAGCGCCGCACCCCATCCCCAAAGCAATTGCGAAGGCATGCCGTCTTGAATGAGACATTGCCGTTTGTGCGACCAGCAGAAATGAAGGACCTGGCGTCATCGCGCCCAGGGTCAGCAAGGCCAGAATCGGCCACAGGAAAGAAAAATCTTGCATATCGGACTCTTAATATTCAATTGAAGTGGCTTGCCGGGCCATCACATCAGTCATCGGGTGAAAAACTGGCGAACTCAATATATTGCATATGCGGTCTGAAAATCCAGCCCGTCGGTATGACGATCAACTGATTGCTGACGAAGCGTAGTTCGGGTGAGGCGTTGCAGAATGAATTTGAGCCCAGTGATGCAGTCGGATACAGGGGGAAGCGAAGCGCGGTCATGAATTTCCGGTATGGAATCTTCGGAAAGTGAAAAGGGCACGTTGCGTGCCCTGATGTTTTGATTTTATTTGTGCGGTCGATGCTGGGTATCTTCACCGGCCGTAATAAACAACATGCGTGCCCATAACTTGATTTTTGCCGTATGCCAGGTGCCTTGCGGTACAAAAACAAAGGAACCGGGCTCATGTAAGGCAACTTCCTGAACACCTTCCGGATATTCAAGGAAAAATGTTGCTGCGCCAGCCAGCAGAATCACGACTTCATCACCTTTCGGGTGCACTTCACTGCTGGGCCAGTCTTCCGAGAAATCGTATAGGCTGACGAGATACTCGTGATGAAAATCGCCCAGTTGCCCGGCCATCAGACGGGGCCAGAAGGTATCATCAATGGTTAAGGGTTCGATGCTGGCGTCGCTGCGTAAGCGGAGACAGGTCGATTTCAGGTCCAGCGGCTGCTTATCTGACATGTGGATTCCTTTCTCTGAACTAAGAGAGTCTTAAAATCAGTCTCATGCCATAAGCATAGCTGAAGGGTCGGCTGCCGCTGTGATCTCCTGAAACGATGGGATCAGACTTCCAGTTTGAAGGCGGCAGCGTCTTCCGGGGTATAGTTGCTTTTGAAGGTGAACGCATAAGGGCTGTCACCATTGTGTCTCAGGTAATCGAGACGCTGCTTTGCTTCTTCTATCGTGGGGATATGATTGTCAGCAATCCACCACAGCACATAGGTATCCTCGGCAGAACGATAGAACCATTCACTTTTACGTCGCATGATCTCGCGGTGATGTGTCCTGAACATAAAATTTTTGAGTGCATCCACAGAGTCCCATACTGACATATTGATCAGCATATCGGGATTATCAAAGGCATTGATGCTGGTGGCATCTCCAGAGTCATCTTGCAGCCGCCAGACAAAGCCATCACTTTGATCCGCAATGCTGTTGACCGGTTCAAGGTTATCAACAAAGTCTTTGATTTCAGGAGCATCCATCGGATATTTAGAAAGCGCAATATTCAGTTGTGCAAGTTTCATCTTTCCTCCGTGATTTAAGATAGACGAGCGCAGATTTGTTCTTTCAAATAAAGATTTGAACACATGCTTCCTGAAATGAGTAGACTGTTATTTCTTTCCGGCATCAGGCATTTCGATCTTTGAGATATCAACCAGATTCCAGGCCATCTCCTGATTTCGGTATATTCTTTTACCTAAATCCGGATAATCAGCAACATCATGTGGAAGGCGTTGGCCGATGACCAGACACTTCAGAACTGTGTGGATAATGTTCAGATGGTTATGAGAGTGGAAGAGACAGGTACTGTGAAGCTTTGAGAACAGCCCTGTCTATCTGTTGTTATGAGCGAGTTAGCACTGTACTTTAAAACTATTATTTTCCTCTGACATGAGTATCACAGAAAACTTCAGCTCTTCAGATAACTTTTGGTAACTTTCATCAGATAGGCCAGGCCACGCTCCTTTGAATAATCCTGAAAAAAGTGGGGTGTTAGAGATTTGAGATTGTAATGAGGCGCATTGATCTTTGTCGATGTACTTCGCTCGTCCTGTCAGGGTACTTACGAACGAAAGTTTCTCGTTACTTTCGACAACACTGAACTTTTTGACATCGAACTTCGTTTTACCCACTCTTTCACCTTTTAACTTTTCAGTTAATATCATTGCCGCAATTTCAAGTTTGAGTTTACCAACATCGTACTGACTGGCCGGGACACTTTTTAGTGAGTCTAAAGTTGTAGCGGAAAGAGTAAAAGAAGCCAATAGAATTGTTGCTAAACTAATGATTTTTAGCATAAAAAACCTTTTTATTTTGAGTGTGGAGCTCAATTTATAGCGCATATGTAATCTCATGAAAAGTATACTGTTCCCCAAGATGGGATCAGTTCGTCAGTGGATAGAGATGTACTCCATATCTTTTTATTTCTTTCCGGCATCAGGCATTTCGATCTTTGAGATATCAACCAGATTCCAGGCCATCTCCTGATTTCGGTATATTCTTTTACCTAAATCCGGATAATCAGCAACATCATGTGGAAGGCGTTGGCCGATGACCAGACATTTCAGAACTGTGTGGCCAGTGTTCAAAAGACTATGTGCTTCGCCGCCGGCTTTGTAGCCGATAAAATCCCCGGCGCTGACCGAGTAATAGTGCTTTCCGATTCTGGCCTCGGCTGTGCCTTCGAGAATATAGACACATTCATCTTCAAAATAATGGCGATGAAATTCTGTGGTTAGCATGCCAGGCTGAACTTCAATCAAGTGAACTCCAATCCCGGTCAGTCCGGTCAGATCACCAAGTGACTTATTTACACGCTGGGCCTTAGGGTTCAGAAAGTGGGTTTTTTCGATGCCCTCGAAAGCCTCAATATTCTCTCTTGTCAGCAGGCATTTATTCATTATATATATCCTTGTTAATTGAATGGCTTTTACAGCATAGACCAGAATGAACAACAGAGAAGTTTTGTTTATCAAGTGATTTAGTATGAAAATCAGTTGATCCGATTATTTTTTAGAAACAATGCATAAGCATGGGAAGATGGTTACGGAGTGGAAAAGTCTACGTCAGATCACAATTATGGTGTCAGGTTTTTATTCTGGTTAAGATGAATTTTCAACGTGGTTTTTGGATTTACTATTTAAAATTTAACATTTTGAATTGGTTTTATGTCCTAAACAAACCGAGCGTTCTATATGCAATGATGAGTTAACTGTTTGTTTTTATGTTTGTTTGTTGTCGGTTTTATTGGGTTAAATATAAAACTAATTATTATGTTTTTATAATATCTGAATTTTAAGATAAATAAATCAACAATTATTTCAGATTATTTCATTAACATAATAAAGTTTTTGGAGGATAAATATTTTGTTGACTCGAAAAACATTGGGTTGGTATAAGAGTTAATGCATATGTGCACAATGTATTATTCATTGGCTTGTGCGAATTTATTGATACAAAAATAACAATGAACAAGAAGGCAAAAATGAAAAAACAAATAGCACCTTTCATATTTTTAATACCATTTGGTCACATTTCAGCCGCGGCTGCTTTGGAAACCAGTGCTTTCTATCCTGAGGAAGTAGAAATTCACTACAACCTTGGGCCTGAAGTTTGTAAAGCGGATTTCAGACCGGTAACACGTGCTGAAGCATTGCGTTTCCGCGATTCGATCATGAATAAAATCGGCAAATGGTCTTATGTCACGCTGGCTGATGGCTGGATCATCATGGGCCCGGGTTATCAGGGTGAAATCAAGGAAGGCAGCGCTGATCATACAGCCTGTTATCCGTTGAATGCAGAAACCAACATTTTAACTTTCCCTTCTGTCACCATTGATGAGGGCTCGAAAGAGCGGGTTGAATGGACGCTGGTCAATGATCAGGATAATTTCATTCTGCCTGCCGCATACCTGGCACACCATATGGGTTATGCCTGGGTTGGCGGTCCGAAAGGTTCTCAGGTCGGTGAAGACATGAAAGTCTGGTGGGACAGCAATGCAAATGCGTGGAAGATCCGTGGGAATGATGGCCCGTGTGAAGGGTACCGTTGTCAGGATATGAGCACCATTTCGGTCAAAAACTTCTCGTACACCATGGATCCGAAGTCTTTTAAAGTCGATGGTTCTGTTGTGAATTCGAACAGTAAACTGGTGAATACCATTTCGTCGACGGCGATCAATAAAACCAGTATTGAGCAGCAGTATGTGATCGATATCAGCTACAACACCTCGACAAGCTGGTCACAAAACAACAGCTACAGTTTCAGTGAAAGTGTTGCAGTGAGCAGTACGTTTAAAAGCCCGAACGTGACAGGTGGTGTGGATAAGTCGATTCAGGTCACTATTGGCGCGACACAAGGGTGGGGCAGTACCAGCGGCGGTGAAGAAAGCAACCGCGTGACCATTCAGGCCAGACCGACCGTGCCTGCGAACAGTGCACTGAAAGTGCTGCTGAATGTGTATCGTGCTGATATTTCTTACCCGTACGTGTTCGATGCCGATGTGTCTTATGAGCTGGGCTTCGACGGCTTCATGCGCTGGTCAGGCAATGGTCTGCTGTGGCATCCGGAAGACAGACCTGATTTCAGCACGACCTTTGCGATTGGCCGTTTTGCAGGTCAAGAGAAGAGTCTGGAATTCCAGTGGGATCACCGTGATATCACGGGCATGAACAAAACCTGGGACTGGAACTGGATCGCGCAAAATGCGGGTTCTTACGACACCCGTTACTGGCTGGGTAAAGTGTTGTCACCGAAGAAAGCCAGAATCAAAGGTCAGTTCTACGCAGAAGATCAGTTCACTGGTGAACTGTACTTTGAAGAAATTCCGCTGCCGCAAGGCGACAGCAACATGGCGACCATGGAGAAAAGCATCAAAGATCAGCTGGAAGACGCAGGTCTGACTGATGTCCAGGTCTCTGTGAGAAAAGAAAGTACAGGCGTTTAATTGAGTTAAATCAGCCTCTTTTGTAAGAACAACCGGAAGCCACCGCGTGGTTTCCGGTTTTTTAATGATTGTGATTTGTCAGTTCAGCACCGAACCAATTTGTTTGACGGCAAAATACATCTGGTTGTCGTAATGCGTCACCTGAATCTGTGTGATGCTGCCATTGCTGATGGATAAGCCTGAATACCAGGCCGGATTTCGCCAGTCGAGGCCGAGCACGTCGGCAAGAATGGCACGAATCACACCGCCGTGGGTGACAATTAGCACATTCCCCTTCAGCCGTGCAATTTGTTGAGACCAGCAATCCGAGACGCGCTGGTAAAAGTCTTCAAGCGTTTCGGCTTCCGGCAAACGGGTACTGGCCGGGTTTTGCCAGAACTGCTCCAGTTGCTGCCATTCAGGGCTGTCTTTTGTGACCAGGTCAAAGGGGATGCCATCAAGCCGACCGAAGTGCATTTCCTGAAATCCGGGTTCGGAGATCAATGGCTGCTCTGTGTCCAACTGGTTGGCAAGCGACCAACAGCGACGCAGCGGCGAACTGATAACGGTTTCGAAAGAAATAGGCTGATGTCTGATTTTACTGGCGATGGCCTGATTGATGTCTTCACGAACATCAACATCTGTTGAGCCGTATAAAGCCGCCGGTCCGTTGACTTTCCCGTGCCGGACGAGCGTGATGGTGAATGTTGTCACTTTGACGCCTCTTTCAGCTTCAGCGGTAGTCCTGCAGCAACAAAGGTGACGTCCTCAGCGATGGCGGCAATCTGCTGATTCATGCGGCCGGCATTGTCGACGAAATAACGACTGATTTCACCCAGCGGAACGATGCCGAGACCGACTTCGTTCGAGACAAAAATCAGCTCCGCAGGACAGGTCCTGACTGCATCCATAAGCTCCGCAATCTGTTCTTCCAATGTGTCCTGACTGCACCTTTCTCCCAGTGAAAAAATCAGGTTATTGAGCCACAGCGTCAGACATTCGATCAGCACGACATCATCAGACGTCAGGATGCTGAGCAGTGCGGGCAATGCCAGCGGACATTCATGCTCAATCCAATGATCGCCCCTTTGTTGCTGATGATGTTGGATTCGCGCCTGCATCTCTTCATCAAATGCTGTTGCAGTGGCGACATAATGCAGTGATTTACCCGGGCTCAGTTTTTGCTGTGCCAGTTTTTCTGCAAAGGATGATTTGCCTGAGCGCGCTCCGCCCAGGACCAGACTGATCTTTGACATGATCGCCATGTTACCCTCCCTGATGATGGACGGAGGCAATCAGGATCAGGTAGATCAACAGCTCCATCAACTGCTGCGCTGCGCCAAGGCAATCCCCGGTAAATCCGCCAAGTCTTGTATTCAGCCAGGCTTTAAAAGCGAAGCGAAACAACCCGGCAGTGATGAGCAGGGCGATTGCTGACTGAGGCGTGAAGAACAGGCAGACCAGTGCACCCGTTGCAATCAGGCAGAGGAGTTCAGGAACCGTCTGGGCATTGGCAAGTGGTTTGCTTTTGCTGGTGTCAGATTCGCTGACATAACGCATATCAAAAATCAGCGTTGCCGCCACAGCACGGCTGAGCGTGTAGGCGACGATCAATACTTCAACCAGTCCTGTTTCTGTGGCCAGATAGCTGAGCATGATGAACTTGCCCAGCAAAGCCATGATCAGGGTAGCAGCGCCATAGGTACCGATACGGCTGTCTTTCATGATGGTCAGGCGGCGTTCTGTGGTCATGCCGCCACCGATACCATCTGCCATGTCGGTCAGACCGTCTTCATGAAAGGCACCCGTCAGCATTAAACTGCAGACCATGACGAGAAAAACCGCAATCTGTGCGGGAAACCAGTGAGCGGCCACCGAATAGATGGCCGCGCAAAGAGTGCCCAGCAACAGTCCGACTAAAGCAAAATATCGCCCTGCACGGTTCATACGTTCGTCCGAATAGGGCGTCGATGCCGGAATCGGCAGGCGGCTGAAAAATGAAACCGCCAGACAAAACAGTTGCGCCTGATAGCGAAGGCTGAACATTTATACCGTCACTCCGGCATCGGCAAAACTGGCCATGTGATTGTAAAATTCAGCGCTGGCCTGCAGGAGCGGATATGCCAGAGCAGCCCCGGTGCCTTCACCCAGTCGCAATCCCAAATCCAGTAATGGCACAGCTTCCAGCAGGGCTAACACTTTCTGGTGTCCCTGTTCTTCAGAACGGTGCGCAAAAATCATGATATCCCGTGCATCCGGATTGAGCAGCGTTGCGATATAAGCGGCGACAGACACAATGAACCCGTCGACGAGTACAGGGACACGCTGCTCACTGGCGGCAAGAAAAGCACCGACCATCTGAACAATTTCAAAACCGCCCAGCTCAGCCAGCGCTCTGAATGCATCAGGTTCTCCGTTTTCAGCATATCGGGTAACGCCCTGACGAATCAGGCTGACTTTGTTCAGCAGCTGCGCATCGTTAATGCCTGTGCCTTTTCCGACACAATAGGCGACGTCGGTTTGGCTGAGCGCAGCCAGAAGTGCAGAAGCACTACTGGTATTCCCAATGCCCATCTCACCAAACATCAGTAAATTACAGCCAGATTCGATGGTTTGTCGTGCAATTGCACCCCCCAGTTCCAGCCCCTGTGCGACCTGCGCTTCAGTCATAGCCGCCTGCTGGGCAAGATTCTGGGTTCTGGTCCCCAGACGCTGCAAAATGAAATTTGGATTGTCGGTATCGACCGGCAGCAGAATCCCGCAGTCAATGACCTTCAGGTCGATCGCATTTAACCGGCAAAACTGGTTAATCGCCGCACCTCCGGCAAGAAAATTCAGCACCATTTGCTGTGTGACTTCACTCGGAGCAATGCTGACACCTTCTTTCGCAATGCCGTGATCTCCGGCAAACAGCAGCATCGTCGGCTGATTCAGGTGAATCTGACGGACAGCGTTCTGCTGTCCCTGACTTTGAATCAGTGCAAGCTGTAAAGCCGTGGATTCGAGTTGTCCCAGTGAACCTGTGGGTTTCGTTTTTTGGTCGATGCGTTCTTGAATGGTTGAGGTATGGCGATTATCTAAGGTCATATTTGCGTGCTCTGCTGTTGGATTAATCAGGACGTTTTACGGTGAATACATCGCCCAGCCGGGCGTATTCCGATCCACCAAGGCGAGAAATCGGATCAAGTTTGAGCGCATCTATCTTGAGTCGTTCACTGTTGCGGTCAATCATGTTTTCATCCAGATAGATCTGCTCAATTTCAGAGAAAATCAGGCTTTGCGGGGTGTTGCCAATCTCTTTGATTTCAAAGAGTGTGCAGCCGAATGCAACCGGACAGGCTGCAACACGCGGCAGTTCGAATCCCTGAAATTCCGCCAGCTCAATCTGATTGGTTTCCACTTCAGAGACTCGGTGATCCAAGGTTGCAGAGGTCGCCGTGACCTGTTCCCCCAGTTCTGCCGGAGCGATATGAATCACGAGACGGCCCGTCGCCATGACATTGCGCGTGGTGTCTTTGATGTCACCGTTGGGTTTCTTGCCGACGGAGAGCATGAGCAGGGGCGGATTGCTGGAAACGGCCGTGAAATATGAAAATGGCGCCAGGTTGTAATTTGCATCACCTGCATCGGTCAGAACCCAGGCCACCGGGCGAGGGACGATGGTTTGGGTCATCAGATGATAAATATGGCTGGGCGCCATGGTTGAAACGTCAATATTCATTGTGGCTTCCATGTTCAATGTTTCATGCAGTGTACCTGCCGCTTTGCTTTGAAAGCAAAGTGATTGATCTATTTATTAGAAATAGCATCCGATGCCTGAATCTGACGTATCAGTGTCCATCTTCCGTCGGAACGATTGCCGCAGGGGACGCGGTTGACTCTTGTGCTGACCGTTGTTGCAACGAAAGCAGCCAGAACCCTGTCGCAGCCAGAGCTGCCACGCTGATAATCATCATCCAAGCATTTGTATAACCATTACTTTGAATATAGGCACCGATGAAGACATATGTAGGCATCAATCCAATGTTTCGGATCGTGATCAAAATACCGCTGATCCGTCCTCGGTGACTGCTGGGCGAATGGTTTGCCAGATAGACTCCTTCTTTCGTCAGCAGGAAGACTTCGGCGGCAGATAACAGGAACCAGGCGAAAAAGATCACCCAGACAGCTGTCCATTGCATGATCATGGCATAGCCGATGGCGAATAGTCCCCCGGCAATTGCCAGACTGCTGAGTTCACTTTGATTGCTGGTGAGCCGCATCAGTAACGGGGTGGCAACCACAACGACGACACTGGCAAACGTCATGAGTTGTCCGAATAAGACCGCGCCATCCTGTACGAACACATGACTGAAATACAAAGGGCCGGTCATCGTCATCTGATTCAGTGCGAACCAGAGTAGTGTACAGAGTCCGCCAAAGACCAGCAGTCTCGGACGTTCGCGAAATACAGTCCATACCGAGCTGTCAGTTGCTTGTTCCAATGCAGAAAGTTCAGTGTTTTCGGTGGTATGATGCTCGTCACTGACGCGGTACATCACGATAAGAATGCCGATCAGTACAGCGAAGCCGTTCCCCCAGTAGATCCAGGCGGTGTGATGCCAGAAGAGGTAGCCGGCGACCACGGGGCCGACGGCAGAACCCAGATTATAAGCAAGGTAGCTGAGCGACATCACCGCATCCCGGTTCTGTGGGTTGGAATGGTCTGCAACCAATGCGTTGCTGGCTGGCAAGGCAATACCGATAAAGAAATAAGCAAGAAACATGAGCGCGGGAGCAATCACGTGGTGTTCGGAAAAGAACCCGCAAACCAGTAACACCAGTGCGCCGAATAACTCCCCCCAGACCATGGTGCGTTTATGACCATAGGTGTCTGAGAGTTTCCCGCCAATTAATCCCCCCATCATATATGTCCCGGTGACAATCATGACCAGCGTACCGGCAATCGTCGTGGAATAGCCCTGCTTTTGAGTCAGTAAGAGGGTCATAAACGGAATAATGAAATTTCCAAGACCAAGAATGAATCGTGCGACGGCAATAGAATAGATATCTCCCGGCAATCCTTTGTACGGCGAGAGTAATTCAATCAGGCGTTTATAAATCAATCGGAGTTCCTTTTCCGTGAGACAAAGCCGAAGCCATATTTTTTCGGCCGGTGTTCCTGCTTTCATTGAAGGGCGACATCATATCAATAAATCAATCGGGTGCATAAGACTCAAACTGTCACAGTTATCGACGCCTTTTCTGTTCATAATCAGTCGGTCAAAGGAATAAACAGTATGTGATGGAGGCTGTCATGGTGACTGCAATTCTTGTCGCGGGAATCATTCAAAGTATCGTTCTTGGTATTTTTTTAGTGAAGAAAAGCCGGGAGCAGGGATCGTTTTGGCTGCTGGCCGTGATTCATCTGTGTTTTGCAATCGATTTGAGTCTGTTGCTGGCATGGCATGAACATTGGCTGACATCGCGCCTGAATATGATGTGGCCCGTGCTCTATCCGGTACTCTTTTTACTTTTTATCCGCCAGTGTATTACCGGAAAATCAGTCACACGACGGGATGGCATTCATTTCGTTCCGCTCGTTGTTATGAGTCTGCTGTGTGCGGATTTGCTCTGGTCACCGGCTGAAATCCAGCCGGTGATGCGACATTATCTGGCAGCCGGGTTGCTGGTGGTGTTTTATCTGGGTTACAGCGCGGCAGGCATGCGACTGATCTGGCGATATCATTCGCAGCAAATGTTGTTTCAGGCTCAGTTGTCACAAGCCAATCTGGTGGTGCTTTGGGGAATCAGCTTCAGCCTGTTACTGGCAGTCGCGATGGTGGTGCCTCAGGCCAGTGTGAATACGCAATTGCCGCTGCCGCATCTGGCGATATCGCTGGTGCTTTTTGTCATCACCTGTTGTCTGCTGATTCATCCTGGTCTGCTTCAGTTTGAGGTTATGGCCGGCCCCGATCTGGATAAATCAGAAGCACAGCCTGATGCATTGATGCAGGCAATCAGTCACGACATTCTGGCAATTATGGATGAACGGCAATATTTCCTGAATGCGGATATCAGCCTGTCATCACTGGCGCAGGAACTGGGCGTGAAACCTTATTTGCTGACCCAGGCGATCAATCAGGTTCTGGGCGTCAAATTTTATGATCTGGTGAATGAGCGGCGAATTACGCATGTGTGTGAATTGCTGTTAAAACGACCGTCCAGACCGGTGCTGGAAATGGCTTTTGAAGCCGGTTTTAATTCGAAATCAACCTTTAATGCGGCGTTTAAGAAGTATCAGCAATGCACACCATCGCAGTATAAAGCTCGGATTCAAAGTCCGAATTAGCGAATTCGGACGTCTGATTCACCCAATCGGACGCTTTTTACAGGGTTCTTCTTATTCTGGAGTTTCTGAATAAGGAGATGACCATGAAACCCAAATTACTTTTCCGAACTTGTATGATCGTCGTTTTATGGGGACTGGCGGGGTGTCATTCAGATGACAACACGACAGAGAAAACACCGGAAGAAAATCAGGGGAAAAACGCTGCGGCACATGTGTATCCGGCGCCGGGCGGCCCATATCGGGTTGGCGTGAAAGCCTTCGATTTACTGGATGCCGGACCTGATGGGATGAGCCCGGTTCCTGAGACAACACGCCGTCTGCCTGTAAAAGTGTTTTACCCGACACAAGAGAACTCGGGTCAGTATCAGGGATATTTTGATTCGTGGGGACATCAGATTAGTTATCTGGAACGTGTTCGTCCCGAAGATAAACCCATTCATCCCAATCAATTTGAGTTAAGCAGTATCCTGTCCTGGTCACGGGCGAATGCACAAATCGCGCCCCCCGAGTCGGGTACGGGCTGGCCGGTTCTGATCTATTCTCATGGTGCGTTTTTATTTGAAGTGGATAATACCGAATTGCTCGAAGACCTTGCCAGCCGGGGTTATGTTGTCGTGTCTATCAACCATACATATATATCCGGGATTGCCAGTTTCCAGGATGGCAGCGCGATCAGCGCTTATGTGCCAGAAGACTCGGATGATGTAGACACGGATAAGGGCTTTGCCTATTTTGATCAGGTGATCGCGCCGCAAATTATTCATGATGTTTTTTATGTTTATCAGTGGCTGACGTGGCATCCGGAATTATTTGACTATCAGCTGGATGACACCCGGATAGGCACGCTGGGCTACAGTCTGGGCGGGTCGGCAGCGATGAACAGTTGTGCGCAAATCGCAGCCTGTGTTGCCAGTGCAAATATGGATGGCTTGTTGCTGGGGAAGGTGCGCGAACAGCCACTCAATAAACCATTATTGCTCATGCAAACGCCAGAGCAGACGTTAGCTGAGGCGTTTGCTGATAACGGCCACGAGACTTATCTGCTGACCATCGCCCATACGACCCACAGTGATTTTATGGATCAGAACCGCTGGGTTGTTGGTTATCCGTCAGGAATTGATATTGACCAAATGCACCAGATCAAGAAGCAGAGTATGGCGACATTTTTTGGTCATTATCTGAAAGATACCGATCTGGTCTGGCCGGAACATGAAGCGCTGACGCTCGAGGTGAAATAACCGGTACTGAATGACTGGATGCAACAGAATTCATTTGCATTTCAAAATTGAGTCTGATAGAAAAAACAACATGATGAAGATCAAATTAATTTCTCCACTGGCGAAGCCAGTTCAACAAACCACCACCACCGAAACCAGCAGGTTGTTCGGGGGGTAGGCACGACACAAGATTTTTCAAACCCTCTGAGCGATTCGCCAGAGGGTTTTTTTATTGTTATATCCCCCCGCGTTTCGCTCAGAGTTTCACAAACCTGAAGAAGGAAAGAAACTCATGAAATCACATCGCGAAATTGCAGAACAACTTGACCTGTTTCATTCTGAGCAACAAGGTCCGGGTATGATCTTCTGGCATCCGAACGGCTGGCGTTTATTTCAAAGCATTCAGGATCACATCCGGAATCTTTATCAATCCCATGGGTTTCAGGAAGTGCGGACGCCTCAGTTTCTGAAAAAGGATCTGTGGCAGACATCTGGGCACCTGTCGATGTTTGGCGAGAATATGTTTTTCGGCGGTGATCAGGAAAATGAGCTGGATTATGCTCTGAAACCGATGTCTTGTCCGGCGCACATTTTGCTGTTCAAACGCGGGGTACACAGCTATCGCGATCTGCCGGTGAAGTTGTTTGAGTTCGGACTGGTTCACCGGAATGAATCGTCCGGCTCGCTGAATGGTTGTCTGCGTCTGCGGCAGTTTACTCAGGATGATGCGCATGTGTTCTGTGCCTGGTCGCAGGCCAAAGATGAAGTCGGCCAATTTCTGAAACGCGCCCAGCTCGTCTACAGCCAGTATGGGTATCAGCAGTTATCCGTCAAAATCTCCACTCGGCCGGAAGCGGCATTGGGCCATGGAGCGCTGTGGCAACAGGCAGAACAAATTCTGATGGAGGGCTGTCAGGCTCAATCACTGGATTATGAATTACAGGTGGGTGAAGGCGCATTCTATGGTCCCAAGATTGAACTGGCTTTGACAGATAATGTTGGCCGGGAATGGCAATGCGGCACAATTCAGCTCGACTTTAATCTGCCCGAACGGTTCGATATTGCTTACGCAAATGCTGAAGGTGAAAGAGAACGCCCGGTAATTCTCCATCAGGCCATGTACGGCTCTATTGAACGCTGGCTTGGCATGTTGCTGGAAGTGACTCAGGGCGCATTGCCGGAATGGATTCATCCGGTGCCGGTCGCAGTGGCGACAGTCGGTGAAATTGCAGATGAATATGCAGGTTCGCTGGTGGCGCTGATTGAATCTGCGGGTCTGCACGTCATCGCTGATCACAGTCACAACAGTGTTGCCCGTAAGATTAAACGATTTCATAAGATGAAAATCCCCAACATTCTGATTGTCGGAGAAAAGGAAATCGAGACAGCACAAGTCGCGCTTCGGCGTGGTAAAAAAGTGACAGCGATAGAGACATCTAAGTTAGTGGAAGCACTGTTGGCTTTCCAGAAAACTGCTTGAATGACTGAAAGTGTCCGGACACGCAGACTCAACAGATAAGCGTCTGTTTCATTTCAGAAGTGCTGCTGAAAAGGGACTTTGTCTGGTAAAAGCTGTGAAAATGGTTGTTTCTCAATGATATCCAAGTATCTGGCGGATACTTGGATATTCGTGAACAGAGTATTGGCTTGCTATGCTGATGTGTTGCGTTGTGGGTTGATGGATGCGATTGGCTGTCATTCAGCGTAAAATGAGACGTTTTTATGATTGTAATCAGTGCAGGGATAAATGAAATCAGTACAAGAAAAAGAACAAGTAAAAATTTTGGCCTCATATTTTGCAGTATTTGGTGGGATATTCCTCAGTTTTTTCTATTCACTGGAAGGGTATATTGTTTTATCAGTGAGTGCTGTTTGGTGCTTATATGCTTTGAAAGTGAGTCAATTTCCTGAAAGTAAAAAATGTCTCAAGGGCATTCTGTTGTCGATATTGCTATTAGTGTGCCTGAAGTCATTAGGGCTGTTTTTCGTCTACCAAACAGAGGATTACAGTTCCAGTCTATTGTTAAGTTTGTATTCTGATCAGGATAAGGCGGCCGGTATTCTCGCTTTTTTAGGGATAACTTTTATATTTTCCGGGAAGTTCTTACCACTATTGACGCTTTTTTATGGACTAAAAACATGGAAAGCAAATCTGTAGAAATGAATGTCTGTAGAAAAGAATGCTTTGATTTTAAATTTCAGCTTCAATGGTTGAAAACAGCTTCGTCTTAAGTGCTGACGGACGGTTTTTCTTATTGATTGAAAGCTGTGATCGGGATTAGATTGAAAAAACAGGCGGCTTTTCACAGGCCGCCTGTTTTGCACGGCGCGATTTATCTCACTTCATTTCCAACTTCATGCTCCCAGGGGGAATCTTCCGTGGGTGGTTCAGATTGCGTTAAAGCAGCAATCACCGAGATGGCGCATCGTGAGCCATGCTCAACAATCAGATCCAGCGCACTGGTAAACAAAAAGTTGCCGTTAGTGATTTCACCCAATGCAAAAATCTTGGGATGCGCGAATCCTCTGTGATCAAGCACCTGATAGGTTTCGTTGAGGATTTGTAACCCGCCATGAGGGTGGCTGACGGCAAGTCCAGACGCAAACATGTGGTGCAATAAAGGGGAGTCCGCCTGGGTCAGATCGCGGGCATTCCCTGTGGCATACACAACAACATCTGCAGGTGAATCAGCAACTTTTGAATCAGGGCCTGTCTGATAGCTCAGTTGTCCGGATTCAACCGCTGCCAGCAATTTTTCAGCATTCTCTTTCGGGATCGAGACCCGCAATGCCATGGCGTTGGACCAGCTTTCAGCGAAGAAGCGTCGTGTGTCTTCTTCAGCCAGTTTCCGGCGGATAATATCCAGAGCGGTGTTCGCACTGTAAAGAATCGCCTGCCAGCCCCGGGGGCCATCGGCCAGTGCAATTTCTTTTCGGAGGTAATACCGAAAATCAGTCACTGGTGGCGTGGGAAACTGCAGCGATTCCGGTGTATCTTCATAATTTTTCCGATAGTGGCTGAGTTCGAGATGGAATAGCTGTGCCAGATGAGCAAGCGATAATGTCTCGAAGTTTTGTTCAATATAGCCTGGCGATAAAAATTGATTTCGGTACGTCCCTTGTGTTCCCCGCACGCTAGGGAAAAAGCCTCCCCGTGACCGTAACTGTATTTTTCCTTTGTGGCCCCGTTCTATCAGTCCAACGACGATGTCGATGGCGCTGAGTCGTGCTCCGAAGACGACAACGTTATCATGCTCATTGATGGCACGGGTTACTGAACGTACGGGATACGGACTGGAAAAGATTTTGCCTTGCTGCTGTGCGCTATCCATAACTTTTGTATGTGTGCCGCACGCCAGAATCACCGCATCACTCGGCAATTGATGTCCGCATTCTGTGGATACGATGTACCGGGTTGAATCGTCGTCAGCACAGATCGACGTGACAGATGCAGCAACGGTCACGATGAAAATATTTTTTTCTGCGGCTTGCCGGATCACACGGAAGAATCGGTCCTGCATGTAGCGTCCGAACAGGGCACGCGGCGCATAGGTGGATGCATCAATGTTCAGCTCAGGAAAGTCCGGCTGCCATTTTAACGGGTGCGCTTTCAGCCAGTGCATGAAGTCGCCGGGTTGTCCGGGGATGCCGGATATCAGCCCAGCCTGCGTATTGAGCAGGTTGGAATGGCTGTCCTCAGCATAGGCATTGCCAACCCCCCATACACTTTTTTTCTCCATGACAAAAATCACAACATCCTGGTTTTGAACAACATTCCAATGACGGGTAAAAGCATCAAGAAAAGCAAGTGATGATGCGCCGCCGCCCACAAGGGTTAACGTGATTCGTTTCATCATTCTATTCCTTATCATCATCAGTGGATGCAAACATCAGGGTTCGTAAACCCAGACCCAGAGCTAAAACAACGACCGAGCACATCAGTGCGGCACGGGTTTCAAAGAACTGACTGACCAGTCCTGCCCAGAGCGATCCGGTTGCCTGAGCCAGATACATGACGATCAGATAGATCGCAATCACACGGGAGAGCATTTGCCGTGGAAAGGAAGACTGGATTTCTCCGTTCAGCAGGGTCACAGCCATGCTCCAACTCAGGCCAAAGATCATGAGCGCGACAAAGATGAGCGTCAGATGACTGCTCAGCCAGATGGCTGCAATGGACGATATCATCAGGCTGTAGCACAGCCAGTAGCTGTGGTGGTTATGGCGGATTTTCAGCACAGCCGGCAAGACGACAACGGTTAAGAGTGCTCCCAGACCGGTTGCGCCCATTAAGCTCCCTTGTCCTGCTGTGCTCTGATTTAAGTGATACTTGGCAATGAAAGGCATCATTGACCAGATCACACTGCCTGCGAAGAACAGAATACAGGCATCGAATGTGCAGCGACGGAACAGGGTGGATGTGTAAATATGTTTCCAGGTATCACGGAACGAAATGAACTCTGTTTGTTTTGCCGTAGTGTTTCGCTCGTGATAAAACCCATACAAAAAGTAGGCTGCCACCGCAAGCAGCATCGCCGCAGTGAGCAGATAAACCTGGAAATAGGCGAGCGCAAGTAACAGCGACCCGGCAATCGCGGGTCCGACAGTCCGGGCAATATTGAACCCCAGATTGTTGAGAACGGCTGCATGCCTGACCTGGTCTCTGGGCACAGTCAGTGCGATTCCGGCCTGTGCAACAGGCATACGGAAGACGGTTGCGACAGAAAATGCAGCGGTCACTCCAACCAGCAAGGCAGGCGAAAGCAGCCCCCACCAAGTGGCGGCTGCAAGCGTCAATGAAACCAGACCCAGGCTGAGCTGAGCGACAGTCAGGACCAGCGGCTTGCTGTACTTGTCGCCCACCTGACCAGCCAGGATGCCAAACAATAAGAAAGGCAGGGTTGCTGCGACCTGAACCAGCGAATTCACAACAGCTGAGGTCGATAAGTGCGTTAAAGCGATTGAAGACGTCGTATTTTGGATCCAAATCGCCCCGTTGCTCATGATATTCGCCACCCAGAAGTGGCGATACTGCGGATTTCTCGCAACCGCAATTAATTCAGCATGCATTGCGTGACCTCCTCAGTATTCTTTGACCAGATGAATTCGTCTGCGGCCCACTGTTCAATGGCCAGGAAAAGTTTCTCCATATTCATTTCGCTGTCGGCTTTGGCAACAACGTGAATCAGGGCGTCATTTGACATGGCCATCGCGCTGTAGTTTTTCCCTGAAACTGCCCGGGATTGATACTTGACGACGTTTTCATGCCTGAACGGTGTCTGGGAACAGGCCAACTGACCTGACTGCGGAGGAAGCTGGAAGCGTCCGCCGATCTGTACCGGAGACCGGGGGCTGGGGCAAAGCGCCTCTGATCTGAATTCGGCATGTAAATATGCCTCGACGACATTCACCCCGTAGGCCAATTCGACTTCAGTGAGGAGATCATTCCCACCCAGACGACAGGCAATTTCACACAGGGTGATCTGATTGTCTTTCCCGACAAAGCATTCGATATGGAAAAGGGAATGCCTGGGCGTCGGGAAGACGTGCTCAAGCAGATATCTGCTGAATTCAGTTAAAGGCCGATAAAGCGGGTTTGATTCAGACAGCGTGTATGAGCCAAGGCATTGACCGCCAACGAAATCCATACAGTTGCCGACATATCTGGCCGGGCTGCACACCGACAGTTTTCCGTTCACGACGAGACCGTCGACGTGAAAGACTTCTCCGGTGACGTAGGGCTCAATGATCATGTCAGTCGGATCGATCTCTGAATTCACCTCAAGCCAATGCTTGTAAGAGTCGACTTTGAATGTGTGCTGGGAGCCACGTCCGGCTTTTGGCTTGACCACAATGGGGTAAGGCAATGCTTGCCAGTTGACGACGTGAATTGCATCTTGCGGCATCGCAGTGACCACGCCATACCGTGCTGCGTGTTGTTTCATCAGGATTTTGTCTCGGAACAGGATGGCTTGTTCCTGTCGCTGTCCGGGGATGCCAAGCGTTGCCCGTATTTCTGCGGCACGAAGGATGTCGCCTTCCGAAAAGGCAATGACCATGTCAATGGAAGACAGTAGATCAATGTCGGCGAGCCGTTGCAAAAGTTCCGTCGCCGAGTAGGAAAAATAATGGTCCAATTCGATGATTCGGCCAAAATGAGCTGCCAGCTCGCTCCTGTTTCCGGCAGATAACGACTCTGTGATTAAAAGACTGTCTCCATGAAAATACGCATCCCGGATACGGGGATGAATGGACAGAATAAATTTTTTACTGGATAAGATGAGCGCTGACATAATTATCCTCTTTATATGATTTTTGTTTTGGTGTTTTATTTTTAATTTTCAGAAAAATTGCAGATATATGAACCAGTAAATTTATATTTTTATGGTTCATGTTACTGCATGTCGGTTGAGATACTTGCCCATTCATCTGTGAATTGAAATGATAATTCCAGAACCATATGCAACATTGCGATCACGATCCCCTTACAACACAAAATCATTGCCTTAACAACTGAACCTATCAGTAATAAAAAAGGGATTTGGCCGAGTGAAAGTGATCCGGAGGTGACGCGTCAGTGGGTTTTTGGTGCACGGATCTGGCTGATTAAAAAGGCTGGGAGTCTTCAGCCGTGAGGTGCGGCAGGTTTCTGCTTTATTGCTGTGCTTCTGCGTTGTTTGGTTGTAAATTCATTTTCAATATCATAATCATGAAGTGACCGCCTGATATCTTGGTATTCATCAGGCATATCGTGAATGAGATCAACCCAAAACTAATTTTCAGAAAATACCGACACTGGAGGGATTAAAGTGACTGAGCTGATAGAAGGACCGGACGGAAAATTACGCTGCTCATGGTGCAGTGCCACCGAAGATTATATGGATTATCATGATCACGAATGGGGTTTTCCGGTAAGCGATGATCAGCGTCTCTTCGAAAAAATATGTCTGGAAGGGTTTCAGTCGGGTCTGAGCTGGCGAACGATTCTGACGAAACGGGAAAATTTCAGACAAGCATTTCAGCAGTTCGATTTTTACCAGGTGGCTCAGTTTTCTGAAGAAGATGTCGAGCGTTTACTTCAGAATGAAGGCATTGTCCGGCACCGGGGCAAAATTGAAGCGACTATCAATAACGCCAAATGCGCGGTGGAAATGGTGAAAGAAGAGGGTTCTCTGGCAGCTTTCTTTTGGCGTTTTGAGCCTGATACGACAGGCGTGACGCCACAGTCATTGTCTGTTTCTGAAGAATCGAAAGCCCTTTCAAAAGCACTGAAAAAACGGGGGTGGAAGTTTGTCGGGCCAACGACGGTTTATGCTTTCATGCAGGCGATGGGGCTGATTAATGATCATGCTGAAAGTTGTGCATTCCGGGAAAAAGCAGAAAAGTTAAGGGCCTCATTTCAACGTCCTGCGGAATAAATGTTGCCGCCAGGTCGTGAACTGAATACAAAAAGCAGCAGGGTTATCAGCCTTGCTTCTTTTTTTATATAAAGATAGGTCACGGTTCCCATTTATTCTGTCCTGTTTCAGGAAAGACACATTTTTGATGGATGACTCAAGGTAATTATCATTATTGTTAATTACATGAGAGTGGTACTTATCCGTCACTTAAAGAATAAAAAGAAAACCATACTTTTCATATGAGATTTTAGCTCCCATCTATTTCCTATGCGCGGAAATAACGGAACATCTGAATCCGGGTGTATTCCGCAGTTGACAGAATTTTTCCGGAGGCAAACATGCAAATCGATGGCCATCACGCGATGACATATGTTGTCGCCCGTTATGCAGGTTTAAATCATCACCAAGCATCTGTTGTGGCTTACTGTGCTCAGTATGTTGATGAAGCAACAAATGAAAATCCTATCTATTTTGAAAATGGTGCGATGTTTGATCGCATTGTGTCAGCACACAAGATGCTGGATTACCGGAACACGGTTAAACTCGCGAACCACATGGTCTGGATTCCTTTTCATTTTTTGCCCGGAAACCATGGAAATCAAGCGGGTCACCCGCCTGAAGGCCGTTTTATCAATCGGCTGATTTGTATGCCGGACAGTCCGGTGGCAAGAGATATGCTAAGAATGGTGGCGACACACTGGCATAAGCCTTATGCGTTGCACATGCTGGGGATTGCCATGCATGTTTACGCCGATACTTTTGCCCATCAGGGTTTTGCCGGTGTGGTTCACGATATTAATCGCGTTGAATCCATTGAGTCGGCGCAATATATGAGTTTAGCGGAACGGATCCGGAATGACGTTCTTCGGCATGGTATTTCCTCAGCGTCACCTCTGGGGCATGGCGCTGCGTTGTCTTTTCCGGATCGTCCGTATGCAAGCTGGATTTATGTGAACGGAACCGGCGAAACCGTGGTGCGCGACAATACAGAAATCTTTGTACAGGCGGCTGATGCCATGTGTAAAGCGATACAGTGCTATCTCGCACAGGATCATGCTGTGAAGATTGATCAGCAGCCGGGGCTGACGGCACAACAGCGAAATCTCATTGAAAGTGCGCTGCGTACCTTTGATGACGAGGATGGTGAACGGCGGCACGAACAATGGCTGCAACATATTGCGACCGGCGATTTTGGGTTTGCGCCTGAAGTGCTGACGTTTCACAAAACAGGTCCGGAGAGCTGGAAAGAAAAAGCAAGAGGGCCGGCAATCGTGCGGGATGGGAAACCGTACTACAAGTATTCAGAGTCGTTTTTCTCTTCAGACTGGAAATTTTTCCATGATGCGCTGAAAACCTATCGGTTAGAACTGATTCGGGATGTTTTACCTGCCTATGGCATTTGTGTGGCATAACTGCAGGGTCGCCGTCCCGAAATTTGATGTTGATTGTTGTGAAGTGGATGAAAGGAATGGAAAAAAGGACGAAAGAGGCCAGTGTGTTGCATCTGGCAAGTCGGGTTGTCCTGCCCGGATTGATATTGGTCATCAGTGGATGTGCTTCGCATGAGTCTGTGAAGCTGGTCAGTGAATATGCAGAGCAGTCGGCTCAGGTACAGACTGCACTTCTGGGAGTCTATGAACGAACGGAACAAGCGAGAGTGGACTCTGTGCTGGCGGGTGCCGTCAGAGACGGCGTGACAGGCAATGATCTGGATATCAAACAAATCGATAATTCAGGTCAGATTCAGGCGTTAAAGCATCTTCTGGTGTTTACGCAAAGTATCAACGCGCTGGCTTCAGATGAGGCCAGCACGGCTCTCAATGAGCAGGCAGAGAAGCTGAATACTGCGTTAGTCTCTTTGTCTGAATATCCGCAGGTACAAGGTGTCAGTCAGGAGCAGATTGAGCTGGCGTCACTCAGTGCCAATGCACTTGGTAGGGCCTATACAGAAAGCGCGCGTTACGAAGCTTTAAAGCGCCTGATGAAAGCATCGGAACCCGTTATCCAGAATACGATCGATGTGCTGCGCAGTGATCTTCCGGCGTGGAAACAGGCGACCCGGACATCTCTGCAGAAAGAGCTGCGGATTCGTCTGTATTTACTGAACAATCCGAACCGGTGTGAACAGAGTACCGATCTGCGCTGTGTAACCTTTAGCGATTCTCTGGAAGAGCGCATGGAAGGGTATCGAAAAGCCTACCGGATTAAGCAGCAATTATTGCATCTCGATGCTGAGTTCATTCAGCTGGATAAAGCTCTGGCGGCGGTCCAGAAGCTCAACACCGCGGTTGTTGACTCCCTGGAATCTGACAATGACCTGTCACTGTCGGCCGCAAAAAAAGCCATCCAATCCACCAAAGTTCAGGTTGATGCGATCAAAGCATTTCAAAAGAGCCTTAAGGAAGCATCATGAGTCTTCACGCAGAAGCGTATAAAGAGTTAGACGCAACCTATCGTCTGATACAGAACTATCTTGATTCGACGATGCTGACGCCGGATCAGGAATCATTAATCTTGCAGTGTGAAGCGTACGGTGAACAGATTTACCGCTACAACCGGGCACTCATCGAGAAACAATCTGCTTTGCTGGATTCCCGTGAAGAAGATGTTCAGTCGTTGCTCAAGCTGGCGAAGACTGCCCGGAAGTCGTTAGAAGAGGTGACTGAGCACGCCGAAACGGTAGCCAAAATTGCACGTGGTTTAGATAAGTTACTTAAACAACTGGCAAAATTTGTTTAGCTGTAATGGCTATAAGCGGCATGAGACAAACAGCGAGGTGTTCAGCCTTGCGGTTTGGTTTGGGCGCTTTTTGCAGCAATGAATGAGCGGCACATTGGCGGGCCTGTGCTAAAATCTGCGCCTTGAAAAGCGACTGCGGTTGTGATGCTTAAGTGGGATCACGCTGTGTTGTAAGGAATTATCAGGTGCAGAGAAGGAGAATTTGTCATGTTTGGTATCGAGAACTTGTGGTTGTTTGTGGTCTCCGGTTTGTTACTGAATATGATTCCCGGGCCGGACTCACTGTTGATTGCAGGGCGTGCAGCAACGCAGGGATTCAAAGCGGGATCTGCCGCTGCATTAGGAATCGGCACCGGGACGCTGATTCACATTGTTGCCGCAGCGTTGGGTTTATCGGCTTTGTTAGCCACGTCAGCAACGGCATTTACTCTCGTCAAAGTGCTGGGTGGCGCATACCTGATTTATATGGCAATCAGTATGCTCAGAAGCCGTGGTGAGACGGAGCAGGCGGAGGTGATTCAAAAACCGAAGGCCTCACTGAAACGAATCTACACTCAGGGATTGATCACCAATCTGTTCAATCCGAAAATCGCAGTTTTCTTTCTTGCATTCATGCCGCAATTCATCTCTGCATCCAGCGATAACAAGGCGTTGGCGTTTATCGTTCTGGGACTGATTTTTAACTTCAACGGCATGTTATGGTGTCACTTCATTGCCTGGGTTTCAGCCTCTATCAGTCATAAATTGACGGTGAATCTTTCCGTGAAGAAGTGGTTGTCCCGCTTTACCGCGACGCTGTTTGGTGTGTTTGGGGTCCGGTTGCTGGTTGCTTCGCAGGGCTAAAAGGAACGCCGTCTTATCCTCGTTCTGCCTTAGCCCGGTTTTGTTGTGTTCTGCTGAATAAAACCGGGCATTTAATCTCTCTTCTCTCTCTTTTCATTTTCTCTCGTTTTCATCAATTGCTTCATTCTGAGAAGAAATCTCCAGACGAATTTCTGCAGTTTGATGCTATTCATCGGTATATGAATGTTCGGCTCTTTACTCTCAGAATGATCCCGAATGAATCATTGATGATTGGCCTTGACCTGTCTAAAGCTTCATAGTTTAAAGTGCACGCATCAAACAGAGGATGACCCATGTATCGGATATCTGAATTGGCTGAAATTGTTGGGTTAAGCCGTTCAACATTGTTGTATTACGAAAAAATTGGATTGATCACCTCAAAGAGACAGGCGAATGGATATCGCCAATATACAGAGCTTGATGTTCAGAAACTCAGATTGCTCCTTCAGTTGCAGAGCGGCGGGCTGACACTCAAAGAGTGTCAGGATTGTATGGAAGCAAAAATTGACCGGAAGCAGCTGACGCAGAGATTGAACGCACTTGATGCTGAAATCATGCAAAAGGAGAAAGCCAGAGCATTGCTGGCTGCTTTACTGGGAATGGGTTCAATGCGGGCGTGGCATCAGACACTTGAGAGTCAGGCACCAGAAGCTCACCTGAATTGGCTGATGAAGCAAGGGTTTAGCGAAAAACAGGCGCTTCGCTTGAAATGGTTATCTAAAGATATGAACGCACATGAAGAGTATATGGCTGAATTTGAAAAAATTTTTGAAGGGCTTGAGCGCTTGGGGCCAGGAAGCGATGCCGATACCCAAAGGGCTTTGACGCTGCTGCCGAGTCTTTCTGGTGAGCTTCTTGAAGTTGGTTGCGGAAAAGGCGTGGCAACTGCTGTGATTCAAAAACACAGTCAGTTTGCGATTACGGTGCTGGATAACGATGAATATTGTCTCAGCTGCCTGAAAGAAAACTTTGCCAGTCATAGAGAATCCGGAAATGTAAAAACTGTCTGTGCAAGTATGACTGATATGCCGTTTTCTCAGCATCAGTTTGATGTGATTTGGTCAGAAGGAAGTGCATATATTATGGGTGTTCAGCAAGCAATTGAACAATGGAAGCATTTCTTAAAACCACATGGATTGATGGTATTGAGTGATTTGGTCTGGTTAACCGACTCTCCGGATGACGAAGTGCGAACTTATTGGCAGCATCATTACCCTGATATGTCTTCAGTGGCAAATCGTATGCAAATGATGGAGCAAAGCGGATTTAAATTGGTTGAAAATTATCAACTTAGTCCTGAAGCCTGGAAAAATTATCTTCAACCGTTGAAAGCGAAGATCGATCAGCTTGATGAAAATACGTTTAGTTCAAATGCGTTGAATGACATTCAGGCGGAGATTGAATTTCACAACAAATATTTGAGTCAGTACGGATATCAGATATTTATTTTAGAGAGAAAGTAACACATGAATATCAGAAATGAGCACATTACAGATTTAGAAAAGATTGAAACACTCACATTGGCAGCATTTAAAAACCATCCTTCTCATGCGCCCGGCGCAGAACCCAATGAGCATTTGATTGTGAATCGGTTGAGAGCAAATAAAGTGTTGGCACTATCTTTAGTGGCTGAAGATGAAACGGGTATTATCGGGCATATTGCTTTTTCTCCGGTTTGTATTGCAGGCGAATCATCAAACTGGTTTGGATTGGCGCCTGTTTCTGTCGCTCCTGAACGACAAGGCCAGGGGATTGGCGGCAGGTTAATCGAAGCAGGTCTATCACGGTTACTGGCGCAAGGGGCTGATGGTGTTGTCTTACTGGGCGAACCCGCGTATTACCAAAGGTTTGGATTTGAATCCCATGTGAATCTGACATTACCGGGCGTACCGGCAGAATACTTCATGATTCAGCCGCTGAAAGCATGCAGTCCGATTCCTGTTGGTGAAGTTAGTTTTCATCAGTCATTCTATGGATGAAAACAGACAAGAAAAAAGCGAGGCCAATTGGCCTCGCTTCTGTTTTATTGCGAGATTCAGAACAATCAGTCCTCAATATAGTTCTCGATGCTTGGGCATGAGCACACCAGATTCCGGTCACCGAAGACGTTGTCGACACGGTTAACGGTCGGCCAGTATTTGGCGTCTTTGGTTTGCGCGGACGGATAGCAAGCCAGTTCACGGCTGTAAGTGTGGCTCCACTCAGCATTCATCAGGTCAACCTGAGTATGCGGCGCATTCACCAGCGGGTTATCTTCCAGTGGCCATTCACCAGACTGAACGCGGGCGATTTCCTGACGGATGGCGATCATGGCGTCACAGAAGCGATCCAGTTCAGCCAGATCTTCCGACTCAGTCGGTTCGATCATCAGGGTACCGGCAACCGGGAAGGACATGGTTGGCGCGTGGAAACCGTAGTCCATCAGACGCTTCGCCACGTCTTCTTCAGAAATGCCTGACGCTTCTTTCAGCGGACGGATGTCAATAATACATTCGTGCGCGATACGGCCGTGTGTACCGCGGTACAGCACAGGGTAGTGGTCACGCAGACGCTCCATCACATAGTTGGCGTTCAGAATCGCCAGTTTGGTTGCCTGAGTCAGACCTTCTGAGCCCATCATGGCGATATAGGCGTATGAGATTGGCAGAATCGAGGCAGAACCCAGCTCGGCTGCAGAAACCGCGTATTGTGCACCTTCGGTTGCGTTCTCAGACTCAACGTGTCCTGGCAGGAATGGTGCCAGGTGTGATTTCACACCGATTGGACCCATGCCCGGACCGCCGCCGCCGTGAGGGATACAGAAGGTTTTGTGCAGGTTCAGGTGCGATACATCAGAACCGATGAAGCCCGGATTGGTCAGACCAACCTGTGCGTTCATGTTCGCGCCGTCCAGATAAACCTGACCGCCTGCCGCGTGGACCAGATCGCACACTTCACGAACCGCTTCTTCGTAAACGCCGTGCGTTGAAGGGTAGGTGATCATGATGCACGACAGGTTGTCGCGGTGTTTTTCGATCTTCGCTTTCAGATCTTCAACGTCGATGTTCCCGATGCTGTCACAGCCAACGACGACCACTTTCATGGAAACCATGGCTGCTGAAGCCGGGTTGGTGCCGTGTGCTGAACTTGGGATCAGACAGACGTTACGATGACCTTCGTTGTTCGCTTCATGGTAGCGCTGAATTGCGATCAGACCTGCGTACTCACCCTGTGCTCCCGAGTTTGGTTGCAGTGAGAACGCGTCATAGCCCGTGATTGAACACAGCATTTCAGACAGTTTGCCTGCCAGTTCCTGATAACCTTTCGATTGATCAGTCGGCGCGAACGGGTGTAGTGCACCGAATTCTGGCCAGGTCACCGGGATCATTTCTGCTGCAGCATTCAGCTTCATGGTACAGCTGCCCAGCGGAATCATCCCGTGAGTCAGTGAGTAGTCTTTATTTTCCAGTTTTTTCATGTAACGCATCATTTGCGTTTCACTGTGGTACTGGTTAAACACCGGGTGAGTCAGGTACTTGCTGGTACGACGGCAGCTTTCCGGAATAGCCGCAAATTCGTCTGCAGCGATGTCATCAGTGAAAGCAGAAGCTTTCAGCGCCTGACCAGTAAAGATTTCCAGCAGTTCTTCAACATCGGCAACTGTGGTGGTTTCATCCAGGCTCACACCCAGTTTGTCACCAAATTGGCGCAGGTTCATTCCGGCATCCAGTGCTTTTTTGTAGACAGCATTGGTTTGTTTACCGGTGTTGACGGTAATGGTGTCGAAGAAAGAGTCGTTTTCCAGCACCAGACCCGCATTCTTCAGACCGGCAGCCAGAATTGCAGTCAGGTGGTGAACCCGGCGTCCGATTTTGCGCAGACCTTCAGGACCATGATACAGGGCGTAGAACGCAGCCATGTTGGCCAGCAGCGCCTGAGCGGTACAGATGTTTGAAGTCGCTTTCTCACGACGGATATGCTGTTCACGGGTTTGCATCGCCATCCGAAGCGCCTGATTGCCTTTGGCATCTTTGGAAACGCCAATTACACGGCCCGGCATCGTGCGTTTGTGAGCATCTTTGGTCGCCATGAAGCCAGCGTGCGGACCACCAAAGCCCATTGGAACACCGAAGCGCTGTGCACTGCCGATTACAACGTCAGCACCCATTTCACCCGGCGCTTTCAGAATGGTCAGGGCCAGCAGATCAGAAGCAACAGCGACCAGTGTTTTTTTCGCGTGTGCTTTTTCGATGATGTCGGTCAGGTCGGCAACCGCACCTGTGGTGCCCGGGTACTGAACCAGCGCACCGAAGACATCGTGGTTGTCCAGCTCGTCGGTTTTGCCGCGAATAATTTCAATGCCGATGTATCCAGCACGGGTGGTCACAACGTCAACCGATTGCGGGTGCAGATCGGTGGAGACGAAGAATGCTTTGCTCTTGTTTTTGCTGGCGCGCTGACACAGGGTCATGGCTTCAGCCGCAGCCGTAGCTTCGTCCAGCAAGGAGGCGTTTGCCAGTTCCATGCCGGTCAGGTCCATGATCATTTGCTGGTAGTTCAGCAGCGATTCAAGGCGGCCCTGAGAAATTTCTGGCTGATAAGGTGTATAAGCGGTATACCAGCCCGGATTTTCCAGCACGTTACGCAAAATCACGTTCGGCGTGAAGGTATTGTAGTAACCCTGACCGATGAAACTGCGGTTGATGACGTTTTTGCTGGCAACGGCTTTCAGCGCAGCCAGCATTTCTGCTTCGCTTTGCGGCTGATCCAGCTTCATCGCTTCTTTCAGACGAATGGAAGCCGGGACAGTTTCTTCAATCAACTTGTCAATGCTGTCGACACCAATGGACTGCAGCATGGTTGCTTGCTGTGCTTCATTCGGGCCGTTGTGACGGCCAGCGAAGGCTTTGTCGTCACTCAGTGCATGTAAAAGGTTCATGTCGGTCATGGTTCTTTCCTGAACAGTTACTACACATTGCCAGCCATCTGCCGGCAATGGCGAGAAATCTCTTGGGTGGAAAAACGGCTTCCAATGGATTGAAAGCCGCAGTGTTCCTTAGTCTTCGATGCTTGCCTTGTATTGGTCTTCATCGATCAGCTTGCTCAGCTCTTCGACATCAGCAACTTTGATTTTAGCAATCCAGCCACCTTCGAATGGTTCTTCGTTGATCAGTTCAGGGCTGTCGCCCAGATCTTCATTGATTTCAACGACTTCACCAGTGACAGGTGCATAAATGTCTGACGCGGCTTTGACAGACTCAACCAGAGAGAAAGTTTCACCAGCTTCAGTGCTGCCACCAACTTCCGGCAGGTCTACGAAAACCACATCACCCAGCAGCTCCTGAGCGTGGTCTGTGATACCCATGGTGATAGTGCCGTCACCGTTGTCGCGTACCCACTCGTGGCTTTCAGTAAACTTCAGGTTGCTCATTTGAATCTCCTTGCGCAATGTTTCCGCATCTTTGTTATTTATCCCGGCAGATTTCCCTGCCGGTGTTTTCTTGCTTACCGTGTCCTTCAACGCACACGGCAAAATGAAATTACTGATACAGCGGGAAGCGGCCGCATAGTTTCTGAACTTGCTGCTTCACGCGTTGTTCGGTTTCACTGTTGTCTTCCGGATTGACTGCCAGGCCATCCAGGACATCGCCGATCCACTCGCCGATTTGTCTGAATTCTGCTTCGCCGAAGCCACGGCTGGTGCCCGCCGGTGTGCCCAAACGGATTCCTGAGGTGACCATTGGTTTTTCAGGGTCGAACGGAATGCCGTTCTTATTACAGGTGATTCCCGCGCGCTCCAGCGCTTCTTCAACCTGATTGCCTTTCAGTCCTTTCGGACGCAGGTCAACCAACATCAGGTGAGTATCTGTACCACCTGTGACAATGTCACAACCACGGGTTTGCAGGGTTTCAGCCAGCACCTTCGCATTGTTGATCACATTTTTGATATACAGCTTGAATTCTGGCTCCAGCGCTTCGCCTAACGCGACGGCTTTACCTGCGATGACATGCATCAGCGGACCGCCTTGCAGACCCGGGAAGACCGCAGAGTTAATCTTCTTGTTGATGTCTTCGTGGTTGGTCAGAATCATGCCACCTCGCGGACCACGCAGGGTTTTGTGCGTTGTCGTTGTCACGACATGTGCATGCGGCAGCGGTGACGGATGTTCACCTGCGGCAATCAGACCGGCAATGTGGGCCATATCAACCATCAGGTATGCACCGACTTCGTCCGCGATCGCACGGAATTTTTCGAAATCCACCTGACGGGGAATGGCGGAACCCCCGGCAATAATCATTTTTGGCTGATGTTCGATAGCCAGCTCGCGCACTTGATCATAGTCGATGTCGCAACTGCCTTGTCTGACACCATACTGAACTGCGTTAAACCATTTACCGGAGAGGGCAGGACGCGCACCGTGTGTCAGGTGACCACCGGCATCCAGAGACATCCCGAGAATCGTATCGCCCGGTTGCAGCAGCGCCAGCATCACAGCACCGTTTGCCTGAGCACCGGAGTGCGGCTGAACGTTGACGTATTCACACTGGAACAGC
Source organism: Photobacterium sp. 53610 (assembly GCF_036409375.1). Classification (NCBI taxonomy): domain Bacteria; kingdom Pseudomonadati; phylum Pseudomonadota; class Gammaproteobacteria; order Vibrionales; family Vibrionaceae; genus Photobacterium; species Photobacterium sp. 53610. Next base: position 432,916 of record NZ_JAXOFS010000002.1, on the reverse strand, counting down.
TGTTTGGCGCGTGCAATGGCAATACGCTCAACTTCATCCACATGTTCACAACCGCCGTAATAACGACGACCGGCATAACCTTCCGCATATTTGTTGGTCAGACAGGAGCCTTGTGCCTGCATGACGGCTTTGGAAACGATATTCTCTGATGCAATCAGCTCAATTTGCTGATTCTGGCGGTTCAGCTCGGCAGCAATCCCAGCGTTCACAGCACCATCCACCTCAGAGAGATTGGTTGAGAAGAACATCTCCAGGTCATGGTTTTGGTATGAAGTTTTCATTTCACGTTATCCTCAATTCGCGCCCTGAACCGATTCACTGTCACGGCAGGCAGAGCGGTATCTATTGTGATGTCTCGTTATTGTCGCTTCCTTGTCTTGGGAGGTATGCGTCTGATTGCGCCAGCCTAACAAGTGCGTAACATACGCCTCTATTGATAACGGATCAAATCAAAATTTCCAATAGTGGATAATCGTTCACTTTAGTGGTCGCAATCTTACGCAAACGTTTGCTTCTTGTCATGTTAATTTCTATGATAGGCACGAAATTTTCGGTATCTGCTTGTCAGAAATGTGTGCTGACTCTAATTATAGTCAGTCATCAATACCAGGGCTGGCAAGGGTTGAGGGCGGAAATGGCTGCGGCTTGCTTTCTGGTTTCGGGATGGCCTTTACGTCTTGAGACGCGATTTTTCGGCGGGCAGGTTGCTTTGTTTTTCGATGAGTTTCCAATAGGAAACTTTATTTCAAATATGATGCCTTGGTCATAGTTTTGTTACTGGCTCGCTTTCCTGTTGTGAACAGCCTGTGCCAGAATGAGGTCAGAAGTCGCCTTGGAGGGCAAAGATGACAAGTGATGAAAACCACGTGGATCCGTATCCATCATTGACTGTGGCCAGGGACCAGGAACCTGATAAAGAAAGTATTGAGCCGATGCAGCTCGGAAAGCGGCTGAAAGACATCAGGATGGCTCATGGCCTGACGTTGGAAGAAGCCAGTAAGCGAACCGGGCTGGCCCGCTCAACTTTATCTAAAATTGAAAACGAGCAGATTTCTCCGACTTTTCAGGCGATGCAGAAACTGGCCAGCGGTTTACAGATCGATATTCCGCAACTCTTTGCGCCACCGAAACAAATTATGGCGACCGGTCGTCGGGATATTACCCGGAAAGACGAAGGTAAGCCGCATCCGACCACGACTTACGAGCATGAGTTACTGGCAACGCAGCTGCGAAACAAAAAGATGATGCCGTTTAAATCTCGTGTGCGTGCCCGGCGGTTTGAGGACTATCCCGATTGGATTCGTCATGACGGTGAAGAGTTTCTGCTGGTTCTGTCCGGAACTATTCTGTTTTTTTCTGAATTCTACGAGCCCGTTCAACTCAATGAAGGGGATTCGGTTTATTACGATGCCACCATGGGCCATATGCTGGCGTCGGTCAGTGATGAAGATGCTCACATTCTCTGGGTCACGGCATCCTGAAGAGATTTGAGCAGCAGACACAGCAGAGAGCTTTCAGCTTTCGTCACAATTTTGTGACATGGTCGGTTGAGAGTTGGGAAACTTTGTCTACTATTGGAAACAAGAGCGATTTTAGCAACAAGCTAGCAACATCTTCACGGTGACTGGTGATTGAGCCCGTCACAGGAATTGATGGAACAGCCGCAATGCGGTGAATGGAGTAAAAATCAATGTCACAGGATCTTCTCGTTACACCTTTGCATGCCCTTCATATTGAAATGGGCGCTAAAATGGTCCCTTTTGCAGGTTATGACATGCCTGTTCAGTACGCGCTGGGCGTGCGTAAAGAGCACATTCACTGCCGTGAATCTGCCGGCCTGTTTGATGTATCGCACATGGGTCAGTTGCGTCTGCACGGCACAAATGCAGCGAAGGCACTGGAAGCGCTGGTTCCGGTTGACATCATTGATCTGCCTGATGGCAAGCAGCGTTACGCGTTCTTTACCAACGAAGAAGGCGGGATTCTGGACGATCTGATGGTGACAAATTTTGGTGATCATCTGTTCGTCGTGGTGAACGCGGCCTGTAAAGCACAGGATATTGCGCATATCCAGGCGCATCTGCCTGAAGATGTGACAATGGAAGTGATTGATGATCGCGCGCTGCTGGCGCTGCAAGGTCCGAAAGCTGCGGAGGTTCTGGCGCGTCTGAACCCGGCGGTCAGTGACATGCTGTTCATGGATGCGGTGAAGCTGGAGCTTCAGGGTGTTGAGTGTTACGTAAGCCGTTCGGGTTATACCGGTGAAGACGGTTATGAAATCTCAGTACCGTCTGATCAGGCGGAAGCGCTGGCGCGGACACTGCTTGGCTATGAAGAAGTTGAGTGGATTGGTCTGGGTGCGCGTGACTCCCTGCGTCTTGAGTGCGGTCTGTGCCTGTATGGCAATGATATCGATACGACAACCACGCCTGTAGAAGCAAGCCTGCTGTGGGGGATCAGTAAGCCACGTCGTGCCGACGGTGAGCGTGCTGGTGGTTTCCCGGGTGCAGATCTGATTCTGAAGCAAATTGAAACCAAAGACGTTACCCGTAAGCGTGTTGGTCTGATTGGTCAGTCAAAAGCGCCTGTCCGTGAAGGCAGCAAGCTGTTTGATGCCAATGACAATGAAATTGGTATTGTGACCAGTGGTACGTTCGGACCAACCAAGGAAGCACCGGTTGCAATGGCGTATGTGAAGACTGAGTTTTCGGCGATTGGTACCGAAGTTTTTGCTGAAGTTCGTGGCAAGAAGCTGCCGATGACGGTTGAGAAAATGCCGTTTGTACCGCAGCGTTACTACCGCGGCTGATTGCCGGTTTGAAATGCGACTGGCTTGAAATGTAAAAAGGAGCGCCATGCGCTCCTTTTTATCTGCATAAGACTGAACATCTGACAGACCCGGGGGAAAGGGTACTCAGTTTCAGCTGTTCAGCATGTTATATGCAGAAGTGAACATCAGACTGAAACCGTCCTGAGAAATTTCCTGAGGTGTCATTTCTGCTGCTTCCAGACGGCGGTAACATTCATTCAGTGCCGCAATGACACGCTCTTGCTCTTGCTTATTCAGTAAATCTGCGTTCATCGTTTTCTCTCTTTATGCTTTTATTGTCGAGTATGCTCTGTACCGGTCATGTCGATACGAAGCACCGGGCAGAAATTGCTGTGATGATTTGTTCCTGGATGGGGCGACAAAGTTCGTTCCAGCTTTTCTGCAAAAGACTTGATGATTACAACTGAAATACAGGATAGTCAGCAAAATTGGTGTAATTGTCATGACAAGGTAAAACCTGTTTACCAGCCACTTCAAGGCGATAGGCAGCGAAAGCAGGGGATGCTTGCTGACAAAGTACTGTTTCGGACACAGTCCGTATGGCGGGAGATGCAGTCAAACGTCAGACACAACAAGTGAGCGCGTAAGGCGCTGTTTTTGCTCTGCGAGTCTGGCGTTTGCTGAGTATCAGTAGCGGTTGTTTAATTCGTTCAGCTTATTCATAAAACGTTGAATCTGTGACTCATTGTTGTTGTGAAACTCGGCTGTGGTCTGATTGATCACGGTGTCGGGATCTTCGTTGAGCGTGTGGAAGTGATAGGTATTATGAAAGTTCACATCCACACTGACGTTCCCGTCGGTGAGGCTGACACTGTAGCCATCATAACTTTCGCTACAGATGATATCTTCCAGCTGTTTGCCGTTTTCGACAGCTTTACCCTGAGTTTTTACTTTTTCATAGACATTCAGCAAGGTACGAATATCAACGCTGTTTTTCATGTTCGCCTCCGATCAGATAAACCTTTCTGTCTTAAATTTAGGAGTTGGTGAGGCGCTTGCAAGCTTAAGTGCTCACTGCTTAATCTGGATCAATTCCAACTGTAACAATTTCATTACAAATCATTGTTCAGCCTGATAAACACCCGGGATGACGAATTATGAAAAGGGGTAGTGACCTGTCGCTGGACGCGTGATAATTTGACAGTCATCGCAATAACTAAACGGAATTTATACTGATGTTTAAGCAGCTGACAGAAGCACAACTTGACCCCATTCTTTCCTTAACACAAATGTTCCGCGAAGATACCCGTTCCGACAAAATGGATCTGGGAATTGGCGTGTATAAAAACAGTGTGGGTGAGACACCGATTATGCAGGCGGTTTTGCAGGCCGAGCACAGACTGCTGGAAACCCAGAAGACGAAATCTTACGTCGGACTGGCCGGTGATGAAGTGTTCAACCAGTCGATGATGGATCTGCTGCTGCAGGGCACATCGGCACACAGTCGTGCAGCTGCTGTGCAGACGCCGGGTGCCAGTGGTGCACTGCGTATGCTGGCTGATCTGATGTATCTGGCTCAGCCGGGTACCACCGTCTGGATTTCAAACCCAAGCTATGTCAATCACAAGCCTGTGATGGAAGCTGCGGGTCTGAAAGTTAAATTTTATCCATATTTCGATCCGACAACCAAACAGGTGAACAGCGAAGCGATGCTCGCGGAGCTGGCGAAGGCGGGTCCGAAAGATGTCGTTCTGCTGCACGGCTGCTGTCATAACCCGACAGGTGCGGATATTTCTTTTGCAGACTGGCAGGCAATCACTGAACTGGCAAACAAAAATGGCTTCCTGCCTTTCGTCGATATTGCCTATCAGGGCTTTGGTGACGGGCTGGAGGAGGATGTTGCGGGCCTGCGTCACCTGGCAAACAATGTTGAAGAAATGATTATTGCGACTTCCTGTTCAAAGAACTTCGGTTTGTATCGTGAACGAACAGGTGCTGCGGTTGTGATCAGTGATTCCCTGAAAGAAGCACAGAAAGCCAAAGGCCGCATTCTGCAACTGGCCCGTTCTTCTTATACGATGCCGCCTGATCATGGTGCGGCACTGGTTGCGACGATTCTGAACGATGACGCGCTGACCGCAAACTGGAAAGCCGAGCTGAATGAGATGAACCAGCGCATGCTGCGCCTTCGTGCCGGTCTGACTCAGGCTGTGCGCAATCAGGGTTCTGAGGCATTTGACTTCATCGAACACCACAAAGGGATGTTCTCGGTGACGGGTCTCAGCCCTGAGCAGATTATCCGTATGCGTGAAGAGTTCGGGATTTATGCAGTGGGTGATGGCCGTATTAATATTGCGGGCCTTCAGGAAGACAGACTGGATTATCTGGCCTCAGCGTTACTGGCTGTGAGCCGCTGAGTACACGTTCTTTTTTCCGAACGACCTTAACAGAAGAAGGAGCACTCAGGTGCTCCTTCTTGTTTAAGCCTGCATGTTATTGATCAGGAAAATCAAACTCCGCCTGAACAGGGTAGTGGTCAGACAGATCACTGTAGTAGCCATCATGCCAGTATTCACCCTCAGGCAGTGGCCATTTGCCCTTCAGATAATGCCAGTACCATTGTTCTCTGCTTTGAAGCTTCACGACTTTCATGGCCGCCGGAGCTGTGGGTTGCAGATGGTTTTTGTGCCACAAGACATAGTCCAGCGTATCGTTGTAACTCAGAGAATAACCGTCTCTGTATGCACCGGCTTTGGTGATCCAGTTGTACTTGGCAGAAAATGAGCCGACAGAGGGATCGGGGAAATACACTTTGCTTTGTGTGGTAGAGAGCATGTCCTGGATCTGATCCTGACGGCTCCATTCGACATTCAGGTCACCGGCAATCACGACAGGTTCTGATGCCGGAATATTTTCCGCATCGATGAAGTTTTGCATCTCCGCCAGCTGCGCCATACGAACCGGATGTTCTTTATCCGGGTTATCGGTGCTGGATTGTAAATGCGTCCCTAACACGTGGAAATGCTGGCCGTTTTTCTCAATTTCAATATAGGCAAAGCCTTTATTGGCGTAGTAGTCCCAGGTGCTTTTGTCACTGGCCTGATAGACGTGGGCTTTCTGACTCAGAATCGGGTAGCGGGACAAAATGGCGACACCACCGCGAACGACCACAATCGAGTTGGAACAGTTGCCGGTCAGTGCATCCCATCCTCTGCCGCTGCAGTCCAGACCGACAACCGGCGTCTGATAAGGGTAGAGTGAAGCGAGTTCATTGAGCATGACTTCTGAATCTGCATTGAGGGCTTCATTGATGATCAGCACATCCGGTCTATTGTCCATGGCCGCAATGGCGTCCGGAATCCGTTGGGCACGGTTGGCCTGATCCCAGTCACCAAACGGCAGGAGCAGGGTGTTGTAGTTCATGACATTCAGTGTTTCTGCATGTGTGAATGCGGACAGCAATAAACACACTGCTCCGAAGGTTTTTTTCATCGCAAGTTTCCTTTTTGAATTTTTTTAAAGAGATTCATTCTCGCGATAAATGATAGAAGCCATATTGTTAAGCCGGTGTTACTGATGGATGAAATCAGTCTCTAACTAACAGAAAAATAAACAAAAATGAGAATAAACTCGAAGAAGTAAAATTTTTTGTTACCGAAGCGTTAACAATCAATATGCGTCAGACAGGCACAAAATGGGTGGAAAAGAAGCAGAAAAGAAACAGAAAAAATAAAGATGCGGAGCGGGAAATGAAATAAGGCAGCCTGCGTGAAAGTTTATCCGCAGGCCAGGAAATCAGCAGATCCACAGTTGTTCAGCTTGTTCTGAAGCCTGCGCAATCAGCCAGGCTGTCATGGCAGATACCAGCGCGTCCTGATTGGCAAGAGGGAAAGCACAGATATCGCTGATTAAAGTGACGTCCGGACAGTCCGGGTGAGAAAAAATCATGCCGCAGGCCGCTGGTTTACCCTGATAAAAACCGACATATAAGCGAGCCGGGCTGTCGTCATCCAGCATGATTTGGGTCAGGAATTCAACCATGGCTTCAGATTCCTGATCTGCCCACTGACTGGCCGAAACCATCGCGTAACGAATGGTCAGCGGGTGACAGTCAACCGGATAGAAACTGAGCAGTTCAGTCTGAGCAAGCGACGGTGCGTCCTGAATCTGAGTGGCATTTCGTTCAGCCTGAGCGGCTTCATAGATGGCAAGACCTTGCTGGCTGAGCGGAGTAGGGAATTCCGCATCAAGGATATGACTGGCCATCCAGGCGTTTTTCAGCGTAATTAATTGTGTGACTTGAGGCTGCATATTTATGGCTTCATCTGGACTCAGCCCCCAACCATACAGGAAAGCCGCTGAAGAAGGTATTCCAAATTGCTGAAATGCGTTCAATTCATCGCCGTTAATGTTGTCATGAGGCTGCTGAAAGCGCCGTGTCATCAGTGTTTATCAAAGTAATCTTTGTTTCGGATGTATTTGTGCATGTAATGGTAGGTAATGGGCCGCAACAGCCAGCTGAGCAGTGATTTATACAGCCTGACCGGGGTAGAAATGTTGTCGTAAATCTTTTCATTATGAAGCCAGAGCATTTTGCCGACGTGCCAGTGCAGACAGGGAATTGGCGGCAGAAAGGTCACTATATCCAGATCGCAGCAGATCCGGTAGGTGCAGTGGTGATAACTGTATGCACGTTTGAAGCTCCAGAATCCGGCGGCGGGCTGGCCAAAGGTTACCACGCGTTTCATCGCATCAGGATGCTCAAGACCCAGCCGTTCCGCGGTCAGTACAGCCATCGCGCCTCCGGATGAGTGACCGGTCAACGACACGCGTTTCCCTTCAAGGATTAACGGCAGCAGCGTGGCCCGGATTTGCTGATAAATAGACTCCCCCTGAAAATGCCGGGTATCCGCAGCCTGCAGGTAGTCAATGGCTTGTGATGTCGACATGGCAGGATTTGGCTGGCTGTATGGATTGTCTTCAAGCTTGCTGTTCTGTTCCAGCAGATAATGGTAGCCCCAGTGCACATGATATGGCTTTCCCCGGCCCGGTAATTTCTTCGGAAAGCAGGCAAAATTGAGTAACCAGTCCCACAGGTTCTGGGAGCCTTTGAAAACCACGATGACTTCTTTTTTCTCCTCACTCCAGAGGATGCGGATGATGGTGCGTCCCCAGCGATCGGTGATGTCCCGGCGTCCTTCAATGTCGAAACCATACTGAGTGTGATCAAAGTCAGACGGGTAGGCCAGCCGGCAAAGAATGGCATAGCGCTCATACTGATAGCGTTTAAGTTTCTTCATACAGACCGGAAAGAGGCCCCTGTTAATGCTTTGTCCTCCCTTCAGGGTATCGGGGCAATATCGCAAATTCATGACAGTCTGTCTTTTCACGCGCTGTGAGTTCACTGTGATGCATATGTCCGGCATGTAAAAACACCTGTAAATTCATGTGATAAAGCGTTGTGATGCTTGTTTTTTGTTCAAGATACTGTCATTTTGAGGTGGTAAACTATGCGCATCTGGCATTGTGTGACAGGCGTGCTATGTTGTTTTTGGCATACTCCCCTTTGTGGGGCTCACAAGGACAATTGCGATTGAGAAGCCAATCTTAGGAGAATGACTGATGGAAAACGGTTTGCAAAAGGCTTTGGAACAACAGTGGTCTTCGCCGGTCTTTGACCCGAATGCTTATTTAAATCCCGTGGGAACCTGGATGCAGGTACACCGGATCTGGGAATCGATAGCGGCGAAACATTATAAAGAAGCGACGCAGGACAGTTACGAAACGACGCTCAAGAAGATAGAAGAAGCCGATAAAGTCCTGAACCAAAAAATACAGCAGACCAAAGAACAAGGACTGGTTTTTCCTTTCGACATGATGCAACTGGCGAGCGACAACCTGGTGGCCGGCTGGAATGCTGTGACCGGGCAACATGATGACAACAGTCTGAGTGAGCAGTATGTCGAGCTGGAAGATGCCTTAGCGAAGAAAGCCGTCGAGTGTGAGAAAGCACTGAAGGCGAAGCAAACGGCGCAGCGTAATCTCCGTAAAACCAAGACCGAACTGGATGCCAGCGATGAAAAAGTGAAGGCATTAAATGAAGAACTCCGTTCAGCCAGAACCGCGCTGGAAACTGAGAAGAAAGCAGTGCAACAGCAACAGGCCGGATGGCAGGCAGAGAAGAAAGAGCTGATTGCTCAGAATGAACTGCTGAAAAAGCAATTGGCTGAATTACAGAAGAAACAGACTGCAGCCACGAAAATTTCTGATGCGTCCTGATTGAAGGATGTACAGATGTGACGAAAAGCGCCGAAAGGCGCTTTTCGTGTTTATACGGATAAAAAAGCAACCGAACAGGCACTCAGGAGCAGAAATCGGGGGAAAACTCCATCCTGTCCGGTTGCAGAATGAAACCGGCAACACTTGGCTAAGTCTCTCATTCTAAGCAGAAATGTACTGCGTCAGCCCAATTGTGCTGGTTTCATGACATGATAATTTAGACTAAAATAGGGAAACAAAAAATTGAACAATTCCTATTTAAAGGTTCCTCTTTTTTATGAGTGGTCAGCGCCTCAAAACCCAGTTCCAACGTCTTTATACCCATTTTTCCGGACAGGACAGTGATACCAACCTTCAGGACATTTCTGAGGTGCTTTTCTGTACCCGCAGGAATGTGCGCATGGTCATCAATAAGATGGTGGAAAAAGGCTGGATAGACTGGGAACCGGCGATAGGGCGGGGCAAGCAGTCACGGCTGGTGTTTCACAGCACAGATACTGAGTTGCAATACAACCATGCCCGAAAACTGGTTGCAGACGGCAAGCTGGAACCCGCACTGGAAGCTTTGGGACATGATGCGAACCGGCTGGCACAACTGATTCAGGAACAGCTGGGCCTGACCACTCAGAAAGGCCGTCAGATTGTGCGCGTGCCGTATTACCGAGCGTTTACCAACCTGAATCCGCTCCGGCCGCTGCGGCGTTCAGAGCAGCATCTGGTGCGGCAGATTTTCAACGGTCTGACACGCATAAATGAGGCAAAAGAGGAAGTCGAGGGGGATCTGGCGCATCACTGGGAAGCTTTCTCCCCGCGTCACTGGCGTTTTTATCTGCGTCCGGCGGTTCGTTTTCATGACGGCAGTCTGCTGGAAAGCAAAGATGTGCTGGTGAGTCTTGAAAGGCTGAAGTCGCATCGGCTGTTTCGTCATCTGGAAAATATCAGCTCACCGTTTCCGAATACCATCGATATCCGCCTCAGTCATGATGACAGGCGATTGCCGGATCTGCTGGCAAATATCATGGCCGTAATTCAGCCGGCTGAGCTGGATACGGCCAAAGAAGCAGAGCTGTTCCCGATCGGGACCGGCGCTTACAAGGTGGTGCAGAACGATAAACAGCGGCTGACGCTGGAAGCGTTTGATCAGTATTTCGGATTCCGGGCGCTGATCGATGTGGTTGAGATTTGGATCCTGACTGGCGTCACAGCCTGTTATCTGCAGCCGAGTACGGACCGGGTTGCCACGCAAATCAAGGAAGTCTCAGAGCGTCTGACTTTAGATGAGGGGTGTAACTACCTGCTGCTGAACCGGGTGAACGGTCTTGCCAGCGATCCGCAATGGCAAGCCTATTTCCAGAATCGTCTGGGCCCGGTTCAACTGTTGTCCCGCATGAATCCGGCTGAAATCGGAGAGATGCGTCTGATTAATGCTTATGGCATGTTGCCGGGCTGGACGGACACGAATTCGGTTTCAGCCCATGTTGATGTGCCCGCAAAACGGATGGTCACGCTGGCGTTTGCCCAGGATCATCCGGTTTATCATGAAGTTGCCCGGGCGATTGAACGTATTCTTGCAGAAGATGGGATTCGGCTGAAAGTCATGGAAATCAGCAATACGGATGTGCTGACAGGCAAATACGCAGACAAGATTGATATCTGGCTCAACGGCATGAGCATGAGTAACCACAGAGATGATGCGTTTCTTGCCTGGTTCTACAGTTTTGACCACATTGCGCGGGTCATGCCTGAAGCAGAATTTGAAGCGCTGGATCAGCAGGTGATGCATTGGCGGGCATTCGCGGAGCAAAGCTGTCCCAGTCATGATATCGGTTCTGTGCTGGTACGCAGCGGGCAGATTATTCCGCTCTTTCATGCCTGGCTTGGGGTTTACAGTGCGGGGCCGGTACAGGGGATGGAACCTAATTCTATGGGGTGGTTTGATTTTAAATCGGTCTGGTTAAAGCCAGGGCTGGAATCTTAAGCCCTGGCTGAGAGATAGGATTACTGCGTGCTTTCGGGGGCGTCTTTGTCGTCGCGGGGATCCCATTCCTGATCATTGAACCAACGGCCAATCGGGCGCCAGACAGTGTCTATCATCGACTTATACCAAGGCGCCTTTTCAGATGCTTCCGCCGCCAGAATAGGCTGAACCGTGATCAGTGAGTCAGACAGATACCATTCAACTTTTCCAACCTGTTGTCCTTTAGCCACCGGTGCTTCCAGGTTGGAATTATAAAACACTTTGTGGTCGAGACTTTTTCGCTGGCGGCGGGGAACGGTGATTACCCCGCCATCGCCTAGTTCCACCTGAACATTGGATGGAGAGCCGTACCAGACTTTGGCTTTTTTCAGCGTATTTTTGTCGAAATTGGGGGCGAGATCCTGATAGAAGCGGAAACCCCAGGTCAGCAATTTTTTGCTTTCGTTGCGCCGTGCATTGACATCTTTCGTGCCAAGTACCACGGCGATTAACCGGAAGCCATCCTGCGATGCGGATGACACCAGGCTGTATCCCGCTTCTTTGGTATAACCAGTTTTGACACCATCGGCATTGAGGCTGGTATCCCAGAGTAAGGGGTTCCGGTTGCCTTGTTTTATTTTGTTGAATGTAAAAGATTTTTCCTTAAATAATCCATACATCTCAGGTAAATCATGAATGAAGGCGCGGGTCAGCAGCGCCATGTCATAAGCTGTTGTTGCCTGCTCGTCACTGTCCAGTCCGTGCGGGGTTGTGAAGTAAGTTCTTTGCATCCCGAGTCTTTCTGCTTCGCGATTCATCATTTCAATAAACGCGGCGGTATGTCCGGCCACATGCTCGGCCAGCGCGACTGTTGCGTCATTCCCGGATGAAATGATCACGCCGTGGTTTAAATCATCCACGGTGACTTCATCGCCAACATTGAGGAACATTTTGGAGGAGCCGGGAAATTTTTGTCCCCAGGCGTTTTCACTGATGACGACTTTATCGTCACCGTGAATATGACCGGCTTTTAACTCTTTACCGACCACATAGCTGGTCATGATCTTCACAAGGCTGGCAGGCGCATGCGCTTGATTCTGATTGCTGCCTGCGATCACCTGACCGGATTGGTAACTCATTAAAACCCATGCATCTGCTGCGATTTCTGGCGGGCTTGGCATGAGCGTGTCTTCAGCCGAGGCAGGGGTAATCAGGGAAAAGTACAGACTGATAGTCCAGTACAACAAAACAGGTCTAAGCAGTGTTTTCATCATAATCCAGTATCCCAGTTCAGAAGAGGCCAGGTTACTTTCAGCTTAGTAAAAACTCTGTTCATGAGGATAATTTTTACCCTGAACCTCGTCTCCCTGTGAGTAAGTGTATTGTCAATTGCCTGTTTTCATTTTTGTTTCATCCCGGACTGCTAATTTGACTTAGTTATCAAAAAGATGACATCGAATGCGTAAATTTGTTCAAAAACCGGGAGTTGTGTGCAATTTTATCCCTCCCTTTTCAATTAACAATAATTTAACATCGATACAGGGATGACTTATGAAACAAGCGATATTGCCGCTGATTGGTCTGATCACGCTGAGTGTACACAGTGTGGCATTTGCACAGGTTAGCAATGGTGATTTTGAACTCTGGTCCAACGGGAGTCCGGACAGCTGGACAACGACAGACTCAGGGATCCAGGTTACTGAAACCAGCAGTCAGCTTCATTCAGGAAACCTCGCCGCTGCGATTACGGTCAATACCGGCACGCAAAGTGAGACCGACTTTCGACAGACTGTCAGTGTAACCAGCGGCGAAAGTTATGACTTCAGTGTGTGGGTTTATCATACGGAAGGTGGTGTTGCCGCCCGGCTGTATGTGGATGGGTATCAGGGATATTCCATACCGTCTAAAACGGGTGCGTGGCAACAACTCAGCTATCGTTACACGGCAACCAGCACAGGCAGCATAGAGGTTGGGTTACGTTTCTACGACCAGTCCGGTTTTGATGGATCTGAAGTGGTCTATGTGGATCAGTTTGAGCCGACGGTGAGCAGTGCGCCATCCGAGGGTGGTGATTCGGGTAGCGGTAATAGCGGGGAGGGTGACCCGGACGGGAACGACTCCGGAGGTGGGCTGAGTGATCTGTCCAGCTATTATCAAACCGCAGCGGGTCTGACCGGATATTCACTGAAAACTGCGCTTTATCAGATTATCCGGAATCACAGTGCGCAAAGTTACAGTGATCTGTGGTCTTTCTATACGGCTTATGATCTGGATAAAACCTACGAAAAAGACGGCACCATTCTGGATATTTATTCGGAAAATCCTTCCGGGGCCGATGCCTATCATTTTGTACCTGGTAATCATCAGTGCGGTACCTATCGCGGCGAGGGGGAATGTTATAACCGGGAGCATGCTTTTCCGCGGAGCTGGTTTGGCGGGGCGATCGCGCCGATGAATACGGATGTTCACCATATCTTCCCGACAGACGGGTACGTGAACTCGAAACGCAGCAGCTACCCTTATGGTGAAGTCGGCAATGCGGCTTTTACTTCAGCAAACGGGTCGAAGCTGGGTGTGGCTGCATCCGGTCTGGGGTATTCAGGGACAGTGTTTGAGCCCGTTGATGCCTTTAAAGGTGATGTCGCCCGGGCCTATTTTTATATGGCGACCCGCTATCAGAATGTCATTTCCGGTTGGGAAACGGACAGTTCCTATGGTGATGCGGTACTGGATGGCAGTTCTGATCAGGTCTTTGAAGGCTGGTTCCTGGCCCTGTTACTGAAATGGCATCAGGAGGATCCGGTGAGTCAGGAAGAGCGGGATCGCAACGAATCAGCCTATCTTTTCCAGGGGAACCGTAATCCTTTCGTAGATTACCCTGCATTTGTGACTGAAATCTGGGGAAAATAATTCATATCTCTCAGGGGCCGGAATGGCCCCTTTTTTTTGTACTTTTCTGTGCCCGGATGCCTGTCACCGTCGGCGTGCTGCATTCGTCAAATCTGATATCCCGATGGATCCGGTGCCGTAAAGTCCGGGTGATGCTTGGTGAGACATTTCAGATTTTTTCAGGAATTTCATCGCATTATTGCTGAGGTGAGCCACACTGTATGTAAACAATACAGTGCGTTGTATGTTGAGCTTGTTGTCTCAGGGAGTCGAGAATGCGTGTGAAACTGCCTTTTTTTGTCTTCATTTTCTTTGTAATGATTTTGCCATTCACAGCGGAAGCCGGTACAGGTGAGTCCGGGCTGGATTTAACACAGACAACCATGGGTTATCTGGCTGTTCTCATCTTCGTCGTTGCTTATGGCTTAGTCATGGCGGAGGAATATCTTCAGCTTCGCAAGTCAAAGCCTATGCTGCTGGCAGCCGGTGTGATCTGGATTCTGGTCGGCTGGGCCTACAAACAAAATGACATGATAGAAGTGGCGCATGTGGCGCTGGATCATAACCTGCTGGAATATGCGGAACTGATGCTCTTTCTGCTGGTGGCAATGACTTATATTAACGCGATGGATGAGCGGCGATTGTTTGATGGTCTGCAGGCCTGGATGGTGAGCAAGGGCTTTCACTTCAAGTCTTTGTTCTGGATGACCGGGTTGCTGGCTTTTTTCATTTCGCCGGTTGCAGATAACCTGACCACAGCTTTACTGATGTGTGCGGTTGTCATGAAAGTCGGGGGCGACAACACACGTTTTATCAACCTTGCCTGCATTAATATTGTGGTCGCAGCGAACGCCGGTGGCGCTTTCAGTCCCTTCGGGGATATTACAACGCTGATGGTCTGGCAGGCCGGACTGGTCCGATTCTCCCAGTTTTTTGAACTGTTTATCCCAGCCCTGGTGAACTTCATGGTTCCAGCGCTGATCATGTCGTTTTTTGTGCCGGGCACCAAACCCGAGACGACCAGTGAGTTTGTTGAACTGAAACGCGGGGCAAAACGGATTGTTTTACTTTTCCTGCTGACAATACTGACGGCAGTTGTCTTTCATACCTATCTGCACTATCCGCCCGTGATGGGGATGATGATGGGGATGGCATATTTGTCTTTGTTCGCTTATTTCCTGCAAAAGACGCTGCCTCGTTCGCTGGAGAAAAAACGGGCGAAAGCCATTGCGAATAATGATCATGCAGCGTTGGACCGTTTAGGTTCTGTGGTGCCCTTTGATGTCTTCCGTCGTATCTCAATGGCAGAGTGGGACACATTGCTGTTTTTCTATGGTGTGGTTATGTGCGTGGGCGGGTTAAGTCTGCTGGGGTATCTCAGCGTTGCATCGCATGTGCTGTATACCCAGTGGGATCCGGTCTGGGCCAATATCATGGTGGGTGTGATGTCTGCCATTGTCGATAATATCCCGGTGATGTTTGCTGTGCTGACCATGAATCCGGATATGGCTGTTGGAAACTGGCTGCTGGTGACACTGACTGCCGGTGTCGGCGGGAGTCTGCTCTCGATTGGTTCTGCTGCAGGCGTTGCGTTGATGGGCGCGGCACACGGGAAATACACCTTTTTCGGACACTTGAAGTGGGCACCAGCGGTTGCATTGGGTTACATCTTAAGTATTGCCGTTCATCTGGCGATGAATGCCGCGGAGTTCGGATAAACAAGACTATCAATACAACCATTACAAGCAGGATAAGCAAGATAAACAAAAAACAGGGCTGATGTGATATCAGCCCTGTTGGGTTGAGGTTCTTTTAAGTTTCGAAGAAAACCTCAGCTGCTTTTACAGGTTGCCGTAATATCCAGTTCCGGGTTTTTGGCTGTGGTTTCTACGCCATAAAAACCAATCAGGGTATGGAAGAAATTGTCCTGAGAAAAATGTCTGGACGTTGCCAGTTTAGACAGACAGTTCTTATCAATACCTTTTGCTTTTGCATATTGGTCCGGAATCCACATCAGCCAGGGAACGGTTGTTTGCTCTCTTGGCGCGATGGTGTACGGCGTACCGTGTAAATACAAGCCATTTTCACCCAGCGATTCTCCATGGTCAGAAATATACATCAGGGCGACATTGTATTTGTCCTGATAATGCTTCAGCTTTTGAATGAGCTTTGACAGGAAGAAATCAGTATACGCAATGGTGTTGTCGTACGTGTTCCGAATTTCTGCATCTGAACATTTTTCAATATCTTTGCTGTTACAGGCCGGAGTGAAACGTGCCATTGACTCCGGATACCGTTGAAAATAGGTTGGACCATGGCTTCCAATGGTATGAATCGTGATCAGCTTGTTTCCCTGACGTGCAGTAATTTCTTTATCGAAATGGGTGAGCAGTGCTTCATCGTGGCAGGTTTCACCATTACAGAATGAACTCTCCTCAGTCGGATCAAGACTGATTTTTTCGAAATTCTTGGCAACACCTTTATCACCGCCATCATTATCTTTCCAGAGCAATGTGACACCTGCGCGGCCAATGATATCCATGACGTTATCCTGATTATTGGCTTTGCTTTTTTTGTAGTCGGAACGATTCATGTTGGAAAACATGCAAGGCACTGAAACTGCTGTCGCTGTGCCGCATGAAGAGACCTGTTGAAACGAAATCAGGCCCATATCTGCGGTATAGGGATTTGTATCACGCTTATAACCGTTGTAACTGAAGTTCATTCCGCGGGCCGTTTCACCCAGTACCACAACAACCAGGGTGTCTTTCTTGTTTTTCGCAGGCAGCAGCTTGGCATCTTCACCCAGCGGGCGATATGGTTCCGGGGTCGTAAAATAGTTCCGGTTAATGTACTTAAAGGTATTGTAGGCGTGCGCAGGGTTGATCATTTTATTCAGATACGAATTATTCCTGCCGACAGCGGCGTAATCTTTATAAAAAAACATGGCAATCAAGCCGAGGCCAATGAAGGCTGCCAGCACTAAGACGACTCGTTTCAGGATTTCTTTGAAAATACTTTTCGAGTAAATGATATCCGTCATTAAAACCAGTATGGCCGGCAATATCCCGAAGAAAATCAGATAAAACAAAGAGCTGCCATTCAGATAAGAACTGGCTTCACTGGTGTTGGTTTCAAAGATATTTTCGATCATGCCATAGTCAAACATGACCCTGAATTTCATTGCCGCATAGAAGGCTAATGAAGATGTAATCAATAATAAAATACTGACAGGTTTGAAAATAAAAGGCTGGCACAGCATGGAAAAAATAATGACAAAACTAAAAAACAGCAGACAGGGCGAACTGATGATGAAAGGTGTCAGATGATAGCCAGTTACCTGATAAATCTTTGAGATCACAGGCATATTCAAGATGAAAGCATAATACACTGACATGAGCAGGATAAACCCGTTCATCGTCAGTGTAATTCTTGTTTTGAAAACATTTTTTATTATGTTTGGCATAAGTTAATTATTGTGATGCGGACAATGAATGCACTATGACGATTAATTCTTAAGAGATGCTTAAGAATTGTATATGGACTTGTCACATTTCGGTAATAAAAGCTTTCAGTTTTGATCAATACAATTTCTTAAGCGTTTCTTAAGACACAGCATGAATACTGCAGAAATGATTTCGATGAATCCTCAACAGGAGCGAACATGGTTACTCAACAGCAATCCGATATTCTCTGGGATCGCTTTGTCCGATTTATTCATTGGTCCGTCGCAGCACTCTTCTTCACCAATTATGTGTTCACGAAGGAAGGGGGAGCAACTCATGAGTGGGTTGGTTATGTCATGGTGTTGCTGATTCTGTTGCGTTTACTGTGGGGAACCCGGGTGACAGGGGCAGCAAGGTTGAGCAGTTTTGTGCCTTCAGTCAGTAAGGCCCGGGAACATATCAGTACCCTGTGGGAAACCGGAAAAGATGACCATCACGGGCATAACCCTTTAGGTGCCTTCATGGTTTGGTTCTTATGGGGTGCACTGGTGCTTTGTACTTTGAGTGGCTGGGCAGCTCACGAAAAGCTGTTTAATGCAAAGAAACTGTTTAAAGAAGTTCATGAATTTCTGGTCAATCTGACGTTGTTTGCAGTGATCTTCCATGTCTTTGCTGTTGTCATGATGAGCAAGCTGACGGGCAATCAGTATCTGAAAGGGATGCTGACCGGCCGGCGGGGTCAAAAATAAGACGGAACCTGCCGCAATGGAAATCCTTGCGGCAGGTTTCATTTTATAACGCGGCTTTTAATGCCGAGATGAAGTCGTCAATATCATCCCGGCTCACATCGAGATGGGTGACCAGACGCATCGGGTGGCCAGTACTGATCAGGATGCCTTGGTTTTTCAGGGTTTCAGCCAGTGCGGTTTGATTGATGTGGCTGTCCACCTTGGCAAATAAAATGTTGGTTTCGACGAATTCAGGTTTCGTGCTGAACCCGGGGACGGTATTGAGCTGCGCTGCAAGATAGCGGGCGTTCTCATGGTCTTCCCGTAACCGGGTTGCATTTTCCTGAATCGCGATTTTAGCAGCAGCTGCCAGAATACCCGCCTGACGCATGCCACCGCCCAGCATTTTTCGCCAGCGTATCGCTTTTTGGATCAGGGCTTGATCACCAAGCAGCAGTGAACCGACGGGTGCGCCGAGTCCTTTGGACAGGCAGATGGTGAAAGAGTCGAAATACTTCACGATTTCAGTGATATCGACGTCCAGCGCTGCGGCAGCATTGTAGACCCGGGCACCATCAAGATGAAGCGCCAGATTGTGCTGGTCTACGAAAGCACGGGCTTCAGCCAGATAGGACAGGGGAAGTACTTTACCGTTGATTGTATTTTCCAGGCTCAGGAGCCGGGTACGGGCAAAGTGGAGATCGTCCGGCTTGATCGCTGCTTCAAGTTTGCTGAACGGAATGGTTCCGTCCGGATCATTTTCGACAGGCTGTGGCTGGATCGAACCCAGAACAGCCGCACCGCCACCTTCGAATCTGTAGTTGTGTGCTTGCTGTCCGCAAAGATATTCGTCGCCGCGCTCACAGTGGCACAGGAGTGCCAGCAGGTTGGCTTGTGTGCCTGAACTGCAAAACAAAGCCGCTTCAAACCCGTGTCGTTCGGCTGCCCATTGTTCCAAATCGTTGATGCTTGGATCGTCACCATAAACATCATCACCGACAGGGGCATTTGCCATGGCCTGGCGCATGGCATCAGATGGACGGGTGACGGTATCGGAACGAAAATCAATGTAGGGTTTGGATGTGTCGGTATGGCTGGTGGTCATCATGTTTTTCCAGATCGTTGCACCATTCAAGGTGCGTTTTTCGAGGTTGTTCACTATATATACCACGAAAAATAAACGATGCATGCGAAATCAGGTAATTGACTGATATTGAATTGATTTTCAGGTGATTTGAACTAGTGTTGTGCATATAAATGTGAATATTGAGTCAGATAAATACTCATAAGATTTCATATTTTATTCTTCAGAAGTGAACAGGAACCTTGTCAATGCGTATGGATACGGAACACCAGGGCAATAACTTCCCACCTTACTTTTATCTGGCGGCTTCGATTATTGTCGCCATCATCATGATAGGCGTCAGCCTGTATTTTCGGCCGCTATTACCCATTGATGAAACCCGGTATGCGTCTGTCGCCTGGGAAATGTGGCATGGCGGCGACTGGCTGGTGCCTCATAAAAATGGTTTACCTTATGCGCATAAACCCCCGGTGTTATTTTGGCTGATCAATCTCAGCTGGATGATCTTTGGCGTGAACGACTTTGCGACCCGCATGATTGTTCCCTTAGTAGCCTGCGGTAACTTCTTCCTGATTTATCAATTGGGAAAACGACTGTATGGTAAGCACTCACAGGCTGCTGAATTTTCGCCTCTGGTATTGCTGAGTTTCGCAACGCTTGCGTTGTATCTGCCTATGTCCTTTTTCGATATGTTGCTGACTGTCTTTCTGTTAAGCGCTGTGATTTGTCTGCTGAAGTCTGCACAGGAAAACAAGATCAAGTGGGGAGCGGTCGCGGGCTTCTGGGCAGGCATCGGGGTGCTGGTGAAAGGCCCGGTGATCTTGGCTTATTTATTTCCCTTATTCGTTTCCTATCCCTATTGGCGGCAGGATGGCTGGCTGTCGAATCGAAAATGGCTGGTTGGTTGTTTGCTCAGTATCATCATGACAGCTGTGGTCGCTCTGCTTTGGGCAATTCCGGCAGCCATGCAAGGCGGTGAAGAATATGCTCAGGCCATTTTCTGGGGACAGACTGCGGGCAGAGTCTCAGAGTCTTTTGCACATGCCCGGCCATTTTACTGGTATGTATTGTTTCTGCCGGTACTGACATTGCCCTGGTTGTTTTTTCTGGGCTGCTGGCGTAGCCGGATTTTCAGCCAGTTGAGTCAGGCAGATAAATTTTGCTTAAGCTGGCTGGTGCTGACGGTGCTTTTATTCAGTTGTTTCAGTGGTAAGCAACCTCATTATCTGTTGCCGGTTTTCCCTGCAATGGCGGTCTTCCTGGCTGCAAAGCTGAATCTGAAACTGTTCGGCAAAGAGCCTTTGCTTGCTTTGCTGCTGCTGATATTAGCGATTGCGATGTTCAGCGGCCCATGGTGGATTGGTGCGGCATTTAAAGCGGCTCAAAATCCGGAAGTTCACCCGTTCTGGGGGCTGGTACCGTTATTTTTGGCCGTGGTCGCCATCAAACCTGCAGTCTTTCAGAAATTCAGATTACCCGTTCTTATGCTGGCCGTTCCGGTCAGTATTTATGCGCTGCTGCCGTTTGTATCGCCGGTTATTTTTCAGCTTTATGATCTCAGTGAACTGGCACAACAACTGAAGAAAAAACAAACCGAGGGGCATGTGGTTGCCATCTCCGGAAATTATCATGGGCAGTACCAGTATCTGGGTCGTTTAGAAGAACCACTGGTGGTCATTGGCGATAAAAATACAGAAGAGTATCTGTGGTTAGCACAGCATCCCAATGCCTGGGCTGTGATTGCAACCAGAAATGTCGACACTTACATCGAGCAGCATGCTGTACAGATATGGCCTTACCGAGGCAGAAAAAACGTATTGATTTCAGCGGCAGACTTATTTCAATGGCCCGACTGGAAACTGTATACACCTGTTATCGATCAAAAGCTGACGGAAAAGAAGGTCGCCGTTAATTCTGAGCTCGAATAAGGAAAGAGCACCCTGGAAAAATACAGCGCATAAAAAAATCCGGGTATACACCCGGATTTTTCAACTCAGACGGATTCAGCGATTTCGATTCACGGAATCAAAACCTGAGGGTCAGTCCTGATCGTACTGATCACCAAACACGTCCCGATAAGAACGGCGCGGCGAATCAATATTCGGCTCTTTCACGATCCATTCCGGCATGTACAGCGTCTCGATCTGCGGTTCCAATCCCCAGCGGTGATAGGCGAGTGATGCCAGGCCAGTGATCGTCATCGCGAACCAGTTTTGCGCATCAAAAGCATGATGCTGGCTGAAATAGGTCTTGTGATCTTCTAGTGCAGCCTGAAGCTTTTCGGGATAAGCTGTTTCCCGGTTCGGGCTGTACATGGCGTGAATGAGCGGAATCAGGGGCAAGAATTTGTAATTTACCGCTTCCTGCCGTGCTTCATGGCCGACACATTCAGGCTTGAACACTTTTTCTGCTGCATCGACCAGCAAAGCGTTCATGTCTGCGTCAGGGTACAGAATTCCTTTCAGCAGGCTAAGCATGGCTTTATCAAATTCACGATTTGAAGGCCCGTTTTGCCTTGCATCCAGATCAATGTGCGCTTCATTCAGTTCACACAATTCATAGGCGCCCGAATAATCCTGAAGAATCAAACAGCAGGCAAACACCAGCACCCAGTTATCCAAGTTTAGTCGGAAGTCTGTAGGTTTACCCACGCCTTCATATTCGTATTGGTTAATACTGAAGGGGACAAACTCTCCCTGATTAAACACCAGACGGTAATACGCCAGACCGTGATCCCGGAATGATTTTAAAAACCATTCAATTTGGTCTTTAGGTGCCTGTTTGACTACAAGGCTACCAAGAATATCAAGAAGGGATTCTTGTTTAATGCCAAGGATATTTTGATGTCCTTCTGGTGCTATTCCTTCTAGGGCTTCTGAAGGCATATCCCTTGCAATTAAAGGTTCCAGCCAGGAATTTAAACGATCGCTAACATCAACATCAGCAGATATTTTATCCAGAATATGATGGCTGAGAGCGTTGTTCTTATTCAAAAGCGTCTTCCTTATAATCCACAGTAGTTCCATTGGCTTTCAGTGAGCCATCTGGGTTCAGTTTGGTATTTACATCATTGAGTTTCATGTGCAGCCATGTGATGAATTGGAACGGCGAGCGAAAGAATCCGGGCCTGAAACAGGCCCGGTTGTTCAGGTGAGATTAATCGTGAAATGAAACGTCGGTGACAGGGAATGCTAACTGCGAGGCTGCAAAGTCTGCCCAACGCTGTTTCATCTTAGCCAACCATTGTTCCGGATTGGCGATTGCGACGGGTTGGATCGAGAAAATCATCAGTTTTCCGGGTTTGTCCCCTTCGACATCACAAACAACTGCGCCGCTGACGGATTTGGCGACTTCTCTCTCTTCCACTTCATCACCTAAGCGGAACAGATGTGGCATATCGGGTTGCTGTTTTATCCAACGCAACGCGTTCAGCCAGATCGGGTGCCAGTCTTCAACGGGTTCCTCTGTTGTCAGTGACAATGTGATATTTTTCTCCTCAAAGGGTGGGCGAGGGGAAATTTCAGGAAAAGCTTCTTCATAGGAAGGAAACTCGCCTTTCACAAGCCACAAGGGCATATAACCACTTTCTATGTTGGGTTCCAGATCATAATTATCATAGGCATAAGCCGCCAAGCCTGTAATACACAGAGCAATGTAGCCTTTGGTATCGAAGTCTGCATTCGCAAATTCGTATTGCCTCTGAGCAATTTCGGTATAGTACTTTTTATGGCATTCCAGCGCGAAGCGTAACTTTTCCGGATATTTGGTCGCCCGGTCATCCCTGTGAATCGCTATCAATAATTCCGCCAAAGGTAGGTAAAGATAGTTAAACATATCCTGTGCGGCACTGCCGCCAACATACTCTGGTGATGAGTAGGTCACCATGTCCCGGATACGGTCATGAATATCGATATCCTCGGTGATCCAAAATGCCCGGAATAGGCGGAAAAGTACCCGGCGGACATCGTTATGACCCCCCGTTGCATCTGGATCGCTGGGATCCCAAATGTCGATATCTGACTCCTCAATGTCCAGCAGCATCCGTCCTTGCTGGAATGGATCACGGAGAATGAAAGTGACGGCGAATGCATCCAGCCATTCTGAAGTTGAAATCAGACGCTTTCCTTCATAGGGCCAGAACACTGGTAAGTCTTGAAACCAGCCATGGTAACCACGCTCTTTTTGAGTATAAGGGCCAAGGTTGATCGCCAGAATTTGTGCGCAATCGTATAGCGGACGAATAACGTCCTGACGTTCCTTGCCAAGCAGGAGCGCATGAGCAAAATGAGCGAAAAACATGCCCGTGCTTGGTATGCCCCTTATGGTACCTTTATGAAGCGCTCTGTAAGTGCTCAGGCAAAGCTGCTGCTCATCTTCTAGGAGTTCTTCCACAAAATCACGAGGACGACGCTCTGAGCCAATGACCACGTGACTGTTAATTTTTTCCATATTATCCTCTTAAATTACGTTGTAATCAGTCACAGATACTTTCGTCGGTTTGCCTGTTTGCGTATCTAAATGCTGTCTGACAACTTTGTATTCTATTATTGCATTCTTATCATTCAGCAGACTCATGGTCTTTCTATATTCATGTTTTGTTGTTGCATCAAGCGTGGAACCGTTGATGTCATACCATTTCTTCATGGAAGCAACGACACTCTCAAAATACTCTTTCGTTCCCTGTTGTACGCGTTGACCATTCAAGCCTATCCGAGAGCCTAACTGAGAGTCGCCACCCTTCGCTTCAATGATCACGATTTTACCATCAGGCTGATGCCAGATCTGGTCGAATTGCCCGCGTTTGTCGTTAGAGCCAGGATAGTGAGACATCAGGCGTGTAGCCCCATTTTGAACTTGGGTTGCTTCACCAGCCATTTCACCCATCGCTTCAGAGTAAATTTTTTGCTTCGCACGGTAATAGTTGATTTTATCTGAATCTATCCAGTTTTCAGATTCTTGTTTTGCTTTTTGACGAAGGTCAGAAAAACAGTCAAAGTCGCAGTTATCAATCGATTGTCCGTCTAACCCGCGGGTTGGCTTGGTTAGCCCGCTATAATTGACGCTGACATCGTCCTGCTTGCCAATTGACTTCGCTTTAATATCTACCTGTTTGGATGTTGCTGAACGAACCCAGCTACCATCCGCACTAATTGCACCGGCTTCACGCATTTCAAGCCAACGTTCGAATGTGAGAGAGCCGTGAGGATAAGTTTTCTGATAGTTATCAAACTCAGGAAGTTTATCTGCATGCTTGGCATTGCTTGCATCGAAGCCTTTCAACCGGCGTTGCTCTTTGGCAGAGAGGTCGCCAGCCATGACTTTCTTGAGATAATCAATCTCAGAAGCAAGCATATGGTTGCCTTGCTTGGAGAGGTTCTCCGAGGCAATCTCCAAGAGTTCTTCGATTTTGAGTTTATTCAGCGCATCTGAAATTTTTTCACCGGCTTTGACTATTTTCAGACCTTTCCCAACGGTCATATCAATTCCTGCGTCAATCAAAGCAGTGATCAGAACTTCTTTCGCTTTTTCCGTATCCCCACGACGAATCAGATCAACGAAGACTTCAACATCTTCGCTAAATTCGTAGACGCTGTATACCAGTAATGCCGCATTCACCGCCCAGAACAATGCCGGTATAAATAATGCGTTGTTTTGAGCGGCATTCCCGCTGGTATAAATCGCTTGATCAACATCACCGCCGAAGGCAAAGACAGTGATACCTGCGGCTAATTTAGAGATATCAACCCCTAGATTCTTCAGTCGAATCAGTGCCAGGTATTGCTGTTGCTGATAGGCTTCCAGTTCCTGTACTGATTTTGCATTTTGACCAGCTTTCAGTAGTTTCAGTTGTTCATTAATATAATTTTTCGTCTCTTTCTCAATGGCTTCCAGCTCGGCGCGTTTGTGTTTGGCAATGAATTCACCAATTACGGCACCGCCAGCACCAGAGTAACAGCCTGTTTTCACAGTATCTGAATTACCGCCGCTGATGGCTGTGTTTGCACCGGCCAGTGCACATCCGAGTGCTGCGTGCGCGATGTATTGAGTGGCTGCGCTAATATCCGGATTCTTCGGCAAATTATTTTCACCGCGTTCACCGGCAGCAATGCCAATTTTATTCGCCAGCGTTTGACCAATTTGCTGAATAGATGAGGTCGCAATATTCTGTAGGAATGCATCACCAAACTCAGAGAAACTGTGGCCTTGAATCAGGGCAGGAACAGCCGCATTAACGGTTGAGGTGATCATGATATTTTGAGCTTGAGCGAGTGTGCCTAAATTCTCACCCTGAGCAAGCCAGCCCAGTGAATTGATTTCAGACAGAACGCCTGCGGTAACCATGGATGTGGCTAAGTTTTTCAGGCTGTCAGAAGACGTGACTTGTTCAAATGTCGCGGAAATATCACCGCCATTCGCCAGCATACTTGCTGTGACCTGATTGAGGAGCGTCGTTGCCGCAGCATTGACGGCAGAAGCCATCAGGCCGGTTCCCCCCATGACGGTTAAACCTGCACCACCGGTTGCGGCCGCAATGGCGACAGCCAGAATCGCCATGGCCGCAGGTGTCAGACCACTTTGGTCGTAATTCCACTGTTCCATGGCAAGTTCAATTTCCTGCCATTGCGTGGTTAGGTTCGGGTCATTCCTGAGGTCTTGCAGCCACTGATATTCAGGTGATTTCGCCAGATTGGCGATGGTTTCATCAATGTTATCCGGGTTACCGGCATACTGGATGTTGATCCCATTCGCAGCATCGAGCATTAAGCCGCCTTTGGCAATGAACTCATTGTAATAGGCGGTTTCACGATAATGCCCGCGGCCTTTAAAGCGGAAGGAGAGGGCACCTTCATAGGATTCTTCCAAACTGTACTGATCAAGTTGTTTTGCCAGTTCAAGATTGATTTGTCCATTTGGTGCGACGAGTTTAGCGACGCCAAGGCTTGAAACAGAGACGGCGCGTAAAGTGATATCTCCCATCATGGTATTGAGAACAACACTGTTGCCGCCTTTCAGCACAGAGCGAAGAATCTCTGCTTTCTGGTAGGATTCTGAATAAGATTCATCTGAACCAAAGAGACCCCCCGTCGAAGATTTGAAACTCTTTTCACCGGCCTGGAGGTTTTCGGCAGGAATGATATGGATGCCCATGCCTGCAAGTAATTCCAGGATCCCTTCACTTTCAACAATGGCTCCCTGAGAGATGATTTCATTCTTTGCAACAATCGAGAGGATATCAACAGCAGATAGCTGTGTTTGCAGATTCACCAGAGACTGACTCGAATCTGTCCACTTCTTCCCGGATTGTGCATGTTGCTGACGAACTTGCTGCGTTAATAGCTGAACACTGCCACCGGCATTGATGTGGAGGGTCCCTTGTGAGTCAAACTGACCGCCTTTGCTGATAACATCGCCAGCAGTACTCAGGTTGAGTGAATTTAACCCGGTGATCTTGGCGAGATTACTGGCTAATTCAGAGAATCCGTATTCATAGTCGTGGCGGTAGACTAAAGTTTCATTTTTAATTGCATTCGCAATCAGCTTTGTATCACGACCCTGAATAGTGCCGGAATAGTTTTCAATGTTATTCCCAGCCTGAATCTTCAGACTTTCCTGAGCTTTCACATTACCTTTGTTGTTGATGAAGTCCTGCTTGGTTTGAATGAACAGGTTTCGTCTGGCGATGACCTCACCACCATTAACCGTGAAAGTACCTGTATTGACAACACCATTGCCAACGCTAAACGTCGTTTTATCGACTTTATTGGTCGCAATGGTTGTTTTCGACAGGTAAACAAAAGGAATAACGACTTTTTTTCCGGTTGATAATGTTCTGAACTCTGGCCAGATGACATCACTGGAAATGCTGTCAATTTGCGCTGAGTTCAAGTTTTGGCCAAAGGTGTAACCTTTTTCCTTCATCAGGATCACAGCATTGTCATACAACGACCTGATCATGTCATTGTAATTGTCATAGTCACCTTCACCGACAATATAACTTCGGTTCAGGAGCTGGTTGAGCTGAAGGCGAACAATATCGCGTTCAACAAAAGGTGTGCCGATAAATAAAGGCTTTGGAGGTGCGGCAGGAATTATTGTTGTGATCTCACCTACACCAATGGGTACCCATTTCATATCACTAAATTGTTTCGGATATTTTGATGCTGCTAGTTGGTAGAAATAACCGAAGCCATCAAAAATATCAGCGAGTGGTGACATGAACACTTCTTCATAAAGGTGATCTGAGACCCGGCTGGTTAACTGGTAGCGCGCAGATGAATCCAGCGCTGACTGGAGCTTATTGACATCTCTGGTTAGCTGAATATTTGCATAAGCCGGAAAAGCCAGTTGCATCGGAATCACCCAGGTTAAAACAGATGCAGTTGCTTTTCTCCAGACCGGTGTTTTTTCAGTCTTCACAAGTGTGGAATGTTTTTTATCGTTCATTTTTATTGTCATCCCTGATTATTTTCCGAAAGTGATATTACCGGTCAAGACTTTGCCGTTCGCGACATTGATGTTGGCTTTGTTCACATCAAAAAGGGCGGGAAATTGGCCTGCGGTTTCATTTTTGACCAGTTGCTGTGATGTTGTTGTCCACCGTTCTGTTTTGCGTTTGATGCATGCACCTAACACACGTCGGGAACAATAGCGACGAGAATGATGCGTTACCGTTTTTTTCACAATTTTTTCATTTAAAGCTAAACCCAGTGATTTGATTTCACTTAGTTTCCCATTCAATTGTCCCCAAACTTCAACATTGCTGGCTTCATTGAAAAATTTATCTCCATTGAAGGTGATATTACCTGCGACAAGGATTCGGGCAACAGGGGAAAGTGAAGATACATATTGAGTTGTTACTTTCTCAGTAATTGTAGTATTGGTTTGGCATTCTTTTTTATATCTCTTCTTCAAAATGATTTTTGTGAGAGTGATATCGGTTATTTTTTTGATTTTTTGAAGTAGTTCTGGGCAATGTTTTGGTGGGGTGAATGGAATTTCCCGTGTGTATCGGTGTGTCAAACCTTTAATGTAGTAACGCTGATTGTAAATTATTGGAGTGTCAATTGACATATTTCCATTCAACACCTCGACAACGCCAGAACCATTTTTAAATGAGTTTTTTGCTTGAATGACAAGTGAGTTTTCAGCAGAAATTGAGACCGTGTTTGAATCTGTGATTTCCATTTTTACTTCAGGCTCATCATACCCAGATCGTTGTTTGATGTATGGGTTTGAATTAATGATTTCTGGCGCATTTAATGAGATGTTAAAACCAAAGATACTTGCCTTTCTTTCTTCAAGCTCCCAGTCTTGGATGATGTTACTACCTGTACAGCTATTGATGAAGCTTTTAACTAGCCCAACACCACTACCAAGTTGAACTGTATCACTTTTGATATGTGCGTTTCGAAAGCTGTCGAGTGGTTTACAGAACCAAGGTTTGAGAATACCATTGATAATTGAATTACTACTACTTAATGCGACATTGCTTCCGATAAACAAACCTTGACTATTGTTATTAATATAACTAATACCATTAACGTAAAGAGATTCAAGTGCAAATAATTCACCACCTGAATTGTTGACCATGTTCGCTGCAACTTTGATATTGTCTGCAAAAATCAGTCCTTTCATTAAGAGTGAATTCTCAGAGGAAATTTCAATGTTTCCTGCTTTAATACTGTAATCTTTGTACTCCTCTCTAGGAATGATAGATATATTGCTTGCTTCCAGGATCACATTTGATTTCGTCAGCAGTTTATTTTCATTGAGTGTTAGAGAACCAAATGACTTAATATGAATATTTCCACCGGGAATCACGGTTATATCGTGATAGGTATTCACAAGGGATATGTCACCTAAGGTTGTGATATTACCTTGCAACGTGGCACTTGTATTTAAACTTGTCGTCTGAATCAGGACATTCCCGGCTGTAATATCCCCTTGAATTTTTAGAGCACTATCAGTCTGGCTCGCATTGGTGATGTTGATATCACCGCTTTCATATGACAGCTCAGTATTTCCTGTAATTAATTGAAGGTTGCCTTGTGAAGCAAGCCGATTTCCTGTCGATGGCGCGACATCATAGCCACCTGTTGAGTTTTTATTGACACGGGTGAAGGTATTTATTTCACCAAGGACGTTGATACTATTCGCAAATAAATCAACAAAGACAGCATCCTGGGTTTTCAAACCAGACCCAACAATATCTAAAAGCCCTTCTTGCGTTTTGATGCTTGTCAGATTGCCTTGATTAAAAGAAGGAATACCAGTTGCCAGCACAACACGCTTGGCATTTTTGAATTCGCAGGAATCGCAGATAAGTCCGGAAGGGCTGGCAATGATGATATCGCTCGGTGGCCCCAGCACTTCGACTTTACTGATCGCTAACGGTTTAGCAGAAGTGTTCTGGATGACTGTCGCTTGGGCAGGTTTGTTTTTAACGCCTTTATTGATGATGGGATTATTTACTAGTAATAGACGTTTGACTGTTTTTCCATCAGTGGCAACTTGTACATGGGCTGTGCCATCAGAGCTTAAAGATCCCATAAAGACAAGTGTTTCATCATTCTGAAGATCTGAATACTTCGATGAAACGATTTTGGTATTGGTTGAGGTCAGTGATGCAAACGTAATCGTGGGCAATAAAAAAATTGAAGTGAGCATCAGGGCTGATGACCACAAAATTCTGAATCTTCGTGTCATGATATTTATATAACCTAAATTAATTTATGCTTTTTTGGTATGTGTTGATTGAAGGTTAACCAGCTGGAATTTAGATATTACTCCCATTTTAGTGAAAATGAGTGAATATTACTCGTCGGAAATCTGATGTGCAAGATAATTCACTTGTGTGGGGATGGTTTTTCTATTTTTGATTCACTCAAAAAGTTTGAGTTGCTTGTGGCCATTTTCAGAGTGCTTTTGGGAATGGCTGGAGAATTGAAAGGGGAAGCTTCAGGTTGATATTGTCGATTGCTTTGTCTGAAAAACAACCAGACGGATTATTTGCTGAAAATAGTAGGGAAATTAAACAGCCTGAAGCGAACACGCCAGGCTGTTGTTATGTACGGTGGTATTTCACCAGGGGTAGGGACGCTGCGTGACAAATTTACGCATGCTTTCTGGCGCATCGCATTGGGGCTCTGCCGTGGTGGCATCAAAAAGGATCCAGTGCCTCCGGTGGGCTTCTCCCATGTCCTGGCCTTTGCTGAGGGTAAAACAGCGGACACTGGCTGAATCGGGAATAAGAATGTATCGGTTCGGGCTGTCATGTAACCAGGCCCAAGCCCTTTCTTCCTGTTCCTGCATGGGAGCCAGATAACTGAAATGAGTGACGGTCACGGGAGAGAACAGGATATGCTGCTCCTTAAAGTTCACTAAACCGAGCTCAGCATCAGTACCAATTGTATGTGCGATGTTAGCCATCAGCGCTTTCGGGGTACGATTTGGGTCAAGCAAATGATATCCCCAGCTGGCAAAAATCAGCCAGGTTACGGCCAGAAGACCCCCCAGGGTCAGATATGCATTTTTGTTGCGTCTGAACCAGAGTGTCCCCAACCAGATCAATCCGCAGGTGAAAAGCATCAGGCCCGCTTGCAGAGTTTGCTCTTCAAGTTCACGGACTGCTTTTTCAATTTGGGCAATTCCTGCAATCCCGCCGGCAAACATAACAACGCCGATTAACGTCATCAATCCGACCATCAGCCAGTGCAGCCAACGTTTGTGATCCAGCAGATTGACTGCCGGACTCAGTGCGAGTGCAAACATTGGCAGTGCGGGGAGCACATAGACGCCTCGTTTACCGGGACTGAGACTGAAGAAAAGGACCACAAGCACAACCCAGCTGAGGATGACCCAGATAACCGGATACTGTTTCCAGCTTTCACGAAGTGATTTCCAGAATGCGATGACCATAAATGGTAACGGAAACCAGAACACGGGGATTACGGATGAAATGAAATAGTGCCAGGGCTGCACATGACCAAGTGAGTTTGCATAGCGTTCTGCGGTTTGTTTGAACAGGATGTTATCGCGGTAGGCCTGGAACTGAGGATCGTCACTGCCACTGGTGATGAGCAGCAATGGAATCAGCCAGGCAAGAATAACAGCCAGCATGAACAGTGGTCCGAACCAGGCCTTTTTCTGAAAAGCCGGCGGTAGTTCTTTTCGTTGCGGAAAAGCATAGATCGCAATAGGAATGAGCATTAACGCGGGTAAAAAGCCAACGCCTTTGGTGATGACACCCAGTCCCATCATGGCCCAGGCGAGATAATATAAGCGCCAGTTAGGGGCCAGAAAAAAGTGGCGGATCAGGCAATAGCACGACACAGTAATCCAGCAGGCGACCATGGCATCAATCTGGGCATTTTTGGCCTGAATGAAAAACTGAGGCGCGAGCATGAGCAGAAACAACGCCGTACGGGCAGTTTTGTTCCCCCACAGGCGACGTGCTAAATCCCAGACCAGAGTAAGCGTCAGCAGCCCACAGAGCGCATTCGGCAGCAAAAAAGCCAGTTTCAGATTACCGGTCAGCCAGTAAAACAGGGCAATGCTCCACATGAAAACCGGGGGTTTATCCGGATACAGTTCTCCACCCCGCATCGGGAAAAACCAGTGCCCGGTCGCCACCATTTCTCTGGCAACTTCGGCAAAACGGGGTTCGTCCGCCGGCCAGGGAGAGCGCCAGCCAATGCCCCAGAAAAGCAGAAGGATAGCGATTGCAAACAGCAGGATAGTCAGACTATCCCACGATTTATCTTGTTCTGTTGTCGTAATGTTTTGAGCCGGATTTGATAGCATTCGTCGCATCCTTGGTCGTTTTTTCCCGGTGGAAATAGAGATAAATGCCCAGCGCACTGGAAATGGCAAACAGCAAAATGCTGACTGTCATTTGGTTATGGTCGGAGAGTCGTACCCCTGAGCCAGCCATAGCGAATACCGCTGTCTGCGGTAAGAAGCCGATAACAGAACCCAACACAAATGCACTGATCCGAAGGTTACAGGCACCTGAAAACAGATTCGTAAATAAGTTACTGCCGACAGGGAGCAGTCGAATCACCATGATCTTTAACGTGGCATTACGTTGCAGTGACTTCTCAAAGACTTGCAGATACTTGGAGAAACGTCGCTCCAGCATGGGGTGGAGGACTGAACGCGCCATATAAAAGCAGCATAGTGAACCGATTAAACTGACCATCAGGGCTGCGATGACACCCACAGGTCCGCCCAGCAGAAAGCCAAACAAAAAAGCAATTGCCTGACGGGGGCCGCCGATGCCAATGAACAGGGTCGCTGAAAGATAGAGTGACAGCCATTTCAGGAGGCCTGCATGGTCCAGCCATTGCGCGATGACGTGGTGATCACTCAGCGGCGGAATCCAGTCATTGCGAATGATGAGATAGAGCAACAACAGGCCACAGAGGGTGATCACCGCTTTGACATACAATTTATTCATTTGCGCCTGACTGACTGATTTTTTCGATAAGCGGATTTCTGGCACGTCGGCTGAGCCAGACCACGCCCATCATATCGACCAGTCCAACCCACGCACGATTGAGCGCATTGTACTTGGATGTACCGCCCCAACGACCACGATGATTGACCTGGACAACAGCCACTTCACCGCCCAGACGACGGATCAGTGCCGGAAGAAAGCGGTGCATGTGGTCAAAGTATGGTAAGGCCAGATAGGTTTCTCTGGGGATGAGTTTCAGGCCGCATCCGGTGTCTTTCACGCCATCTTTCAGCACCGCCTGACGAATGGCGTTGGCGAAACGGGACTGAAAGCGTTTCCATTCAGTATCTTGCCGGTTATGCCGGAATCCGGCGATACAGAAATGAGATTGCTGTTGTTGTGCTGCAGCTTCCAGCAAAGCGGGGATATCAGCGGGATCGTTTTGCCCGTCGCCATCCATGGTGACGATCCATTTGCCCTGTGCCTGATTCACAGCGGACAATAATGCAGTACTTTGACCGACAGAACGCTGATGTTTCACGATAGTGAGCAGGATATCCGAATGAGATTTTCCCCAATCCTCACAGGTTGAATAGGTATTGTCAGAACTACCGTCATCAACGACAACGATCTCAAAATGGCAGAGACCGGTTAACGAGGCGACGACTTCATCCAAAAGTT
This sequence comes from Photobacterium sp. 53610, assembly GCF_036409375.1. Taxonomy (NCBI): domain Bacteria; kingdom Pseudomonadati; phylum Pseudomonadota; class Gammaproteobacteria; order Vibrionales; family Vibrionaceae; genus Photobacterium; species Photobacterium sp. 53610. The sequence continues at coordinate 399,623 of NZ_JAXOFS010000002.1, read as the reverse complement.
TCGGCAGGTTCATTGCTTCATCTTTGGCGGGTATCACTGCAGAAATAAACGGGTAGGGCACAGCATTTTACTCCATGTAATGCATAAAACAGCGTTCCATACTTGGCTATCAGCATGATTCAAAACAAGTCGGGTCAAGCACCAGCATATCAGCGGTGTTTGAATGTTTTATTATCCTTCTCGGGAATGAATTATTTATATCTATAGCAGACAAATCAAACGGATGGCTGAGAGGTACGTCGGTTTTTTGGTGTTTGAATGATGCAACGTAATATTTGGTGTTTCATGAAATAAGAATAATTCTTCTTACAAGCACATGTATTCATTGGGTGAATCAATCAGGCAGTCTATTTACTGCCTGATTGTGATATGAATTGAATGTCTGTTATTCGGCGTATAACAGCTGGTCGCTTTCAATAAATGATTTGAATAAGGGTAATTCAGTCATCTGTTTCAGGTAGGATGCCAGGTTTGGCCATTTTGTCGCATCGACTTCTATCTTTGAATAGCTCAGATTGATGAAATGAGTCGTGGTTGCAATGTCTGCGATCGTCAATTCATTGCCGTGCAGGAACTTTTTCTTCCCGTGTAACTGGTTATTCAAATAGTCAAAAATACCCGGAATCGATTGAGACATAATGTTGCTGATTTTCTCTTCATCTGGCATTTGCTGTAAGACTAAAGGCTTTAGTACGCGCTCAAAGAAAATCGGGCCAAGTGCAGAAACCACCTCGGTATCCGCATATTTTTCCAGCCATTTGACCCTCGCACGTTCGACCAAATCACTGGGGCAGAGAGGGTTCTCCGGATATCGCTGTTCGAGGTAATCACAAATGACAGCAGAATCAGCAAGCAGGACTTTGTCATCTTCGAAAGCGGGAATCTTGCCCAGCGGACTGACCCGCTCAAAGTCTTTTGGCGGATCCATCGGGTTCACCTGAGGATTTGAGTAGGGAACTCCTTTTACTTGCAAAACCAGAAGCACCTTTCTGACGAAAGGAGAAAATTGCACTCCATAGACAGTGGTCATAGCCAGCTCCTTCATTCTTTATCAGGTAATTTTTATTGCGCCCGAAGAGGTTCAGACACGAAAAATAAATCGATTCATTGAACGTTTGTGTGTCTGGTTTTATATCCACTGTAGTCGAGCCTTTTAGTGACATGAGCAAAGAAACAGGCGTTGTGTCACAAAAGCTGAGATTAAAACGGCTTGCAGTGTTTTCTGCTGGCTTGCGATTCATTTATCTCTGTGATGTCTGATGCAAGTTGTAACCGACATGCAAAGATCAGGTCCGTCTATGTGGTTGTCGTCTGCCTTTTTGGGGATGGATGCCAGAGAAGATTTACCCGTCTGTCTCAGGATTGAATCATGTGTTTTGTGAAAGACAGACTTCACTGATATGAAGAATTGATGACAATGGATCATCAGTAAGTCGTGTATGTATGGTGTGCAATCTGATTGATTGCTGGTGTGGCAGCTGAGATTTGCCTGAAGCCAAAGTATTGAGTACCCATGTGATGACCTAGAATAACTTGACAGTTTCAGCCGATTATCGTTTTTGATAAGGTTTGAATATTTTCTGGAATGTTTCAGAAAAACCTTATTTTTCCTGATGTTAGCCAATGCTTGCGCCGGGAAGAATTTACTCGCGCTTCAGAATCTTTGACTACACTATTAGTTGCGAGTCAACAGAGTGGAGGAAAGGAGGATGTTAGCTGAACACCGGCAATACCTGATGCCAGGCGGTAAGGGTTATCATTTGGATGTCAGAGTTATCCCGACTGGCTTTCTAGAAGTAGAAATCATGGAAGAACATGATAAGTTTGAGGCAGAGTTCGAGGAACTTTCCTTTTTATCGAACGGCAAAAGAACTGAGTTAGTTTGCCGCAATCATGCCGGTGGTGAATGTGTACGCTGGCAAGTTGATATGACCAGTGATGATGCCCGGGAACTGGCCAAATTAATCGAACTTGCAGAAGATGAATTTGAGTTGCTAATGCGTGATCTGTGACGGATTATCAGCATCAAAATCAGAAATGCAAACCCTGCTTCGGCAGGGTTTTTATTTGTGTCGCATCCCGGAAGTGTTTCAATCTGAAACGCAATCGGTTAGGCAATCGTTTGATTGTCCATTTCTATCAACTCTTTGTTTCTGTCAGGCTCTGACTTGTGGGTTGTTCACGTTAGGGTGAACGTCTAGAATTCCTTCCACATGATGCGAAAAAGGCATCAAGAAAATCTACGCCCTACCGTATAAAAGAAGAACACAATGAAATTAGAAGCTATTGATTTTACCGCACCCGACGCACAAGAACGTTTTGTTGAATCTCTGCGCGAGACCGGTTTCGGTGTCCTGAAAAATCACCCGCTGCAACAGGAACTGGTCAGTTCAATTTACGAAAACTGGCAACGTTTTTTCGATTCTGAAGAAAAGTATGACTACCGCTTCAACGTTGAAACACAGGATGGATTGTTCCCGTCTGAAGTTTCTGAAACGGCAAAAGGTCACACTCAGAAAGACATCAAAGAGTTTTTCCACTATTACCCTTGGGGTCAGTGTCCTGAAGAACTGAAAGCAGAGCTGCAGAATTATTATGACCAGGCTAATGCGCTGGCTTCTACGCTGTTATCCTGGGTTGAAAAACACTCGCCTGCTGAAGTTTCTGCCCTGTATTCGCAGTCACTGTCGAGCATGATTGAAAACAGTGACAGTACGTTGCTGCGTGTGCTGCATTATCCGCCTCTGAAAGGGGATGAAGAGCTGGGTGCAGTTCGTGCCGGTGCGCATGAAGATATCAACTTGCTTACCGTACTCCCATCAGCAAATGAGCCGGGTTTACAGGTGCAAGCGAAAAACGGTGATTGGCTGGATGTTCCATGTGAGTTCGGCAACCTGATTATTAATATCGGCGATATGCTTCAGGAAGCTTCCGGGGGTTACTTCCCGTCAACCACACACCGTGTGATTAACCCGGAAGGCACAGATAAAACCAAATCACGTATTTCTCTGCCTTTGTTCCTGCACCCGAAACCTGAGGTTGTTCTTTCTGAAAAGTACACCGCTCATAGTTATCTGATGGAGCGCCTGAAAGAACTGGGCCTGATCTGATTTTGACGATAAAAAACGCCAGCTTTCCGAGCTGGCGTTTTTTATTGGAATTCACATAGCGACGGGAAGTGCTGCGCCACAGGAATGACATATATGGGATTGCATGGTGCTGTTTTGCAGGCTGTGGTGCTGAAGCATTGGGGGATGTCGTGCGAATGAAATCGGTCTATGACATGGATACGGACATGGATACGCGGGTAAAATAGGCGGTCATCACTGCATAACGGTGCAAAGTTTGCTGACTGTGCAGTCTTTTCAAAGGATGCAGCATGCAGGTATCACCTTCAGACAGACCAAACTGTCTTTCAAGCTGTTCGCCCAGAGTCTGCTCACTGGGAATCAGTTTGATGCCGTCCTGAAGATACCCCTGAATATTGGCCGGCATTTGTCCCAACCACCAGGAAGCGAGCTGTTTGCTGGCTTTGCTGCGGTCAAACCAGTGGTCAGCAAGCAGCAACAGTTGATTATTCTCATTGTGATTCAAGTGGCTGAGCGTCAGTTCGATCGCCTGGAAGAGTGCAGAGCGTCGTGCCGTGTTCGCACTCTGTAAACGATGTGCGATGACCCACAGGGTGTTTTCGGGCGTCTGTATCCGAAAAATAGGCGGCATCATCACGTCGTCGTTTTGCAGTTGTTCAAGGCTGGCTTCAATGCCTTCGTTTTCGAGTGTTGCCAGAATACGGCGGCACATGAGCCGTCCTAAATGGCGATCACGCATGCCACGGTTGTGGACCGTGGGATAGTGTTGTGTACAAAGCTGTAAGCAGTCAGTCTGGAATTGCTCGATACTGACGCTGATAAACTTGTTGATCAAAAACGTAAACCTTATGCAGGGCTGGATCAAAGACGGCCTTCATTGTGTCACTATCATATTGCCAGACTGGGTGGCAGAAAAGTGTTATGTGGCTGAATAACCTGAAGCTGTATCAAATTTATGCATCTGACCAGCCATTTTCGCGCTTTGCCCCTGATAAGAGCAGTGTATCCGTGTGATGTTCATACAAACACCGATGAAGAAAAAGCGGGAGATGACTTCATCTTCCCGCTTTCTTAGCGTTTTGCCTGCCATTGCTGATTCGGTGATCAGGTTTCAGTTGATGTCTGAGTGAAAAATCTGGGGAGCCAGCGTCTGAACGTTTTCCTGCGGAAGCTCAGTAAAATCAAAGCGCCAATCAGATAAAGAGCTGGCTCTGTAATATTGGATTTTACCGACCAGTAATAATGAATCGGAGCCAGCAGGACCGCCAGATACACCCAGTAATGTAGTTGTTGCCAGCGTTTCCCCAAACGCCTTTGCATGCCCTGGGTTGAAGTGATCGCCAGAGCAAACAGGATCAGCCAGCAGATGGCTCCGATTGTCAGATAAGGTCGCTTCGCAATTTCACTGGCCAGAAGGGACCAGTTCAGATTCAGGTCAAGCAGGACGTAAACCAGTAAATGCAAGAGCGCCCAGAAAAAGCTGTAGAGGCCCAAAACCCGGCGAACTTTCACCAGCGCCCCCTGTTTCCACCATTTTGCAATCGGTGAGATCAGCAGTGTGATGAATAGTGTGTTCAATGCAGCCTTGCCGGTAAATTGACTCAATCCCTGTACCGGATCGGCGCCCAGTTGTTCGCTGAGCGCCCTGAAGATCAATAAGGCGAGAAAACTCAGCGAAACCAAATGAATCACGGTCTTGATGGCGGTGATATGGCCGGGTTTGAGCCTTATGCTTTTGAGGCTGAATGTAAGTTTTTGCATTAATAAAATTTCCTCAGATCCATCCCTTTGTACAGACTGGCGACTTCACTCGCGTAACCGTTGAACATTTGAGTGGGCTGACGACGGGTGCTGAACAGATTCCCTTCGCCGATGAATCGTTCACTGGCCTGACTCCACCGGGGGTGATCCACCTTCGGATTCACATTGGCATAGAAGCCATACTCATTCGGAGCTATCTGATTCCAGGTTGTGGGTGGCTGTTTGTCGGTCAGCGTAATTTTGACAATCGATTTAATACTCTTAAAGCCATATTTCCAGGGGACAACCAGGCGCAGCGGTGCACCATTTTGCGGTGCCAGCGTTTTGCCATACAGACCAACCGCGATCAGGGTCAGCGGGTGCATGGCTTCATCCAGACGTAAACCTTCGACATAAGGGTAGTTGATACCACCCCCGATCCTTCTGGAAGCCTGTCCGGGCATACGTTTCGGATCATAGAGTGTCTGAAAGGCCACGTATTTTGCGTTGCTGGTCGGCTGGGTCTGTCTGAGCAATGATGCCAGCGGAAAGCCAATCCAGGGAACGTTCATCGACCAGGCTTCCACACAACGTAACCGATAGATTCGCTCTTCAATCGGATAGCGTTTGAAAATATCATCGTAATCCAGCGTAACAGGGCGGGAGACCATGCCGCCGATCTCAACTTGCCATGGGTCAGTGATAAAGTTGGCCGCCCGCTCAGCCGGATCGGATTTATCGGTGCCGAATTCATAAAAATTATTGTATTTCAGGATTTTGTCTTCAGGTGTTAAAGACAGGTTTGGGTGAAACTGCGCCGATTGACGGGCTTGTAAAGCCCGGCGACGATCCGGGATTTTGTCATCACTGCTGAAAACATCGAACAGACCGGCCTGCGCCTGAGTGGCCAGAGGCAGCGTCGCAAGTGTAATGCCCAGTTTTTTCAGAATGTCACGTCGTTGATGGTAGACAGATTCTGGTGTGACATCACTTTCCCTGATAGCCCATGACGGCTTGGACTTGATAATCATTGGATTTCCTTTGACAGCAGTTAAAGACAGGTGTGTTAGACATGACCCGGACGTCGCGGATAAATTTCATGAGTTTGGAAAAAAGCAGACCTTTGATCAGGTCTGCTCGTGCGGGAAGTGGCCGGTTTTGACTAGCAGAAGGCATCCTTCCTGCGTTGCCGGGTGGTGATAACTGCCTGGTGGTGTTCGAAGCCAGTAGCCTTGCCGGTATTCACCCCATTCGTCCTGAAAACTGCCGGCCAGAATGAAAAGTTCCAGGCCGCTTTCGTAAATCTGTTTCGGCAGGCTGGCACCGGCTTGCCATTGAATCATGATGGTTTTATCTGAACCGAAACCGTGCAGGGGCAGGACGGATTGTCCGGTGTAATGGCCGGGCTGCCATCGTGCATTATGTGTATCGATTCTCAGCGTTTCCTGATCACCCTCGGGAAACATGTTCAGTTTGACATAGAGCATGCAGCCACTTTGGCTGGCCGGCGCATGACGGGTTCGGGCAGGGTTTCGCAGATAAGTCCCCGCAGGATAGGTGCCGAATTCATCTTCGAAGATGCCGTTGACGACAAATATTTCTTCACCGTTCGGATGGTAATGGGATGAAAAGTGTGTGTCGGGTTCATAGCGGACAATGCTGGTGACTTGCCCTGCTTCTGCTGCCTCCCGCTCCAGCGGGATACGCCAGACACCGGAGGCCGGCGAAGGTGTCCAGTCCTGTGCCAGGGTATTGATGACCACACGCTGATTTCTGTCCATATTGATGGGTTGGAAGGGGGCGTCTGATCGCGGTTCCATGGTGATTTCTCCGGATTGTCTGTGTTTCCCCTAAAGTGTAGTCAAGCGCTGGCCAGGCTGAGGCAGTCTCTTGGATTGACTGTTTTTGGCGCACACAGAATGCAAGCATGTGATACGGAGCAGCAAATCGCAGAGTTTTACGATTGACCTGAGCGGGAACACTGGTATTCTGGCGCACAGTTGTACGCTGAATGACTGAGAATGACATGGCACATCCCAAACCGCCGATTATCTGGCTGAATGTAATGATCTTTACCGTCACGTTTGCAATTGCTGCGGTCGGTGCTCCCTTATACGCATATTTCGTTGGTTTTGACTGGCAACAGGGGCTGATGCTGCTTGCTGCATTCAGTTACTGTGGCATGTCTATCACTGCCGGTTATCACAGACTCTGGTCACACAAAGCTTATGAAGCGAATGCTGTGGTGCGTTTTATTTATGCGATTGGCGGCGCTTTTGCGTTGCAGAACAGTATCCTGCACTGGTCGTCTGATCACCGGATTCACCACAAGCATGTTGATAACAACGATGTTGACCCGTATTCCGCGAAACTGGGTTTCTTTTACAGCCATATCGGATGGATGCTGCGGGAATATCAGGCACACCGGTACACGGATTACAAGAACTGCCGTGATCTGCAAAAAGATAAGATTGTCATGTGGCAGCACAAATATTATGTACCGCTAGCCATCGCGACGAACTTTGGTATTCCGCTGCTTTTCGGTTTACTGCATGGTGATGTCTGGGGAGCACTGCTTCTTGTGGGCGTTGTGCGTCTGGTATTGAGTCACCATACAACCTTTTTTATCAATTCACTGGCCCATATCTGGGGTGCACAGCCTTATACAGATAAAAACACCGCCCGGGATAATGGTTTCCTGGCCTTCCTGACCTTTGGTGAGGGATATCATAATTACCACCATATCTTCGAGAATGACTACCGGAACGGTATTCGCTGGTGGCAGTTTGATCCGACCAAATGGCTGATCCGCACTTTAGCGTGGCTGGGCATGGCGCGAAACCTGCGGACCTGCCCGGAGGATAAAATAGAAAAAGCCAAAGCGACCATGATGCTGAAACGGATGCAGGCGCGTTTGAATGAACGTTCAGACAGTCTGGCTGTGCTGCAGAAAGTTGAATCTGAATACGAAATATTAATGCAGAAGATTTCTGACTACTACGCTACGAAAAAGCAGGTGCTGGAAGCGAAAAAACAGACATTGCGAGCGCAGTATGAAAGTCTGGAGATTGTTCAGCAATATCAGGAGATGAAAGCCCGGCTGGAACAGCAGCGACGCTCCTGGAAATCACTGACGGCACAGTATGCCTGAGCCAGTCTGAAAACTTTAATCGTTGTACAGTAAAGCGGGCATTGCCCGCTTTTTTTGTTATCTGCTTCCTCTATTTCATAAAAATATTCTTTATTAGCGCCACTTTTTTGACGTGAATCTGACTCGATGGATACCGGACAGAAGTACACTGGCATTAAATTTGTAATCTTGCGATTGAGTGATGGTCATCTCAGTTTGTGTCATAAATGAGAAAAGTCGTGTCACTGACTGAGTAAAGATCAAACTTTGCCATAATAATTAAGAGTCTGTTTCCAGCTTTTTGGGTGAAAAATCAAGTGAATCGTGACTGATCCCCTAACAGACACCATCGATTTGGAGGCGCATCCGTGTATCGTACATTGCTTTGTACTTTGATTGGCTTAGCTTCAATGGGAGCAAATGCTATTGAATACCCACTGCCAGCCAACGGCAGCAAGCTGGTTGGTTCCGTGGAGTATTATCAGGTCCCTGAAAATGAAAAAGAGAGTATCGCTGATATCGCGAACTACTTTGATGTTGGCTTCCTGGCCGTAATGGAAGCGAACAAAGGTGTGGATCCGTTTTTGCCGGAACCTGGCACGATGCTGACGATTCCGACCCAGCTCATTTTGCCGGATGTTCCCCATGAAGGGATCGTGATTAACCTGGCTGAGCTGCGTCTTTACTATTTCCCGCCGAACAAAGACTCCGTCTATGTATTCCCTATTGGTATCGGCCGGATTGGGCGTGAAACACCGGTGATGACGACGTCGATCAGTCAGAAGATTGTTGGCCCGACCTGGACACCAACGGCGAATATCCGCAAAGAGTACAGAGAAGAACGCGGTATTGAATTACCTGCGGTCATCCCGGCTGGTCCGGATAACCCGCTGGGTGAGTATGCGATGCGTCTGGCACACAGCCGGGGTGAGTATCTGATTCACGGAACCAATAAAGATTTTGGGATTGGCATGCGGGTGAGTTCAGGCTGTATCCGTATGAATCCCTGGGATATTGAATGGCTTTTCCCCCGGGTGAATCAGGGGACAAAGGTCAGGGTGATCAATCAGCCTTTGAAAGAAACCCGTGAGCCAGACGGCAGTTTGTATGTTGAAGTGCATCAGCCTCTGTCTAAGAGCGAAGCTGAAGCCGGAACTGCGAAGGTTGTGAACCCGCCGCGTTCACTGGTCAATGCAGTGGAGAGTGATCATCAGGCTGTTTCAAAGCTGTCGCAGGCTTTGGAATCGCAGGAAGGCATCCCGGTCGCATTGGACTGAATCTGATGATGAAAGGATGACGAAAAAAGGCCGCAATTGCGGCCTTCTTTTTTAACAGGCATAAAAAAAGAGTGGAGCGCAGGCCCCACTCTTTTTGTCGGTTGACTTACTTACGATACGAGCTAGCCATATTGTCGATACGTTGGTTAGCACGCATTGCTTCCTGATAAGCAGCATCAGCAGATGCACGAGCGTCATTGACTGCGCCGGCCATCTGATCTTGCTGACTTTGCAGAGCGCCTACTTGGTCAGAAAGCATATCTACTTTGTTGGTTAGTTGTTGCATTTGGTCTACTTCATCTGAGCTGGAACAGCCAATCAAAGTTGCACTCAGAATGATACCAGTAAGGATAGATAATGAACGGTTCATTTTTCTTTCTTCTCCTTTGTTTTGCCACTACAGACCGAGTGTAAAATTTTTCAGTCGGCAGAGTTAGTATGGCATATGTTATTCAAATTGCTCATCCAAGAAGCTTTTTTCCCAAAAAAAATTCTCTCAAAGACGAGAAAAAGCCCGTGGGCGACAGCAAGAATGCGGCTTTTCGCTTTCTGAGTCAATGCAACCTATGTGAATGATATGTCAAATCTTATTGGTTAATTCTCAAATAAGAGACGTTCATTCTTCGCGATGGCGTCTACGAGAATATTCGGATTTAAAGTGTGCGGGACTTTTTCCATCAGGGTGCCGTCTGGTTTCAGCAGGTAAAAATAAGAGCTGTGGTCGACAGAATATTCCAGCGCCGAGTCTTCCTGAGCTGTTTTCATATAGAGCACGCCATATTTCTTCGCCAATAATTGTGTTTGCGACTGAGTTCCCGTCATCCCGGTAATATCTTTATGGAAATATTGCGCGTATTGAGCGCTTTTTTCCGGTGTGTCTCTTTCCGGGTCTAATGTAATAAATACCGGCCAGACTTTATTGAGTTGTTCCTGTGACACGGCTTTTAGCGCAGCGCCCAGGATAGCAAGAGAAGTCGGGCAGACATCCGGGCAGTGCGTATAACCAAAATAGACAACGCGCAGACGATCATCATCGGTGTTGAACAGGTTGATCGTGTCTTTGCCGCTTTCCAGCTGGCCGCTGGATTGCTCCGCTGCAGCGACATTGGCATCGTGGTTATCGACAAAGTAACGGGTAGCGAGGCCGGCAATCAGAGCAACGGCCAGGATTATCCATTGATATTTCACTGTGTCATCCTCAGGGAAACGTATAGCGGTGAAAAGGAACCAGAATCCGGGGTGATACTCCCTTGCCAGGTCATGGCATTTTCGGTGCAGAAAGGAAGCAGGAGTTCACCTGAAAAGCTGTTATCCGGCTGGCGCGTTAATTGTAACTGATACTGACCCATCATCATTTCACGGCCTTCAAGCGTCAGCCGTAAGGCTTTCGTTTTTGCAGGCAGTTGCGGCCACTGAACTGTGATTGTGGTGGGCTGTAAGGGGCGGACGATATCATCACTCATCTGAATGACGGCATCCTGCTGCTGACAGTGTTGCTGACTCAGCTGGCAGGCAAGGGCGCTGTCGAATTCTGACGATTGAGTTACCAGCCCAGGCAGCCACTCAATTGCGGCAAATCCCAGTCCGAAGGCCAGGATCAGTTTGAATGGCACAGACCATGTTTTGAATTGGAGCGTGTGGGACATTTATCCCCCAAAGTCATCAGGTGTAAACAAAAAACGCCTGTATGGTAGCACGCTTTCCTCCTCTGTCGCAGCCTGATAAAAGTCAGGCCACCCGAAGGTGGCCTGTGATGAAGGATTTCTTATGCGAGAAGTTATTCCTCAGCAAATTTTTCCAGTCCCCAGACCAGCAAAATACCCAGTACCATCGCAGCAATGGCGTATCCCAGCAGAGCCGGATGGCCGGTGATTTGCTCAAAGCTGAATGGTGACAGGTTGTGCTCGATCAGCGGCACCTGCTCACCACTTGAGTTGGTCCGCCAGGTCAGAGTTTCTTTCCACGGCCAGACTTTGTTCAGTGTGCCCAGCATCAGGCCGGTCAGGAAAGTCAGGGTGAGGTCACGGTAATTGCGGAGTAACCACGACAGCAGGTGTGAGAAGCACAGCAGACCAATCACACAGCCGGTAGCAAACAGACCCAGAGTCCCCAGTTGTAACGATTTTGCAGCGGCCAGTATCGGCGCGTACATACCCAGCAGCAGCAGAATAAAGCTGCCGGAAATGCCGGGCAGAATCATGGCACAGATCGCGATTGAACCAGCGAGTACAACATTCATGCTGGTGGGTGACATATCGATCGGGTGAAGCACGGTAATGCCATAGGCGAAAGCAGCACCCAGCAGCAGACTCAGCAGGCGGGTTGGGCCCCAGTCCTGCACCTGTTTAAACATGTGCACGGCTGAAATCAGGATCAGACCAAAGAAAAACGACCACAACGGAATCGGGTGGGTGTGCAGCATCCAGGTAATCACGCGCGCCAGCGTCAGGATGCTGGTGAGAATACCGGTCAGTAAGACGACCAGAAAACCGGCATTAATGTGGTTCAGTACCGCTTTCAGGCCCTGTTGCCGCGCCAGACGGATCAGGCTTGGATTAATACGACGAATGCTTTCAAGCAGGGTGTCATAAATACCCGTGATAAAAGCGATCGTACCACCGGAGACGCCGGGAACGACGTCTGCCGCGCCCATCGCTAATCCTTTTAAAAAAGTAAACACGTTGCTCATGAGGACTCAGAATTAATTTTTATGAAAGTGGAGGCATTATACCGCCTTCGTGTCAAAACGGTATGAGCACTTTGTTGAAACAAAGTCTGTTCCGTGGGACACAAGGTGAAATCATTGTCATTTATCGCAGAATCGATCGTTTTTTGCCGGCTTTTTGCTTAACTCTAAAGTATGAGTCTGTACGGCCCATGCTGCAGTAGAGGTAAGCAAGATGAAATGGAACAGTGTGATGACAGCGACGCTGGTTGTTTCCGGAGTGTTCGTCGCGGGCGCCCAGTCTGAAAGCCGTTTGATGTCTTATGAAGAATATATGGAGCGGTGTACTGAGACCTATGGTTCAGACAGAGTCACGACCAGTGTGTGTGAAAACCAGTATCTGACTATGTATGCCAAAGAAGAAGAGGTGATGGCTCAGGCAGATACTCAATTGCCGGCAGAAACCTCTTCAGAAGATATCCCGGCATCTCAACCTTCTGTTGATACCCTTGATGAACAGCCGGAATAACCGGCTGTTCGCATTAATCATTCTAAGACAGTTTTGCTGCTGACTCGTTCAGTGGCAAAGTGATGGTGACGATAACACCCTGGCCGTCGGTTCGGTTCCGGATGGCGATCTGTCCTGCGTGATATTCAGCGATCAATCTGGCAATGAAGAGTCCGAGTCCCAGATGGGGCTTGGCTTGGTGCTGCTGGCTGCGTACTGAAACCATTGAATGCAGTAACTGATCCGTCATATCTTGCGGCAGGAGCGGGCCTTGATTGCTGACCGTCAGAACAGCAAGATGATTCTCTTGTGACAGTGTCACCTCGATAGGGTGGCCTACCGGAGAGAATTCTGTGGCGTTGGCGATCAGTTTGTCCAGTAACTGTGCCAGAAAGTCCGGCGCTCCCTCAATGAAGACGGGGGATTCCGGAATTTGAACGCGGAACTGATGTTGCCGGAATGCCAGCTGATAACCCTGCATGCAACCACTGACGAGTTCATTGAAAGCAAATCTTTCCATGTCAGCGCCCTGAAGGCTCTGTTCTATCCGGGTTGCCTCCGTCATGCTGGACAAAATGGTACCCAACCGACGGATACCGTCCTGTGCTCGGTCGATATAACGTTTTTCGTCTTCTCCATGTTGTTGTGACATCGCCAGGTTATCCAGTGAAGAGCGGACAACGGCCACAGGTGTGCGCAGCTCATGCGACAGCCGTGACGACAGGTTTTCGAGGTAGTGATTGTACTGTCCTAGACGGCTGACCATATTTGCCAGACTGCGCGATAAATCTCCGATTTCATCCCGGGAAGAGGAAGAGACAATCGCATCCCGGATACGCCCCTGAGCATCGATGGATTGTTCCGCCTGATCACGCAAACGGCGGATCCGGCTGGACAGACTGGACGCAAAGAGAAACAGGATCATAGCGGCAATCAGAATTATGGCTAACAGGACATTGAACAGCTTCTCCAGTGCTCTGTTTTTCAGGGTTTGTACGCCCTGCGTCGATTCTTCAACAACCACTGCGCCCATCACTGTGTCATTCAGCCAAATCGGATAGGCTGCTGACAGAATCATGGCTTTTCCGTCTGAGGACGGGCGCCAGTGAGCGTACCCGCGGCCATGAAGTGCCTGATCGACGTGAACACCTTGAATCATGGCTGGATTGGCAGGCTGATCATCAAAAGGCACGGGATCTGAGAGGAGAAAGGTGTAATAGAGCGGGCGCAGGAGATACTGTTCCAGCCAGGAGCCAAGACCATGTTCTTCTTCGTCATAGCGAATTGAGGTAGCCCAGACCCCGTTTGAATGTTGAATATCACCGGACTGCGCCAGTACCCGCTGGTGGCGATCCAGAACCCAGATCCGGGAACTGCTGTGTCCCATGCCCTTGACGATCTGTTCAATGTCCGGTGATGGCAGCAGGACCGTACCTAAAGTATCAGCAGACTTTGTGTTTGCGGTTGCGATAATGCTTTCAACGTCTCGTTTGGTGGCATGGTCAACATTATGGATGGCGACAGCCATCTGCTGGCCCAACAGATCCGCCGGAAGTGCGATTTCGAGTGTGTAGCCTGTATCGGAAGGCTGCCAGCTAGCTAAGACGTTTGTTACGGGTAAAAAGGATTCCTGGGTGTCCGGATTGTCACTTATCAGCCAGACAGAGGTCAGTCCGCTGGCTTCCAGTGCAATGAGATAGCGTTCAAATTTGCCCTCGGGCGTTGTCAATGCCAGTGTCAGGTGATCATTTCTGTCAACACGATTGCTGCCTGTCCGCCGAAGAACGAGATGCGGGTCGTTCACTTTCAGGGCGGCATAGATCTGTTGCTGATGACGGGCGGTTATCAGGTAAAAATCAGTGTACCCCTTCGGATAGATCTGCTGGCTGAACAGCACATAAGGATGACCGTAATAGTGCATCTTTGCGCCCATGTCTGAAGGCCAGTCATCCAGATGACCGTCCACTTGAATGGCAGCTGGCAGATCATAGACGTACAGATCCCGTCCCTGCTGAACCCGGGGCAGAAAATTGGCTTGCTGGCTGAACAGTGCCGGACGTTCGTTCAGTGCAGTTGCAATGGCTCTGGCAGTGCCAATCAGCGTCTGTTCCTGCCCCTGACGCAGCAGTTTTTCCATTTCCAGCACAAACCGGTAGCCGAACCAGGGTAAGGTCAGTAACAGGCTGGTGATGATAATGATCTTGAGCCGCAGTCCTGCTGTCAGGCGTGTGATCAGGCTCCCCATCTGTACCCCATGCCGTAGACAGTGTGAATCTGGTCGAAGCTGGGATCACATTGCATAAATTTTTTCCGGATCCGTTTGACGTGCGACGTAATTGTGCTGTCATCGACAACCACTCTGGCATCATCCATCAGATCCTGGCGGCTTCTGACATGTCCGGGGCGCTTCGCCAGTGCGTAGACCATCCAGAACTCGGTTACCGTCAGATCCACGGGCTCGGAACGCCAGAAAATTTGCATCTTGTTTTGATCGATAGTCAGTTCTTCACGATACAAAAGTGTGTCTTCTGTAGTCGGTGAAGCCAGAAGTTCACTCCGGCGGAAAAGTGCTGCAATCCGGGCCATCAGATGGGGCAGGCTGATGTCTTTGGTCAGGTAATCATCGGCGCCCATACGAAGTCCGCAAACCGTATCAAAGTCGCTGTCTCTGGCCGTCAGAAATATGATTGGCAGCGTCGGGGAGAGCGCGCGTAATGACTGGCACAGTGCAAACCCCCCGTCGATTTCATGACCTAAGCCAATATCAATAATGGCCAGATCCGGTAGTTTCACATCAAATGCAGCCTGAGCTTGTTGCCGGTCGGTATATCCGTGAACGTTGTAGCCGTGCTTTTTCAGCACATCCATGTAATTTTCGCGAATCGCGGTTTCGTCTTCAACAATCGCTATGTGTTTCATTGGTGACATCAATTATGCAGTTGGATAATGCAGACTATACCGCAACTTCCGGCCTAAAAAAGTCCAAATCCGGCCCGAATTGCAATTGCCATTTTCTTGCCACAATTCATCAGCACATTGCCTTTTTTCCTCCCTTCGGCTGCCCGAACTCTTTGGTTTAATTCACTCATCGACAGACGAGCACAGCCTGATGGCTCTCGGAGACTGTTTCAAATAATCAAAAAAGATGAGGAATGACGATGAAAAATTTGATGAAGAAAACCACGATGACTCTGCTGGTTGCAACGGCACTGGCGGCAACCACGACTCAGGCTCAGGCTGAATCCGTGCGGTCATTCAATGAACCTGTCGTTCAGGAGCAATGGATTGGCATGGGTTCAGGGGCCGCAGTGGGCGGGATGGTCGGTGGCCCCGTCGGCGCAGTGATCGGGGCAATGGTGGGCGGGATTCTGGGTACAGCCGTTGGTCAGGATGGTTATATTGAGACGCAAAATGTTCGGCTAAGTGAACAGGCAGAGGCAATCCAATCGCTGAATGCCCGAAATGCTGAGCTGGAGCCCGTGCTCGACAGTTATGACACGCTGAAACAGGAAATGGCAAATCTGAGAGCCACGCAGTTACAATGTGAACTGGCATTGGCAATGAACGTTCATTTCCGTACCGGTTCCTCGGAGATTGAGCCACATTTTCAGTCCCAGCTGGATGAAATTGCAGAATTGATGAAGCAGTCACCTGAAATGAACTGGGAATTGTCGGGTTACGCCGACCGGCGTGGCACAACCGCGCGAAACCTGACGCTGTCTGAAGCACGTGCAAATGCCGTGAGAGATTACCTTGAATCACGGGGCGTGAACCCACTGCAGATCGTCACAATTGCTTATGGTGAAGAAGAGCCGTTGCAGACAGACGAAAATGGTGAGTCTGACTTTTTTGACCGTCGTGTCACGCTGCGCAGTCAGCAGGGCCCAGTACAGACAGCTCAATCGAATTAAGAGAGGTTCATGATGGATTCGGCAGCCCGTTTTACACTCAGCAGTAGTTTGATTCCGATTGCAATTCTGGTGCTTTTTACAATGCAACTCGTATTCAAGGGAGAAGATACGGCAGCTTCGGCGAACTATCTGATGCAAATACAAGGAATGAACGATGATGCTTGGCAATTCATGGATAGTGAAGACGCCCCCCGGTCTTCTGCTTCAGCCTTTGCTTCAATCGCTGGTGAATGGGGCCGGATTGGCCCCTGATCAGTTACTCAAGTGGCTCCTGAAACTGACCGTTCTACACTTTAGTCTGATTTATTGCTGAAAGGTCAGGAGTAAGGCGGGGAGCGGACTGCAGTACTTCTCTCAGTCGGTCCTGTACGACTTCGACCAGAAGGTCAGGCTGGAACTTGGAAATAAACCGGTTGCAGCCGACTTTCTCTACCATTGCCTGGTTAAAGCTCCCGCTGAGTGAGGTATTGAGCGCTATAAACAGGTTGCTCATCCGTGCATCCTGACGGATTTCATGGGTCAGGCGATAACCATCCATTTCCGGCATTTCGGCATCAGTGAACATCATCAGAATTTCCTGATTGATCACTTTGCCTTCATCACACCAGCCTTTGAGTATATCCAGCGCTTCTCTGCCGTTTGTGGCTTCAATCACGTCCAGACTGAGCTGAGACAGCGTATCGCGAATTTGTGAGCGGGCGGTTGATGAATCGTCCACGATTAACACTTTCCGCCCGGATAATTCGCTGACCAGGTTTTCGTCCAGCACATGCTCAGAAATATCAGTGTTGTAATCCACAATTTGTGCCAGAACTTTCTCTACATCAACAATGCTGACCAGTCTTTCAGCACCGTCTCGCTTCACACGAGTGATAGCGGTGAGGTAATTGTTTTTGCCAACATGACTTGGGGGAGGCTGAATATCCTGCCAGGTCAGGTTGGCAATGTTGAGGACCTGACCGACAAGAAAGCCCTGAACACTGCGGTTGTATTCTGTAATGATGAGATTCGTTTCATCACTTTCCTGAGTCGCACGAACGCCGATAGCACTACGTAGGTCAATAATCGGGATGGATTGACCGCGAATATTCGCGACACCACAGACGTTGGAATGGCTGCCAGGCAGTGAATGTAAATGAGGCTGCTTGACGACCTCGCGCACTTTAAACACGTTTATTGCAAAAAGTTGTGCGGAGTGGAGCCGGAAGATGAGCAGTTCCAGGCGGTTTTCTCCGACAAGTTGTGTTCGTAGATCGACAGCGTCGAGAATCGTCGTCATCTTGTATCCGAAAAGTTGAGTATTTATACCAAAATTCAGGGGATTATAGAGGTTTGGCTTCAGTTGTCATAGATCAGGGTAAAAAGCTAAGAGCAATATCCCAGTTTCATAACATGCTAAAAAACTGATGTAACGGCAGAGAGGGGTGTGTCGCATGGGTTTGTCCGTGTATCCTTCACAGAATTGCGATTTTAACTGATGAAACTGTGAATTCAGGATTTAATCCTGACTATTGTTGTGACCACACAGTAACGTATTGGTGTACTGCACAGCAATGACTCGATTCTTAAATATTATATTTCATTTTTGTTGTTTCAAGAGATATTCCACTAGTGCAATAAGAGTTAACGTTTTTTTAACTTTTATTGGGATCTCCTTATCTGACGGATATTTACTGTGTTTCAAAATGTAAATGACTGAATTTGAAATATTTTGATAACATTTCGAACATGCTTCATGGCTATAAAATCATCAGGAAAACTGGAACAATACACGGAAATTTACAGGCTGGTCTGAATACGCGCCTGCGGTATCAATTTCGATGTGTTTCAATGAGGTGGTCATGAAGTTTCTGTTCATTTTTCTGGTCTCTGTAGTGGCGGCTGTGTTGTCAGGTGAACATTTTCATTCATTTATGGCGGGATTTGGTGTGGCATCGCTGGCTGTTGGTGTTGCATACTGGCTCGCGTTCCGGTCCACTCGCTATCCGCAATTGGCTTTTATGCTGTTACTTTCAGGATTAATGGCGAAGATGGGGGTGACCGTCTTGGGTGTGATGTGGGGACTGGAAAATCAGATCATCAATTCTCCGCTGGTGTTCGCCTTGTCTTACCTGTTCTTTTCAGTTGTTGCAACCTACATCTATTTCAAATTGAGGGAATTCCAGCTCAGCCGGATTGAAACCGCTAAACTGGCTAACGCGTAAAAGAAATCTCCGGCAATATGCTGCAAAAAGGGTCGCATTAGCGACCCTTTTGACTTTCAGGAATTGATTGGGTGGCTCATGCCGGGAATGAATGGAATTGACCCATCTGAATCGCTGACCTGACCTCTAAGTCATCACTCAGCAGGGCCAGATTGGCTGTATAACCTGCTTGAACACGACCATATTGTGTCTCCAGTCCCAGAGCTTTGGCAGGGTAAAGACTGGCCATCCGCAGTGCTTCTTCTTTTGACAGCCCAACATGTTGAATCAGGTTTCTGATGCCTTCAATCATCGTGATGGCAGCACCTGCAATTGTGCCGTCAGCGTAGTGGCACTTACCGTCAGTGACATATGCTTTTGCGCCAGGCATATCGTATTCTTTCATTGTCGTGCCTGCAGGAGCGACAGCATCGGTGATCATAAATAATTTCTCACCCAGGAGCTGGTGGGCGATACGCACCGAGGCATAATTCACATGAATCCCATCAACAATGATGCCGGCATGGGGTTTCTGATCGAAAATATATCCAACCGCGCCAGGTTCACGTGAGTCCAGCGGGCTCATGGCATTAAAGAGGTGGGTCGCCATGGTAATGCCCTGTTTGGCGGCATAATCCGTGTACTGACCATTGGTATGACCCATTGAAACGATGATTCCGGCGCGGGTCAGAATATCTATGACACCTTGGTTACAGGCTTCCGGAGCAAGCGTAACCACTTTGATGCGATCGGCATGAGCCGCCAGAAAACGGGCAGTCTCTTCATCTAAATCACGGATGCAATCTTCCTGATGCGCACCTTTCTTCTCTTTACTGATGAAGGGGCCTTCTAAATGTAATCCCAGGATGCCTTCCTCTTCAGGTTGCCGGATGCTTTCAATGAGCCGGATGACCTGATTGAATCGATCGGTTTCGCTGGTAATAAAGGTCGGAAGATATTGGGTGGTACCGTGCCGGAGGTTTGTGGCATTCATGGTGTCCAGCGTGGATTTCGCAATATCCGTATTGAGCAGGACGCCTCCGCAGCCATTTAACTGAATATCAATAAAACCCGCGGTTGCCAGCAATCCGGTTCCATCGATGCATTGTTCAGGAAGCGACTGGCTTTGATTTGCCTCAGACATTGGGATGACGCTGGCGATCCTGTCGCCGTCAATCAGTATGGCTTGATCATTTTCAATCGTGTTGCCATTAAACACGTTGATATGTGTTATTGCATACATGGCCGGATTCCTAAATGCGCGATAGGAGATGTTACATTGGCTATCTTATTTTGTGTGTAAAAATAAGATAGCACGCAGTGAATCCGGGATCAATTTTCTGTGACGCTGTTGCTGAGGCAAAACACAGTTATTTGATTAAGTTTAAGATTTTCTTGAAGCTTTCGCCCTCAGCGACCCGTTGCAGCTCGAACAGCACCATCTCGGTACAAGATAAAGCAACACCGGCCTGCTGCATACGATTCAATGCGACAGTTTTGTTGTTTGCGATACGGGAAGAAACAGCATCTGCAATGACTTCAACATGGAACCCTTTTTCCAGTAAATCCATGGCGGTCTGGTACACACAGATATGTGCTTCAATACCGACCAGAATGACGTTTTCACAACCGGTTGACTGAAGTGCATCCATAAATTCTGCAGAGTGGCAGCCGCTGAAGCAGTTCTTCGCGATGGGGGTGTGCTCCGCAAGGTAATCGGCAACCTGAGGGATCGTCGGACCGAGTTTGTCCGGTAATTGTTCCAGCCAGATAATGGGCAGATTCAGTGCAGTTGCGCCTTGAGTGATCACGGACAGGTTGTGGAAGAGGGTCTGTGTGTCGTCCATCAGGGTGGCCAGTTTTCCCTGAACATCTACGATGACGAGTGCGGTTTTATTGCGATCTAACATAGGGACATCCTTTTCAGTTTAACGAAAAAAATCTTTCATAAGAGAAGTTTAGTTGTTATCGCGCAGCTTTTATCTGAACATTGACCTTGGTCTTCTCTGACTGGAAAGTCAAGGGGGAGTACACGATGCCGGATGATTGCACTAGAATGGAAACTATCAGCAGGCCTTGCGAAAAGCCTTGTAACTGCTTTCAACTTTACTTTCTGGAGAAATGGCGAAACAATGTGTCGATTCGAAAACGCATTTGATTCAACAAAAGTTGAAATTATTCAAGAATTTAAAAGATAAACAGCCTTAAGTATGACTGAAAAAAAATCGAACCCACTTACCGACCTCATCTTTAACGTCATTGTGCCATCTGTCATTCTGATGAAACTCAGTGGTCAGGAGCAACTTGGTCCGGTCAATGCGTTGCTGCTTGCACTGGCATTTCCTGTGATTCTGGGCAGCTATGAATTGCTCAAGCATAAGAAATTTAACTTTATCTCTCTGTTGGGTTTTATCAGCGTGCTTCTGACCGGCGGCATCGGTCTGCTGGAGCTGGATACGCAGTGGCTTGCAATCAAAGAAGCGCTGATACCTGGCTTGATTGGTGTGGTGGTATTTGGTTCAACATTTACCAAGTATCCCATTGTGACCAAAATGATTTTCAATGACGCCGTCCTGAACCTTGAGCTGATTAAGGAGAAACTCAATCAGTCCGGGAAGCAGTCTGAATTCAATAAGTGTCTGACTCAGTCGAACTACTTGTTTGCCAGCACTTTTGCTTTCTCAGCGGTGATGAATTACGTGCTGGCGACAAGCATTGTGACCAGTCCGGCAGGTTCTGAAGCTTTCAATGAAGAGCTGGGCGAAATGACGTTGTTGAGCTATCCCATGATTGCGATCCCGTCGATGCTGATGATGTTTGGTATCTTCTATTATGTCTGGCGCTCAATTCGTCGTATGACAAATCTGGAAGCAAACCAAATCTTTAAGGTTCAGTAATTGTGAACTGATGAGGGCTTGCCAGTGGCAAGCCCTTTTTCGATCCAGGCAGTCAGAGCGTTTCAGCCGGACGTGATCTCAGAAAGCGTGCAAACCTCGGGATACGATTTTGGGTGAATCCGTTATACCTGAAGGTCACAATACTGCCGATTTCGGGCGGGGAAGCGCGCTCTGCATCGCTGAAGCCTGAGCCAATTTTAAAGAGCGGGTGATTGTCCATCTTCACCCAGATTGCTCCGGTCAGTCCCTGATATTTTCCTTTTCCCGGTTCGTAACCAACGACGATCGCTTCTGCATCTTCGAATCGCTTCAGTTTCAGCAAACCATCTGCTTTGCCCGCGATATAACGTTGTTTGCCCCGATGCAGCATCAGACCTTCGCCTCCATGGCTTTCGACTTCATTCAGCCAGTGCTCCAGAGTCTGTATTGAATCCAGCTTTCGCTGATGAACCGCTTTGATCTGTTGCAGGTGTAATGAATCAATCAGGGGCGTGACATGTGCCAACCGTTCATCGAATATGCCTGGCTGGTCCGGGGCATCAAATACCATGAACTGAATCTTCCGCCACAGGGTTTCGTTGGGGACGCTATCCAGAACGGTTTGCATGGTCAGATGAAACTGGTTCCTGCCTGCCCATAATTCACCTTCTAACGCTTCTTTGGGAAAGTCTTTCGTAAACCAGTCAGGCGCATGAATCTGATGACCCGATCGTGTCTGCAGCTGGCTGCCAGTCCAGAAGGCACGTACGCCATCCAGTTTTTCACTGACCCAATAGTCGGTGATGACGCTTCCTGCCGGGAGCACGACAGTATCATCCTGCCAGTCAATGGAATGTGCCCGCATGGTTGTTACAGTTTCCTTGGCGAGGGTCTGCGGGCTGAGCGCAAGCATGATCATGATGGCAAGTGCAGAATACTTCATCATTTCGTTCCTTTCATAATGGAAAAGGTACACGATAATTGAGTGCCGGACGGAGGAGAGTATCGGGTGCTTTCAGAAAGCGTAAGACTGCGGCTTATATGTAAATTCCTGTGTCAGATTCACCGCGGCAGTCATCAGCTTTGCGAAAGAAACCATGATAAAAACCGGGTTCATCCGCCCGGAATACGGGGTGCTGTCCGAAAAATAACGTGAGAGACTGACGGGTGAGCAAACAGCCTTTATTATTGAAAGTACTCTGACATCTCAGGAAATGAGTATGTTAGGCTAATGAACAGTTTGTGATTGCCTGCCTGTGTCTGTCAAACGGGTAAGTGAATAGGAGTATGGGATGGAGTTGATGTCAAACTGGAAAGTGACTCTGGTCGCTGGTTTTATTGCCGGCGCTGCACTGGCATCGGCAATTGGGCATTTTCAGCAACAACCCCAGGCTGTTGAACTGAAATCACTGCGTGAAAAAAACGCTGGGCAAATTGAGCAAATTCAAAGCCTGAGCGGGCGGTTAGATACGCTTGAGACCCTCGAAACAGAAAAAGCCATTGCATTTAAAAAACTGCAAGAGACGCTGGCCGAAAAAGAGCAGGCACTGGAAACGCTTCAGAAAGATTACGAAAAACAACTTGCCTCACTGAAGCAGCAAAAAAAACAGTTGTCTGTCAGCAAAGAAAAGCTGGATACCAAAGTTGAAACGCTGACTGAAGCCACCAAAAAACAGCAGACCGTTTTGTCGAACTCAAAGGCGTTGTATCAGCAGCAGCTTGAGCTGCAGAAACAGCTCAGTCAGGCCGATGCAGAGCTGAAGCAGGCACGACGTGTGGCAGATGAATTCAAAAAGCCTTGTGAAGAATTCAAAACAGGTCAAAGCTGGAATTGGGTGTCTCAGGCGGACTGCGATCGGTATGAAGAGAAACTTGCCAAAGTGACTGAAGCAGAAGTGGAAAAAACTGCGCTTCAAAATGAGTTGGATGTACTGAACGCAAAAATTGATGTCGCACTGCCAAAAGAAAATTAAGCTTGAATCAGGGAAGGGGAAGTGTGATGGCTTTAACGGTGTGTCAGGATAGCGTGGTGAATGTGCAGGATCTGCTGGCAGATATTCCTGAAAACTTGCCTGAAGAACTGTTTCAGAACTTACTGGTCTCATCACATTTGCGAGTTGAGCGGATTGTCTCGCGGGGTCACCAGACACCAGAAGGTGATTGGTACGATCAGGATGAAAACGAGTGGGTTCTGCTCATACAAGGTGAAGCCGAGCTGGTTTTTGATGACTCCAGGCCGCCGGTCCACTTAAAAACCGGTCAAAGTGTTTTTTTGCCGGCTCATTGCCGCCACAGGGTGAACTGGACAGCGGAAGGCGAACACACAATTTGGCTTGCCATCTTTTTCCCGGCTGAAAATGAAATCTGAATGAGTCTAAAACGGCACCTTGAGGGTGCCGTTTCCATTTGGATATCAGCCCAGAACCATTCCGACTGGCCGGGCAAGAGCAACCGGGAACTGGCGTTCTTTTGCCAGAGCTTCTGCTTTCGCAACAATATCTGAGGCTTTCAATTGCATTGTGACAGGAAAGCGGCCTTCCCAGTCATGATGCAGGCCACTTTGCTGCTCGGTGATCAGGTTTTCATTCACCAGTTGTTGCAAAATTCGTTCGGCGGCAGTGAGTGCAGAAGATGCTTTGACGATCTCTGTACGGGCATACCGTTGCCCGGCAAATGACACGTCAGCTGCTCGCAGCGACGGGTCTTGTCCCGGAATTTGCTGCGCACCAAACAAAGGCGGACCACCGACCTGAGCGTCCAGATAGGCTGGAATAAATTTTGCGACATGCGCAATGGCTCGTTGGGTACGCTGTTTAATATCTTGCGGCTGCCAGCCGTTTCTCAGCATGTTTTTAAACCGTGTGTCGAGGACAGGCTGAGCACTCTGATCTGTGCTACTGACGAGCCCGTCCTTGAACAGGGTAATATCCTGTGTCATACCATGAAGCTGAAAATATCCATCCGGGTAAGGAGTCAGTTGCGCCATGCCTTCAGGTGTCCCTCGCTGACCGTGGAAAATAACCTCCGGCCAGTCGGCTGTATTGTCCGCCCAGTGGGTGACGTAGGCTGCTTTAAATTCGACCAGTCGCTGTCGTTTGTGCCGGGCCATATCATCAAGGATGCCGGTACGATAACCGCAGGCATTGATCAGATAATCGACCGTTGTTGTCTGGCTGACACAATCATCGCAATCCGGATCCATTGTCTGATAGGTGATTTTCCATTGAAGCGATTCCGTATCCTGCTGAATATCAGTCACACTGGCTTGTGTGAGAATTCGGCTGTTTGGGAGTGCTTCCAGCCCGAGTGAGACAGTTGCAGCCAGACGGAATACACTGACGCCGTATTCCTGAACCAGAACAAACGGGAACTTGAACTCATCCAGATTCAGGTGTTTGGCGACAGGAATCATCCAGTCATCAGCGCAGGACGCATTGGCGGGTAAATCCTGTTTGGCCAGGTGTTCCATGTCGTCACGATAGTAAAGACGGAAATAATTATCCGGATGGCCAAGAACGGCATTGGTTGCATCTTGCTGAACCAGTGCACGGTAATGGTTTTGCAGCTGTGTCAGTCTTGGCAGCAATTGCTCAGGGTGGCCTGGGTCCTGTTTCGGAACTGCGACGACAGTTGGACGGATATTGGCACTGTGCTGATACACACGCAGGGTATCAATCGACTGCTCAAGCAGTTGAAGACACTGATGATCGGAAATTTCACGATACAGGTTACCACCTGCATGAAGATGGCAGATTGGCGGGCCATTTACTAAACTTCGGCCTTCTTCAAAAAGGGTTACCCTGAATCCTTGTTCGGCAAGCTGGAGCGCAATGGTAGAGCCAGCCATTCCTCCGCCAATAACCCCGATTTTTAGGTGGTTATTGGGTTGTTTCTTGCCTGTTTCAGTCATAATCAATGGTATTTCAACATATCAGTTATCAAATGTTATAGGTTGCATTCTACTTGCCTCAAGTCATGTTTTAAACACTGATGTTTCTGTAAAAAGTCTGTTTGTCTATTTTTTATTGTCAGCCTCAATTTACATTGTAAATTATGAGGATTATTTTTTTGGCGCTTATGCGCCAGCAACTCAAATTTATCGGAATGTCAATTTTTTGAAGCGGGGGAACAGGTCTTTTCTCAGGGCTGTGTGAACTTTTCTTTATCTATGCGTGCAGTGTCTTATTTTTATCTTAGAAAAGATAATTCCGTGGCATAACTTGTTCATTCTCTTGCATAAAGACTTTTCTCTGTCTAACCCTAAGAGGTGGTGGTGAACAGAGAACAAGGAAAATGTGATGATGAAAATGATTAAATTCGTTCCGTTGGCAATATTTCTATCCGGCTCAGTTTATGCGGCTACAGATAATCCGTGGTATTTCGGAGCTCGGGTTGGTGGCACACACTTCGATAGTTTTGATGGTGCTCTTGACGGCCAGAAAGATAATTTTGGACAAGATGACTGGGGGGGCGGTGTTTTCCTCGGTTACCAGTTTTCGCCCGTGGTCGGTTTTGAAGGTGGATACACCTATTTAGGCGAAGCGGATTACGATCTGGGCAGTGGCGGATTTGAAGCCTATGGTTTAGATCTGGTTGCAAAACTGTCCTGGCCCGTTACTGACGTGATTGATATTTACGCCAAAGCCGGTGGTTTTTACTTCAACGCTGATAATAGTGTCAATGATAAAGATGACGATGGATTATCGGCAACCGGGGGGCTGGGGGCTGAGTTTTATATTAACCCGAGCATGTCAACCCGGCTTGAATACCAGTATTACAATCAGGTTGGCCGAAATGACCCGGGTAAGGCAGATATCCACTTTTATGGTGTCAGCCTTGTATACCACTGGGGCGGGGCAGCTCCGGTACAGGCAGAGACCATGGCACCCGCCTCAGAGCCTGCGGCTTTACCACCATCAATGATACAGCCTCTGCGTGTTGCTTTGCCCTTTGACTTTGACAGCAGCAAGCTGACGCAGGCTGATTTTGACCGCTTAAAACCCATCGCAGATCGCTTGGTGGAATATCCGGACAGTAAATTGCAGGTCATTGGCCATACAGACGCATCCGGTACGCCTGCGTATAACCAGAAATTGTCTGAGGAAAGGGCAGCCGCGGTTGCGGGCTATCTGGCAGGCTACTTCAGCATCGGTATGGACCGGATCGAAATTAAAGGTTTTGGTGAGCGGGATGCGATTGCTCCGAATAATACCGAAGAAGGACGTGCGAAGAACCGTCGTGTTGAGGCCTACATGCCGGGTATGACGATGGAAAATGGTCAGTAAATCATTTTTCAGTGATAGTTTATCCAGGGCCTCCGTTTGGAGGCCCTTTTGTATTTTCATTATTTTTCTCTGTTTGCGAGCGCGGCTGCGGGATTAATTTAAGATTCATTCGCATTTGCATCAAAACAGGAAAGTGAATTCCAGGACAAGATAATTCGCAGGCATTCCTTTGCAGAATCCTTCAACTTATCGGGTGATATCGCTTGATATGCACTGAACCCACCTTTTCATTGAGGATAAAGCATGAACAAAGGAGTCTTCATTTGGGCTGCAATTGCGGCTCTGCTATTTTCTGTGACTGGATATGCTGATGAAACTGAAAACCGGATTTTACAATTTAAGGTTGATCCGCGAATTGTTGGCGGTACTGATGCGGTGACCGAAGACTGGCAGTTCTTTACCCAACTGACGGCACGACATGGAAACCGTCCCTATTGTGGCGCAAGTTATCTGGGAAATGGTTATGTTCTGACTGCTGCCCATTGTGTCGACAGTCATCGGGCATCTGATTTGTCAGTCAAAATCGGCGCACATCAGTTTGATGGCACTGACGGTATCCGGGCTAACGTAAGTCAGATTTACATCCATCCACAGTATGTCAGACAAACGCTTAGTTTTGATATGGCCTTACTGAAGCTGGACAGAGTTGTGATTGCTCCTGTGGTTGAAATTGCGGCGGGCAATCTGAATCAATACGCCGCTTTGGGAGATAAATTGCGCGTTGCTGGCGTTGGCCGCTTGACCGAAAATGGGACAAGCCCGTCGATCTTGCAGGAAGTGACGGTTCCTCTGGTAAGTGATGCCATTTGCCGGCAGGGTGGTCCGAGTTATCAAAGTGTCGGGATTGATAATTTCTGCGCCGGTTACCCGCAGGGTCAGAAAGATTCCTGTCAGGGAGACAGCGGCGGGCCAATTATTGTGAAACGTCAGGGACAAATCACACAGCTAGGCATCGTAAGCTGGGGGATTGGTTGCGCCCGTCCCGGCATGTATGGCGTGTACACAGATATTGCAGAACTCCGTCCCTGGGTTGATGACGTGATTTCGGGGACAGGACAGGCGGTATCTCTGACTTACCGGAAACAGACTGTTTTACCCGACTTTTCTGTCGGGGAGTTACGTCATCACGAATTTGTCTTCACCAATACTGGTGAAACGCAAATTACGATTGGTGACGTCTGGGCAAAAGCAACCGGCACCGCTGATGTGGCAGTCATTGCAGCGGATACCTGTTCGGTCAGTGTTTTGAATCAGCATCAGGACTGTGGAGTCCGGGTTGAATTTGGCGGAACTGCGCCAGGCCAGGCAGGAGTGACATTGTCACTGGAGGTGGATCAGATTCAGGGCAAGGTTGAAGCCAGTGTTTCAGCGACGGTTCTGGATAACAGCAGCGGGGATCAATATGAGTATGTCTACCCGGCCGGACTGGGGCAGTACCGGCCCGGAACTGTAGTCCTTGCAACGGATGGGAAACGCTATCAGTGCAGGCCATTTCCGAACAGTCAGTGGTGTAATTTCGGTGGTGCTTATGCTCCGGGAACGGGTTGGGCTGCTTCAGATGCCTGGCTGACACTGTAATATATGTGAGTGAAAATTGTTTCGAACCGTCTGTAAAATCAAGGCATCCGATGAGAAGGATGCCTTAACTTTTTTGTGAGTACTACGGGGTGGTGCACTGAGGGCGTTTTGCAACCGAAGGCGGTAAGCGTTTGATTTCTGCCTTCAGGTCATCAATTCGGGTGGCGTGTGAAGGGTGGGTTGATAAAATCTCCGGTGGCTGTGAACCGCCGCTTGCTTTATTCATATTTTGCCAGAGCGCGATACTCTGGTTCGGGTCGAAACCGGCCTGTGACATCATCCGAAGCCCGATAATATCTGATTCTGATTCCTGAGCCCGGCCATACGGCATCAGGATACCGTACTGAACCCCCAGTCCCAAACCGGCCATGGCCATTTCCTGATATTCGGTTCCACCTAACGCGACGCTGGAGAGTTGTAAGCCAAGGTTGGCGAGTTGGGTGCGTGACAGCCGCTCGTTACTGTGTTTTGCCAGAACATGCCCAATTTCATGTCCAATGACTGCAGCCAGCTGATCCTGATTGGTCGCTACACCGAGCAGTCCTGTATAAACCCCGATTTTACCTCCGGGAAGGGCAAAGGCATTGATCTGATCGCTGTCAAAAACCACGACTTCCCAGCCCGGACGATTGGGTTGGCTGCCTAACTGCGCGGTGAGTGCCCGGGTCACGCACTGGACGTAACTGTTGATTTTAGGATCTGTGCTAATTTTTTCCTTATCTTTCATTTGCTCGAAGGATTGGACACCGAGCTGGGACATATCCTGTTCAGAAAACAGCAATACCTGTTGCCTGCCAGTTGGTGAGTTACTGCAGGCGGAGATAAAAAGTGCACTTGCCAGCATGCTCGTCAGGCGAAGTGAATGGAACAATCTCATAGCGCTCACTCCTTTGTCTTATGAGTATATGTCATGTGATTCGCCGCTTATCAGCCAAATTCAGAGATGCTATGCTGAGGCGTCGAAAATGATTGTAAGGAACGTCAATGTCGATTTGGCAAAAGAAATTTGACCTGAATGATTTAAATCAAACGTCTAAAAACACCCTGGTTGAACATATCGGCATTGAGTATTGTGCCTTTGATGACAATAGCTTAACGGCTATCATGCCAGTAGATGCAAGAACTCACCAGCCTTTTGGAATGTTGCACGGTGGTGCTTCAGTTGTCCTGGCCGAAACCCTTGGATCTATTGCGGCCAATATGTGTGTCAGTGAGGATAAATATTGTGTTGGTCTGGATATCAACGCCAATCATATCCGGGTTGTTCGCACTGGTTTCGTGACAGGTAAAGCGGAGCCGATTCACCTGGGGGCAACGACTCAGGTCTGGCAAATCACGATTACAGATGAACGGGGCAATTTGGTCTGTACCAGTCGTCTGACGATGGCTGTTCTTCGCGACAAGAAAACGGAGCGCTCATGAATCTGACTTTCAGCCAGGGAAGAATCATCGCGAATCATCACGAACTGGTCATTCGGCTTGACGGAAGCGCCCGGGTTACCCTGCAGGCCAGTGCAGAAGATGTCCGGTTAATTCAGCAGCCGCAGTTAATCATCGCGACCGGAAGTGGCGTTCAGTGGTCTATTCATTTAGATAACAGCGAACAGCTCAAAGAATTATCCGAATGTCTGGGAATTGCTATCGATAAAATGTAAAAAGGAAGAGGTGCTTAAAATGAAGACAGGCACCTTTTTTGTTTTGAGGGTTATATCGCGAAGTGAAGCTTTGTGGTTGAGAATGGACCTGACTTTGTCACAGAATCACTCAGCTTCACCTCAATATTATTGACAATATTATAAAGAGTTTGCTTTTTTGCTGTGGTTGTTCACGGCGATAGAAAAGGATATCTATGCAAGAGCATCATCTGAACCGAATTGCCATCAAGGCATTTCGAACCCTGTTTGCAGGGCCTCCCGATTTTTGCAACTTACAGACAACATTTTATGGTTGGGTTGCGTTCTTATCTTCTGGTAAGCAGCGTGCAGTCATCAAGTTTTGTCGTCAGGTTGGCAGATTAAGTAAGGAAATTCATGCATTAAAGCGGCTGGACACATATATAGACTGTAAAGTGCCGGAAGTCTTATTTTTTGGCTATGAAGAGGGGTGCGAATATATTGTCATGGAATGGGTTGAGGGTATACCGGCACATGAGTTACCCAAAGAACAGAATGCAATCCATGTGTTTTCAGAACACTTCACTGATTTATTGATTCAAATGCATGAGCAGCCGCAGCACAATGGATTTGAAATCATAGAAAATAAATATACCTCTCACTTAATTCCTGCGTTTGATGAATGGATGACACCGGTTCTGAGATATTTAACAAGCAGTGCTTCCCCGTTTTCGACCGAATTAAAGAAAAACTATGAAGGAATGTGGGAGGAGCGGCATGAACTGCTGGCGCCGATCAATACTGAACCTTCTTTTGTGCATGATGACTGCCATTTAGGGAATGTTCTGTTCGACCCGGACACATACAAAGTGGTGGCTGTATTGGATCCCGCGGATGCGGGTGTTAAACACCGGGAATTTGATTTATTCCACTTAAATGACATCCGGCCAGAGTTGGATCTGATTACACGTTATGCTGAAAAGTCTCCGCTGGCTGAAGGATACGAAGTTCGTCGCTGGTATCTGAGTTTGTGGGATGATGCAAAGCACGCTTCTAATATCGGGTGGTATGATGAACAGCATTTGCTTCATAAAATGCGTCAGTATCAGCGTGTCTCAGAGCGCCGGTCGCGTCCCTGATATGTTCTGATCGTGAATTTTGAGATGTTCAAGTGTCCGCACAATTTGAGTTTGTGGTGAAGTCAGTATGAAGAAGTTGTTTCCATTGCTTTTTGTCAGTCTCTTTTCCGGCTGTATGTCGACAGAAATGATCCGGACAACGACGTCGGAAGTGTCCAAGTCGCCTGAACAGGTTCGGGTCGGGCAGGCAAGTCTCCAGTCAGAAACTTTGCCTGCGGCTCAGAGGGCCACTCAGTCCGTGAAAACATCGGCAGTGCAGGCGGGAAAGTCAGCGAAAGCCACTTTGGTGCAGCCTGAGCCAGCAAAACCCGTGACAAAAACCAAAGACGGTAAATTGATCCTGGGGCATCAGGAGTGGGTGTGGTTTAACCCGGCGAAGCAATTTGTACGTGCTCATGTTGTTCAGACACAATCGGTCTCGACTTTAGGTGTCAATGCCATAGTGCCTTTCGAACGTGACGGACGCCCGTGGGTTAAGTTTAAAGTTTTGGGGAAGGCACTGGAAATGCCGGTTGATCGCTGGCAGGAAAGTGATGAACAGGAGTTTGCTGTCGTCCAGGTGAGGACTGTCCTGGGGGAACTGAATGAGATGACTGACTTTGTGCTTGTGGAGGGTCAGGATGTCCGGTTGGGTGCAGATTTTATCCGGGACGTTGCTGTTGTTGATACTTCCAGAAAGTACGTTCAGCCAAAGACGAAAATGAACTGATCTGATGAAGTAATCGCCTTCAATATTTGTCGATAATCAGGCCGCACCAGGATGCGGCCTGATTTTTTCAATGATTTAAGGTGTTTGTACTGTTACTTCGTAGCTGGTGAATTTTCGAATGTTTATCACACCGGTATCGAAAATCAGATATTGCCCTTTGATACCCAGAAGAACCCCTTCAACGACGGCTTCCTTATCAAAATTGTGTGAAGTGATTTTGGTTGGATACTGACTGACCGGGTAGGCAATCTGTACGATTTCTTTATCCAGTCGTTCAATGGCATCGACGCCAAACTGTAAAAGCAGATCCTGAAGTCTGGATTCGATTGCCGGAAGCAGATGGTGGGCTTCGGCTTTTAAATCGAGAGCGTCTGAATCACCTTTTAGCATTGCACGCCAGTTGGTTTTGTCCGCAATAAATTCTGCCAGAGCCACTTCGACTAAGCCGGAAAGGTGGCGATTTTTAACTCTCAGTATCGGTAAAGCCTGTGTTGCCCCCTGATCAATCCAGCGGGTCGGGATTTGAGTGTGCCGGGTAATTCCGACTTTCAGCCCAGATGTGTTCGACAGGTAGACATAGTGCGGCACCATACAATGTGTATCGCCCCACTCAGGCTCCCGGCAGGTGCCCTGCGCATAATGGCAGGTTTCAGGCTTCATCACGCACATATCGCAACGAGCCAGTTTTTTCATACAGGGAAAACAGTGTCCTTGTGAGTAGCTTTTTTTCGTTTTCTTACCGCAGGCATCGCAGTAAATATTGCCGGTAAAAGTCAGCCGGAGCGGCTTGCCGATCAGGGGATTCAGATCGAGGGTTTCATCGCCGACCAGAAGTTGGTAGTTCACAACATCGCCAAGCGATGAACGCATTTTGCTCAGTGTACCTTGCATGTGTGCTCTCTGTTACATTGCTTCAGTTGGGATCTGTGTCCCTTTGCGGTCCAGTGTATCATCTGGCGCCAGTAAGAAAAAACCGGCCACGCGGGCCGGTTATGCTGTCTTCAGTCTTGATTTAGCGGTTTTCCAGCCTGTTGTAATCCAGCAGGCCGGATTCGACAGGGTGGTTGATTCTGTAAATCTGATTTAACTGATCACTGAATGCCCAAAAGTTCGGGTCTGTTCTCCGGACCGAGACTTTATCCAGCAGGGCCTGGTAATCTTCCTCGCTGTAAATTCGCTTGGCCTGTGTGACGACATCAGCCAGGTCAGATTCCCGAATATGCCAGAAAACACTCGGGTAACTGCCCAGTAAGCCATGGACCAGCGTCAGGTTATCCTGAGATGGTTCCCGGTTCTTTTCTTCCTCAAACAGGCTGGAAATATTTTTATGCGCGCTGTTACGGGCTAGTGTCAGTAGTTGCGGCTGAACTTTCGGGTCATTCGGTTCAATCATGATGAACGTCAGTTCAGGATATAAGGTTGCCTGGCGGCCCTGAATACGGGCGAGCGCACGAAGCTGGTTGATACTGTCTTTGCTTAGTTTCAGGTTGTCCAGCGCATATCGTGTCTTATCCTGATCAACACCGGCCAACTTCTTCTTCAGCATCTGCATCAGTTCCGCTTTCGGATGATCTGTCTGATAACGGATCCCCGATGGCTGAGAGAAATCATTGATATCACCCTGCAGGAAGTTCTGCAGCGGCTGATTGGCATCCTGATACCAGTCGGCCAGCTCGGCGTGTCGTGTGTTGGGTGGCAACAGCGACAGGAAGTTAGATTCACCTTCCATCCGCAGGAAGTCCATGTACATGCGGGTTAGCAGCTGATGACCAAAGTTTCCGTAAACATCAAATCCTGCGACAAGAAGATAGTGAATTCGCTCAATGAGTGAATAATCGAGAACCCAGGCTGTTTTCGGAGGAGTGCCCACTAAACCTTTCACCACAGTTGCGCTGTCAAAGTGACGGAAGATCGTCAGGGCTGCATTGTCGTTAAAACCGTCACCATCCCAAATTAAGTCAGTGGTCAGATGCTCACCATTCTTGAAGGTCCGGTTCATGAATTCATTTTTCGCGCGCAGGAAACGGCCTTGCTGTTTGGAGTAGGTGACCCAGTTGTGTAACGGCAGGGCAGTACTGTTTTTTTCAGCCGGCAAGCGCAGGTTATCTGCCTGTGAGGCATAAAAGGCAGCCACTTCAGGAATATCTGCCATATCCGGGTCGACAAAGACGACCCAGAATCTGTCATTGATGACATTCAGTGCCAGCTGACCACGGCAGACCGGTCCTTTGATGAAACCCATGATGGTATGCTGGGAATTGTCGATCATATACCGGTATCGGGCACTGACAGGAAGCTGATCAAAGGCCAGTAATGGGTTCGCAGCCAGTTCAGGCGTATACCCCGGCAAGGCACTGATAGTGTATTCAGGTTGAATGAAATGTTCGTTTAAACGGGCCAGACGCTCGTCATTCAGTACAAACGGCATATGGGTCTTATCGACAATCGTTTCGCGCACCGGAAGAATACGGTAATAAACCCGTGATACACCCGGATCGTCGAACGGGCGTCGTGTTGCGATCAGATCAACCGGTTCTCCCGGCGCTGTGCGGGAACGCACAATGCGGAAAAACGCTGTCTTTCCATCTGATGACTGAACACCAGAGAAGTAGAGATGGGATACAAACCAGTGCTCAAACAGGTACCGGGCGGTGAGCTGATGTTTGAAATCATTCTGGTTCAGGAATGTTTCCCATTTGTTTATTTCGTCTCTGGCTTCCGGTGAGACTGTATTTTGACTAGTCATGGGGGCGCCTGCAGCAACCCAGTCCATCAGAAGCTGGTGTTCATTTTCTGCCAATTTGGGCAGCCCGTAAGGCATCCCCCAAAGCGGGTAAGATTGCTCAAAGGCAGACATTTCTTCAATCGTCGGGCATTGCTGGTTTCTGTCCAGCGAGAAATCCCAGTTGCCGGACAATACTTTTTCATCAGGTAACGGATGAGCCTGTTTCAGGGTCAGCATTCTGGCAATGACACTTAACTGAGTATTGGTTTCCGGGCTTTGCATCCGCTCATTTAAGACCGCATTGAAACCTTTCTGACGCCATTCATCCGTACTGTGCGCATCAATAAACATGCGGGTCGTATTGGCTGCGATCAGCCGTGTTCCCTGATAGACTTTTTCTTTGTTCGCGCCCCGGTCAATCCCTTCTGCTGAGGACATCTTTAACTGGCAGGGAGCATCGTAACAGGCATGACAGACAACACAGCGGTTTTCGACAAGCGGCTTGACTTCGTTCAGGTACCGTTGCGCCAGACTGGCTTCTGCGGGCAGGATTCTTTTCTGGGGTTCTGGCTGACCGTAGAGCTGATCGAGATTGAATCCGGCGTAGGTCGCACAACCTGAAAGGACCAGCACAAAAAACAGCAGCACTGGACGTTTAGTCAGTTTGGAAAAATGAAGGGTCATGAGTCTATCAAAGTCTGCCTGAAAAGCGTTAAGTATAAGTAATCGCAAGGTGATCTCAAGCTGTTTTAAACGATGTTCAATTAACTGGAGGGCGGTTCAGCTGGCAGTCAGATGAGCACTAAAAAACAGGGAGCTGAGTGCTCCCTGAAAGATTACTGATTGAAAATCGACTGGAACTCTTTTTTCATCGGCGGGTGACGACGAGCCTGTTTCAGTTGTTTACACAGATCTTTAACGCAATTACGCAGTACTTTGTCTAAAAGAACAGCTTTGTATTCGCTTTGTTCTTCTTCGCTCATCTGCTCTGGCAGTTGAGCATCCTGCATTTCGCCCAGGAAGTCGACGCCAGCATAGCTTTGACTGAGTGCAACCAGCGCATGAAATTGTTCGAAATTATCCAGTACGTTCTGAGCACTGGCCGGCAGTTCATCCCAGGCTTCCCGGGAAGTCGGTTCTGAGACCTTATACACATTGACCAGCATGTTTAACAGCTCTTCCGGTACCTGCTCAAATTCTACGACCTGGCGCAATTCAGGTGAGCAATCGTCCAGCGTGTACTCAACATTTTCGACCTGATCGAGGTCTTGTTTATCAATCTCAGACATACAAATTCCTAAGGGTGTTTTGAATAAAGGAAGCGAATGCTAATGACATAGCACTAAAAGTCAATATAGATGACTTTCTCTCTTTGAGATTAAGGTTCTTCAGAGAGATTGAAAGAGCTGAAATTAGGGGCTGAAAATTGCTTTCAAAATCGCGAGGTTGAATGCAGAGGTTGTGAACTGGACGGAGTAACGGGCGACACTTTGATATTCACTCTGTGCTATAAATGTTGTTAACGAATACCTAACAGAACAGCGGGATGCCTGAATGGATGCAATGCGAATATTGCTCGTCGATGATGTGCATGTAGAAAGATTACAATTAGCAGTGAGATTACAGCGCCTGGGTCATCATGTAGAAGCTGTGGGTTCGGGAGAAGAAGCGATTATTCGATATCCGAATTTTGAACCTGATCTGGTTTTAATGGATATCAGCATGCCGGAGATGGATGGTGTCGAAGTGGTACGGCAACTGCGTCGTCAGCATTCAGAATGGGTTCCGATCATTTTTCTCAGTGGTCACGATGAACCGGAAATGATTGCGAAGGCCATTGATATGGGCGGGGATGATTACCTGGTAAAGCCGGTTGATAAGATTGTACTGGTCTCCAAGCTCAAAGCCATGCAGCGTATTGCCAATATGCGTCATCAATTGAAAGCCACCTCTGAACAGCTCAGATTTGCAAACGAAAAGTTGTCGGAGCAAGTGAATGAGGATGGGCTGACTAAAATTGCGAACCGGCGTTATCTGGATATCAAACTTGCCGAATTCATATCAATTCATGGGCGCAGCGGAAATCCGCTGACTGTGATAATGATCGACGTTGATCACTTTAAGCCTTACAACGATCATTATGGGCATCTGGAAGGAGACCGCTGCCTGCAAATGGTGGCGAAAGAGTTGAAAGATAACTTCAGCCGGGCGGGAGAACTGGTGGCCCGATATGGCGGTGAAGAGTTTGTGGTCTTGCTGAGTCAATGCGATAAACAAAAAGCCATCAAAGAGTGTCAGCGTCTGAAAAAGTGCATTGAACGACTGGAAATTCCTCATACTCAATCGACGACATCGCATATTGTCACCGTCAGTCAGGGGATGGTTTCATGGGTCCCGACCGGGCTGGAAACGCCTGAGCACATCTACCAGATTGTCGATAAAGTGCTTTATCAGGCAAAAGAACATGGGAGAAACTGCTTTATTGCTGCAGAAGTCACCTGATTCTTGATTCATTACTGTGTATCCCCATCATTGATGGACTTTCCGCTTGTCGGATTCTTTGACCATGATAATCTCTTTTCAGGTCATGGATGGCGGTGTTTATCGCCATCCAACAGAAAACGATAAGAAAAAGGATCAATTTGTATGGAGATAACTCTTAGCCCTCTTGAAGCGAGAATCATTGGCTGTCTGCTGGAAAAAGAAGTGACCACGCCGGATCAGTATCCCCTTACTCTGAACTCACTGACAACTGCCTGTAATCAAAAAAGTAACCGCGATCCCGTGATGTCACTGGATGAAGCGACGGTGATGGATACGCTGGAAAGTCTGAAATCTAAGCGCCTGATTCAGGAAGTGACCGGCTTTGGCAGTCGTGTCACCAAATATCAGCACCGTTTTTGCAATACTGAATTCAGTACACTTCAGTTCTCTGAACAGGAAAAAGGCATTCTTTGTGTCTTACTGCTCCGAGGCCCGCAAACGGCAGGTGAAATTCGTACCAGAACGAACCGACTGTGCACATTTGCGGATGTGAAAGAAGCAGAGACTCTGCTTGCTTCTATGGCAGAAGACAGCAAAGGACCTTTTGTGGTCAAGCTTCCCCGTGAATCCGGTAAACGTGACAGTCGCTATATGCATTTATTTGGTGATGAAGACATCGCGCAAATGTCCTCAACGCAGAGTCAGTCTCAGTTGAGTGTTTCCGGTGGTCATGATGAGGAGACAGAGGAACGTCTGGCATTGCTCGAAGATGAAGTTGCATCGTTAAAAGAAGAAATTTTGATGCTGAAAGATAAAATCAGAGAGTTAAGTGAATAAGCGTGATCCTGTACCAATCTGGTTTGTCTATTTAATACGTACACGCTGTAATCGCCTATATTGTGGAGTAACGACGGATGTGAACCGTCGTTTCTCTGAACACCAGTCTGGTCAGAAAGGGGCCCGTTCTTTGAGAGGAAAAGGGCCTCTGATTCTGGCATGGAGTATCAGGATTGGGGATAAACGCAAGGCGATGCAGCTGGAATATAAAATTAAACAACTGCCTAAATCTGTCAAAGAGGCACTGGCTGCCAAACAAATCACGCTTGCCGAATTATTCCCCACCTGTTTTTAAGCTGCCTCTGAAAAATCTCAGTGTGCGGTGACGACTTTCAGTTTGTGTAGAAGTGGGGACGATTGTGAATAGATCATGGATATCTCGGCAAGTCATGGCGATTGGCCTGTTTGCTGCATTTTCTGCAACATCTGTGCAGGCAGCAGGCATTACCAGTCACCCTCAACCCGGCCAGCCCCTGAGTGAAAATGCGAAAAGACTGGTCAATCTGTATACGACATACATGCTCAAGGATGCAGTGCTTCAGGCTTGTACCAGGAGTATGGATGAAACCCGCCGACAGGTGAATGATCAATACATTGAATACTCCCGGCTCGCACTTGAATACATACAGGCGGGCCGGTTTGTTGTCAAAGAGCAGCTGCCAAAAGTGGATTTAATTGCCTGGCAGTCGAAATTAGCCCATTCGCAAGATTATTATGCAAATGGCTTTAGTGAATTTTCAGATGAGCGTGTAACATTGGAATGTCAGCACGTTGCAAATGCGCTGGAAGCAATGAATCAGCGTTTTGCAGCTTTACGGCGGCAATAATTAATTTTTACTGATGATCTGGAAACTCAATTATGGCTCTGAAAGCCACCATTTATAAAGCGCAAATGAATGTCGCTGATCTGGACAGGGATTGTTACCTTGACGGGTCACATACACTGGCTTGTCATCCGTCGGAGACACTGCAGCGGCTCATGTTACGGGTGTTGGCCTGGGGGCTGAATGCCGATCAGGATCTGGCCTTTACCAAAGGGCTCTGTGATACCGATGAGCCTGATTTGTGGAAAAAGAATCTGAGCGATGAGATCGAGCTGTGGGTTGAGCTGGGTCTGCCTGATGAAAAAAGGGTGAAACGCGCGGCCCAAAAAGCGGATCGCGTGGTGATTTATGCTTATGGTGATAATGCTGCGCCAATGTGGTGGCAGTCCATGAAATCAAAAGCTTCACAATATAAAAATGTTTCGGTTGTGTTCATCGAAGATGAAGCACTTGCATGCCTTGAGGGCATGGTTGAACGGACAATGCAACTGCAACTGACGATCGAAGGCGAGCACGCCTGGTTGTCCGGAAATACCGGCAATTGTACGGTCATCCCGCAGTGGTGGCAGCGCTCTGCTTAAATACGCTGAAAAGAGTGGCTTTCTGGCCACTCTTTTTGGCTCATTTCATGCTGTGACTATTTGGCGTACGCGCTGTATAGAGATTAATCATCCAAATTCCTTCTGTTGTTTTTTACCGGGATACTGAAGCGCGGGTGCTGACTTTTTGAAGCCAGGCCTGAAGATGAGGGAGTGACTCATCAACCTCGACGTTCAGATTTTTCATGAAATTGCACATCACAACGGCGGTAATGTCTGCCACAGAGAATTTCTCGCCAGCGATATAGGGCGACTTCGAGAGCTGTTGGTCCAGTTCCGGCAGAAATGCCACAAGGCGGTCCCGTGAGACTTCTCCCCATGCTTCAATACAGGTTTCACGGTCCTGATAAATACCGGTCAGATTCCTGAATGCCTGCATCGCAACCAATAAACCTTTCAATTCAACAATGCGTTGCCACATTTCAATCTGTGCTTTTTCAATCGGCGAATTGCCGAACAAAGACTTATCGGAAGGGTAACATTCGTCAAAATACCGGCAGATTGCGATGGATTCACAGATCGTAGTACCGTCATCCAGCTCCAGTACCGGAATTAAGTGGTTCGCGCTCTTGATCTGAAATGCTTCCGTTAGATTTTCGCCACTGCGGATATCAACGGAAACCCGTTCAACGTCGATGCCCATTTCGGCCAGAAAGATACTCACACGTCTTGCACTTGGGGAGGGGGCGAGCTCATAGATTTTCATCATGCACCTTTATCGGAATGAACGTTTAGATTAAAATCTAAGGGAATAAACAGCCTTACGTCAAGTACGTAACATGAAAAAAGATCCCAGTGAGAATCAATATGGCCAGAACCAAAAATTTTGACAGAGAAGAAAAGCTTATCCAGGCAATGGAACTGTTCTGGCAAAAAGGCTATGCCGACACTTCAGTGTCGGATTTGGTCGAACATCTGGAGATCAACCGATTCAGTCTTTACAACACTTATACGGATAAAGCCTCTCTTTTCAGTGAAGCGCTGGATTATTACTTGCAACAGGTGTCGTTTCCGCCATTGCGAAAAATTTTGCACGACGAAGCGGGTTACTCCGATATTCTGGCTTATCTGAAACGTTTTGTTGCCCTACAGCGCGATCAGAAATGTGGGTGTTTCATGCAAAATGCTTTGCTCGAACGGGCCCACTGTGATGAAAGTGTGCTGGCATCGGGTGGTTTACTCTTCGAAACCCTGGCTGCACGTTATCAACAGGCAATCCGGAATGCACAGGCAAGCGGTGAATGGGATAAAGCAACGGATCCGATTCAGTTCAGCCGATTTCTGGTCATGCAAATGCAGGGAATCCGGGTGCTCGGTAAAGCGCGGCAATATGAAATGCTGGAAGATGGGGTGGGTATCCTGCTGAATATGCTGGAGAACTTACACCTGGCCGGGAAATAATTTGCGGGAACAGGGGAAGAAGCACATTCTGAGATGAGGCTGGTGCTGGGGAAAGGGCCAGATCTCAGTCTGGCCCTTTGTAAATGGCTTATCAGATCCGGTATTTATGATGCTTCGGCCGCAGTCAGTCCCTGTTGCCAGAACGCAACTTCCATTCGTGTCGCTGTCCTGAAGATGTTGATGAGCTGCTGACCTCTCGGACTGTGTACAGAGATTTCTTCCAGCAGACTGTTCAGATAATGGATGCTGTTCTGTACATCGTGTTGGAAGGATTCGCCACCATACAGCGTAATCCAGCTGCTGTATGGGTTATTGGTTAAGTTGGTTTCAGTGGCATGAATCAGTCTTTCACCGATCATGGCATAACCAATCGCACAAGGTGCGAGGGCCGTAAACAGGTCAGCCATGTCGCCAGCCATGCCCGTATCAAGCACATAACGGGTGTAAGCCACAGTGCCGACATCTTCGGCTTCCGCCTCCATATCTGACTCAGTAAGTCCCCATTGTTCACAATAACTGATGTGATGATGCATCTCGCTGCCAATCAACGCTTGTAACCCCGGGAGAGGGCGTCGCATTTCGTCTAAAGTCCGCGCTTTAAAAATAGCCAGTGCGTAAGCACGGGCATAATGTTTCAGGAACAAAAAATCCTGTTTCAGATAGTGCAGGTAAGCCGCCGGGTTCAGTTCCCCACTGGCGAGTTGCTGCACAAAGATGTGGTGGGTGTAGTCATGCCAGTCATTTTGACATGCATTGATCAAATCCAGATGATTCATGTGTATTCCCTGAAATGTGTGTTTCTTGTGTTCTGACATGGCTTAAAAAGCCGGGACAAAATCTTTCGCTTTGGGGGCGTTATCGATGATCTTGTGTTGATACATAAAATCAGAGAATTGATCGTAGCGGGCCTGATCAACCGCTGCCGGACGGAGAGCAAAGCGCGGCAAGGTATCTCGCCAAGCCATTTTGTTCAGCTCATTGTCCAGGGTATCGGGTGAATATGAGATGAAGGTTTTCCAGGCCTGATCCGGGTGATTCACAATGTACTGCGTTGCTTTTTCCAGTGCCTTGTTGAATTTTTTGAGGTCTTCAGCGTTGTACTGTTTTTTATTGGCGACCACGACCAGTTCGTCATAAGGCGGTACACCGTGCTCCTCAGGGAAGAACGCTTTTGCCTGATAGCCTTCCAGTGCCAGCTGGTTTGACTCGAAGTTACGCAGGCCACCCCAGATGGCGTCAACTTTTCCGGATGCCAGCGAAGAAGAGAGTGCCCAGCCAACATTCACGATTTTGACCTCGGAGAAATCAACACCGGCTGTTTTCAGCATGGTACCAA
Organism: Photobacterium sp. 53610; assembly: GCF_036409375.1. Lineage (NCBI taxonomy): Bacteria > Pseudomonadati > Pseudomonadota > Gammaproteobacteria > Vibrionales > Vibrionaceae > Photobacterium > Photobacterium sp. 53610. Next base: position 357,714 of record NZ_JAXOFS010000002.1, on the reverse strand, counting down.
TAGTCGCTTCTTCATTTCCTGCAATGGCGATTCCAATGGTTTTTCCTTTCAGATCAGCCAGTGATTCAATCCCTTTTTTATCCAGGACCATCAAGGTGTTGAGCGGCGTTGCAATCAGGGTGGAAGCCCGAATCAACGGAAGACCTGCCGCCACATCAATTGTCAGGCTGGTCTGGTAAGAAATGGCTAAATCAGTTTTGCCTGCGGCAACCAGTTTGGCGGGCATGGACGGATCGGCTGGTTCCTGAATTTTAATGTCGAGCCCTTGCTCCTGAAACAGGCCATTTTTCTGAGCAATGATGATCGGGCCGTGATTAGGGTTAACAAACCAGTCCAGCATCAAGGTGAGTTCTTTCGCTTGTGCCTGGAATGTCACAGCTGTCACTGCGACAGCGATCGCGGTACGGGTGGGGAAGTGAATCATAAGCGTATCCTTGGTTAAATCATGATTGTGACTGACTGTTTTCAGGCAGCCATGGAATTGCGCGTTTCAGCAGAAAGTCTGTCCCGAAATAAAGAGCAACAGAGAGGCTGGCCAATATGATAAGAGCTGCAAACATCTCATCGATCATCATTCGGGCATTGGCCTGTAACATCAGGTAGCCCAGTCCTTCGCTGGCACCGACCCACTCACCGACAACGGCACCAATCGGTGCGACGACAACAGCCACACGGATTCCGGATGCCAGTGCCGGTAATGCAGCCGGCAGCCGGATGTGGCGCAGGATTTGCCAGCGAGTTGCATGAAGTGTTTTTGCCAGATCAAGATATCCTTGTGGTGTATGGCGAAGACCGTCATAGCAGCAGGTCGTCACCGGAAAGAAAATGATGATGGCAGCCATCACAACTTTGGAGGCGATACCGTATCCCAGCCAGAGCATCAGAATTGGGGCGAGTGCGAAAACAGGAATCGCCTGACTGGCTATCAGCAGGGGCAACATCCAGCGTCTGACAGGGGTAAAAAGCAGCATCAACAATGCACAAAAGAGTCCGACCCCTAACCCTGTGACCAGACCCAGCATGATTTCACAGGTTGTGACCCAGGCATGGCGAAGCAGTACATCGTGGCGCTGAATCAGTTTATTGAGTACAGCCAGTGGTTCCGGCAGGATAAAACCGGGCAATTGAAACACTGTGACCACAGCCTGCCAGCCGAGGGCCAGAACACCAAGACTGATCACCAGCCGAGCGAGCGGGTGATGGTGAATAGAACGTGTTTTGACAGGCGTGCCGGTCTGCCATTGAGCCAATAATTTAGTCATTGTGTTGGTTTACCAAACTCAGGGCTTTCAGGATCTGCTGCTGACAATTCACAAGACGGGCGTCGATTTCACGCGGAATCGTCCCGTCCGGGGTTGGCAGCGAGGTGATTTTTGCGGGCTGGCCTTGCATCAGGAACACAGAGTGTCCCAGACGGAGTGCTTCCTGAGGGTCATGTGTAATGAGCAGAACGGTTCGGTTTTCCAGCAGTTCTGCAGCCAGATCCTGCAATTTGTATCGTGTGACAGCATCCAGTGCTGAAAAAGGTTCATCCATTAATACGAGTGGCTGGTCCTGCATCAGGGTTCGGGCGAGTGAAACCCGCTGACGCATTCCGCCAGAGAGCCTTGATGGGGGGGCAGAGATGTATTTTTTTAAGCCGACGCGTTCTAACAGTGCAATCGCTTGTGACTGATGCGTCTCACTGACTTTTCCGTGTCTGAGCTGAACACCAAAGCAAACATTATCCAGCACATTCAGCCAGGGAAGCAGTAAATCCTGCTGAGCCATATAGGCAATCTGTGCATTCACAGGTTGGTTGCTGCTGGTTTTAATGCTCCCTTGCCAATGGACGTCGGCGGGTAATAATCCGGCCAGTAGCCTGAGTAATGTGGTTTTACCGCATCCGCTTTGCCCGAGAATGCAATGCCACTGGCCTGGGATTAAACTGAGATTCAGCTGTCTGAATAATGGCATTTCCTGATCAGGGTAATGCAAACGAATATTATTCAGCTGAACCCCCAAGCCTGCCTGCCGGTCAGTCATGTGGTTTTCTTCCTGACGAGTGATGATTTGCTCAGGCACCTGCTTTTCCTTAACGCGGCTGGAGTGAATAGAAGTGATGAACCGGGCCATGACCTTGGCCAATCCGAAGTTGATCCGCATGTAACAGGGCTTGCGTCAGATAGGCTTTCCCGCGTGTCACGGCTTCTGTGAGGGTGTGTCCCTGAGCCAGATAAGAAGCAATCGCTGCAGACAGCGTGCATCCCGTGCCATGCGTGTTCTGCGTCTGAACTCGCGAAGCAGTTAGGGTGACGGTGTCACTTTCTAGGATGAGATAGTCCGTGCTTTGTGCTTCCTGTTCCCAATGTCCCCCTTTCAGCAAAACAGCTTCAGTGTTGAGTTGTTTCAACTGCTCAATCAGCGCTTCTTTTTCTTCTGTTTCTTTTGTGTGCATAACAGTTGAAACTGTACCAGAAAGGGATGGATTTCGGGTTAAAGCGACTGCCTCTGGCAGATTTGGCGTGATCAGTGTTGCCAGAGGAAGAAGTTCTGATTTCAGGGTGGAAATGGCATCGGCTTCCAGTAATAAGTCACCGCTGGTTGCGACCATCACCGGGTCGAGAACGATGAATTTCGGCCGGTATTGACGCAGTTTTTTAGCAACAGCACGAATGATAGTCGCATCACTCAGCATGCCTATTTTTACCGATTGGATATCAAGGTCGCTGAAGACAGCATCCAGCTGTTGTTCAACAAACGCCGGGCTGACCGGAAAAATACCCGTTACGCTCTGTGTATTTTGAGCCGTCAGTGCCGTGATAACCGAGCAGGCATAGCCGCCAGTTGCCGAAATGGCTTTGATATCAGCCTGTATCCCGGCACCACCACCACTGTCTGAACCTGCAATTGTCAGTGTAATCGGGGTTTTAATTTCTGGGGAAAGTTCATGGTGAGCTGACTTGTTCATTTTCATCCCTTGGCATCAATATCATGATTCATGATGGGGCAGGGATGACGAACAGTCGCGATGGTCACTGAGCCGTCAGGAACTGGCGCTTAGTGGCAGGCAAGTCTGCTAGTTCCCTACGCCAGTATGAGCTGGATCAGGTTCAACGGGTCCCACAGCGTGGTCTCAGCCTTTCGACTCCCCGACTAACGTTTAATCATTCTGTATGTTCAACCGAAGCTTGTTGTCTTCAGTATCATTTTGCGTTGGCATTCTAACCCTGTTTTTTTGAAGAAAGCAAAAGAATTCCAGAAAATCTGTGCGGACTTCGGACAGAGGTGTTAAAGAAAGCCTATGATATCGTTACCGTCAATAATTCTGGAGACATTCAGTGAAACAGCATCATCAGATTAATTACGTTGAATTTCCTGCAAGTAACCTGCCGGCAACAAAAGCTTTTTTTGAATCCGCTTTTGGCTGGTCATTTACAGATTATGGTGATGAATATACAGCTTTTTCGGATCAGGGGCTGGATGGGGGATTTTATGCGGCGCCCCTGAAATCTGAATCAGAAAAAGGTGCGGCTTTAATTGTGCTGTACAGTGATAATTTAGAAGCGACAGAGCAAAAAGTCATCGAAGCGGGCGGCAAAATTGTGAAACCGATTTTTGCGTTTCCCGGAGGCCGCCGGTTCCACTTTACAGAACCGAGTGGTAATGAACTTGCTGTCTGGGCTGATCCAGAGTAGCAAAGCACCCGATTGATGAATGAAAAGAGCTCCTGACGGAGCTCTTTATCGTTCGGGCAATGATGTTGCTTAATTCACTGTTGTAACCCGGCTGCTTCGGTCACCAGACACTGTTCGCAGCTGGACACCACTCGCCGCTGCTGGTGGATTGAGGCGATCATAAGCCTGCCAACTTGCGCCCTGATCGACGGAGTACTCAATGGTCAGGCCAGGGAAGGTGGAGTTCGCCTTCAGGACACCATTTTCGAGGACGCCGCCAGGGACAGGCAGGTTGAACGTAATGCCGCTTTGCTCCAGTTTCGGCAGCACTTTCTGGCCCAGGAGGTTTGCGAAGCGGTTGTAGTCCGTATTACGGGCTGCCTTGTCTACAGGGGTGCCAGCGTTGTCATTGGCTTCCCAGCCCGCCGTATGCCATGCACGCTCGGCCAGACCCAGAACACGCGGGAAAGTCATCCCTTCGAACTGAGCTTCAGTACGGACTGTTTCAGCCCACAGCGAACCCTGAATACCCAATACATTTTCAGGTTTCAGGAGTTTTTTCACACCAGCACCGGCAACCACGTCTTCTTTCGTAATTGGTGCACCGGCACGGGTGAAGTCGGCATTTGCGAACACATCATCCGGCATGTAACCAAAGGTCTTCCGGGTGTCGGTGAAACGTGGCGCCCAATAGTAACCGCGTTCGTTTGGATCCGGCTCGTATGGGTGGTCGAAATACAGGTGGCTGGCATGGTTGTAAACAACTTTATAGTCGTTGTTTGCCAGATTATAGGCACGGTCAGCAACACCCCATTCCCAGATATTCTGCCAGGCGTTACCCCAGAGCTGACTGTTGGCCATTTCAGAGCGGGGGTAGACTTGTCCGCTGTGCATCAGACCGTCTTCCCAGCCTGCCATATCCAGACCATAGTTCGCTGTAATGACAGAGATACGCTCGACAAAGTAACGACTCAGGTCAGAGACACTGTTGACGCCATCTGTGTTGTTGGCAATAAATGCCTGACAGACAGGAGAGTTAACCCATGCACCGGCAATCTCATCGCCACCAAAGTGGAAGGTTTTCAGTGGCTGAACTCCCTGATGCAGGTTCACCAGACCTTTGACCACAGCATCAACGAAATTGTAGGTTGAATCCATACAAACGTTGATAGCATTGTCTGTAAACATCTGAACAGAAAGATATTCTGTTGTGTCGCTGAAATCTGTCAGCAGGTATTTGCTGGCTTCTTCCAGATTGCCCTGAGCGGCAAAGTGGTCATAGCGCGCTTCCATGGCTTTAATCGCAGCATGCGCATGGCCAGGAATATCAATTTCCGGAACTACTTCAATGCTCAGCGAAGCCGCATGCTGAAGGATCTCCCGGTAATCTTCTGCCGTATAGTAGCCATTTGATTCAGCACTACCGTTGGGACCGGCACCCAGGAATGGCAGCAGACAGGATTTTTCTTTAGGATCATGACAACGTTTTGAACCGACATCTGTCAGTTCTGGGAGTCCTGTAATTTCAATTCGCCAGCCTTCATCGTCAGCAAGACGGAGATGGAGTTTGTTCAGCTTAAACGCTGCCATCTGGTCAAGCAACTGAATGATTGAGTCTTTGCTGCGGAAGTTGCGCACCGCATCAACGGACAGGCCGCGATACGCAAAACGCGGTGCATCCGCGATATCTACCGCGGGGATCTGGTTACCATCGACCAATTGAAGTAATGACTGAGAGGCATACAGTGCACCTGCGCCATCCGTAGCACCGATCGAAATGATTTCGTTTTGCGGGTTAACATTCAGGTTATAGGCTTCATCCCATTTTTGAATGCCATTGACATTGACCTGGCTCCAGCCAATGTTGATACGTTTTTTCGTGGCCGGTGACCATGGTACGGCCGTCAGGCCTAACTGATTGGCAAGGAAGGTCGCTTGGCCTTCGTAGCCATTGTCATAAACAACAACCCAGCTTGAATCAATACTAACGCTGCCACTGCCGAGAGTGAACTGGGCTGGGGATGGGATGACACCCACAGGGTTTTCCAGAGTACTCAGATCGGCATTACGCTGATAACGATCTTGCGCGGTGAAGGGATTGTAGTAATCCGTGATCGCAGCACTGCCGTAACGCTTCCATTGCTGCGGTGATGTAAAATCAGCAACAAACGGCAGTTCTTCAGAAGGTTTGGTTGGCACGGCACCATTGATGTGGTTGCTGGTACTGGTGATGAGAGATGTAATGGTGTTGCCATTGTCTTCAGAAACAAAATACCAGTTCGGCATAATGTCCGTTTTCGCAGCCTGCCAGTCGGAAGCATCAAACTCAATGGTCAGTGATTGGCCGGGTGCCAGAGGAACGAACTTGTCCGTTGGTTCCAGTTTGAAAATATCGCCGTTAACATGTGTGATTTTGACTTGTTCATTCAGAACATCTTTCACCATACGGATATGGCTAAAGTAAATACTCCAGCCGGTTACAGGCAGTGTTTTGGCGCTCTGGTTCGTAAAATCAAGTCTGGCCCGGAAAGAGACCCAGTCTTGCTGGGTGTTATCTACAACCGTGTAGGTCACATCCAATCCCTGACCAAGCTGATCCAGATCTGCTGCCGGGATTGCCAGCGCCGGGCCAGCAATAGCAGCCGATAAGGCTAACGCTAATACAGATGTTTTCATCATGGTTCCTTATTTCGACGAGTAAAAAATCATTAGCTGTAGCCTAACGATCTGAATGAATTAATAAAAACATCAATAAGTGATTGGGCAAGAGGAAATACTAAAAATGCTGTTGCGGCCAAGAAAATCATACAAACTGTTGATTATTTCACCATTTATTCGTGATTGAGGTTAAGTTTTGGCGTGGAATTTTCAATGAATAGAGGATGTTATGCTAAGGCAGGTCAATTCCTCTACGACATAGCGTGCCTTCGATTGGTGGGGACCAGGAGAGGGAAAAATTCTAAAAATTTTGATTGATAATTATTGTCACGTAAGAAGTTTGCCCACATTGGGACATAAGATTGCGGAAAAAGCAAATTTGTTCAAATTTATGCGTATAGTTGATTAAAAATGAATGCTATCAGTTTTGAAATTCGAAAAAGCACATCAGATAGCATTGCGGATAAATGTGGGTGAAAAATAAGCAAATTTGAGCCGAAAACAGAACAATTGAAGAAAATGGCAGCCAGCTATCAGTTTTATGTCTGGAAGTGGAATTCTGCTTTTTGGTAGAAGATACTCACCCTGCAACACTCATAAATACAAAGGATAGAAAAATGACAAGAGCAGCAGTGATTCTTTGCTCACTCCTGGCCCTGGCTGGCTGTGATGAAGAGACAGTAAAAGATTTGTTAGAGGGCAAAGTTGAAGTATTTACGCTTTACAGCGCGAATACTCAAGGTATTACAGGTGTACCGGATGGATACCATACCTGGACAGAACTGCAGGGCTATAATGTGGGTCTGCCTGATAATGCACCTTTTGGCTCGCGGGATGATCTGGTGAATGCAGTCGGTTCGGTAACGGATGTCGGTTGTGCCAAAATTCCAGATACAGCGGGTATGTGCTTTGAAGAAGGGGACGCTAACAGCTGCTTACCAAACGAACTGACCGAGGTTGGCCTGAAAACTTATAAAATTGACCTTTCTGACCTCGAAGCAGCCATTAATGTCGGTTTTTATCCAACGGCGGTTCAATACCTTGCTGAATATAAATTTAACTCGAATCTGAGTATCGAAAGCGCTGAATGTTCAGCGATTCAGTAAGCTGAAAGCTTGAGATAACGGTTGAATCGGGCCAGACATCGTCTGGCCTTTTTCGTATGTGCTCAGAAATTAACGATATTACTTCATGGAGAAAGAGAAGATATCTTTTGGTTTTCGTTATCCACAAAAGCTGTGCATAACTCTGTGGGAAATGCTCGGACTCCAGATTCCATGTCGTATTTGCCAAAGTCAAGCACTGGGCCAGCAGATTTCTATGGTATTTTTTTGCTTTGTGAGTCTGAGTAAAATTTGTTCTAAGTGCCTGTATTTCATTTAAAGATAAACAAAAATTATGTGACTCTGTCACTTTAACCTTGAGGAGCCGTCTTCGTCTCAATTTTCAGCAAGTTTGAAGGGCTTCCTTGCAGAGCAGCGGCGCGAAAGCGAAATGATGACAGCTCAGGATGCTGCTGATAAAGCAACGCCTTGTCTTGTTTTTCTGCATAAGTATGAGTCAGGTAGCCGCGCCCATTCGGGTATTCGGTATTCCACAACGGGCTTTTGGACACCTGGCTGCTTGCAATAAACTGTCCCAGATAGGTAACTTCGCCGGCGATGATATGAAAACTGATATTCAAAGGTTTGTCAGATTGCGTTTGCACCGTTTTCCTGCCATCCGTTCCTTTAAAGGTGACCGTATCCAGCTGGTAAGTTCCCGCGGGCAAGGGCAAGGTGAATAATGAACCGGATACACGTGTTGTCTTGAAATCACTGTCATTATTATCATTTGAGACACTGAAGCGATCGTTCGACTCCGTGCTTCGGAAAATCAGTGTTGTTTGCAGGTTTTCGCCGGTTGAGGGCCAGATTGTTGTGGCGCCCAGGCTGCCGACGAGAAAGCCTTGGCTGGCTTTATCGGCAGTTTGAAAATCTTCAGGAATAGAGATCAATACACCGCTGCTGCATCCGGTCAGGAGTAAACTGAACAGACTGAAAACCAAGGGTTTCATGCATTGCCTTCCTATTACTTATTGATAATTAAAAAGAGAGTCTTCTCTTATATGAGTGTTGTATTACAAAGCACATTTATGCCACAGAAATCGCGAAATCTCATGGGGTAAGCGTAAAAAGTAAGACAATTGAAAGAACTTTGAGCATGAGCTCAAGTTTTTAGTGGAAAATGATTGAAGAAAGTGCACTGGCTTTGACTGACTCTGGCCAGAGTCAGTCATGCGATTCAGCTTTAGTTCGCGGCAATGATGTTTTTGAATTTACTTTTTTTGCTGAGGAGATAATCCAAATCCGGCGGGAAATCTTTATTCGATTTCGCGTGTTTCACCATATCAAACACGGTGAATTCGGTTAAAACAGCAAACTGATACGATTCAAAGTTCCCGTTCGCTTGTAAAGTTGGGTCAAAATATTGGTCTCCGACACGGATAATCGCGTGATCAACAATCGGATCTTCACAGCGGAATCCCAGGACGTAACGCTCTCCCTTACCATAGATAACGTTCATATAACTGTTGTAAAAGCATTCATCCTGCTGGGCAGTACAAGCTTCCAGTTGTTCAGGTGACATGGCTGAGACGGTGACGAAGCGCATATTCTCAGGCCGAAACCCTAAGTCGCTGAGCTGTCGTTGAATGATTTCAAGAGGGAGGTTGGTCACTTTATATTCCGAATTACTGATTTGCCGCACATTATAGCTTTCCCTAGGCGACTGGTCACTGGGTTCACCCGATCGTTTTGTCCGAGAATTTAGTTGATTCTCATGTAAACGGCGGAAAGAAATTTTCCGGATTTATAGTTTAAATGAGATTTGTTTTCAACTAAGATGTGTGACCAGTAGCTCAGATAACTGAGTATCATAACAGTTGTAGAAAGCGAACATCGGGTTTGACTTTCTGAACCGGATGCTAAGGTAACTGCTCCAAATGAACAAAGTGAAATTCAGCCTGGCCATGATAGCCATCGGTCTCAGTGTGAACGCAGCAGCCACCAGCCTTGATTCTGCTCGCGTTATCGAAACGAAAATGAATCAATCTGCAGCGCAAAGCCAACAGAGGATCGATACGAGTGCGGAACACGTTCTGTCGATGAAGGCAGACATCGAAGCGCTTCAGGAAGAAGTCAAGAATCTGACCATTTACCGGGATCACCTGGCCCGACTGGTTGACAGTCAGGAAAATGAAAAAGCCAGTCTGAATGAACAAATTACCGGAATTCAGGAAACCCGTCAGGGCGTTGTGCCGTTGATGTATCAGATGATCGACGGCCTGAAAACCCTGGTTGAAGAAGACCGACCAATTAAACGCGATCAGCGTTTAGCACGGATTGCCAGGCTGGAACTCATGATGGCGCAGGCAGATGTCAGTGATGCGGAAAAGTATCGCCGTATTCTGGAAGCCTATCAGATTGAAATGGACTACGGCACCAAGATGGGTCTGTATCAGGGGAAAGTGACCTTGTCACCGACAGAAAGCATTGAAGCTGACTTGCTGTATCTGGGACGACTAGCTTTTGTCGCACGCAGTCTGGATGGACAACGTTACTGGGGCTGGAATGAACAGGACGCCAAGTGGCAGTTACTGGAATCGCAGGTGGGTTCTGAGCTGGATAAAGCCTATGCGATGGCAGCGAAACAAATTGCACCCGGACTGATTTCACTGCCGGTGTCAGCTCACGTGGAGGTTCAATAAGATGAAACTGAAAACGTTGGCTTTAGCACTGTCACTCGTATCTTTATCTGGTTCGGTACTGGCCGTGGATGGGTTAGTAGAAAAAACACGTCAGGAACAGAAATCAGAGCAAGTCCATCAGCAAGCTCGAGAAGCTGGTTTCCAGCAAACTGAGGCCGAGATTCGCGCCCAGCGGAACGCTCTTCTTGCGGAGAGAAAAAAGCTGAACGAAGAAACGGATCGTCTGAGTCATACTTTCAGCAACAATGAAAAGACTCTGGCGCAACTTGAAGAAACCCTGCGACTGGAGTCAGGCAGTCTGGGGGAGCTCTTTGGGGTGGTTCGTCAGACAGCCAAAGACTTAGACGTTGAAATGGATACCTCAGTGACGGCTGCAGATCGTCAGCAGCATGCCAAGGTTGTGCAAGAGATTGTCGCTGCGAAGGCACTGCCTTCCCTGAAGCAACTCCGTGGGTTATGGCAGGGTATGACTGAGCAGATCAAAGCGAGCTCAGAAATGCGTCAGGTCTCTGTACCATATATTAACGGCGAAGGCTATGAATCTCATGTGGATGCGTATCGTCTCGGCAGCTTCGGGCTGGTCGGTGAACAAGGGTATCTTGCATGGAATGGTGAGCGTAAGGTTGCAACCCCTTATCTGAAACAACCCGAAAGTACGCCAGTTTTGAGCCAAATGGTCTTAATGGCTGACTCGGGCATGCAGATGACCGTGATTGATCCGTCCCGTGGAAAAATGCTGGAGCAGCTGGCTCATACGCCTTCTTTGATGGAACGTCTGTCTCAGGGCGGGGTAGTCGGTAAGATTATTCTGGGTTTACTGGCCGTCGGTGTTGTGATTGCGTTGTACCGCGGTGGGAAGTTGTTCTGGATTCGCCAGCAAATCAAAGCGCAGTTAAAGCAGCCGGAACAACCCGGGAATAACCCATTGGGTCGGGTGCTGAATGTTTACGATAAAGAACAGAATCGTTCTGTTGAAGCGCTGGAATTGCGCCTGCTGGAAACCATCGTCGATGAACAGCAAGGGCTGGAGCGTGGTTTGTCGATGCTGAAATTACTTGCAGCACTGGCGCCGATGCTCGGTCTGCTCGGGACCGTAACCGGTATGATTGAAACCTTTCAGGTGATTACCCAGTTTGGTAACGGGGATCCGAAAGTAATGGCTGGTGGTATTTCGATGGCACTGGTCACCACAGTACTGGGTCTGGTTTCTGCCATGCCGTTGCTGCTTGCTCATAATGTGCTGAGCACTCAGGCTGACGCTATTCGTAACATTCTTGAAAAACAAGGGATCAGCCTGGTTGCTGCTGAGGCTGAAAAATCGGGAAGTCCAGCATAATGGATGTTGCATTGTTCAGTGCTGATTTCGCCGGTCACTGGTGGCTGCCCCTGCAGCAATTTATGCAGCAGGGAGGTCAGGTTCTCTGGTGGCTGGCAGCTATCGTGTTACTTTGCTGGATGCTGGTGACAGAACGACTTCTGTATTTAGCATTTACATATCCGAAAGAGAAACAACAATGGCTGGATCAATGGCGCGCCAGAGGGGATCAAACTTCCTGGTACGCCCATGCTATCCGTGCCGGCTGGCTGAATGAAGCACACCTCAGCCTTTCTCAGAATCTGAATATCATTAAAGTACTGGTTGCGATTTGTCCGATGCTGGGATTGCTGGGCACCGTCACCGGAATGATCTCAGTCTTTGATGTCATGGCCAGTCAGGGCAGCAGCCAGCCCAAGTTAATGGCCTCTGGTATATCTCTGGCGACGTTGCCCACGATGGCAGGTATGGTTGCCGCACTGGCCGGAATGTTTGTGCATGCCCGACTGGCGAAAGCCTGCAAAATGCGTGAACAAAAACTCGAAAAACTCTTAAGGAGTCAATGATGAGATTAAGTCGTCCATCAGCCGCTCGTGAAGAAGCTCAGATCGATCTGACCTCAATGTTGGATATCGTCTTTATCATGCTGATTTTCTTCATTGTCACCAGTTCGTTTGTCCGTGAATCCGGCGTTGAGGTGAATCGCCCGCAGGCCAGCAATGTGGTCAGTCAGAAAGATGCGGGTATTTTTGTCGCAATCACTTCTGCCAATGATGTTTATATTGATAAACGTGTTGTCGATGTTGAACGGGTTCAGGCGACTCTTGAAACCATGCTGCTTGATCAACCTGAAGCATCGTTAGTGATTCAGGCGGATGAACATGCTTATAGCGGTACCGTGGTGAAAGTCATGGATGCGGCGAAAGGGGCAGGCGTGAAGAATATTGCTTTGGCAGCGGAGAAACGCTGATGTTCAGGCTATTTCTGGCCGCGCCGATCGCTATGTTCGTGACGGGCGGCCTGTTCAGTTTTATGGCCTGGATGGTGGATAACGGTCACCATCAATTACCGGAATCCAAAGAGACACTGGCATTTAATATGGTGATGGTCGAGCAGGAATCGGAGGTTCAGCGTCGTCAGCGTTCAGTTCCTGAGAAGCCGGAAACCCCGGAGCCGCCACCTGAGTCTGTGCCGAAGCATACGAATGCCAACAGCACAGTGACTCCTTTGACCTCTCCGATAATGCCATCCGTTGCTTTGGATGCATCCGTAACTGGGATGGCGATTCAATTGCCTGCGTTTTCGGATATCGGTAAGGATCAGCAGGTGATGCCGTTATATCGCGTCGAGCCTAAGTATCCGCCCAGAGCACAAAAACGAAGTATTGAAGGTTTTGTCATTCTATCTTTCACGATCGATTCCCGTGGGCGTCCCACTGACATTCAAGTGGTCGATGCGCAGCCCAAACGAATTTTTGACCGTGAGGCTATTCGGGCGCTCAAAAGCTGGAAATATCAGCCTAAGCTGGAAAATGGCAAGGCAGTGGCGCAACCTGGGCAGTCTGTAAAAGTGGAATTTAATCTCGATAAATCATGAAGAAACTTGCATTCATTTTGATGCTGTTTTTTACGCCTGTCGTATTTTCAGCGCAGCTTTCACAATATTCTGCTGGTAAAGTCCAACAGGCCCAAAAACTTCAGCAGGAAGATAAACTGGGCGAAGCCATTGCTTTGTTGAAAGGCATGGATATTTCACGCGCTTATGACCGTGCTTTCATCGATCGGGTTCTGGGCGTGTATTACTGGCAGGCGGAACAACCGGCTCAGTCAATCAAACATCTGACACAGTCTGTTGAAAGTGGTTTGCTGGAAGATGAGCAGGCCCGGTCAACCCAGCGTATGCTGGCCGATATTCTGCTTTCTCAGGCTCAGTATAAGACAGCGCTGAAGCATTACTACGTATTGAGTCAGGCAATTCCGGCGACTGAAAAAGCGGATGAACTCTGGCTGAGAATTGCTCAGGCCCATTATCAGATAGAAGAATGGCAGGCGGTTCTGAAGGCGCTGAAAAACTATGAAAGCTCTCACCGGAAGGATGAAATTCAGCCGTTATCGTTAAAACTCGGTGCACAATTGCAATTAAGTCAGCTGGCACCTGCTTTGACAACATTAAATCGTCTGATTGCACTGGAACCACAAAAAACACTCTGGTGGCGGCAGATGGCCGGAATTCAGATGCAACTCAGCCGGCATCGCCATGCGCTGGAAACGTTAGCGCTTGCAAAGCGTCAGGATGTTGCACTGTCTCAGCAAGATATCAAAACACTTGGCCAGCTGTATGCGCAGCAAGGTATCCCGGAAAAAGCAGCTCGCACTTTTGCACTGCTGGAAAACAGTGAGACGGATAAAGATTTAATTGTCACTCAAGCCAGATACTGGCAGATGGCGAAAGAATGGGATAAAGCAATGACATTCTGGCGAAAAGCCATCAAGCATGACGCACAGTACCGGTGGCAGCTGGCACAGCTTTTACTGCAGGAAGGGCATTATCAGCTTGCCCTGACTGAACTGAAGCAAATCCATCAAAAGGGACGAGGAGCAGAGGTCGAACTGGCGCAAGTTCGTGCCTATTATAAGATGCGGCAGTTTGAACAGGCGCTGATACATGCAAAGAAAGCTGATCATCTTGAATCGACTGAAACTTCAAGAGGCTGGATTAAATACCTGAATCAAATTCGTGAGATGAAAAGTTAAAGATTTCTTGTACCTTTGGTGTACGGATATTTGTTGATGAACTGACATTCGTGGCAGAATTAGCATGTCTGGCTGGTTTTTAATCAAAACAAACATGAAGAATCTATTAAAGTCATTTTTTCTGATGAATTTACTCGCGGGTGGCGCTGTTTGGGTCGGTTATCGTTTTTCTGAATTGCCGTTTGAAGTGAATCAGGATGTGTTTTTTTATATGTTCGCACTGCAATGGGGAATGGCGGCGCTGGTTTGGCATGGTGGTAGGGAAAGTACAAGAAATGACCACGATGCTGCCGGTATGAAATCGCACACGAAGCTGTCGTCTGAACTGATTGCAACGGATAAGAACAGAGAAATTGCTGCGAATTATGGATTCGGATTGACCTTATTTTTATCCGGTTTATTACCACTGTCAGCCTGTATTTTCTCGCTTTCTGTCTGAAGAAAAAAGCTACCTGTTCAGGGTAGCTTTTTTGTTTGGAGATTAATTTGTGTGGGGAAGATATCCGGTAAAACCACAAATTTTCCAGCCGGTATCTGTTTGTTTCAGATAATAAAGGGTTTGCCACAGCAGCTCATCGGCTTCTCCATCTGTACGTTGAATTTTGCCGTTAAATTGTTTACGCGCAATTGCCCGTCCATTTTCAATTTGAATCTCATTGAGTGTCGTTGCAGCATGGACGGCATCTTCCAGAGGTTCACTATACATTGTTCCCTGAGCCACTTTTGCTTGTCGGAGCCATTCTTGCTGATACTCAGCCAGCGTAGAGAATGCAAAAGTCCACTTTGCAGGATTGTGTTCCCGGTTGGCATTGATGGCATAAAATTCATCTGCGACAAAGTCATCGGCAACCTGGAGCCAGTCGGCATCACAGTATGCTTTGATATCACGTGTGACCAGCATTTCCCAGATTGCAGCCCGATCGGCGTTAGTTGCAGAAAATGGGTTTGTTTTTTTCATGGTTTCTCTCCCTGTACCTTATTCACGATCATATAAGCGTAATGATCAATAAAGCTGAACAATATCAAACCGGATACAGATCCTGAAATGTCGTGTGATTGTTTGATGCAAAGATCTGATACAGATAAGATTTCAGGAGAATTCAGACAAAAAACTGAAATGATCAGGGGAGGTGTGCCATACCGCTTCAAACTGATATTGAAGCGGCATGGCGAGTGTTTTGATCAGAAATACAGACGGACAACCGATTCAGCAACACAACCAGGACGGCGGCAGCCTTCAATCTCGACTGAAATTTCCTGCACGATTTCCAGACCGCGTTTTATCGGTGAAACCGACTGAATTTTCGTGCGCGCGCGAACACGATTGCCTGCTTTCACTGGATACGGGAAGCGTACCTGATTCAGGCCGTAGTTCACGGTCATTTTTGCTGTCGGAAACTTCTGGTTTTCCGGATCAACGCTGTCTGTCAGTACAGAAAGCAATGACAAAGTTAAAAAGCCATGTGCGATTGTGGTTTTGAATGGCGATTCAACAGCTGCGCGCTCAGGGTCTGTATGAATCCACTGATGGTCTTCAGTGACTGCAGCAAACTGGTTGATTTTATCCTGGTCAACCGTCAGCCATTCTCCGACATGTGTTTCTTCACCCAGCGATGCATTGAGCTCTTCCATCAGCTTTGCTGCTTCAGGATGAATTTCAATGGTTGCAGTTTCTTGTACAGCATCGCCATTCAGTGCAATGCTTTCTGCTTTAGACCAACCGGATACATGGGCTTTGTTTAAAAACTCAATCCAGTAATCCCGGATTGAAGGCGACAACCAATCTTTCAATTCGAATGGGTGCTTGGCCAGAATTTCACTTTTTTGTTTGAGAAAGTCGACCACTTTCATACGTACCAACCTTTATCTTTTTTCTTAGTATGATTGAGGCGGCATATTGAATCTTGGCTGATCAGCGTCAGGATCAAAATGTGCCCTTGATCTCAAAATAACTCATCGGATGAGTCGTCATTATTATAAAACAAACTCATTTCGTCACTGTAAAGTGTGCGTCAAATCATGATTTACCCATTTAATGTGATAAATATCACATTTTATGTGAGGGTGGTATCTGCATGTGCACATGATTTGAACAAGGAACGCTCTGAATTGGATCATGCATCGAACATCATGGGCAATCGCGTGAGTATGTTAACTGATACGTTTGAGTATAGATTGTCGCAGGAAAAAGAAGTGAAAATTGTGAGGTCGATACCTGTTTCAAGCGGAATACGTTATACCTACTTTGAGTGCTCTTGTGAGTTACGGCGAGTCTGGTGGTGTTGTGTGTTGTCGAACCTGGTTGTGGTGCTTTCTCTGTCTGTTTGGTGCTCAAAGCGTCATCGCTGCTCCCGGTGATGATATTGTATTTGCCCTTGATAAATACGTCAGTCAGGCTGTGAAAACGTCGATCCCCGGCGCTGCTCTGGCTGTGATTGTGAATGGGCAAATCCGTTTACTTCGTGGTTACGGTGTCACAAAGGTGGGCGGGAATCAGATGATTGATTCTGCGACCGTCTTCCCCCTGGCTTCGATTTCAAAGACCTTTGCCTCTGCAGCAACAGCAATACTGGTTGATAAAGGCTTGATCGAGTGGGACACCCATGTCGTTCCTTATCTGGATAATATTGAGTTTAGTGACCCGGCGCTTGGGAAAACAGTGACCTTGCGAAATGTGTTGTCGCATACAACAGGACTGGTACCTCAGGCATACTCGGATCTGCTTGAGCATGATGTCAGCTACAAACGCATTTTATCCGTTTTAGACCGCGTGAAGTTTGTCTGTGACCCGGGTGAGTGTTACAGCTATCAGAATATTGTTTATAACCTGAGTGCCGATATGATCTCTCTGGCGTCTGGGATGGATTACACCCAGTTCGTCACAGAACAGATATTTATTCCTCTGCACATGCAGCATGCAAGTTTTGGGTTAAAAGCTTTTCTGAGCACAGAAAACAGAGTTGAGCCGCATGTCCGTGTGAAATCCGGTTACGCTGCGGTGAAGCCTGCACCTTATTATTATCAGGTTCCAGCGGCGGCTGGCGTCAATGCAAGCGCGCAAGACTTAGCGCAGTGGATGCTGGCTCAATTAGGGCAATATCCGGAGGTGTTGAGTGAAGATAATCTGGTTCTGCTGCATCAGCCCGCGATCCGGGCGAACCAGTACCGATACAGAGCCAAGCTGAGTAAAGTCTATTATGGGCTGGGCTGGCGCACTTTCGATTATCAGGGGATCACGGGTTTTGTTCATCATGGCGGATGGGTCAAAGGGATCCGGACAGAAATGCTGTTTAACCCGGCAACTCAGACTGGAATGGTATTTCTGACCAACAGTGAAACGGATATCGCCAGAGAAGCGGTACTGGAATTTTTGAAGCTCTATCAACGTTTTATTGAGCCGTTTGAGCCAGATTCTGAAGTTGCAACTGTTGAATAAAGTTTTTCGCACAGACACTTGAAATTTGTGTGATCAAGCGTACACTTCGCTTGAAATTTGCCTTTTATATGAACGACAAAGGAGTTAATCATGGCAAAGAAACACGCTGAACAAGTGAAAGAAAGAGTGAACGAGCAGACGGTTTTTGAAACTGAACACGGTCGGGGAGTGATTCAGGATAATGCTCTGAAAGCGGTGGTCACGAGCAAAGTCTTCCGAAGCCGGGTTGAAAAAGCCAAAAAAGGTAAAGGCAGTTTTCAACGGAAAGCAAAACACGGCGGACGAGAGTCCTGGCCAATCGCCGCTTAATTCAGTTGTGATTGTCCAGGACTCTTTTTTTCGTGGGTGCTTTTTTCTGACTCTGTAGTCAGAAAATAATTGTCGGGTATAGTCATCTCATTTACTATGCCTGTGTGATTGAATTGAAAGGAGTCTGATGATGCGTCTTCGCTGGTGGAAGTGCCTTCCGTTTGTATTTTTACTGTCCTTGCAGCCTGTAAGCGCAAAAGAAAAAGTGCTGGTATTTGCTGCCTCTTCTCTGACAAATGCTTTAACAGAGCTGGCCGATCGTTTTGAGAAAAAGACCGGTGATGATGTGATCTTGTCTTTCGCCTCTTCCTCAGCGTTAGCCCGGCAACTGGTTCAGGGCGCCCCTGCAGATCTGTATATTTCTGCAAATACAAAGTGGATGGATTATGTCATTGCGCAAAAAGCGGCGAATGCTGATTCGCGCAAAGATTTACTGCACAATCAATTGGTTTTGATCACGCATATTTCTTCACCGGAAAACTCAATTGAACTGAATGCTCAGTGGGATATTGACGCTTCGTTGCAAGGGAGCTGGCTGGCAGTGGGTGATCCGGCTCATGTCCCCGCAGGTTTGTATGCGAAACAGGCGCTGGAGGGCTTAGGGCTCTGGCAGCAGGCTGAACCACGTCTGGCCCGGGCGAATAACGTCAGGGCTGCATTATTGCTGGTCGAGCGACAGGAAGCAGAGTTGGGGATCGTCTATCAAACCGATGCTTCCATTGCAGAAAACGTCAAAGTGCTGGCCCGCTTTCCTGCCGAAACGCACCAGCCGATCACTTATCCAATGGTGCTGACGAAGAAAGTCCCTTCAGCAGCATCAAAGGCATTTTATGCTTATCTGGAATCTGCAGAAGCTGCAACCATATTCAGGAAGTTTGGTTTTTTAACCAACGGGTGATCGAAACACAGAAGACAGCGAATAAACGTCAAGATGGAAGCATTTGTACTGACAGACTATGAATTAACGGCTTTGCAACTGAGTCTGAAAGTCGCATTCACCGCAGTGGTAGCGAGCTTGCCTGTTGGTATCGCCTGTGCCTGGGCGTTAGCCCGGGGAAGATTTTTGGGAAAATCATTACTGGACGGTCTTGTTCACCTGCCTTTAGTGTTGCCGCCTGTTGTGGTGGGTTATTTACTGCTGGTGGTGATGGGACGACAGGGCGTTGTCGGTGCTTATTTATATGACTGGTTTGGGATTTCGTTTGGTTTTAGCTGGCGAGGTGCCGTTCTGGCCGTTTCTGTTGTCGCTTTCCCATTACTGGTTCGTTCTATCAGGTTGGCGCTGGAAAGTGTTGATCCCAAACTTGAGCAGGCTGCCCGTACACTGGGAGCCGGTCCTGCGAAAGTATTCCTGACCATCACCTTACCTTTAATGTTGCCGGGGATTCTTACCGGTACAGTACTCGCATTTGCCCGGGCGCTTGGTGAATTTGGTGCAACCATTACTTTTGTATCAAATATTCCCGGAGAAACTCAGACTCTTCCTCTGGCTATGTTTTCCTTCATTGAAACACCGGGTGCAGAAACGCAGGCCGGGCGTCTGTGCGTGATCGCAGTTGTAATAGCATTGCTGTCACTGGTGGTTTCCGAGTGGCTTGCCCGGGCTGCAAGACGTCGGCTGGGGGCTTAATGCTTGAACTGAACTTCGAAAAGCAGCTTGGGCAACTCAGACTGGATGTTGATGTGAGATTGCCGGAAACGGGCATCACGGCGTTGTTTGGCCGCTCAGGAGCAGGGAAAACCTCTTTTATCAATATCGTGAGTGGATTAACGCCGCCAGATCACGGGACACTCAAGCTGGAAAGCCGGGTGCTGTGTGATACCCGGCAAGGCATCCATTTACCACCTGAACATCGCAACATTGGCTATGTTTTTCAGGATGCGCGTCTGTTTCCCCATTATCGGGTCCGCGGTAACCTGCGCTATGGCTGCCAGGGAAAATCCAACGATGCATTGTTTGATGAAGTCATTCATCTGCTTGATATTGCTCATCTGCTGAATCGTTTTCCGTCTGCTTTATCCGGCGGAGAGAAACAACGGGTTGCCATTGGCAGGGCACTGCTCAGTCAGCCGGATATGCTGTTGATGGATGAACCTTTAGCTTCACTGGATTTACCCCGTAAACAGGAATTGATGCCTTACCTCGAATCACTGGCAAAGAGTGTCAAAATTCCGGTTTTATATGTGTCACATAGTCTGGATGAGATTTTGCGTCTTGCTGACCATATGGTCGTGCTGGAGCAGGGAAAGGTGATTGCTGCCGGGGAACTGACTGATGTCTGGGGATCCTCTGTGATGCGACCCTGGTTGAGTCCAAAAGAACAGAGTGCTGTTTTGCAGCTCAAAGTGACTCAGCATCATGCCATCTATCCATTGAGTCAGCTTGAAATTGCAGCGGGTGTACCGCTATGGGTCAGTCGGGTGCGCAGACCTGAAGGTGAGTTTATTCGGGTTCGGATCCATGCGAATGATGTGTCAGTCACGCGAATTAAACCTGAGCAAACCAGTATCCGTAATGTACTTCCCGCGATTGTCGAAGGTATCGAACAACATCAGTATCATGTTGATATTGTGGTACTTCACCTATTAATTGGCCATTCAAGGCTGACCGCAAATATCACCCCTTGGGCATTGGATGAACTGCAGTTATCAGTCGGAGAGTCCCTCTATGTGCAGATTAAAGGCGTCAGTTTAAGTCAGCAGGACATGGCCTGATCTGAGATCTCTTTGGTGTTCTAACGATACCCGCAGAAGATTTTTGACAGCACAACTGCAGCGAGCGGGTAAGATTAAATCAAATCGATTAAAAATTAACCAGCTTGTATCAGGTTGATTTTTGAACAATCTTTATTCAAGTTATCTCCTTTGTTATCAGCGATTAAAAGCAATTTCACGCCAGAAAAATGGCAGATCTTTGTGTCAAATGATTGTCAGAAAGTGCATTTTTTAATCATCAACTATTGCTAGTCGATGTTCGCAGTCAGTATATTCCTCTCCCGTTGTTGGCTGATTTGATTGTTGCAACTGTAAAGGTTGCCCGTTACAGAGACATATTCCGATTGAGCTTGTTACATGCCTCTGTCTTAAAAATCAGGATCTTATTATTACGAAGTGGAAGTACCTTATGCGAATTCTTACAGTTTTGATTCTTTCGATGGTGACTCTGGTTGGCTGTGGCGGTTCAGGCAGTGGTTCTGGAAGCAGTGCATCATCGCCTTCTGGTAACACAGTGACAAATGGTGGTTCTTCTGAAAGACCAAGCACCGGCGAAGGGAATCAAACCACTGGCGGTTCAACTAACACAGGTTCTACCGGCGGCAGTTCAAACGGTGGTACAGGCACAAGCGGTTCAGATCAAACCGGTTCAGGCAGCTCAGATCAATCCATGGCTGATGAAATGCTGGCAGCTGTTAACGCAGCACGTGCACAGGCTCGTGACTGTGGAGGAACATGGATGGCTGCAGCAGGACCACTGACATGGGATTATTCTCTGGAGCAGGCAGCGTTTGTTCATTCCAGCAATATGGCAAATTATGATTTCTTCAGTCACACGGGTCTGGATGGTTCAACGCCAAGCAGCCGTGTTACCGCACAGGGTTATGACTGGAGAACTGTCGGCGAAAATATCGCAGCCGGACAAAAGAGTGTGTCTTCTGTGATGCAAGGCTGGCTGGATAGCCCAGGCCACTGTAAAAACATCATGAACGGCAGCTTCACTCAAATGGGCGCAGCTTCAGTTACAAACTCTGGCAGTACGTATGGTATCTACTGGACCCAGGTGTTTGCTGCACCGAAATAATCATTTTTGAATGAAATGAACACCTGATTTTGCATCAAAGTCTGCAAAGTCAGGTGTTTTTCGTTGTGCGGTCAGCTTTTATTTATGCCATTGCTGATAAGCATCGATACAGTGAATATCAGACAGTTTCTGCTTGAATTCATTGTCCATACCTTTCAGGCTGTAATTTTTCAGCTCAACGTTGTATTTGGCGGTGACCAGATCATAGTTCCGTGAGTGGATGATCGTGCCTGCACATTGTCTTTTATACGTATCCCAGTCGCTGTAATACTTCACATAGAGTGTTTGAGTCCACGCCCCGCCAGAACCGCTTTCATCTCCGGTTATCTTAGAATTGAGAATGTTTGCTGCGTAAAATTCCCAACTGCCATCATCAAATATTGTAAATTGGGCCGGATTGTCATATTTGAGCCCTTCACGGAAATAGGCGATGTTGGTGAACTGAAAAACTGTACTTCTTCCGCTCGGCGCTTTGTCTGTCCGTGCGGGCTGATAAACGTTTCTGGTTTGCTCAATCGGAGATACAGCCGGGGTTGTGTTGGTTTCTTCATTCGTGTCGCTGGAGCTGCAGGACTGAAGCATCAGGCATAAACCCGCGAACAGGGCGATTGGAAAACAGGGATGGTTAGTCATGGAATGTCTCCCAGGGGTTGGTAAGCATTGGTGGATGATTGACACGCTGAATCTTAACTTTGAGATTACTGACAAAGTTCATCTTCCGGCGTATCAAGCGTGAGACGAAGGAGCTGAGTCATTTGAGGCTGGCCTGTGGGGCAAAGCGGTAATCGATCGTTTTTGGTGCTGTCAGCGGATGCTCTGCCAGAAATTCAGCGTTTGCCGGCAGACCCATTCAGGATCATCAAGCGGGAGATCATGCCCGGCACTGGGATGAAGTTGCAGAGGACATTGCCAGTGTTCAGCCAGTTTTTGGCTGCAGGAAACATCGACTAACTCGTCATGCTGAGAGGCCAGCAAGAGTATCGGATGTGCAGGAATGTCCGGATAACGAAAGGTTGCTGCGGCGTTGAGCTGTCTGAAAAGATTCTTTTTATCCATCGGGCATTCTTTGCGCCATTTCGTCCACATTTTCAGAACATCCTGATCATCCGGGTACATATTGGATGTCATCTTGAGGATGATTGCTTCCTGTTCATCCGGCGGGCTGAGCAGCAGCCTGATCAGCTTCGGATACTGTTGCCAGCGCAGTCGTCTGAAAAAAGGCGATTGTTTCCCATTACTGGTATTGAGCAGAACCAGTGATGTGACTTCTTCCGGATAAAGCTTTGCCCACTCGACGGCGATCATTCCTCCCATTGATATAGCCAGCAGATCATAGCGACAGGCTTCGGATGGATTCTGAGTTGTGAGTTGCCTGGCGTGCAGAAAGTGTAATTGCTGATGTAAATCATCCACCATTGCACTGACTGTCGAGGGAGATGTTTCGAGAAAACGCTGGCCGTTTCCAGCCAGATCCATCGTGATCACCGAACGATCCGGAAGCTGCATTTTTAACAGACGGGTAAATTCTCCCCAGTGGCGCTGTTCCCGCAGTAGCCCACGAAGCAAAATGACCGGACGTTGGCATGGTGTCATGATGAAGAATCCTTGTACCAGAGGCTGTGTGCTGCTTGCCAGTCATCACCTTGTGGCTGATGACGGAACCAATTGGTATAAGCTTCGGTCGCATTGATTAAAAAGTCGAATAAAACAAGATGCTTGCGTAAAGTGCGCTCGACTCTGTGTTTTTTCAGGGGATGGAATAATCCAAGCGGATGCCAGAGCTGCAGAGGATTTTTTCTGACCCATAACCAGGATCCCATCTCCAGTGTCAGTGGCAGCAAAGTTTGTCCCTGCGCCGTAATTTCATCATAAAGATAGTCCCAGAGATCGCCATGGCAGGTGTAATGCTTAGTCTGAGGTTCGAACACATAGTTCTGATGCGGGTATGCCTGAAAGAACATCTTGCGCAGATGGTAAATACTGCCCAGATGAGGCACAGGCTGGCGTTTGCTTTTGGCATACGGAAACCAGATACGGTCTTTCACACCAAACCCTGAATGACAATCCAGCGCGATGGTCAAAGGACTGTGTGTACATTGTTTTAAAACACGGTCGACCAGGAGCTGTGCTTCCGCCTCCATCGGGGCATCAGCCTCACCACGATACCAGGGCAGTCGCTGGCTGATACGATGTCCGCCAACCAGCCAGGCGGTTTTCTCCTGGCTGTCTACCGGCGCATTACGCATTAAGTCGACATGCTGGGCATTTGACCGCCATTGCATGGCCATGCCGACAGGATTGAGCAACGGTATCGCGACAATTTGCATCGCCTCCAGCGTACGATGCAAACTGACGTCCCAACTCAGTCGCTCACATAAGCTGGAAAGAAAAGACAGTAACACCTGAGTGCCGATACGCTCGAGCCCGTGAACGCCGCCCACCAGAAACAGGCAGGGCAGATTTGGGTCAGGGTTTCCGAATCTGCATTCATAGACAGGGAAAGTCGTATTTTCGAAAGGGATCCTGAGCAGCTCACTGGCCTGCATATGATAGAGACTGTTGCCCTGATGGTTGTGGATGAGAGATTCTAATTGCTTCAGCTCAGGTAAACGCTCAGTCATATCCACACCCACTCCTGCTTTTATTGCTGCCATTAGTTATCAGCATGGCTCATCATCCGGAGAAAAGCTGACAATCTGATGGCAAAGGTGTAAAAGCTGCGCTTGAGTGTGCGATGGTCCTGCGTCAGGCCTTTGAGGTGCCTAGTGCCCAGCGAAAGGCCTGAGAAAAGATGTGCTTACCATTCGCGGGAATGACTTGTCCGTGAGCAAATAAGATTCGCTCGAAGGGCCAAGTGAGAATTTCCTGAAGGGATTGTCTCAGGCGCGTTTTGTTCTGAAAGCTGTGTCGCCAGTAGAGCGGCATGGCAGGTTTGAAATAACAGCCATTGGCGATCGCCAGAGCAATAGTGGCGGGATGATGGCTGTTGTGGAGCCAGGACAGTGTATCTCCCAGGATCAGCGTCTGCGAGACCGGATCACAAAAGACAACCTCCTCAACTTTATCGCTTCCCCGCATGACGGTTTGCAATAATTGGCCGCGCCATTGTTCCGGGGAATGGGAACCCAAAGCATCATCAAAGACAAGATCAGTGCGTTTCAGTTCGAGTCCCGGAGCTGCATAGAAAGTTGCCTGAGCATAAGCCAGCCACCATTCGGAAAGGAAAAGGTGGTGGTTCAGGTTTGGCGTGACAATGGCCTGAACACGGCCAAGTTTTGACAGTTCAATCTGAATTTTTGTCGTGAGCTGGATGGGGGAATGGATCAGCAGATTGTTATTTTCAAGGCGAATGACCGTCATCCGGCAGCCAACAGGCACACCAAAACGTTTCAATGGCATATCCATATACCAGATTCGGTCCTTACTCCATTCAATCATTGCTTTATTCCTTAAAGCGACCCCTCATTTCCGGCGGAGTGTATCAGAGATTGCAGCCCTCAGGTATACAGGTCTCATGAAAAATTCATCTATTTATTATAGTGGGTTATCAGTTGTGTGTGGTCATCAATCGCTGTGAGACTGCAGTGGTTTCCGTCAGAAAAGAATCAATGAATTCTTGGTGTCATTCATGTGACAATGATTCACAGTTAAATGTAATTTTGTATTTTTTCATCAGAGTTAACATATTCAGATGAATAAAGAAAAAATAAAGAAACTAAGCTTTTTATCTATTCACCCTGTAAGTAAAATGTCCCCCAATATATTTGTCGCTTTTATCAGTAACGGCTCTCTGCTGTTATTCAGTCTCTTATCATAAATTAAAATGAGTCGACTGAAATTGCATTAGACTTGAGTTGTGGTCATTGTGACGTTTCGTCATAAAAAGGAGAACAGGATGAGAGGACTACGTGCCGTGTCCAGGTGGCTGGCCGCAAGACCTTATATTTATGCCATTGTCATTACGCTGGCGATTATTGGCTGGATGCTTTCCGGGCAGGGCGCAGGAGAAAGCCAGTCTGCGCAGAATGACGGACCCGAGAAGCAAGCTTCGCAGGCACCTGCTCCTAAAGTCCGTATTACGACATTTGAGGCTGAACCGGTGTTTCGCAGCCTGACCCTTTATGGCAAAACCGAACCGAATCGTCAGGCCACTGTAAAAGCTGAAGTGGACGGACGAATCATTGAAGTGGTTGCGCAGCGCGGAAGTTATGTGGAAGCAGGGCAGGTTATTGCCAATCTGGCGAAAGATGACAGACCCGATCAGCTGAGACGGGCCAAAGCACTGCTGAAGCAGCGTCAGATAGAATTTGACGGGGCGAAACAGCTTAACTCAAAGGGGTTTCAGGGCCGGGCAAGACTTGCTGAGGCTGAAGCCGCACTGGTTGATGCACAGACAAATGTTGCGTCATTAACGCTGATGCTGGAAAAAACAACTATTCGCGCACCGCTCAGCGGCATCCTGAATGACCGGATGGTTGAAGTGGGTGACTACGTTCAGCCCGGCGATCCGGTGGGTATGATTGCGGATATAGACCCGCTGATCGTTCGCGCCGATGTCACAGAAAGTGATATCCAGCATATTCGCCTGAATCAGGAAGCGGAAGCCCGTTTGATTGGGAATGAACAGGCATCAGGCAAGGTCCGGTATATTTCGAAAGTCGCGAATGAAGAAACGAATACTTTCCGGATCGAAGTGTCTCTTGCCAATCCCGATCTTCACTTGCTGGCCGGGACCAGTGCTGAATTACAGGTTCCGCTGGAACAAACGGAAGCCATCAAAGTAACGCCTGCGGTATTGGCACTGGATGAAGTCGGTAACCTTGGAGTCAAAACAGTGGTTCAGGATCACGTTGTCTTTACGCCGGTTAAAGTTGTGAAAAGCGATGGTGATGGCACCTGGTTAGGTGGGTTCTCCGGTAAAGTGGATGTGATTACGGTAGGACAGGGTTTTGTCCGCGCGGGTGATCAAGTAGAAGCAATTAAAATGGAGAACTGAGGATGCTTGGGATTATTGATGCAGCATTGCATCGCACCCGCACCATTGTAATGGTTTTGCTGTTGCTTCTGATCAGCGGTTATATGAGTTATCACAGTATTCCAAAGGAAGCGGAACCGGATATTACGATACCTTTTATTTATGTTTCCATTTCTCACAGTGGTATTTCGCCGGAAGATGCCGAACGCTTGCTGTTAAGGCCTATGGAGCAGGAACTGCGTGGGATTGACGGCGTCAAGGAAATGACGTCGACAGCCAGCGAAGGTCATGCCTCAGTCCTGCTTGAGTTTG
Source organism: Photobacterium sp. 53610 (assembly GCF_036409375.1). Taxonomy (NCBI): domain Bacteria; kingdom Pseudomonadati; phylum Pseudomonadota; class Gammaproteobacteria; order Vibrionales; family Vibrionaceae; genus Photobacterium; species Photobacterium sp. 53610. The sequence goes on along the minus strand of NZ_JAXOFS010000002.1, from coordinate 330,753 downwards.
AAGCGGGGGGCGATACGAAAGAAGCGCTGGCTGATGTTCGTGAGAAAGTGAGTCTGGCGAAAGCCAAGCTGCCGGATGAGACCGATGAACCGACAGTAAACGAAGTGACGATGGCTTCGGAAAGTCCGGCGGTTACCGTCATGCTGTCTGGCCCAGCGCCGGAAAGGGCACTGATCACGATTGCACGGGATTTGCAAGACAAGCTTGAAGGCATGCGGGAAGTGCTGGAAGTCGACATTGGTGGCGACCGGGAAGACATGATTGAAATTCTGGTCGATCCGCTGCTGATGGAAAGCTACAACCTGGATCAGGAAGATATCTACAATCTGATTTCCAGAAATAACCGTCTGGTTGCAGCCGGTACGCTGGACAGCGGTCAGGGTCGGTTTCCAATCAAGTTGCCGTCCGTTTTTGACAACATCAAAGATGTGATGGATATGCCGGTGAAAGTATCCGGTGACAAAGTCGTGACCTTTGGTGATGTGGCGACGGTGCGCCGGACTTTTCAGGATGCTCAGTCTTACGCACGGGTGAATGGCCAGCCGGCGGTATCGCTTGAGGTGAAGAAGCGCCCGGGTGAGAACATCATCGAAACGGTTGATAAAGTGAAAGCGCTGATTGAGAGTGAGCGTGAGTTCTGGCCATCTAACATTCAGGTCGACTATACCGGTGATCAGTCAGAGCATGTGAAAACGATGCTCAACGACCTGCAAAACAACGTCCTGTCTGCGATCTTGCTGGTGGTGATCGTCATTATCGCCATTCTTGGCGGACGAACTGCCATGCTGGTGGGTATTGCAATTCCCGGCTCATTTCTTACCGGGATTCTGGCACTCTCTGTGCTGGGCTATACCGTCAATATGGTGGTGTTGTTTGCCCTGATTATGGCAGTGGGGATGCTGGTTGACGGCGCGATTGTGGTGACAGAATACGCCGATCGGGAAATGAGCGAAGGGACGCCCCGAAGCGAAGCCTATAAAAAGGCATCCAAGCGGATGGCATGGCCCATTATCGCTTCAACCGCAACGACGCTGGCAGCATTTGGTCCGCTCTTGTTCTGGCCCGGCATTATGGGCGAGTTCATGAAGTTTCTGCCGCTGACCCTAATCATGACGCTGGTGGCTTCGCTGCTGATGGCCTTGATCTTTGTCCCGACACTGGGAGGTTTGTTTGGCCGACCGCGTCCGATTTCAGTGGAAAAACGTCAGCAACTGATTGAAGCCGAAGAAGGCGATATCGAACATTTGCCCGGGCTGACCGGTGCTTACGTACGTGTGCTGAAAGCAGCAGTCAAACGCCCATGGAAAGTTCTGTTTGGTGCGCTGGCATTTTCTGCTGCGGTGATTGTGCTGTACGGAAAAGCGGGTAACGGCACTGAATTCTTCCCGGAAGTCGAGCCTGAAGGCTTTAATATCGTGGTGCGATCTCAGGGCGATTTATCTATCGAAGAAAAAGATGTTCTGATAAAAGAAGTCGAGTCCCGGATCCTGGATTTGCCTGAGATTGAAACGCTCTATGCCCGTACGGGCGGAGATGACAAAATCGGCATGCTCAGGGTGAATCTGATTGACTGGCAGGACCGTCGTCCGGCCGCTGAAACGGTCGAGGCCATTAAAGCACGGACTGCCGGTTTGGCCGGTCTGGAAATTGAAGTCAAGCAGGATGAATCCGGTCCGCCGACAGGGGATAAAGACGTGAACATTCAGCTCAGTTCTCGTTTCCCGGACTTGCTGAAAGAGACCGTAAGCAAGGTCAGGAAGGAACTTGAGTCCAATCCGGCATTCACCAATATTGATGATACAGGCCCAAAACCCGGTATTGAGTGGCAAATCAAAGTCGATCGCCGTGACGCCGCGCGATTCGGTGCTGATGCAACATTGGTGGGTAACAACGTCCAGTTTGTGACCACAGGTCTGACACTGGGCGAGTACCGTGCTGATGACGTGGATGATGAGATGGATATTCGGGTGCGTTTCCCTGAACAATACCGTCACATTACCCGGCTGGAAGAGCTGCGTCTGAAAACGGCACAGGGACAGGTTCCCCTGAGCAACTTCAGTACGCTGCAGGCTGCGAATAAGCTCGATACCATCAAGAAAGTTGATGGACGTCAGGCATTGTCGGTCATGGCAGATATGGCACCGGGTTATAACCTGAGTAAAGTGCTGCCAGAGGTGATGGCACGTCTGCCGGAGTTGGGACTGGATCCAAGAGTGCAGATCACACTGCGGGGTGAGAATGAGGAACAGGAGAAAGCCTCTGCGTTTCTCAGCAAAGCATTCATGGTCGCGATGGCAGTTATGGCGATTATTCTGGTAACACAGTTTAATTCCTTCTATCAGGCATTTTTGATCCTGTCGGCCGTACTGTTTTCGACTGTTGGCGTTCTGTTGGGCATGCTGGTGTTCAACCAGCCGTTTGGGATCGTCATGTCCGGGATCGGGATTATTTCGCTGGCCGGTATTGTGGTGAATAACAATATCGTTCTGATCGATACCTATAACGTCCTGCGCAATCAGGGAATGGAAGCGATTGAAGCGATTCTCCGGACAGGTGCTCAGCGTCTGCGTCCTGTGCTGATGACCACAGTGACCACGATTCTCGGTTTAATGCCGATGGTTATGATGGTCAACGTGGATCTGATTCAGCGTAAAGTGGAGTTCGGAGCGCCATCGACCCAGATGTGGGCCCAGCTCGCGACTGCGGTTGCAGGTGGTCTGGCTTTCGCAACCGTTCTGACACTGGTGATTACCCCTTGCATGCTGGCACTGGGGATTCACCGGCAGCAGCGAAAAGCCGAGAAACACAGGAACCAAAATTCGCCACACCTGATTGACGAAGCGGAAAAGGGTCAGACTGAATCTGAACTGAAAGCGCTGGAGCGTGTCAGCTGATCATCTGACTGAAGCTGCTCATATAAGGAAACCGCCACCTTTTCAGGTGGCGGTTTTTTCTTGGGCTGATTGAGTTACTCGTGATCAGGCAATCGCAAAGAAAAACACGGCGGTTGCAACAATACCAATCAGCGCATAAGGAATTTGCGTCAGGGCGTGCTGCATGGCGGTACAACCGCTGCCTTGCGCAGACAGGACAGTGGAGTCACTGAAGAAACATGAGTGACTACCAGCTGCAGAGGCCGACAACAGGGCACCAATCGTAATTGAGACTGGCACACCTAAATGTGCACCCAGCGGGAATACAATCGGCATTGCAACCGCAAACAGTCCCCAGGAGGATGCAGTAGCGAAAACCAATGCTGCCATCACGAGGAAAATCACAGCCGGGAACATCTTGGCTGACAACCATGGCGCAACCGTTTCGATGACATACTGTGTCAGACCCAGCTGGTCGTTGACGTTTTTCAGCATGAAACCGGCAATAACAGTCGCCAGTGGCAGCATCATGATTTTGATACCATCGTAAACGGCTTCAAACATGGTGTTGGCCGGCATCAGACGCTGAACACCGTACAGGCACATGGTGAAAATCATGGCAACGAAAACACCCGCCAGCAGGTCGATATCGAAGTACCAACTTGCCGCGACCAGCACGACCATCGGCAAGACAAAGTTCAGTACGCCAATGGTCGAATTCGGATGTGGTTTCACATCTGCGCCCAGTGCGATATCGACACCACCTTCAGGCTGAACCTGACCATTCTGCGCACGCTTTTCTGCCGCTTTCATGGCTCCGAGATCCGGAATCTTACCCAAGGCAACCAGCAAGACCACCAGCAGGGTTACCCAGCCGTACGCCATATACGGAATTGCCTCAATATAAGCAGTAATGCCTTTTCCTGAAGAAGCAACATTATTGTCTTCAAGCAGCGAGCTGAAGAAAATCGCCCAGGTTGAAATCGGCAGCAGGATACAAACCGGCGCTGCAGTGGAATCAACCAGATAGGCCAGCTTCTCACGGGAGATCTGATAACTGTCGGTGATGCGCTTCATGGAAGAAGAGATCGCAATGGCATTGAGGTAATCATCAATGAAAACCAGAATACCCAGCACGAACGTCAGAATCATTGACTGTCGTTTGCTTTTGACTTTGGTCACCAGTGCTTCACTGAAGCTCAGGATACTGCCGCCTTTTTCCAGAATGGTGATCAAGCCGCCCATGAGGCCACAGACCAGAATCAGCCAGGCAATGGTTTCATCCATCATGACATCCATGGACATGCTGACGACGTTGCCGACGATCTGCTGCGGATCAATCATGATCAGGCCGGCCAGTGCGCCACTGAACAGGGCTTCGACCGTTCGGTGCGTCAGTAACGCTACGGCCAGAACAAAAAGTGTCGGCAACAGGCTGTACCAGCCATAAGCGGTTCCGGCTTCATGGGTATTACCAATCATGGTGAAGGTTCCGATGATGCCGGCAATCGCCAGAATCGCCGACATGCTTTTTACACTCGGCTTTTGTGGCGCATCGATTGTGGGTGTTTTCACTGTCATACAAGAATTCCTTTCTTATCTTTCAGTTATGCTGAATGAAGCATCCAGTCAACTTCCAGTGGCGTGACGGTTTTTTCAAAGTCCGCCAGTTCACGTTGCTTGCATGCTAGATAAAGCGAGATAAAGGGTTGCGGTAGGTACATCGACATTAGCTCGCTTGATGCAAGCTTTATGAGTGCGTCCGGCATGCGCAGAGGTAACTCTACCGCATTGTCGGCCAGTTGTGGTGGGCATTGCTCAAAAGTAAAACGTTCGCTGGCAAGCAGGCCAGCCAGAATCACTGATGCCAGAACGTAAGGGTTGACATCTGCGCCAGCGATACGATGTTCAATGCGGCGGTTATTGCTGTCACTCATGGGAATCCTGAGTGCAACCCCGCGGTGGTTTTCCCCCCAGTTTGCATGGGTTGGGGTATACATTGAAGCGGAGAATCTTCGGTATGAGTTCACACTCGGACACAGCAGTGCCATCGAATCAGGCATCATCGCCAGCATGGCGGCCAGAGTCTGATAATAGAAGGGGCTGGCTTGTCCTTGCGGATCGGAGAACAGGTTATTGCCTTCCGGATCAATCACGCTCAGGTGCATGTGTTTACCGTTACCGGCTTCATCGGCAAAAGGTTTCGCCATGAAGGTCACATCAAAATCATGTGCCTGAGCGACCTGACGAATCAGGCGCTTGGCCAGAATCACCTGATCACAGGCATCGACGACATCCTGTTGATGGTTGAAGTTGATTTCAAATTGTCCGGGAGCAGATTCAGACAACGCACCGGAAGTGTTCAGGCCCTGCTGGACGGCGGCGTCATTCAGATCACTCAGAAATGAAGAATAATCATCAAGATTTTCAACATTATAAACATCAGAACGGTGTTCTCTGTCGTGGTGGACCGGGTTCAGTGGTGGCTGAATCCCACCCAAAGCATCCCGCTGTTTATCCAGCAGATAAAACTCCAGCTCGATTGCAACAACCGGGTACTGGCCTTTCTGATGGAGCTGTTCCAGCAGGTTCATCAGGACATTCCTTATGGAGAGCTCTGTCGGTTTTGTGCCGGACTCATCCATCATGGTCAGCATCACCTGTGCGACTTCAGGATTAAATGTAGGTGTCAGCGTCCCCGGAACCGGATAACAGATATGATCGGGTTCACCCAGTGCTTCTCCTAATCCTGCTTCCTCGACGACGTTACCCTCAATACTCAGTGAAATTGTCGAGAGAGGGAGATAAACCCCTTTTTCAATCTTTTCAACTGCTTCAATCGGAATTCGCTTGCCTCGCGGGGTGGCATTGATGTCTGTAAACAGCAGATCAACAAATCTCACCTCAGGCCATTTTTGTTTAAAATTTTTAACTTCTTCTTTAAATCCGTTCATTCACGAAACACCTCGTGTGGATACATCCTGTAACTTATATTTAACAGATGATCGAGAAATGGCAATAATTGTGCGCAAATTGTTCAAAATATCGAACGTCGATCAAATTTTAGTAACATTCTTGTAAATTACGGGTTGCATTTCATTCGTGCTCTAAGCTAGGTTTGTTCAATAAATCGAACACGAGTTGCAGGAGAGACTGAAAATGAACTCAACACAAACTGGCCCGGTTATTGGCGTTGTCTGCTGTAAAAAATCACTGGAAGGCTATGGCATTCAAAGTGTGAATGAGTTCTATCTCAATGCAGTGAAGCAGTTCGGGGCAAATCCGGTGTTGTTTCCTGCCGGTTCTTCAGCAGCGGAAATCAGGCAGCTGATTTCACTGGTGGATGGTGTGTTGCTGACAGGCAGCCACTCCAATGTCGCGCCGGGCCGTTACGGCGCTGAGCATGATGAGCCCAAAAAAGATGAAGGCCGGGATGCGCTGTCGTTCTCACTGATTGACACCTGCATTCAGCAAGAAGTACCGATTCTGGGGATTTGTCGTGGTTTTCAGGAAATGAATGTGGCGCTTGGCGGCACACTGCATCCGAAAGTTCATGAAGTGGCAGGGTTTCAGGACCATCGGGAAAGCCCTCTGAATGACATGGCAATGAAGTATGCTCCGGCGCATCCGGTAAATATTTCTGACAATGGCACCTTCGCTGAGTGGCTGGCGCCGTTGGATAACATTCAGGTGAATTCTTTGCACGGGCAAGGGGTGCGGCAGTTAGCTTCTGGTCTGACCGTGGAGGCGGTTTCACCGGATGGATTGATTGAAGCCTTTAGTTTAAAGGCGCACCCGTTCTTCATTGGTGTGCAGTGGCACCCAGAATGGCAAGCGACGGAAAACCATTTTTCACGAATTTTGTTTGATCAGTTTATGATATCGGCTTCACAGCGAAGGAGCCTTAAAGATGGAATCAGAACTCATTGGTAAAAAAATTGCACAGCTGAGAAAAGAACACAAATTATCGCAGCGTGAACTGGCAGAAAAAGCAGACATTACCCACAGCGCGATCTCATCCATCGAGAACAGCAAAGTGAGTCCGTCCGTCAGTTCACTGCACAAGATTGTGAAGGTGTTCGATATGTCCCTGTCGGAGTTTTTCACGCAGGACCAGAAATTCGAAGAGCGTCCTGTGGTGATCAAACCGGATCAGCTGATTGAAATGGGGAATGAACAAGTCTCCATGAAGCTGGTTTGTGATGGTCGGAAAGATCGGCAAATGGGATTTCTGATTGAGGTCTATCAGCCTCATTCAAGCACCGGACTGATTAGCATCAAACACGAAGGTGAGGAAAGCGGTACCGTTCTGGAAGGTGAAATTGAACTGGCGCTGGGTGACAAAACTTATGTTATCCGCGAAGGGGAAAGTTACCTGTTCGATACCAGCATTCCGCACAAGTTTACAAACAATACGGACAAACTTTGCCGGATCGTCAGCGCACATACACCGGCGAGTTTCTGACGTCCCAACCTGAAAGGAAGGCGTATGAACACTCAACAGCAATGGACAGCACTGAAAGAGCAGATAGAGATTGAAAGCAGGGCATTCATTCATGGTGAATACCAGGATGCCCAAAGTCGCGACACCTTTGCGGTGATCAACCCGGCCACAGATGAACACCTTGCCGATGTTGCCCGTTGTGATGCAAAGGATGCCGCAGTTGCTGTTGAGATGGCAATAAGCGCCTTCCAGCGTGGTGACTGGCAGTTCCAGAGTCCGGCTCAGCGAAAAGCGGTGTTACTGGCATTCGCTGACCTGATTGAACAGGACCGTGAGACCCTGGCGCTGCTGGAAACACTGGATACCGGTAAACCCATCAGTCACAGTTTCAGTACAGATATTCCGGGCGCGGCGTCTGCCATTCGCTGGTACGCCGAAGCCATCGATAAAACCTACGGTGAAGTGGCAACCACGGAAGTGAATGTCCACGCGTATATTACCCATCAGCCTATTGGTGTCGTTGCCGCCATTGTTCCCTGGAACTTTCCGCTCTGGCTGGCCTGCTGGAAGCTGGGTCCGGCGCTTGCAGCAGGAAACAGTGTAATTCTGAAACCGTCCGAAAAATCACCGCTCACGGCAATTCATCTTGGCAAACTGGCGAATCAGGCTGGGATCCCTGCCGGTGTGTTCCAGGTGCTGCCGGGCTATGGCCATGAAGTTGGCGACGCTCTGGCTCGTCATGAGGATGTCGACTGCATCACTTTCACGGGTTCAACCCGCGTTGCACGTCAGCTGATGATCTGCTCCGGTGAGTCCAACATGAAGCGTGTCTGGGCTGAAGCCGGCGGGAAAAACGCCAATATCGTTTTTGCGGATTACAAGAATCTGGATAAAGCCGCAGCAGAAACCGCATCAGGCTGTTTTTACAACCAGGGTGAAGTCTGCGTCGCCGCAACCCGGTTGCTGGTTCATGAAAGCATCAAAGATGCATTCGTCGAGAAAGTCATTGCCGCTTCCAAAGCATTCACACCCAAAGATCCGCTGGATCCGACTTCTGCCATGGGCGCGCTGATCGATCAGGAGCATAAAGCAAAAGTGCTCGGTTATGTCGCGACAGGGGAAGCCGCAGGTGCCCGTGTTTTATGCGGCGGTGATGTTGCCGGTCAGGGCGCATTTGTATCACCAGTAGTGCTGGGCGATGTCAGCAATGATATGGCGGTGGCCCGCGAAGAAATCTTTGGTCCGGTGCTTTGTGTGATTCCGTTCCGCACCGAAGCAGAGGCGATTGCGATAGCCAATGATTCACCGTACGGGCTGGGGGCTGCGCTCTGGACTTCAGATCTGGATCGTGCACACCGGGTGGCGCGACAGCTTCAGGCAGGATCCGTCTGGATCAATAACTATAACGAAGGCGATATGACAGTGCCGTTTGGCGGCTTTAAACAAAGCGGCAACGGTCGGGATAAATCACTGCATGCGCTGGAGAAGTTCACCGAGGTGAAAACAACCTGGCTTCGTCTTGAGTCGTACTAAAAGGAGTTTACTGTGATTCAACATACTGGTTCTTATTACGCCTCAACGGCGAACTTTACACGCGAATTTCCAACCCTGACAGACAACATTGAATGTGACATCTGTATTGTCGGTGCGGGGTTCAGCGGACTCTCATCCGCGCTGCATCTGGCTCAGAAAGGCTTCAAAGTTGTTGTGCTGGAAAGTGCAAAGGTGGGCTTTGGTGCGACAGGCCGTAACGGCGGTCAGATCGTCAACAGTTACAGCCGTGATGTCGACGTGATTGAAAAACGTTATGACAAAAAAACGTCGGATGCGCTCTGCAACATGATTTTTGAAGGTGGCGATATCATTCGCGGCCTGATTGAAGACCACAACATTGACTGTGATTACAAGCAGGGCGGTCTGTTCACTGCGCTGAACACTAAACAGGTCGAAGGGCTGAAACACCACAAAGCCAACTGGGAACGCTACGGAAACAAAGACCTGAGAATGCTCGATAAAACCGAGCTGCAAACCATGGTCGGCACCGACGTTTATGAAGGTGGTCTGCTGGACATGCGGGGCGGTCATATTCACCCGCTGAAACTGGCGCTGGGCGAAGCCGAAGTGATACTGGGACACGGCGGTCAGATTTTTGAACAGTCTGCTGTGACGCGTATTGAAAAAGGTGCAAAACCTGTTGCGCATACGGCTCAGGGTTCAGTCAAAGCACAATATCTGGTTTTGGCGGGCAACGCTTATCTGGGCGGACTGGCACCCAATATCAGCAATAAAGCGATTCCTTGCGGCACTCAGGTGGTGACCACAGAACAACTGACTGATGCACTGTGTGACGAACTCTTGCCGCAGCGTTACTGCGTGGAAGACTGCAATTACCTGCTGGATTATTTCCGCATCACTGCGGACAACCGCATGCTCTTTGGTGGCGGTGTGGTTTACGGGGCCCGTGATCCTGAAAACGTGGAAAAACTGATCCGTCCGAAGATGGAAAAAGTCTTCCCGCAACTGAAAGGCGTCAAACTGGACTTTGCCTGGACCGGTAACTTCCTGCTGACCTATTCCCGGATGCCTCAGTTCGGCAGCTTTGCCGACAATATTTATTACCTGCAAGGATACAGCGGCCATGGCGTGACTTGTACGCATCTCGCCGGCAAATTGCTGGCAGAAGCGCTGACCGGACATGCTGAGCGTTTTGATGCATTCGCCTCTCTGCGTCATTACGCCTTCCCGGGCGGGCGTCATTTCCAGGTGCCGTTTACGGCGCTTGGGGCCGCTTACTATAACTTACGCGACAAGCTCGCCATCTAAGGAACGGAAAAAGGAAGAGAACCATGTCTAAGACAGTGACTTTTGCTTCAGTGCAGCTTGCGATGTCATGGGATATCGACAATAACCTGAAAAAAATTGGCGACGCAGTCAGAGAAGCGGCTGCAAAGGGTGCCAACGTCGTTGTACTGCAAGAGCTTTTTGCCGCCCCTTACTTCTGTAAAGAGCAGGTTGCCCGGTATTTTGATCTGGCGGAAGAAACCGACAGCAGTCCGTTGATCAATCACATGAGCCAGCTGGCCCGCGAATACAATGTGGTGATCCCTGTCAGTTATTTTGAGAAATCCGGCAACAGCTTTTTTAATTCTCTGGTGATGATCGATGCCGACGGTACGGTCCTGGAAAACTACCGTAAATCCCATATACCGGACGGTCCGGGTTACAGCGAGAAATTCTATTTCAGCCCCGGCGATACCGGCTTCAAAGTGTGGGAGACCCGGTTTGGTAAATTTGGCGTTGGAATTTGCTGGGACCAGTGGTTCCCTGAGCTGGCGCGTTGTCTTGCTTTAGCGGGGGCAGAAGCGATTTTCTATCCGACGGCGATTGGTTCAGAGCCGCAGGATCCGACGCTGGACTCCCGTGATCACTGGCAGCGCACCATGCAGGGCCATTCCGCAGCAAATCTTGTCCCTGTGATTGCTGCGAACAGAACCGGTGTTGAAACCGACGACGGGATTGAAACCACTTTCTATGGTTCGTCATTCATTACCGATCACACCGGGAAGAAACTGGCAGAAGCGGGCCGGGATGAAGAAACCATCATCTACGCGACGATCGACCTCGAAGCGACCGCAAAAGCCCGTTACAGCTGGGGATTGTTCCGCGACCGTCGTCCAGATCTGTACGGTCGGATCAACTCACTGACCGGTAAACGCTGATCAGTAAAATATACACAGAAATGGACAGGAAGTTTGCCATGGAATTACAGGGCACCCCTTCACAAGATGGTTTTTATTTTCCTGCGGAGTTCGCGCCGCAGGAACAGGTTTGGCTGGCATGGCCGGAGCGGCCTGACAACTGGCGTGATCATGCGAAGCCAGCGCAGCATGCTTTTGTTCAGGTTGCGACGGCCATCAGCCAACATACGAAAGTATGTGTCGCCGTCAGCACCAACCAGTATCTGAATGCAACCTTGTTGCTGCCAGAAGCGGTCGAGGTGGTTGAAATGCCCTTGAACGACGCCTGGATGCGGGATATTGGTCCGACGGTGGTGATCAATGCTCAGGGCGAGCGCCGGGGGATCAGCTGGCAGTTCAACGCCTGGGGTGGTGAGGTTGATGGTCTGTATGCCCCCTGGGATGATGACGATGCTGTCGCAGCACGTATTTGCGATCATCTCAATATGGATTACTACCGGGCGCCTTTCGTCCTGGAAGGCGGGGCAATTCATACCGATGGGGAAGGCACCCTGTATACCACGGAAGAGTGCCTGTTATCGGCGGGTCGAAATCCGCATCTGTCCAAAGCCGAGATTGAAGCCTGTCTGGCCGATTATTTGTCGATCAGTCAGGTGATCTGGCTGCCTGACGGATTGTTTAATGATGAGACCAACGGCCATATCGATAATCTGTTACACGTGATTGCGCCGGGTGAAGTGGTTCTGAGCTGGTGCGATGATCCGGACGATCCGCAGTATGACATTTCGCGTCGTGCGCTGGCTGTACTGGAAAACAGTACGGATGCCAAAGGCCGTCCGATTCGGGTGCACCGGCTGCCGATTCCGGGACCGCTTTATCTGAGTGAAACAGAAGCCGCGGGGATTGCACCATCTGACGGGATGAAACGCGAAGCCGGAGAACGGTTAGGGGGCTCCTATGCCAACTTTCTGATGTGTAATCAAAAAGTGTTCCTGCCGCTGCTTGATTCAGCCCGCGACCAGCAGGCGATTGATATCCTGCAGGCGGCATTGCCGGATTACGAGATTATTGGTGTTCCGACCCGTGAAGTTTTACTGGGCGGCGGCAATATTCACTGCATTACGCAGCAAATACCGACGGTCAACAATATTTAACGCACTTGCCAGCCCATCACGCTGACAAACCCGATAGAAAGAAAAGGTTTTACTATGCAGCAAATTCAAAATCGTAATTTGCTCGCCTTCCTGTGCGAGCCGTCTGACACTTCGCTGGCTGTGACGAACCCGGCGACCGGGGAAGTGCTGTGCCATATTCCGACTCAGAATGAAGCGGAGATTGTTTCTGCAATCGAGCGGGCGCATGTTGCTCAGAAAGCCTGGGCAAAAACCAGTGCCAAGGCACGCTCGGCGATTCTTCGCCGCTGGTTTGAACTGGTGATGGAAAATCAGGCCGACCTGGGCCGTCTGATGACGCTGGAGCAGGGCAAGCCGCTGGCAGAAGCCAAAGGTGAAGTCGCTTACGGCGCCAGTTTTATTGAATGGTTTGCTGAAGAAGCCAAACGAACGTATGGCGACAGCATTCCGGGGCCAACGGCCGATAAGCGTATCGTGACTGTGAAACAGCCGATTGGAGTGGCATGTGCCATTACGCCATGGAACTTCCCGATTGCCATGATTACCCGCAAAGCAGCCCCGGCTCTGGCCGCCGGATGCAGCTTTATCTGTAAGCCTGCAAACCAGACGCCGTTGTCTGCTTATGCTGTGGCAGAGCTGGGTTATCAGGCGGGGATACCGCGTGACTTGCTGCAACTGGTAGTGAATGCCTCTTCCAGCCTGGTGGGCCAAGTGTTTACCGACAGTCCGCTGATCCGCAAGTTGTCTTTCACCGGTTCGACCCGTGTGGGCAGTTTGCTGATGAAGCAATGTGCCGACAGTATTAAACGGACGTCGATGGAACTGGGCGGTAATGCACCCTTCATCGTGTTTGACGATGCAGATATTGATCTGGCAGTTACCGGCGCGATGGCGTCGAAGTTCCGCAATGCCGGTCAGACGTGTGTCTGCGCCAACCGTTTCTATGTACACGACCGTGTGTACGATGCTTTTGTCGCGAAGTTCAAAGCCGCGGTAGAAACCCTGAAAGTCGGAAACGGACTGGATGAAGGCGTGACGATCGGGCCTGTCATTGATACGTCGGCCAAAGAAAAAATCATGCACCTGACGGATCATACTGTGGCTCAGGGCGCCACTTTGGTGACTGGTGGGCAGCAACTGGAAGGGCTTTTCGTTCAGCCGACGATTCTCGCCAATGTCCGTCATGACATGGATATCGTGCAGGAAGAAATTTTCGGCCCGATTGCGCCTGTGATCCGTTTCAGCAGTGATGAAGAACTGATTGAGATGGCGAACGATACCATTTACGGGCTGGCGTCTTACTTCTACAGCCAGAACATCAACCGGATTTGGAAAGTGGCAGAAGCGCTGGAATACGGCATGGTTGGCATCAACGAAGGCATGATCTCAACAGAAGTGGCACCGTTTGGCGGTGTGAAACAGTCCGGCATCGGCCGCGAAGGGGCGAAGCAGGGCATCGACGAATATATGGATATTAAATACCTCTGCTTTGGCGGTATTCAGGCATAAGGAAGGTGAGTGATGAGTAATCAAACTTGGCAAACACGTAAGCAGCAAGTGATCGCACAAGGCATGGGCAATCTGAGTCCGATTTATGTTGAGAAAGCGAAAAACGCTGAAATCTGGGATATCGAAGGGAATCGTTTTATCGATTTCGGTTCTGGTATCGCAGTGAATAATACCGGTCATTCGCATCCGCGTATCGTGGAAGCGGTGAAAGCACAGCTGGATAATTTCTCTCACACCTGTGCCATGGTGACACCATATACCGCTTTTGTGGAACTGGCAGAGCAACTGACCGAACGTGCGCCGGGTGAGTCGGCGAAAAAAGCAGTCTTCCTGACGACCGGGGCGGAAGCGGTTGAAAACGCGATTAAAGTCGCACGTGCGCACACCAAGCGCAGCGGTGTGATTGCGTTCAAAGGCGGCTTCCATGGCCGGACCAACATGACGATGGGCCTGACCGGCAAGGTCGCCCCTTATAAAGCTGGCTTTGGTCCGTTCCCGGGCGAGATTTACCACGCACCTTATCCGAATGCATTTCATGGCATCAGTATTGAAGACAGCTTGCAGGCCATTGAGGATCTGTTCGCCTGCGATATCGAGTCATCCCGCGTGGCGGCAATTATCTTTGAACCGGTGCAGGGTGAGGGCGGTTTTTACCAGGCGCCGCCAGCCTTTGCACAGGCACTGCGTGCACTGTGTGACAAACACGGGATCGTTCTGATTGCAGATGAGATCCAGACTGGTTTTGCCCGGACCGGGAAACTGTTTGCAACGGAATATCTGGGGATCGAACCGGATCTGATGACGATGGCGAAAGGCATTGCCGGCGGCTTCCCGATTTCTGCGGTTGTCGGTAAAGCTGAGATCATGGATGCTGCGGGTCCGGGTGGCCTGGGCGGTACTTATGCCGGTTCTCCGCTGGGCTGTGTCGCAGGTCTGGAAGTGCTCAAAATCATTGATGAAGACCAATTGTGCCAGAAAGCGCTGAATATCGGTGAAGTGATGACCAGTCACTTCCGTGCACTTCAGTCAGATTTCCCGGTGATTGGTGATGTGCGAAACCTGGGTGCCATGATTGCGGTGGAATTTGTTGACCCGAAAACTGGTGCGGCGATGGCTGAACTGACCAAGTCGCTGGTGGCACAGGCGCGGGAAGAAGGCGTGATTCTGCTGTCCTGCGGTGTGAAAGGGAACGTGATTCGATTCCTTCCGGCACTGACCATCGAAGATGATGTGATGGCAGAAGGGATTGAGAAAGTGAAAAAAGCGCTGGCTGCTTTGGTTTAATTCATGCGTTTCAGTTGAACGAAAGAAAAGGGCATACGAAGGTGTGCCCTTATTATTCAGGACGAGATAATCGAACATTAATAATTAAAAACATATCGGTGAAAATTGGCAGCTAATCCGATATAAGTGATATTACGCAGGCTTTCATTTTCTCCTGCGATATTCATGACGATTTTATATTGCTCTCCTTCTACTGGCCCCCCATTTCTTACAGTTGCCTGATTGGATGAAATGAATACAACAGGCGGATCATTTTCATCTTCCATCAGCGTACCACTGCCTCCTTCTAATACATTCAGATGCGGCGAACGTTTACTGGTTACCCGAACCAGGTTAAATAAAATTTCTTGCATGAGATTTACCTTTTACACAGATGAATGACTGTTGTTAGAACACGGAAGGAAAGATGTTCACTTCTGTGTCATAACCTTTCTAGCATGGTCTGAGATAGCAACGCACACCTTGAATGGCAAACCGACTTTCTTTGTAAAAGGTAATGAATAGAAAATCTGCCGGAAATCGAATGGGTCAACGCATATAAAAAACAGGCATACCGAAGTATGCCTGTTGATGAGAAAAGAATTTGTACTGAGTTGTTTATTTAAACTCAGCTTTCCGCATCCGATTCAGCACTGCCATCACGTCAACTACGCGCGGCTTGGCAAAATCACCATAGTTCGGCATGGTGCGGAACCAGTCCTGATGCAGCATCTTAGCAAAGGCTTTGACCGGCTGTTTTTCCCAGCCTTTCATCATAGCCAGCTGGCACCACAGCCAGCCGATGGCATGTAACTGACTCGCATCGGTAATCTGTTCCAGCGCCTGCAGATCCACAAACTCACGGCCAAAGCGCAGTCCTTGCTTGTTCTTCACCTGAATCCGGAACTTGCCTTCTTCCAGTTGCGCCTGTAACCCGGAGCGGTTCAGCTGACGGGTACGCGGACGCTCAATGGTATCGCTGCCTTCCGGCTGGCGTTGTGTCGGGTGAGACTGCACCACGATCTTCGCTTTAGCTGTGACGTCGACGGCTTCGTAATTGTGCATCTGAATCACGGTATCAGCTACGTCCAGATAGTCACCAGAACCCCCCATGACCAGCATGACAGATGTATTCAGGTGGTTTCTCAGCAGTGCAATACGGTCAACCAATGGTGTAATTGGTTCATCGTCTTTTGCAATCAGCGCCTGCATCCGTTCATCACGGATCATAAAGTTCGATGCCGAGGTGTCTTCATCGATCAGCAGGGTCTGAGCGCCAGCTTCGAGAGATTCCTGCAACCAGGCAGCCTGCGAGGTTGAACCCGAAGCATTTTGGGTGCTGAAACACGTGGTGTCTTTGCCCATTGGCAGATTGCTGATGTAAGGTGACAAATCCACACTGTGCACACAACGGCCATCTTCAGCGCGGATTTTGGTTGCTGTCTCATCGGTCACCACATATTCACGGCCGTCGCCCGGGATATGGTCATACACAGCATTTTCAACCGCATTCAGCAAAGTTGATTTACCGTGGAAGCCGCCACCGACGATCATGGTGATCCCGGTCGGAATACCCATCCCGCGGAGTTTACCTGCATGCGGTGCTTCCAGTTCGACGGCCAGTTCGTCCGGACTTCTGAAGGTGACTGCATCCGGCATGGGCTGATCGCTGTTGCCCGCCAGTCGCGGCAAGACACTGTTATCGGCGACAAAGGCAATCAGGTTCTTGTCTTTCAACTGCGCACGCAGAGCGACCTGATCTTCGACCGTTTCACAGTGACGGCGCAGATCTTCCATCGGCAGCTCACGGGCAATGGTGGCACGACGGATAATTTTCGGCAGGGTAAACGTCAGCAGGTTCAATGTTTTCTTGGCAATGATGGTGCGACCGTCAGCAGGCAGATCAACACGGAAACGCAGCTCAATGGCATCGTCATCGAAAACGACTGCAGTGCGATCCAGGACAGCCTGACCCGGACGGTCAATCTGAATCTCGTTCACTTCTTTTGCCAGTTCAGCAAACTGACGGGCAATAAAATCACGCGCCGCACGCTGATAATCTGCCGACTGTTCTTTCAGCCAGGCCAGATCCGTCAGCGACCATTGTCGGCGTGCACGCACACGGGTTGCCGGTGCGAACGGATCCGATTGCGGGATATCGATAAAGAAATCGTAATCAACAAAGTTGTACTGACCACGCAGGCTGGAGTAGCTGCGGTAATTGCGTCGGTCGATTTTTTTGAGTCTGGCTTCCAGTAAGTCCATAGGGTCTCGATATCACTGGCTAAATACATTGGGGGCAGGAGTTTACACCAAAGCACGCGGATGTGCATGTAATTCAGTGATCTTGGTCTCGCTTTATTGCCTTTGCAACCATGGTCTAATGTTTCCTGTCGTTTTTTTCAGACAAGGTGAACAGCATCATCACAGACATGCACGGGACATGCGTTGAAAGGAGTCAGTATGTTTGAAATTATCGCAAAGACATCGGAATGGGTGCTGCTCACCGTCGGGCTGATCTTGCTCCTGACCAGTATGGTGACTTACGGTCGGCGGACCAAAGACTGGGGTGGGTTAGCCACCATGTTTTTCAAGCGCATCAGCATGACTGCGAAAGAATACAATTTCTACCGTCTGGGTGTCGCCTCGGTAGTGCTGGGCATTCTCATTCGTATGGTGAACCTGACCTTGTGGCCCTGACCCTGCCTTGAGCGAAAACTTGCCAGAGGCTGTGATTTATCGCACACTTGCCGCCCAATTGGTATCCGTAACAAAAAGGCGAGCATCATGGCCTCTACCGCAGCAGCATTGCACATTCTGGTGAAACATAAAGAACAGGCTGACGATATTCTCAATCAGCTAAAGAAAGGCGCCAAGTTCCAGACGCTGGCAAAGAAATATTCTACCTGTCCATCCGGTAAACGCGGTGGTGATCTCGGTGAATTCCGCAAAGGCGCCATGGTCCCGGCATTCGATAAAGCTGTTTTTACCGGCAAAGTGCTTGAGCCGATTGGCCCGGTGAAGACCAAGTTTGGGTATCACGTCATCAAGGTGCTGTATCGCACGTAAGAGTTAGAGTCTGCGCAGTCATTTTAATCGGACTGAAGCATGCCTTAAACATTATCTGTCCTGATTCAAACATGATCTAACATCATGGTAAGCATAATTTGAGCTGCCATGATTAACTCATTTATGCCCCAAAGTTTGTTTCGGATACCTTATCTTGTGTGAGCTTGGACTAAGCAGTGGACCAAGTTTTTGTAATGTTAAATAAGATTGCCGCTTTACCTGTTATTTGCAGTATGCTTGTACACCTTAGCTCGTAGTACTAAGCCGACCAAAGCTTAACAGATTAGTTTTAATTTGGGGCACAAATCCAATTAATAAGAATTACTTATGACAAAGATTGTTAGAATTAACTCATTTAAGTATTTTTCTCTGTTTGCTTGGCGCAATGCCAGTCCAACGTTTATATGCTTGAGAAAACGTCGATAGATCTGAAAAACCTAATTCCTCAGCAATTTGAGTAAGACTGCGATCACTGGTCAATAGCCGTTCGGCTGTTTCCAATTTGACTTTACCCAGAATTTTATTAAAGGAAGTCCCCTCGGCTTGCAACTTGCGTTTTAGTGTCCGCTCACTGATATGCAGTATGTCGGCTAACTCAGCCAACATGGGTAGGTTATTACTGGACGCAGATTTCAATAATTCAGAAATTAGCATACTGACGTGTAATTTAGTATGGCGCTTTTCCGATAGCTCGCGACACAGCTGTCTGCACATTGAGGCTGTTAGAGGATTAGCTTGCGGTAATGGTGCCTGCAGCCCTGCAAGGCTAAATGAAATATAGTTAGAGAGTGCATTAAAGGTTATCTGGGTTTGTAAAATGTTGTCAGGGACGGGTAAATGCTGATTATCGTGTGCGGGATACGTCATATGAAATTCATTTAAGTGGAAGTTTGCTCCTAAAACATCACCAATTACACGACTACTTGCGCACATCGCTCTTTCCAGCACAAATCGTTGCAGTTCTGGGGAAAATTGTTCCTGATTCTCAAATATAATTTTAACGCAGTCTGATTCTGTGACTGCTTGCATACTGACAAAGGTAAACGTAAGCGGCAGAAACTCTTTGGCAAACTTCAAGGCTTCAGCGCCATTCGCACAAGACATCATGCCGTAACCAAATATGCCGTATGTCGTGAGTTGGTGCTTTTGGCCAACGATTAAACCGAGTCCAATTGGGTCTGGTACCTGTTGCAGCAAATTTTCAATCAAGTGCTGTTCTTGCTGGGGTGATATGACACTGCTGGCATCATCGACCTGCTCTAGTCTAAGACCGGTACCACGCATGAGCTGTGCAGGCTGTATACCAAGCTCAATGCCAGTATCTAACAAAATTTTGATACTAAAAGGGCTACGCAAATATTCCCACACATTCTCCATGTTAATTTGGCCTAAAAACTAAAATAATTGTCCTAAATTAGCATGGAGCAACTACTGGTACAAGATAGATAATACCCCCATCCTTTGCTAGAGAGGTCTATACCATGAATATGCCAACGTATGAAAATCAGGCGGCTTGGAAAAAAATTCAACATTTTCTGCCGCCAGAACTGCATTTAACCGATGCCACGACACCTAAAGAAGAGTGGTGGGCCTGGCAAGGCAACAACATCCACCTGGATACTTACCGTAATCCACAGGCGAAAATTAAGGTGATTCTATTCCATGGTGTAGGAACCAGCGGCCGACAAATGTCATTGATTTTAGGAAAGCCGCTAGCAGAGCGAGGCTATGAAACTATTGCCGTGGATATGCCCAGCTATGGTTTGACGCAAGTCGGGAAAAGTAACCTCATTCGTTATGACGATTGGGTACAGGCGGGCAGCGATCTGATTGACGCCGAACTGGCAAAAGATGATCGCCCAGTTGTTCTGTACGGTTTAAGTGCTGGTGGGATGCTAACTTATCATGTCGCTGCGAAGAATAAAAATGTGAATGCCATCGTTGGTATGACGTTTCTTGATACCAGTAATCAAACTGTGAAAGATACAGTTGCAAGTAATTTGTTTATGAGCCGTATAGGAACACCGGTTACACATTTGGCGGCGAAAACACCGTTGGCAGCTATCCGTGTGCCAATGAGCTGGGCAAGTAAAATGAGTACCCTAGTCAATGACAAAGAAGCATTGCGTGTTTTTATGAAAGATAAAACCTCAGCAGGTAATTCAGTTTCACTGACTTTTTTAGATTCATATATACATTATCAACCTGAAATTGCCGCGGAAGACTTTGATATTTGCCCAATCCTGTTAACGCAGCCCGCCAATGATCGTTGGACACCGCTTGAGTTAAGTAAACTATTTTTAAGCCGTATCCATAAAGTACCTGTAAAAACAGTCCTGCTTGAAAATGCGGGGCATTATCCACTGGAACAACCAAGTCTTTCACAAATGGTAGATGCGATTGACAGTTTCTATCAAATACCCAGCATAACTGATAGAAAAGAGCAGCAGGAGTAACGGCATGGTCAGCACACTCATGATCTACGGTGCATATGGCTACACCGGTGAGATGATGGTACATGAGGCAGTCAGCCGTGGACTCAATCCGATTATTGCAGGACGCAGTAAGGCAAAACTCGCCCCCTTAGTCGAACAATATGGCCTCGAGTCACGCGCATTTGATACTGTCGATATAGGTGAAAACCTCAAGGATATTGACGTGGTATTAAACTGCGCGGGGCCTTTTATGGCAACCGCGCCGGGTATGGTCGAGGCATGCTTGCTACATCAAATCCATTATATTGACATTACGGGTGAAATTCCTGTTTTTCAATACTGCCATACACAGGATCAACGCGCCAAAGCCGCTGGGGTTGTATTGTGTCCCAGTGCTGGTTTCGACATTGTACCGACCGATTGTTTGGCTGCCAGCCTGAAAGAGCGATTGCCCGACGCGAACCGTATTGATTTAGGCTTTAATTTTGGTACCCGCCCCAGCATTGGTACCATCAAGACGGCGATTGAGGGCGCGGCAACGGGGGGCTGATTAGACAAGACTATCAACTTGTGTCAGTGCCGCAAGGTTACCGTCTACGCAAAATGCCTTTTCCGAGCGGCAACCGTTGGGGTGTATCATTTCCCTGGGGTGATGTTTTCACATCAGGCGTTTCCACCAATACACCGAATGGTATAGTGTATGCCACAATGCCGTTATTCTTTGGGGTGTTCTTACGTTTAACCTGCTTCCTAAAACCTTTGTTTGCCAATGAACGGTTTGCTAAAGCATTGCAACGACAAGCTGAGCGTTTCTTATCCGGCGGTCCGCACGCGGATGCCCTGAATAATGAACGTACCGAGTTCTGGGCGGAAGCGAGCAACGTGCAAGGGCAACGTATTGCTGGTCATATGTCTGGTCCAAATGTATATCGTCTTACAGTTGATACCACATTGACCATTGCCCAACACTGCCTAGAAAACACTGTCAAGACAGGCTATCAGACACCATCCATGCTGATGGGTAGTGATTTTTTCTCTAAGTGTCCTGATGTTCAAACGGCTTATTTCTGACTTTTATCCATAAGAGGGTAATAATTCGCGGGTCTGATCAAATTCTCGTTTGATGTGTTATTGTTAACAGCTGGATATATGATCATATCCAGTAATATTGGACACTCTGCAAAGCACTATTTTTCAGTTCAAAGTTTGCAGGACTCAAATTACTAATAGTACTATGAAGCTTAGCTCGGTTGTAATCAACTTTAATATACTAAAATATTGTTTGCCTCATTTGAGATCGCGTCATGATCGGTTCGTCTTACATCGCTTCAACTTTTAATAAATGGAATAAGTTTCTACCAAGCGCTGGAGGATCTCGGGCCCAATATTTCATCCGAAAATAAGAAGCAACATATAAATATATTGTCGTAAAAACAAAAGTATATACAACCGATGAATTTAAAAAAACATCTAGAGATGTGTAGTGCCTAATGGTATCCAACATTCACACGAAGGGGCTTACTACGTTCGTTGGGCCTAGGCATAGAGGTCCCTCCCTTTTGGCAAATCGTTAACCCATAGATTTTTTAATCCGAAACACACCAATTAGGACTGAACATCTAACACGGAAATGTCCAAAAATGTGTTTGTGTAGATTCTCCGTCACAGTTACTACATGAGATGCTGTGAGAGTGCATTGCAATGAACAAGTTACTAAGCTGCTGTATCCCACGAGAAGTTTAGAGTCTGCACCGACACTGTAATCGGGTCATTTGAGTCCCGGACATTATTGGCCCTGACCAGCAGACAATGACCCATAAAGATTCCGATAAAATAGCAGGTACGATGCGGTTATAGTTTCCCAGGACCTCCCACTTTATCCCTCTTTTATCTTCCAGAACTTGCTGCACCAAGGACAAAATCAACAAAGGTGCGGTTTTTCAGAGACAGATGTTTTGAACGGTACAGCAGATGTATCGGCTTGGCTTTGGGGACCGCATCTTTGAGAATTTCTACCAACAGGCCGGATTCGATTTCTGGCTCGACCAAAATCTTTGGTTGAAGCAGTACGCCGGTGCCTTGAATCGCAGCGAACTTCAATACGTCGCCATTGTTTGAAGCGAGTCGGGTGCTGCTGTGAGCAAACGTATTGGATGGCAGATTCAGCACCTGCTGGCTTTCACCTTGATGGTATTGAAAACCCAGGCAGCTGTGATGGCTGAGATCATCTAGCGAATGAATCCGTCCATGCTTTTCAAGATAAGCAGGGGCGGCACAATAGGTCATCTGGTAGTCACCTAATGTTCTTGCAACCAGCGAAGAGTCTACCAGTTCACCGATCCGGATAATCACGTCGGCATCGGATCGATATGGATCAATCAGGTTATTGTCGAGCATCAATTCCACATTGATATCAGGATATTGAGCGAGAAAATCGGCTACGATCGGGGCAAGTACCTTTTTTCCATACGTGACCGGACAGTTCACTTTCACTGTACCTCGGGGTCTATTCACCAGTGTATGGATCAGGTTTTCTGCATTGGTAATGTCTTCAATAATGCGATGGCACTCTTGGTAGTAGAGCTTGCCCGCTTCGGTAAGGGACTGTTTTCGGGTGGTGCGATGAATCAGTTGTGTCCCCAGACTTTGTTCTAAGAAGCTGATATGTTTGCCGATCATGGTTGGGGAAAGATCGAAGTGATGTGCTGCGGTGCGAAAGTTTCCGTGTTCAACAACATACGCGAACACCTTCATGCTGGTCAGTTTGTCCATTGCACACTATAGGTTGATAAAGAATTCACTGTGGGCAAGTTTATCAATCTGATGGGTTTAATTAAAGTTGGCGTTGAACATCAAGAATAAATCACAAAGAGCGTACTCATGAGCCAAACGATTTTTGTCACCGCTGAATTGAGAATGAATGCCGAGAAGCCTAGATCGACGGTCATCCAAGCAATCGAGCAGTTTTGCCTAGATATGCAGAGTGAAACGGGCTGTTTGCAAGCGATCGCAACGTACGATGACAACATGCCTCAACGTGTGATCCTGTGGGAGTGTTATGAGAATCGTGATGCCATTGAAGCACATTTCAGCATGCCCCATACCCGCGCATTTATTGCATTGGAAATGACCGAGTTGGTTCAGGCTTTTGAAACACAGAAAAACGGAGAGCAGGCATTATGAAGTGGGGGATTTTTGGAACGAGTTTTATCTCTGGCGTGATGGCGGAAGCGATCAAAAGTGACAGCGAAAGTGAATTATATGCAGTGGCCGGTCGCTCCGAGGGCAACTTAGCGGCCTTTGCCAAACAGCATTCAGTAGAGAAAACATTTTCAGATTATGATTTGCTATTGAGTGATGAGCAGGTTGATATTATTTACATTGCTTTGCCGAATCATCTTCATCATGACTTTATCATTAAAGCCGCTCAGCAAGGTAAAGCCGTGTTATGTGAGAAGTCGCTTTCTATTGATATGGAGAAAACTGAACTGGCGCTGCAAGCAGTTCGAGAACATCAGGTGTTTTTCGCAGAAGGACTGATGTACCTGCATCATCCGTTGATTCGTGAGCTGGTTGCGGTACTCGAATCCGGAGAGATTGGTGAACTGCGCTCGATTCACACTTCGTACATCGCATCGATTGCTCAGTTCGTCAATCCTGAGAGCAAAGGGGCGTTGTATAACCTGGGTTGTTACCCGGTATCATTACTGTATCTGGTTGTGAAAACCATGTTGGGCGAACAAGCTTTCGAGAATCGTACCCTCAAGGCAATGAGCAGAAGGGGCGCGGACAATAACATCTGCGAATCGAGTTTACTGATGAGTTTCGGCGAACAAAACACGGCCTACGTCCATACCGCCGAAGATCATGGCTTGAAGCACCAGTTTACGGTTCTCGGCAGTAAAGGCTGTATCACCATGGAATCGAATCCATGGCTTCCGGCTTCAGAGAACCACTTCAGTGTAGAAATCTACGAAACCTCAAAACGTGACATTGCAGTCACCGCGCAAGGCGATGCGTTCTTTTATCAGGTCCGTCAAGTGCGTAAAGCGGTAGAAGCCGGGCAAAAGGAATTGGTGAGCCCCTGTGCAACCTGGCAAGATTCTTACAATATTATGCGGTTATTAACAGAATGGGAAAGTCTCGGTGCGTTTTAACATGATTTAAAAAAGTGCTGAGAAAGTGCATTGCGGTGAACCTGTTGCGAAGGTGCTTTAAAGGACTTAAAGCGTGTCGTATTTCAGTTCCTTGTTTCTCTTAATATGTTTGAAAAGCGGGCAAACATTCAAGTTTGCCCGCTGAACAAATCTAGGGGCTAATTATTCAATGATAAATGAATAGGCTGCACCCACAGTGTCACGGAAGTTGCCTGGGTTGTATTGAACAATATAGCTGCCTGGTTGCAATACAATGTCGTCGACTGGAATATTCAGAACACCGGCAGGTGAGGAACCAACTTTGACGTACTTCAAGTAATTTGCATTGTTCATGATTGGCTGATCACCTTTAAGCAGGTAGATCCAGTCAATTCGAGAGCTTGGAGAAATATTTTCAGGGATTTGATATCTCACGCTAATGACTTGAGTCGTCGCATTTTGAACAAAAACAGACGTAGACTGATAATTCAGTGGATTGGACTGATTCAAAACAGCAGAAGCAACCAGTGAAGTGATGTCGTTTTTGCGCATGAATAAACCAATGGTATAAACGCCATCAAGTAAATTTATACCCGGCTTATTGGTTTCAATCGTTTTATTTGAAAATTGTCCCTGAGATTTACCATATAAATCTGTTTTGCCGATGATGTCACTCATGGATCTTGGAGCACTCAGACCTTCCCAAATACCAAGAAAAGCGCCTAAACCACCCAGGTCACTATTTAATACTGTTTTCTCATCAATCATGACAGTATTTGAAGAGTTCACAACAGCCTTATTAAGGCTACTTGTCCAAAGATTCACTGAGCTGCTGAGGTTCAGAAGGTTTTCTGGCATTGTATGGACTGTGTTTGTCATCATATTTTCCTTTAAATGCAATATGTTAAGTTGATGTTCATGTTGATAAAACATCTGCTTCTACCTTGACCACAGGAAAACGACTGGATATCCAACAGGGTTACATGGAAGTTAGTTCATTGCTGGATGATATCCAAAACTTAATGTGTGAGATTGGTCGTATAAATGGTGGATAATTAAGGTTGTCTTGTAAAATTAAGAATCTTCATCTTTCTACAGTTGATTTGGTGAGATTTGGTCTTGGTATATCTTTAAATCTATCATTTTTAATGATGAAACAAATTTTTCAAGAAATAGCGCTGATCGCTGGATCGAAATAAATTAATTTTTTTGTTAGTTGTGAATTTAAATTTTATTTCTTATGAAATGATTGAAATAGTGTGTTGCTGGCTACTTTCAGGCCGCTTTGAATCCATCTGACAGGGTTATTTAAAAAAGGACAGGTATGCATTTTTAAAGATGAACTGATGACATGTGATGGAAACACCTGATTAAAGTCTGATGAATAGAGTGACAAATACTTTCCCTCTCTATGTGAACGACATCTAAGCGAACATGAACAACATGAACAAAGGCAGGATGATTACCCCGATACGCTGAAGCATTGTCAGGGGGATTCAGGTCGGATTTTAGCTCAGGACAGTTCGTTTAATTCAATATGCTGATATGCTAACTGGATAAATGCCTGAGTGGCTGCAGATTGATAGGCCCCTTTACGCTGCAGCAGGACGGCTGTGCGCTGAAAGAGTGAGGGCGTGATAGCGATCGCCTTTAATTCCTCATTATTTTTGGCAATGTTGGCAGGGAGCAGGGTTGAGAGCTGTGTATGGCGGACGATCTCGATCACCGCACTCAGCGAGTTGGCTTCCATCTGCACCCGGGGGTGTACTTTGTGCTGGCTGAAATACCGGTCTATCTGGAGACGGGTTGCAAAGTCACGATTCAGAAGCACAAGTGGCTGATCATTCAACGATTTCAGGTTGATTTTTTGTGCACTGGCTAGCGGGTGATCCTGAGTTGTCACAAATGCCAGGGTTTCCACCAGCAATGGCTGGAAGTCGAGTTCTGCAGATTGTACGGTTTCAAAAGCGATTCCGACATCAAACTGATCTGCAAGCAATTTTTCTTCCATTTGCTCCTGTGGCATTTCATTTACGCTGAGCGTGATGTGTGGGTATCGTTCGTGAAAGGCTTTGATCAACGGCCCGATGAGGTACGTTGAGAAGGTGGGGGTCATGGCAAGCCGCAGAGAACCGCGGGTCAGATCGCCAACGTCATGAATCGCCCGTAGTCCTTCTTCAAGATCCTGCAGTGAACGACGTGCATAACGTGCATACACTTCACCTGCATCTGTCAGTTTTATTTTGCGGCCAGAACGGTCGAACAGCGTTACCCCCAAAGTCTCTTCCAACTGCTTGATTTGTTGTGATAAAGCCGGTTGGGATACATACATTGATGCAGCAGCCTGGGTGAAGCTGCAGTGTTCCGCAACGGCAAGGAAATATTTGATGTGTCTCAGGAGCATGGCTTTCTCATAAGTTTTCATTATGATGGTGATAATAAACCAGTCTTTCCACTTATCTCAATGAGAACTTAGTATTCAGGCATCAACACGACAGAGGTGCTTGCAATGAAAGATATTATTGAAGGCTTTTTAAAGTTCCGGCGTGAAGCGTTCCCTCAGCGCGCAGAACTGTTTAAGAACCTGGCTGAGAAGCAAAATCCGCGAACATTATTTATTTCCTGTTCTGACAGCCGGTTTGTGCCGGAACTGGTGACTCAGTGTGAGCCCGGTGGACTGTTTGTTATCCGCAATGCGGGGAACATCGTACCGTCTTACGGGAGAGAACCCGGCGGCGTGTCTGCATCGATCGAGTACGCGGTGACTGCTCTTGAAGTCTCGGATGTAGTGATCTGCGGTCATTCAGATTGCGGTGCTATGACTGCGATTGCGACCTGTCAGTGTATGGATCATATGCCGGCAGTCAGCGACTGGCTGCGAAACGCAGATTCAGCACGAATTGTTCATCAGGCGGCTGAGTACCGTAATGCGCGCGCCAGTACAGAAGCCATGGTTCGGGAAAACGTGCTGGCTCAGCTTGAAAATATCAAAACCCATCCCTCGGTTCGTCTGGCTTTAAGAGAAGGGCGCCTGGCTTTGCACGGCTGGGTCTACGATATCGAATCAGGACAGATTGATGCCCTGAACGGTGCGACCAGCACCTTCGTTCCTTTGAAAGACAATACCGACGTTTGTGCAACCCCTGCATCGCTGTCTATGGCGGTGTAACTGATTCATCTACATGAGGAAAAATAGAATGATCCAATCACAAATTGTGAATACTGCCCGACGTGAACTCACCGATCGCATTATTGAAGCCAAAGCGAAGAAAAATCTCTCTTTTGAGCAAATCGCGGAAGGTACAGGCCTCAGTGATGTTTTCGTCACGGCGGCATTGCTCGGACAGCAGCCATTGCCGGCAGAGAGTGCGCAATTGGTTGGTGCCAGACTCGGCCTGGATGAGCAGGCGATAGAACTGCTGCAAGCGATTCCGATGCGAGGCAGTGTCGAAAACAATATGCCGTCGGACCCGACGATCTATCGCTTTTACGAGATGATGCAAGTCTATGGCACCACGCTCAAAGCATTGGTCCACGAGAAGTTTGGTGATGGCATCATCAGTGCAATCAACTTCCGGATGGATATCAAGAAGGTTGAAGACCCGGAAGGCGGCTCACGGGCAGTCATTACGCTTGATGGCAAATTTTTACCATACAAACCTTTCTGATCGGGTTTTCATCGTGAAGTCGGCGCTGTGCGTCGGCTTTTTTCTTTCAAATTTAAGCGTGCTTTTCTATTCATCATGGCTGAACTGAACAAACGTTTTTTCGCGGTCAGAGCTTTCTGGCCAATGCTGGTCATCATTGGGTTAGCGGTCAATTTACGTCCGCCGATCACTGCGATTGGTCCTTTGCTGGATGACATTCGTATGGGCACCGGACTGGGTGTACAGGCTGCTTCGATGTTGACGGTTTTACCGATGCTGTGCATGGGACTGTTTCCGTTACTGTTACCTTTTGTAGAACGTCGGCTGAGTGAAAGTGTCTGGATATTGACAGGACTGTTTACCATCGCCACAGCGAGTTTCTGTCGGTTCTGGATGATGGATGGTTTCGGACTGATCGTCACCGCAATGCTGGCGGGAATTGGGATCGCAATAGTACAGACGCTCACTCCCGGGGTGGTCAAACGCTGGTATCCGCAATCAGTGCCGTTGGCGATGGGCGGCTATTCCGCCTCGCTGATGGCTGGTGGGGGCCTTGTGGCCATATTGAGTCCTCAAGTTGCACATTATTCTGAGAACTGGCAAACAGGGTTGGGGGTTTGGATTGTCCCTGCCTTGATTGCAGCACTGTTATGGTGGTTAAAACCCAGGGAAGTTCTGGAGACCCATGATAAAAGTGTTCCGGTCAATTTTTGGGGAAATCGTCGGGCCTGGTTACTTGCCAGTTACTTTGGACTGGCGAATGGCGTCTATGCATCCATGATTACCTGGTTACCGACTTTCGCTCAGTCTCTGGGCTGGAATGCAGAAAACAGTGGCAAACTGATTG
Source organism: Photobacterium sp. 53610 (assembly GCF_036409375.1). Classification (NCBI taxonomy): domain Bacteria; kingdom Pseudomonadati; phylum Pseudomonadota; class Gammaproteobacteria; order Vibrionales; family Vibrionaceae; genus Photobacterium; species Photobacterium sp. 53610. The sequence continues at coordinate 301,699 of NZ_JAXOFS010000002.1, read as the reverse complement.
GTATCATGACGGTGTTTCAGGTGATTGCTGCAGTGGTGGCACCGGCATTGTCTTCCGGACGACTGGACAGACGACTCTGGTTGTTCTTTGCTGTCGGAATTCAGCTTGCGGGGCTGAGTGGCATGATGTTGATGCCTGAAGCGATGCTGGTTGTATGGGTGGCAATGATTGGCTGCGGATTGGGCGCTTGTTTTGCACTGACTTTGACGGTCTCGCTTGATCACCTGTCTGCGCCGAGACTTGCTGGCGCACTGACCGCTTTTGTACAGGGGATTGGCTTTATCATCACGGCCATGACACCTTATCTCGTCAGTTTATTGTTTGAATGGACCGGCACCTTTCAGACGTCATGGTTCATGTTGAGCCTGACGCTTGTCATGATGCTTCTTGCCACTTTCCAATTTTCACCTTCGAGTTATGCCAGAGCGATGAATATATCCTGAGGTCGCGTCGTCACATGTATTGTTGCTACATGTATTTTCTGTGGCTCTGAGGGAATGACCTTAGAACCACAGAAAAATCATGCTGTTAAAGCGATGAAGGGGTGCAAATTATAGGTGATTTATTCAGGCGTCTCCCGGATTCTGCCGCTGAATATTCCATCCCATAAAGTTATAAATGTCGTATCTGAGATGACCAATGTATTCATGCAATGCAAAATCGGTCATGACGAAGTTATACCAGTTGGGAATCCATGTTGGTCTGGCGGCCATATAATCAGCTCTCACCGGCGTGACCAGAACACCAAAATGTTTGAAATAAAGTTCACTGCGTCTCATGTGTAAACCTGATGAAACCAGAACGACATGGTCAAAGTGATTCATCCGGATAATCTGGCTGGTAAATTCAGCATTTTTCCAGGTATTCATGCTGTCGGGTTCCACCACAATGTCAGCAGCCGGTACACCCAGTTTCAAAAGCGCATCCTGATACACCGCTGCTTCAGAGCGGCCGTTTTTCTGTGCATCACCACCACTGATAATCACGTTACAGATTTGCTGGCTTGCTTCACAGCTTTTATATTGACTGGCAGTTTCACTGATCCGGCTGTATGCAAAAAAGGTGGGTTCAATAGACGTCAGAGTTTCGATCTTTTCTGTGCCTGCACCTAATAACACAATCGCATTTTTAGATGCCCAGTGTACCTGCGGTTTTTCCTGATATTTCACCTGTAAATTTTCTAATAAGTACTTAGGGATGATACCTGTGCCAATCAATAAAGTGATTGCGGCTAAAAGAAAAGATAAAACAGATGCTGTTTTATTCCATTTTCTGAAAGACAAGAAAATGGTGAGCAGAAGTAAAACTGAAAGTAATAAAAAGCTCATGATTATCCTTTTATATTTTATTGTTTATCATTGATTGCATTTTTTTAAAATTATTGAATGCGGTATGCTTTCAATATCCCTTGACCGATTTCGGCAATCACTTGATTCCGTTCTGACATTTCCAGCGATGATTGTGTCAGATAAATGCTGATGATAACGGGCTCACGTGTCGGGTTCCACACAATTGCGGTAATACCGCGAGAGCCATGGCCACCCGCGCCGGAGCGGTCGGCAATGAACCAGCCTTTGGGCAGTACAGAACGGAGCAGCGGATCTGAAACCTGATTGTTTTGCATCCAGCGTTGAAGTTGTGCTGTTGAATGTTCAGACAGTACAGTCCCAAACAAAAGCGTGTTTAAAGTCTTAACCATCGCATTGGGCGTGGTTGTATCACGCAAATCACCGGCTTCAGCCTGATTTAACAGCGGTTCAATTCGATCCAGCTGAGTAGAGTTATCACCAATCTCACGTAAAAACTTTGTCACGCCCTGAGGGCCGCCGATCTGCTGTAAAACCAGATTAGCTGCCGTGTTATCGCTCGTCAGCATGGTGGCTTCACAGGCTTTTTCGATGGTGATCGTATTGCCGGCCAGCTTTTCCGTGACGGGGGACCAGGTGATAAGCTGATTTGCATCGACCGCTACGGATGTGCTCTTATCGAGATGACCCTGTTCAGCATCGTAGAGCATTTTTGCACAGGCCAGAGTTTTGAACGTACTCATCATTGGAAAGCGTTCATTGCCCTTATAGTCCCAGGTTTGTTTATTTTGGGTATCTAAAACAGAGACACCAATTTGACCGGACGTCCGTTGTTCAATTGATGAAATGGTTTCTTCCAGGGTCGAAGAAAAGGTGAGTGGCGCGAAAAGCATTAATCCGATAAAAAGGCATGTATTTTTCATTTGAATGTCTGTCTGTTGAATGTTTTCTCTGTTTTTTACAGAGGTTTTCTGATTTTGGCCGGATTGTAATATAAGCCAGTGACTAAATATAGAATGATGGTTTGTTGTCAATCGTGAATTCGTACTGGTCAGTCCTCATTCTGAAAGTGAATTGGTTTTATTTTTGTTAATAAATAGGGTGAAATTTTGAATTCAATGATGATCAGTCAGTGTTCAAAGAAAAGAAGATTCTCTATCTAAACATTATGTTTTCCGGATATCGTCTGAGGTTATTGATGCCGCCTCTTTTTATTGAACGGGTTTTAAAAAACAGTCTATATTTTGGGGGATAACACAAATAATGGTGACTTCGAGTTTGATTGTCCGGGACATGTTTTCTCAATCTTATTGTTTTTAAAGGACTATTCAGCATCAAATCTAAGGAGAGCTCTGATGAGTAACCCATATGTTCGATTGGATAAAGACAATGTGGCAGTGCTTCTGGTGGACCATCAAACCGGACTCTTATCCCTGGTCAGAGATATAGACCCGGATAAGTTTAAAAACAACGTCCTGGCTTTAGCCGATATGGCGCTTTATTTTAAATTACCCACAATTTTAACAACGAGTTTTGAGCAAGGTCCGAACGGCCCTTTAGTGCCTGAACTGAAAGAAATGTTTCCTGATGCCCCATATATAGCAAGACCAGGGCAGATCAATGCATGGGATAATGACGATTTTGTTGCGGCCGTGAAAGCGACCGGGAAAAAGCAGCTGATTGTGGCGGGTGTGGTGACGGAAGTCTGCGTCGCGTTTCCGGTGCTGTCTGCGATTGAAGCCGGATATGAAGTTTTCGTGATTGCCGATGCTTCCGGCACCTTTAACGCGATGACTCGTGATGCCGCGTGGGATCGGATGTCGGCGGCGGGGGCTCAGATGATGACCTGGTTTGGCGCGGCCTGTGAATTACATCGTGACTGGCGAAACGACATTGAAGGACTGGGAACGCTGTTTTCCAATCATATTCCTGATTACAGGAACTTAATGAACAGTTACTTTACGCTTCAGCAAGGAAAATGACACCGGTAGTGATGATGAGCTGGAAAGCCATCATCACTCTGGAGAATCACTGTTTGGTACATCCATATTGGGTAAATCCATTGAAACGGTTTCGCATCGGCATATACCGAAGAGCCTTTTCAGGGTGAATCCGATTGATTCATTTCCTCTTCTCATTTCAGTCTGACCACCTCAGGACAGTGTGATGCTTGCGCAGATGACAGGGATGCGGTATTGATACGCCTCTGTTTTCAACCTTGTCGTATAAGGATTTCGTATGGCAATCTCTCTTTGGTTCACCTTTTTTGCTGCCTGTGTTGTGTTTAGTCTGGCGCCTGGGGCTGGGACAGTGGCATCGATCAGTAACTCTCTGAATGCCGGGTTTAAAACTGCAATCAAAGGGATTGTCGGGTTGCAACTGGCGCTGATATCTCATTTGCTGATTGTATCTTTTGGATTGGGAGCTTTGCTGGCGTCCTCTGCGACGGCATTTACGGTCATTAAATATGTGGGTGCTGCGTATCTGATCTATATCGGTGTCACGAAAATTCTGATGGCGAAGCGAGAGACGGTCAGTGAAACAGACACTGTCGTCAACACGAAAGCGCTGATCCGCCAGTGTTATATCGTCAATATAATGAATCCGAAGTCGATCATTTTCCTGGCGGCATTTCTGCCTCAGTTTATTGACCCGCAACAGGCAATGGCGATGCAATATCTGGTTCTGGGTGTGACGGTCGTGTTGGTTGATACCTGCGTCATGCTGGGTTACGCCTTCATGGCGAGTGTCGCAAAACCTTATCTGACCAGCCCTGCAACCATGAAATCGCTGAATCGTATTTTTGGTTCTTTATTTGTTTCTATGGGCGTCCTGCTGGCACGTGCAGAACAATAGTGATTGATTTATCAGGAAAAGCTTAGCCTTTTTATCTCTCTTTTCTGACCGATAAACTGGCAAAAGTAACACTCTCTGCAAATACTGGTATCACAGTCGCGCGGAGAATCCTCCGTGGTCGTCATGACAACAGGAGGTTCCCATGGCTCATCTGATTTATTCTTTGAATATGTCTTTAAATGGTTACTGCCATCCCGAGGATCGGGTGGCAGACCAGTCGCGTTATGAGTATGCATTGGAAGTTCTTCTCTCTGCTGACGCGTTTTTACTGGAGCGGGCAACGTATGATTTGCTGACGCCTTATTGGCCGGAAGCAGTCACAAAGTCAGATTTACCCAAGTATATGCAGTACCTGGCTCTGGAGTTACAGTCGATTCCGAAGTATGTCGTTTCTTCTCAGCCGTTAACTTATGCCTGGCACAATACAGAAGTGATCTGTGGTGAGGGCATCGACCAGGTGAGTCAGTTCCTGAATGGGGTGTCCGGGACTGTCGTGTTATTCGACAGTCCAGCTTTAGGTGCAGCTTTAGTGGAAGCCGCTTTGATTAACGAATACCACCTGCTGGTCATGCCTTTTATCGGCACGCAGGAAAAGCGTGCTTTTGAAGGCGTCAAAACCAAACAAAAATTGGCACTACAGGTCGCACAAAAGCTGAGTAAGGATATGGCACTTCTGAAATATACCCCTGAGTATGAATGTTGAATCCTGATCTTGTGATGCGCGTGAAGATCAGGCACTGTTGATCCTTTCATTCAAGATATAAAAATTCAGGGTTGAGCAGTGTCTGGCAAGAATCATTTTACCTTAGCCGGTTGTGGCGCGATTTTTCTCTTCAGCAGTGTTGTTGCGCTGATACGCAGTGTGACCGAACAACTCGGTCCTGTGGGCGGCGCAGCTATGATTTACACGGTCAGTACAGTCATCCTGATATTCACTGTTGGTTTACCAAAGTTGTCCTCGTTCTCATCCCGTTATTTGTTGATTGGCGGAGCATTGTTTGTCAGCTATGAAATGTGCCTGGCACTGGCTTTAGGGATGGCAAATGACAGATTACAAGCGGTCGAAATGGGACTCATCAATTACCTTTGGCCTTGTCTGACCGTTTTGTTCGCTGTGCTGTTGTCCCGTCGGCGGGTCAGCTGGCTGTTGTATCCATCACTGTTGTTGTCTTTTTTCGGGGTAGCCTGGACAGTGTCCGGTGATAGTGGCTTATCAGTCAGCCAACTGACGGCGAATGTTCAGAGTAATCCGGTGAGTTATTCGTTGGCGCTCTGCGGGGCCTTTATCTGGGCGATTTACTGCAATATTACCCGCGGGATGTCGAACGGCAAAAATGCAATCACCTGGTTTTTTGCTGCAACTGCGGTGGCATTGTGGATCAAATATCTGTTCACTCAGGAGCCCGCAATGCAATGGACCTTGCCCGTCATCTGGGATCTGCTGTTGGCAGGCCTGGCGATGGGAGGCGGATATGCATTATGGAACATCGGGATTATTGGCGGAAACATGGTGCTGCTGGCGACGCTGTCTTATTTTGTACCGGTGTTTTCGACTTTTCTGTCGGCCTATTTACTGGGTTTAGAATTGACGGCCACGTTCTGGCAGGGCGTAGTCATGGTCACCCTCGCTTCTTTACTGTGCTGGTGGCTGACCCGGGAAAAGCCTGCCGGGGAACTGCTACAGGAAGAACAAGCCTGAGCTTTATTCTGAAAATCCGCACTGAAGTGCGGATTTTTTTATACGCATGAGTGTTCAGATTTTCCTTTTTACGCTGATGTTTAATTTGTTCTGGCTTGTTAGAATCCTGCACTGATTGAAATGATAAAAAGGAAAGTGAATCAATGGGATACCAGATGGTTGAGCAAGTTGTCGCTCCGGAAGATTTTCTGCGTTTACGCGAAATTTCTGGTTTGTCTCCCCGTTCCTATGAGGCGGCCGTGAAGGGGCTGCCGAACAGTTTGTACGGCATCCATATCCTTTATGAAGGTCAAGCAATTGCGATGGGCCGTGTGATTGGAGACGGTGCCATCAATTTTGAGATCGTTGATGTTGCAGTCGACCCTGAACATCAGGGCAAAGGACTGGGTCGGCAGATCATGGAATACATCATGGCCTATCTCGACCGGGAAGCATTTCCCCGTTCTTATGTGTCTTTGATGGCAGATGTCCCTGCACTGTATGAAAAATTTGGTTTTCAGCTGTCAAGGCCGAAATCTGAAGGCATGTATTGGGTGAAAAAGTAACGGACCGGGAGAATCGACTTTCGATTCTGTGAGCGGTGCCCGGAAGGAGAAGTGTGCATGATTTCCTGCCAGCAATATGATTACATTGAAATTGCCTGTTTGTACAAGTTGCCGGTGAAACTCATACTGCAAAATGGTGGTGTGGTGATTGGTGAGGCTGCAGACACGCTTCGCAATGCAGCAAGGCAGGAATGTATGTCAGTCAAAACAGCCAATGGTTTACACATTGTGATCCTGGATGAGCTGGTCAGTATGGCAGCGACCCGGCCAAATGCTCACTTTGATGTTGTCGTCTTTCAATAAAGTTTTGGATTTAACTTATTGAAATAAAAGGAGTGTCAGGTTCATGTCGGGCGAATGTCGTCACCTGTCAGGTCGTAAAAACGATACAGTGACAACGAAACAGCAAAAGGAATTTGAAAAATGATTATCAGAAAGCTCAGATTACAGCGAGGTTGGTCTCAGGAACAGTTAGCCCAGCTGAGTGGTGTCAGTGTCCGGACTATCCAGCGGATTGAGCGAGGTGGAAATGCCGGTTTAGAAACCCTGAAGTCATTCGCGGCTGTTTTCGAAGTTGATATTAATGAACTGAAACAGGAGCCTGACATGAACAACGACAACGCAGTGACCGAAGAAGAAAAACGTGCATTGTCTTATGTGCGCGATATCAAAGCTTTTTATTCCCACTTAATCACCTACTGCCTGGTGATTGGTGTTTTATTTGTCATTAATTTTGTCACAAACCCTGACTATATCTGGGCCTGGTGGCCGGCAATGGGCTGGGGGATTGGGGTGGCGATTCAGGCAGCGAATACTTTCGAGGTATTTAGTTTCTTCAGCACAGACTGGGAAAAGAAACAGGTCGAAAAACGCTTGGGACGTAAGTTGTAATCCTATGGTGTGCATTCGCCTGAGTGAAAAGGCCGGTATCTGTTGCCGGCCTTTTTTATTGCTGTTGGAAAATGGCTGAGGTGGTGACAATTTGTTCTCGCGCAGCCATAGTTAACTGAAGAAGACAAAAAGTCAGAGGTGTTGCATATGGCGGGCAAGTTCGGTGAGCAGGAAGCAAAAGTAAAACTGGAAAATTCGTCCAGGAAAGTCACCGATAAAGACATTGAGCGAGTACTGGAGAAAGAGCAGGACATCGAAGCGAAAGTGCAGAAAAATGGTTCGTTGCGCCAGTACTTCAATGTGGTGAAGTCTATGTATCGGCTGGTCAAGGCATACTGGCGAGGGGAGTATCGGGAAATCCCATGGTTCACCATTGCTGCTATCGTTACGGCTTTGCTGTACGTCTTTAATCCGCTGGATGTGCTGCCGGATGTTATTCCTTTTCTGGGCTTCACCGATGATGCACTGATTCTGGCTGTTTGTCTCAAACTGGTACAGCAGGATCTGGATGATTTTGAAGCCTGGCAGGCAAAGCAAGAGCATCATGTCAGAACTGACGGACAAAAAATGTAATTTCGGTTCTCTTCGGTTGACTACAGCAGGTGATGAGCCACCTCTGGCTTATCACATCATTCGTTCTTCCACTGCGGAAAACGCAATCATCGCTCAGTCTCACTTGATCGTTTAAGGATTTTTCGCGGATATGAAAAGGTACGGGCTTTTTCTCTCTTGTCGTGATGAGCCTGACTTTCAATTTATGAGATACCTCTGCAATCATTTCATAAAGACTTGTACACGTTGTACAAAATAAAAACTTGTACAACCTGGTGTGTTTGACTACCATTCTTGTACAAGAAATATTTTTGTACAGGTGTGAGATGACTCGGTTTGAGACGGCTGACAGTGAAAGAAGGATTCCGGTTGGAATCAGTGCTTGTGTGCTGGGTGAACAGGTTCGCTTTGATGGCGGCCACAAACGAAACCGTTTTGTCACTGACGAGCTGGCAAAATATGTCCGTTTTCGTCCGGTCTGCCCTGAAATGGCGATTGGTTTGCCTGTCCCGCGTCCCACGGTTCGCTTGGTGCTGACAGAAAACGAACCCCGTCTGGTTGACAGTAAGCATGGGCAGCAGGATTACACTCGTCAGATGCAGACATTTGCTGAAAAGCACGTTTCAGGGCTCAACGAACTGTGTGGCTTTGTTGTTTGTGCAAAATCTCCGACCTGCGGGATGGAACGGGTGAAATTGTACATCCCGAATGGCAATACGGTTCCGGGAGGAACTGTCGGTGTCTTTACTCAAAAACTGATGACCGCAATGCCCTGGCTGCCGGTGGAAGAAGACGGAAGGCTCCAGGATCCTGTGCTTCGGGAAAACTTCGTGTTCCGCATTTATGCGCTGCATGATTTCTATCAAAGTGTGGCACAACGGCTTTCGCTGGATGCATTCATCAAATTCCACTCACGCTATAAATTCGTTTTGATGGCACATTGCCCTGCGGCCTACAAAGCCATGGGGCAGCTGGTGGCAGGCATCAAAAACTGGGATCTGGATGAATTCTTTACCGAATATCGTCAGCAGTTAATGGATGCACTGCGTCAACGCGCCAACCGTCGCAACAATACCAATGTGCTGATGCATCTCCAGGGCTATTTCAAACGCAGTCTGACCAGCCGTCAAAAGCAGGAGCTTCATGACCTGATTCAGAGCTATCGACTGGGTCATCAGCCAATTCTTGTCCCTTTGGCACTGATTAAACATTACCTGAAAGAATATCCGGATCCGTATCTGCAATTGCAGACCTTTCTCAATCCGTATCCGGAGGAGTTGAAATTACGTTATGGCCTCTGAAATTCAATTGTTTGCAATACGGGAAGTTTCTGAACTGACGGGAGTGAATCCGGTCACCTTGCGTGCATGGCAGCGACGCTATGGTTTGATCAAGCCACAGCGCACTGAAAAAGGTCACCGGTTATACACCCGGGAAGATATTGAAAGAATACAGCTGATTCTGTCCTGGCTGGAGAAAGGTGTTGCGATCAGTAAAGTGCGTCCCTTACTGGAAGGAGGCATGGAAGCGCCGCTCAGTCAGAGTGAGCAGAATGAATGGGTTGAACCTGTGTTGACGGCGCTGTCGGAATGTCGCCGGGGGAAACTGGAGCAGCTGTTAACTCAGCTGATGAAAGAGTACCCGCTGCCTATGTTTATTGAAAACGTGGTTGAGCCTGTCGATAAGCAGGTCAAGGATCCGGCAAATCCACTCAGTGCGATACAGAAAGCGTTGTGGCAGTCGGCGCTGATCGAACGGTGCGCCGGTCTGATTTCCAAAAATCGCAAACGCAACGGTAAAAAAGCCCTGCTTTTAAGTTTTGAGCCTGCGCAGGATGGTATGACGCACACGATCTGGTTGGCTGCCCTGGCGATGAGTAGTGAAGGTGACAGCGTCACAATTCTGGAGAACTTACCGTTCAACGGAAAGTTGCATGGGCTGGAGGCCGCGGTTGCTCAGCAGCAATTCGAAAAAGTGGTTGTCATGGGTGAAAGTAAATTGCCTCAGGCGATTTTGAAACAACTGTCTCGATTGCATGATGAATTCCATTGTCCCGTTCAGCTGAACGGCAGTATCGCTGTGATTCATGCAGGCTGGCAGAAACCACCGACAGGAGTTCAGAACGATGGCGAGCAGTAAGACACAGACCAGTCTGATGTGGTTCCGGGCCGATTTGAGAACCGTGGATAACACCGCATTGATTCAGGCCTGTCGGCAGAACAAACCGGTGCTTGCGGTGTTTTATGCAACGCCTGAACAATGGGCAAGGCATGATACCGCGCCGATTCAGATCGATTTCATTCGTCGTCGTTTAATCGAACTGCAATCCCAGCTGGCCGATTGCAATATCCCTCTGCGGGTCGAAACCGTTGCTGATTTTGCAGCGATCCCGGAATCCATTACCGCTCTGGCGAATGCATGGCAGGTAACCCATGTGTTCTGTAATAAACAGTACGAGTGGAATGAAAAACAGCGCGATCTGGCTGTGGGGCGGGCTTTAAAAAGCGCCGGGATCAAATTCAGTGTGTTTGAAGATACCTGTGTCATTCCGGCCGGGCAGGTGCTCAACCGGCAGGGCGACCCTTTTAAAGTTTATACCCCTTTTCGGAGGACCTGGATTGAACAGTTTCTCCTCAGCCCGGCATGGGCCCAGCCTGTTCCAGAGGCTGTTGCGCATCCAGACAATATGAGTGCGTTCGGCACTGATCTGGATGAAAGTCTCAGCCGTGATTGTCTGGCTTACCCGGAAGCAGACAGCAGCCAGTGGCCGGTTGATGAATCCTCAGTCCGGCAGCGTCTGATGCGCTTTTGCATTGAAAAAATTCAGGATTACGGCGAGCAGCGGGATATTCCGGCTGTCGATGGTACCAGCGGTTTGTCGCCGTATCTGGCTGTTGGCGCCATTTCAGCGCGTCAGTGTGTCACTGCTGTATTGCATGAGTATCCGAATACGCTGGAGAAACAGGAAGAAGGGCCCTTTATCTGGCTCAATGAAATTATCTGGCGGGAGTTTTACCGGCATCTGATTGAGGCTTATCCGCAAGTCAGCCGGGAGCAGCCATTTGTTAACTGGACAAGAAAAGTCCGGTGGCATGCGAATCAAACTGCTCTGGAACAATGGCAGCACGGGCAGACCGGATTTCCGATAGTGGATGCCGCGATGCGACAGCTGAAAGCAACCGGGTGGATGCATAACCGGCTGCGGATGATTACGGCCAGCTTTCTGACCAAGGATTTGCTGATTCACTGGCGGGAAGGCGAGAAATGGTTCATGTCGCATCTGATCGATGGCGATCTGGCATCCAACAATGGCGGCTGGCAATGGGCGGCCTCGACTGGGACTGATGCTCAGCCTTACTTCCGGGTCTTTAATCCGACCGCACAGGGCAAAAAGTTTGACCCGAGTGGTGCGTTTATCCGGACCTGGGTGAAAGAGCTGGCCCATGTCCCGGATAAATATATTCATAACCCTTATGACTGGCCTGATGTGAAAAACCTTGATTATCCGCCACCGATGGTGGATCACAAATCGGCAAGACTGCATGCGATTGAAGTATTTAAACAGGCAAAAGCTGCAGCAGAAGCGAACTGAAGCCAGCGAAGGATTTCGCAATCACTGAAGGGAGCAAACCCATGAGCGATCTGAACAGCACCCATGTTGTCCGGGGAGAGGATGTCCCGGAAACGGAAACCGTCATGGACACTTTTGTCCGGCTCTACACCAATCTGGATAAACACAACCTGGCCAGTCTGGCGGATCTTTATCATCCGGATGTGGTGTTTGAAGATCCGGCTCACCGGGTGATGGGCTGGCAAGCACTTGATGATTACTTCCTTCAGTTATACAAACATGTGACACATTGCCGGTTTGATATTCATCAGACCCTAGTTCAGAACCAGGCCGATCAACAACAGGGCTGCGTGGTCTGGACCATGAATTTCGCCCATCCCCGGATTGATCAGGGCCAGCTTCGTCAGGTGCAAGGCTGTTCTGTGCTCCGGTTTCAGGAGAACCGGGTGATTTACCATCGTGACTATTTCGATCTGGGAGAAATGGTGTACGAAGGTATCCCTATACTGGGCCGGGTCATCAAAACCATTAAGGCAGGCTTGTCATGATGTCGACTGTGCTGATCACTGGCGCCAGCTCCGGCATCGGCGCTCAGCTGGCGAAAGATTATGCCGTTGAAGGCTGGCAGGTGATTGCCTGCGGACGATCACTGGAAAAGTTGCAGCAGGTTGCAAATGTCAGTGAACGGATCACGCCATTGGCCTTTGATATTTCTGATTATCAGGCAACGCATGATGCCTTGGGCGATCCGACCGTCAGGCCAAATCTGATCATTTTGAACGCGGGCACCTGTGAGTATATCGAGCACGGTGAAGTGGATGTGGCTTTGTTTCATCGTGTGTTTGATGTCAATTTCTTCGGCCTGCTGAACTGTATTGAGGCCATGCAGCCTCATTTTACGGAAACGACCCATTTGGTGATGGTCAGTTCATCGGCATCCTTTGTTCCACTCCCGCGGACCGAGGCTTATGGGGCATCAAAAGCCGCAGTCGATTATCTGACCAACAGTCTGAAACTGGACCTGGCAAGACGAGGGATCACAATCACGCTGGTCTCCCCGGGATTCGTTGAAACCCCGCTGACGGATAAAAATGATTTTGAAATGCCGATGCGGGTGAGCACTGAATATGCTTCGCACAAAATTCGTCAGGGAATTGAAAAACGGAAGTCCCAAATTCATTTCCCGCCACTGTTCAGCGGGTATCTGAAATTTCTGTCGCTGCTCCCTATGCCGTTGCAGCTGGCGATCGTGAAACGAATGACAGGAACAAAATAATGAAGATAGCCATTATCGGAACCGGTATTGCGGGACTGACCTGTGCCTGGAAACTGCGCGAACGCCATGACATCACTGTTTTTGAGGCGAATGACTATATTGGCGGACATACCGCGACCGTCGATGTTGAGGTGGAAAGCGGATGCTATGCAATCGACACCGGTTTTATTGTATTTAATGACAGGACTTATCCGAATTTTGAAGACTTGCTGCGGGAAATCGGTATTGGCCGTCAGCCGACTGAAATGAGCTTCAGTGTTCAGAATGAAGCCATCGGACTGGAATATAACGGTCATGATGCGCTGTCTATGTTTGCTCAGTGGCGGAATTTTTTCAGTCCCCGGTATTACCGGTTTATCGGCGAGATCCTGAGGTTTAACCAGCTTGCCAGAGAAGCCAGTCTGGACGAAATGAATCATATCACGCTGGGTGAGTTCCTGAGCCTGCATGAATTCAGTCCGTTTTTCTGCCAGAACTACATCTTGCCCATGGGAGCCGCGATCTGGTCCTCAACTCTGTCGGACATGCGGGCGTTTCCGTTCCCGTTTTTCGCGCGTTTCTTTCGTCATCATGGGTTACTGGAAGTGACCAACCGACCGCAGTGGTTTGTCGTTCCGGGCGGTTCCCGGGAATATGTCCGGAGTCTGGTCCGGGATTTTGAGGATCGGATCCACCTGAACCAACCGGTTCGCCGTGTTGAGCGTTGCGGGCCAGCCATTGCGGTATCAACGTCACAGGGCACTCACTTGTTCGATCAGGTGATATTTGCCTGTCACAGCAATCAGGCTCTGTCGATGCTTGCCGATCCAACGGTGCAGGAATCACGGGTATTGGGGGCCATTCCTTATCAGGACAATGAGGTTGTTCTGCATACCGATACGAACCTGTTACCGAATACCAGACGTGCCTGGGCGGCATGGAATTACCACCTCCCGCATGCAGCTGACCACGAACACCGGCTTGCGAGCGTGACCTACAACATGAACATTCTGCAGGGGCTGTCAGCACCGGAAACCTTCTGTGTGACCCTGAACCGGACTCAGGATATTGATCCTGAAAAGATCCTGCGTCGGTTTACTTATGCGCATCCGGTTTTCAATGTCGCATCCATTGCAGCACAACAGCAGCGTGAACTGATCAACGGTAAGCAAGGATACTGGTTTTGCGGGGCGTACTGGTATAACGGTTTTCACGAAGATGGGGTCCGGAGTGCACTGGACGTGGTCAGAGAGATTGAAATCCTGAAGAGAGATACAGCCCGTGATCGTTCGGAGTTCGTCTCATGAATCTGAGCAGCTTACAGAGCGGTCTGTATGTCGGGCAAGTCCGTCACCGTCGTTTTACTTCGGCAAAGCATGCGTTCAGCTATCCCATGTTCATGCCCTTGATCGATCTCGATGAGCTGGATCTGCTGTGTACTCAGGTGCGCGGGTTCGGACAACGCTGGTATCACCCGGCAAGGTGGCGGCGGGAAGATTACCTGCGCGGTGAAGGGACGGGCCCCCTGAAAGACAAGGTTTTGGACAAAGTCTTCAAGCTGACGGGGGAGCAACTGACCGGCGGCAGAGTAAAGCAACTTTGTCAGTTACGTTATTTCGGAATCTATTTTAGTCCGATCAACCTTTATTACTGTTTCAACGAACAGGGCGAATGGCGCTGGCTGCTGGCTGAAGTCAGCAACACCCCGTGGAACCAGCGTCATTTTTATGCTGTGCCTGCTGTGTCGGACTGGCATGAAAAGCAATGGTTTCAGAACAAGGCTTTTCATGTGTCGCCCTTCAATCCAATGGCTCAGCATTATTTTTGGCGTTTGAAAGTTTCAGAAAATCAACTGCTTGTTCATTTGGATATTCATGATACTGACGCTGGTGATGTGGTGATGGATGCCACCATGGCTTTGCGCAGACAGGATTTTCGCACGAACGTGCTGTGGCGTTTGCTGCGTCAGACGCCGGTTCAAACCCTGAAAGTGGTTGCCGGAATTTACTGGCAGGCAATGAAACTGTGGTGGAAAGGGGTTCCGTTTCACGGACATCCGCACACGGCAGCACATGCATCGCCAAAAGAAGGCGATTCAAAACACGATTCAGTACCGGATGTGATATCCGGTTCTATTCAGGGGAATGTGCAACCCCCTTTTCAAAGTTCCGGGAACGACCCGATACAAAAGTCCGTGTATAAGCCAGGGCAGGATGCCGGGCAACATCATTCAACACATCGCTGAGGTCAGACAATGTCGAATACAGAAACGAAAAGCAGATACAGTACGAAACCGGAAGCCGGCTCAGTTGCCCGGACACTGGTTTTTACGCTGCTGAAGCAACTTCGCTATGCCGGACTGACTTTGGTTGACAGCCGGGGAGATACGCACAGGTTCGGGGATGAGACTGCCGATTGTCAGGCATATGTTCTGGTCAAAGATCCTGCGCTCTATCGCAGACTGCTGCAAGGCGGCAGTATTGCTGCCGGTGAGGCCTATATGGATGGCTGGTGGGATTCGCCGGATATCACTGCTGTCGTGCAGGTACTGGCCCGTAATCTGACCATGCTGGATACACTGGAGGCGAAGACCAGTTGGCTGACCCGAATCCGTGAACACTGGCTGCATCTGAACCGACGGAATGATAAAGCCGGTTCGAAGAAAAACATTCTGGCTCATTATGATTTGGGCAATGATTTTTACCGCACATTCCTAGACCCGCAAATGCTGTATTCCTGTGCAATTTACGATTCAGAGAGCGCATCTCTGACGCAGGCCCAGTTCAATAAAATGGACCGGTTATGCCGGCAACTGGAATTAAAACCCTCGGATCATCTGCTTGAGATCGGAACCGGCTGGGGCGCGATGGCGATTCATGCGGCCAAACATTACGGGTGTCGGGTAACGACCACCACCATTTCAGATGCGCAGTATGAATATGCCAAAGCCCGGGTGGAACAAGAGGGGCTGGCAGATCGGATTACCTTGCTGCGTCAGGATTACCGGGAGCTGACCGGACAATACGACAAACTGGTCTCGGTCGAAATGATTGAAGCGGTGGGGAAAGCCTATCTCGCGACTTATATCCGGAAGTGTCAGTCTTTGCTCAAAGCCGGCGGTCTTTTCGCGATTCAGGCGATCACCATAGCGGATCAGCGTTTTGAAAGTTACAGCAAAGGAGTTGATTTTATTCAGAAACATATCTTTCCCGGCGGTTTCTTACCTTCAGTCACACATTTGGCGCAGAGCCTGACACAGTACAGCGATTTTGTACTGAGAGATCTGAAAGATATCGGTCTGGATTACGCGCGTACTCTGGCGGACTGGCATCAGTTGTTTAACGCCAGTACTGAGCAGTTAATCAAACAGGGATTTGACCAACGTTTCATCCGGATGTGGCGTTATTACCTGTGTTACTGCGAAGGCGGGTTCAGAGAGCAGACGATCAGTACGGTTCAGGTACTTGCCAGCAGGCCGAGATGGGGAGCATGAACGCACTTCAGTTGCGGGAAAACACAGCGCGTTCGACAAAAGCGCTGATTGTCTCCGGGCTGGTATTCAACCTGTTCTGGATCGTGGCCGTCGTGGGCCAGAATGATTGGCTGTGGCTGCTTGGGTTGTCATTGCTGACTTGCTGGGGACGTTATCCGCAGTCGCTGTTCTTTGTTTTGCCTGTAGCCATGCTGGGTTGTGCAATGGACAGCCTCCTGCTCTGGTTGGGAATTTATCAGTTTGAGGGCGGCTTGATCCCGCTCTGGCTGGCAGCCTTGTGGTTGGGGTTTACCAGTTTCCTCTGGTTCATTCATCGCAACTTAAGATGCTATTCAGTTGTGATCTTGTTATTCGCAGGAAGCCTGGGCGGCGCAAGCAGCTATCTAGCAGGCCTAAAACTGGGTGCTATTGTTTGGCCGCTGGGGACAAAAATTACCTTTCTGATTGTCAGCGGTTGCTGGCTGGCTTTCACTGCGCTGGTTCTGGTATGGATTTGGCGACTTCGATAGAGGAGAAGTGTCATGCGTCTGTTGAAATGTTCCGGGCTGGGTTTACTCATGCTTCTGACCCCGCTGTCAGCGCTGGCGACGGGCCCCTGGCAGATGTGGCCGACCGTTGGTGAAGCCACTTTAAAATGGGGACCCTGGGTCATATACGATTCTCAGCTCCGCTCACCTTCCGGGCAATATGAACCGGACCAGGTGTCATCTTTAGCGCTGGTGATCAAATATCGGCGGAATATACCTAAAGACGACTTGCTGGAAGCAACGGATGAGCAATGGCAAAAGTTAGGTTTCCCTGCAATGAAGCGGCAGCGTTGGCTGAGGGTTCTGGCTGATATCTGGCCGGATGTGCGTCAGGGGGATCGGTTGATTTTCGTGGTCCATCCTGCCGGCGGCACTTTTTATCAGGACAATCGGCTGATTGGTGAAGTCAGTGATCAGGAAATGGCAAAAGCATTTCTGAATATCTGGCTCTCACCCGATACAGAATACCCTGAACTCAGAAAGCAGCTGATTGGTCAGGCATAGCGAAACATCGTTCAGCTTTCACTCATTGTCAGGAGAATCAGTATGCAACGTATGATCAGATTACCGGTTTTGTTCATTTTGATATGGCTTGGCATATCGGTACTCAGTGGTTGTTCGACGTCAGTGGAAGAACATCAGTATCAACGTCCGAAGCTGGATCTGTTCCATTATTTTGAGGGCAATGTGAAGGCCTGGGGAATGCTCCAGGATCGCTCGGGGAAGCAAACCCGCCGTTTTTCGGTGGATATTACCGGAACGATTCAAGGCAATGTGCTGACGCTGGAAGAACATTTTGTCTTCGATGATGGTGAAAAGCAGCAACGGATCTGGACGATTACCCGGCACGTTAATGGGCGGCTGACCGGTACAGCCGGTGATGTTGTCGGGGAAGCAACCGGGGAAGTACAGGGAAATGCTCTGAACTGGCAGTATACGCTGCGGGTCCCGGTTGATGACACCACGTACGATATCGCTTTTGATGACTGGATGTTTCTGCAGGATGATTTCCGGATGTTCAATGTGGCCCGGATGAGTAAATGGGGATTTCATGTCGGCACTGTCACCCTGTTTTTTGAAAAGGGGTGACAGCGTCACTGGTGGTGGTGCTTCGTGTTACGACGTTGCGGCCCGGGCCAGGGCAACCATACGTTTCAGCAGCCATCTGAGCAGGGTCGGTATATGGTCGATTTCACTGCTGTCTGTAAATTCAACCATGGCCAGCGCGACATCCGGCTTCGCATGATGTTTCAGGGCTTTCTGAATAATTTTCTTCGGTGGTGCCGGATAATCGGCAGAGACACGGGCCAGTCTCCGGAACAAGGGCTCATAACCGTGGTTAAACAGATAATGCTCAATATCCAGATCAGGGAGCATGGTCAGCCGGTGTTTGTCAGATTCACTGCCCAGCATATGGCGGACCGTTTCTGCATATTTTTTCCCGGCGGCATCTCCATCAGTAATTACATGCCATTCGATGCCCATCAGTTTGGCAATCTTGATGATAGGCCTTAAACCGCTTTGGGCGAATTCGATAACCTGCACCCCTTCAGAAGCAAAGTTATAACCGCAACGATAAGCGAATTCATTCAACAGCCAGACTTCCGTTTCACCTTCGACCAACAGCCAGGCGCGGGCATAGAGCGCCGCAGGACGGTGTAACCGGACATGAAAACCAACCCGGCGCAGCTCATCACGGCTCAGGCTGTGTTTATCCAGGCTGTAGACCCGGGTTCTGTCCGGTTCCCGGTTGAGTTTTTTAATACTGTGAAGCGGTACGACAGAAGCCAGCTCCGGACTGTTGGTCGTCAGTATTTTCTGCATGGGCATGTTTGCGACAAATGCCCAGGCCTGGTGCAGAATAATCGGATGAAGACGACCTTCCGGATCTTCCAGTACCATAATGGGACGGGAGATACGTTTCAGTTCAACCGGACCACGGGCACGGATATAGGCATTTATCAGCCCCATCAGAACCAGTTTGTTTTGCTTGGTCATTTCAGGACGGGCAAGCATTTCCAATGGGTTGGGGGAGTACTGGTTATGTTCGGGCAAGTGAATATGCTCGGAACGGGAAACCTTGTGGTGCGGTGTGAATGCAAAGTAATGTTCTACCAGCGTCCGTAATGCCCGGATGCTGCTTTTGATTTCATCCCCACTGACATAACCGGGCCGGGTCAACAAACGACGACAGGTATTATCCAGCCGTCGTTCAACGCGCATATTGATATCGTTTTTCAGCTCCTGATTGTTTTCATCCGGCTTCTCATTCCAGTCCATCCGCATCTGTCTTGCGTCTCTCATACGTACAATCGGATGGAGTACCATGAGCTGTTTGACGAGCTTTTGCGTCTCTTTACACGGGATAATGTCACCGCTTGTATTCAGGAAGTTGCGCTCTGTGGTGACTTTGTCTTCTTCACGCTCACTGCTGATTTGGTAGTAAAGCTGTTTGTTTTCTTTCCCGAGGTTAACCCAGACGGGCTCAAAGGCTTTGTATCTTCTGGCTTTATGCTCACCCGGATAATCTTCCACCCAATTGAGAATGATCTGAAGCTGAGAGACTTTGGTGTGGCCCAGAGAATAGTCTGCGTGAAAATCTGAGAAATTGAAGTTATGGAATTTGCCGTCAGGAGACAGCGCAATACTGAGCGCATCCAGCAGCGACGATTTACCCCAGGTGTTTTCACCAATGAGCACGGTCAGTTCATTCAGCGTCAGAGACAAGCGTCTGATGCCTCTGAAACCCGAAATTTCAATTCTGCTTAAATGCATAATTCACCAGCCATTTTCTTCTTCTCTTCTAAGCCTATAGCATTCGCGGCCAATGTGTGCATGGAGATGGTCACAAAATTGTCTGAACCCGTTGATTTTTATAACGAATGATAAAAGTATGATGCAACTTGTGATGTCGTGCCCGGATTGTTATAGTCCGCCAGATATGAAAGCACGGGCAATGGCTTTGTATTTACAAGACTTAAACACGGGCACAAGTGCCGGATAATCAGGAGTTGGCTGATGGCAAAAATTATTCACACCATGGTGCGTGTACACGACCTGGAGAAATCGCTGGCTTTTTATAGGCAGGCACTGGATTTAGACATTTCTTCTCGTCTGGACTTTGATGACTTCAGTCTGGTCTACCTGAGAAATGATGAAAACGATATGGAACTGGAACTGACGTGGAATAAAGGGGCAGAGTCTTACACCCATGGCAGTGGTTATGGTCATATTGCAGTCGCTGTCGATGATCTGGATGCAGAGCATGAAAAATTCAAAGCACTGGGGTATGCACCATTAGATATCAAAGAGTTCTCCCGGGACGGACAGTTAATTGCACGTTTCTTTTTTGTCCTGGATCCGGACGGTTATAAGATTGAAGTGCTTCAGCGCCACGGGCATTATCAATAATTGTGCCGGGATTCAAAAGGCAGCATATCCGCTGCCTTTTGTGTATTCTGCCAGAGTAAATGATGATATTTTCATGACAGATGAGATATTCATCCCCTTCTTCGTAACCTTTGCTGTATGATTCTAAGGATTATGTGATAACAATCATATCCGACTGCAACATTCATGGAGAACACCAAGCCTGTATGACCCAAAACAATAAAGCTCAAATTACCATTGCTCATATCAACGATACACATTCCCACTTTGAACCTTCTGCGGTGCTGCTGACATTACCTGAGCATGTCATTCATCCTCATTCTCTGACAGAAAGTGCCAGCCACGGGAAGACAACGGTGTACGCCAGCTGCGGTGGTTTTGCGCGGGTATCTACGGCGGTAAAAGAAGCCAGAAAATATGCTTACCTGAACGGGCGTGAATTTATGTTTGTTCACGCTGGCGATTGCTTCCAGGGAACCTTGTACTTTTCTTTGTTTAAAGGACAGGCGAATGCCCGGTTACTGAATGCTGTCGGGGTTGAAGCCATGGCTTTGGGGAATCATGAGCTGGATATGGGCAATTCGCTGGTGGCAGATTTTCTGGATCAGGTGAACTTTCCGATGATGGCGGGTAACTGGGATCTCAGTCAGGAAGATCAGACAAAGCGGAACCCGTTGCGCGACAAGTCCAATCTGTATGCATACAACAACATCCCTGGCTGTGCACGATATATCGTCAAAGAGGTGCAGGGTGAGCCGGTTGCGCTTTTTGGTCTGACGATCGAAAACATGGATAAAATCGCCAATCCGGATCCGGATACCTCTTTCCGTTCAGTGGTACAAGTGGCAGAAAATACGATTGCTGCTTTGCGTGAGAAAGGAATCAATAAAATTGTTCTGCTCAGCCACCTGGGATACGAACGGGATTTGGAGTTGGCAGCGCAGATTGATGGTCTGGGCGTCATTATCGGCGGTCATACCCATACCATGCAGGGTGATTTCACCAATATCGGTTACGGCGAAACGGATCAGTACGCAATTCAGGTGAATGGTACTTGTGTTGTTCAGGCAGGGTGCCATGCACTCGCTCTGGGTCAGATACATATAGATTTTGCTGCTGATGGTACCGTTGAGCAGGTCAGCGGCGGTAATCAGCTGTTGCTGGGACGCCAGTTCACGCTGGATGCAACCCGGAATGAGCATTTGGACCCGGACTGTCATGAAGCGGTCAAAAACTATCTGAAAGAACAAACCAACATCAGTATGTGTGCCAAAGATCCGGTGATCGAAAATATTCTGAATCTGGATTACCGGCCAGCTGTTCGCGAGCGTCAGACGAATCATGTCGCGGATATCACTGAAACGCTGCGTCATGTCCGTGTACCGGACAGTCATGGCGGCAGCGCGATTGCCCCTTTGGTGGTGGAAAGCTTTGTTCGCCAGGGGCGTCTTGCAGGATATGATGTTGATTTCGGGATTCACAATGCTGGTGGGGTGAGAACGTCACTCAATCCGGGGCCGATCTCATCTGCTGATATTGCAGGCCGGCTGCTTCCTTTTGCGATTGGACTGATGGTTTATCAGGTGAAAGGGGTCAAGGTACGGGAAGCACTGGAAGGTGCCATTGATAATGCCGTGGATAATGGCGTGGAAGGTACCGGAACCGGCAGTTTCCCGTATACCGCATTTTTACGTTTCACGTATCGCTGTTGTCAGCTGAAAGGACAGCGAATTGAAGCGCTGGAGTTCTTCAAAAATGGCCAGTGGCAACCGCTTCGGGATGATGAAGTGTATACCTCAGTTTCTTCCGGTTACACCGCGACAGGAAAAGAAGGTTATCAAGCGTTGCTAGATTGTGAAATGGCGCCGGTTTCACTGGACTGCACGATGGCAGAAGCCTTTGAAAGTTATGCGCGGGAACAACAGCTTCTCTCTGCACCTCAGAACGATCTCATCACTTATATTCCTTGCGAGTGTGAAGCTCACGAACAGGAACAAGGCGCGGCTTAATTCATTCGTGCGTCATTCATTCAGCCTGGCGATTGAGTCAGGCTTTTTTATGGCAGAAGGTGAAATCCTAATCAATTTTTAATGCCTCCGGCTATTCCGTCGACTTCTTCTTGATGAGTCAGTTAGTCAGGGGGTAGTGATGAATCGTGATTGGATGGATGCGTTTTTGATTGGGGTATGGGTGGTGGCCTGGAGCGCACTGATGTACTGGACGCCAGTCAGCGGGATATAAACAGAGACCGTAGGTCACGGTCTCTGTTTTGTTGATTCAGTGATCAGGCGCAAGTAGTCTCAGAACTCACTTCTTCAATTTCGTGATACTCCGCCAGTTGTGCCAGCCTGTAAGCGGCCAAGTCTTCGATAGTTAACACCGGCATTTGATGCTTCTGCCCAAAGGTAATGACCTCGGGTAAACGGGCCATCGTACCGTCTGGATTGGTCAGCTCGCAAAGTACGCCAAATGGCTGACGTCCGGCCAGACGCATCAGGTCAATGGTTGCTTCTGTATGGCCCCGGCGTCCCAGTACGCCTTCGGGATTGGCTTTCAGGGGAAACACATGGCCGGGTCTGTTTAAGTCTTCCGGTTTTGCATTTTCTGCGATAGCGGCTTTGATCGTGGTGACGCGATCTGCTGCGGAGACTCCGGTGGTGACGCCTTCTGCAGCTTCAATAGTGACGGTAAAACCAGTCTGGTTTGCACTGGTGTTATTTTTAACCATCATCGGTAATTCAAGCTGATCAACCCGTTCCTGGGTCAGGCAGAGACAAATGATACCGGAACATTCGCGAATCATCAGTGCCATTTGCTCAGCGGTGAGTGTGTCGGCAGCAAAGATAATATCACCTTCGTTTTCACGATCTTCATCGTCGACGACCAGGACACCACGGCCTTCCCGAATGGCCTGAATACCGGCTTCGACCCGCTCAAAAGCGGAACCGAAAGGGGAAAGTAAAGACTGATTCATGGTATTAACTCCAACATGATTTTTCGTTACCAGAATCAGGGCGCAACAAGTCAGCGTTTCAGCCAAGGCTGAAATAGCTTTACAGAAAAGCGCGATCAGGCAAGTCACAGACTCACTGATCTGTTGTAAAAGCAAGAGAAAATCCCCGCTGATCCTCTTCCATCCGGACTATAACCGTCGGCTCTGGACTCACCATACGTTCAGGATGCATGGTTACACCAGATCTGCTGACCTTCATCCACACCAAAGTGTGACAGCGATGAAGCGCTCGCGGGCTTCCGTGAAAACAGTGTGTTATGAGTTGCTGTTTTCAACAGTTACCGCCGGTGGGGAATTTCACCCCGCCCTGAGAATACCTGCTGATAATAATGAAGTTTCTCACCAGAGAGCAAGACAAGTCTCACATTCTGAGCGATTCATGATCTTAACGACATGATTTATGGATGATTTGCTTGAAAAGCGAACGGTCTTTCGTCGGGGAAATAAGCAGACATGATAATTCAAATCTATGACCGGATCTGACATTGGCAGGTTCTTGAGTAATTATCGGAGCGAATACGTTGCCAGTTCAAGATTCATTGTCGTGTTGCTGAAAGGGTTTTGGGGGCTTTCAGGCCGTGCTGGTGATACACAGCCTGTTTGATAACGTGCTGATTACGTAGCGGATGACTGGCTCCGTGGTCCAGAGAATAAACTGTTCCCCAGCCATTTCACGACTAACGGCATGGTATAGATAGGCAATTGCAGAGCGCCAATGAGAGGCAGATAATCGGGTCCAAGCGCTGATCCGGCCACGGTAAAGGTTAAAAGCACATTTCGGTTTGCAGAAGTAATCCCCGCTAACAGGCCGTCTTGCAGGCTTCGTCGCATAAATAAAAGAAAGCCTGTCACAAAAAATACAACGCAAATGGCCATCCCGTAACCAAAGTAAAGTAACCCCTGTTGCCATGAGTCATCAAAAAGATTACGGAAATCTGCAACCAGTCCCAGCGGGAATGCAGGGACCAGCAGAATTGTCACCTGAGCTATTTTGCTGTGGGCACGTTTCAGAATCTGGTTCGGGATATAGCGATGACTCAGAGCCGATAACAGCATCGGACCAAAGATAAAGATCATCAGACGCTGAAAGTAACTGAGTAAATCCAGTTGAAAGCTATCTTGCTGGAACAGGACCAGGTTCATGTACAGAACCACTGGCATCAACAGGGTGGTGGCAATTGTCATGGCCATGGCTGCCATGACATCTAATCCGACTGAACGGGCAATAGCTGGTGTGGCAAACAAAGAACCTGTCGCTGCAACTGCAGTGATCGCAAGAATCAAGGTGTCTGAAGCACTCAGAATGTACGCTGTGGCGGCAGTGAAGATTGAGAGTAAAGCTGCATGATAAAACGCGTATAACCAAGTCCTGATTTGAAATAATAATCTGATGAGGTCGCCTTGTTTTATTCCAATTAACGTAAATAGCATCAGAAAGAAAAGAATATAAGGAAGGAAGGGGAATATGGCAGAAGAAATATCCGGAAAGATAAATCCTGTGAAGGCTGCAAGGATTAATAAGATTGATGAGTGTCTCGCAAGCAGGGCTAACATGTTCAAACCTTTTTTATTGTTAATGTAATGTGATTTTGGCTTTGGTGAATCACGTGCAATACGCTAAATAGGCATAAATAGATACCATTTTGCGACAGATTATTCACTCTCTGAGCGTATTTATTTTTTACCATTTCAGAGCTTGAAACCTTTGGTTAACAGATTAGTTTTTCTTATCCATTTTGGGAAAAAATGTCATTTTCAGTTCAAAAATCAA
The DNA here is from genome assembly GCF_036409375.1 of Photobacterium sp. 53610. Taxonomy (NCBI): domain Bacteria; kingdom Pseudomonadati; phylum Pseudomonadota; class Gammaproteobacteria; order Vibrionales; family Vibrionaceae; genus Photobacterium; species Photobacterium sp. 53610. The sequence continues at coordinate 276,829 of NZ_JAXOFS010000002.1, read as the reverse complement.
GCGGTTAGTATTTGCCCTGTAGAACAACAACTAACCAAATTTTTGAGAGGCAATCATGGCACAGGCAATGCACTACAATACCATCGCAACTCAGGACGCAATGGATAAAAAAGCCTATTCGCTGAATATCAAAGGATTGATTGCACACGCGCTGGACGTTTTATTCCCTCGTCAGGACTCTGTGAAGACCTATCAGGTTTCTCAGCTTCCGGTTCACTTACAAAAAGACATTGGTCTGATTCGTTAAGTTAGAATGTCCTGAAGAGAACATCTGAAGCGCCGACCTAGGGTCGGCGTTTTTTTATGCTGAATTTTTCTTATCTGAAAACTTCCGTAAAACAGCATCTATCTCTCTGAGTTAGAACATTTTCATCATTGTTATCAGATTTTCATCTGGTTGGGTTTATTTTACAGAAGCATATGGCATGATAGTGTCATGCATTCAATCGAAGAGGAGTATCTTCGTGGGTTTTTGGTCAAAACTCTTTGGAAAGCAACCCATTCAGTCGCAGCCCGTTGAAGAAACACCGGAAGAATACAAGGGATATTTGATTTATCCTGAGCCAATTGCTGAAGGTGGTCAGTTTCGTATTGCGGGTCGGATTTGCAAAGAATGTGATGGTGAATTGAAGACGCATTCTTTTATTCGTTCGGATTTACTCGCGAGTAAAGAAGATGCAAAGTCTTTGATGTTGAATAAAGCCAAAATGTTCATCGATCAGACTGGTGAGGCCATGTTCCGGTAAGCAATCGTGTTGTCAAAAAGGAGTGATGGCAACACGTGACAACCAGCTTTAGAGGCCGGCACTTTTTCAGGGGTTGCCGGGCCACAGTTTCAGCCATTCAGGTGAAACCAGTGGTTAGCCCCGGGTATTTGTTGGGAGAAAACGGTAGATAGTGGTGATGCTGATCAATGAAGCTTCGGTCATTTTGTCGGAATCTGAAGATCAGCTCAGAACTGTAGTTCTGCCCGTGAGTCATTGATGTCATTCACTTCAACGGAAGCGAATCACATCCGTTTTTTAGTCTCAAATTAAAGAGTGTTGTATTTGTTCCTTTCGCTTCAGGCAGTGTTGTGAAGCACTGGAAACGAAATGTGTACAATTTTGCTACTGTTCAGGGAATAACGATGCAGATAGGTGTGCCTAAAGAAAGCCTCGCGAATGAAACGCGAGTTGCTGCGACGCCGAAAACGGTTGAGCAGCTGTTGAAAATGGGATTCAGTGTCGCAGTAGAACACGATGCTGGTATACATGCGAGTTTTGATGATGCCGCATTTGAGGCCGCTGGTGCCAGTGTTGTCTCTGCGGATGAGGTCTGGCAATCAGATCTGATTTTCAAAGTGAATGCCCCAACTTTTGATGAAATTGATCGCCTCAAAGACGGAGCCAGTCTGGTCAGCTTTATCTGGCCGGCCCAGAATCCTGAATTGATGGAGAAACTCTCCAGTAAAAATATCAATGTCATGGCAATGGATTCAGTGCCGCGTATCTCACGTGCTCAGGCGCTCGACGCACTGAGTTCTATGGCCAATATTGCTGGTTATCGTGCTGTCGTTGAAGCTGCCCATGAATTTGGTCGCTTCTTTACCGGCCAGATTACTGCTGCAGGTAAAGTTCCGCCGGCAAAAGTTCTGGTGGCAGGCGCTGGTGTTGCTGGCCTGGCAGCCATTGGTGCAGCCGGTAGCCTGGGTGCTATTGTTCGTGCGTTCGATGTTCGTCCTGAAGTAAAAGAGCAGGTTGAATCGATGGGCGCTGAGTTCCTTGAAGTCGATTTTAAGGAAGATACCAGCACCGGCGATGGTTATGCCAAAGAAATGTCAGACGAATTTAACCGTGCTGCAGAACGTTTATATGCTGAGCAGGCGAAAGATGTCGATATTATCATCACAACGGCACTGATTCCGGGCCGTCCCGCCCCGCGTTTGATCACTCAGGAAATGGTTGACTCCATGAAACCGGGCAGTGTGATCGTTGACCTTGCTGCTGCAAATGGTGGTAACTGTGCTTATACCGAGGCAGATAAAGTTGTTACAACGCCAAATGGTGTGAAAATTATCGGTTACACCGATATGGTCAGCCGTTTACCGAACCAGTCCTCCCAACTTTACGCAACAAACTTAGTGAATCTGATGAAGTTGCTGTGTAAAGAGAAGGACGGAAACATCAATATCGATTTTGATGATGAAGTGCTTCGGGGCCTGACTGTTGTGAAAGCCGGTGAAGTGACCTGGCCAGCGCCACCGATTAAAGTCTCCGCTGTACCGCAGCAAGAAACGAAAGCCGTTCAGCCAGTTGTCAAAGCTGAAAAAGCGCCCATGGCGCCAGCGAAGAAGTATGGCTTGATGGCTGTAGGGATTTTACTGTTCGGCTGGGTCGCGAACGCTGCTCCGGCAGAATTCCTTTCTCACTTTACGGTCTTTGTTCTGGCGTGCGTGGTTGGATACTACGTGGTCTGGAATGTCACGCATGCGCTGCATACGCCATTGATGTCGGTCACGAATGCTATTTCCGGCATCATCATTGTCGGTGCGCTGTTGCAAATTGGTCAGGGAATTGGCGCCGTGTCTTTCCTTGCCTTTATTGCTGTTCTCATTGCAAGTATCAATATCTTTGGTGGTTTTACAGTCACCAAGCGGATGCTTGAAATGTTCCGTAAAGATAAGTAAGGGAGTTGTCACCAATGTCTGCAGGAATTGTACAAGCGGCCTACATTGTTGCTGCTGTCCTTTTTATTTTGTCGTTGGCGGGCTTATCCAAGCAGGAATCCGCTAGGTCTGGTAACTATTTTGGGATGGTCGGGATGGCCATCGCACTGATTGCGACCATTTTCGGTCCGGAATCTGCCGGTACAGGCTGGATTATTCTGGCGATGATTATCGGTGGTGCGATTGGTATTCATTATGCCAAGAAAGTTGAAATGACACAGATGCCTGAGCTGGTCGCGATTCTTCACAGTTTCGTGGGGATGGCAGCGGTCTTAGTTGGTTTTAATACTTTTCTCGATCACGGCGAGCCATTATCGGGTGCCATGCAAAACATTCATCTGGTTGAAATCTTCCTGGGTGTGTTTATCGGTGCCGTAACCTTTACCGGCTCTGTCGTCGCATTCGGTAAGTTGCGTGGCACCATGTCATCCAAACCGCTGATGTTGCCGCACCGGCATAAGCTGAATCTGGCTGCTGTTCTGGTCTCTGTCTTTTTACTGATTGTTTTTGTTGACCCGGAACCATCCATTTTCCCGCTGATTCTGGTGACGCTGATCGCGTTTGCCTTTGGTTACCATCTGGTGGCATCCATTGGTGGGGCTGATATGCCAGTTGTCGTTTCCATGCTGAACTCATATTCAGGATGGGCAGCTGCGGCAGCGGGTTTCATGCTGGCAAATGATCTGTTGATCGTGACGGGTGCGCTGGTTGGTTCTTCTGGTGCGATTCTGTCATACATCATGTGTAAGGCAATGAACCGCTCGTTTATCAGTGTGATTGCAGGTGGATTTGGTACTGATGGTGCTGTGTCTTCAGGTGATGAAGAGGTCGGTGAACATCACGAAGCGTCTGCCGAAGAAGTGGCTGAAATGCTGAAAGATGCCCGCTCTGTAATTATCACGCCGGGGTATGGTATGGCTGTAGCGCAGGCGCAGTATCCTGTCCACGAGATTACAGAAAAGCTCCGTGCGAAAGGTGTCAATGTTCGCTTTGGTATTCACCCGGTCGCAGGTCGTCTGCCTGGCCACATGAATGTTTTACTTGCTGAAGCCAAAGTACCTTACGACATCGTCCTGGAAATGGATGAAATTAATGACGATTTCCCGGAAACAGATGTGGTATTGGTTATTGGTGCAAATGACACGGTGAACCCGGCGGCGATGGAAGATCCAGGCAGTCCAATCGCAGGGATGCCCGTGCTGGAAGTATGGAATTCCAAGCATGTGATTGTATTCAAGCGTTCAATGAATACCGGTTATGCAGGTGTTCAGAACCCGCTGTTCTTTAAAGACAATACACAGATGTTGTTTGGGGATGCGAAAGAAAGTGTAGAGAATATTGCGCGCTTTCTTTAAGAAGTGATGTTCGCTAATGACAAACGCCGCTCACAGAGCGGCGTTTTTATGTCTGTGACAAAGAGGCTCTCTGGTCTCCCGGGGGTAACCAACCTCTTCGAAATGGTCATAAACGAATTTCATGACGATTTTTGTCCAAGCCCTTATAGTTAGCTGATCTCATGACAATTTTCTGACAAACCGGGTGAAGTGAGTGTTACACTGTCGCGCTATGAAAAAGTATGTCTTGATTATTTCTTTATTGTTTACTGGCTGTCTTCGTGCAGAGACGGAAAGCTTGCCTGATCGTATGGCAGCGGCCCGTGCTGAGCTGCTATCCAGTAAACCCTTAGCGACATACGATTTTCGACAGTTACAAAGCCGTTATCCGACACCTTTATTGCTGCCATCCAGTCTTTTACCCCAATCGGCTAAGTATCCGCTGGCTGCACTGCGCCACCTTTATCAGAGTATGGAAACCTGTAAGGGACCATGGCCGGTCAGTCCCTTGGTGACTCATCCGGTGGTGTTCACACGCGCGATGTGTAACAACACGGTTTTACCCAGAGGCTGGTTTGTGCGGGCGGGGTATATTCATCCCGGTGGCGGGAGTTATGCTGCCCGCTATCTAGAGAAATTTCCGAACCGGCAAAAAGAACTGGAGCCGTACCTTCATATTCAGGAAAGGGAACTGGCTGCAACAGATACTGTGCTTGGGCGCTTGCAGCGCATGAGCAGTGAAGAAATTCGGGTGTTTATTGCCGGCGCGGAAGCTTTTGTTTCCAATGGAGAGCTCTGGATTCGCAATGGCAACGAATACTTTATTTACGATCAACCAACCTGGGCTCATGCACTAGCTCAGCATGATTTGCACTTTACCCGCCTGATCGCGACTGATTTTTGTCTGGTCAAGAGCGGTAATATCTGCTGGCAGGAAGAAGATAAATCTCATTTGACTACCTATCTTCTAGCAGGCCTTTTGGTTGTGAATATCGGCTTGCTGATGGGGTGGGTCATGTACCGTTGGCGAATCCGTCGTCGGGCATTGCAGGAGCGCATGCTGGTTCTGCAAATTCTGACTCACGAGCTTCGAACACCCATCGCAAGTCTGAGCATGACGGTGGAAGGATTCCGTCGTCACTTTGATGCTTTGCCTGAAACCCTATATGATGAGTTCAGGCGATTAACTGAAGACTCACGGCGTTTGCGGCAACTGGCTGAGGCCAGTAAGGATTACTTGCAGGCGAATCATCAGGAGTTGAGTGTTCAGCATCTCGAGTCTTTTAATGAATGGATTGACTTTATTGCTGAACCTTATGATGTGACGCTGTCACTTACTGATGACCGTGCGGTAAACATCAATATGTACTGGCTTGGAACCTGCATTGATAACTTGCTGTCCAATGCTCAAAAATACGGAAAAGCACCGATTGAATTAACGTCATCGTTCAAAGATGGAAAGCTGATTGTCATCGTCAAAGACCAGGGAAGTTTAGGTAGCAAGGATTGGGCCCGGCTGAGAAAGCCGTTCGTGAGTGAAAAGGGCCTTGGATTAGGACTGACAATCGTTGAATCGATGATCCGTCGAATGGGCGGGCGGATGAAACTGATAGGTCCGCCAACCACTTTTATTTTGGAGATACCGTGTGAATCAAACTCTGCTACTGGTTGAAGATGACCGCAACCTTGCTGATGGTTTGCTCGAATGTTTGAAAGAAGCAGGCTATGAATGTCTGTACGCTGACTGTGCAACCAACGTGGCACCGCTATGGCCAAATGCTGATCTGGTTGTTCTGGATCGCCAGTTACCGGAAGGTGACTCTCTGTCTTACCTCGAAGACTGGTTAAAGCTGAAGTCTGTACCGGTTATTTTGTTAACGGCGATGGTTTCTGTGAATGATAAAGTCATCGGCCTGGATTCTGGTGCTAAAGACTACCTGACCAAGCCTTTTGCAGAAGAAGAACTGTTAGCCCGGATTCGAGTGCATCTGCGTAATGGCGACTCAGAGCCACAAAACGCGAATATTATTTCGATTGGTGAAACCCTGATCAACCTTGAAAGCCGGGAAGTGAAGCAGAAAGGTGAGTCAGTCACGCTGACCCGAACGGAGTTTGAACTGCTGGTTTTCCTTGCGAAACATTCCGGCCGAGTGTTCACCCGCGATGAATTATTGGATCAAGTCTGGGGATACAACCATTACCCGACAACGCGAACTGTCGACACCCACATTCTGCAGCTCCGTCAAAAGCTGCCAGGCATCGAAATCGAGACGCTGCGTGGGGTCGGCTACCGGATGAAAGCGCCGCAAGAATGAAGTCGTTGTGGGTTTCTCCTGTCTTAGGGGTGGTCGCCTGGATGTTGATCGCCCCTCAGGCTTCTGCAAAGTGGTTTGTGGGAAAGGACCTGTATACCGTTGCCCATCAGCGATTGCTGGAGGGAAATACGGCGGCCAGTTTCGACACCATGGTCCAGGCATGGCAGCAAAACCCGACGGATGAACAGCAGGCGAATTTGAATGACTTACTGGAGCTTGCCATCACAGAAGATTGTGGTTTCAGTTTGAAACAAAGGAGTTTGCCGGAGTGGTTGTCGAAAGTTGCGATTCGCCGTGAAGTCATACAGAACCTGAATCAGGTTTTGCTGAGACTGTCGATTACCGGTATTACCCGGGAAAAGCAACTGAGCGTTACCTTTTCCCGCTGGCCGAACAGCGACTTTCAGCTCCCGAATCCGACAATTTCGGAAAGCGGACTGTTTGTGTCTGAATCACGTCGTTTAGATGAACCGCTGTCCGCGGGGTTGTATCAACTGACAATCTCAGCAGACAACGACAGGCGCTGGAGTTCCTGGGTCATATTGACCAAGCCTGATCCCAAACAAAAGATTGGCTGGAAAGACAGTAAAAACTGGCGAATCGAGCGGGAAGTGCTGCCGAATACGACTTGTCCGTCCCCGGTATTGTCTATGAGTCTGTTTGATTTAAATGATACAAACTGGACTCCTATCTGGACTCAGGATGTGGATGGGAAACTGCCGACCAGCTTGCCGGCGATTGATGTACCTGATGGTCGATATTGGCTGAGTGTTGGTCTGGTCGAGAGCCGCTGGCAGGGCGATATTTCGATCCTGGATATTCAGCGTATCACCCGACCTGTCGATTATCCGGATTTTTGAACATTGAAAGCCAGGACGAATGAGTCCTGGTTTTTTGTGCTGAATCAAACCTGAATTTGGCGCACATGATAAGATTGACGTTTTGCTGTCACCCGAGATGATGTATGCAGATCGTTGATAAAGCCTCAGCACTTCGCATCCCCCCGTTTTTTCGTCTGGCCTTCCGGCCGTTCTTTCTGTCAGCCAGCCTGTTTTCAGTCGTTGCAATGTTACTGTGGGCGCTGTTTTGGTCAGGTAACGCGCTACTCCCGATGTATGGTCATCCTATTTGGTGGCATGCTCATGAGATGTTGATCGGTTTTACGGGCGCCATGATTGTCGGATTTCTTTTGACGGCCGTTCAAAACTGGACAGGGGTGCCCGGAGTAAATGGATGGAAGCTGGCATCCATCTTTTTTGCCTGGCTTGCGGCACGTTTTCTTTTGTTGCTTGCTTCACCGCATTTCGCATGGATGATCATCGATCAGGCATGGCTCATCCTTGCCCTTTGCTATCTTGCAATTCCTATCATGGTCAGAAGACAGTGGCGAAACCTGTTTTTTGTGCCGCTTCTGTGTATGCTGCTATTTTTGAATATTCGCATGCATGGTGTCACCCTGGGCTGGGGAACGGTTGGGCTAAGAGGTATTGCATTGCAAATCGTTCTGTTAATTGCGGTACTGATGTCTGTGATGGGAGGGAGAGTGATTCCGTTTTTCACGGCCAGAGGAACGCAAACAGAGCCGATTACACGTATTCCATGGTGTGAACATCTTGCACTTTGGCCTATGTGGCTGGTTTTTCTTGCGGCTGTGGTGATAAACCCTGAGTTGCCTTCATCTTGGTTCGGCTGGCTGTGTGTGGTTTCAGCATTGGCGCAAATTCCGCGTATTTTGCGGTGGCGCAGTCTGAAAACTGTCAGAATTCCTTTGCTCTGGATGTTACATCTGGCTTTTTACGCCACAATACTGGGCGTATTGCTGATAGGCTTGTCGCAATTGATGCCGCAATCAGTCAGTTACAGTATCGCAGTACATGTACTGACGGTGGGTGGTATTGGTTGTATGGTGCTGGCGATGATAGCGCGTGTCTCCTTAGGGCATACAGGTCGAATCTTGCAGACTGGAAAATGGATACAGCTGGCATTTGTTGCTTTGGTGTTTGCACTGTGTGTCAGAACTTTACTGATTGCGTTCTTTCCATCGCTCACTATGCAGGCTTATGTTTTATCAGCATTATTGTGGTCGCTATCTTTCGGGATTTTTGCCGTGGTCTTCTGGCCCATTTTAACGCGCGCGCGTCCGGACGGGCACCCAGGGTAGGCGCAAATGAATTGAAAGTGACACACCCCGGAAGAGTCGTTAGAATAGCCTCCCTTTCAGATTGATGTACAGGACCCGTTATGTTTGGTGACTCGTCTGTTTCTCTGTCTCATGCAGAGCAGCAAAAAGCAGCAGAGAAAATTCATGAGCTGATGGCAACAGGTATGAGCAGCGGCGAAGCGATTAGATTAGTTGCTGAGCAGATCCGCCAGGAAAAAAGCGAAAGCAAAGAAAGTTAATCTGCCTGGAACTGTGTTTATAGAAAAGGGGCTTTGCATGATCGCAAAGCCCCTTTTTGAATGTTTGAGAGTTGCCGTTATTCTGCGTCGTCGTAGATCGTCGGAATGGGCTGTCGCTTATGCTGGGTTGCGCGATAAATACCGGTTAATTTTTCTTTGACCGAATCGCTGACTGCTTTTCCTTCGAGGAAATCATCAATTTCGTCATAGCTCAGCTGGAGTGCATCTTCGTCGGCTTTCTGCGGCGTCAGACATTCTAAATCTGCCGTCGGAACTTTGTGCACGAGTTCGTGTGGTGCGCCCAGATAATCTGCAATCTGGCGAACCTGACGTTTACTTAAGCCAAAGAGGGGGGCAAGGTCACATGCACCATCACCCCATTTGGTGTAAAACCCCGTAATGTTTTCAGCGGAATGGTCAGTTCCCAGTACCAGGCCGCCAACAAGGCCGGCAATTTCATACTGTGCAATCATGCGGGTACGTGCTTTGACATTCCCTTTGACGAAGTCGACTTTGCCTTCATCCTGAGGGATCAGATCTGTATGGGCCAGAGCATCCAGCGTAGCGGCATGTGTGCCATCAACACCGTTTTTGATATTGACTGAGACTGAATGCGAGGGCTGGATAAACTGAAGTGCCAGCTGCGCTTCATCTTCATCATGTTGTTCACCATAAGGCAGGCGTACGGCAATAAACTGATAATCTGAAGACTGCGCTTCCTGATTCAGTCCGTCTACCGCAAGTTGCGCAAGGCGCCCACAAGTTGTGGAGTCAACACCGCCGCTGATTCCCAGTACCAGGGATTTGCAGTTTGCTTGCTTCAGTTTCTTCTGGATGAAGGCAACGCGGCGCTGAACTTCAAACTCCGCATTAATGATTGGGAGAACCTGCATTTCTGCGCGGATCAGTTGTTCCATGACTTGAATCCTCTTCACTTTGGCCATTTTCTGGGCATTTGACACCGAATCGTGGCTTCAGCGTAAAATTGTATTAAACCTTTTATAAAATCATGCGATAACTCTGTAGTTGGATCAATGCTGAATGATAAAGAAAATGGTATTTTTCATATTATTCTGCGCGGTAGTGAGGCGATAGATGCATGACAAATAAAATCGCTGTGTTTGGCAGCGCGTTTAATCCACCAAGTCTGGGACACAAATCTGTTCTGGAACGATTATCGCATTTTGATTTGGTTTTATTATTACCCAGTTATTCTCATGCCTGGGGAAAAGTCATGCTAAAATATGAATCCCGTTGCAAACTCATTGATGCTTTTATTGCTGACTTAAAGCTGCCTAATTTGTCTCTTTGTCGTATTGAAGAAGAAATTGCAAAAAATGATCAGGTCGTAACGACTTACGATGTGCTTGAATCATTACAGGTAAAATATCCGGATTCAGAACTGACCTTTGTCGTTGGTCCTGATAATTTCCTCAATTTTTCAAAGTTTTACAGGGCGAATGATATTCTGATGAAATGGCAGATATTGGCTTGCCCGGAAACGGTTCCAATCAGAAGTACGACTATTCGTGATAATATTGTCAAAAATGGGTCAATTTCACATTTAACGACGCCCGGTGTCGTTAGAATAATCGCACAAGAGCAATATTATGCTCAGAATTCTGGCTGAAAATAAAACAATCGCAGTGTTTAGGTCGCCTCTGGTTCATGGGTATGGCAACTATCATTAAGGGTCATTTGTGAGTGCTTATATTCGAAAATTTCACTTCGCTCTTTTGCATATTGGGTTGTGGTCATTTTCGTTTTCAGCAAATGCTTTGCCTTGTCATTTTTATAGTCAAAATCAGCTGAAGTCGATGTCAGAAGACGAGCGAGGCGCCTATTTGTCGACCTGTGTACAACCACTGGATGCAGGACAAGGCGCTGCGACGTCAACGCAACAGTTTGCGACAGGTGAAAGCAGTGTTCACTGGAACGCAGAACATGATGTAAAAGAAAGCTCTTTCTGGGATAACTGGCAATCGCAATCAGGCGAGCCGCTGATCAAAGAAAATACATCTTCAACTTTTTACGGGGTGGGTTTGTGGCTGCCAAAAAAGTATGAGGATCTGGATATCCTGACCTTTGAAGACGCGAAAGAATGGGTCAGGAAACATGGTGTATTGATGAGCGTAGGGCTGGGTTCAAATGACAGTCAGTCCACCAAATATCGTCTGGACTACATGTGGCATGAAGACGAAAAGGATGGTGTGATGCTTCAGATCGAGATTCCTATTCAGTAAAACTGACAGAGAATAAAGACCCGGTTGTCTGAAACAGGCAACTGGGTCTTTTTTTAGCGCGATATTGAGCAAAAATTTCAGAATTCCCGGCCTGTCAGGGTTTGGGCTAGCGTCTGAAGATGGTCTAATTGGCACTTCAGATCTTGAGCGATCTGTTCGGCTTTTCTGCCTGAGCGAGAAAGTTTCTGTGCTTCCCGAATAAGTAAGCAAGCTGTCAGTTCACTGATACTGATGCCAAGTATCGTTTCGACGGAAGCTAATTGCTCTGAGGACGCTGTGGTTTGTCCCTCAAGCAGCTCGCTGAGGACAGATTGCAGTTTTGCTGGCAAAGCCGGGCACAGTCGCTCGGTGGTCGGCTTGAACAGAGCAGCCTGATCAGCAACAACCGCTAATAAACGATTTTCAGGGCTATCATTGCTCTGAGGAGAAACATGTGCGCGGCGGAGTTCATCCAGCAACGCCAACAGAAGCGGACTGAGACGGATAAAGCCGGCTTGTCCGCAGAGTGGCTGGTGCAATCTGGCAGAGAATTGAACTTTGTCATAGTGACATCCAGGCAAAACCGTGAGTGCGTGCAGGCATTCAAACGGAACCCAAAAGCCTGTCCCTGCGGTCAATGTGTACTCATGTTTACCAAGACGGACAAGAGCAATGCCCTGACGGACGACAATAAGGTATGCGGTGATGTTTTTCCTGCGGGAACCGACATGGAGAAATGCCTGTTCAACCTGAGAGTATTCAATAGCCTGGTTCATGGTGTTCCTCTGAATTAAAGCCCGCACATAGTGTTCGGTTTTATCCGAAGGGTCAAGATCAGATAACTTTGCCGGAAAAGAAAATGATTGATTGGTCAGACCTCCAACCATTAGAGTGTTTGTGGCCGATCATTGGGTAAATCAACAAATCTGCGTAGAATAGCGCGGTTTTAAACTAGACGAAGCAAAATAGTGCAAACAGAGAACGATATTTATCAAGACATCCGTCCTTACAATGATGCAGAAGTCAGTGGGGCGATTCAGCGTTTAATCAATGACGATGAATTCATCAATGCTATCCTGAATTACCGTTTCCGGCAGCTTTCCGGTGTGTTCGGCTGGCTGTTACGTCCGTTGATCAAGCGTTTTCTTGTTCGTAAGTGGTCCAGCGTGAAGTCTGTTGAAGACGTGCAGTTGCAAGTGGCGAAGTATATGGCTGCGACCATTGAACATTCCTGTGACGGTGTCACACATTCTGGTCTGGATAAGCTTGACCCGAATAAAGCCTATCTTTTTATTTCTAACCATCGAGACATTGCGATGGACCCGGCCATGGTGAACTGGTGCCTGTACCATAACGGGATGAATACGGTTCGTATTGCCATTGGTGATAATCTGCTGAAAAAGCCTTGTGCAACTGAGTTGATGCGCCTGAATAAAAGTTTCATTGTCAAACGCTCCGCAAAAGCGCCGCGTGAGATGATGAAAGCTCTGGGATTGTTGTCAGACTACATTACCCACTCGATTGAAACGGGTCACTCCATCTGGATTGCTCAAAAAGAAGGGCGTGCAAAGGATGGCAATGATAAGACAGATCCTGCGTTGCTGAAGATGTTCTATATGGAAGGCCGCAAGCGTAAGCAGTCGTTTGCGGAATTTATGTCTCAGCTGCACATTGTGCCTGTTGCGATTTCTTATGAAAACGACCCGTGTGACCTGGCCAAAGCGGTAGAGCTGGATGCGAAGCGTACCACCGGTACTTATGAGAAAGGTGAGTTCGAAGACATCGAAAGCATTGTGCAGGGGATTGTTGGTGAAAAGCGTCGGGTACATGTCAGCTTTGGTGATGTTATTACGGAACCTTTTGAATCACCGGAAGCATTGGCGGATGAAATTGACCGTCAGATCACCAACATCTATCATCTTTTCCCTGCAAATCTGATTGCAGCTGATATGGATGATGCATCAGTCACTGAAGATGAAAAAGCGAAATTCGCAGCAAAGCTGGCCGCACAACCCGACAGTGTTGCCGAGATTATGAAGCAAATGTATGCCTTTCCGGCGCGCAAGAAAAATCAGTGCTCATCTGACTGATATATATCACAGGAGTGTGGTTCAGAACTCTTTGTCATCCGTGGATGTTTCTAAAGTTCTGACCACAGTCTCTGGTGAGATCAACTCGACCCGGCTGTTCGAACCAGAAGTGACCGGGTCACCTTGTCCTTGTGCAACCACCTGGATTCGTTCTTCTTCAATGCCATACACTGAAGCAATATAGATTGCGACACTGAAGGCCCGTTCGTAAGACAGGGCCATATTATCTTCTTCATTATCGCTTTCAGAACTGTGTCCAATCACAATCACATTGCTGTCCGGGTGTCGTCTGAGACGAACAGCAATCGGGTCAATTTTCAACTGTTCCTGTTGTGATAATTCAAAACTGCCAGGGTCAAAGTAGACTGTTTCCCGAACTTCCGGGATTTCCGTCAGAATGACTTTTGGGGCCGGCGGTGGTTCTGTCGTTTGAACTTCTGCTGAGGGGGCTGAAGTGGTGACAGCAGGCGTCTTTTCTTCCTGTGTTGCGCAACCAGAAAAAAAGAGGACTGCGGACAACATCATGAAATATGGAGAGTTTCCTGAAATGTGTCTGAAGTTAAGTAACATGACCGGGCACCTGTCTGAACTTCTTATAGGTGTAGAACAGTCCGCCCGGTTCCTCAACTGCAGTTCTAAGACGAAATTTTTCGGTGTCAGCCTGGCTGAAATGGATGGGTGTTCATCCACTCAGCCATAAAGTCAATAAATGCACGCACCTTAGGTGCAAGATACTTATGTCTGGGGTAAACCGCATACATGGGTAATGCCAACTCGGGTTTCCATTCAGGTAACAGCTGAACCAGCTGCTGTGTTTTCAGTTCATCATGAATGAGGTAAGTGGCCAGATAAGCAATGCCGGCGCCGGCTTTGGTTGCTTCCAAAACAGCGGGCGCATTGTTGATTCGGTAACTGCCAGTAACGCGAACTGACTCTTTCACGCCTTCTCTGGCGAACTCCCACTGAACATATTTTCGCTCACGGCTTTCATAGGTAATACAGTTATGTTTCCTGAGATCAGCCGGTGAGGTGGGTTGACCGTACCGGGCAATATAGTCAGGAGAGGCGACAACCATAAATTCACAGTCAACCAGCTTTTTCGCAACCATGCCTTCAGGAGGATGTTCGTGTATTGCCAGCCAGCAATCAAAACCTTCCTCGAGCAGGTTGGGGCGGTGATCGAAGAGACTGATCTCCAGTTCAAGCTCCGGATTTTCACGCTGGAAAGCCACCATCGCAGGGGTGATATTGGTGTTTCCGAATGACTGCGCGACACCGATACGCAACACACCTTTTATTTCATTCCGGTATCCTGCCACCATGGCTTCGGCTTCTTTGACTGTATCCAGAAGTTGTTGCCCAAATTCAGCATATTGTAGGCCGATGTCAGTCAGTGCCACGGTGCGTGTGCTGCGTTGAACCAGCTGACAACCTAATCTTTCTTCCAGAAAGCGAATCTGTTTACTGACCTGGGATTTGGAAATACCCAGGTGTTCTGCGGCCCGGGTAAAGTTCTGCTCATGACTGACTGAAGCCAGGATCACCATTTGTTGCAAATTTTCCAGCATGAAGGAATTACCTGAAATATTTCATACATACATCAGACATAGAATTGTCATTTTTACGGTAAAGAGCGTGTATCGCGCTTTACATTGTTTTCTAGTGTAAACAATCAAGGTATATTTCGGTAGCTATGATCAGAGATTCAGTGATTAAAAAGTGCTATTCATCACTAGAACCCGTTTTGCAGGTGTTTTGGTCTTTCCTGGTTTTAGGCCTGGGTAGTTTTGGCGGGCCTGCAGCCCATATGGGTTACTTTCAACGAACATTTGTTCAGCAAAAACAGTGGCTGAATGATAGTGACTTTTCTCAGGCGACGGCTTTATGCCAATTTTTACCCGGACCAGCGAGTAGTCAGCTTGGCATGTTTATCGGGTTCAGAAAGGCCGGCTACTGGGGCGCTGTTGCGGCATTCCTTGGGTTTACATTGCCATCCGCTATTTTGCTGACCGTTCTTGCAATTCTTGACAGTCAAAACACGCAGGCGGCATGGGTATATCACGTCATTCAGGCAGCAAAACTCCTGGCCGTGATTGTGGTTGCAGATGCTTTGCTGGGGATGGTCAGGAAAAATCTGACGAATGTGCTGATGTTTGTCATTACTGTCTGCACTGCAGTCAGTGTCTTTTTTTCTTCAGGATTAAGTGGTCAATTATTGCCGATTCTGATTGCTGCGTGTCTGGGTTATGTACTTTCGTTCAAAACGCCCGTGAAGCGGATGGTTCAGCATGCTGAAAATGAAATGATGAGGCTGAACTGGCTCCCGCTGATGATGTTTGTTGTGATGCTCATCGGGTTACCATTGCTGAGTGGGTATGCCAAAGCCTGGGATATCTTCAACAGCTTTTATCAGGCGGGGAGTTTTGTCTTTGGTGGCGGGCATGTAGTACTGCCGTTACTCGAACCTTTGGTTCAGCATTGGATTGATGCAGATACCTTTATCAGCGCTTATGCTTCGGCACAGCTCGTGCCCGGACCCATGTTTACCATGGCTAGTTTTCTTGGTGCTGCGTCAATGCCTGAAACGCCATTATGGGGAAGTGTGCTGGCCACAATTGCCATTTTTTTGCCGGGTAGCCTGTTATTGTTTGCATTTCTTCCGGCCTGGCAACGGCTTTTACAGTATCAGCGGTTACAGCTCTCCATCAAAACGATTACTGCTGCTGTTGTCGGGCTCTTAATTGGTGCCTGGATTGACCCTGTGCTCTCAACATCAATCAACAGTCTCTGGGATGTGATTGTAGTTTGCAGCGGCTTTTATTTACTGAAGTTTCGTAATATGCCGGTTTGGCTATTGGCTTTATTACTGATTGGGTTTGTGTTTGTCAGTGCAATGTCGTAGATTATCAGCAGCGCAAGGTGTGTTGCTTTTCGTCTTAACGCACTATAACTTTATATGATGAAAGAAAAAAGAAAGAAGTCCTGAGAACAGAATTGTTTCAGAGACCTCTTTCAGCTAAGTCTACTCAGATCTGAATGATTAAAGCATGATTTTTGATTTTCAGCTCCGGACGAGCGGTCTTCAGAAGTGATTGTTTAAAATCTTCTTCCTGAAGCTTATAAACTGGGATTTTAAGCAGATATTGCCCAACAATCTCAATCAATGGTGAAAGCACCTGACTGCTGGCAAACGGCCCTAAAGTATTTGGTGAGATATCCAGCGATTCAACCTTCAGATTGTTCAGATAGACTGCGCCTTCGCTTTTGTCGTAGTAGGGGATTGCACTAAAGTTAACATTGATTGCGACTTTTTGCTGAGGCTGACCTTTGATACTGATATCTGCTTTAGATTTGGCTTCAAGATTGATGCGATCTGATGCGGCACGGCCAATCCCCACTTTGATATCGTTGAAAAGGACATGTGCCTGGACAAAGCTGCCCACATTAACTTTTTGCTCTACTTTTGCTTGCTTATCCAGATAGCCCTGAACATCTTGTTCCGTAATGCTGTAACTGGCGCATGACGTCAAAAAGATGACAGATGTGATAAAACACAGTTTTCTAAAAATCATGATCTCAATACTGCTTCGCTGTGAAAGGGATAACCCCAATTATGGTGAAGATACTAAAGCCTGCCAAGCAGTTAGCATGTCAGCATCGTGTTAAAAATGACCAATTAAAAAAGCCTGACAGATGGTCAGGCTTTTACTTCAGACAGATACAATCTTAAGCGGTTTCAGAAAACAACACTTCAAGGCTGTAATTTTCGCGCTGAAGTGCATTCTTCAGCTTGTTCAGAGAACTGACTTGCAGCTGACGAATTCGTTCTCGTGTGAGCCCGACTTCTTCAGCGACCTCCTGAAGGGTTTGTGCTTCATAACCAAGTAACCCAAAACGGCGACACAGAATCTCTCTGTCTCTTTCATTCAGCGTTTTCAGCATGGTAACTGCCAGTGCATGAATATCAGATTGATCAAGAGAGGTATCTGGCGATGTAATGTTGGTGTCAGCTATAAAAGATGCGATCGAATTGGAATTGCTGTCGTCCGATAAAGATTGATCGATAGAAACGACAGGAGTGTCGTAAGACAGCACTTCCGAAATTTCTTCAACAGTTTTTTGCATTTTTTCAGCAACCTGTTCGTGTGTCGGCTCTTGATTGCTGTTTTTCATCAACTGCTTGTGCGTTCGCAATATGGTGTTAATTTCTTTTGAAACATGCACAGGCAGGCGAATTGTTCTGGCTTGATTGTGAATTGCTCGTTCAATTGTCTGTTTAATCCACCACGTCGCATAAGTTGAGAAACGGAACCCTCTTTCCGGATCAAACTTTTCTACTGCGGTAATCAAACCGATATTTCCTTCATCAATTAAATCGCTCAATTGCATGGTGCTGCCACGATATTTTTTTGCAATGCTGACAACCAAACGCAGGTTACTTTCAATCATGACTGATTTGGCCTGTGGGTCACCCGCTAAACTCTTTCGGCTGTAATGAATTTCCTCTTCTTTAGATAATAAAGATTTGTGAGAAATCTCCTGCAAATACAAATGAATCACATCGGTATCAAAGCTACTTAATTCCTGTGTATTGACATCCATATCTGATCCCCTCTACAAGGTTAGAGCAAGCTTACTAATTTTGGTGTTTTTATTGCAGTACCATAAAACACTAACACACAGACGGTTCACAAGCTATTCACAGAAAGCACAAAGTTGCCTGAAAGGTATATTTATTTGTTATTAGGGGGGCAGAAAAGTCACACCTTTGTTCTTATATGGAATATTTTTTGAGGTTCGAATTTTTTATGTATCATCCAACATTCGGCATGAGCTACTTTGAGGTTGATTTTTTATAGCAAATGATGCTTTATAGTTCAGATATTTAAAATAATTTGACCATTTAATTTTGAGGTCATGCACCATTACAAATGAAACACTTGTTTATCAAACAATAGTCTGAACAGTTGTGAGGGACAAATGGAATTGCAAACATTGTTATTATTTTCATTAGCATCAATAAGCCTTAACTTAGTGCCGGGGCCTGATGTTATTTATATTGTATCCAATACAATGCGCGGAAAAATGCGATCTGGCATTCAGGCAGCACTGGGTTTAGGTGTCGGCTATTTAGGACATACGATGGCGGCAGTCCTGGGTTTGTCCGCGCTGATACTGAATTCAGCTCTTTTATTCAGTATCGTGAAATATTTAGGTGCCGCTTATCTTCTTTACTTGGGTATTTCATCAATCAGAAACTGCATCAAGGGAAAAAGTCAGCTCATTGACTTATCAACATTAGAAAACACATCAAACGTTTTCAAGCAGGGTGTCATCGTCAGTGTTCTAAACCCAAAAGTCGCGCTGTTTTTCCTCTCTTTCTTGCCGCAGTTCGTTGATGTCGCAGCGGGTGATGTCACCACACAGTTGCTGGTTTTGGGTGTTGTATTCAGTGTATTAGCCACAGTCATTAATCTGATGTATGCCATGCTGGGTAATTTTGTATTTGGTAACCCGAAAATGACAGGTTATACGAAAGCCATCGAAGGTGTTTCCGGCGGATTACTGGTCGCCCTGAGTGCCAAGATCGCGATGACTCAACGATAAATGGAGAGTACCGGTGTCAAATGAAACGTTTTGTGTCGTTATGACCACATTCTCAGATGAAAGCGTGGGTGAGAAGCTCATCCACTCTCTGCTGAACCAAAAGCTGGCTGCTTGTGTGCAGGTTCAGTCTATTGATAGTTACTACCACTGGAAGGGACAAATCCAGTCGGATCAAGAAAAACTAGTGATCATTAAAACGACAACCGCTCTTTATCAGGCAGTAGAAGCGGATATTCTGGCGAATCATAATTATGAGACGCCAGAAATTATCTGTTTACCTATAAGAGACGGATATCGTACTTATCTGAACTGGATTCGGGGAGAAACCCAGTCCTTATCTCGTTAATCACATAGAACGATAGTTTGGACCGCTGCCTCCCTCAGGCGGAGTCCACTGAATATTTTGCGATGGGTCTTTAATATCGCAGGTTTTACAGTGGATACAATTTCCGGCATTAATCTGGAAGACTGGCTTACCCGCTTTCTCAACAACTTCATAGACTCCAGCCGGGCAGTAACGCTGACTCGGCTCATCATAGAGCGATAAATGCGTTTCAATCGGAATGTTCTGATCAGCCAGCCGTAAATGACACGGCTGGTTTTCTTCGTGTTTGATGGTCGATAAAAAAACTGAAGAAGTGCGATCAAAACTCAGTTTACCGTCAGGTTTAGGGTAGATCAGCGGCTTCACCTGTTGGATTGTTTTCAGCGTTTCATGATCGAGTTTATTGTCCTGAACTGACCACAGCGGCTTTTTCACCACATTAAACTCAAGCGCCGCCAGTGCTCCGCCAAGTAACGGACCGAAACGATGAATACCGGCACTGAAATTCTTCGCCTGATAAAGCTCTTCTTTCAGCCAGGAAGCTTCAAACAACGTCTGATAGTCAGGCGCAGTGTGCATGTTGTCTGACATAAGCTCAGTAAAAGTCGCTTCTGCAGCCAACAGGCCGGATTTCATTGCCGTATGTGACCCTTTAATTTTCGCACCATTCAGTGTGCCGGCATCACACCCAATCAGTAATCCCCCCGGAAAACTTTGCTTGGGCAGTGATAAGTAACCACCTTTGGTGATTGCCCTGGCACCATAAGAAATGCGCTCGCCGCCTTCTAAATAACCAGCAAACAAAGGATGATGTTTCATTTGCTGAAACTCATCAAATGGACTGAGATAAGGGTGGCTGTAATTGAGATCAGTAACGAGGCCGACAGAAACAAGATTGTCACCCAGGTGATACATAAAACCGCCGCCTGAGGTCCCGGTCGTACTGAGCGGCCAGCCTGTTGAATGCACCACAAGTCCCGACTGATGCTGTTTTGACGGAATTTGCCAGAGCTCTTTAAAACCAATGGCGAAATGTTGTGGCTGCTTTCCCTCATCTAAGTCAAAACGTTGAATTAATTGTTTACCCAGATGACCGCGGGAACCTTCAGCAAATATTGTGTATTTCGCCTCCAGAATAATTCCGGGCTGAAAGCCTTGTTTTTCAGCCCCTTGCTTATCACGCCCCATATCAGTGGTGATGATGCCCGCGACGGCGCCGGAATCATTCAGATGTAACTCCGCCGCTGCAAAGCCCGGAAAGATTGCAACACCGAGTTCCTCCGCTTGTTGGGCGAGCCAACGGCAGAGCTCTCCTAAACTAATGATATAGTTACCTTCATTATGCAGCGGAGACGGAATGAGGAGTGAAGGCATTCTGAGCTGGTTATACTGATTTGTGAGCCAATAAACCTGATCATCCTTTACTTGTGTACCGAGCGGTACGTCTCGTTCAGACCAGTCCGGGAAGAGTTCATCCAGAGCCCGGGGTTCAAACAACGCACCTGAGATGATATGAGATCCAACTTCTGCTCCTTTCTCGATCACACAAACAGATAATTCTCGCCCGTGTTCATTCGCAAGCTGCATCAGCTTGCACGCTGCGGTTAGTCCTGCCGGCCCGGCACCAACTATCACCACATCGAATGCCATACTTTCCCTCTCCATGCCCAATCCTATTACTCCAATCCATTTGTCTAAGACTAACTGTAGTCCAGTTGACGTAAACGTAAACCCGAACCACACTTTATGAAACACACCTCATCGGCTGATAAGCCTGTTTAAGTTGTTGGGCGAATAAGCAGCAGGCCGTGTTTCTTTTTCTATCTTATTGATTTGCAAAGGAGCAGCTTGTGAAAGTATTGGTTGCAATAAAAAGGGTAATAGACCCTTACGTGAAGATTCGAGTGAAATCTGATGGTTCTGGCGTTGAACAAAATAACGTAAAAATGGCGATGAACCCATTTTGCGAAATTGCTGTTGAAGAAGCCGTTCGGCTGAAAGAAGCGGGTACTGCCACTGAAGTGATTGTGATGTCGGCCGGTGAAACTGTCTGTCAGGAACAGTTACGAACTGCACTGGCGTTAGGAGTAGACCGGGCAATTCATATTGAGGTGCCAGCCCAGATTGAGCCACTGAATGTTGCCGGGATTATCCACGCCGTCATGAAAAATGAATCACCAGATCTGGTGATTTTGGGTAAACAGTCGATTGATTCCGACAATAATCAGGTCGCCCAAATGCTGGCAGCCATCGCAAATTTGCCACAAGGAACTTTTGCCTCTCATATTGAAGTCACGGATCGTCAGGTGAATGTGACAAGGGAAGTTGATGGAGGTCTTGAGACCGTGAAGCTGAACTTGCCAGCTGTCATCAGCACAGATCTCCGTCTCAATGAACCTCGCTATGCCTCGTTGCCGAATATTATGAAAGCGAAACAGAAACCGCTTGAGGTGATTTCTTTAGAAACACTTGGTGTGACGCTGTCACAGCATCATGAAGTTTTAGAAGTCATGACACCAGCTGCCCGAAAAGGCGGAGAGAAAGTCGGCTCAGTTGCAGAGCTTGTCGACAAACTAAAAAATGAAGCCAAGGTGATCTCATGAGTGTACTTATTGTTGCTGAACACAATAACCAGGTGCTGGCTCCTGAGACAGCAAAAGTGATTCAGGCGAGTCAGGCCATTTATGCAGAGTGCAAAGTGCTGGTCGCCGGTCATCAGTGTGGTTCTGTTGCAGAAGCTGTTGCTGGTATCAATGGTGTAAGTGAAGTGTTACTCGTTGATCATCAGGTCTATGAACACTGGTTGGCTGAAAACATGTCCGCGTTGATCGCTGAACTTTCTGGTGATTATTCTCATATCCTGATGGCGGCAACAACGACCGGGAAAAATGTATTGCCAAGGGTCGCAGGATTACTAAGCGTTGGGATGTTTGCTGATGTGATCAGTATTGAATCTGCAGATACCGTTATTCGTCCCGTGTACGCCGGGAATGCGCTGGCGAGAGTGAAATCAACAGACAGTAAAATTCTGATGACAATCAGAACGTCTTCTTTTGAGGCTGCCCCAGAGGCAGGCGAGCGTTCCACAATCACTCCGCTGGATAAAGCGATTGAATCATCTTTGTCGGCATATATCTCCAGTGAAGTAACAGAAAGTGATCGTCCCGAGTTACCTGTAGCCCGGGTGGTGGTATCCGGTGGGCGAGGATTGGGAGATAAAGCGCACTTTGCGTTAATTGAACAATTAGCAGACAAACTTGGTGGTGCAGTCGGAGCATCCCGTGCAGCTGTCGATGCAGGGTTTGTATCCAATGATTTACAAGTTGGACAGACAGGTAAAATTGTTGCGCCTGAGCTATATATTGCAGTCGGGATATCGGGAGCAATTCAGCACTTAGCCGGTATGAAAGATGCAAAAGTGATCGTCGCGATCAACAAGGATCCTGAGGCGCCGATTTTCGAAGTTGCCGACTACGGCTTGGTGGGAGATTTATTTGAAATTCTGCCAGAGCTGATTGATTCACTCTGAAGCACGAAACTGAACAGAAAATGCGCTCAGCTAGACTGAGCGCATTCTTTCTATCGCATCCGGAAGACTTCAGTTTGCTTATCGTTCTGCACCTCAGCAAAACTCCGAACAAAAGGTCCTTGCGCTAAGATACGAGGAGACAGCATCTGAATACGCTGCTTCGCTTCCTGCTTGGTTGCAAAATCACCGTAAATGACGGCATACCAGCTTTTACCAAGGCTATGTTTCCAGTTCACCCAGATAGGATCCTGACCCGGAATTTCACGTAAGTAACCGCGAATATCACGTTCTTCACTTAAAGCAAGTACCTGAATGGTATATCGGTTTGGATCCAAATGCCCGTAGGCTTCTTCAGTTGTCATTTTCCCCACACACTGCCCGGTTTGATACTGCGGGCCGGGCTGCAAGGCACAACCACTCAGCACAGACAGCGCTAAAATCATCATGATTTTTCGCATTCTAATTCTCCAATTCCAGTCCCTGTCTCCAACAGGCGGCCAGTCTAGCGGGAAGATAAACAGCAAATCGGATAAATCCCTAAATTAGCGACGGATTTGATGTTTTTTAAAACAATTTGCGCCAATTTCTATTCGAAGGTCCTGATTTGAGATGAAATTCCCAGTGATTCATCAGGCTGAAAGCTAACACACTACTGTATTTATGTACAGGGCTTGAAATGTATTGCCTGATTGAACGTATTGAATGATTTAAATGTCTGGGATGTGGTAATCCAGCACAGAGACTGGCAAGATATGCCATAGATAAGAGACTGTATTCAAAGGATAAATTCATGCGATTTATTGCTCCGGCCGAAATTCTTAATATTGGAACCGAACAAGTGATTCTGAGGGAGTACGACAGCACATACTTTCTTGAGGCTGAGTTTACGGCTCAGAACATCATGATGCCGGATAGCATCAAACGTTCGGTTACCAAACGCCAGGCAGAATTTTTAGCGGGCCGGATTGTCGCTCGGGATGCATTGTGTGCCATTCGGCATGATGCGTGCCAGATTCCGATCGGAGAGCATCGTGCACCGGTATGGCCGGAAGGTGTGATTGGCGCCATTTCTCACACAGGCACAGCTGCAATCGCTCTGGCCAAGTGGCAACAGAAAAACGTTCAGGTCGGACTGGATATGGAAGTTATCATTCCGGAAGAACAATGCGAACAGCTGCTGTCAATGCTGCTGAATGATGCTGAGTGCACTTTGCTGAAACAACAAGAACTTCCTTGGCCGACATTGTTTACTTTGGTTTTCTCAGCCAAAGAGAGCCTGTTTAAAGCCATTTACCCGGAGGTACGTCAGTATCTGGAATTCCTTGATTCAGAGATCGTCGCTTTCAACTCAGAGACGCAAACGCTCAGCTTACGAATGATACGTCATCTTAATTCGGTGACTTTTCGACCACGTTATGATGTTCAGTTTCGCATTCTGGACAACAATGTGGTGACCTTACTGATTTAAATCATCATATTTACCTGAATCGGTCTGTTCTCTCTTTCTCAACTGCTTCTCACATTTTTTGACTATTCCTGATGCCGGGTTACCATTATACTGTCTGTATATACAGTATCATTGAGAGGGTAACCATGGCTGTATTCCCTTTTTATATTGAATCAGTCCGGTGCGGATTTCCTTCTCCGGCAGAAGGACATGAAGAATCGCTGGAGCTGATGGATTATCTGGTGCGCCACCCGAATGCCACCTTTGTACTCAAAGCGGCTGGCGATTCAATGACAGGTGCCGGTATTTATGATGGCGATCTGCTGGTTGTTGACCGTGCAGAAGCGGTCTTACCAGGACGGATTGTGATTGCACGTATCTATGATGAGTTCACCTGCAAGCGGCTGATTCGGAAAAATAACACCTGGTGGCTGAAAGCCGAGAATCCCAATATGGCGCCTTTTCCAATGCCGGAAGACTCTGAAATATTTGGGGTTGTTACCCGAAATATACATAACCTGCTGGAGCGGTGATGGATTCAATGAAACCAGGTAACACAGGTCAGATTTGGGCTCTGGTTGATGCCAAAAGCTTTTATACCTCCTGTGAACAAATCTTTGATCCGAAACTTGCCAATAAACCCGTTGTTGTTCTGTCCAACAATGATGGGTGTTGTGTGGCAATCAATGAACTGGCCAAAGCCGCAGGGATTAAACGTGGGGCAGTGTGGTACAAAATTGAACGTGAAGCCAAACGTCTTGGTGTGGAAGTACGTAGCTCAAATTATTGCCTTTACGCTGATATGAGCAGGCGTTTTATTGATGAACTAGCAGAATTTTCTCCGCAAGTTGAACAATATTCCATTGATGAAGCCTTCATCCGGCTCGACGGATTACCACCTGAAACACTTTCTCAATACGGAAAGAATATCGTTGAAACCATCAAGCAACGTCTCGGGCTGCCTGTTCGTGTCGGGATCGGCACATCTCCGACACTCGCGAAACTCGCAAATTCCGCTGCAAAGCATTACGAAAAACGAGTCAATAGTGTGATTCATATTCAAACCGAGCAACAACGGCGCTGGTTACTTGAAAAGACAGACGTACAGGATATCTGGGGCATTGGTGCGAGACTGGCAACTCGCCTGAGAACGGCTGGGGTTAGTACAGCCTGGCAACTGGCGGTTCAGGATGTAACTGCAATGCGTCGTTTATGGAATGTCGGGTTAGCCCGAACAGTGATGGAGCTACAGGGAGTGAGCTGCATTGATCCCGGCGATATCGACGAAGTAAAAAAACAGATCATGTCGACACGGAGTTTTGGCGTCGGTATCACTAACTTGCAGGAATTACAGTCTGCGCTGGCATTTCACTGTCACCGTGCCGGCGAAAAGCTGAGAAAACAGGGGAGTCAGGCATCAATTGTCGGTATTTACATCCGAACGAACCGCTATAAACAACTACCGCAACATAATAAAAGCAGCGCTTTGCCACTTATATGTCCGACTCAGGACACACAAAAACTGATTACTGCAGCTCAAACGCAGCTTTCACAAATGTATCGGCCGGGCTATGCATACCAGAAAATTGGCGTGATGCTGGACGAGCTGAGTCCGGTCAGCCAAAACAAACTTCAATTAGATATGTTCAATGGCGATGCGCTTGAAGAAGCCAAACGCCGGGATTTAATGAATATTACGGACAACCTGAATACCCGTTACAAAAACGGTTTAAAACCGGCCTCTGTGATTGCAACCAGCAACTGGCACATGAGGCAGGCTTTTCGCTCTAATCGATGGACAACGCGACTGGATGAATTGCAAGTGGCTAAGTGCTGAGTTGTTTTAACAAGAGTGATCAAACTCAACAAATCAAGCCATGAAATTTGTCAGTTCCTGAACCGTTAACATAGCTTCTTATTTGTATTGCAACGAAAAATCATCAGTACAATCCAAACCGAGTTAAAGGAAGCAAATGATGAAAAATTACTATGTGAACGATCATGCGCAAAACTCTGGAGAGCATGAAGTCCATCAAGACGGTTGCTCTCATTTACCAAAGCTGGAAAACAGAACATACCTCGGCGTGTTTGATAATTGTGCCGAGGCGGTTTCAGAAGCAAGTCATATCTATTCAAATGTTGATGGCTGTTATTATTGTTGTAATCCTTGCCACAACAGCTGATCGCATAAAAGCCCGTGTGACGGGCATTCAATGTGGGCTGAGTCTTATCTATAAAATAAACAATTGAGTACGCATTATGTACAGTGTGGTAAAGGGGTGTCACGCATGACACCCAGCACGTAAGGTATTGATGAGGCGGGGATTTTCGTACTTATCATTCAGCAAGCCATAGACGACATTTTGATCGTCCATTTCTAAGAGGTCTGCAACCTTGAATGCGACCTCCCAGTCCATTGCATTTCTTCCACGCATCCAGTTACTTACTCTGGAAGACGTGACACCAATCTTTTTAGCAACTTGGTAATCTGTAGTCAGGCTGTATTTGCTTTTGACAGCATTCAGTAGCTCAATTGTGTAGGTCATTTCGTCATCCCATGTTCGGCCAGATTGTTAAATCATAAGCGATCAAAATGATCAATCCCATACCAAGGCGCCCTTGCTAGAAAGATAATCTTCTTATTTAATAGCTGGCACACAAAAAAGTGCAAATGCAATGGTGTTAACGGTATGGATCTACAGCGAAAAAATCCGATTCACTCCCCTTGTCCAGATATGGCCGGAGTAGTCAATTTTGATGAAGAGCTGACTCTAAAGCGCTTAGCTGGCGTACTTGCTTTGCGTGAGTCGTTAGGGCTGAAGAAAAGAAAGCAGACACCCGGTTGCAAGGATTTTCGCTACAGCCGTAAATTTCAGACCATGGCCCGCCGAGCGGCAATTTTGCGCGGGGGTGCCGCATGATCGTTATCCAAAGACGTCATTTTCGTGATACGCCAATGTATCTCAAGCTTAAGAACTGTATCCGAGCATCACTCAATCTATCAGCCCAGTACAGAATTGCGGGAGAGCGTGAAACTGCGTTTCAGTTTCTAAATGATGCCAATCAGGCCCGTGCTGAATTAAATCTCCGTATGGGCTGGGCGTGATGACAAGCCGCAATGCACGTTACGAACATCAAATGATTGCGCGGGGGCTTAAAAAGGTCACTGTCTGGGTTCCGGCAAATGTTGAGGCTGAATTTAAATTACTGGCAGGTGCTTGTTGTGCAAATCGGAACTATGCACCCAACACAGTGCGCGACCAGAGAACAGGTCGATATGTATCGCTAGAAAGGGCCGTCACTGATGACACTAAGTGATCTGAATTACATTGCCGGAACTGTGCTTCCGGGCAATAAAATTGAACAACGAAATGCCAGCTTTGAAGCTGGTTTTTTAGGGTTCGATTTTTGTGGACCACGTCCTGCAGAATTATCACCTTCGCAATTATGGGAACTGAACCGGGTTAACCGTGACAGTGATTTTTTAGTGCGTAAGGGGGATGAGTGGAAAAAGAATCTGCCTTTTGCGAGTCGTGAAAAACTCATCCGCGAAGCGGCGGCGAAAGCCGAAAGTAATAGGCTTGTCCAAGGGCGCAAAAGTCCGACAAGCTCTGAAGCCCTGAGTTATCCCCATCATCCACAGCGCGATCAGTTAGCGCGCATCGAGGCCCAGCGTGATTATCTGGCCCGTCGTGTGACATTGGATAGTTCGGAAAGCTTTTACAACCATGACACGCTTCAGCCAGGCGAAGACGCCCCGGAAACTGATCACCGCAGGTCAAAGGTTCGTCTGATGCATCGTGATTGGTCCGGTCAATATCGGATTTTGCATACCACACAGACTCAGCCGGGTGATGCTCCAGAGCCGCAGGCAGGGGATCGCTATACCGATAAACTGACTCAGCGTGCTGTGAGCAAAATCTTTGAAGCGGGGGCATATGTCGCAACCTGTTTTGATGGTTTCAATACCTTCTTAACCCTGACTTTCACGCAGGAGCAACGAAGCGAGATTTTCGAAGGCAAGACCACGATTGGCCGCGAGGTCTCCCGCTTTCTGGATGGGGCGAAGAAACTCTATAAACGCGGCTTTACGGCCCGTTACGTAACGGAAAAAGACCCAGAGACGAAAAAGGCGTTTTGTCCGTTACCTAACGTAACGAAAGAAATCGCCCCGAATGACGATGATTTTCATTATATCTGGGTGGCTGAGTGCCCGGCCAATGAAGACGGCGAACCGAACCCACATGTGCATGTGTTGCTGAAATGGCAGGTTGAGCCAGATGTTTTCAATGCGTGGGCGGAGCGCATTGAAAAGATATGGGGCAATGGCTTTGCCAAGCTGGAGCGAATCAAACACCCGAAGGCGGCAGGCTCTTACATCATCAAGGCCGTGGGCTATGCGGCCAAAGGTGAGAACGCAGACCAAGGTCTCATCAAAGGCAACCGTTACAATATCGCCCGCTGCAGCCGGGCGCCGGGTTGGGACTGTCTGGCATCTTTTGAAGCTGACAACATGACCGCCATTATCAAGGAAATGGGATACAAGCTGGAGCAGTGGCGAAAGCCGTTAGAGCGCAAGCTTGCCCGGCTACAGAAGAAACACAAAGAGGCCATCCGGGCGAAAGCTGTCGCTAAGAATGCCAACAAGCCAGACGACGTGAAAAAGAAACTGGCCGCCAAAATGGCCCGGCTTGAAAACGCCATGAAAGCCACACGGGAAGAACTGAGAGGCCGTGGCGTCCATGCCTCAACAAAGAACATTTTTTGCCTGTCATTTGACGGGGAAGATGCCGAAACAAAAGCCCATGACTTTTTAATCTGGGCTGCTGGGGCGCGTGGCTGGGGAATGCGGCCAGCCTCCGGAGCAAATACGGATATCACAGAGGTCAAACAGTTTGCTGATAGGCACTACGCCGGAGCTTACACGGCCTTTATGGATAAACGCAGCTATTGGAAAGCTGTTCTTTCTGAAACACCACCGCCTGAGCCAGACGAGAGGGATCTGGAACTGTGGCGGGAAACTCAACAACAATACGAAAGGGTACACAATGCAGCTTGAACAACTCACAACTGAAATTGAAATCGAAGTCAAAAAAGCCACTCAGCACCCGATTTACGGGCGCTTTCTGGCCCCGCTTCGTCTGATGGTGACATGGATGAAAGCCGTAAACACTGAGATGAAAGCCATGCGTGATTTCATGAACAGCCAAGATGAGGATAACCGTCATGCCTAATGAAACTATCGGGCACGTGACTTGCCCCATAGTGGGCGATCAGGCGGAAGTGCGTATGGACAAGCGCGAAAAACTCTATTACTTGGGTGAAGCTGGGATGATTAAGCCCAATTTGCCCGCCGGGCAAGCATGGCTTAAGAAAGCTATGCGACCACTTGGTACGGCACTGGATGAGCCAGAGCCGGAAGAAGAGTCCACCATTCAACGGCTAGCGCGAACGCTTGTCGGTTAAACATCAACAATTCACTGTCGGGAGACAGAGACCATGCAAGACGAAGAAAAGCAACAAGTTCAAACAGACCTTGCCCAACTGACCGCTGAAGCGGTTGAACTCGATGGCGGCCAGCTGCCGCCTGTAACCCTTGAAAATGATGGTGATGCGTTGCCGTTACCATCCCCACCGCCTGAAGAGAAAGACCTCAGTGCCATAAAAGGCACTCTGGGTGTCGGCGTGACCATAGCCGCCGCGCTGATGTGCCCGAATTGGCACCTCACACCCGAAGAGATTGACGCCGTCAGTGATGCCGGAGCTGCTGCCATTGATCACTATTTCCCGGATACCAATCTTGATCACCCGCTTGCCGCGCTTGCGCTGGTAGTGGCCGGGATTGCCGGGCCTCGCTTGGCAATGGGGGTGCCGATGCGCCAGCCAAAAGAGGAAGACAGCAAGCCGGAGCAGGGGCCGGAAACACTCGATGAACCCGTAGATGTTCAGACACTGGCGGAGGCGTAACCATGGCACGTATTGATACATCACTTGAAGCACTCCACGAATACATCTGTGGCGCTACCGGGTCGGGAAAATCAAGCCACGTAAAACGGGTCATTGATAAAGCTAAACGGGTCATTGTCTTTGACCCGGATGATGAATACACCGGGCCGGGCTGGGTGCGCTGTACCTCAGCGGTTGAGCTGTTGGACTGGTTACACCGTCACCCGGCGGGGGGGTTAAAAATCGCTTTTGTTTCCGGAGGTCAAAAAGCCTTTGAATTCTGGTGCAAGGCGGCTTTTGCATGGGGAAATTGCGTAGCCGTAGCAGAAGAAATTGCCGATGTGACCAGCCCGGCCAAAGCGCCGCCTGCATGGGGCACCCTGTCACGTCGTGGCCGGAAGCGTGGCATTAAAATCATGGCAGTCACTCAGCGCCCGGCAGAAGCAGATAAAACGATTCTGACACAGGCGGCGATCATTCGCGCCGGGATGCAAGGTCGTGACGCCGACAGACAAGCTATCGCCCGTGAAATGAATATTTCAGCGGATGTGATCGCCAGCCTGAAGCCCTTGGATTATGTCGAGTTCAAGCGCCGGGATTTGTCTGTGGTGAAAGGGAATCTGACCCATAAACGCATCGAGCAAATCAAAGCGCCCGTAACGTAACGGAAAGTTTGAAAAAAAGCTTGAAAATCAACCATCAAAAATAGCAATATCATATTTCTACTTAAGGGCACGTCGTGAGACGCCCCTGTTTTTTTGTTCACGCCGTGAGGCGCTATACACAAGGTAAATTCACCAATGATGAAAAAATATCTTCCGCTGGTTTTTGTCACTCTGGCAACCGTGGCTGTTGCAAACCGTATTCCTCAAGTTAAAAAACTGATCGGTTAAGGGGCAACGACATGGCACGTATGACCCATAAGTTACCGTCATTCTCTAACGTCAGCGCAGGCGCTACCGCCACTCTGAATATGCCGCTGGGCCTTTCTTATCACCAAGTCCTGATTGACTTCTCCGGCTTAACGCTGGCGCAGATGAAAAACATCCGCTTTGAAATCAATGGCAAGGTGGTTCAAAAGTGGTCTGACGGCGAACGCCTGAACAAGCTGAATCAGCACTATGGCCGCGGTAGTGCTACGACTACCACGCTACCTATCTGGCTGACCCGTCCTGAAATGGATTCACTGGCTGAGCAACGTGTTTTTGCTTTCGGTACTGCCGATGTACAGACAATGAACCTTCTGATTGACATTGATGATGCTGCGACAGCGCCTAAGCTGACTGCCCATGCGATTAAGGGTAATAAGGCACCGCTGGGCATCATCACCAAAATCAAAACATTCCCGGTCTCGTTTGCCACATCTGGCGAGCAGGAAATTGATAACTTGCCACTTCCGCCTACGGCGCGTATCGCAGCTATCCATCTGTTCAGCCCGGATGTATCACGCTGTGAACTGGAGATGAACGGTCAAAAAGTGTTTGAAGGTGACAAGGCGCTGGTAGCAAAAATCCAGACTGATTATGGCCGTGCACCACAGAGCACGGAAAAGCTGACGCTTGATTTCATTCTTGAAGGCGATATGTCCCAGGCGCTGGTGCTGTCAGGAGTTCAGGACTTCCGTCTGCGTCCAGTTTTAGATAACCCGGGCTCAGTTCAGGTGGTTGTCGAATATCTGGATCAGTTTGCTGGTTTCTAAGGGGGGCTAATGGCTGAAGCAAAGGAATCATGGGCCTCCGGATTCATGGAAAACACCATGGATATTTTCGGGAAGGTGGCAGGCACCTACCTTGAATACGAACGTATTCAGCACGGTGTAGATGCCAGTGGCCAGAGTCAGGCTCAGGTGATGAACCAGCCTGAGAAAGAAAACCAAGTCACCCAACTGAACCCGCAGCAGCCCGCCCCAAAAGGCGGCCTGTTGGCTGGGCCTCAGATGTATTACGTCATGGGTGGTCTGGCGTTTGTGGGTCTGATTTTACTGGCGAAGAAGTAAGGGGAGTCCATGGATCCAATTACGATGTCAATGATGGGCTCTGCTCTTGGTGGCGGTGGCGGTATGCCAAGTTTGCCGGGACTGGATAGTGTGACGGGTGGCGCAGGTGGTCCGTCTAACGCTGAAGGCGGCAATATCTCTAACTCGCTCGACTTTTCCTACAACCCGCCAAAAGGCGGCGGTGATATGCCGCCTTGGTTGTGGCTGGGTTTGGCTGCCGTTGTTGTTATTGGCTACGTGGCAGCTAAGCGCTAAGGGGGCTGTATGGGTTTGTTTGGTGGTTCTGATAGTAAGGTTCTTACTAATACAGAAAACAACATTAATAACGCCAATACCAACGCGGATAACAACCAAGGGTATGTCACAAGCGGTATTCGTGATTCAACAATTACTTATACCGATAACGGGGCGGTGAATGCCGCCTTGTCCGGGATGCAATCGACTTCTAACGCTGCATTGGACCGAATGGCCGGGCTCGGTGAAACGATGTCCATATTCGGAAAGGAGGCTATAGAGGCGAATGAAAATGTCTCAAGGCTGGCGATTGAAAATAGTGGGAATTTAGTCACGTCAGCTTTAGAAGCTTCTGAGCGTTCGACCTCCGGCGCGCTTGATGTGGCTCGTGCGATGACTGGGGCAACCAGTTCAATGAGCATGGAAAACATGACCAAGTATTACGCGCTGGCCGCTGTGGGCGTGGCCGTCGCAATTGCCATCTACGCAAAGAAGGGGCGCTAAATGTCAGTTGTCAAAATCAATGTATCCAGTGCTGATAAACCTGTCGGCCTGACAGGCCGATTTTTCAAGGTGCTCAGCGCGTCTGACAATATCCGCGTCCGGTTTGAGTTTGAAGAAGGTGACGACTTAGAAATCACGCTTTACCAAGGGTTAGGCGTTGAATATCCGACGAAATACCGCCGGGTATGGATCGCATCAGACATTGCACAAGATGTCGTGCTATGGGCAGGTATCGGAAAAATGACCGATGACCGCAGCCAAACCAGTTTGGTCGGCTGCAGTGCATTGATGAATCATAAAACCGACCTGTTGGCGGGTGTGGTTTCAGAAGTGGCCCCTTTGCAACTTGGGCGCCGCAGTATCTTGATTCAAGTTGACCAACCTACTTATGTAGGCGGTGAAAATCTTGATATGGCAAACGGGGTTTTGGTTGATGGCCCCGGAGAGATTGAAATTAACACTCAGGCGGCGGTTTATGCCTTGTGTGCGGTAAATAGCACTGTTCGATGTATGTCGGAGGTGAATTAATGCCGCGAGTTTTCACAAGGCAGTGGAAGCCGGGGGATGTAAGAATTCACCCCGGCACACTTGAAGATATTCCGCTGGGCTGGGTGCTCTGTGATGGTCAGAACGGTACGCCCGACTTATGTGATAAAGCGTTAGTCGGCGCAGGGCGGGACTATTCACCGAATGAGATTTTTGGCTCTGACAGTCGTGCGACAGACGGCCATACACTGTCAACATCGCAGATACCCAGCACATCTGTGACCTATCAGCGAACGGCTAACTTTCAAATTTCAGCTATTGAAAATGCGGGTGTGGCTAATAGGCCAATTCCCAATAATGCATGGAGTAGCTACGCGGAGACAGGGCGCTCAACTCCCCGAACTCTGGGCCTGAGAATGTATAACGCAAATACATCAGTGACAGTACCGGGCGGAGGTCAAGCGCATGACCATGGCAATGTTGACGTACGTCAGAAATCAATCGCCGTTATTTGGATTATGAAGCAATGAAAATAACAGTAATTACACAAGACCAATTAATCGTGGTTGATGGTAAACCTGCATTTATGGGTGACATTGGCGGCTTTGAAATGAGCCGGGGTGAATGGGCTATCAATTACGATACCGTAACGGGTGTCGGCCATATTGAATATACGGATAACCGACCGAACCAGAAAATATATACCGCAGACTTTGATAACTCTTATTCGTGGCTGCTTGATGAGCATCAGCGCTATTTAACTGAAACGGCCATTAAAGAAGCTGCTGAGGAAGAAGCCCGAAATGAGCAACCAGAAGAAGATCCTATTTTGGACAGTGGCGATACTGGCGGGGGTGGCAGTGTATAAGTTGCAAACCCCGCGAGGAATTCGAAATAACAACCCTGGGAACATTGAAGACAACGGCACGAAATGGCGTGGCCGGGTTGGTGATGACGGTCGTTTTGTCATCTTCGATACGCCGGAAAACGGTATTCGAGCGCTGGCGCGAACGCTGAAGACTTATCACAAGAAATATGGGCTTACGACAGTTCGAGGAATTATCAATCGCTGGGCGCCAGCAGTTGAAAATGACACAAATTCCTACATTGAGCATGTGGCCGGCTCTCTGGGTGTGTTGCCTGATAGCTCATTATCAGAGTCTCAAATCATGGCAATCGTTCCGGTGATCATTCGCCATGAAAACGGTCAGCAACCCTACAGCATTGAGGTGTTGAATGCAGGCATCCAAGCGGCTTAATGACTTGATTTGGACTGTGGCCGCCGGGGTTGCTGTCTGGTACGTCACACAGCGCCTAATGAATGGTGTCGCTGAAAAGGTCACACGTCCAGCCGGGCAAGCTATGAGCGATTTATTTGCATCGCTGAACGGCTGGGAACCTGTTGAACTGACGCCGCTACAAATCAGGGATTTCTACCTGACAGACGATTTCAGGCTAACACAGGAGGCTGAGGGCGTTTTGTGGCGAGTCGGGGACTATCAGGCGCCTCTTTATGAGCTGTTCGGCAGCCGGGGCGGACAACTAAAACCACAATATAGGGCACTGATAAATGTGCCAATTACAAAGGAAAATTTGCAATGAAATTCAATCAATCTTCTACATGGCGCGGTCTGGCGCTCATCGGTTCAGCTGTTGCGGCTGTATTTGGATACGGTAATTTGTTCAGCGCAGAAATCACAGATGCGGGCCTTCAGCTTGGTGGTGTGATTGGTGCAGCTGTCCCGGTTGCCGTCGGTGTCTATGATGCTTTCCGTGATGAGTTCAAAGCGGCTTAAATCATGGAAATGATCGAGCTATTTAAAACACTTACAGCGATGGGCCTCAGCCCAACGACAGGCATTTTTTTAGCTCTGTTATGGCGGATTGAGCGTCGCATTACTGTGCTTGAAATACGGGCTCAGACAGCATGAGTATTCCGACTAACTTCGGGGTGACGGTGAATACACCGGAGCCAGTAACCATCAAAATTGATATTTCAGAGCGCGCTATGATCATGACAGGTTTTGTTGTTGTGGCTGCCGCTCTTGTCATCAAAAAGATTAAGGGCTAACTATGTCAAAAGGTATTAATTCGCGGACAGGGCGTTTAAAGAAAGGCTATCGTTATAAGAAAGGTGGCGGTGTTGTGAAAGCGAAAAAGAATAAAAAGTGAAGTCACAGTTAAATGATTTCAAAACAGGTACAAAAAGAGCAGGGCAAGCCTGCTCTTCTTTCTTACCACCAGTAGGCTGGAGAAACATTTTCCGGATTATCGGGTAAATCTAACATTGTTCTTTCATCAACTAAGTAACGACGTTCAAAATTACTTCGTTTACCACCGACTGGAGCAAGGGATTTCAGCAATGCCGCAGCCTCTTGTAAATCTTTATCTTGAAGAGTGTATCCTTGATAAATTCTTTCTTTAACCATTGGAACTACGACACGGTATGTTTTTTCTGAATTTGCCTTAGTTTCGAACTCTCTATACATCAATTTAAACATACCAGTAAATGGTGAAAACTGTCCTATAACCTTCATCATGACTTAGTAGCTCTCCAAATAAAAGCAGAAATAAATAAATAAACGGTAAACTCAAACAAATAATCCGCGATTGTTTCTTGGAAGATATCCTGTTCGGGGTATGCGAAAATCATGTAAACGAATTGAAGGACAGTAAGTAAAGGCAATGCAATCGCAATTCCTTTTAACTCTGTGTTCTTCAATAGCTTAACACCGCGCCATATACTCGCCAGCGCAATAATCGCACCGACAGTCACAATACCTGACACAAATGAAATGCCTTTCTCAACATAGTCACCAACATAGGTGTAGGCGGGCACAAGTGCCAATGCCAACATTGAGGCGATAAACAAGAACCCCGCAACACTATTTGATTGTCTCTGAGTATTCACAATAACCTCCTGATATACAACAACTTAGCAGTCTAACATATGTGTATGAGCGTGACTTCATTTCAATTTGACTTATTTTGTAGTTGTTTTAACTTCTTTGGTAGGCGATCAAACTATTGCGCTTTTTTACGACTTGCACTCATTAAGAAAGGTGTTACGCGCAAGACCAAGCGATGAACCGCAGACAAATTGAAAAGGGCCAGCTGGCCCTTTTTTAAGCTTTGCGTTTGGCTTGAATTTTCCTGAGTTCCTTTTTTTTCTCCTTCGTGACTGTTTTTCCTTCAGGCTTCTGAATTCTACGACCACCACGGAAAGGCAAAGGGGTAATAACGTTCGTTCGTACAGGGATATAATCCAGCTCATACATGCGCTTAAGGGCGTGGAAGGTGTCAAAGCGTAGCGCCCATGAGTCCAACTCCTTAGGGCTAAATCTACGGCCTTCAGGGGTAATAAGCACAGCGTCATCCTCATCAATTCGAAAGCCAGTCCATCGGGTATCATCAGGCAAATATCCGCGCGCTCGAATGAGGAGCAGTTTTTCTGCCATGGGATTCACGTCTATAGTCCCAGAAAGCCAGCGCTTCACAGTGATGGGCCTAACATGGAAATACTCAGAGGCTTGATTAACCTCATCAAAAACCTGCCAAAAAAGGGTCACAAATGATTCATGTAACATTGGGCGAATCTCACATTTTCTGTATCCATAGTGATGGAAATTTCTATTAATTATTCGTTATTGGAAGGTCAATCCTATCAACCTTCAAAACAGCTAATATATTTAGTTTTAGCCCTTAACGATTGTAAAAGAATGTAAATGAGCATTTCCATACATCACGGTAGATAAATCTTAGTAACCGATTGATATTGCTGCAATAAATTAATAATAAACCTATCATTAGTATAAATTTTATCATCGTGCATTTACTCTAATGTGAAGGGATTCAAATGTTAAATAAGTATACCTCAGTGCGCATTATGTACATTATGTTAAATTTCGTGTTGCCAGAATGAGAATAACACTGATAAAGCCGGGGGATACCCGGCTTAATGATCTAATTAATTGGGGCATATCCCCCAATTACTGAAGTTTTTCTGATCATAGTGGCAACAATGTAAGTCTGGCCATCATGTGGAACTGTTAGCAAGACACCGTTGTTATAGGTTCCATTCAAAGCAGGTTCAGCGCATTGCGTAGCTTCTGCCGTAGTCACAGAAAAATAACTGTTGTTTCGTGTAATATTGCCGGAAATAGTGCAGGAATCATTCACAATAAAAGAACCATCTGCGTTAATCGTCCAGGTGCTCCCATCTGTTGAATTTGTATGCGTACCGACAATGTCAGTTAAAGATAATGAATCATCAACTTTCTGCATTGTATAAATAATTGCATTACTGTCATCATTTACATCAGTGTAAGGAGATTTCCAGGTGACGGATGAGTTGTTAAATGTAGCTTTCATCTCTACATCTGCATTATGGTCTAAATCTGAGCCATCCCATAATGCCGCAATAGTATAACCTGTTGTTATCATTGTATTATTGATTGTCTTTGCAGAATCAGAAAGCAAAATCCAAAATTTATCAATATCGTTGATGATAATGTTTGTATCCGATCGCTTAGAATCAACCATCATCAGGGAAAAATTTGTCGGATGAACGTAAATTCCATCATAGTTAAATGTTCCTGATTTAGATGTCGCAGATGACTCCTCGCTACTGCCACCTCCCCCACAAGCAGTCAGAATCAAAGTTGATAGAATGCTTGCAGCAATATACCCTTTCATGCGTATTCTCCATTTTGCATATCAACACAAATACGCGGCCATTATAATCAAATAAAACAGTGTTCAAAGCTGAATGTTCATATTTTTGATATAAAAAAGCCCCGAATTTCGAGGCTCATCAATTTAACCATAACGCTGATTTACCATAAAATAGGTAATTCACACTGTGATTTTAGTTCTGCTGCAAATGTCAGTTTGCCTGGTACTTCAATCTCATATGAATGACCTATTCAAAACCATCAATGACCTGATTTCAGTAAAATCATTAAAGCTACTGCACAAGCATCAGAAGATGCCGGGTTTTGTCCTGTAACCAGCAAGCCATCAGTTTCAACATGACTTTGCCAATCTTCAGATTTTTGATAATGACCGCCATTTGCTTTGAGCATGTCTTCAACAAGAAATGGAACGACCTCCGTGAGTCCTACAGCAGATTCTTCAGAATTAGAAAAACCAGTGACTTTACGACCAGAAACCAGAGAGTTACCGCTTTCAGACTGAGTATGGCGGAAAACGGCTGGCGCGTGGCAAACAGCACCAACAGGCTTT
The DNA here is from genome assembly GCF_036409375.1 of Photobacterium sp. 53610. Lineage (NCBI taxonomy): Bacteria > Pseudomonadati > Pseudomonadota > Gammaproteobacteria > Vibrionales > Vibrionaceae > Photobacterium > Photobacterium sp. 53610. The sequence goes on along the minus strand of NZ_JAXOFS010000002.1, from coordinate 238,443 downwards.
CCCTGAGAAATAAAAGCTTCAATTAAGGCGATTGAAGCAGGATCTTCTGCCAAGTCCCAAAGCGGTCCGTGCCCTCCCGGATAGAAAATGGCATCAAAATCCTCAGCATTCACTTGGTTTAATTTCAATGTATTTGCCAAACATTGCTTCGCATCCTCGTCCCGTCCAAAACGGCGAGTAGCATCTGTCTGCGCATCCGGCTGGTTACTTTTAGGATCGATCGGCGGCTGTCCACCGTTTGGAGATGCCAGCGTCAATATGGCTCCCGCATCTTTAAAAACGTAATAAGGAGATGCAAACTCTTCCAGCCAAAAACCCGTTTTGTGCCCAGTCTCTCCAAGTTGATCATGTGATGTCAGCACCATCAGAATTTTCATTGTTATCTCCCTCAGTGAAGTGTCTTCAACCCATTAGAGATTAGTCAGGTTCAGCGAGAACTCTACCTTTCCGCCATGAAAAGCAGACAAATTCAACATCTGAACCCAAACGAAATATGTAAACTTAGTGTCCCAGCAAAAACACAATCTCACTCAGGCATTAACCGCCGGCAAGTTTAACGGTATGCCCTTTTTTCTCCAGGGTCGCTTTTAACAAATCGCGTTTATCTCCCTGAATTTCAATCGTTCCATCTTTCACTGAGCCGCCGCAGCCGCAGACCTTTTTCAGTTCGGCTGCCAGAAGCTTCAGTTCTGTGTCATTCATATCCAACCCGGTAACGATGCAAACACCCTTCCCTTTCCTTCCCTTTGTCTGGCGCTGAATACGAACAACACCGTCTCCTTTCGGGCGCTCAGGTGCTGCTTTTTCTTCTTTGATTCGGCCTGTTTCGGTAGAAAAAACTAATCGGCTGTTGTCACTCATTGAACTCGATCCCAATAACTGCTTGAAAAATGTGACCCGGTCATCAGGTTGAATACAGATGTTTGCGACCGGTGCCAGCCCGAATAATATCAATAAATAGGCTTCTAACGGAAACTCATATGATTCGTAACGTAATCTTTGACTTTGGTGGCGTGCTGTTCGAATGGAATCCACACAGAGTGGTCGAAACCTTCACTCACTCTCACTATGAGCAGGAAGTTTTGCTCAAGAATGTGTTGCAACATCCCGATTGGCTCGCATTGGATCGCGGAACAATGCTGATGGCAGAAGTCATACCTAAGTTTGCAGCCCGGACTGGCTTTCCGGAAGCTCGAATGGAAGATTTTATTGATCATATCCAGAGCAGCCTGAGACTTATCCAGGCATCCAAAACATTACTTGATGAGCTCATTGAGCAAGAGTTTCACCTTTATTTTCTCAGTAATATGTGCACAGCTTTCTTCGAAACTCTGAACGAAAAGCACGACCTTTCAACTTTGTTTGATGGCGGGCTGCTGTCTGCAAGAGAGCTTCTTTTAAAGCCGGAACCTGAGATATTTCAGCTTCTTATGAATCGATACGACTTAATACCGGAAGAGACGTATTTTATCGATGATAATGAACCGAATGTTCTGGCTGCCAGAGAACTGGGGATCAACGCGATTCATTTTTCAGCAACCCCGAGTTGTTATCAAGAAATCCGCTCAGCTTTGAGACTGAAGATAAGTTAACTGAATCTATGCTTACTGAGTTATCTCTTTAACATTGAGCTGAACTAAGCATGACTGCTTATGTCTATAGTACCCATAGATGTGATCATGTGTTCTCTGGAGGTTTTGTGAATAAAGCATTGATTCCACTCATGTTAATTGTATGTACTTTGAGCAGCCCTTTCTCTCTGGCTGAAGAAGGAAAAAGCAGACCTCAGGAAAAGAAATCTATCGTCGGGCAAGTTGAAACCATCAAGATTCCTGATTTAGACATGGAGTTCCTTGCTCGTATTGATACTGGCGCCAATACAACATCAATCAATGCTTCCAACATTCGGGTACTAGGTGAAAAAAGTGACGACATGCGAGAAAACCTTGGCAGCATGGTCGAATTCACCACTGAGAATGAAAAAGGCGAAAAAGCAACCTACAAAGGGAAGATCGTCAAAGTCAGTAAAATCAGGAACGCGCAGGGCGTTGAACGTCGTTACGCGGTCAAAATGGATTTAAGCTGGAATGGTGAACATAAACGCGTATCCGTGAACTTAAGAAACCGCAGTAAGCTGGAATATAAATTACTGATTGGCAGAAATTGGTTAATGGGCGACTATCTGGTCGATGTTGAGAAATCTGACGAAGACGATTAACCCCCTACCATTTGATTCGCTAATAAAAATTTTAACTTACCGACTTGATTCCAGGTCGGTATTGTTTATAGTAATTTTATTCTCAATGTTTAGTTATAGTGCGCCAGAATGAAAAAAATTCCTGTGGTAACCAACGAATCTGAAAAACAGCGCAGTATTCAAACTTTCTCTTTACCGATAGAAGATGTTGAGGTGTGGAAAGTTCTGACTCATCAGCAGTATTCAGCGAATACTTTGCTTGCATTCAAGAACGATTGGAACCATTTCCTGAGCTTTTGCCTGGAGAGGCACGCATCTCCCTTACCAGCCACCGTCAAAATTGTTCATGAATTCATAGACCGCATGGCACAGAAACGAAAACTGGCCAGTTTGAAACGTTACATCGTCACTATTGGATTGGTTCATCGTTGCCACGCGCTCCCAGACCCTTGCCGGCATACTGAAGTTCGCCTGGTACTGAACAAGTACAGGCTCGAAAAACAAGATGACTATAAGAATGCAGCCGCTTTTCGGGACGACCATCTGCAGCGGCTTGCCGAGAATTTCTCACTCGCAACCAAACCGAAAGATGTCCGTGATTTCGCGATTTGGTCCATCATGTTTGAAGCCATGCTGAAACGGAGTGAACTGGCAGCGTTGACGGTAGATCATCTGGACATCGCCCCATCCGGCTTAATTACCCTGAATGTAAAAGAACACGCCATTGCCTTGAGCACACTCGCCTCTCAAGCGCTTCAACGTTGGTTAACCATCGGAATCATTGAAGCCGGAAACGTCTTCCGGCGTATCGATCGTCACGGAAATATTGGCGATCAGCCGCTAGACCATTCCTCAATTTACCGCGTATTCAGACGTGCCGGAGATGAACTGGGTGTCAGCCACGACACCATATTTTCTGGCCAGTCGCCTCGTGTCGGGGCCGTGAAAGATTTATCTGATGCCGGTGTATCAATTCATGATATTCAGGCACAAGGACGTTGGAAGAGCCCGGCAATGCCGGCGCAGTATGCTGGGAACAAAGATAAGCACGATACTGAAATCGCAAAATATGTAAAAAATAAGCCTTGGGAAAAGTGATGTATTGAAAATACGCTCAGTCAGCTTGGTCCGGAAGTCCACTGTGGCTGCGCAAGGTCCTGAATTGGCTGAGTGATACGCTCGAACAATCTTTCAAGCGGCTTCAGATCACCAAAATAACCAGCCTGATTCGCTTCCACCCACTCTTTCAGGTTAATGCCTTCCCAACAAATCTCATAGCCGGCATTTAAGGCCAGAATTTCAAAGAAAATGCGCTGAACTCTGCCGTTTCCCTCACGGAAGGGATGGATCACATTCAGTTCACAGTAATAGTGAGCTGTCCGGCGAATAAAATCATCGAAATTCAGATGGCAAAGATAATCTTCTTCTGCCAAGGCATCAAAAAGACGTTCAGCTTCTCTTGCAATGTTGTTCGCGTGACAAAACCGCGTTTGTCCTTTCGTGATGTCTACACGGCGAATCTGTCCCGCCCATGCATAAAGATCCTGAAACAGGATAAAGTGAATTTTTTTCAGGTAGGACAGTTGGAAACAGCCGAATTCAGGCTCAAAATGTTCTGCACGCACACGGGTAAAATCACGCTCCGCACGCGCCAGTTCATCTTCATCTTCTATATTCAGCAAATTAATCAGCACAACAGAATCAGGATAACAATCCGGATCCTGCTGAACGCCATACTTATCTCGCATAGGCTTTTTTCAGCTTCGCGATCAACGCTTCTTCAGTCAGCACAACCTCTGATGCTTGTTCTGTCACAGACAGCGCATCCAACTCAAACCCCTCTAACTTTAAACTGGCCCGGTAGTTGCGCCTGCGCATTGCCCTGAATCGCTCCGCTTTTACTTTTGTCGTCAACATACAGTGCTTAAGGTGTCTTTCAGTGAGTATTACAGCCCATGAAAAAAACGCCAGTCAGACTGGCGTTCGTATCAATGCAGGTTCATGGGATTAAGGATTACACTTCAGAACGCTGAACAAATTGCAGAGCAGATTCCTGAACGCCTTTCCTGATGGCTTTTTCCAGGTAGTCCGCAAATTGATGACCATAATGAGCCAGCATTTGCGGGAACATGGAAATTGGTGTCATTCCAGGAAAAGTATTGATTTCATTGAGCAATATTTCATTCTCTTCACTCAGGAAGAAGTCAATTCGGGACAGGTCTTCCAACTTCAGATGCACAAATGCTTTTCGGGCATAGGCTCTGATTAACTCAACCTGTTCTTCGCTGATATTCGTCGCTTCAACCACAGTCGTTGAATGGCTATCTGCACTGTATTTTTCTTCATAAGTGTAAAACTTGCCATCCGGACAAGTCACTTCACCCGGCTTGGTTATGATCAGCTCATCACCATACTGGTATGCAGCAACTTCAAGCTCCCGGGGACGAATTGTTTTTTCAACCAGAACCTGATCAGAGAAGGTGAATGCATTTTTGATCGCTTCTCTCAAACTGTCTTGATCTGTCGCGCGGTAGCAGCCGACAGATGACCCCTGACAAGCGGCTTTCACAAACACACTTCCCCAGCGCTCAAGTGCTTCTGCCGCACTTTGGAACGCTTCTTCTGTCTGTTCACTCAGGAAGACATATGGCGTGTTCGGGATGCCAAGCGCATCGAACCATAATTTTGAGGTAATCTTGTTAAAACAGTTGGTACTTGCCTGTGGGCCACACCCGAAATACGGCAGACCAACCAGCTCTAATAAAGACTGAAGATCACCGGTTTCGCCCGGATACCCATGCACACAGGGAATCACATAATCCACAGACAGCTTTTCGCCAGAATCCGATTGAATGCTGCGATCAAGGTTCAATTGCCAGCGTTGGTTATCTTTGTCAAACCATCCGTCAGACTTCATTTCAATGCGTATATAGCGAATGCCATCAATCGACTGGAGGTTCTGTTCAATAAAGTTAGCCGAAACTAAAGACACTTCGTGTTCGGCACTACCGCCACCACAAAGTAATAAAACATGAATTGGATTCATCTTGATCCCTTTTCAATCGCTGCCTGCCGGCACATGAGGAACCGCCAGACGATCAATTTATTATTGCCGTTGAAACCAGACTTCACAGACACTGATTTCACAAAAAACTTCAACAGCATTCAGGGCATCAACTATTGCATCTTATCCATCAGGCATCAAGCGATCGGCAGGATTCCTCTGCGCGAAAAGGGCTAAAGATACAAAAAATAAGCTCCTCGTGCGGAGGAGCTCTGGATTGTCAATTTTCAGTGAACTTTTGTCAGCTTAGGTTCCGGAGACTGATGGATTTTTGCCAGACTTCGAACAAATGGACCGAAAGACTGAATATCGCCTGGCAGTTGCTGAATCGCTGCTTGCGCTTCCTCTACGGTTTTAAAATGACCGTACAGCAAGGTATACCAAGGTTTCTCACGATAAGTTTTCTGGTTGATCCACACAGGCTGCTGACCTGGTAGTTTAGCCACATAAGGTGCAAAACCACTGTTCTGACTTAACCCCAGCACCTGAACAGTGAAACCAGTCTCAGGCGCGGCAGCAAATTCATAATTGGCCTGAGGAGCCTTGCTGCTGTCCACCAGAGTTACAGTCGCTGCCGGAGCCGCTGTTGCCGCTTCGGTCATTGTTTCATTTTGAGCTTTTGTGTCATTACTGACAGCAGGCATAGTCTGAGCCGTTATCGCAGCAGGTTCGGCCATCGACGCGATTTCTTGCTCCATTGGCACTACCTCATCGTTCAAGGCGATATCACCTGAAGTTAGTGGTTCAATCGGACCATTCATCTGCTCCACAGCCACGGGTTCATCATTTACTGGCTGCTGTGCCAATGCAGCCTGTTCCTGTTCTTCCAGCGTCGGTACCACAGTGCCATCGATAGTTTGACGTTCATTGTCTAGCGCACAGCCTGCTAAAGCTGAAGTAATAGCAACCATTAAGGCAATTTTTTTCATTATCATCGTGCCTGATTTATTGTCTTGAAAAGATTCTGCACCCCGACCTGATACCAATCAAGCCCGCTCCATACAGGGAGCTGTATTATTGGCGTTATATCACAGGTTCAAAGCTTCCTAAATAATAGGTTGATTTTTTATTGAATTTCCACCTTTTCATAAATATGTACAAACAAAAAATGACAAAGACGTTTCACAACTCACGCATCAGCCACAGACAATGTTAACCAGATTCCATTACACTGACAGCAGCGGATCATCTGCCAGCCGTTATTGAACGCATATTTGTCTGTACTGACGGATTCACAGCTTTTGGCAACCGGAGAGAATTTTTTGCAATGAAAGGACTTGAATCTCTGCTGAAACCACGTTCAGTTGCCGTCATCGGCGCTTCTGACAACCCGAAACGTGCCGGGTATGTCGTGATCAAAAATCTGTTGTCCGGTAATTTTCATGGTCCCATCATGCCCGTCACACCCAAATATGACGCGGTCGCGGGCGTGCTTGCTTATCCGGACATTGATAGCCTGCCTCGGGTGCCGGACCTTGCCATCCTTTGCACCCAGGGTCACCGGAACGTTGACATCATCGAGCAATTGGGCCGAAAAGGTGTGAGAATGGCCGTCGTGCTGGCCGCAGGGATGAACGTTGACTTAGATGGTGACGGTGTCACGGAAGATGTCCGGATGCATGAGGTTGCGAAAGCATACGGTATGCGCCTGATCGGTCCGAACAGTATGGGGATGATCCTGCCCTGGCACAACCTGAATGCTTCGTTCTCCCCCATCGCCGCCAACAAAGGAAACATCGCTTTTATTTCTCAGTCGGCCGCTGTCTGCACCACCATTCTGGACTGGGCAAAAAATAAGAATATCGGATTTTCGACTTTTATCTCACTAGGCGATACCTGTGATATCAGCTTCGCTGAGCTGCTGGATACCCTTTGTCGAGACAGCAAAACACAAGCAATTTTGTTGTATATCGATTCCATTCGGGATGCCCGCCGGTTTATGTCGGCGGCACGGGCGGCGGCAAGGAATCGGCGGATCCTGGTCCTGAAAAGCGGCAGAACCAAAATCGGCAGCGCTGCGGCACACCTTCACACCGGTGGTGAAATTGGCCTGGATGCCGTATATGACGCTGCAATAAAACGTTCCGGGATGCTTCGGGTTCACAATACACACGACTTGTTCGCTGCAGTCGAAACGCTGGCCCATGCTGTCCCATTACGGGGGGAGCGCCTGGCAATCCTGACCAATGGCGGCGGTCCGGCTATTATGGCTGTGGATGCGCTGACAGAGCGAGGCGGTAAGCTGGCAACCCTGAGTCCGGAAACCATCGATAAACTTTCTGCAGTTCTGCCTGCCAGCTGGTCACAGTCGAACCCGATCGATATCGTTGGCGATGCCGACATCATGCGTTACGAAGCCGCAACACGCATTTTGCTCGATAGTGATGACTTTGATGCGTTGCTAATCATGCATTCCCCTTCAGCCATTGCTCCGAGTAAAGAAACGGCTGAGCACATGATCAGAGTGCTGCGGCAACACCCGCATACAGCACACTTCAATATTCTCAGTAACTGGGCGGGCGAAACACAGGCTCAGAAAGCCCGTCAAGTCTTTACGCAGGCAGGATTTCCGGCCTACCGAACGCCGGAAAGTGCAGTGAGCGCTTTCATGCATTTGGTGGAGTACCGCCGGAACCAGAAACAGCTGATGGAAACGCCATCCTCATTCGGTGAGACACAAAGCAATCCGGGCCATGTTCACCAGTTACTTGACCAACTGCTCGAAGAGAAGATTGATCATCTGGAAACCCATGAAGTCAGACCGCTTCTGGAAAGTTATGGTTTTCATACCCTGCCGACTTGGATTGCCTCAGATCCGGCAGAAGCGGCACACATAGCGGAGCAGATTGGTTACCCGGTTGCAGTCAAACTGCGCTCCCCGGATATCCGCCACAAATCAGAAGTACATGGGGTCATGCTGCACCTGAGAACTGCGGCAGAAGTCGCCAATGCATCACAGGCCATTCTTGATCGGGTTTCGCTCAACTATCCGATAGCGCGGATAGAAGGGTTACTGGTCCAGCGCATGGCCAATCGTGCCGGCGCCCAGGAGCTTCGTATTGCCGTTCATCCCGATCCGATATTCGGCCCCGTCATTCTGATTGGCGATGAAGCAGCGGAATGGGACATTCATCGCGATGCAGCCGTCGCGATTCCCCCGCTCAATATGGCGCTTGCAAGATATCTGGTCATCAATGCGCTGAAAACAGGCAAAATCAAACAACGCAGCCTGCCTGACCGGCTGGATATCCCTGCACTGTGTAAACTGCTGGTGAAGCTCTCGCAATTAATTATCGATTGCCCGGAAATTACGGAGCTCGATATCCACCCGCTGCTGGCTGCTGGAGAAGACATGACCGTCATTGATGCGTCAATGACGATCCGGCCGTTTACCGGAGATACTCAGGAGCGGCTGGCGATCCGGCCCTACCCGAAAGAGCTGGAGATGTTCACAGCTCTGAAAGATCAAACACCCGTTTTGCTGCGCCCAATCCGGCCGGAAGATGAGCCCGGCCATAAAGCCTTTATTGCCAGGGTCTCTCATGATGACTTATACAACCGCTTCTTCTCGGAAGTGGGTGAATTTAATCATGAAGCTTTAGCCAATCTGACTCAGATTGACTACGACCGCGAGATGGCTTTCATTGCCGTGAGTCTTGACCCTGACTCTCATGAGGAGCAGGAAATACTCGGGGTCAGCCGGGCGGTATCCGATCCCAGCAATGAAGAAGCTGAATTTGCCGTATTGATTCGTTCCGATTTGAAAGGACAAGGTTTAGGCAGCATTTTGCTCAATACCATTATTCAATACTGCAAACAAAGAGGGACTCTGCGAATGACCGGAATCACCATGCCGACAAATCATGGCATGCTGGCGCTGGCCAGAAAAAGTGGATTCCAGGTTGAGATTCATTTTGAAGATAAAACAGCCGAGCTGTTGTTGCCGCTGCAACCAGAAAATTTGAATGCCGCCAGCGACTGAAGACAGTGCTGACCTGAACTTCAGGTCAGCCTTTTACAGATATGATCAATTCAGGTTCTTTTTCCACAATTGCTCAAGCTGCTGAATTGCCCAGGTTTTCGCTTTCCCCATCCGGCTGCGGTTCCAGGCAAGCACCAGTTCGAACTCCCGGACAGGATTATCACCAATGGTCACCAACGTTCCGGCTGCCAGATCTTCCTGAATAAAGCAGGCCGGTATCGTCGCAATACCCAGCCCGGCACGAAGCGCATTGAGCTTATCGTACATGCTGGATACCGTCAGCAGTGGCTGTTCTTCCAGAATATTGTGTGTAATCGGCGGTAAATTTCTGGCGGTGTCTGCGACAGCGATACCGCGATACTGCTGGCGGACCACAGGATCCAGCGGATCCTTGTGCTGATGAATCGGATGCTCAGGGTGAGCAACCCAGACAATATCCATCTTGCCTAACGGCTGAATTTTCACTTCCGGCGGAGCAACACTTGGCGGTGGCGCGATCAGAATGTCAGCCCTGTCTTGTGCCAGCGCTTCCCAGCAACCAGCCAGAATTTCCTCCCGAAACTTCAGACGGGTTTTACTTTTCTTCGCCAGACCTTCTACAAGCGGGAACATCAGATCCAGACGCACCAGACCATCATAGGCAATTGTCAGCTCAAGTTCCCAGCCATGTGCCAATGCTGTCGCGTCCGATACCATTTCATCCGCTGCAGAAAGCAGTAACCGGCCTCTTTCCAGTAATAGCCGTCCCGCTTTAGTGAACACAGCTTTATGGCCCGAGCGATCAAAGATCACCAGATCCAAATCCTGTTCCAGCTTTTGAACCTGATAACTGAGTGAGGACGGCGCACGGCCCAGTTCTTCAGAGGCCGCAGCAAAGCTGCCGCGACGTTCAATGGCATCCAGAACCATTAATGCTTCAAATGATAATAACCGGCTCAATTTGTTTTCCCTGTGCCATGACAGCTTTGAATTACAGGCTGTTGTAACACACTCGCCAGAAAATACCTATCAGCTCATTTCTTTAATGCATGGATTTCAAAGGTTGCATCAATTGTCGGCGTTTCTTCAGCATCAACCCAAAAGCGATGAGCACATAGAATACCGCCAGCCCCCATAACTGAAGCCACCAGCCACTGATCTGCTCAAAACTGGCACCCATTTGATTTAACCGCAAAAATCCATTGATTGCTGGCGTCGCCGGAACCAACTGAACCAGCCAGTGCACGGGAGCCGGCAGTGCAGAAACAGGCCAGACAAACCCCATGGAGAAAACGAGCGGCAGAGAACTCAATACCACCACAACAGTGACCAGTTCTTTCCGCGGTAATAGTTCACCAACCACAACGCCAAAAGCTGCAACTGAAATCAGAAACGGCAAAGTCATGGCAACCATATCCCCTATGGATGCCAGGCGGCTGATGCCATAGGTGTCAAAACTCAGACCAAAATAATAGGCGCACAGCGGAATATAGATGAGGGAAAATAACGTCACACGGACAAACAGAATTTTCCAGGCTGGGAGCGAGTCCCAGTAGCCGTGCTCACCGCGTGTCCTTGCTTCATTCTGCGTCGCACTGACCAGTCCAGAGCCAATGATCAGAGTCTGATGCAGAATGAATACGAATACTGCGGGAACAATATAGTTGATGTACCCCATCGTCGGGTTAAATACAGGCTGCATGCTCAGCTTCACGGAGGAATATTGTTCTGCTGCCAGAGCAATACTGTCCCCCTCGACAACCATGCGGGCAACTTTCGCTTTGGCGCTCAAAGTGCCTGTCGCGGTTGCTAAACCTTCAACGACGGTTCCGTAAACTAAGAAGAGTGCCGCATCGCCGGAGAAAGAAACAGTCGGACTGCTTCCCAGTAAAAGGTCACGTTGAAAATGTTCCGGAATCAGCAATATTCCCTTCACGTCCCGATTCAGCAGCCAACGCTTTGCTTCCTCAAGGCCCGATGCAGTTCTCATCACCTGCACTTGTGGTGTGGCGTCTACCATCCGTACCAATTTACGGCTGATTGCACTGTTATCAAGGTTCACGACTGCGATTTGCTGCTCTCGCGGCAATTGTTTGGCATAAGGCAGCGGATAAAGCAGCGAATAAATCAGTACGCCACCGAAAACAGTGAAGATGATCGCCGGGTTCGTAAAAATCGCCTTGAGTTCAAGTCGTAAGATGTGACGCCAGCTCATGCCCTTGCCTCCAGTTGGCCTTTACGCCAGGACAACATACGCAATACCGCCAGTCCAAAAGCCAGAATGAATGTGGTTAAAATCAGAAGCTGTGGCATCGCCTGCTGAAGGCCCGTGCCATAATCGACCTGCTGAACCTGAATCTCAATGTAATGACTGACAGGCAGCAATGCTCGCCAGGCGGCAGCAATCGTCTGCATGTCTGTCGCCGGAAAAGTAATCCCCATAAAAGCAAAAGCCGGCGCCGTAAAACCGGCAACAAAGCTCATCGCCCGGGTCACATCCATTGCCACAAAAAAGAATAACGTTGCCATGCTCAGACAGGCAATGACCATGAACGCCTGTGCCAGCAGCAAGATGCTCCAGCTGCCATGCATCGGCCAGCCAATCAGCACATACAGCCCCCAGAGAAATAGCATGCCCTGAGCCATGAAAACCAGCCCATAAGGTAACAATTTACCCAGCAAAAGCGTGACTGGCTTTTGAGCCAGCCAGGGCAGCAATCCCTGGCGACGTTGTTCAACCGCCAGCGCCATCACCGTTGTCGCGATGATAAAAATCTGCCACAGCGCCGGAATGATTCCGGATACCAGAAACTGACCATAGTGCGAGTTACTGTTAAACAACGGGATGATCTGATTACGAACCGGCAATGCCTGTCCGAGAGCCTGAACCGGTACCGTTGTCCCGCCAGCCATTTTCTTCATCGTATCAATGCCAGCGGTATAAGTTGCCTGAGCCGAAACAAAAGCACTGTTCACCAGTTTGGCAATGAGAATAAATTGAGCGTTATTAAACACAGTCACGGACGGTGAAGCACCGCGGAGTGTGTCTTTTTCCATTGATTCAGGGATCACCGCCAGCGCATAGATATCACCGTTGCGCAGCATAGCTGAGCCTTCTTCCACACTGGCAAACTGCTTTGTAACAGCCAACGTCGGACTGGCGTCGTAATATCGCACCAGTCCGCGAGACAGACGGCTTTGATCCAGATCCACCACACCAACCGGCAGATCTCTGGCAATCCCCTGAGAAAAGATCCACCAAACCAGTACAGACAGGCATACCGGCAAAACAAACAACATTGTTTTCAGCCAGGGCTCCTGCTGAATGATGCGGCATTCTCTTTTAAAAGCAGTCAGCAACATATCAGTCTACCAGTACGCTCATACCGACACGCAATCCATCCACAGGCTGAATTGGTCTGGCTTCAACTTCAAATGTACGCATATCAAATCCCTGCCGGGCATCTGTGGTCCGCCATGTTGCAAAATCACCCATTACAGATAAGTGCGTCACCTGAAACTCGTACTGGCTCTCACCCAGTGCTGGAATGCGGACTTCAAACGTTTTACCCTTAGCAAAATCTTTCAAACGGTCTTCACGCACATGGAATACAGCCCATGCATCATCCAGATCGACGATATTTACAACCGGGAAACCCTGCGGAGCGAGTTCGCCGTCATGCAGTAAGATCTGGCTGACTTCCCCGTTGTGCCAGCTTGAAATCTTGGTATCGGCTGCATAGGCTTCCACTTCTGCAACAGCACCTGCGGCCATACGTTCCTGTTCCTGAGCTGCCCGCTTGGTTTCCTCCCGGGCACCTTCTTTCGCCATTTGATACATCTGATAAGCCGCCTGTTCGGTATAACGGGCAGCCTGCCATTGTGTATAGGCTTCATCACGTTTCTGCTCGGCAACAACCCCGTCACGGTACAGATTATTCACACGACGATAAGTCTTCTCGCTGAGTGCTGAGGCTGCTTTCGCTTTCTGCCACTGATCCTGAGCTGCCGCAACTTCCTGAGCTCGTGCGCCATTCTCTGCCTGCTCAGCCATAGCACCTGCCGCTTGCTGGCTGGCTTTCGCCTGTTCCAGTTTTGCATCAATTTCCGGGCTGAGAATGGTAAAGATCAGCTGACCTTCACTCACTTTATCGCCTTTACGCACCAGAACCTGATCAATTCTGCCGGCGACTTTTGAAGAAATATTGTACTGTTGGGCCTCAATTTGTCCCTGCAGACGTTCAGGTTGCGGCTGATAAGCGTCCCAAAATCGGTAACCCAACCAACCTGTCAGTGCTACAGCGGGCAGAACCACTGCAAGAGTTTTCAACTTGCTCATCTCAGTTAACCTTTAATCCTTTGTAATTTTCATATTCGTCGAAGGTATTGATACCGCCGCTGACGGCCAGAAGTCGTGATAACGCTGTGACATAATGATAAGCCGCGGACAAACGCTGGGTTTTCACACTTGCCAGATACAGTTCAGCATCAACGACATCCAGAGACGTTGACAGTCCCTGACTGAAGGCTTTTTCACGTAAGAAGACACTTTCTTCTGCCAGTGCAACACTTGAAGCCAGACCTTCATATTCCTCAAGCGCCTGTGATGCCTCGCGATAGGTTTTCTCCACCAGCACTGTTAAGTCCTGCTCTGCCTGGGCTCTCAGGTAATTGACCTGAGTCATCGCACTGTGAGCGGCTTTCACTTTGTCTGACCGGCCCGACGAGTCCAGCAACGGAATACTCACACCAACACCAATGGCCCAGTCAGGTGCGGTTTTGGCGGCAAGCGTATCTTCTTCATAAAGGTTGTAATTACCGTAAACAAAAACTTCCGGATAGTACTTTCCTTTCTCGGCATCCAATGCCCCGTTAGCCTGACGCTTCTTGGCATCCAGGATATGCAGCCCCGGATAATCACTCAGCGTTTGATTCAGGAAGGTCATCATGTCCGGTAAACTTTCATTCACAAATAATGCAGTGGTGGGCGTTGCCGGGGTCTGCAATTTCAGCATCTTGGTTAAAGCAACCTGCGCAATTTCCAGATTCCGTTGTGCTTTCAGACGTTCTACACGGGCTTTGTCATAAGAAGACTGAGCCTGAAGACGTTCAACTTTCGCAATCTGACCTTGTGCTTCCATTTTCAGCGCATTTTTGTAATGTCTTTCAAGCCCTTTTTCCGCTTCCTGCCGTGTTTCCATCACTTGCTGAGCGAGTACCACGCCAAAATAATAGTTCGATAAATCTTCAAACTTGGCATGCTCTTTCATTTCGAGCATGTACTTCGCTTCCTGCGTCTTTCCCTTGGCAATGTCCTGAGCAGCCATAATCCGTCCGCCAAGAAATACCGGCCAGACCGCACGGACAGAGCTGGTCAGAATGTCTCTGTTCGTTACGCGGGATGTGAACAATTCATCAAGCTGTGCCGATGACAAGCCCAGTTTCTGTTGCAGAAGCATGCTTGCCACCTGACTTTTGCCTGCAGGCGTACTGGCAATGATATCGGAAGGAGCAATCTCAACCGGAGCATCCAGGTAGGTATAATTCGCCGAAACCGTGACTCGTGGTAATGACAATGCACGAGACGCTTCCTGCAAATGTTCAGCTTTTTCAACATTACTCTTTTCAGCTGCCAGTTCATCGTTATGGTTTCGTACGAGCTGCCAGGCATCATCAAAACTCACGGTAGCGGCTTGTGCCTGAAAACACAGAGCACTGATCAGTAACGCAAGGGAAAAGGGTTTAGCCTTGGGCGGGCTGACTATCATTTTTTTATCCTTCATACCTCAAGAACGGCAGCGTTCATTTTAGAGTTATTACTCTATAACACAAGCGTCACACACATATTTCTTTCACGTGATGTCACAACATACTGTTTTTAAAGCATATCAAACGAAAAAGCCCTCACAAGAGGGCTTTCATCAATCATTGAAAAAATGATTACATAAACCATTTCCACCAGATAAAGGCGACAAGAAAACCATACAAATAAACCAGCCCCGCCCAGGAGAGATATTTCATTCCCGGACTTAACTTCATTTCTGCGGGTAAGGAGGCACTGGTCAGCAAACGATAGTTCAGGTACGCAAATACAGGCGTCGTCATAAACGCCAGCACCATCGCAAAGTTCATCATGGGCATAAGTGCTGAAGTAAAGAACAGAATAATGGCCATTGCCAGCACGCTCACGATGATCATCCAGCCATTAATGTAACGATTTTGTGCCAAAGGCTTTTTCTGAATCAGCAGCTGAGCTTCCGCCAGAGCCCGTGAATAACCGTCAATCACAGTAATCGTGCTGCCGAAAATACAGAAGAACGCAATAACCGCAATCAGATAACGGGACCACTCACCGATGGTAGACGCATACATGCTGACCAGCTGATGCGAGAAGCCAATACCTGATGCTTTCAGCTCCGTGCCTGAGCCATAGAGCACCAGCGCACCCAGTGAAAGGAATACAATTGCCAGAATCGCAGTGCCAATGTAGCCCACGTTGAAATCAAACAATGCCGAACGCGTCGTGACTGTCTGTTCTTGACGCTGACTCTTCAGCCAGAGTGAAGTCAAACATGAAATCTCTATAGGTGCCGGCATCCAGCCCATCATGACGACAATGAATCCGAAAGACGCCAGCGTCCAGGCTGACGGGCCCTCATAGTCGGCAGGCGCAACGCTGCCATTTCCGGCCGCAATCACCACAGCGGAAATGGTCGCAATCACCAGAACTGACATGATCACTTTCGATAAGCCATCCAGCGCCTTATAGTGCCCAGCCATCAGAATGATCAGACAAGCGGCCAGTACCATCGCAGATAAAACAGACAAAGGCAGCTCGCCCGGCATGAAGTAGCCCAGCAGACTGGCGCTGAACAGGAGCAACGCCGCAGTATTGACGATACTTGAAATCAGGTTGAGGACGAAGAAAACCAGCAGGTAACCACGTCCCATATCATCATATCCTTCCACAAGGCTTTTACCGGTTCCCATGGTGTATTGAATGCCGGCTCGGAAGAAAGGATATTTAAAAAGATTAACGAGCAGAATGATTGCAGCCAGTTGCCAGCCGTAAATCGCACCGGCTTTGGTTGATGCGACCAGGTGAGAACCACCGACGGCTGCTGAAGCCATCATGATTCCGGGACCCAAAGATCGAATCAGTTGCTTGATGCCATTGCCCGGACGGACCTGTGGCGGGTTTGATGTTGTGTCTGACATTCAAATACGTCCTTTGTAGTTTTTTATAGTAATGAACTTATTTGTCTCAGGTTTAAATTATTTATGCAATCCCCTCACCCGGCCTCAATCAATACGATTCACTAACGATAAACAACATAAAGCACATAATTCTGGTTTGAGATCTGTATGCATCAGTTCCTACCGAAGAAAGCCGTAAAAAAACGATAAAAAATATCGGTGTAAATGATTGATTGCATGATAAGAATCCCGGCCCTCTGATTCCCGCCAATTCACGTGCCAAATCGTCATGACACCGTTCAAATTTCCACATTCATCTGAGCTTCGGATTATGCTTGTAAAGAAAGCACCATAAGTCTGTCTTCAACGCTTGAGCCGATATGTCCTCTGACAACCATGCTGCTGGCAAGCAAATCCGAACAAGATTGTACCTGCGGCGTATCCGGCGGGGGTTCTTACTGACGCTCGCCATCAGTGCTTGCCTCATCACCGTCATCGCCCTGCTGACCACATTCTGGCTGACCGCACAGGGCATTCAGTTACATGCCATTTCTGGCATTGGTTTATCCCAGCACGGTCTGTCGGTTAAACTGCTGACGATCAACATCCATGAAACGAAAATTGAGCTCAGCCACGTTCTCCTTTCAAAACAAAACCCTTCCCGTGAGGACAGAACGCTCTCGGACTCGGCTCAAGAACGCTGGCGGATTGAAGCCAAGCATATGAAACTGAGGCCTTCACCTCAATTCAGAACCCAACTGCGACAAATGAATCTGAACGGTAAAGATGCCATGCTGGAGCAGGTCTCATTCGTCAGCCAGGGCGCGCTGACTCAGGGGCGTTTTCTCTTTCATGCAAACAGTGCCGAAACCCTGTTTCACACCCTGACGTCTGACACCGGTTACCGACAACGTCTTCAGGATATCCAGATTGAAGTCGCAACGTCGCCCGACTTTCGGATCAGCGGTCATCTGGGTCGCGGTGTAATGAACCTGCCGGTTCCTGCAGCCAACCAGACTGAAAAGTATCCGGCTGAATTTCAAGACCTGAATTTTTCTTATCAAAAAACAGAGACAACGCAGCCTTTCCACATGTCCGTCAGGCAGATAACACCGGGACAAACCGAGAATCAGGAGACAACAGATGAGGGCATTGATCAGTTGAGCATCACGCTGGATCTCGCATCGCCCGCGAACAGCCTTACCGCCAGTGCCAAACGAATCGACTGGAATCCGTCTTTCCTGCTCAGCCGCCAACCTGCTTCTGAGACACCGTTTCAGCCTCGGCTCGGGCAACTCGCCGTACTGCTCTATCAGCTTCCGGCGCAAAAAATTGATGTTGATCTGCTGACCATCCGGGGTTACCTGTCACACGCTCAGCTCTCTTTGAACAAAGCGCAGGAAGGCACGCATTTTTCACTGAAAGGAATGCTGAAAGCAGGTGTAACCACAGCATTGCCTTTTGATATACGTTTCCTGGCATCTGCCAATCAGGCCGCTTCTTTTTCACTTCGGCTTCTGGATGCATCCGGAGCAGAAAAGACACAGCCCACCCTGCTGGCCTGCGATGCGAATTGGCAATTTTCCTCGGATGTTCCCCAGCAAATCGCATGCATAAGTGACAATGTCACTAAAATCATGCACAAGTTCAATATCAGTGATATTCATGTTGAGGATTCAAAAACACAGACGCTTTCCGTCAAAGCAGAGCGCATCCATTCAGAACACACACAAACCCAAGCCACTCAGACAACAGAGCCGTTTGACTGGCATTATCAGATTGAAGTACAGGGACCTGAACACATTGCCTTTACATGGCCCGACGGCACCCCTTCGAAAAAAGCCAATCGTCCCGAGCAACATTCAGGCCGGATAGACATGACGCATGACGGGACATGGCGCTGGGAACTGCAATTGAATTCCGAACAAGCACTGATGAGTCTTGCGGCGCAGGAACAACTGGCTCTCTCAAGCAAAAGTCCTGACGTTCAAACTCAAATTGATCTGACTGCGCTGACTTGCCACATCCCCTATCCGGAACCGTCAAACGACTGGCTGAATACCCTCAATTGTGAGGCAGGCAGCACGGTTACGGCGGCTACACCGCTTCTGCAAATCGGGCCAGTCACGGCACAATCCATTGAAATGTCGCAAAGGATTCAGGCACAGATAAAAACGAATGTTCTGCAAATGACGATTTCTGATCTGAAAGCCCACGCAGAGCGTATCACCTTGCCTGACACAGCTGAGCATCAGAACAACATTCTGAACCAGCCTGAATTCAGTGCTTCGGAAATCAGACTGACTTCTCCCCTGACAGAACAGGCACCGCTGACGTCATGGCACATTGAAACTGAACAGCTTCCCCTTGAGCTGAATGCAGATTTCAGCAGTACTCACCCTGTCGAGCCGAAGCAGACGACCCGACGCACACGTCAGCCAGTTCAGCATGCCACAGGAAATCTGACGCTCATTCTGAATCGACTCCGGGCAGAACTGACCCGAGACCAGTGGGCATTCAACAGTGAATATGAAGCCGACCTGACCTTCAGCCTGAATGCCCAACCCTTCCCGGCCGTCAGGAGTCATGGTTCACTGACCACGAGTCCTGACCAAATAGGAGTCACAGGCCGTTTCAGCACAGCGAAAAGTTCTCCGATTCTTCACTTCAGAATCACATCAGCCATACCAACGGGGAAAACCCGCTTTCAGATTTTCCCCCAGCGTTTAACCTTCTCCGGAAAACAAAGTCTCCAGAAATTTTACTTGCCTCAACTTCCCGCCCGGCTGGATCTCAATAACGGCAATCTGACTGTCATTGCAGATCTGACTCTCGATAATCAATTATGGTCCGGCTCACTGGATGTCTTCACTGAGCACCTGAATGGTCGTTTTAAGGATGTCCATTTTGCTGATCTGAATCTGTCGTTTACCAGCCTGATTTACAACAACACCATCCGGAGTCGTCATCCCCTGACGGTGCATAACGGCTGGCTCTTTGCCGGAACCTTATTTCAGGACATTACCCTGAACGGCGAGTTTGATACCCGTAAACCTGACTATGCCCTTCACAGAGCAAGTGCGAGAGTATTGGGCGGCTATCTCAGTACCCAGGGGGTGACCAGTCATTCTTTGACGAATATTGATGTGATTCCCTTGCGGATCCAGCGTCTCAGTCTTAAGAAATTAATGGATTTATTTAACGCAAAAGATGTCGAACTTACCGGATTGCTGGACGGTATGCTGCCCATTCAAATTGAAGACGGCAAACCCGTCATCAAAAAAGGTACTTTATTTTCAAGAAGTCCCGGCGGTATTCTACGCTATAAACAAGAGTCATCGATTGGCGAAAATATCGAATCGGGCAATACCAACAGCCTCAAAGTCATCGCCGGGATTCTCAGAAATTATCAATACGACTCTCTTGCCATTGATATAGACTATTCAAAGGATGGTCAATTAAATGCCAGTTCAAGGTTCAAAGGCCACAACCCAGACTTCCTGCATGGCAGACCGGTCAACATCAACCTGAACATACAAGATGACATCCCGGCCCTGATCAAAACGCTGAATACAATTAATGCCTCTGAGTTCGAGCGCATGTTTGTGAAGCAACTTGGTCTCGAAAAATAGATTTTGCGCTGAAATTTGTTGCAAATGACTTGAAAAGGTCGAAGCCCATGGATATTCAGTTAAAGTATTACTGCATGACAGGCTGTTTGGCAGCAATACTCGTCTTCTCAGCTTTCGGGGTAACTGGTTGTACACCAACGGTTCAGGTTGCTGCATCGGATAAGCCGATTGAAGTGAATCTGAATGTCAAAATAGAGCATGAAATTCGCATTAAAGTTGATAAGGAAATTGATGACCTATTCAGTGATGACGAAGTCTTCTGACAAGGCGGGGAGCCAGTCATGAAACGTATGCTGACTTATTTTGCCATTCTTTTCTTTTGCGCCAATGTGCTTGCCATTGATTTACAGCAAGCCAAAGCGCAGGGGCTCGTCGGTGAAGCCAATACCGGATACGTTGCAGCCGTGACACTGTCACCCACCACAGAGATTCGCCAGTTGATCCTGGAAGTCAACAAAGAACGGAAAGAGAGTTATCAGCGTATTGCCGTATCTCACGGTCTGACGCTGTCTGAAGTCACGCGACTCGCCTATAAGAAAGCAATCGACAGAACCGAGCCGGGACATTTCTACCAGAACGCCAGCGGACTCTGGGTGAA
This sequence comes from Photobacterium sp. 53610, assembly GCF_036409375.1. Lineage (NCBI taxonomy): Bacteria > Pseudomonadati > Pseudomonadota > Gammaproteobacteria > Vibrionales > Vibrionaceae > Photobacterium > Photobacterium sp. 53610. The sequence continues at coordinate 217,794 of NZ_JAXOFS010000002.1, read as the reverse complement.
AAAATAGTCCCCGGCGACACCGACAAGTTTCGGTGGAACCAATTTTTTTGCAGGCAACCTTTCAACACTCAGATCTTGCAGTGAATTTCAGCGTCAGAACAAGGTATACTCCAGCCACCCTTATTCGTGTGCTGTTTAAACATGTTGTTCCAACCCGCTCTCATTAAACAACAGATCACCCGTCATCCGATATTCTGGCTGTGCGCGCTGGTTTGTCTGATGCCCGTCATCAATTCACCGGTTGCACTGATCCTTGGATTTTCGCTCGCAACCTTAGGTTTTGTGCCAACGGATATTCCGGTTGCGTCTCTCACCAAGAAACTTCTTTCTGCCGCAATTATTGGCCTGGGATTCGGGATTCAGCTGGATGTCGCCATTGAAGCCAGCCGGTCCGGCCTTGGGTTAATTCTGGCTTCAATTGTGCTCACATTGCTTATGGGGGCGTTACTGACTCGCCTGTTCAGACTGGACAGGAAAACAGGACACCTGATTGCTTCTGGAACCGCTATCTGTGGCGGCAGTGCTATTGCAGCGGTCTCCCCTGCCATTCAGGCGAACAGTCACCAGACATCACTCGCATTGGCCACGGTGTTTATTCTCAATTCAGTTGCCCTGTTTATCTTCCCGACCATCGGTCATTTGCTGAATATGTCTCAGCATGAATTCGGAATGTGGGCCGCCATTGCCATTCATGATACATCCTCTGTTGTCGGGGCGGCGGGCGCCTACGGCGATGAAGCGTTGATCACCGCAACCACACTCAAACTCGCCCGGGCTCTGTGGATTATTCCTTTAGCTTTTCTGAGCGCTTTATTATTTCGGGGAAACGAAAAGAAAATCTCAGTCCCCATGTTTATCCTGTACTACTGTGTTGCCATCTTGTTCGCACACTGGCTGCCGCAATTCAGTGAACTGTACCAAGCAATCTTTTCACTTTCCAAGCGTGTGCTTGTGGTTTGTCTGTTTCTGATCGGGGCGGGAATTACAGTGCAGAAATTGCGCGCTGCAGGAGCGAAACCACTCGTGCTGGGTTTTCTGCTCTGGTTCACGATAGGGAGCGGATCACTACTGGCAATACTGTCTGGCTTTGCCGGTAGTTAATCAAGATCACCAGCAGTCAATCGAGATCAAAAGGTTGCGGGGTGCTGTCCTGACTCTGGTTGTCCTTACGCCATGCGTTTCTGGCAACCAGAGTAAAAAGCAGTGAAAAAGCGGTCAGACTCAGCAATGCACTCCATATCCCTGACGTCATCAGCGATCCCACCGTCAGCACTAGTACAGCCACCACCCATTTCACTTTCTTATCCATCTGCTTCACTTCAATTGCCTTATTACATCAACACATTATTGTTGATGTGTACTCCAGCGGGAAAATACCCTTTCACACTAAGAAAGCAGGATTTGTTATAACCAAAAGTAGTTAAGGCAGGTTTCTTATTTCAATTAAGCCGTCTCGACGTGCTGACCCGATAACTTCAGACTTTCGTCTAGGATAAAAGGAGCTGATTCACTGTCTGAGGAGCGTTCTGTCATGCGGCGATTTGAAAACATTCTTTATATCAGCGATGGCATTCAGGATGAAACACAGGGCCTTCAACAGGCGCTCAGTCTGGCTGATGCCTTTCAGGGGAAGCTGACCATATTCATCATTTACCCGGACTTACCGGAAACACTGGAAAGCTATCAGGCAAACTGGGAACAAGCACTCATCGAAAAAACCAAAAATTTCGTGAAACAAGCCAGGACCAGATTATCCACCCCGCAACAAAGCATCATGCCTGCAATCGTTGCCCAAAGCAGCAAAATACCGGCCACCCTGATTATTCAGAGTGTCCTGCGTGACGATTTCGATCTGGTGATTAAAACCGCAGCACTCATTCAGCCAGACAGTGGCCTGAAAGCACTGGATATGGAGCTTCTGCGTCAGTGTCCCTGCCCGGTCTGGCTTTGCCGTCCTATAACTCACCCGCAACATCAGGTCCATGTCGCTGTTGCGATTGATGCCGACAGCGACAGTCAGGCAGAAACAGATCTCGACGTTGCGCTGCTTCAAACGGCTCGTGACCTGGCAAATGACTGTGACGGAAGTCTGATTGTCATTTCCTGCTGGGATTTTCCGTACGAGGAGATTTCCAGTAACCCGTTTATCCACGTCCCTGAATCTGAACTCGAACATTCCATTCAGCGCACGGAAGCAAAGCACCTTGAGAAATTCAATGCACTGGTTGCGCTCTCAGGAATCCATGGGCCGATGAAAACATGCCATCTCAAAGGGATGCCACAGCAATGTATTCCAGACATGATTGAACAGGAACAAATTGAATTGCTGGTGATGGGGACTGTGGCAAGAACAGGGATTCCCGGATTTATCATGGGCAATACCGCAGAAGACATTGTACAAAACACCCGGTGTTCAATTCTGGCACTGAAACCCAAAGGATTTGTCACCGACATTAAAGCCTATTAACTCAGCTTATCCGGCAGATAGCAGAATGAAAAAAACGGGCTGTTCTACAGCCCGTTTGTGGTTGTTTCAACATTGTCTTACTGAGCGTTCATGGCATCCAGTTTAGCCCCGACAGGCCCAGAGAAATTGTACCCATCGTGCTTGTCCCAGTTAATTGACCAGGTCATCACACCGCCATAGTTCGGGTAATTGAAGGCCGGGACAACAGAACCACAGTGAGTTCCTGCCGTCAAACAATCCAGCGCATCCAGAATATTCTGCATCGGTGCCTGACCGGAGTTAGCTGAACTCGGACCTGATGGCAGACCAATTGCAACCTGATCATCGCGCAGTGGTGCAAACTGCTCCCCATTTGCCAGCGTAAAACCTTCAATCAGCATCTTCGACTGAGCCACCATCATATCCACCGAGCCTTCTGGTGCTGCCCCTGTGGTGTAGGGATTTGGCAAACCGCCGTTGTTATACAACTGCACGTGCAGCAAATCCAAGGTTCCGCGAAGCTCGTTAATGAGCGGAATATAAGCGCCCCAAATCCCTGAGTAGGCCACCATGCCGCCCTGAACATAAGGATGCTCCGGCGCCATGGTCAGATACATATCTCCGCCAATATTGGCTTCAATCTGCTTCAGGGCACGAGGCAATCGCGCCTGAATCTGAGAACCGTGAACCATGTTCGAACCACTTTCCAGATCAATATCCAGTCCGTCAAATCCCCATTCGTTGATAATCGCCGTCAGACTTGAAACGAAGTGGGCTTCGTCGGCATCGGTATTGAGCGTGATCGTTCCTTCTGCCCCCCCCAGAGACAGCACAAACTTTTTCCCTTGCGCCTGCAACGCGGCCATGTCCTGCTTAAACTTTTGCGGATCAAGTGCCGGACAACTGCTGTGAATATCACCACTGTACAAATTGAAATGCACTGTTCCGTTACTGCCACGATCATTCTCGGCAAAGGCAATATCAATGACATCCCAGGCCTCTGACATATCGCTCAGGTTTATCGGACACCCCGCGCCATTCACAAAATTGTGCCAGTAACCAATCAGCTTATGTTTCTTCACCGATTGTGACAAAACTTTCACTGTGGCAGCCGAAGAAATCACACTCAATCCGCTCGCATCGGTTACTTTGGCGGACACGGTATAATTCCCCACTGCACCCGGCGTCCAGTTGGTGTTGTAAGGTGACGTCATATCAGTGGCAATGACGGTACCGTTCACCAGAAAATCGACCTGACTGACCGTACTGTTCAGCGACGCAGCATCGGCTGAAACCGCGACTGATTTGCCTAAACCAACAGATGTTCCGGATGCCGGAGACGTCAGCGTGACCACCAAAGGCGCATCACTGACATTGACCAGCACACCTGCGTGACCTGTATTCCCCTCATTATCTGTGGCGATAGCAGAAAGATTGACCGCACCAGCGCCGACCGCTGTCCACGACATTTCAAATGGTGCTGAAGTGTCTGCGCCCAGACTCTGACCGCCAGCGAAGAACTCAACTTGGGTCACTGAACCGTCAGCATCGGTGGCATCCACCGATAGAGTGACAACGTCCCCCTGAAGGACAGTTGCATTGTCAGCCGGAGCCGTAAATGTCACTGTTGGCACAACTGCACATATCCCCTGCGCTGTCCAGGCATCAGACCAATACAAACCAGTGCCCGGCTCATAGGCCCATGCAGAGTCAGATGAACACCAGCCGGCAACATCACAGCGGTATTTGTAATTAACGTTCTGAACGATATCGCCAGCCTGATAGCTGGTCCCTGCTTTATAGACTGGTACCCCGGCACATCCACCGGACGAAGCACCGGAAACAGCCACGGTCACCACAGCACTCCAGGTGACCGCTCCTGCATCATCGATGGCTTTGGACTTGAATTCATGGGTACCGGCAGTTGCTGTCCAGTTCACCTGAAAAGGTGCTGCATTTACTGAACCCACCAGCTGGTCATCCACATAAAACTCAACCGCAGTGACGGTACCATCCTGATCGGTTGCATTTGCACTTAGCGTGACCACGTCACTTTCTGCAATCTGCGATGACGCTGTCGGATTTGTCAGTGCCACACTTGGCGGCTGATTGTTCCCTTCCGCCTTGACAATGACAGACACGGCATCTGTCCGGCTGGCTCCCTGATTATCAGTGACCACAGCCGTCACCGTATGGTTGCCTTCAACCGTATTCCAAGAAACGGAGTAAGGCGCTGTATCATCAATCCCGACGACACTGCCATCAACCTGGAAAGTAACATCGGTTACCTGGCCATCAGAGTCTGATGCATCTGCGGTCAGCGTGATCGTCTGATTCACCCCGAACTGAGCATTGTTCAGGGGAGATGTGATCGCCACTGTTGGAGGCTGATTTCCTCCGGCTGCATCACAGGCACCAATCAGCGACCATTCTTCATAAGGATCCGAATACTGGACAGGATCCTTACCCTGATTCCACCAATTGGCCTGATAAGCATTCTCCAGATGCTGCACCTGAGCACCACCGTTATATGCCGTATCACTGGCCCATAATGTTAAAGAGGTACAATCCACAGCAAATGCGGACAACGGGCTACCGAGCCCAACCACAACAGCTGTATGAATAAGGGTTTTACGCATAATGAACGTCCTATTCTCTCAAACGGAAATATTCCCAAAAAAGATATTTGCTTCATTTGATGAGCAAATTATCCGTAGTCATAATGGACGACTTTCTGCATTATGATAAATAAGACAAATTTAAATTTAACTATTCCTCAGTCAGCTCTCAATTTTAAGCGTTAACTGATCGTTAACCGACAATATATCAGGAATTAAGATCACGATTTTAGGCAGGAAATAGACAAGATAAATTGGCAGGAAATCATCAGGATGGTCAGACTAACCATCCTGTTTCAATTCAAAAAATATTTAAGCAGCAATCGTACTGATTAAAAATAAGTTATAAGCAAATATCGCAACCAGCAGTAGAAACCCTTCAAACCGGTTGATACGACCCGGACCACGGATACCCAAACACATCAATACCAGTGCGACTGTCAGCGCCATCATCACCAGCCAGTCACGGGCAAAGACTTCTACACCAATACTGGTCATCGGAGAGATCACTCCGGCAATCCCGATCACTGCCAGTATATTGAACATATTGGATCCGACCACGTTTCCGATCGCGATGTCATGTTCCCCTTTCCGCGCCGCTGCAACGGATGCTGCCAGCTCCGGCAGAGAGGTCCCCAATGCGACAATTGTCAGGCCGATGATCAGATCACTGACGCCCAGAGACTGTGCGATAGTCACTGCACCCCAGACCAGAATCCGGGAACTGACCACCAGAAGAACCAAACCAACTACCAGCCAAATCAGTGCCTTCTTCAAAGGCATGTCCTGATTCTGCAGCTCATTTTCTGTTTCTGTGGCCAGTGCATCCCCTTTATTCCTCAGACCGGAATAGATTGACCAGCCAATCAGAATGAAAAAGCCGGACAACAGCACAATGGCTTCGATGCGTGTCAGCTGTCCGTCCCACAGTAACCCGCCAGCCAGCAGACCAATCAGGATCAGTAATGGTAACTCTTTTCGGAGGATGTTTGACTGAACCGCAATCGGCGCGATGATCGCTGTAATGCCCAGAATTAAGCCAATATTGATAATGTTGGACCCCAGGGCATTGCCCAGCGCCAGCTCAGGGTTTCCGTCAAGTGAGGCCATGGCTGACACCACCATTTCAGGCGCGGAGGTACCGAACCCCACAATTACCATGCCGATTAATAAGGGGGGCATCCCCACATGGCCAGCACTGGCTGCCGCACCGTCAACAAACCGATCTGCGCTCCAGACTAGCAACGCAAATCCCAGCAATATGGCTAATGATGCAATCATCATAAGTAGTACATCCCAATGTTTAACAAAATAACGTTCAAAAAATGTGGCATTTTGAAAAGGTCGAACGTTCGATAAACATCAGCGTTGGGGCGCCAAGGATATAGGTTTTACCTGTTGAGTGGTAGCAAAATTATTCTTCATACAACGAAATCTTACATCTTATTTTCCGGTATCCATTCCTTTGTGGTAGAGGAAGAAACAGACCTGATTAAAAGTCCCTTCAGACACCTGAAGAGACTTCAATAACCCGCCTGTCACAATCAGAAATAAGCGTACAAACGAACAGAAGATGACAAATCATCTCGCTGCCATTGCTGATACTGCACCTGTGATCTCAGACCGAGGTATTGTGTCAGCGCCCAGTGCCAGCTTGCTTTTGCATCGGTTCGCCAGTGCATGGCATCCCATTGATAAAGCCCTTGTGCCGACAAGGCCAGCTTATGTGCTTCACTTGCCTGCCAGACCATCCCAGCCTCAGCTCCTAATCCCAGGTTGAGGTTTTCTCCCTGTGCATCAAAATAATTCAGCTCAGATGACATCAAGGTATAGGCGTGCAGAGAATTCGCATCTCCCCAGGATTTACCATAGCCACCCTGCATGAAGTACCGGCCAGTCTGACCGTTTTCATCCGGCTGCCTGTCATAACCGGCCCGGATATTCCAGGACAGTGAATCGAACACTCTGTAATCCGGTGCCAGAGACATAGCATCCACCAGATATAGCTGATTCAGATCGAGACCACCTTGCTGATCCACACCGAGCTGAAGATCAAAGAAGCTGATCTGAGCACCCGGAATGTAACCACCCGCATTATCCAGCAAGTCATGATAAGCCACACGCCACTCCAGCAGCGTCTGATCATCCTGATGCTTGCTGTAACGATATCCAAGCCCCAAACGAGAAGAGTGATGTCCCTCATCAGGAGACATCGCCGGTCTTGGTGGCTCTGAGAACGGAGACGGAGTATCCAGCTGGCTTCGCGCCAGTAACAGCTTCTGCAGCTTCGGAGCATAGGTTTCACGGGGCAATGCCTGATCATAAAACTCGAAGTTCAGCCATTCATAGGCCATCTCCAGCGTTGCAGCTCGCTCGGACGGCGTACCGTCAGTCGGATACTGTCCATTCATTGCATTCCGTGCAGACTGAAGCTGTTCATCAGACAACTGTTCCGCATAATACATCAGCTTTGTTCCGAACGAAGCCCTGTACTCCGGCGCCTGAATCAGTCCTTCATCCCTGAGTATTTTAACGGTATCAGACGGAATGGCCTGCAAGTCAAAACCGGAAGTCAGATCCAGATCTTCCCTGCCCGCTTCCAGTAATGCCAGCAACTGATAAGAGCAATTTTCATCGATAAAGTAGTAATCAAACTCGACACCATTCATTTCCCAGAGATGACGCAACACCTGCTGAACTTCCTGCTCGTTGAAATCAATGGAGTACTCCCAAATATCCCGGGATTCTAAGTCATTATATTCACGGACTTTTCGGTAATAAGGCATGACGGTGAAGTTACCCGGATACTCACCAATCAGCCCCTTCACCGCATACAGGAATGCGTTGTCATCTGATTCAGGGGTAGCCGCAAAGTTCACCGCAAATGCAACCAGCTCACGATGCCGGTTCTGATCTTTGGCATCAACCCGGAGTAATGTATGTCCGAACATTGAAGATGGGCTGTTCATGAATGCCGTCGGAAACACCAGGGTTAAACCTTTCGGGTTCAGTGCCTGTTTCCAAAGTTCTTGCTGAGGACAAACCGGCTGTGGCCAGTCTGCCTGTAATTTTTCTTTCAGCCAGTGAAAACGCGCCGGATAGCGGCAACTGTAACTGTCATCGGCTGGTTCGCCGGTAAATGCGCCCGCTTCCTTTTCAAAAGCATTCACTGTCGCGTTCAGCTCAGCAAAAGGGTCAGATTTACCCTGCCCACTGATAAAAAACGTCCGGGAGTCGACCAGACTCTTGTAAGAGCCTGTTATACCCAGCTGATAATGACCCAGCGTATGCCAGTATTTCGAGTCAGACAGCTGCTGTATGTCCTGCGAAGAGAATGCCAGTGCAGAACTGCTGAATAGGGTGAGAGGAAGCAGAGTTAACCAGGTCTTCATGTGAAATCGATGGGGGTCAGATGGATACAAACAAACGTACTTCCATGCTTTATACCAATTGGAATCTCGCATTGGTCAGTTGATTCATGAGGCAATCGCACCAAAACGTATTCGGACGGGTATATTTCCTGAAAAGAGATTGAAAAAGATACAGCGCCCTGAGGCGCTGCATCCAGGCAGATCACGAAAGTAATTCAAATTACAGTGCGTATGCCGCCAGCGTATTTTGATCAGCAACCATAGTGTTCAGGTTTGCCAGAACGTCTGCAGAAGTTACGTTCTCTGATGCAAAGATAGCTGCATAGTTGTTACGAGCCTGAGTATTGAATTCAGCTTTTGCTTCGTCGCTCATGCCCCAAACATCAGTCAGAGTTGCCAGAGTCTCACCTTCGCCGCGAGCGATGTCACGAGCCAGGTTGTCCATGTTACCGTCGATGAACATTGCCAGCTTCTCTTTAGAGCTGATTACACCGTCGCCTTCACAGCCCAGAGTACCGAAAGTGATACCGAAAGTCTGGTTACCAGAAGTACCGTTGGTTGTTGCACCCAGAACTTTAAATACTTTGCCTTCTTTACCGGCAAATACCATGGAACCCAGACCACAACCGATATCCTGGTCTGCCATAGCTTGAGAAAGTGGCATCAAACCTGCAAGTACTGCCGCTGCAATTACTTTTTTCATTGTTATTCCTTACGCTTTATTTTAATACAATATTGTTGCATTAACTCTATGCGTCGCAAATCATAACAACCTGAAGTCTAATTTCAATTTTTATCAATGAATGAATCCGTTAATTCAGTACTTTTTAGCTCAACCCCAGAAAACAGCGAATTAAACTAAAAAAAGTGTAACATTTTCATCGATTCATTTATTTCTGGCATAATTCCTGAATAGTTGATTGCATCCATTCCCTTCAAATCAGCCTTTTTCTTTATTTCCCATCCACGTACTCATTTTATCGATCAAATCAATCGGCAGTGGAAAAACAATCGTCGTCGTTCTGTCATTGGCAATTTCAGTCAATGTCTGTAAATAACGCAGTTGAACGGCATTCGGTGCTTTATTCAGCACTTCAGCTGCTTCCATCAGCTTTTTAGACGCTTCAAGTTCACCGGTTGCGTGAATAACTTTTGCACGACGGGAACGCTCTGCCTCAGCCTGGCGAGCGAGCGCACGAACCATACTGTCATCCAAATCCACATGTTTAATCTCAACGTTCGCGACTTTGATTCCCCAATTATCGGTATGCATATCGAGAATGCCCTGCAAATCTTTATTCAGCTCATCACGGGCTGAGAGCAATTCATCAAGTTCATGCTGCCCTAATACAGATCGCAGTGTCGTCTGGGAGAGCTGACTGGTGGCTTCAAGATAATTTTCTACATTATTAATTGCCATTTTGGGATCAATCACCCGGAAATACACCACAGCATTCACTTTTACTGACACGTTATCACGCGTAATTAAATCCTGGGTCGGAACATCTAATACAATCGTACGCAAATCGACCCGAACCATTTGCTGAATAATCGGGATAATAATGATCAGACCCGGCCCTTTCACTTCATAAAACCGGCCCAACAGAAAAACAACTGCACGTTCATATTCGCGCAGCACTCTGAACATGCTGATAATCAGCGCGATAACAAACACAATAATGGTTGCCAGGGAGTAAGTAATCATAATTTATTCCTTCTCTTTGGCTTCGACATGCAAACAAAGCCCGTCCACACGTTTGACAACAATTGACTGACCGACACGAAGCGCCGTATCGCATCTCGCCTGCCAGATTTCACCTTCAACCAGAACCCGCCCTTCACCGGGAAATCCGCTCACGACTTTCCCTTCATCATTGGCGAGCATCTCTGCCCCCGTTGTGACCGGTTTACGACGGGTTTTCAGCAACAACGCCAGAATCACAAAAGTAAATAAAGCAGAGGTGGCGGTCAGCCCGATGATCAATGGCAAAGCTATCTGATAACCGGGCTCCTGCGTATCCATCAGCATCACTGAACCAATGACGAAAGAAGCAATACCGCCAAAGCCGAGGATCCCGAAGCTGGGACTGAACGCTTCTGCAACCATCAGAACGATCCCCAGAATGATCAATCCAAGCCCGGCGTAACTGACCGGTAACAGCTGTAACGAGTACATTGCCAGTAACAGGCAGATTCCGCCCAGCACGCCGGGCAGACCGACACCCGGGTTATAAAACTCCAGTAATAAGCCATAGATCCCGATGAGCATCAGAATATAAGCCACGTTCGGATTCGTAATCACAGCCAGCAGTTTAAATCGCCAGTCCTGCTCCCGTTCCACGTAAGCAACGTTCTGCAAACTGAGGGTTTGCTGAATACCGTTGATGAGGACGCTGCGCCCGTCAGACTGACGAATCAAATCGTCGAGATCAGTGGCCAGAAAATCGATGACGTTCTCTTTCAAAGCTTCTTCCGCATCCAGACTGGCAGCCTCACGGACAGCTTTCTGCGCCCAGACTTCATTTCTCCCGTGGAGTTTTGCAAGGCTGGTGATATATGCGGCAGCGTCATTGATGACTTTCTTCTCCATCGCGGTCTCTGCCTTCACTTCCTCATCAGAAGCAGAACCTTTCTCTGAGCTCGTCGCGGACGACTCATCTTTCGCTGCAGGCGCCGGATCTTCATTTCCGCCGAATGGATTATCTTTTTTTCCGCCAGCCGGTCCGCCTGTCAGAGATACAGGTGTAGCCGCCCCGAGATTAGTACCGGGAGCCATAGCCGCGATATGGCTGGCAAACAGAATATAGGTTCCGGCACTGGCGGCTCTTGAGCCTGCCGGACCGACCCAGGTTGCGACTGGCACGGAAGAAGTAGTGATGGCGCGAATGATTTCACGCATAGAGGTATCCAGCCCGCCCGGTGTATCCATTTTCAGGATCACCAGTTTAGCCTGTTTCTCTTGTGCGCTTTCAATTTCTCTGGAGACAAAATCACTGACAGCGGGACCAATCCCACCCTGGATATTCACTACCCAGACATCATCAGCCCTTGAGCTGAATGTACAGAACATCGTCAGCACAAAGACAAAGACGGAAAACAGCTTCATGGCGCATGCTCCCCATTGGCGTACCTGACTGAGACAGATGGAAAAACCCGCTGCGGTTTACATCAGGAAATTCTTCACCTTAAGCATAGCGCACAGAAAAACACTGCTGTATTGAATACGACACAGGGCTGGTGGTTCAGCCCTGCATCAGCAGTCTGGAGAGGAGATTTGAACAAAGATTTCCGGGAAGTTCTCAGGATGCCTGACGTGAGAATAACCGCTCAAAAGCCGAGGGATGATGTGACCAATGCGTGTCGAACATCTCCATCAGCGCCGGGTTACCGTAACGTGACAGGCAAACCGCATGAAAACGGTTTTTTTGCGCTTTCAGCCGGGCAATATTCTCCTGCATTTCCGGCGTTTGAGACGGAGCAATAAAGTCAGATAAAACGATCAAATCCGCGTTTTTGTACTTCTCACTGTTCATGAGTTCAATCGACTGTGCCAGTACCGGCGCCAGATCGGTGCCCCCGTGGAAAGAATACGAGAGAAAATTCAGGACTTCACTTAAACCATCCTGCTTGGTCAGCTCATAGGTAATGTGCTGCGTGGAGAACAGCATCACGTAACAGTCACGTTCATCGGCCAGCGCAATTTGCATCAGGCCGTAGGCTAAGGCTTTCGCACACTGTTCAGGGTAACCCGACATGGAACCCGAGGCATCAATACAGACAATAAAAGGTCCCTTATCCTGCTCAACTTGCTTACTTTGCGTTTTATAGGCCTTCACTTTCCGTAATTTACGTTGTGCTCCCTGCATCCGGTAATTCATCAGACGTTTATCGACCAGATGCTTATAAAACACCACTTCCAGTTCCGGATATGCCAGAAACATAGCTTCATTCGGTAAGAGCCGGGCCAGATCATCGCTGGGATGAACCCCGACAATATCATCCGTGACGCTGTCACTCTTCTCCTCAACCATTTTCAGCTCTTCACTCTGCACACGAGCCTGATTGGGGTCGTCAACTTCACTAGCCATCCGGCCAAGCGAGTCTGCGATCTCCTGTAACTCACTGCTTTTTTGTAAGAATTTCGTAATGGATTTTAAACGTTCAACATCGGTGCGGGTCAGTTTTGCTTTTGCCATATCCCACAACCGGCCGGCTCGTTTTTCGTCCCCGGCTTCATCCACTTTTTCCATCTGCTGCATGGTTTCGATACGCTGATACAGATCCTTCAGCAACTCATCTTTGTGGTGTTCCAGTTCAGACTCTTGCGCTGCTTTCAGTGCTTCCTGCAAATGTTCATGCCATTGATGGCAAAAATAGCTGTGGAACATGGGGTTATGCTTTTTTTGTTCATGCTCCAAAAGCTTGCGGGCCTTGAAATAGAAACCCGAGGTTTCTTCCAGTTCTTTGACCACCTGTTCAGCGTTTTCAACAAAGGTATCAGACGACCATTGCCTCACTTTCTGATACAGAGCCAGTTCCTGACTAAAACGTTCAGCAACATCGACTTTGGCAATCCGATGCTGCACATAACCCCGCCATTTCTGAATCTGCAACTTCATGGCAGATTTCATACCCGGACTCGTATCTGCAGCCATCATCAGCTGTGGACGTGTCATCAGCTCATTCACTGCATTTTCAATGATGCCGGACTCAGACAGCATCATGGCAAGATTGATCCCTTCCGTAACTGGCATCTGAGCCCCCTTAAGCGAAATATTCCGTCAGACGGGTCAGACGCATCGCACTTTTGTCCAGATGACGCTGAATCGTATCGATTTCCTCACTGGCTGTTGTCAGGCTCTGTTCAATCAGCACCGGAAATTCAGGATCAACAAAGTTATGCGGTAATGCGCCGTGAAAACGGCTGCGGGCCAGCTTCAGTAAATGCGCAGCTTCATGAATCGCATCGGTGGCCTGCTGAACTTTTTGCTGCCAGCCTGCCAATTGTTCCTGGCTGACACCATAATCACCCGCAATACCGACCAGCACATTCCGGCTGGCAATATCTTTAATCACCAGACGGTTGCTGGCATCAATCTCAAAGTGCAATCGGCACAGGTGCGTATTCTTGTTTACAAAGCCATAGATATCGCAATGACCTGTTTTGATCTTTTTCTCAAATTCATCACCATCAACATACACCCAGCGACTGTCACCGGTTTCCTGTTCGGAAACAGACGGGTTGTGCTGCAACATGACCAGTTTGATCATCCGGGAGTTATTGTTGACCGTATACCGTTTGGCGCCGGAGAAATCGTACTTATATCTTTCTTTCCCCATCAGGGTGTCATGCCCGAAAGTCATGCAGAGCTTGCTGGCTACTTCCTGATGGACCTCTTCAATCTGATGCTGTGCTGTATCCGCCTGTTGTGTTGCGGCTTGCTGTCCGAATACCGTATTGGACGCAAAATCACGCAGAATATCGCGAATGTCCTGACGTGATTCAGGGCTGTGCCAGAGGCATTCTTGCAACAAGAGCAAATCCAGAGGATTAATGCTGTCCCTGCCATTAAAAAATGCACTGGCTTTGAGCAACCGTAACGACTTTTTCCAGCGGCGGTCAGAAATATAGAGTTCATTGCTTTCGCCGGTTTCAACTTTCTCTTCAATGACTCTTTTTAGCTGATAAATGGTCTCAAAAATTTCTTCTTCCAGAGACACATGATCAATCAGCGTCTGCCATTGCTGATACTCATCGGCTTTGATTTTCAAAGCTTCCGGTATTTCTGCCATTTCAGGGCCTTCGCCCATCAGCATCGCTTTAAAGTTCTGTTTTTCCTGAATCCGGTTGACGAAGACCCTGACCAGCATCCGGTCGTACAGCGCTTCCAGTCCACTGTCTTCATCCGGTAATTCATTGGACGCTGTAATCAGCAAACGCATCGGGACCTTGAGTGTCTCCTGACCATTTTTGAAGGTGCGCTCGTTGACGACGGTGAGGAGCGTATTCAGAATTGCCGGACCTGCTTTCCAGATCTCATCCAGAAAAACAACTTCAGCTGTAGGCAGGTAACCATCGACAAGCCGCACATATTTACCGTGATCTTTCAGCTCTTGAATAGACAAAGGCCCAAACACTTCTTCAGGCGTTGAAAACCGTGTCATCAGGTAATCAAAAAATCGGCTGCCATCAAAAGCTTCAATCAGACGTTTTGCAATCAGACTTTTGGCAATGCCGGGGGGGCCAAGTAAAAACACACTTTCCCCTGCCAGCGCGGATAGCAGACAGAGACGCATGGTATGCTCTCTTTCATAAACGCCGTTCGACAGCGCATGAATCAGTTTATCTACCCGCTCAGCAAGCAGCGCTTTGTTTGGGAAGGAGTTGGCCGCCATTGATAGCATAAATGTCTGTTCCTCGATGCTTGTAAGTGCTGTATCCGGTTTAACCTGCTCTAGCCTGAGAATAGCTGTAAAAAACACATTGTTACAAGCTTGTTAAACTACATATTTTGTTACAAAACAGATATATCAAACTATTTCGCGACCCAGCGCTCAGTAATCAATGATTTCATTAATGACGTTTAACTCACTAGTACAAGATCACATTTTGTAATGGATTGCACACGTAAAACAGGATGTGGTGATCGTCTCACAAAAGTGCTTCTATAGAGCTACCCGTGACAAGGACATCGTGTTAACATTTTACTCAATTATGAAGAAAATCTCTCAATTGCCTACCGGGCTGACAATAATTGTGTGTTTAGGGGTTCTGGCGACGACCTTTATCCCGATGAAGGGTAACCTGGAAGCCGTCACTTCCAGCCTGACACTGGCACTCATCATTCTTTTGGTCAGAGAAGTCGCAAGCAAAGAAATGAAGTTTTTACTGCTTGTGTCTGCCTGTACCTACGGGTTGGGTGTGATTGCAGATCTGCTGGATGAGATCCCCGAATTAGCGACACACTGGCTGCTCATTCGCGCAGACAATGTCTTCTCAAACATCGGCGTCTTTTTGCTGTGTTTTTGTTTTATCAAAATTCTTCATCAACGGCGTGAGTTGATTGTTCGGCTAAAAGAACAGGTCGCAAAATCGAGAGAACTGGAACTGGAGCTGAGCCGTCAGGCCCTGCAAGACGACCTGACCGGACTTCAAAACCGCCGATCGCTTTTCAGACGCTTTGACCACATGGCGATTCATCTGCATCGCGGCATCATGGCCTATATCGATATCGATAATTTCAAACAAGTCAACGATCGCCTTGGTCACCATCAGGGCGATCTGGTTCTGATCGAAATCGCAAACATTCTTTTCAGACACTCGCCGACCGGCAGCCAGATTTACCGCATTGGCGGGGATGAATTTGTTGTTTTGCTTCCCAGCGCCGATCAAGCCCAAAGCCAGGAATGGCTGGAACTGATTGATGAGCAGACGCTGAATCTGAGAGAAACGTTCAAACTAGGTATCAGTGTCGGGCTCACCCCCTACCATCCAGGCAACCTCAGTGATCCGGATATGCTGCTGGCAAAAGCCGATCATGCGATGTACGAAGACAAAGAGCAGAAATCGCGCAGTTTTTGATTCACATTTCTGTCATAACTTCGTCATACCATAGCGGCTTTACCGCCCGAGTTTTACGGAGACACGAAATGCTGTATCGTCTGGCCGCTTTGCTGGCCTTTATTACCCTGATTCCACTGCAGGCCCAAGCCAAAACGGTCACGGTCTCTGGTTCTACTTCAGTCAGCCATATCCTTGAAGTCCTGGCAGAAACCTACCAGGCGCAACATCCGGATACCCTGATCGCCGTTCAGGGAACCGGATCTTCAGCTGGGATTACCGCGGTAAAACAAAACGCGTCTGAACTCGGCATGAGTTCACGTTTTCTGAAAGATGATGAAATTCGTCCTGATGTTGAAAGCACCATTATCGCGCATGACGGCATTGCGCTGGTGGTCAACAAAGACAATCCGGTGAATACCCTGACGAAAGCGCAGGTCATCGCGATTTACCAAGGCAAAATCACGAACTGGAAAGATGTCGGCGGATCGGATCTGCCTATCGCAGTTGTCAGCCGGGAAAATGCTTCCGGTTCACGATTTTCCTTTGAAGATTTCATGGGACTGACCCGCAACATCGGCGATAAAAGTGTTTCGGACATCAATGCCAAAGCGCTGGTCGTTAACACGAACGGCATGGTGAAAAGCCTGATTGCACGTAACCGCCACGCACTCGGTTACCTCTCGCTGGGTTCGGTGGATGATTCAGTCAAGGCGCTGTCTTTTGAAGGGGTCACACCAACACTGACGCACCTTGAATCAGGGGAATATCAAATTTCACGCCCTTTTATCATGCTCTATAAAGACGCAAAGTTAACCTCTGAAGGCCGTAGTTTCCTGGATTACATCCTGTCCAAAGAAGGTCAGACGCTGCTGCATGAGCGCGGCTATATTCCAGTGAATCACTGATTCCTTTCACCGTCTTGCCTGACAACACTCAGGCAAGACGATGATTTCATTCAGGAGACGACCGGATACTTCAGTCCCGCGCCCCACTCCGTCCAGGAGCCATCATATACGGTCAGCTTTTCTCTGCCGGCCACCTCAGCCGCAAGCGCCAGAATACAAGCTGTCACACCAGAACCACAGCTGAAGATCAATTGCTGATCCTCATCAGAAATTGCATCAAACCGTTGTTTCAGTAACTGCGGCGACAGCAGCTGATTGTCTTTGACAAGCTGCCCGAACGGCAGGCTTTTTGCGTTTGGCATATGGCCGCTTCGAATCCCTTCACGGGGCTCGGGTTGCTGCGCATAAAAACGAGCTGCAGGGCGTGCGTCTAAAACCACAGTCTTTGGATCATCAAGTTTTGTCAGCAGTGACTGCGCATCCGTCACCCACTCGGGTCTGAATCGTGCAACAAAGTTCTCAATTTGCGGCTTTTCAGGCTCGCCGGACATTAAAGGCCCCTGGCTGCGTTTCCAGGCTGGTAACCCGCCATCCAGGACAGCAACAGCATCATGTCCCATCGCTTTAAACATCCACCAGACTCGCGGCGCTGAAAATAATCCCTGAGCGTCATACACAACAATCTGCTTGTCGTTATGAATACCCAGTTCAGAAACCTGTCGGGAGAATTGCGCTTCGTTTGGCAACATGTGAGGCAGATGAGATTCTTTATCACAGATTTCCTGATCGAAATCGAAAAAGACTGCACCGGGAATACGCTCATTCATCCACTCTGATTTTGCATCACGTCCGCTGCCCGGCATAAACCAGCTGGCATCCAGAATCACAATCTCCTTTGCTTCCAGATTTTCCAGCAGCCAGTCTACACTGACGACGGAAGACGGTAACTTGCCACTTGCCATATTTCCCTCACCTAACCATTTGAAAATTTCAGATTATTCTGAGAATAACCCGCCCCACTTATCTGTTTAAAAATGCCTTGCAAACCAGAGCGGTTCACTTTCAGAAAACACAGTCGCAGGCACTTGCGCTGCCCATAGTGATAACAGGTAACCCCTCAAGACTAAACTATTTTCTTACAATTCCGGACATGAGTAGCCCCTAAAAGTTGCTTGAATCACACAGATCATCAGGTTAATGTCGTCTGGCCGTTTTCAGCAAGGATGCAATGATGGATTATTTCCCGGTTTTCGCCCGACTGACCAACAAGCCAGTCCTCGTTATCGGCGGCGGAGAAGTCGCCTGCCGCAAAGTAGATCTCCTGCTTCGTGCCGGCGCTGATATCACGCTGGTTTCTCCTCGACTTCACCCGACACTGCAAAAACTGGCCGCCCAGAAAAAACTGCGCTGGCTGGCAGAATCGTATAAATCGTCGGTGCTTGGTGATTACTATCAAGTCTGGACAACCACAGATGATCGCGAGCTGAACACACGAATCTTTCGTGATGCACAGCAAAAACGGATTTGGGTCAATGCAGTTGATGATCCCGCACATTGCGACTTTATCACTCCGTCCATGATTGACCGTTCGCCGATACAAGTCGCGATTTCAAGTGGTGGTGCCTCACCAGTGCTGGTGCGCTTTCTCAGAGAAAAACTGGAAACGCAGCTGGCGCACAATCTTTCACTGCTGGCAGGGTACGCGGGAAAGCAAAGAGAACGGCTGAAGCAACACTTTAATACCGTCGATGAGCGCAGGCATTTCTGGGAGCAGTTTTTCCGTCTGCCTCAGGTCGAAACGGCAAAAACAGAAGAAGCGCTGGAAACCGCATTCACATCCCTGCTTGCGCACCCCGACAAGAGCCAGGGAACACTCTGGGTCATAGAAACCGGTACAGAAACCGAAATGCTGACCTTAAAAGCCCTGCGACTCATGCAACAGGCAGAAATGGTGCTGTACACCAATGAAGAAGCGCAGGCTGGATTTATTGAACTTTGCCGGAGAGATGCCGACAGAGCACACTGTCAGCTGGGTGACATAGCAGAGAAGGTCACTTCATTCCTTCAGAAATCGGTTCGCGTTTGTGTCTTAACAGAAAAAGGAAGTACGCCTGAATCAATGGTCCAGTTATGCGTACTGCACAACGGTCTGGTACTTCCGGCTCTGTCCTGAATTACTTCGAAGAGACAGCGGCTGACGTCAGCTCAGAATCCGCCGCTGTTTGCTTGGATCGCTGTTCTGCCAGAGATTTCAGCCACAGGCCGGATGTTTTCATGGCATAACCAAACAACACACCTAAAACCAGTGACGGAATCACCAGTTGCCAGTTTCCACCCGCAGCAAAGGTCGCACAACAACCAATAAATGTACCCGGAATAAAACTCAGCCACTCACGTTTGGCCTGAACACACATCAAAAATGACACGATTGCCGTGACAACATAGCCGAAGATATCAATCCCAATCCACTCCGAGCCGTGAATAATCAGCATGGCCCAGGCCACACCACTCATGTTGGTTGCCAGACTGAGTCCAACGCCTTTCATACCATCTTTCGGGGCCGCGAAATAAGTCGTACATCCAAGAAATCCAGCCCAGCTGAGCAGGCCAAAAGATACAGCCACCCAGCCCCATACACCCGATAAAACGCCTGTCGTAATGGCGATAGCAATCAGTACTGACATGATGCCTCTCTGTCGATTTGCCACTGGCGGTATGATCCGCCATCAAAAAGGCAGTTTAGAGATTGTTCGCACACATTAAATCGACACAGATCACGATATCAGTGATACAAATGAAACAAAAATAGATATTAAGTGATATAGATCAAATTCAATGATGTCAGTTTTCCGCCAAGTCAATGACTTTGCAGTTTGGACTCATCCCGGCTTGTGATAACGTATCGCCTTCTGTTTCTGTAACCGACGTTTTTCCCAGTATACGGAGTGCCAAAATGGGGCCACTAATGCTAGATGTATCAGGTTTTGAACTTGATGCCGAAGAGCGTGAGATTCTTCAACACCCGACTGTCGGTGGTGTTATTTTTTTCGCCCGAAATTATCACGACAAAGAGCAATTATTTGCCCTGACCCAATCGATCCGCCAGGCAGCCAAACGACCACTACTGATTGCGGTTGATCAGGAAGGCGGACGCGTGCAGCGCTTCAGAGATGGCTTCACCCTTTTGCCCCCCGCCAAAGCCTTTGCAGCATCAGAAAACGGCCTTCACCTTGCCCAGGAAGGTGGCTGGCTGATGGCCGCTGAATTACTGGCGATGGATATTGATCTCAGTCTGGCGCCAGTGCTGGATATTGGCTTTGACTGCAAAGCGATTGGTGATCGTGCCTTTTCAGATCAGCCAGCGGAAATCGCCCGGTACGCCGGTGCATTTATTAAGGGAATGAAAGCCGCTGGCATGGCGGCAACCGGAAAGCACTTTCCCGGTCATGGCGGCGTGATTGCCGATTCTCACCTGGAAACTCCGATCGATGAAAGAAGCGATGTTGTCGATCACGACATGTCAGTCTTCAAGACGTTGATTGACGAAAATCTGCTCGATGCCATGATGCCGGCCCACGTGATTTATCCGGAATTCGACTCGAAACCTGCCAGCGGTTCTGAGTACTGGTTAAAGGATATGCTCCGCAATCAGCTGCAATTCAAAGGGGTCATTTTCTCAGATGATTTAAACATGAAAGGTGCGGACGTTCTGGGCAGCTATGGCAAACGAGCACAAGCTTCCCTTCAGGCTGGCTGTGACATGGTCATGTTATGTAACAACCGTGCAGGTGCAATTGAAGCGCTTGAAGCACTGCCGCAAACTCAGGTTCCGTTGCTGGAAACGCTTCTGAAAAAACCTTTTGCCCGCTATCAGGAGATGATCAATACAGCGGAATGGAAAAATCGTGCTCAAACCATTCGCAAGCTACAGGAAACATGGTCAGAAAAGTCACACACCTTGTAATCCCCCAGTAAATAGTGGAAATAGAATCGCCCTACTCTATCGGGCGATTATCAATAAACGCTATTCGCAATCAAAAGCTTGAGATTCACTTACTGGTAGGGTGTTGTCATCAATGTCGACAACAGCCGTTTCAGTGTTTCAGAAACAATCTCCTGATTGAAGTTTTCGTCCCCGCTCACCAGAGAAAATTCAAACTCCCGGAACACAAAAACCACCAGATTTGCATCGACCTCCGGTGAAGGACTGCCGATTTTAATGGCCGTCTCTTTGATCAGATTTAATACCTGTAACTTATACGCACTGACTCTTTGAATCAGTGCCTGTGATTGCCCCAACGCAAATAAGAAATGGCATCGAATTGCCAATTGTTTTCTCCGGCTTTCATCACTCAGTTCAGTCAGAATGTATTCAGTCAGTAAATCTGTGAGTTCCTGTATACATTGAGGGCGATTACTCTCTTCGCCTTCAACAGGATAGCGTTCAAGAATCTGATCGACCTGTTGCTGGATCCACTGTATCTGCATCACTTCACGCCGGGCGAATTCGTCAAACGCACACAGAATGAGATGATCCATACTTTCAAAATAATAACTGGTCAGCGAAAGCCGCACCTGAGCTGCATTCGCGATATTCCGGTGTGACAGACTATTCAAGCCACGACTCGCAATCAACGCCAGCGTCGCTTCTATAATTTTTTGTCGGGTAAGTTCTCCCTTTGTTGTTTTTCGAGAACTAGCTGCCATCTCGACCTATCCTTTATGTTTATGAAAAGTTAATGTTTGCATTCACGCCAATAATATCGGAAACCTCTCGTTACATAAACTAAACGAGCGGTTTATCTTATAGATTTATATTTGTTCAATATAAATGTCTTACGATTACATCTCATACGCCACCGAAAAACTGAGCAATTCTCACACAGTACAACACGCCATATGCGATTACGCGCATAAAGGTGTGGAAAAGGTTTCGAAAACAGTGAAAGTGTAGCGTGTACAGACTGAGCGGTAACATGAAGCGGCAGGATCGTCAGATAAAAGAAACTGGTTGCTTATTCTGGTAATACAATTTAAAGACAACAAAGGCGCCATCATCAGGCGCCTTTGCTTAAATTCTCAAACTGTCTGTAAAGGTTACAGAGACTCGCTCGAATAGTTGATGTTCTTACAGGTTTTCTTTTCTTTCAGCACAGTCACTAACCCGCCGATAATAAATGCCATCACCAGTAATGTTTCAAACATGTCGCTTCCCCAATCCGGATAATCTTTGTGCCTGTCGGCCATTTCATAACGCTTCACAGTTGCTAAAAATCACTATAATCGTGATCAATCAGCCTCCGGTTGGGCAACGCTTCGTTGAAAAACATTCTCATAAAGGAGCTCAGTATCAAAAGCTTACTGAGTAAAATGATGAAACACTGCTTTCCAACTTACATTTTGCAGATACTGCACCGGTGACCATCTTTTAGCCGAGTTATTTTGCTTTTTTTTTGTACGAACTGCCAGCATTATTTGCCTTATGTTTCTTGAGAAACAGCATAAAAAAAACTAATAAAAAATGCGGCCACAAAGACCGCATTTTATTCTGTAAATCAAAGGAATCCAGGTTACAACCAGCGCTTTTGACCTGTAAAAGTCACAGACAACCAAGCGTCCCCTAACTCTCCTTTCAGCTTATCCCAAAGTAACTGGCGAATTTTATCCTGACGTTTTGTTGTCCAGTACTGATCGTCTTTCACGAGGATATTGATCTCCAAATCGTACTGGCGCCCTGTTTTGGCAAAATGGTGTGTATAGTCATCGAAATGATATTGCTTCGATAAATCTTCAATCACACGATTCACGCTGGACTGTACCTTATCATGAGGTGCAACCAGCAACACTTCCCGAATATTACGGCGCAATACCTTGATGGGGAGTACAGAAGCCGCAATTGCCATAGCTGATACCAGAATCGGGTCGACATAGGCATTCCAGTGAGAATAGCCTAATGCATCAAACACCATCACCAGCATAAAACCGACTAAAATTGCAGCACTCAAGATGCCATCGACCAACCATTCCTGCGAGTCGACCCGAACAAGTTCAGAGTCTTCCTTACGGGCAATGTGGGTTTCCGTGAAATAAATACCAAAACAGCAAATGGTCGACAAAATTGCATAAACCATTGCATGTTCCAGCACAACTTCATGGCCACCGTTGACAATGGTTTGCACACCACTGGCGAGTGCAAACAAACAGGTTACCAAGATGAGCAAGCCATTGACGACATTGATCAAAGGTTCGATGTGGGCGTAACCAAACTGGAAGTGGTCATCGTCCGGTCTTGAGACCAGGTAGGCGGTATACAGACTCAGGCCTGTCATACCCATACTCAGAAAAGAAAACATACCATCGAGAAGGATCGCACTTGATCCGACATACAGCCCATAACCAATACCCAGGGTGGCAAGGAGAACCGTACCGGCAAGAGACATTTTCAGTGCCAGACGTTCCTTACTAACTTTACGGCAAGTAGCCATAAGTTCCTCCTTACATATCTTTGTATAACATAAATAAATTGTCAGCCTGATGGGTAGTGAACCACTTCAGCATGACGGCTTGATGAACCTAAACAGCATATACAAACACTGTGTTCAGTTCTGTATCTCTTCCAGCCACTTCAGAAAAGCTGGTTTCCGTAATGCAGTGTTCAAAGCCGCTTGTTGTTTTCCTTTTTTGAAAACCAGAACGGTTGGAACACCTCTTACCCGGTATCGCTTTGCCAGTTCAGGATGCTGATTCACATTCACACGGGCAAAACGGTATTGTTTCTTTTGTTTGGCGACTTGCTCGACCACAGGCTTAAATGCCTGACAGGGAGCGCAGTGATTACCCCAAAATGTCACCACAACAGGCTTAGGACTTTGAATCAAAGCTGCAAAGTTGTGACTGTCTGCTTCAACCGGCCTGCCATCTAAAACAGCTTTGGAACAATGCGGACAGGAGGCGGTGTTTGATAAAGAAGTGGTTTGTAAAGTCACTTTTTGCTGACAGTGCGGACAGCACACATTAAAACTCGGCATTTTTCTTGATACTAAACCAATTTTCAGTTGGTTAGTAAACCCCTCAGGCGGAAACTTTCCGGCAGTATATCACACCTGAATAAAAGGCCAGACCATGATATCGAACATATGGCGGCATCGAATATATAGCTCAACACACGTCTGCCCTGTTACCTTTCCGGTTAAAAATCCGTCCGCTGAAGCTGTAATCGTTCGATATCACTAAAGAAAGAGATAATTTTTGCTCTGCTGACACTATACATGAACTCAGAACCATCACACATTTCAGCATCTGCGAGTTTTATCTCAGGGGATTTCATTTGCATGAATTCACAGGCTGCCTGCCGCTCACATGCAAGATCCCGTTCTTTGTTCAGGGTTTTCCAGTAATCCGCAAAATGATTCAATGCGCTGTCAAGTTGCCGGTAATTCTCTGTTGTCAGTTCCGGCTTCAGCACTTTCAGCTCTTTTTTACGCTCAGAAAGAAACACATTGAAATTATTGGCATAATTATCAGCAACTGAATGATTGTAACATGTCTGCTGCACGTACCTTTCCTGCTGCGCGTAAATGTTCGCGTTCTGCGAAGAACAGGCTGAGCCCGCAAAGCAGGCAACAAAAACAATCAGTGACAACTTCATTTTCACTCACTTCCGGCAGTAAAAAAACACGGGAAGCTGCGGTGCCGAATCTGCTTCCCGTACGACTATCCAAAGTATGAGTGAAATACACACAACATCATGTTCAAAGTCTGCGATTTCTCAGGACTAAGACAAAGTAAGCTGACATGATTCAGCAATTTAACTGCCGGAAGCCTCAACTAAAACGTCGTCACCCAGCTTGATATCCCCGGCGGAAAGCACGCGGCAACATACGCCACCACGCCATTCCGGCATCAGCGCCTGTGTCATCCCCTGAAACTGTTCATCCATACGCGGGCAAGGATCGGTCTCCCGGGTAATCTGCAAACGCAATGTTCCAATCGTGATCACATCACCAACATTGGCCTCTGAAAAACGCGTCCCCTCCACCAGTAGATTTGCCCGGCGAATGGTCCATGGCAAACGCTCTCCGACTTCTTTGCATGCATCCAGCCAGGAGTCCAGACTCAGCACAGTTACCTGACGTTTCCCAGGTTTACCACGAAAATCTCCTTTGACCCCATTTTCCTGCGATACATTAATTTGTTCCAGTTCTTCCATTGCAGCACGTGACGCTTTTCGTCTGGCAATTCCTATCAGCTTCATCCAAAAACCTCCCTTACGTTGTCCAAATACCAGCACAATTCACTAGCAAAATTCAGGCTGTACCGAATTCTTTACTTAGTTCACCACCTGCCTCTGAAGCAAGTTTTAACACTTTGATTACAATTAGAAGTGTTTAGCAAACCAAGAATTTACAAACACATACTATGCAACGTCGGCAATTAGCTATCAACCACTATGAATTTGCTGCTCAATCATTCAGAGCAGCTGGAAAAGGAGCTTGATATGAATGTTCAAGCCTTAAGTATGCACCGATATTTAGACTTTCAGGGACAACTGACTGCGCCGCTACCGGCTTGGGCAGATATTGTGACTCTGCAGGGTTTCTACCGAGATATGGTGCTGACCAGGGTTTATGACAACAAAGCAGTCGCACTTCAGCGTACCGGGAAACTGGGCACTTATCCTTCTCATCTGGGCTCTGAAGCCATTGGGATTGCGATGGGCCGCGCGCTGAAGAAAGACGATGTATTCATTCCCTATTACCGGGATATGCCTGCCATGTGGGCACGTGGGATAGCGATGGAAAAGAACCTGCAATACTGGGGCGGCGATGAACGGGGCAGTGATTTTGCCTTTGATGACCGACACTGCCGCGACCTGCCCTTCTGTGTGCCGATTGCAACCCAATGTACGCACGCAGTTGGCGTTGCAGCAGCCCTGAAAATTCAGGGCGATCACCATGCTGCATTAGTGACCTGTGGTGACGGTGGTACCTCAAAAGGAGATTTTCTGGAGTCGATCAACTGTGCCGGCGCCTGGAACATCCCGCTGGTCTTTGTGATTAACAACAACCAATGGGCAATTTCTGTTCCCCGGAAATTGCAATGTGGTGCAGAGTTCCTCTCCGACAAAGCGAAAGGTGCCGGTATTCCCGGTATCACAGTCGATGGTAACGACATTATTGCTATGTACGACGCCATCATGAAAAGTCTGGACCGTGCCCGGAAAGGGAAAGGAGCAACCCTGATCGAAGCCGTCAGCTATCGTCTGAGCGATCATACAACTGCCGATGATGCCACCCGGTATCGCAGTGAAGATGAACTTCAGCAAGCCTGGCAATATGAACCCATTAAGCGTCTGAAAACCTTTTTAATGGCGCAGGGAGCATGGTCAGACGAAGAAGAAAAAGCCTGGCAGGCCCATTGCCGTCAGGAAGTCGAAAAAGCGGTCGAACGTTATATTGGGATTACGCCGCAGCCACCTGAGTCCGCGTTTGATTTCCTTTACGAAGAACCGACAGAGGAAATCCGTCCGCAACGAGATGCCATCATTAATAAAGCTATGCGTATGCAGGGAGGTCACCATGGCTGAGATTACCATGCTGGAAGCAGTCAATTTAGCCCTGCATCATGAAATGGAAAAAGACCCGAATGTTATCGTGCTGGGCGAAGACGTCGGCGACAATGGCGGTGTTTTCCGCGCCACCGTTGGTCTCAAACAGAAGTATGGCCTCAAACGTGTCATCGATACCCCGCTTGCTGAAGCATTGATTGGTGGCGTCGCTGTCGGAATGGCCAGTCAGGGTTTAAGGCCTGTGGCAGAGTTCCAGTTTCAGGGGTTTGTCTTCCCTGCCCTGGAGCATCTGATTTGCCATGCGGCCCGCCTGAGAAACAGAACAAGGGGACGTCTCTCGTGCCCTGCAGTTTTCCGTGCCCCCTTTGGCGGCGGTATTCACGCACCAGAGCACCACTCCGAGAGTATTGAAGCAATTTTTGCACATACTCCGGGTTTAAAAGTCGTGATTCCATCCTCCCCCAAAAGAGCCTACGGCTTACTGCTGGCCGCGATTCGCAGTAACGATCCCGTGATGTTTTTTGAGCCAAAACGCATCTATCGTACGGTGAAGTCAGAGGTAGTCGACAATGGTGAAGCGCTGCCGCTGGACACCTGTTTCACGCTTCGCAAGGGCCGTGATTTAACCCTGGTGACCTGGGGTGCATGCGTCGTTGAATCTCTTCAGGCTGTCAATGAATTGTCCAAAATGGGCATCGAAGCTGAAGTGATTGATCTGGCATCTATCAAGCCGATTGACATCAATACCATTGTGGCCTCACTTGAAAAAACCGGACGGCTTCTGGTCGTTCATGAAGCCAGCAAAACCTGTGGGGTTGGTGCTGAACTGATTGCTCAAGTCTCAGAAAAAGCAATGTGTCTGCTCAAAGCACCGCCTGTTCGCGTCACAGGAATGGACACAGTCATGCCGTACTACCGCAATGAAGACTATTTCATGATTAATAAAGACGACATTGTCATTGCGGCCAAACAACTTGTGGAGGGGTGGAAATGAAATCTTTTACCTTACCGGATCTTGGTGAAGGACTCGCTGAATCTGAAATTATCGAATGGCATGTGAAAGTCGGCGACGTTGTCGAAGTTGATCAGGTTGTCCTGACGGTCGAAACAGCCAAAGCGACGGTCGAAGTACCTGCGCCGTACAGCGGCACCATCGTCAGCCGGCACGGTAATGAAGGGGATGTAATTTCTATCGGCAGCCTGCTGATGGAAATCGACGAAACCAATTCTGCCGATCCTGGGAATCAGGAAAAACAAGAAGCCAAAAGCAAGCAGCGGGCCGATGCAGCCACGGTCGTTGGGAGCGTCTCTCACCAGTCACATAGTGTGAATGTGGATGAATTCTGGGTAGGCAGCCAGGTGAAACCTTCCGGGGAGCATATCAGTGCCCTGCCTTCTGCGCGCGCACTGGCACAGAAACTCGGTGTAAACCTCCAGAAAATCACTGGCAGTGGTCCTGATGGCATCATTATTGAAGCTGATGTCTATCATGCCTGTGATCAACAGTTACCCGGAACGGAAGTCCTGAAAGGTGCCCGCCGCACAATGGTCGGCAGCATGACTGAATCCCACCAGCAAATCGCTGCGGTCACAATCACAGAGGAAGCCTTGCTGGATAAGTGGCCCAAAGGGGAAGACATTACAGCGCGTTTGATTCAGGCTGTGGTCAGTGCCTGTGAACAGGAACCGGCAATGAACGCTTGGTTTGATGCTGAAACCATGACCCGTTGCGTCCATCACAAAGTCAACATCGGGATTGCTGTCGACAGCTCGCACGGGCTCTATGTGCCGGTCCTGAAAGATGCCGGCAGTCTGAATCCGAAAGCCATTCGCCAATGGATTAACGAAACGGCCGAAAGCGTTCGGTCCAGAAAGGTCGGCCGGGAGGAATTCCAGCACGCCACCATTACGCTGTCTAATTTCGGGGCAATTGCCGGCATTTATGCCACGCCGGTAGTGACGCCGCCTCAGGTTGCCATTGTGGGTGCCGGACGTCTCATTGAGAAGCTGATTCTGGTAAACAATAAACCGGTTTCTGTCAGAGCGATGCCGCTGTCGGTGACGTTCGACCACAGGGCCTGTACTGGCGGTGAAGCGGCACGGTTTGTCAAAGCAATCGTGGAGCATCTCTCGAAACCTCACGGTTAAATCACTGCTTGTACCCTAAAAAAACAGGCCAGCAATTGCTGGCCTGTTGCGATTCCATCACCGGCGTTTTGCACCTTAATCTTCCGAAGGCACGGCCGGTTTTTTCTTCTTCGGCATGAAGACGTTATCGCCGACGGCCATATTGTCGTAAAAGCGCTTATCCAGTTTCTTCTTCGGTTTCGCCGCCACTTTACGTTCAGCTTGCTGGGGCTTAGCGTTCGTATTTTTCTTCGGCGTAAATTTCTTTTTCGGCGCTGGTTTCAGCCCTTTAAACTTACCTTCCAGCCCTTCAAGCGCCGTGAAAGTGATTTTTTTCTGCAGGAAAGCTTCAACGCTCTTGAAACTCTTCCAGTCTTTCGGGCCTACCAGAGACACCGCATCACCCTTGTTGCCCGCACGACCAGTCCGGCCAATCCGGTGAACATATTCTTCAGCGTGCTTCGGCATATCGAAGTTAATCACATGCGAGACTTTGCTGATGTCCAGACCCCGTGATGCAACATCTGTTGTCACCAGAATCTTATGTACATTGCGTTCGAACTGGCTCATGATGCTGTTTCGCTGAGGCTGAGTCAGATTCCCGCTCAGCGCAACTGCTTTCAGTTTGCGCTCGTTCAGCAAAGCAGTCAGGCGATCCGTATCTTCCCGAGTTGCCGTAAAGATAATCACCTGATCATAATTTTCCTGCTCCAGCAGACGATCAAGGATCGCTTGCTTATGATCCAGGTGATCACACAGCATAAACCGCTGCTCAATATCACCATGTTCCTGTGCCGCATGGCCAACCGCGATACGTTTCGGGTCTTTCAGCATTTCTGAAGCGATGTCGATCACTTGCGGATCATCCAGCGTTGCGGAGAACATCATGGTCTGACGGCTGCGGTGATCGGCGGCCTGATGAATTTTACGCAGCTGAGGTGCAAACCCCAGATCCAGCATCCGGTCTGCTTCATCCAGAATCAGCATTTCCAGACCGTTCAGATAAGTACTTTTATGCTCCAGATGATCAGCCAGACGTCCCGGTGTCGCCACTACGAACATCGGGTCTTTACGCAAGGCTTTCACCTGATCATTGAAGTTTTCACCACCCACAATTAATGCGCCATCGTAAGGTGTACCGGCATTCAGCATACGCAGTTGTGCATAAACCTGCTTGGCCAGTTCACGGGTTGGCGCCAGGATCACAACACGCGGATCACGCTTGGTGAAAGGTTTGCCACGATACATGCGCTGCATCGCAGGTAACAGAAATGCCAGTGTTTTACCGGAACCGGTCTTCGAGGAAGCCAGCAAGTCCTTTCCTGCAATCGCTACGGGAATCGCTTGTTGCTGGATCTCCGTCGCCCGCTCAAAGGCCATGTGATTCAATTTTTTCAACAGTCGCTGGTCAAGCCCAAGATCTTTAAAGTGCAAAGTATTGCTCCGGTAAAACGCTCAAACACAATGAAAATCCCCGTTGCACACCTGTGATATGGCTCACAACAGGGATGAAATTTAGCGGCGGATTATACCATACTTCTCAGGCTTGACCATGACTTGATTTCAAGGCATTAGAACCCGTCAATGGGCTCAGAAAGCGATATCCAGACCCAGCCAGTAACGGCGTCCGTCTTCAATATATTCGTGATCTTCATAAGTCACTTCTTTATCGAATACGTTGTATACCGCAGCCTTCAGCTTCGCCTGATCCGTCAGCTGATAACCAATACCTAAATCCACGAAAGTATAGGCTGGCTCTGTGATGGTTGAACTGGACGGCGTGGTCACCGGATCATTCTCCTTACCACGGTAAGTCACTTTCAACCATTGGCTCAGTTTATCCGTTGCCTGCCAGTCTGTGCCCAGCGTTGCCAAATGAACAGGCAACTGGTTCAGTGGCCGGCCTTTGTACTCGCCAGACTTCTGTTCTGAATCGGTATACGTATAGCTTGCATTCGCCCGCAGACTTTCTGTCAGATACGTCGCATAGCTCAGCTCAACCCCTTGGGTGGTCGCTTCATCGATGTTGACCTGATAAGTCGGATCAGCACCAAACTGGTTTGGCCCGTCAGTACAAATCGATGCCGGACAAGTCACACGGGTAATTTTGTCTTCAAACTGGTTATAGAACACCGTCAGGCTGAACACCGTGTTCTCCAGTGAGGAATAAATCATCGCCAGTTCTGTATTGACGGAGGTTTCCGGCTTCAGATCCGGGTTCCCGTAAATATTTCCGCCCCGGCTCACACGCCCCCAGTCTGGCGTAATATCACGCAGCGTGGGAGAACGGTAGCCCGTTGACACACCGCCTTTGAACGTCCAGTCATCCGTTGCACGCCAGACACCATAAGCTCTCGGACTGAAATGACTGCCGAAATTCTCATCATCGTCAACCCGTCCCCCTAATGTCAGTGAGAAACTGTCGCTCAGACGCCATTCATCTTCCAGGAACACCGCCCATTGCTGATTGCTGATATGGGTCCGGTCCGAGACCTGATTCGTAGTTTGGTCATCCAGCTCTGCATAGTTAAACTCAGCCCCGGTCACCAGAAGATGATTGCTGACCGGGATCACCCAGCTGGTTTTTGCCAGTGTATTCACTTCCTCAATCTGACGACTGTAGTTTTTATTGATTTCACGCTGGATATCCGTGGTCGACGTTGCAAACCCCCAGTTTCCCTGATGGGTTAAAGCAGCATACGTGCGACGATACTCATCTTCGGAATCTTCACATCCGCCGCGGCAGCCTTCTGTTGGCACAGACTTTCCGACGGTCCCGGTGCGGTTCTGCTCAGATGCACCCAGCTCCAGCGTCAGATCGTGGTTGTCGTTCAGGCTGTACAGCAGCTTGGAAGTGACGCTTCGCAGATCTTTGTCTTCAAAACCGTGAGGGATTTCGTCTTCATCACGTTGTGTCACCTGACCGTACAGCTGCATGCCCAGCTTGTCGCTGCCTAACGGACCATTCAAAAAGAAGTTTGCACTGTTCTGATCCCCGGACTTCCGGTTTTCCTGGAAGATCGTGTCGAGCTGAACATTCCCCGCCCATGTTTGTTCAAATTTACGGGTAATAATATTGATGACACCGCCGATGGCATCAGAACCGTACAGCGTCGACATCGGGCCACGAATCACTTCAATACGCTCAATGGCCTGAAGCGGTGGTACCCAACCCTGTTCAATACCAGAGCTGTCACTGTTCGGGCGGGTCTGACGTGAACTCTGACGCTTACCGTCCACCAGAATGAGCGTATATTTCGCCCCCATTCCCCGAATACTGATGTCAGTATTGCCACCACCGCCAGTCACGACCACACCCGGTACATCCCGCAATGCATCTGTAAGATCCCGGTAATAACGTTTTTCAAGATCGTCACGGGTGATCACACTGATACTTGCCGGGGCGTCGGTCTGAACCTGCTCAAAGCCAGAGGCGGTCACGACCATGGTTTCTGTGTACGCATTCTGCTCTTGCGCTTGTGCTGATGGGCTGATTGCCGCTGCAACAGCCAGACTGACGGGCAGAAACACAGGGATACGACTGGACATCAATACTCTCCCAAATGATAATAAATCTCAAAATCATCTGCATTCTATTGATTAGGATGGAGAATATAAGCACCAAAGAGTGAATCATTCGTTCCGGATATGGAACGAATGAACCTGAGGAATAAAAAGCCATGCAAGATCTGGCAACCATCAAAGCCTTTCATGCCCTTTGTCAGCACCGAAGTCTGACGGCCGCCGCACAGGCTCTGAATCAGCCCAAATCCACTTTCAGCCGACGAATCAGCCAGTTGGAAGCTGAGCTGGGACAAACCCTGATCGCCCGCCAGGGCAACCGTTTACAGCCGACTGCAGCCGGAAAAATCTTTTTTGAATTCAGCGAACGGATGCTGGCACTTGCCACGCAAAGTAAAGAAGCCTTGCAGGCATTCAATGAGAACATTCATGGACGGCTGAACATCGCCGTTCATGCAAGTCTGGTGCGAGGCTGGATGAGCCAGGTGCTGGACGATTTTCTCAATTGCTATCCGGATATTCACATCCGGTTACATGATCAATATCTGCCGGACATGGAAAATCAGGTCGATCTCATGATTTGGGTCGGAAAACCACCCCAAAATGCCTTTCGCCGTGAAGTGTTAGGCTACTGGCAATACGGTCTTTATGCGTCTCCCAAATATCTTGAGTTTGCCGGAACGCCAGAACATCCCCACGACTTACTGAAACACCAGTGGGTAAATCTGAACATGGCAGATGAAAACGGTATCTCGCTGACCAATGGCAGCCAGGTGGTCACATTACCGGCTGCCACTTCCCGGCTGATCAGCGACAGTGTGGTGTTACAGACAGACACCATCGTGAAAGGACACGGCATTGGCTTACTGCCAAGCTGGTTTGTGCATCGTTACAACTTATCACATCCGGGAAACCTAGTGCCTTGTCTGCCTCAGTGGCGGGCCGAACCTGCCTGTATCGCCTGTTATTACCCCTCCGGCAGGCCACCCGCCAAGCTTCAGGCGCTGCTGGAAAAACTGAGGGCTCATCGTCCTGCACAGTGGCAGACCTCAACCTGACCAGCCAGCATGAATGACTTGTCCGATAATGATCTGCGATCAAAAAAGCCCCGGCAAACACCGGGGCCTTCGTATAAAGTAAAGTCAATCCGCATTAAGCGCCGATCACACCGCCATCGTCACGGGTGATCATCATGATCGTTGAACGCGGTTTAGTGTCACCGCCATCAGGGAAGTGAGACGGCGCCCCCTCTTCTCCCGGATGCTGCACACCCACAAACATGGTTTTGTAATCCGGTGAAAATGCCAGTCCGGTGATTTCACAGGCTATCGGGCCGGTCAGAAAACGACGGATTTCGCCAGTCAACGGATCACCACACAGCATCTGATTATTGCCTTGTCCGGCAAAATCGCCTTTGTTCGAGTAATTCCCGTCGGTCAGAATCCATAAACGACCCGATTGATCGAAACCAAGGCCATCCGGACTGTTAAACATGTTTTGTGCATTGATATTGTCACTGCCCGCATATAAATCGCTTTTGTGAACCGCCGGATTCCCCGCAATCAGGTATAAATCCCAGACAAAGCTGTCATTGGCATGATCACCATGAAGCGGCATCCAGCGAAGGATCTGGCCGTAATGGTTCTTGGCCCGCGGATTTGGTCCGCCAACCGGCTGGCCTTCTTTTCCACGGTTCTTATTGTTCGTCAGTGTACAAAATACATGTTTGTTATCCGGATGCACTGCAACCCATTCCGGGCGGTCCATCGTTGTAGCCCCCACCTGTGTGGCGGCGCGACGGGCAAAAATCAAAACTTCAGCCTGATCCTGAAACCCGTTTTCCGGCGTTAAACCATTTTTGCCAAAGGTCAGTTCAATCCATTTTCCCTGACCTTTCAGGTCTGCATTCATATCAAATCTGGCAACATACAGTGTTCCTTCTTCCAGCAGTCTGCGATTAGCCGCATCATTTCCAGCCTGATAGCGATGCTTAGAAACAAACTTATACAAATGCTCGCCACGTTCATCGTCCCCAAGATATACCACCGCATGACCATCTTTATTCAGCGTCAGCGCAGCATTTTCATGCTTGAACCGGCCAAGAGCGGTCCTTTTTACCGGCGTTGAATTCGGATCATTCGGATCGATCTCAACGATCCAGCCAAAACGGTTTGCCTCATTCGGGTGTTTCAGAACATCAAAACGCTCATCATGCTGATGCCATTTGTAGTCACTGGGAGAAGCTGAAATCCCGTAACGCGCCTGGTCTGCTGAGACTTCACCTTTTTGACTGCTGCCAAAGAAATCATCAAAGTTCTCTTCACAAGTCAGGTATGTGCCCCATGGCGTCTGACCATTTGAGCAGTTATTGAACGTCCCTAATGGCTTGATGCCTGCCGGATCAGCTTTGGTTTTCAGCAGTGCATGGCCTGCTGCCGGTCCGGTGAACATCATTGGCGTATTCGCTGTGATCCTGCGGTTACGCTGACCACTGCGGTCAACCTGCCACTGCCCGTCTTTAAGAACCACCTCAACAATCGTGACACCCACCGCTGCCTGTGCTTTGCGAACATCATCTGCTGTCATCTGTTCGCCTTTGTGATCGAACAGATATTCATAATTGGTGTATTCGTTATTGATCGCCATCACACCGCGTGCTTCGCTGATGGGGAAAAAACTCATGCCATCCGTGTTATCACCAAACTGACGTGCTTGTGTATGTGAGTCCTGCTTGCCGCTTTGATCAAATTCAGGGGCTCCCGCAAAGATAGGATCGCCCCAGGAAATCAGCGGCGTGGCCCGATACCCTTTTGGCACAACCACTGTGTCTGCGGTAGAAGCAGGAACGGCTTCAAAATTAAGAAGAGACGTTTTCGGTGTTGCGGCAACCGCTTTTGCCACCGGGTTCACCGCCAGAAAAGCCCCGGCCCCGGCTGCAGCCGTTCCACTCAGAAAATGACGGCGCGATAATCTCGCTTCAATCATCTTCGTGAATTGCGAGTCCTGCTCATCACGCTTCCACATGCTATGCTCCTTGAGTTTTTATTTTTGCCTGCGTACTTACAGACTCTTTAATAAGAGCTGGAGCATAGGTTCATACAGTGACACTTTTATGAAACTCGTATGTATGAATCATGAAAATCGATTGAAAAGCAGAGAGTTAATTCCACTAGGTAAAAAAAAACGGCCCAAACGGGCCGTTTCATCACTGTTGTCCAGACCGTCATTCTTGACTGTCCGGATATCCCTGCGGGTTTTTTGACTGCCAGCGCCAGGTATCTGCAGTCATCTGCTCAACCGTTCGTGACGCTGTCCATTGCAGTTCCTGTTGGGCTTTACTTGGATCAGCCCAGCATTCTGCAATATCACCCGGACGACGTGCTGCAATCTGATAAGGGATGTCTTTCGCGGCGGCTTCAGCAAAGGCCGCAACCATTTGCAATACGCTCAAACCGTTTCCGGTCCCTAGGTTATAGATATGCAAACCCGATGCTTTTCCTTTATGTTTCAGCGCTGCAATGTGACCATCGGCTAGGTCGACCACATGAATGTAATCACGGACACCCGTCCCATCAACGGTCGGGTAATCATTGCCAAACACGGATAAATGTTCGCGACGGCCAACTGCAACCTGTGCAATAAATGGCATCAGGTTATTCGGAATCCCTTGCGGATCCTCACCCATTTCACCCGACTCATGCGCACCAACCGGGTTAAAATAACGCAGCAGTGTAATACTCATTTCAGGATAGGCGTGCTGAATATCGGTCAGACACTCTTCCACCATCAGTTTGCTGCGACCGTACGGATTGGTGGCGCTGGTCGGAAAAGACTCCAGAATCGGCACACTGGCCGGGTCACCGTACACGGTCGCTGATGAGCTGAAAATCAGGCTGTTTACACCAGCCGCACGCATCGCTTCAACCAATACCAGTGTGCCGTGCACATTGTTATCGTAATATTCCAGCGGCTTTTCTACAGACTCACCGACAGCTTTTAACCCCGCAAAATGAATCACTGACTCAACGTCATTTTCACGAAGGACCTGATCCAGAAATGCGCGATCACGAATATCTCCCTGATAAAATGCCGGTCTGGTTCCAGTCAGCTTTTCAATTCGCTCCAGTACGGTCTTTTTACTGTTGTACAGGTTATCAACGATAATTGGTGTCATCCCCGCTTCAATCATCTGTACGCAAGTATGGCTGCCAATGTAACCCATACCACCTGTTACCAGAACGCGCATAATTTTCTCCTTGCGAGGTATTTTTTTGCTATAGATATTTCTTTCAAGTATATCAGTGCACTGTAAACAACGATGAGCATAATGTCATTTTTCATTCCGAATGGGCACCAGAGAATCTTTTGCATGACCTTCATATCAATCAGAATAAATAACTGATATTTTGGATTTTAAACATTCTGTTCACGTTGTGAGACGCTATGAAATCACAAACACTCTGTCAATGGAAAGGCTTTTCCGTCGAGCAAAGCGATCACCGGCTACCGGACGGACGCGATATCACATTCACAACCGTACGTCATCCCGGTGCTGTAGTCATCGCGCCATTAACCAATAAGGGTGAACTGGTTTTGTTACGTCAATACCGTCCCGCAATTGGCCGCTGGATCCTCGAATTTCCAGCCGGGACTCTTGAAAAGGGCGAAGCGATTCAAGCTTGTGCACAACGTGAACTGGCAGAAGAAGCGAACCTGGCCGCAGCGCATTGGCAATCCTTAGGAGAGCTACTCCCCGTTCCCGGCTTCTGCGATGAAGTTCAGCATCTCTTTCTGGCAAAAAGCCTGACTCCCGCAGAAGGAGAACTTGATACTGATGAAGTCCTTGAAGTACTCACAATGTCAGTTGAAACCTTCCTTGAAAAAATCGCCGATAATGAAATACAGGACACCAAGACGCTGGCTGTGTTTTTGAAAATGCAGGTTCTGGGTGTTTTGAAACAGCCTTAATTCCTCCGCACACGCTGTCAGGTTCCCGCCTTCGCGGGATCACGCCTGACATCAAATCGCCCGTCATCCATACACACGTGGAGTTCCATATAACAATCGGAAATCCACCTCTGTAAGTCCATTAACTTAAAAAGGCCATATAATAGTTAGCTATATAGATAACATTATTGTAATGGACTATACTATTCGCCATATAGCAAACAGGTTTTAGATATGGCGAGCAGAGACACGATCGGAAAAGCTGTCGCTCAGGCAAGAAAAGCGCTGGGCGCAACTCAAAAACAAATGGCAGAACGGACCGGTATTCACAAAACCACATTGTCTGAAATTGAGAACGGACGCTTTACCGGATCACTGGATATTTTCGAACGTTATCTTGACGCAGTCGACCTGCAGCTTGAGGTGATACCGAAGCAACACCAACTGCCAGACTGGGATGACATCGAAAACCTGTTTGATGAGGATTAAGCATGGCGCTTGACCAACTGCCTTCGAAAATCGAAAAAATTACAGTCTGCCTGGATGATAAAGAACTGGGGATCCTGACCCATGGTTCAGTGCACCACTATCAGCCGACACAAACACAACACCATGTCTCCCTGACCATGACCAAGCCCAATCTGGATGGTTATTCTTCAGGCGCACTGCACCCGATCTTTACACAGAATCTGCCGGAAGGTTTTAACCGGCGCTTTATTGCCGAAAAACTGGCCCGGTATGCAAGGGTGAACGATATGTACTTACTGGCATTACAGGGTAAGCACAGTATCGGCATGCTGGCTTATCAAAGCGCACTGCAACTTCCCGAAGCCGATTCTGTATCCCTTTCTGAAATTCTGACTTATCAGGGCAGTACACCACTTTTCCCGCAGTTGCTGGAAAAGTATTATCTGCGCAATGCACTGGCAGGAGTTCAGCCCAAAGTCAGTATCCCGAAAACGGACAGAACAATAGAGCAGAAAGATCTGATTGTTAAATCTTACGATGAAGAGTTTCACTTACTGACTGTCAATGAGTACGTCTGCATGGAAGCGGCCCGCTATTGTGGGTTGAAACCCCCAAAAACCTATTTATCAGACAATCTGGAAACCTTCATCGTAGAACGGTTTGACAAACCGGAAGGTCAATTGCTGGGATACGAAGACTTCACAACCTTACTCAAAAAACCGAATCATCCGGATGCGAAATATACCGGAAGCTATGAGACGCTGCTGAAAGCAACACACCTGTACACCAACAGCCTGGATGAAGTGGAGAAAATGTATCAGTACATCGTCTTCAACTGTCTGATTGGTAATGGAGACGCGCATCTGAAAAACTTTGCGTTGCAATACTCGCAGGAGATGGACCATATCTTTGTTTCCCCGCCTTTTGATATCACCCATACCCTGATTTATGACACGATTGACAACAAAATGGCGCTGAAGCTCGCCAATAGTAAAGTTTTCCCGGACAAACACCACCTGCTCAAACTGGCAGAGTCTCCCCGTTTCCGAATTCGCCATGCGGAAGGAATCATCGAACGGCTCGCTCAGGGTATTACCGATTACCTGAACCGCTCATCAGAAATATTGTTGATGAAAGGATTAAAGACATCCATTGAAAATTCAGTCGCACAGGTCATGGCCTCAAGTTACAGCACGAAATCATACCGCCACGACAAAAAGCGTAAATTTGAATAACGGTCTCCCCTCCTCCATTACGGGCTGCCATGGCCGCAGCTGAGAAAACATCAGCAGCGTAACAGCCTGTTCCACTGAATCAGCAGGATTCTATATTATTGAAGCCATTTTGTGGCGCAGATGTTTTGCCTGGCTCGCTGTACTCCACTGAATCAATCGAATCCTCGTGAATAAAACCTTTCTCTCGTCACTGAAATTTAAATTCAAATAGAGTTGGTTATCAAAATTATTAACGCCAATCGCATTCTCAATTCAAAATTAAGAACTCAGTCAATAAATAAATTATAGTGCACACCTCAAAGCTGTTCGTGACGCTTTCAAAGGAGGTGTCGATTCATTTGAAATAAAGTAAACAATGTAAAAAGAAATAAGGAAAAAACATCGTCAGAAGTATTGATGATTAAATTAATCACATACACTAGGGATATAAAAATGAAAACATCACACAATAAAAAAAATATTATACAACGGCATGGTTCTTAAGTGAGCACGCTGACGCACCACGAGAGCTTCAAGACTTTCTTGTGAAAGAAAACATCCATTTCAAACAGTACTATTTCTCAGAAGTGCCATCCATTCAATTTTATGACACACCTGAACTGATCATCATTGATACTGTGAATACAGGGTTTGAACAGATCAAATGTACTAAGCATGCATTAGAAATACTGTGCCAGCAAGAGCAAAATACAACACCTGAATTTATCGCCATCGTAGAAAACAAGTACCCGCATAAAAAACAACTCTTTGATTTGGGCATCGCTGATTACATCAGCTGCCCATTCATCGACAAAGAGCTCCGCTACAGAATCACTCATATTTTGAGTTCAGCATTCAAACAAGAAACCAGTCCACAGCTCATGACTCCGCCCAATGCGATTTTAAATAAAACTGAACCTATGCACCAAACGGACAAGCGCTTCCTATTAATAGAGAAATGTGTCTCATACTTAAATGAAACACTTTCAGAAGAGATAAAACTGGATGCATTGTGCAGAAAGCTTGGAACAAACAGAAATAAACTGAATCAAGTCTTCAAAGAGTACTTAGGGATGACTGTTTTTGAATGGCTTCGAAAACAAAGGATGCGTAAAGCTGCTGAACTCCTTGAGACTTCATCACTCAATATTGTTCAGATTTCTGAGCAAGTTGGCTATATGGACTCAAATAATTTCTCTACCGCCTTTAAACGTATCTATCAAACATGCCCGACTCAATTCAGACAGAATTACCGGAGCGCCACAGACAACCATCTTCCTCCTGAGACATCTGTATCTGCCAAAATTCGGCAAGAGTAAAGGTTACATAGGATAAAATGCGGGAATCACCTGAGTCTGAATTGAACATCCAGCATAAAAGATGACATTCATAAGCCCTCTCTCGAGGGCTTATAACGAAACTGAAATACAGATCTGTCATCTCATTGCATCAATCAGAGACATCAATGAGTCATGCCAAGGAATGAATTTAAAGAGCATGTATGATGAAAAATGATTAGAAACACTAATCAAACAAATCAAAAACCCAAACAACTCAATAGTTGGAGAATAAACATGTCAAACTTTACAGATTACAATAATATTTCACAAACAACCAACAATTCATGTGGTGCATTCGCGGTGAATGCATGTATATGTCAATTAGGTTTGACCGGCAAAAAAAGCATCAAATCATTAGATTCAAATAATTTGGCGAATGGTTATACAAGTACCGCACAAGAAGTTGACCTAAACGCTGATTCTAATAAAACAACAGCGGCTGAGAACACATACAAAGTCACCGGGAATTTAACAATTGATTTCCAACAACACACTGCAACATATTACACTTTCAACAGCAGTCAACAGAATGCACCCTCAGCAATGTGTAAGGTTGCGTATGAATTTAACGGGCAAAATGGAAAAAAAATAAATTTTTATTACACCAGCGCTGCTAGCGAAACCTTCAGCAGCATCAATCAATCTGCAAACCAGGGGTTCACAGACAATCTGTTTGATACAGAGAAATCACTCATCAATGGCATTAATAATGACATCAAAGTCACTGAGGCTTCGGACTATGCTGTTCCTGAAAACAGTGATGTTCACCTGCTATTAGTTCAGCATCCTGGTGGAATGCACTGGTTATCAGTCTGCCTCAAGACACTAGACACTTGTAATATTTATGACCCAGCTTCTGGTACTGTATATGATGTCGCAAATGATAAGTTAAATAAACAATCATCGATTAAACTCAATAACACTAATTATACAATGCCGGGGTTATGGGTATTGTTGTCGAAATAACTCATTCAATTAATCACCTGATCTTTCAAAGATTCTAATTCTACGATAAATCCATTTGTAATTCAGATGGATTTTCTTGTTCCTCTTCTTAGCACGATAATCTCCTCACATCAAATCAAACGTTCATTCAGACGTTCATTCTGTATCTCTATAATGTTACCTGCCATCGCTGTAAATCATGTGAGATACCACTCTGGCTGACCACAATCCGGAAAAGATAAAGATGAAAAAATCTGTGTGAAAATCAAAGCGTTTCAATATGCTCACAAAGGTTTTATTCAATAAAACCGTCTAATTTAAGTGTGTACCTCAGCAGTGATACAAAACACTGAATGTACAACAAAACGTCAGTTAAACTTCAATAAGGATAAAGACTATGTCACAAGATTCAATCAAACTGAATTTCATTAACCGTTCTAACGATGTCAATAACAGTGAAGTGGTTGTTTTCCAGAAAAACGTCGCTGAAAGTTTTGATGAAATTGCCATTGCATGGCGTGTAATTCAAAACTGTGGCCGAAATGACAATCACCCATTTGTCTACCCATTAAAATTTGAAGTCTGTGCCAGCGATTCCTATGGCAACTTCACGCCGCAAATGACGGCTTACGATGGCCAGGCTTATGAAATGGTGAAAGACACTTCAGGTGATGTCATTCGTCTTGCATCCACACCATCCGTTTCTCAACAGGAAGTCGAAGTTCGGAATAACCTGACCAGTGGTGCCATTAATGCCAATATTTACCGTGACGGTAAACTGCTGGCTGCAAAAACCAATGTCTCTCCGGGTCAAAAAGGTGTCTTCCAATTTCATCCAAGTATCTTTGTCGGCGTTGTTTCTCAAGTTGTTGAGGGAGAAGTGATGAATTCGGCTATTATTCAACAGGTGAACACAGAAATTAACCTGTTTGGTGTTCAAAGTGCCGATCTGGTGATGACGGGTGGTGGTTCCGGCCCGACCGCATCACCATTTGAATTCCATCTGGAAAACATCAACAAATAACAACAGCTGTACAGGTGTTACTCACCCATCCGGGTAACACCTGTTTTTCTCATTAACTTTGTCATAAGGAAAACATCATGGCTAATACACCCACAACTCAAACCTGGTATTCTGGTGACTGGAGAACACAAGCAAGCAGCACTCCGCCTTACAACGGGATCGAAATTTCCGCGCTGCCTCAATACGACGACAACGGTACTTTTGTCTCTGCTACCGTGACGATTACCGACTACACCAAAAATCCAAAAGGCATCAGCAGTGTGATCCCGGCATTGACAGCTATGCAGGGGAAACTGGATATCCCCGCCCCTCAATCAAATACAACCAGTACAGTAAACAGCGAATCTCCTGACACAGTGACAACGTCACAAAAAGACACAGCTGCCACCAGCACTGAGACGACAACGCAAGTTTCTACCTCAGCAATTGCAGATCCGACGTCGCCAAACAATGATTTAACCTCTGCCCGCAGCGAACCAAACTCAGATTTCACTGTAAGTGGCTGGATCTCACTGGAAACAAACTTTTCTTATGTGCATCTGCGCGTGAATTTTAAGTACGGACTTGACCGTTTCCAAAGAGAAGAGCTGGGTTATATCATGGGATTCAACAGCATACTGGAAAGCACCAACTAAAAACGTGCTTCAAGGGGCAAACATGCACACCGATATCTGTTTTAAGAATTTGTCGCTGAATATTCACAGGCCCAGTGTGACGATTTTTCAACAAACTCAGGTTGAAAATTCAGAAAATTTAATTGCCTGGACCGTCATTCAGCAGTGCCAGTACCGATGGAACCATCCTTTTTGTATTGAATGGGGATACAGCTATCAACTGGCAGATCCTCATGGTAACTATAGTGCTGCCATGCCTTTGCCCCCACGTCATCTCCCCG
The DNA here is from genome assembly GCF_036409375.1 of Photobacterium sp. 53610. Lineage (NCBI taxonomy): Bacteria > Pseudomonadati > Pseudomonadota > Gammaproteobacteria > Vibrionales > Vibrionaceae > Photobacterium > Photobacterium sp. 53610. The sequence goes on along the minus strand of NZ_JAXOFS010000002.1, from coordinate 174,900 downwards.
AAACAGAAAATCAGGGTTTGCGTATCAGCTGTCATACGGAACAGGTGTTTTTCACGAAAACAGTGGCCAGTAAATATACGGAGGTCGTTCTGCTTAAAAATGGGAGAATGATTGCTCGACAGCCGCTGGCATTCAATACGCCGGTGGCATTTCTGCTTTCAGAGACCTTCTATCTTTGCGCCGATTTACGTGTAAGAGAAGGCGCAGTCATTCATACGCACAATATCAATGCCAGTCTGACACCATTCAGGGTTACAGGGCAAAAAAAGCTGAATATCGTCATGTGTGGCGGTCAGCCCGGTACAGAATCGACCCCGCTCTCTTTTCAGTTTTCATAACGGGCAAGTCATGCACTTGCCCGGTAAAGCATGTTTACGCAGATTTTGCCAGATAGGCGGCCATTTCCTCTGCCGGCACCATACCGCCACCGGTAGCCCAAACCAGGTGTGTGGCATGACGGAGTTTTTCTGGTGTCAGTTGAAGCCTCTCTTGATATTCCTCTGCTTCAGACACATGCATCGGCCCGGGCATCCCCGCCAGGGCTGATGGCTCCAGCTGAATCCCTTCACTTTGATTCAGTTGTCCCAACAGCTGATACATATGTTTATCTGACAGTGTGTAATAACCATCAATCAGACGCTCCATCGCCCGGCCAACAAATCCTGATGCCCTGCCAACCGCGAGACCATCTGCAGCGGTGATATTATCGATTCCTAATTCCTGAACAGAAATATCATCATGTAATCCCGTATGGACCCCGAGCAACATACAAGGAGAGTGCGTCGGCTCAGCAAAAATACAATGTACATGATCACCGAAGGCCATCTTCAGACCAAACGCAACACCGCCAGGTCCGCCGCCAACGCCACACGGCAAATAAACAAATAACGGGTGATTGGCATCAACCGCAATCCCCAGTTCATCAAACTGTTTTCTGACGCGCTCGCCCGCAACTGAGTACCCTAGAAAAAGCGTGCGGGAGTTTTCATCATCAATAAAAAAACACCGGGCATCTTGCTCCGCCGCTTTCCTTCCCTGCTCCACCGCGACGCCGTAATCCTGTTCATACTCCACAACATTCACGCCATGAGATCGCAACTTCGCTTTTTTCCATTCCCGGGCATCTGCCGACATGTGTACAGTCACGGAAAAGCCCAGTTTTGCACTGATGATGCCAATCGACATCCCCAGATTTCCGGTTGAGCCGACTGCAATACTGTATTGGCTGAAGAATTGACGGAATTCATCACTCAAAAGCTTGCTGTAATCATCTGATTCAGAGAGCAACCCGGCATTTACAGCCAGTTTCTCCGCATGCGTCAGCACTTCATAGATCCCGCCACGCGCTTTAATCGAACCGGAGATCGGAAGATGGCTGTCTTTTTTCAGCATCAGACGCCCCGGAATCTTTATCCCATATGTTGCTTCCAAGCTGGCTTTCATGGCCGGAATCTCAGCCAGTTCAGATTCAATGATGCCCTGTGTTTTTGCTGTATCCGGAAATGCTTTCATCAAAAATGGAGCGAAACGAGATAGCCGGTCACTGGCATCCTGAATATCCTCAGCATCCAACCCGACAAAAGGCAGACCTTCACTCAGAGAGGTGGTATTGGGGTTGAACCAGCAAACCTCTTCCAATGCCACCAATTGACTGACTAAAGGAAATTGGGTGGTCAGGGTTGGAATATCAAACTTTGTCATCGCTGGTTCCCTCTTTAGCAATATAAAATAATTCACAAATCGCGCTTTGAGCGATTCTAGAGGGGAAGGCAAAAAAAAACAAAGCCGTACTCTGTGGTGTTGTGAGCACCTCAGCAATGACGCAGATTAACAGACATTCTCCCGGCCAGTGCTTAGGCCGGGAGAGATGATTTCGTTTTGTATGAAGATACTATTTGTTGTACGAAGTTGTACGAAGAAGCTATTGCAGCAATACCGAAATCGCCTTGGTGTTCCCGTCAAACGTGATCGAATAAGTTGCTTGATCTCCCACCTGATAATCCGCAGACGGATAAGATTCAGACCAGTTACCATCATCAATTTTAAAGCGGGCTGGCGAATCTTCACCATTAAAGCTTTGGGTCGTACGATAAAGCCCGGACTGCGCATCATATTGCATTTGTGTCAGTCCCCAGCCGTTTGATGTCCCCCGGAAATACCAGATTTGTTCTCCCCCAGTGGAGGCAGACAAACAATTTGTAAGTGCCGTCCAGACCCCGCTCTGATAACAAAGATTCGGATTCGATGGACTCAGATCTGCGCTCTGATTGTTTCCCTGATCGCTGAAAATAACATTCAGACTGACCAGGTTCACACCAAAATCATGACAGTAACGACCACCTTCAGCGGACATTGCGACTCCCGGCCAGGACGCATTTGCCACTGGTTCCGAAGCAGAAACATTCCAGTAATACAGAGTCGGCTGGCTGAAATTTTGCTGATTGTCGAAACAGACTTTCGTGTTTGAACTGCCACCTGTGTCCCCACAGCCGATGGTACATCCCTGCCCGACTTTCGCACCCACATGAATCGCTGCTGCATCATGAGCGCTGACGGTAAAATGTGCATATCCCTGACTGTCAACCTGCACCGTCGGGCCGCTGCAGCTGCCGGACTGCTCATCAAAATTACCCGCAATAATGTCGCAATATTCACCAGCCGGCATCCCGGTCAGCAAGGTCTGATTGATCCCTTTCGAGTCATCCCGGTTGATCACGACAAACCCAAGTCCACCGCGGCCAAAGGCAATCTGGTTATTCCCGTCATCCCACCAGTTCGTGACGCGGAATTCAGCCGCCGTATGATTACGAAAAGCCACCATATTTGCGACACCCCGCCACTTGTGTTCACACACCCAGTCTCCGCCGTCAAAACCGCAGGCATTACCTGAATGCACACCCGTTGAAGGGGGGCCCGCATCAAAATCGTTAAAATAGTAACCCGACATGATTTTCGGGTAGCCATACGGATAGGCCAGTGTAAACACGTTTCCGAGAAAATACAGATTCCCGAAATCTTGATGGCTCAGGACCTGTCCAGGATTATGACGTTCTTCATCATGATTGGTCACAAAGGTAACAGCACTGTCACTGGGCAGCCAACCGCTCCATGAACCGATGCCGTTCAGATCTTTAATCCCGCCATTTTTAAACTTCGGGCCAATCGTCCGGGCAAAATTAAACTCAGTCACGTCACCAATATACGTATATTCACTGGTTTTGACGGGCTCTCCTGCTGAGCCGATCACTTCCTGAAATATGTATGGATTCCCATTCAGTTTATTCTTAATTGCGGCAATATCAGCCGCTGGAATATGTTTAGCCGCATCAATCCTGAAACCCGCCACGCCCATACTGATAGCGTCGTTCATATAATCTGCAATTTTCTGGCGCACATAGTCAGACTCAGTTTTTAAATCATTCAGGCCAACTAAATCGCAGTTTTGAATTGACCAGCGATCGCTGTAGTTGATGTCACCGGTACAGGTATGGAAATCATTCGCATTAAAAGGTACTTCCGGAAAATATCTGTCTTGTGCAGCCATGTGGTTAATCACCGCATCCAGATAAATATCAACCCCAGCGGCTTTACAGCGCTGCACCATATCGACAAACTGTGCACGCGTACCACTTCTGCCTTCAAAGGAGTAACTGATAGGTTGATACCGGGCCCACCAGGCTGAATGATCCACACTTTTCTGGGGTGGCGACACCTGCACGGCCGAAAATCCTTTCGGGCCCAGAAAAGTTTCACATTCAGTCGCGACATCATCCCAACGCCACTCAAACAGATGAACGAAGGCCGTTCTGGGCACCACCTCTGCCATCGTCGGTGTGGCACTCAGCAATCCACTGCAGAATAGAAGCCCGGCAGGAAAATATTTTTTAAATTTCATTATTTTTCCTTATCTCTTGGTTGTAGGTACATTCAGTTTTTTATTTCACAGCTTCCTGTCAAAAAGCCACAAACACTGTAGATAAAGGACACAAAAGTGCTTTAACCAGATTAAAACGATGTGAATCGCATCTGCTTCGGTGTCATAAAAGAAATATTTTCAAGTGTTCGGATCACGGTTTGTACAGCATTAAGAATGCGATATATCAGTTAAATTATTCAACTCAATTCATGATAAAAATTTCGAATCCAGCTGAAATCATATTGTCTCTGAATGAGCAGTGCGCATAAATACAATCTCTAAATTGATGATATTTTTTATTTATTCGAAAATAAAGATATGTCATGCCGTATCTATTTTGATCTTTCACGATGGTCTGACGACACTGCAGCTGTCCAAAAGAGCCATCAGACCTCACTCGTTTACCGAAGCATTCAAATAAATAAATGTTTCACATATGTGAACAAATAAGATCACCGATCACAAAATGGCAACATTTTCTCCAATGCATCAAATTTAGTATTAACCTATTACTCATCGGAGGTCTGACAAGGAGACAGACATTGAAACAATTCATTACCCTGCTCATTTTCTGCATGGCAAGCTTTACCAGTCAGGCAAGTACCAGTACATCGGGCGTATCCCAAAAGGGATACACTGCAACCAAATATCCGATTGTGCTGGTTCATGGCTTGTTTGGTTTTGATTCCATTGCCGGAATTGATTATTTCTACGGGATTCCGCATGCACTCAACAAAGATGGTGCAAAAGTATTCGTTGCTCAGATCTCTGCAACCAACAGCACAGAGCTTCGTGGCGAGCAGTTACTGGCTCAGGTGGAAGATGTACTCGCGATTACCGGCGCGGAAAAAGTTAACCTGATCGGACACAGTCATGGCGGACCAACTGCACGTTACGTGGCTTCTGTAGCACCGGAGATGGTCGCTTCAGTCACCAGTATCGGTGGCGTGAATAAGGGATCACGGATTGCAGATATTGTTCGTGGTGCCGTCCCGGAAGGCTCAATTCCGGAAGGGATCGCAGTCAAACTGGCTGAAGGACTGGTCAGCATGATCAATCTGTTATCCGGTGGCAGTGATCTGCCTCAGGATCCGCTGGCTTCTCTGGCCGCACTGACCACTGAAGGGTCGCTGGCATTCAATCAAAAGTACCCGGAAGGGATCCCGGAGTCCGACTGTGGCGAGGGTGATTATGTTGCTGCCAATGGTGTGTATTACTACTCCTGGACCGGGACCAGCAATTTCACCAATGCGTTGGATCCAATTGATGCCGCAATGACAATCCTGGGGCTCGGATTCAACAATCCGAATGACGGCCTCGTCGGTCAATGCAGCACGCACTTGGGTAAAGTCATCCGGAATGATTACAAAATGAATCACCTGGATGAAATTAACGGCTTGCTTGGCATTACTCATCTGTTCGAAACGGCACCGACCACGCTTTATCGCCAGCACGCAAACCGCCTGCAATTACAAGGATTATAAGTTTTGAAAAAGACCGTACTTTCACTCATCTGTGTTGTTCTGACTGCGGGTGCGGTCTATACCTACAACTCACAGACCTCCGAACCGACTGTGACCCAGGTGCCCTCTCAGCAGGACACCCAAATTGATACCGATTCCGCCCGCGATACCTTCGACTATTTTCTGTCGGGTCTCGGTGAGGCGGACGTCGATACACTCAGAGAACACTTCCGCTCCTATAATGCCCAGCAGGCAACCGCCTACCAATTCGATGAAGATCTGTTCGAACGATTCATTCAATACCGAGCCGCATTGCGGGATCTCGACCCGGGCAATATCAATCAGCTGGATGCTGATGCCCTGAGGCAACTGAATGATCAGCTGATTCAGGCACAACTTCAGTTCTTTTCATATGAAGAGCAGCAACGGCTGTTTGCCGAAGAAAATCTCCAGCGGGATCTGGCACTGCGAAAGCTGGAACTCAAACAGCAAACCCAGGATCAGGAAGCCTATCTCAGCGCCTGGCAACAAGAACTGAATAACCTCCCTCCCGTCATGCAGGAAAGCTATCGCAACGCCAGCCTGCTGGCTCAGTTACAATCCACCCAGTCGATGGATCCGCAGGAGCGCTACCTGAACCAGCAGGCATTAGTCGGACCTGAAGCGGCAGATCGCCTGGCACAGCTCAGTCAAAAACGAGCGACATTTCAGACACAACTGGATGAATATTTTGAACAACGGGAAATGATTCTGGCAGATTCAGGAATGGCTTCAGCGGAACAGCAATTCGCCCTCGAGACCCTGAGAAATAACACTTTTACGACAAGCCAACGCCGTCGGGTCAAAGCATTGGAATCCATGCGTGACACACAGGGTGGACAATCAATCGATTGAGAACCAGGGGCATTTTGAATCGCACCCAATAAAAAACCCCGGTCAGATGACCGGGGTTTCTGATGACTCATTGTTCAATCAGTCTTTTTTAGGATGCTTATTCCTGGGTGCTCTATTCTGAGAGGCTTTGCTCACAGCGGCCTTATCCTTGGGCGTCTGAACCTTGGTCGCCTTATTCTTTGGGACATAGTTCAGAATTGAAACCGGCACCGGTTTTTTCGGGGTAAACCCTTCCACTTCGCGGCGTTCAATCAGGTGGCCCAGACGACTTTCAATCATGCACAGGTTCTTGAAATTGTCTTTTGAAACGAAAGAAATCGCTTCACCTGATGCATCTGCACGACCAGTACGACCGATCCGGTGAACATACTCATCCGCCGGGAAAGGCAGATCATAGTTCACCACGCGCGGCAGCTCTTCAATATCAATGCCTCGGGCACCCACGCCAGTCGCAATCAGATACTGAATCTTCCCGGATTTAAAATCTTCCAGCAGTTGAGCACGAATCGTCTGACTGCGGCCACTGTGGAAGGCTTCAGCCTGGATACCACGCTTCTCAAGCTGAGATGCCAGCTTGGCAGCACCGTGCTTGGTTTCAATAAAGATCAGCGCCTGATCCCACTGATTTTCTTGAATCAGATGGCTCAGCAGTGCCGATTTCTGATCTTTGTCGACGGTGATCAGCCACTGTTCAATATTTGATTTAGATGCCTGATTGGCAGCAATCGTAATTTCGTGCGGATCACTGACCGCAGATTTCGCCAGTTCACGGACTTTATGCGACAAAGTTGCCGAAAACAGCAAGAACTGAACCTGTTCAGGCAGTCGGTCTAAAATCTTGTTAATAGCATCAATGAAACCCATGTCGAGCATGCGGTCGGCTTCGTCCAGCACCACAATTTCGATTTCTTCGAAATACACAGCGCGCTGGCCATAGAGATCAATCAGCCGGCCCGGGGTCGCCACCAGCACATCCACACCTTCAATCAAACGCGCTTTCTGTTGCTGTTCGTCCACGCCGCCGTACATTGCCAGCGAGGTCAGCCCCAGATGCTTTCCGTAGTCTCTGACCTTCTCTTCCACCTGCACTGCCAGTTCACGGGTTGGTGCCAGAATTAACGCACGTACACGTTTTTTCCGTTGCGTCTGACCTTTGCTCAGTTTTTCCAGAATTGGCAACACAAAACTGGCCGTTTTACCGGTACCGGTCTGGGCTGCAGCAATAAGGTTCTGCCCCTGCAAAATCACCGGAATGGCTTTGTTCTGAATGGTGGTCGGTTTGGTATAACCTAACTCAGTTACGGCCTGAACGAGTGCGTTGCTGAGTCCAAGTTTAGAGAATGGCATGTATCGTCTCTGTAGTTCTGATCGCTTGAAGTAGAGCTGGCTCTACGTGAACGCGGGAGTGTATCACGGACTCAGGAAGCTGGTATGAAATATTACAAAAACGCCCCACCGGAATATTCAGAAGGGGCGTTTCAATCTTCATTCTTTCAAGAAGTCATGACTCGATTTCGATACCGGCTTCATCCTCAGGGACAATATCCGTTTCCTGTAATGCGTCTTCCAGCCAGAGACGAATCGCCGGAGACTGCAGCACCTGAGTCATATAACGCTGGCTGAGTTCTGAAACCTCAATACCATAAGTGATGAATCGCAAAACAACAGGCGCAAACATGCAGTCCGCAATACTCCATTGTCCAAACAGCCAGCCCCCCTGATCGCCATACTCCGTCATCTGCTCGCGCCAGATTTGATCAATCCGGGCAATATCTTTTTTCGCAGCTTCCGACAACTCAATCTGACGTTTCGCCCGACAGTTCATGGGCATTTCATTTCGTAATGCTGTAAAACCGGAGTGCATTTCACAACTGAGTGCACGGGCTTTTGCGCGCGCCACTGTATGTTGTGGCCACGCTTGTCCATCACAGTGCGCTTCATTTACATATTCACAAATCGCCAGCGAGTCCCAGACGGTCACCTCACCATCAATCAGAACCGGTACTTTCGCCGCCGGGGTATAAACTTCCAGCATGCGATAAAAACTGTCCTTGAACAGCACCAGCTTTTCTTCTTCAAACTGAATGCCATTCTGAGTCAGCATCAGCCAGCCGCGCAGTGACCAGCTGGAGTAGTTCTTATTGGCGATAATCAATTGCATGTGTCGTCCTCATCTTGAATGCACGTTGTGTCCCTGCGCTTCACTCTACGCACTCAACAATATGATGACTAACGCATAATTTTGATAACACACATCAGAAAATCGAATAGGTATCTGTCAACAGACCCAATCCGCTGGAAATCCGGTAATCTTATTCTTTCAGAACCATATCGATACACATGACCGCAGCCAGAATCAGCTTCCGCATATTATCGCCAGCCGGAATATCTTCCGATAGTTTCAGCACATAGTTGTCTGCACTGGTGAACAGCTCTTTCCCGAGACCAGCCCATTCTTTCGAGACATGCGCCAGTTCTTTATCGCCCTGGTTAAATTTGAAATCCCAGCCGGTCCACTTACCTTTCAGCTCACAAATGACATTGTCATCTTTGTCCAGCACATCAAATTTACCGCCAATCGTGAACAACTTAGGCTTAAAGCCGCCAATCACCTGATTGTCTTTATCCCGGACTGTCACTTTTCCCAGAAACAATGACACGCCACGCTGTACACGCACAATCGGCTCACCACCCGGTGTTACGATTTGAATATCGAAAGGCGTCATAATTTTATAATCGGTAAACCGAAACAGTTTGGTAAAAAAGCCCAGGTTCGGTTCACGGCATTCCATAATCACATTGCCGGTTGACGGATCATGAATGTCGTAGTTATTGGCTGCTTTCAGCACGCCGACATGTTCTTTTACTAAAAAAAGGTTTTGATTGATAACTTCGCTCATTGGTTAATATCCGGAAGAGTTTTTAAAGAAACACAGAAAGCGAAATTCCGCCCCCATAAAATCAATGGCGGTGTTTATCGATACAGACTCAGCCTACCAAGCGGTAACACTTTGCTCTGGAATGAAAAACAGCCTGGCCCGAATTACTCAGGCGACATCTACAGCAAAACATTGAAACAAATTTCAGTTAGATCTCCATTCGAAAAGCAGTAAAAAAATGCAACTCAAAGCCCGAATATCAATTTCACTGCAAATATAGTGAGAAAAACAGCTATAAATGACAGCCTGACTGATAAATTAGCATTTCATTCAGTAGATTACAGGCGTAAAATCAGCAAAAAATTCACCTTGTTGCATATTTTACATGTCCTATATACACAACCGACCAGCAAAATATGTTCCGGCGGGTTATCAGCCACTGGAGCCCGTGCCCCGAAGTTCTCCGATGCCGGTAAAAACACTCAGTGAAACTCAGCAGCAAACCGCTGAGTTTGAGTGCAACATTCAGATCTATTGCACAGCGGATGAACTCAGTTCATTGCAGACAGGGTTCTGGTCACTGAAAAGGACTCAAAATGAAAAAACAGTCATCAACTGGCAACACGCTCAAACATCTCATGGGTTAACCACACTGACTGCACTTTGTGTGGAACAAGAAGAAAAAAAACTGCTCCATGAGCGTTTCCAGTATGCCGGCTTTGCAAAAGAGTTTGATATTCATCCACAGCCCAAAGGCAGAGGACACATCAATGCTGTATTTCTGCCTGTGAAACTGGCTGTGCAGCAGGAAGATATGCTGGGATGGCCAACAACCGGGTATTTTTATTACTTTGTTGATCACAAGCTCTACCAGGAATTCAAACTGACCGGCGAAGACCGCTGGAGTTTCTATCTGACCGGTTCAGACGCTAACACACTCACCGATGAACTGGCCTCAGAACATCATTCCTCCAGTCTCTTACTGCCCTTCAAAATTGAAGGAAAGACAATGACCGGCCAATTCATTCTGTATCGAAAACAAAAACTATCGCGTGATGAATTTTCAAAACTCTCCCAGAGTTGGCTGGAGGAACATGCAACGCCGCTTGATTTAAAAAGTATCATTGCCAGCCGCACACAAGCGTTCATGGCACGCGACATCACAACACATCATGCCTGCAGTGACCAGAAATCTGCCTACTACAAAGTTAAAATGGATCCTGACAGCCGCCAACGAGAGAGCTGGCCTGAAATTGCCCAAAAACATGGCCTGTCTGCCAAACAACTCTTGGATTTGAATCCGGCATACAATGACAACCCACTCCGGCTTCAGATTGGTGACACACTGTGCGTCTCAGCACCACGCAGCAGTTCAGTCCACAAACGGCAAGATATTCCTTCACCACTATCTGAGTTTGAAACCGGCAAGGCCTACCCTTTCGGAAATGTCTGGGGAACGTTCAGACAACGCTATATCATGCCCGGACTGCTGCATATTCAGCCTGACAGCAAAGTTCCCCTCCGTGCCCCAATAGTGAATGCCGGACTTCTAAGCAAAGTATAAATATTGATGAGGCAGACAGTAATGTATTAGAAAATTTATCGCTGAGTTGAGCCACATGATGAATGCAAACTTACGGTGGTCGCAGAGCCTCAAAACAGAGAGCTGAACCTCGTGAAGATTCAGCTCTCTGACCCTGTAAGCAAAGCTGGTTCACTCAGCTCACGATACAAATTCTGCCATAGATTCGTTCAGCAAAAGACTCGTTCAGCAAAAGATGCTCAGCCACAGACTCATCGCAGCGACAAATACGCCACTGACATAAATATAACGTCCAATATTAATGACTCAGTTCACCAGGCTTCCGGTACATAAACTTTTGCAAAGCTTCCCGGCTGATACGAGGTCGTTGCATGTTCAATGAATACGTATCCAGGCATGCCGGGTTTTGAGCCCATCGCACAGGTAAATTCCAGCCTCCGTGCAAGCATTCAATGGACATATTGGTTTGCGGGTTTACAGTCAGAATGCTTGGACCGAAGTACAAATCAATATCTTGTCTGGGCAGGTTGGCTGCTGAACGATTGATCGCAAATCTCAATTCTGGCTTCGCAACAACAGTCGCAGGCACAAAGAAGGTAATACTGCCATTCGCGATAGGAATCATACGCTGCTCACTTCGCTTCGCGGTAGCCGGAACATTGGTATGTATTGGATTGCGAGTAAAAACCCATTGGGGAGCAAACAACTGCCTGCCTTTTAATACTTTATAAATCGCATCCGTTATCAAATTGATATCATTATCAGCGCTGTAAGTGTGAAGGTAAAACGGTGCATTCTGAGCCACAAGCGCGGTTTTCACCCACTCACGAATTTTTCTCTGAATATCACTGACGGTCAGTAATGCGGGATGTGCATTTTGAAATAATACAAATTGGTAAACTAAATCTGGCCAGTTAATATTGATTCGCCCGCGAGGCCGGTTGTAATGTGTATCCAGCTCCCACACTGTCACGACCTGAATTTTATCATCCCAGTTCTGACCCACAGTCGGATCATTTACAGGCAAATTATATCCCATTAACTCTTTTAACGTTTGTTTCCAGTAAGGGACCGTTATGCCCCTGAATCCAACGTAGTGGCTCATGGTATTTTCTGGCAGCTTCGATTCTAATTTAGCGACAAATTCCGCCGGATGTTTTCTTCCCTGCTGATCAAACACATAACAGACAGGAAAATCTCCGTTCGGCGTACTGATGCTCCCTGAGCAGTCTAAATCCAAACTTTGAACATCAACACCATCAATCACAAAAAAAGTTTCTGCCGCTTTGGGCTTAGCTGCGTAAATCCGGTATCCCTTTTGAGAAGCATACTGTGACAACAACTGCATGTCATTTTCAAGCCCCCGGGTATCGAAGGCTCCGCTGAACCACACCAGCTCTTCACCCGGGAAGTAGTCTGGGTGCTCACTATACGTACTTCCAATATCAAATTCCGGCTGATTAAACCCGGTGATGTCTCTTGCAATCGTCCCGAATTTGGGAACAAACCAAATCAGGTTTGGATCTTCGGTGTCGCCATACAGATAAAACTTACTCACCAGCTCATTGGTAAATTCTGCTTCAACATTCCTGATTGACGGATCAATTGGTGCAGCAATCGCGGCACTGATAGATGCCGATATCAATATCAAAGAATGGAGTGTGTTTTTTAAAATATTATTGCTCATGGGAAATCCATTTATCCTTGCAAATCATTTCATCTTCTTCATTTGGGCAACCCGACTTTATCCAGATGCCCAATAACTTAATCAGTTGGTTCGGTAACGGACGGCCAGTTGCTGGCATACCTGCTGGGTTCGCTCCCATTCCAAACTTCTGTTCTTTCTCCCGGATTGCCAAGCGCTGATATAACGTCTTTGCATCTTTTTCTCTCAACCAACGTTCAATATCCCGCCTGTTGGCCATGCTGAAAGCATCTTTGGCACGACCATCAATACCATGACAATGCACACACCCCCCATCACGCCATAAACGATTCCAGATAAAATGCAGTGCTTTGGGAGGAATCGTCCCTTGGGGTAATTGATCGAAATTGAGATCTATTTGCTGAATAGCTTCAGCAAGAGCCTTTTCGTTTTTGGCCCGAGCGTCTTGAAAATAAGCATAGAGATCATATGCGTCATGACGAGAAACCGACAGTTTCGGCATCGTTCTCCCTTCAACGGATTTCCCATTGGCATACAGATAAATCCAATCCGCAGAAAACAAACTCATCGCAGCTGCGTTATACCCGGTCAACTGGCTTGAGCCGTGGCACATCACACAATTATTTTCAAACAGCTTCAAACCTTTCGACTTCGCCCCCTGCCGTTCCATCTCTGATTCTGCAGGAATGGCATCCAGGTGCTTGCTCAGGGATATCACGTCATTTTCGTGAATACCGGTATAAGCCATCATTTTGGGTGCAGCACACTTCCCCCCACTGCAGGTTCCATGGGGAGTATTTAAAAATTTCGTGAGTGTTTTTCTGTTTACCCTTGCGGTTTGCTTTTCGAATATTGGCCAAACCGGTGCATTCAGATAAGAAAGAGGATATTTCTCCATAGACTGTAGCCGCTCATCCTTCACCGGCAGTGCGACATATCTCGGGTCATGAATATGATTCCGGTAATTACGAGCAATTTCATCGACTTCTGTATGACAGGCGACACATTTTTGATCGGTCCACTTTCGGGATCCATTCGGCATCGTACCAACAGGTTTCATTCGGTTCTCAAAATGGCAACCGTGACACTCCTGCTCAATCGCATTTTTATATAAACGTTGATCGAATTCGAATGCTTGCAAACCGAAAGACATGAAAAACGTTGCGCCCAGCAGCAACACCAGCACGCAACGCCCCCACATACAGCGACAGTAGGTCATCAAACACTTCATAGAAAATCAGTACGAGACCTCTATGAATGGCGCTGAAGGTACAGGTTCTGAAATAACGATTTTCTTCGCTGCAAGTTCTTCCGGAATAACCCAATACGCGGGTTGACCTTCGATGGTCTGAAACAGATCAATAAACTGTGTCCAGCGCTGGAACAACAAAGATTTATCCACGATCTCACCTTCAAATCCAAACAGACTTGGATCGATATGAGACGAATAAAAATTGATACCCTGGTCAAGTCCATACCAGCCAATATCTACATGAGGGATACCAGGCTCAGTTGGGTCAACTGGCAGAGGTAAATCCTGCTCTAACACTTTTTGGTCCACCAACTGATTTACTATGGCTGGCACTTCAATGTATACACCGGGCGCAGGCTGACTACTCGGATCAGACAACGCAAATTTCGCATGCATCAACTGTTTGGTATCCACGAGTTCGAACAACTTTGCTTCTTTCTCGGCACTTGTATTGTAACGAATCACCAGACTGCAAAGTTTCGGATAACCCGGAGGACGAGTCGATACTGAAGAATATTCAAAAGTCGTGAGCAATTCTGTCAGCGCTTGGGTCGGTTGACAAAGAACCGCATCATCAGGAACGAGCGTTTTTCTGTTTGGAGAAATATTATTTTCTTGTGCAAATACCGTAAATTCACCACTTTGAATACTGCTGGGAACGAAGCTGACTGTCAGCGTTTTATTTCTGTAAGCTCCCGGGACAGGTAAAATGTAATCATATTCATAATTACGAAACCAAACATAACCAGTACCACGCGTGGTATTTTTAAATGGTGCAAACACGATATCACCATTGTCGATCGTGGAATTAAAATCTAACAATGACAATTGGTAATCGCTCGAATGAGCTGAAGCTGCCGTCAATAATGCGGCACTCGCAAGTAAATGAGTGAATTTTATCATGGGTATTCCTTGGAATAGCCCACAAACAACGTGGGCTAGATACTATTTATGCAGCACAATGAGATAACGCTTCATTACGGTGTATTCCGTAACTTCAGAATCATCTCAGTTACGGTTGAGTTGCATCTTCAACAATCGCGTGACAGCCTACATCTGTACTCCACTCAACAGGTGTTCCGAATCCGCCAACAACACAATCGACACTCATTTCAGTTTGAACGGTCTCCATTGACATGCCTGGATTCCAGTTGATGGTTCTTGTTTCGTTGCGTTTCAGCACTTGTTTTTCATAGTTTGCACGCAGCGTCCACATTGAGTTGGTGCTTGTATCCACCTTCCCTAACTGCGACTGACTATATTCCTGAATCTGGTCAAACAACTCTGCCTGTAATTCAGCCTGAATACCTTCCACAGCTTTAATAAATGCAGCCTGATTTGGCGCTTGCTCTTCGTACTGCTTCGTTTCAGGGTTGTAATACTCGACATAAACCCCTTTTCCTTCCTGTACTAACTTCTTAAAGAAGGTTTGGATTTCAATGTCTACACAGGCAAAGTTGTGGTAAGCAGCAAATGTGTGGGCTTGCTCAAATGTCTGGTTCCAGTCCACGGTAATACGAGCTGCACGCGTCTCTCTTTCCGTCTCTAGTTCCCAGTCCACAATCAGGCTGAAGTACGGCGATAGACTGTTCCCAACCGCCAGATCATTCTCAATGGCATTCGTCATGTCATTATCAGGTAATGTCACCAACTGGAATGGTACATTCACAGATGCACTCGTTCTTCCGCCTGGTACTTTCGCGTATGCCTTTTCAACGATCGTTGTAGGCTGCTGTTTGCCATCAATCGTTGTCACGTAACAGTTATTAATCGTGACATTGATCGTCTGACCTAGTGGGTCCGTCACTGTTAACGGCTCATCCACACATTCAACGTCAATTCGTCCATCCGCGTTTGCATCAATACCATCAACAACAAATAACGCCGTTCCTCGCGTAACCACAGCAGGAGAGACACTGAAACCCACTTTTTCTGCTTCGGTTTTCAAGAATTGGACATCTTCAACACGTCCCATCGTATTGAACGCACCACCCATCCGGATTTGAGCTTCTCCCGGACGGAGTGCAGCCCAGGTACCAAACCTTGGGATGTAGCTGGAGGCATTGAAGTTTGGTCGGGTATTGTCCCCGGTACCACGGTATGCAACATAACCAGATTTAGGCACATACCACATCAGATCTTTTTTATGAGAATCTTTATACAGGTAGTATTTACTTTCTAATTCAGCCGATACACTGCCCGGAAAATGACGGTAAGCATTATCATCATTTGGGTCCATTGGTGTGGCCGTAACCGCGCAACTAAGCAAAGCTGAAGCGATAGCGCTCAGCTGAATAATGTGAGTCCTTTTCATGTTTTCCTCAAATTAACAAAATTAATTATTATTCAACTAGTTGAGTATCAATTATGTCCACAGGAAAAATACAAGAAGAAGGTAGCATTCCTATTTCTGACGATTGGTTCGAAAATTCAATATGAAATACAAAGTACGACCACAATTTAATGAGATCAAATCCATACTTTCGATTTGAATATCAACGAATGATAATATATCGATGTTGAAAATATCCTTTCACTGTATCCATCTACCAGAATTAAATATTTCACCATCATGTCATCAAGTCGCAAACAAGAAATTGATTGCAGCGTTCGAAAATGATTCAAAAATATTGATCAGGTTTAATCTGACACCAGACATTAGTTACGACAGGCATCACAACTCCCTCATAATATATATCTTCATGAACAATGAATATTGATGAAATAGACCACATAAAAGCCATGGAAATATCACCTCAACGCATTGATATTTATCTGAAGTTCCAAATTGACCCGACATAACACAAGTTAAAAAGAGTCTCACCCGGTTCAGACCAATGCATCAACCCTAGTCCAATAACCAGCTGCCTTTTGTAACCCCCTGTTGCCTCTAAAGAAACGTCACCAACCTGCCGCCTTGAGAAGAATAAGGCTTCTTATATTCTGCCTGTTGCTCATTCCACCATTTTCTTACAGGAATATTCAATGAACGTATCATTAAAGCCAACCAAGGCTTTTGTCATCACGTCTTGGGCTGCACTTGCACTGGCTGTGCTGGCTTATGGTGTCGGTTTGCTCAATGCCAACCTCCAGCTCAATGAAAAAGGTTACTATCTTGTAGTCCTGCTGTTTGGCCTGTTCAGTGTCATCACGTTACAAAAAACTGTGCGGGATGAGATGGAAGGTATCAATGTCACCGCATTGTATAAAACTATGGTCATTGCCGGTGTCATCATTTCATGTGCCTTAATGCTGATTGGACTCTGGAATGCCAGTACTCTTGCGTTAAATGAGAAGGGATTTTTCGCAATTACATTCGCTTTAGGCTTATTCAGTGCTGTTGTGACACAAAAAAATGTCCGTGATCTGGCTTTTTTCGAATCTGCTGAACCTCAGGCAGAGCCTCATCGTCCTGCCAAGCCAGCAAGCCCGGCCGAACCTGAACATCCTCAGGACTGATTTCAAAATCTGGCTCACTCCATGAAGGCAACCTGAGTTGCCTTTTTCTTTCCGGCTTCACGTTTCAATCTGTTCAAGCCACTGTGATTTCCAGTATGATTATCAGCAATTCAAATGGATATTCATCAGGATTGCTTATGGATATTGAAGCGCTTCGAAGCTTTTTAGCATTCATCGATACCGGTAGTTTTACCCGGGCTGCAAAGCAGACATTCAGGACTCAGTCTGCAATCAGTATGCAGATGAAAAAACTGGAGCAGGAACTGGATCAAACGCTCTTTCAGCGGGAAGGCAGACAACTGGTGTTGACCCATGAAGGCCAGAAACTGGCCAGTTATGCCAGACGTTTACTGAGCTTACATGATGAAGCGGTTTCCAGTCTGCGCACTCAGGCCGACAGCCAGCCCTTGTTATTTGGCTGTCCGGATGACTATGCTGAAACCTTGCTCCCCTGCCTGGTGTCTTTGATTCGTCAACATCTTGGGCCTGTCCAGATCCACGTCATGTGCGCCACCAGTGTTCGTCTGCGCCAGCTGATGGATAAAGGTGAGCTCCACGCTGCAATACTCACCCGGCAGCCCGGCTCAGATGAAGGCCACTTTTTAATGCAGGATCAAGGCGTCTGGTACGGCTCACCTGAAACTGACATATTATCCCTGCGTCCACTACCCATCGCGCTGTTTCAGGCAGATTGCAAATTTCATGCAGCAGCACTGGATGGGTTGATGAAGCAGGAAATCAGTTTCGATTTAGTCAGTTGCAGCAGTAGTGCAACCGCCCAACGAGGCATGGTGCGGGCAGGACTGGCCATTGGTGCCATGGCAAGAAGCAGTATGTCTCCGGATTTAGTCGAACTCCGGGCTGACTGGCTGCCGCCATTGCCGGGAATTGAAATCGCGCTGTCGCTGGCACCTCAGTCACATTCCGGTCTCACGAGTCAGATTGCGCGAACAATCAGTCATGCATTTCTCGCGGCATTGCCAAAAAAATGCGACACCGGCGGAAAACATCTGACCATCATGAAAACTGCAATCAAATGTGAATAGCGCTCGCCTGCCTGGCTGAAATATGGCATGGTGCGCGGTGTCAATTGATTGTGAACGACAAACTTCAAGATGCAGAAAACGAAACAAAAATGGCTGTCGGTGCTGACTCAATTCACCGTTTACCTGTCTTTGCTCATGCTGGTCATTGGCGGGGGCTTAGCACTTTACGCGATCGTTTACGGGCCATAACTGGCCCGTTTACTCACCTTCCTTGAACAGGATGGGATGACTTTTACATCCGCATACCACCGTCCACTTCAAGGACTCGCCCGGTAAAGTAATCATTTTCCAGAATATATTTCACAGCATTTGCGATATCTGTTGATTGCCCCACCCGGCCCAGCGGAATCATTTTTTCTAAGCGCTCAATCGCTTCCTGAGGCAATTGATCTGCCATGGCAGTCCGGACGACACCTGGTGCAATCGCCGCAGCCCGGATACCATAACGGCCCAGCTCTTTTGCCCAGCAAACAGCCATCGTTGCGACGGCCGCTTTGGAAGCAGCATAGTTGGTCTGTCCGAAATTACCCGCACGGGCAACGCTGGAGATATTGATAATAGCGCCGGGCCGTTTGGTTTGTATCATGCGGGCTGCTGCTTCGCGACCACAAAGAAATGTCCCCGTGGCATTCACTGTCATCACCGCATTAAACTGCTCCAGCGACATTTTACTGATCACGCCATCTTTCATTTTGACCAATAATCCGTCACGAAGAATCCCGGCGTTATTCACCAGCCCATCCAGCTGACCAAAATCCTCAATGATCTGATCGAAAACTCGCTCGACCTGATCTTCCTGCGTAACATCCACTTGATACGTTAACGCTTTACTGCTGAGCATCCGACACTGTGAACGGGTCTGTGCCAAACCTTCCGGATTCATATCAATCAATGCCAGATCAGCCCCGGCCTGAGCCAGGGTAATCGCCATCATTTGTCCCAGTCCCTGACCTGCGCCAGTGATTGCAATGACAGAATTTTTAATATCCATATTGAACTCCCTGAATGCTGCATACACTTATTTTTGCTGACGCTGATAGAACTCAAACAAACTCGAAAAATCCAGAAGCTCGTTCCCGTTCGCATTATGGAAAGCGTAAAGGTTCCGAGCCAGTGTCCCCATCGGGACCGCGGACTGGCTCTGCAGTGCAGCATCCATGCCAAGCCCCAGATCCTTGAGCATAAGCTTACTCATAAATCCGGGCTGATAACCTTTGCTGGCCGGTGCATTTTCCATGACACCCGGACAAGGGTTATAAAGTTCCAGCACCCAGTTACGGCCCGAGCTTTGTAACATAATGTCTGACAGCACCTTCGGATCCAGGCCGTTTTCGATCCCTAAGTTCAATGCTTCACAGGCACCCGCCATTTGCACCGCCAGCATCAGATTATTACAGATTTTTGCCATCTGTCCGTCACCAGCCTGACCCGCATGGAAGATATTCTTCCCGACATATTGCAAGACAGCTTCAGCCCGGTGAAATGCAGAATCCGTTCCGCCGACAATAAACGTCAGCGTACCGGCTTCAGCCCCGGCCACCCCGCCAGACACAGGCGCATCCACAAATTCGAGCTGATGCTGCTCGGCATATTTTGCGACTTCTTTTGCCGTCGCCGGATCAATCGTTGAGGAATCAATCAGAAAAGTACCCGGGGCAACCATGGAGAACAGTCCTTGCTCAGGTTGACCTTTGGGTCCCAGGTAAACATCGTGAACATGCTGCCCGGCCGGCAACATCGTAATGACAGTGTCCGCACCAGCGACGACCTCTTTCAGGTTCGCTGCCGCAACTGCACCATCGGCTTCCAGCTTGCGGGCCGCTTCCATATTCAGGTCAAAAACCTTCACATGACAACCCGCTTTTAATAAGTTTCTCGCCATCGGGCTGCCCATATTGCCCAGCCCGATAAACGCAATCGTTGTCGCCATAACACACTCCTTTTCAGATCTTCAATCTGTGGTGCAGTGATGCAGGTACAACTAAGGGGCGAACAATACTCCCCCAACAACTCGCTGCAATTTCAATTCAGGCGGAAACATCCTGAGTATTTCACAATTTCAGGACATTGATTCCGCACCTAAGTCAGCCAATGGATGTTCAGAGGCTTGCCACATTGGCGCAAATAAATCATCAATCACACTTTCATCGACTGCAGAAACAGCAGAAAAGAGCCATGTGGGTTCTCCGCTCTTATCAATCAGACGCGCGCGAACGCCTTCCTGAAACTCGCCCAGTAATCCGCATCTCACCGACAAACCCAGTTCCAGACGGAAACAATCGGCCAGCGTCAGGTCGCGATACCCTTTCAGTTGCCGGTAACAGATATGCGCAGAAACCGGGCTGCCATGTTTCAAGTTTGACTTCGCGGTTTCAAGCCAGGTGCCTAAACCATCAATCGCCATGATCTGCTGGCAAATCTCTTCCAGATTACGGCCAACCGAAGCTGCCTGAATCTGAGGGAAGTAAGGAATCATCTGGCTTGGCGGCCAGTCGCGTTTTGCCGATTCTGCAAATTCACGAAGGCAATCAGACACAGCCTGATCCGCGTCCGGCACGCTTTGCCAGTCAATTGCCTGTAACGCTTCTAAAACAGCCGACTTATGTTCCGCCAGCAGAATATGATCGGCCATTTTCAGGTCCAGCGCGTCACTCGCGTTCACCCGGGCTCCCGTCAGCCCTAAGAACAGACCGACGCCTGCCGGCAACTGATTCAGAAACCAGGTACCGCCAACATCAGGGTACAGACCAATGGAAATTTCAGGCATGGCTAACATGCTGGATGGGGTCACGACCCGATGACCGGCACCGATATACAGCCCGATCCCACCGCCCATGACGATCCCTTCACCCCAGGCAATCAACGGCTTTTTAAACTGATGAATCTGATAATCACACCGGTATTCGACGCTGAAATATTCGGTCAGGAAAGACTCTGGTGACGCTCCGGCCTCACCCGCTTCTTTATGCGATTCAGCTTCAACCATCGCTTTGTAAATGGCCCGTACATCCCCGCCTGCACAGAATGCTTTCGCATGGTCACTGTGTAAAAACACACACACAATCTGATCATCCTTTTCCCATTCAGCCAGACGGGCACTGAGCTGTCGCAGCATCTCTAATGTGAGTGCATTTAAGGAGGAAGGGTTATCAATTGCCGCAATACCAATTCGCTGGCCGCGCCCACACTCAAGTTCGCTAAAAGTCATTGTTCCAGTCATGTTCACTCCATGCACGCGAATGGCAGGATGGTCCATCATTCGCTGATCAGCATTTATCTGCCGTTATTATTCGTTTTTCCATACCGGAGGACGTTTTTCAAAAAACGCCCGGACCCCTTCCCGTTGATCCAATGTATCAAACAGGCGGATAAAACGTTCCCTTTCCTGAATTAATCCCTGATGTAATGGGGCAAACCGGGCATTCTGAATCAGCGATTTACATGCCGTCACGGCAGTTGGCGATTGATGCGCGACTTCGGCAGCCAACTTTTTCGCCGTCTCCAGAGACTGTCCCGTCGCGACGACTTCTTCAACCAGACGGATATCCAGTGCCTGTGAGGCGCTAACTCGCTCGCCACACAAAATCATCCGCTTGGCCCAGCCTTCGCCCACCAGCCAGGCGAGGTTCTGTGTCCCGCCCGCACAAGGCAGCAAGCCAACACTCGCTTCCGGCAAAGCCATGATCGCATGCGCTTCCGCAATACGGATATCACACGCCAATGCAACTTCCAGCCCGCCCCCCATGGCATAGCCATTAATGGCAGCGATAGATACACCGCGAAAATCAGACAAAGTTTCAAAAGCCTGACCAAAGCAAAACGCCATATCGGCTGCAACCGCCTTATCGCCCTCGGCAAACAGCTTCAAATCTGCGCCGGCAGAGAAAAACTTTTCTCCTTTGCCGGTCAGCACCAGGGCATAAATATTTTTGTCTTCATTCAGTGCTTTGACCAGAGCCTTCAACTGATTCAGACTGTCCGCCGTCCAGGTATTGGCTGGCGGGTTATTCATGGTCAGTACCGCGACATGGTCATCAATTTCAACTTCAATCGGACCACTTGTTTTTGTCAGTGCGTGCATAACGCCCATCCTTTTTGGGTTGAGATCCATGCAAGGCAACTGGACTGAGTGCCGATAACCTTCACTCGCACCGCTGCCACCCCCGGAAGAACGGGCATGGCAGCCGTGAGAAAACATCAGAGTTATTCAAAGCAGTCCAGTATCCTCACTTAATAAACGACGCGCGATGATCAAGCGCATGATTTCGTTTGTTCCTTCCAGAATTTGATGCACCCGGACATCCCGGAAATGACGTTCGATCGGATAATCCTGAATGTACCCGTAACCACCATAAAGCTGCAGGGCATGATCACAGACCGTGAACCCAACATCCGTCGCAAAGCGTTTTGCCATCGCACAGTACGCTGTTGCTTCCGGATCGCCCTTATCCAGCTTGGATGCCGCAAACCGGACCAGCTGCCGCGCCGCTTCAAGTTCAGTCGCCATATCAGCCAGTTTGAACTGCAGCGCCTGAAACTGTGCGATAGGTTTGCCAAACTGCTTCCGCTCAGTCATATACTGTCGGGCCAGATTGAGCGCCTGCTGCGCTGTACCGACAGAGCAAGTGGCGATATTGATCCGTCCGCCATCCAGCCCTTTCATCGCGAATCGGAAACCTTCGCCTTCCTCGCCCAAGCGGTAATGGACCGGAACCTTCACACTGTCGAATGTGACGGCACGGGTTGGCTGACTATGCCAGCCAAGCTTCGGCTCTTTTCGGCCATAACTGATCCCTTCAGCATCCGCAGGCACGATAAAGGCAGAGATCCCATTGGCTCCGTTCTCTCCCGTACGGGCCATCACAACCAGCACATCGGTATCACCTGCCCCGGAAATGAAGGCTTTCGCCCCCGAAATCACATAGTGATCCCCTTTCCGTTCTGCCCGGGTCGTCAAAGATGCAGCATCTGAACCTGCGTTGGCTTCCGTCAGACAATAAGAACCCAGCCACTCACCTGTGATTAATTTCGGAATACATTCCGAACGGGCCTGCCCGGAAGCAAAGCTCGCGATCATCCAGGTCACCATGTTGTGAATGGTCATAAAAGCTGTTGTTGAAGTGCAGCCCATCGCCAGTTGTTCGAAAATGATCGAGGCATCCAACCGGCTCAGCCCCATTCCGCCGGACTCTACCGGGGTATAGAGGCTGAGAAACCCCATTTCTCCAGCCTGTCTGAGCACATCTTTCGGGAATGTTGAGGTTTCATCCCAGCTCGCCGCCATCGGCAGCAATTGTTCCTGAGAAAACTGCCTTGCAGCCTCAGCAAACGCGCGCTGATCATCATTCAGTTCAAAATCCATCGCCTTACTCCGTCGGTTCAGTCTTAATGATCGATGTTAATCGTCAGGTTCGGGCCTTTCGGAATATCGTCATCAAACCAACGTGCAGTCACCGTTTTCGTTTCAGTGAAGAAACGCACGGCTTGTTTCCCGTAAGCATGCAGATCTCCATAAAAACTGCCCCGCCAGCCGGTAAAAGAGAAGAATGGCAGTGGCACCGGAATCGGCACGTTAATCCCGACCTGGCCGACCTGAATTTCATGCTGGAACTTCCGGGCTGCCGCACCGTTGGCCGTAAAGATCGAGGTCCCGTTACCGTACGGGTTGTCATTGATCAGTGCGATGGCTTCTTCCAGTGAACTCACTTCCACACAGACCAGAACCGGTCCGAAGATCTCTTCACGGTAAATGCTCATTTCCGGTGTTACACCGCTGAACAGCGTTGGTCCCACCCAGTTACCTGCCGGATAATCTTTCACCGTGCAATCACTGCCGTCGAGTTCACACACAGCCCCCTGCGCTTTCCCTTCCTGAATCAACCGCAGCACACGGGCTTTGGCTTCCGGATTGATTAACGGACCGTAAGCCGCGTCTTCCTCATCCCATCCGCCGGGTTTCATTTTCGCCATGGCTTCTTTCAGTTCAGGAATCCAGTCTTTGGCCCCATCGACAAAAACCGCAACGGAAATCGCCATGCAGCGTTGGCCCGCCGCACCGACTGACGCACCGACCAGATTATTAATCACCTGTTGTTTGTTCGCATCCGGCATCACCACCAGATGGTTTTTCGCCCCGGCAAATGCCTGAACGCGTTTCAGGTGGTGTGTTCCTGTCTGGTAGATATAGCGCGCCACCGGCACAGAACCCACAAATGAAACCGTGCGGATATCCGGATGCTCCAGCAAATGATCAACCTGTGCTTTACGCCCGTGAACCAATTGCAGCACGCCCGGAGGTGCCCCTGCCTGCTCAAACAGCTCTGCCAGTCTGACCGAAGTCAGCGGCACCTGCTCAGAAGGTTTCAGCACAAAGGTATTCCCAGCCGCGATCGCCAGCGGGAACATCCAGAGCGGAATCATGGCCGGAAAGTTAAACGGAGTAATCCCACTACATACACCCAGCGGCTGAGTCAGGGAGTATGTGTCGATATTATTTGCAACATTTTCACTGGATTCACCCATCATCAGGCTGGCAATATTGGCGGCCTGTTCCACCACTTCAATACCGCGCCAGACATCGCCTTTGGCATCGGCAAGAATTTTGCCCGTCTCGCTGGAAAGCAGACAAGCCAGTTCGTCATGATGTGCTTTGAGAAGTTGCTGATAACTCAGCATCAGCCTGGCACGCTCAGGCACCGGCACATTTTTCCACTTCTCGAAGGTTCTTTTTGCGCTGGCAATCGCCTCATCCATTTCCGATGTTAATGCACACGGCAAATGGGCAATCACTTCATTGGTAGCCGGGTTGGTCACATCAATCCATTCTTCTGACTGTGACTGACGGAATTGGCCATCAATGAACAGGGGTACTCTCTCAATCATTTTCACGTCCTCTAAACTGTCTTTTCCATTGCTGGTGATACAGCGACCAGGTGCGAATTTATTACTGAGTTGGGATTTACTGAGCCGGAAGTTCAATCGCGATAGCGGTTGCTTCGCCACCACCGATACATAAGGATGCGATGCCCCGGCTGACCGGTTCACCCGCCTGTTGTTTACGGCGCAGTGCATGAATCAAACTGACGATAATGCGGGCGCCGCTGGCACCAATCGGATGACCCAGAGCACAGGCCCCGCCGTGAATATTTACTTTGCTGGCATCCAGTTGCAGCTCACGGACCGCAATTTGCGTGACGACGGCAAAAGCTTCATTGATCTCCCAGAGATCCACGTCATCCGTTTGCCATTGCAGCTGTTCAAGCAACTGCCGGATGGCATCCACCGGAGCAACGGTGAATTCAGACGGGAGACGGGCATGGGTCGACTGACCGCGAATAATCGCCAGCGGCTCAAACCCATGCTGTTGGGCTGTGTCGCTGTCCATCAGCAGTAAGGCTGCCGCGCCATCGGCGATAGAACTGGAGTTTGCAGCAGTCACACTGCCGCCTTTGGCAAAAACAGGCTTCAGTTTGGGGATCTTGGCCGGATCAACTTCTCCCGGATGCTCATCCACTTTAACCAGGTGCTCACCTTTTCGATCCGCGATCACGACAGGGCAGGTTTCCTGCTCAAACGCCCCGGATTCAATCGCCTGACAGGCACGCTGTACGGACATCGCAGCCCATTCATCCATGGCTTCCCGGCTGAATTGCTTGGCATCGGCAATCTGCTGGGCGTAAACCCCCATGAGTTCTCCTTCATAGGCATCCTGCAAACCATCCAGAAACAGATGATCATGCGTAGTCTGGTGCCCTAAACGAAAACCGCCCCTGGCCTGCTTCAGCAGATAAGGGGCGTTGGTCATACTTTCCATCCCACCGGCGATTGCCGTCTGAATACTGCCGGCACGAATCATATCTGCGGCAAGCATCACAGTTTTCATTCCTGAACCACAAACTTTATTTACCGTCACGCAGCCGGTCGAAATCGGCAGTCCGGCGTTGAGCGCTGCCTGACGTGCAGGCGCCTGACCACATCCGGCAGGCAGAACACACCCCATCAGGACTTCATCGATCCGGAGACCATCGGCCTTGCCCGGGAAAAGTTCATCGGTAAAAACCCCGATACTCTCGAGGGCACCTTTGATGGCATAAGCCCCTAATGTCGGGGAGGACAACGACGAAAACTGCCCCTGAAAACTGCCTAAAGGGGTACGTTTGGCTGAGACGATCCACACTTCTTTCTCAGATGAAGATACTGCAGTTGAACTGGTGCTGGTTTCCATTTTCCAGGCTCCGCTTTTCTTGACGTTTACGTAAGCATAGCACTAACATTTACGTAAACGTTAAGAAACAACAGCACAACAATATTGATTGATCAGCGTACAGAATTGTTGCCATTTCCGGATAAACCGCCGTGTTCTGGTCTCACTCTGACGAGGTTGCTTTTCAGTCCCGCATTTACGAACATCGGGAGGACAGCAGTGTGGTGGATACCTTTAAGATCAGCGAGCTGGCAAAAGAATTTGGCATCACCACCCGCAGTATTCGTTTTTATGAAGACGTGGGTCTGCTCCAGCCGGAAAGAGACGGCACAATCCGAGTCTATCAACGCCGGGATAAGATCCGGCTCAAGCTGATTCTTCGCGGGAAACGGCTTGGATTGTCTTTGGCTGAAATTCGTGAACTCTTTGATTTATATGATACAAATCAGAGTGATAGCCAGCTTCACCAGATGATTAAAATCATCGAAGAGAAACAATCAAAACTCCAGCGTCAGTTAGATGATATCGATATCCTGATGCAGGAACTGGATGCTGCAAAAGCACGGTGCCAGCAGGCGCTGGACGACAAAAGCAACACCAGCAAGCGCAGAAAAAACAATCACAGTCAGTCGAAATTTGAAGGCTGAGACAATCACTGATCATCCTGAGAATTTAGTTGTATCTCATGACTCATCCGAATATTCGGATACAAGGGAGATGCTATGAAAGACCTGTTTACCCCGCTCAATTTTGGCTTGGGCGAAACCCTGGACATGCTCCGTGAGCATGTCAATCATTTTGCCGCCGATGCCATTGCACCACTCGCCGAACAGATTGATAAAGACAACCTTTTCCCCGCTCACCTCTGGGAAAAACTGGGCAACATGGGTTTACTTGGGGTCACCGTCAGTGAAGAGTTCGGTGGCGCGGGTATGGGCTATCTGGCCCACGTTGTCGCCATGGAAGAAATCAGCCGGGCATCCGCTTCTGTCGGGCTGAGCTATGGCGCTCATTCCAACCTGTGCGTCAACCAGATCTACCGGAACGGTACGCAGGCACAGAAAGAAAAATACCTTCCCAAACTGATCAGCGGCGAGCACATCGGCGCACTCGCAATGAGCGAAGCCAATGCGGGTTCAGATGTCGTCAGCATGCAGCTGAAAGCCGAAAAACAAGGCGAAGTCTTTGTCCTGAATGGCAACAAAATGTGGATCACCAACGGACCGGATGCCCATACCTTTGTGGTCTATGCCAAAACTGATTCGCAGGCAAAATCCCGTGGGATCAGTGCGTTTATTATTGAACGCGATTTCCCTGGTTTCACCCGGGCGCAAAAACTCGACAAACTGGGCATGCGGGGATCAAACACCTGCGAACTCGTGTTCAACAACTGTGAAGTTCCGGCTGAAAACCTGCTGGGGAAACTCAATCAGGGGGTTGAAGTACTGATGAGCGGTCTGGACTACGAACGGGTTGTGCTTGCAGCCGGTCCGCTGGGAATCATGCGCGCTTGTCTGGATATTTGCCTGCCCTATATTCACGACCGCAAACAATTCGGGAAGTCCATCGGTGAGTTCCAACTGATTCAGGCAAAAATTGCCGACATGTATACCCGCATGAATGCGGCGCGCGCGTATGTCTACACCGTTGCGGCCGCGTGTGATCGGGGTGAGACCACTCGTCAGGATGCAGCCGGTGCGATTTTGTACTGTGCGGAGCTGGCGACGCAAATGGCACTGGACGCCATTCAGATCCTCGGTGGTAACGGCTACATCAACGAATTTCCGACCGGACGACTGCTCCGTGATGCCAAGCTCTATGAAATCGGTGCAGGCACCTCTGAAATTCGCCGCATGCTGATTGGCCGCGAGCTGTTCGAACAAAGCCGATAAGTATCAATACAACAGGGACAGATATCATGGCGATACTTGAGAGCCACATTCAGCCTCATGACACACAGTTTCAGCAGAACCACCAGGAAATGGCAACACTGGTTGATGAACTGCAGACCCGTTTGAGCATCCAGCTTCAGGGCGGCGGTGAACAGGCACAAGCCAGACAGCGATCCAAAGGCAAACTACCCGTCCGGGAGCGGATTGACCGGCTGCTGGACGCCGGCAGTCCTTTCCTGGAAGTCGGCCAGTTTGCCGCCTGGGAAGTCTATGATGAGAACATTCCCTGCGCAGGGGTCGTTGCAGGGATTGGTCAGGTGTCCGGTACCGATGTGATGATCATTGCCAATGATCCGACCGTGAAAGGCGGGACTTATTACCCGTTAACCGTCAAAAAACATCTGAGAGCCCAGGAGATAGCGGAACGCTGTCACCTGCCCTGCCTCTATCTGGTCGATTCCGGCGGTGCCAACCTGCCCCACCAGGCCGAAGTTTTTCCGGATAAAGATCATTTCGGACGGATCTTTTTTAATCAGGCCCGCATGTCGGCCAAAGGGATTCCGCAAATTGCGATTGTCCTGGGGCTCTGTACTGCAGGTGGCGCGTATGTGCCTGCCATGGCCGATGTTGCCATTATGGTGAAAAATCAAGGCACGATCTTTCTTGCCGGTCCGCCTCTGGTAAAAGCTGCAACCGGTGAAGATGTCAGCGCAGAAGCATTAGGCGGAGCCGATGTGCACTGTAAAACCTCTGGCGTCGCAGACTATTACGCTGAAGATGAGCCCCATGCACTGGCACTGGCCCGGCAGGCTGTCGATAGCTGTCATCGCCAGAAGGCATCCGTCTTGTCCGTGCAACCCGACCCTGTCAAAGCACCGCTTTATCCGGCAACCGACTTATACGGTATTGTCGGAACCGACCTGCGCAAACAAATTGACGCCCGTGAGGTGATTGCCCGGCTGGTGGACGGCTCTGAATTTGACGAATTTAAAGCCCTTTACGGCGAAACCCTGATTTGCGGCTTTGCCCGGTTACACGGTTATCCGGTCGGCATCGTGGCAAATAACGGCATTCTTTTTTCGGAATCGGCACAAAAAGGGGCGCACTTCATTCAGCTTTGTACGCAGCGCAATATCCCGCTGCTGTTTTTGCAGAACATCACTGGTTTTATGGTGGGCCGGAAATATGAAGCAGAAGGCATTGCCAAACATGGTGCGAAGATGGTGATGGCGGTTGCCTGTGCCAATGTCCCGAAATTTACCGTAATCATCGGCGGTTCTTACGGCGCCGGAAACTACGGGATGTGTGGCCGGGCTTATGATCCCACCCTGATCTGGATGTGGCCCAACGCCCGTATATCTGTCATGGGAGGTGAGCAGGCTGCTGGTGTCCTGGCTCAGGTCACCCGGGATATCAAACAGCGCAAAGGTGAAAGCTGGTCAGCAGAAGATGAAGAGACCTTCAAACAACCCATCCGGGAACGCTACGAAAAAGAAGGCTCCCCCTACTTTGCCAGCGCCCGCCTATGGGATGACGGCATCATCGATCCGGTTCAGACCCGGGATGTTCTGGCGATGGCCCTGAAAGCCGCTAGCCATGCGCCGAAAGAAGACAGCCAGTTTGGCATTTTCCGAATGTAACCGTCCGCACAAGCGAGGACATACC
Organism: Photobacterium sp. 53610; assembly: GCF_036409375.1. Taxonomy (NCBI): domain Bacteria; kingdom Pseudomonadati; phylum Pseudomonadota; class Gammaproteobacteria; order Vibrionales; family Vibrionaceae; genus Photobacterium; species Photobacterium sp. 53610. The sequence goes on along the minus strand of NZ_JAXOFS010000002.1, from coordinate 145,022 downwards.
ATGACATTTCAAGGAACGCCTGTTTTTCAGCCCGGTAATATTGCGGAGATTCTTCATGCGACCGCCCGGGACACTGTACTTTGCACGATCAATCGCCAGGGAGTTGCGACGCTGACACTCAACCGGCCCGAAAAATATAATGCCTTTGACGATCACTTCATTGCGGCTCTGCGTCACTATCTGAAGCAACTGGCCCGCCACCCGGATGTCCGCGTCCTGTTACTAAACGCTACCGGCAAACATTTCTCGGCCGGGGCTGATCTGAACTGGATGAAATCGATGGCAAGTAAAAGCCGTCACGAGAATCTGAATGACGCACAAGCGCTGGCTTTACTGATGCATGAACTCGATACCTTCCCTCATCCGACGATCGTTTGCGTTCAGGGCTCTGCATACGGCGGTGCATTGGGGCTGATTTGCTGTAGTGACATCGCGCTGGGAACAGAAAATACGCGTTTCTGTTTAAGCGAAGTCAAATTGGGCCTGATTCCCGCAACGATCGGACCTTATGTCTGCCGCACCCTCGGGCAACGACAGGCCCGGCGTCTGATGCTGACAGCGGAAGCCTTTGATGCACAGCGCGCCCAGGAAATGGGCATCCTGCATGAAGTCTGTTCCGAAGCGCAACTTGAGGCACGGCTGCAACAGACGATCAATGCGCTGCTTGCGAACAGTCCTCAGGCCATGAATCAGGTCAAATTGCTGTGCCGTCACTGTGAAACCTCCCCAATCGATGATGAACTGATTCAGCTGACCAGTGAAATGATTGCTGACATCCGTGTCTCTGAACAGGGTCAGGAAGGTTTATCTGCATTTTTTGACAAGCGACGCCCGAACTGGATTCAAGAGAATCACTCTATGCAAGGAGAGCATGATGAGTAAACCCGGTGATCTGCTACAGCCACTCCAGGAACAACCTGCCATAACAGGCGCACTTGGGTCTTCTGCATCTGCCGACACACATACCGCCATTCGCCGCCTGCTCATCGCGAACCGCGGCGAAATTGCCTGCCGCGTCATTCAGACTGCAAAAAGCATGGGCATCACCACGATTGCCGTCTACTCTGAAGCTGACCGACATGCCCGGCACGTCCGTATGGCAGACGAGGCGCTCTGTATCGGGCCTGCCCCGGCTCTGGATTCCTATCTGGCCATCGACAAACTGATTGATGCCGCCAAAAACAGTCAGGCTGATGCAATTCATCCCGGCTATGGCTTCCTCTCTGAGAACGTCGCATTCGCAAGAGCTTGCCAGCACAACCAAATTATTTTTATCGGCCCGGGCCCTTCGGCGATGGCCGCAATGAGCTCGAAATCCGATGCGAAAACCATCATGTCTAAAGCCGGTGTGCCGCTTTTACCCGGCTATCACGGTGACGAAGATAACCTTGAGAATCTGACAAAGACAGCCGCTCAGATTGGCTACCCAGTGATTCTGAAACCGGCTTTAGGCGGTGGTGGTAAAGGGATGAAAATCGTCCACCGGGAAAGTGAACTGACGGAAGCCGTTCAGTCTGCCCGGCGGGAAGCGAAATCCGCATTTGGGGACCAGACCCTGTTGCTTGAAAAATACCTGACTCAGCCACGTCACATTGAAGTTCAGATTTTTGCCGATCAGCATGGCAACTGCGTTTATCTGTCAGATCGTGATTGTTCTGTTCAGCGACGTCACCAGAAAATCATTGAAGAAGCCCCGGCTCCCGACCTCAGTGATCGCCTGAGAAAAGAGATGGGTGAAGCTGCTGTACAGGCAGCGCTGGCCATTCAGTATGTCGGCGCTGGGACTGTTGAATTTCTCTATGACAGTCAGAGTCAGGCATATTACTTCATGGAAATGAACACCCGGCTTCAGGTTGAACATCCGGTCACCGAGCTGATTACCGGCCAGGATTTAGTCCAGTGGCAAATTCGGGTTGCCGAAGGGCATCGCCTTCCCCTCGCACAGCATGAAATTCAGCATCACGGCCATGCGGTTGAAGCCAGGCTTTATGCAGAGGATACCGAGCAGGACTTTTTACCCGCATCTGGCTTAATACAGTACCTGAGGGAACCGGTTACAGAGCATGCAGCGGCCCTCCCGGGACATCAGGTTCGGGCGCGCGTCGACAGCGGCATTGCTGAAGGTGACACCGTCACGACACATTATGACCCCATGCTGGCGAAAGTCATTGCCTGGGCAGAAAACAGACAAAGTGCTATTCAGCAGTTGAAAACACTTTTATCTGATTATCAGCTCGGCGGTCTTGCCACCAACCTGAAATATCTGCAGCGCATTCTCAGTCACGAGGCTTTTGTTCAGGGTTCGCTGAGTACCCATTTTATTGAACATCATCAGGACGCCTTATCGGCAGACTCGGCTGCTCAGTTGGAAATAAAATCAATCACCGGTGAGCCCGTCCACCTCCCGGTCAATCAGCTGCTGTGTGCCGTCACCCTGTGTTTTCAGCAAGCTGCTCAGCGCGAACTGACAGGCTGGCGACTCAACCAGCGCAGTCTGCACAACATCACGCTTTGCGATCCACAGAATGACAGCTGTATCTTCGTATTTGAAAGCGTTTCAGAAGGCCGGATCTGGCTGAAACAATGGATGTCCGGATCAGACACCCTGCAATTGGCACCTGTGTATATCACTTTGCTAGAGCTGGATTCGCAAGTATCTGTCATTGACTGCAAAGTTGAAATCCATGGTGCCCGTCATCAGATCCGCCTGGTCCGGCTGGCCGATTCAGATGTGCTGCTGGCATTCACCCATGGTGAGCAACAGCAGTATCAGTTGCGTCCCAATCCCAACTTCAGCCACCATCGTTCAGACCAAAACGACAGCCCTGTCGCGCCGCTCAACGGCATTGTGTCTGAAGTTTTATGTCAGCCCGGTGATACGGTCGAAAAAGATCAGGGGCTGGTGGTCATTGAAGCCATGAAAATGGAATACACCGTCCGTGCGCCACATGATGGCCAGATTATCTCCGTGCTGGTCAGCAATGGCGATCAGGTTCAGCATGGGCAGGAACTGGTACAACTCAGCGCCGCCGGTGAAGAACCGGGCCATACGGAGTGAAATCAGCATGAGCAAAGATACGTTGATGCCGTTAGCCACATTGCATGCGCAGGTTCCCAAAGAGGTCAAAATTGTTGAAGTCGGACCGAGAGACGGCTTGCAGAATGAGCTCAGTGTCAGTACGGCCGATAAAGTCGCTTTGATCAATCAGCTTTCAGCGACCGGACTTCGCCATATTGAAACGGGCTCCTTTGTTTCACCCAAATGGGTGCCGCAAATGGCCGATTCTGCAGAAGTCTTTCAACAAATCAACCGCGTTTCGGGAATTACCTACGCGGCCCTAACGCCAAATATGAAAGGCCTTGCGCTGGCAATTGAGGCGGGCGCCGATGAGATCGCTGTTTTTGCTTCCGCATCAGAAGGGTTCAGCCAGCATAATATCAACTGCAGCATTGCAGAGAGCCTGAAACGCTTTGAACCCGTGATTCACCACGCGAGAGAATACGGGATTGCGGTGCGTGGCTACCTGTCCTGCGTGACAGACTGCCCTTATGACGGCCCGACGCTTCCGGCACAAACGGCCCGTATTGCCCAAACGCTCTTCAACATGGGGTGCTATGAAATCTCGCTGGGAGACACCATTGGCAAGGCCACTCCCCTTCGGTTTGCAGCCATGCTTGAAGCCTGTATGGAGGACATGCCTGTACAGACTCTGGCCGTTCACTGCCACAATACCTGGGGGCAGGCACTTGCCAATATCTACCAGTCACTGTTAATGGGGGTTTCAACGATTGACGCCAGTGTTGCCGGTTTGGGCGGATGTCCTTACGCACCCGGTGCAAGCGGAAATGTCGCAACCGAAGATGTGGTGTATCTCTGCGAACAGTCAGGCATCAGCACCGGGATTGATCTCATGAAGCTGGCTGAAGCGGGAGCAGCGATTTGCCGGCGTTTAGGCAAGCAACCCAATTCAAATGCAGCTCTGGCTTTACTGGCTGCCCGGTACAAATGACATCATGAAAAAACGAGGCCAGTGCCCTCACACTGACCTCGTTTTTTCCTCTTGAAGCGCTGGTGGTTCCGCTACTCGGAACGCAAGAACCGTTGCTCGGCTTCCAGCTCATTTACAACACGCCATACCTTCTGCTCACGTCGTTGCTTGATGTCTGATGGCATGCCCAGTCCGGCTCCCCTCAGCGAATCGTCCGGACCAACATATTCATCAATATGTTCATTAAACATGGCCCGGAATTCTTCCATCGTCGGCATGCAGTAATTTTCTTTTTCATAAGCTTCAAAAATGTGTTCAACTTTCAGTGAGATATCTCTTCTGATTCCATCAAAATCTGACATATCCATCCTACACCTCACCATCATTAACCTATGCAGGGGTGCATAGATTTTCTTTACGGGTAAAGTGTAGCCGAGATTTGTGACACAAAAATTTAGCCACAAGCGCAAAGTTTTCGACAAATTGTTCTCATAGCGGATAACTCTCAGTGCCGAAAGCCATTTCTTTCATTCCCGCATAATCACCCATGTAAACGATTTCAAAACTTGCTTCCAATTTTTAGATATGATTCAAACTTTTCAGTCAGAGGATTCCGGAACAAGCCTGCTTCAGTTTTATCTATACTAGATGCAGGGATATCAAATTGTTAGCACCCGATCCGAGGACTTTTATGAAGTGTCTGCGCCGAACCGGTATCATTTTTTTAACGACGGTCTGCTGGATCGGGACACCTGCAATTTGTACCGCTGACACAGCGACCACAGATCCCTGGCAATACCCGGAAGATGATGACGACAAACTTTTACCTGCCTGGTTAGACACAACACAGACATCCGTCTCTGATACCATTACCGACATGAGTTCAGGTATCGATGAGTTTCTCAGCTTCAATGAGGAAGAGGAACCCATGGTCAACGAAAGCTATCTGCGAATCAGACTAAAACCCTATTACACGCATCGGGGCTACTTTGAGTTCGACTCCAGTATCGCGCTCAGAATGGATCTTCCCCATGCGGAAAAAGACTGGAAACTGATTTTTGAAACCGATCCTGAAGATTACGAGAGCCTGGAAAATAAAGAACGGGGCATCGCGGATACAACCGGTACAGAAAATCGCGGCGCTATCGCAGGGGTGCGTCTCGAAAGCCGCAAGTTTGGTGAATGGTACGCCGACTTTGATATTGGTCTGAAACTTCGTCTGCCCTTAGATCCCTTTACCCGGGCCCAGTTCAGGCGTGTTGATAAATTAGGCGCCGGCTGGACAAGTCTGGTCCGGCAGGAATTCTTTTACTATCACAGCAAAGGGCCCGGTAGCCTGACTTCAGCTGATTTTTATAATGCTCTTGAACCAACCGAACTGACAATTCTCAGAGTCGGCACCAGTGCACAGTTTCTGGATGACGATGACAACTGGCAGTTCGTCAATCTGGCCGAAATCTATGACCGGATCAGCAACCGAAATTTACTCACCTACTCAATCGGCATGAGTGCGAACAGCAGGCCAAACCTGTCGACTGAAAACGCCTGGATTTCGTTCAGTTGGCAACGCAGATTACATAAACATTGGCTCTATATGAAACTGACGCCGTCTGTGAATTTTCAGAAAGAATATGACTACAAAGTTAACCCAGGTTTTCTGGCCGAGATAGAACTGTATTTCACAAAAAACAGACGGTTTAACCGGCTCTACCGCAGTATTCCCAAACCGTGAATATATGTCTTTCAGCAGCACCTGACTATGACGTTAAAACACGCTCAAAGAACAGCACACCTGCCGGAGCATCAATTGCGACTTCATCAAAACCATGTTTTTGAAGCAGTCTGACTGACTGGAAATTCTCCGTTTCCACCCCGGCTACTAAAGCAGAAACAATCTGTGCTTCCTGACACCATGCAATCAGTCCAGCCAGACACTCACTGGCATAACCCTGCCCCCAATACCCTTCACCCAGCAGATAACCCACATGTGCTTTTTGTAAACCCGCATCATCATACTGAGAGAGAAATATAAAGCCGATGATTTCTTGTGTCACTGTCACCTGAATCACAAGAACATGGCTTTCTTTCATCATTTTCCGCGCCCACACTCGGGCCGAATGCTCACATTGAACCGATTGAAACTCAGGTGGAAGCGAATGTGTTACTTTCGGGGTCAGTAAATTCAAAGCTGCGTGCGCCAACAGCTCTTCCAATGTTGTCCGATTCTGATTCAGAAGCTTCGAAATATGGCTCACCCGCAACCGCGCGGTATGAAATTCACAGCCTTCAAAGTAATCAGCAACTGACATCAAATTCATTCCTTTCATACCATGGACAAACTCTAAGCAAACGCAGCACCATGGTAACAATATTGCGAATACTTTGACCTATTCACGCGCATAATCAAGTTCCTTCTGTGAGCATTCTCAGTATCCGTTGATAAAGCAGCCTGTCAGACCATTTGGCTTTTCGCCTAACGCCCTATCGCAGGAGCCACTTTGCACTTACCCACAGATATGCAGCACAAAAACAAGCATTTAATGCAACATTGCTGATATGCACCTATTATATTGACCCCAAATGGAATTACTCATCCTACGCGTGGCTTGATTGCCAGGGGCGGTAGCGTGTTCGTGAATCCGTTAGACCGCTGAGTACTGATATACCTTGGTTGTCGTGATTTAAATCATATCCTTTAAAATCGTTTTGCGAGTCCTGCTCCTAAACGAGTGCTGAGTAACAGAACGGAAAAAGATGATGACAAAAGCAAAAGAAGCCCTGACTTTAAAAGGCGAAACATTTAACCCTTTCCCAGAACCATTCAAGTCTCGTCTTGGTCAGTCTGAATACAAGAGTTTAGGTGATCCTTTTGGACTGACTCAATTCGGTGTAGATTTAGAATTATTGGAACCAAATTCTCAATCGGCGCTTCGACACTGGCATACCAAATCAGATGAGTTCATTTATGTACTCGATGGTGAATTGTGTCTGGTTACCGATGATGGGGAGCAAGTTCTTACGTCTGGCATGTGTATCGGTTTCCCAGCTGGGATCGATAACGGTCATCACTTAATCAACCGAAGTAATGAGCAAGCAAAGTTTATCGTCGTGGGTAGTCGAGTCGCAGGAGACGAAGTACATTATCCAGATGATGACTTCAAATGGGTTGTTGAAAGCACAGGTAAGAAGGTGCCTTCCAAAAAAAATGGCACTCCCTATTCGTTTCGTAATAAATCGCTCAACAATGGCTTGAAAGCATAAATACAATTTTCATTGATGTGTGTTCCCCACGTTTATAGCAAGCAATTTCATTGAATCAATCAGATTATTGAAAGGATGTATTTTGAATATTAAAGCTAGTTTTCTTGTCGTATTATTTTTCTGTTTTACTGATTCGACTTATGCTAATGAATTAGACTTCTCACAATATGATGGACAAGAATATGACCTTGTAAAAAATGATTTACTCACCAAAGGTTGGACATATACACCGACACAAGAAGACGAAGTGTCAATGAATGAACAGTATCCGGAAATTTCATGCGGTTTGGGTTCAATGGCCATTTGCTCTGTGGGTTTTCGCAACAGCAATCATACGGTCGCTTTTGTCATCAAAAAGTCAGGTAATAAAATCATAATTGCAGGGCAATACTAATCCCGTTTATGGCGTTCAAAACGAGGCAGGCAATAAATTGAAAATATTGGCAATTTGGTCAATCCGTGGTTATCAAAAATGGATATCACCACATAAAGGCTTCCGGTGTGCTCATACAGCTTACTATGGCGGTAAAAGTTGTTCAGCAGCTATAGTTGAGTTCATCGAAACACTTCCGTGCAGAAAGTTACCTGTAGCGATTAAACAACGCTTTCAAGAATGTCAGAGGGCATCGAAAAAGCTGAATGGCGGTCGAAATCGTAAACGGCGCAATCCCAATAATTCGGAGGCTGATTGCTGTTTTTGGGTTAGTTGGGATATGTGTTGGCCCGATTAAATGTTGGCTCGAATGCAGACAGAATGAAATGGATTTGAGCCGCTTTGCAATTTATGCAAGCCCATTCAACCAATACGAAAAATTGATTCTGTTGATTATAGATTTTATTAGACTGGTGATGAGCGTCTTCCCTTTTTTTATTTTTCCGCCTTGGTTTTATTTACCTTCTTGGTTTATTTTCTCTACCTCCAAACAATTTAACCTCATATGCGATCACAAATTACAAAATTCAAAATTTCATATCGTTTTGTGGTTTCCGGAACTTTCCAGAACAAAAACCAATTAAAGGATTCGATAACGAGTGACCCGATATTTTCATTTGATTTTCAGGTGGATATATAAAGGAGAACATTCCAAGATTCCAATTAAAACATGGTAAAGACAATCAGTTTTTTGTTGATGTAAATTGCATCATATTTTTATATAAAAGTCATTTCAGCACCTATCATATAACGTACCTTTCTCTTTTTAACACGATATTAATTATTTTATATAACATTTAAAAACAGAGGAGATAAACGCCTGTGAATATTGTTGAACTTGAGATAAATGAAATTGAATCACTATGGAGAAATTTAAATGATTTACACTTTAAACATTCAACACACTTTAAGACACACTTTCAAAATTTAAAGTTTGAAGATCGAACAAATAAGATACTTTCCAACAAGCACGTCAAAATTTTCGGTATAAAGGATGGCAATGATATTGCGGGCTACACTATCGCAACTGTTAATTCTGAAGCTGGAGAAATCTATTCACTTTTTGTTGATATTAACTACCGTGGAAAGGGATTCGGACAGAAGCTAATGAAGCATTCTATCGAATGGTTAAAAGCAAAGCAATGTGAGAACATAAGAGTTTATGTAGCTGAAGGCAATGAACAAGCACTCCCTTTTTATGAAAGCATTGGTTTTAAACATCGATTTCACGTACTTCAACTCAGCTAGGCTGGTACATATCACAAGGCAAAGTCAGTATTTATGAGCGCTCTTAATTTTGGATTGATTTGAAAAGGAAAACAAATGAGTCATCCTCAAATAGATATCAGTTCTGTGTACCCTGTTCTTTCCCCAAAAGAACTGATATCAAATGTCGTCCCACTGTATAAAATACCCAATCCGATTTCATGTGAAATTTTGCATCAAGGAATCAATGATTCTTATATTGTCACAAGCGAGAGAAAAAAGCACCTTCTCCGCATATACCGAAAAAACTGGAGATCTTTGCTCGATATTGAGTTCGAAATTGAAGCATTAAATTATCTTCATGAGAAAGGTGCTCATGTTGCTTACCCAATTGAAAAAAATCAGGGCGGATACATCACGGAAATAAATACACCTGAAGGTTTAAGATATGCCATTATCACAACTTTTGCAGAGGGTGAAGAATTAAAATATAAAAATATAGATGATGCGGCTCAATATGGAAAATCCGTCGCTAAGATTCACCAATTATCAGATGATTTCATTTCAAACCATGCTCGCTATAAATTAGACCTCAAGCATCTGGTAGAAGAGCCTCTTAAACGCATTAAACTCTCCCTCTCACACCGAGTGGATGACTGGGTATTTTTGAATAACTACGCGTCTGTACTATCCAAGAAAATCAATGAATCTGATTCAGTTTTACTTGACTATGGTTTTTGTCATGGTGATTTCCATGGTTGGAATGCCCATAAGCACAGAGAAGAAATTACATTCTATGACTTTGACTGCTGTGGTTTTGGTCTGAGAGCTTATGATTTAGCTGTGTTTAAGTGGAGTGCAAGGTTAAGAAATAAAGAAAATGAATGGTGGGTCCCATTTTTGAATGCCTATAGAAGGGTAAGACCAATATCTGAATATGATTTAAGCTTTGTGGATATATTTATTTCTATCCGTCACATTTGGCTGATTGGGTTACATATTGAAACAGCAAGTGATCAAGACTGGCTGGATGATTCTTACTTTGACAGAGAGATACAATTTTTAAAACAAAATGCTGGTCTTTGAAAATTTCATCATCTGGCAGAAAACGCTGACTCATAGAACGCGATGTTATTCGTCAAACAAATTGAAAGGATTCAGGTCATGTTGGTTACTCAAATAAGGTTGGAGCATGTAGAGAGTTTCCATGAATGCTTAGATACTGTCGCCAAAGAAAATCGTTTCCTGGCACAAACAGAAGCATTGCCTCTGGAAATTATAACTTCATTTGTCAAAGATAGTATTGAGAATGATGCCATCCAGTATGTTGCACTAGTCAACAATCAAGTCGTCGGTTGGGCAGATATTTTTCCACACTGGGCATCAACATTAGCCCATAGAGGAAATTTGGGGATGGGCGTTCATCCAGCTTACCGTGGCCAAGGCATTGGTGAACAACTACTCAGAACCTGTTTAAAGAAAGCCAGATCCAAAGGCATCTCCCGGATAGAATTAGAAACTCGCGCAGATAACTTCCCATCCATCAACCTGTATAAAAAATTAGGTTTTGTTACTGAAGTGACCAAGAAAAATGCCATGAAATTTAATGAGACGTTTTTTGATTCAATACAAATGTCACTCATCTTCGAGTAGTACTGACTCAAATAGACCCGAATATCAACAGCCGCCCTGCCCCGAGAAAGAAGACATCGAAGTATCATACACAGGGCCAGGGCTGCACACCAAAATCCCGTATACCTAAAGCAGCGCGAGTAAAGGCCCGGTTCCTGTTTCATATATCAGTTTGACGGTCATCAGTAAGGTCACCGTAATGAAGACCGGCCGAACCACTTTGTCACCATTGCGAATCACAATTTTACTGCCTAACACAGACCCCAGGATCTGGCCCAGCCCCATCAGCAGTCCTATTTTGTAGTTCACACTGCTGATCATGATGAAAAAGAACAGTGAAACAAGATTCCCCATCAAGTTCAGCGGCTTGGTTGCTATACTAGCCTGCTTCGCGGTATATCCGAGGAGTATCGCAAAAGCGATCATCCAGATAGCGCCGGTTCCCGGACCAAAAAAGCCATTATAAAAACCGATGAGCAGACCCATGGAGATCATAAACCATTGTACAGATATCTTCGGCTCGGCGGCTTCATTGCTTTTAAACCGCTTAGACACCACAGAATAGATGGTGATGACCACCATGAGCACAGGCAGCAAGATTCTTAATGCGTCTGCCGGGAAAAGACTGACCGCATAAGAGCCCGCAAGTGCGCCCACCGCTGTCGCAATCATGCCGGACAACAAACCATTCAGATTCATTTGCTGATGCCACAAATACGTCAGAAATGCCGTCAGTTCCCCAATAACGGCTTGCAGCCGATTTGTACCCAGGGCAGTTAACGGCGGAACACCGGCCAGCAGCAGACTCGGAACCGTAATTAACCCGCCTCCGCCGGCAATGGCATCTACGACCCCGGCGAGAAAGGCCGCGGCGAACAATATCAGCAGAACACTATCCGACGGTACAAAAGTGACAGACTCCAGCATATATTTTCCTTTGATTTCATTGAGGTTGAGATATCAGCGCTGACCGGAGCGAATAATGAGCCGGTGCATCACCCGTAATTCCCCGAAATAATCATTCACAGCATGATGCTGGAGTCCCCGGTTATCCCAGATCACAATGGTGTCGTTTTCCCATTGAACACGCGCTGTAAATTCATCCCGCGTCAGGTGCCGGAAAAGGTAATTCAGAATCGGGGCGCTTTCTTCTGTGGACATTGATGAAAAACGACTCGTGTGCTCGTCATTGACATAAATGGCCGGAATGCCGGTTTCTTCATGGCGTTTTGCTGCAAAATGAGAGGCGGAGAAATATGTGTTTGCCATGGCAATTTCGGTGAAATTCACCAGGTGAGACGCCTTCTTACCGGCATCCTGAAATTTATTCGAAATATATTCTGCCTTTTCGGCTAACAGAAATTTTTGCATCCCTTCAGACAGCGCAGAAAAAGCCTTCTGAGCATCAGAAAACACGGTATCTCCGCCAACTAAGGGCGTCTGTTTTGCTGCAAGCAAAGTGAAATCCGGTGGCGAATCCAGGTACGTCGAATCAATGTGCCAGACACCACTGAAAACATTTTGCTGCGTCGGTTCTTTGCGAATTTCAACGATTTCAGGGTAATCCTCAATCCCGCTGGAAAATGGATAGCGCTGCACCTCACCCATTGCTTTTGCTATCTGGATGAGTTGCTTTGGTGACGTATCCTGCTTCCTAAAAATCAGAAGTTTATGGCGGATCAGGGCCTGATAAAGTTCATGGAAGTGATTTGAGACTAAATTTGCCAGAGACTGATGGGTAAATTCCAGACCAAAACTCGGTGCCAGGGGCTTCGCTTCACTTGCCAGAGAAGCCAAAGATAAGCCGTGACTGTTCATCGTGATATTCTCTCTGCTTAATATGCCTTGGGTTCATAAACGCGCCTAGTTGTACCAAGGTTGCACATTAAGTTAAATTAACGATTACTTATTCACACATTTAGATAGAACTTAATGATTAATTCTCAGGACATCGAATTCTTTCAGGTTGTTGCCGGTAGTCCGTCATTGGCGGCAGCTGCGAGGAAACTGAATGTCACGCCACCGAGTGTTTCACAGCGATTGCAAGCTCTGGAACGAAAACTGAACGTAACCCTTGTCGACCGTAACCTGAGATCCACCAGGCTTACATCTGAAGGTCAGCGGCTGGCCCGGGAAGGACACAGTATTCTGCTGGCACTGGAAGCCCTGCAGAATGATCTGCTCAGTAATCAATCCATGATCGAAGGTAAACTGAATGTGCTGGCACCGCTGGGGTTCGGTTCTGCCTATATCGCACCGCTGATCGCTGCGTTTCAGCAGCATTATCCGAATCTGGTGATCGAACTGACGTTGTCCGATAACCCAAGCTGGTCTCATACCCTCGAACCGGATGTCATGATCTATATCGGTCAGCTCCGGGACTCCTCACTGAAATGCATTCATCTGGCGAACAATCGTCGTTTCTTACTGGCCTCGCCAGCGTATCTGGCTTCAGCGCCGCCGCTCAACACACCGGAAGATCTGCACAAACACGCCTGTATTGCACTGAAAGAAAACAATGAAGATGTCACGATGTGGAAGTTCAATCCGCAATCCCGCCAGTCCATCAGCATTCGGATTGAGCCTAAGCTGGCCAGTAATGTAGGTCAGGTCGTCAAACAATGGGCACTGGCAGGTCATGGCGTGATTCAGCGTTCTGAGTGGGATGTCAGAAAAGAAATCGATGCGGACAGACTGATTCCCCTGCTCACCGATTATGCGCTTTCTCCGGCTAATATTGTGGCGCTGGTTTCAGCAGAAAAAAGTAAACGCTCCAGAAAACTCAGTCTGTTTCTGGACTATCTGAAGGAAAATCTGCCCCGCCAATGGTAAATCAGTGTAAAGACCGGAATTACATGCAAGGCAGACATCCACACCAGAATCACCTACAATCCTATGATTTTAAGGTGATTTCTGTCTAAAAACTCAGAATATACAGCATTCTTTTTACACCAAACATCAAATACAAAAAAGAACGATTATCAGTTTTATTCGTGACAATAAACTGCAAATTGAATAGCATTGTGCGACTTATTTCATCCTTAGGACGTAGAAACAATGAAATCATTTGGCCTTCTGTCACGCATTGTTCTGCTGGCTGCCGGTTTGCTGACTGCACAAGCCGTATTTGCTGACAACAATTCACCGAAAACGATCAAACATGCTTTGGGCGAAATCACGCTGAGCAAAGTACCACAACGGGTTGTTGTTCTGGGTCAGGGGAGCCTGGATACGCTGGATCGCCTGGGTGTCGAACCAGTCGGTGTCGTGAAATCTATGATGCCTGCGTACCTGAACAAATATCAGGATGAAAAATATGCAGGCGTAGGATCAGTTGTGGAGCCGGATTTCGAAGCCATTTTTATGGCCAAGCCTGATCTGATTATTGCTGAAGCACGCATGAAACCTCTGATGGATCAGCTTCAGGAAATCGCTCCGACCATCATGTACTCCGTTGAATACGGTCAGTACTGGCAGGATGCGCAACAAAACTGGCGCATGCTGGGTGAAATTTTCAACAAACAAGCAGAAGCCGAAAAACTCATCGCAGACGTTCAGACAAAACTGAATGCCACCAAACATCGGGTAAAAGACAGCAAGATGAATGCGCTGATGCTGATGAACAACGGCAACAAGCTCGCCATGTTCAATGAAGGCAGCCGTTTTTCGATGGTCTTCGATGATTTTGGCTTCTCCCCTGCCCGAAGCGAGAAAGTTTCAGCTGGCGGCCCGCACGGCAACCTGATTTCATTTGAATACATTGCTGATGCCAAGCCAGATGCCATGCTGGTTCTGGACCGGGAACAAGCCATTGGCCGTGATTCCGGCAAAGCAAAAGCGCGTTTCGACAACTCGCTGGTGAAATCAACGCCAGCTTTTCAGAATAACCATATTGTCTATCTGAACCCGAACGCCTGGTACATCACCATGGCTGGCGCAACAGCGACCGAGTTAATGATCGACGATATAAACGCCCTGTTCTAATCCATGTTGTGAGGCCTGCCTTCCGGCAGGTCTCGGTTTACTATGAATTCATCAAACATTTATTTTTCCCGGATTTTCATATCCGGCACGTTGCTGCTGTTCCTCAGCGCTGCCTCTTTGTCCGTCGGTGTTGCAGATCTTCAGCTCAGCAGCCTCTGGCAAGGCGATATCGAAGCCACCTCTATCCTGATCACCAGCCGTATCCCACGTTTGCTGGCTATTTGTCTGGCCGGCGCCGGATTAAGTATTGCCGGGCTGATCATGCAGCAGATCTGCCAGAACCGATTTGCAGCCCCGGATACCACAGGAACCATCGATTGTGCCCTGCTTGGTTATGTGGCCAGCATGGTGTTTTTTTCCGGTCTGAGCAAATGGGTCGATCTAGCCGTCATTTTTGCGTTTGCAGTCGGTGGCACCCTGCTGTTCGTCAAATTCCTGCAGCGGCTGACGTTCAAAAATACCGTGCTTGTCCCTCTGATCGGGATGATGTTCGGGAATGTCGTCTCCGCTTTTACTCAGTTCATTGCCTACAAATATGATCTGGTTCAGACCATGGAAACCTGGACCATCGCCAACTTCTCTTCGGTACTTCAGGGGCAGTATGAGCTGTTATATCTTGCGATTCCGGCTTCTGTGCTTGCCTATCATTTTGCCAGTCAGTTCAGTGCAGCCAGCGTTGGCGAAAGTTTCGCGAAAAATATCGGGCTGAACTATCAGAACATTGTGCTGATTGGCGTCATCATTGTGGCCGTGATTTCCGCGTCGGTCGTGATGATCGTGGGTGTGATTTATTTTGTCGGCCTGATTATCCCGAATCTGGTGTCTTTGTTCCTCGGCGACAACATGAAGCGAAACCTGCCCTGGACAGCCTTCTGGGGCGTCGTGGTCGTTCTGGCCTGTGACATTCTCGGCCGCCTGATCATCTTCCCTTATGAAATTCCAATCTCCATGATCGTTTCCGTGCTTGGCGGTGCAGCGTTCATCTATCTGGTACTGAAGGACAAAACCAATGCGTGATTCCATGAAAGTCATCTGGATGGCAGCTTTGTCTGTGCTCATCATTGGCTATTTCATCGGGCAGGGACTGACACCGGATAACTACAGCTTTTTCCTGTCCCGCCGCATCCCGAAAGTCTTAGCGATTTGTCTGGCAGCCATTGCCATTTCAGCATCTTCGATGGTGTTCCAGACCATCACCAATAACCGGATTCTGACACCGTCCATTCTGGGGTTTGATTTTCTCTACATCATGCTGCAAACCATTATTGTCGTGTTGTTTGGCAGCGCCAGCATTCTGATTATCAATCAGAAAATCAATTTCTTTGTTTGCGTGTTCCTGATGACAGGTTTGTCTGTCCTGCTGTTCAGTCTGTATTTCCGTCGCCGCAATACCAATGTCTTTACGCTGCTGTTGCTGGGAATTGTGCTAGGCAGTCTGTTCTCCAACATCTCAAACTTCTTTGCCATGCTCATCGACCCGCATGAGTTCACCGTGGTTCAGAATGCGATGTTTGCCAGTTTTAACAATGTGAACAGTGAACTGGTTTACTGGTGTGCTCCGATGCTCACAATTTGCCTGTTGTATCTGTTGCACCTGTCTCCGCAGCTAGATGTGATGTGGCTGGGAGAAGACAACGCAAAAAGTCTGGGGATCGATACCCGCAAGCTGACCCTGCAAGTCATGCTGGTCGTCTCCGTGATGATTTCAATCTCGACTGCGCTGGTCGGCCCCGTTCTTTTCTTTGGCCTGATTGTCGTCAGCCTGACCCGGGAGATCTTCCGGACTTACCATCACAGATATCTGATTCTGATTTCCAGCCTGATGGCAGTATTGCTGCTGATCAGCGGTCAGTATTTCGTTGAAAAAGTACTGAAATTTGAAACCACTGTCAGCGTCCTGATTAACTTTGTGGGTGGCAGTTATTTTCTGTATCTGCTGACCCGAAATAAAATCTGAAGCTTATGATCGAACTAACCGGATTAACCAAACATTATGGCAATACCACCGTGGTGAAAGATGCTTCGGCGCTTTTTCCCAAAGGTGAAGTGACTTCTATTATCGGCCCGAACGGCGCGGGAAAAAGCACCCTGCTCTCCATGGCCAGCCGACTGACCCACAGTGATGCCGGTGAAGTGGTGATTGCCGGCACGCCTCTATCCCAGTGGGACAGCAAAGCCCTGTCGAAACGACTGGCTGTACTGCGGCAGTCAAATAATATCAATATGCGGTTTAAAGTCCGCGAGCTGGTTGCGTTTGGTCGTTATCCGCATTCTCAGGGACGACTGACGGCTGAAGATAACCGCATCATTGATGAAGCGCTGGATCACCTGGGCATCCGGGAGATTCAGGACCGTTTTATTGATGAGCTCAGTGGCGGCCAGCGACAAATGGCTTTCATCGCCATGGTTGTGGCGCAGGATACTGACTACATCTTTCTGGATGAACCACTGAACAATCTGGATATCCGCCATTCCGTCGACATCATGATGACGCTTCGCCGACTCGCAAGAGACATGCAAAAAGCCGTCGTCGTCGTGATCCATGACATCAATTTCAGCTCCTGTTATTCAGATAACATTATCGCGATGAAACGCGGCGAAGTGGTCGCCAGCGGGAAAGTCCATGAAGTGATTGAAAAGAACATCATGGAAGCTATGTATGAAATCCCGTTTGATATCAAGGAGATCGACGGACAGCGGATTTGTCTGTATTACGGCGGTTAACAAAGCTGGGTAAGGCTTATCCTGAATCAATCGGATAAGCCTTATTTAAACGGAATAATCACTCCGACACTGTAGAGTGACGGTGTCATATCATCCAGACCAACCAGCGTGCTGGCCTCGGCGTAAGCAACCCACTTGTCGTTAAATGCACCGGAAACACCGGCGTGAAAACGACCGTAAAACTGATCTTCAGACTGTGTGATCACCGGAAGATTGCTGCTGGAATAACTGGATTTGAACTGGCTGACAATACGGTCGGAATGGAACTGATAATCGTAATGCAGGTAGCTTTTCAAATAAGGCTGAAAAATACCGATGCTGGTCCGGAAAGGCTTTGAAATGGTGGCGCCGGTGATAAAAGTGGTACCTTCAAGTTTACTGACGTCATCAACACGGGAAATCACGTAGTTCGAATTCCCTTTGGACAATCTTTCGTTATATCTGTCCTGATCTGAAAGCGTATATTGCACTGAACTTTCAAAGGCAATTTTGGCATAGGGATAATCCACCACATATCCGCCGCCGAGCGTAAACACCCAGACATCCGAATCTGCATCATCCATACTGCTCACCACCGGATCGGTATACATATTTACCTGACGGTTCATATCGGTATCGATCAGGGCATAGCTGGCCGTAAAATCAAGAAACCATGCATCTTTGAAATAGCTGAAGTAACCCGACGCGACTAAACCATCAATGTCACTGCCGGTCTCATTTTCATAGTCTGCTGATTTATAACTTGGCATCCCCAGAGCTAAACCAAACAGATAATTGTTGTTCAGCAGATAATCCCCGCCCATGGTGACAGAATATTCCTGGCTGGCCGATGATTGCTTCCGTCCGGAATGATACTGGCTAAACGTCAGTTGCGGTGTTGAACGTTCAACTCGCATGTAGGTGCCAAGCCCGCCGTTCGCATTGTCAAAATATGAAGCTGCAGAACCCGGTTCGTTCGAAGACGCATAAACCGCACGACCCCGGCTGTCCTGACGGACACTGCTGGTCCGGGCACTGACATCTCCCGGATATAACGCGACTGACGAAGAATAAATACTGGCTGCCGGATGAACCGATTCTTTCTGGCTGGGTTTGTCGACCCGGACATCGCTGGCAATAGTCATCAGAGAATCCATGACCTCATCTGACACTGAACTGACGAAACTGGATTTACTGCTGTCCGCCCATGAAGACTGCGGAACTGACACTGCAAGCAAGACTGCTGGTACCCAGACACCGTGACACCGATATGCGCTTCCCATATCGCCCCCTAAACCTACACGCTTATAATGTTATGTACGCCTTTATTAGACGCATCTAATACATCGTCACAAGTGCATCTAGTCTTGAGTATAGGGTGGGCGTTTTTTGAACAACGTCGCAAAAATAATACAAGTATTTTTTTGCGAACCAAAGTATGCCGCATTTGTATTTATCTGCTATGGGGACAAATCCAGATTGCCTGATGTGAGAAAGACTTAATGATCAGCACATCCTCGACATCGCAAAATTGTACAACACATTTATATCTTCAATTTTTTTCTTGGCCGGAGTTCTACATGAAAAAGCTGACCCCGATGTTCCTGGCAACCCTCATCATGACCGCCCCGGTACAGGCCGATGACTTGGATCAGGCGGCAAAAGACGTTTGTGGTTGTCTGGCTGAACCCTATGCAGCCCTGGAAAAAGCCTTACAGGCAATGAAAACGGAGAAAGGCAATGACCTGAGCCGTCTGATGAGTTCGAAGGGTGAACTGACACAGATGCTCAGTGCAACTGAAGCATGTATGGAAGCACTGCGAAAAAAATATCCCGGCATTAATGCAGATCAGTCGCTGCAAAAACAGGTGTTGGACAAAACCCGTCAGTTCTGTCCAAACCCGCTGGAAACTGTGGACTTAAGCGCACCGGCAAAATGAATCAGTCTGCATCATACCGTAAAAATACAGTCGCAAGCGGTGGCAGGTTCAGCACCAGCAGATGCGTCTGACGGGTTTCATCCCAGAATGTGCCGGTACGCGCCTGAACAGTTTGACCGCTGCCCCAGAACTCTGAATCATCCGTATTCAGCAGCACCTGATAGTGTCCGGCAGCCGGTACCGGGATACCGTAATTCTCACGCGGAACGGGCGTGAAATTACTGACCACCAGCACCTTCTCCCCATTTTTGGCATAACGTTCATGGGCAATCACACTCTGTTCTGCATTTGACTGAGTACACCAGGCAAATCCGGCCGGATCGCAATCCTGTTCATACAGCGCAGGCGTCTGACAATACAGCTGATTCAGCGCCTTCACCAGACGTTGCACCCCGGCATGGCGCTCATATTGCAGATAATGCCACTCCAGCACGCCGTCATGATTCCACTCAACACTCTGAGCAATTTCTGAACCCATAAAATTCAGTTTCTTCCCAGGCTGACCATACATGTAACCCAGATATGCTCTGAGGTTTGCTGTCTGCTGCCATTCATCACCCGGCATTTTATTCAGCAGGGCCCCTTTTCCGTAAACGACTTCGTCATGCGAGAGCGACAGCACATAGTTTTCGCTGAACGCATACACCAGCGGAAAGGTCAGTGTGTCGTGATGATAACGGCGATGAATCGGATCCTCACGCATATAAGTCAGGCTGTCGTGCATCCAGCCCATGTTCCATTTGAAGCCAAAACCCAGCCCGCCTTCATACGTCGGACGGGAAACGCCGGGAAACGTCGTCGATTCTTCCGCAATCGTCATTGCATTCGGATATCGGCTGTAGACTTCTTCATTCATCCAGCGCAGTAAACTGACTGCATCGTGATTGATGTTGCCGCCATCTTCGTTCGGAATCCACTGGCCCGGCTGACGGGAATAGTCCAGATAAAGCATCGATGCGACGGCATCGACCCGCAGTCCATCGATGTGAAAATGCTCAAACCAGGAAAGTGCATTGGCAACCAGAAAGCGACGAACATGCTCACGCCCGTAGTCATAAATATAACTCTGCCAGTCCTGATGCCAGCCCCGGCGCGGATCCGGATCATGAAACAGCGCCGTGCCGTCAAAAAACGCCAGACCATGATCATCCGCCGGAAAATGCGCCGGCACCCAGTCCAGAATCACACCTAACCCTGCCTGATGGCACTGATCAATGAAAAATTTAAAGTCGTCCGGTGAGCCGTAGCGGCTGGTCGGAGCAAATAAGCCAACGGGCTGATAACCCCAGGAGCCGTAAAACGGATGCTCCGAAACCGGCATCAATTCCACATGGGTATAGCCCATCTCAGTCAGATAAGGGATCAGTTCAGCCGCCAGCTCGCGGTAGCTCAGGTGCTCACCATTTTCGTGACGTCGCCACGAACCGGCATGCAGTTCATAAAACGAAAGCGGTTGCTCATGCTTTGGGGTAACCGGACGTCGCTGCCAGTCCTCATCCTGCCACTGGTAAGCACTGTGGTCATAGACCAGAGATGCAAAAGACGGATACTGCTCGGCCTGATACCCCCAGGGATCCGCTTTATGCGGCAGCTGATGACCAGACGAATCGCGCAGCTCGAACTTATACCGCACTCCTGCTGACAGTGCTTCGACAAAACACCCCCAATAACCCTGTTCCAGAGAGGTCAGCGGATGACGTCGGCTGTCCCACTGATTAAAGTCACCCACCACGCTGACTGCACTTGCATTCGGCGCATACACCAGAAAACGTACGCCAGTCACCACACCTTCAGAGCAGTCAATTTCCATGAGCTGTGCCCCCATGTGGTGATACTGGGTCGACGGATGACCCAGTTCAGCCATATCCGGCAGCCAGTGTTTGATTTCGACGGGTTCAGTCTTCACTGGCTACTCCGCTTTTTGTGATGCCCGGGCGCGAACTTCTGTCAGGCGTTTGGTCAGATCCACAATGTACTGACGGTTGAACAGATCTTCCAGATTCGCAGACAGTTTACGGCGCCAGTTCGGGTATTCATCTACGGTGCCCGGAATGTTCACGGGTTTATCCATCTCCAGCCAGTCTTCCAGCTGCAGACTCAGCAAGGCACTGGCACCCGCAGCCAGATGCAATTGCAGGCCTTCACTCAATGCACGATCCATCGGAACGTACAACGCATCCCGACCCACATTTTCCGGCAGGAAACCGTGCCAGTTCACGCTGTCGAGAATACGCTGCTTGCTCTCAGCACGACCGTCGAACAAGGTTTTCAGCTGTGCCTCATCCGGGTAGAGTCCCAGCTCGCGGCCCAGCTTCAGATCATCACAATGCCAGAAGCCACGCAGTGTCGGCATATCATGTGTACACAGGGCCGACATTGACTGTTCGGTATAATGTGCCGGTGAATAATAGCCGCCGTCTTCCGCAGTTTCGAAGAAGAACACCTTGTAGGAATGAATCCCTGCCGTTGCCAGCTTCTCTACAATCTCATCCGGTACTGTGCCCAGGTCTTCACCGATTACAGTACATTGGTGACGATGACTTTCCAGCGCCAGAATCGCCATCAGATCATCAACCGGGTAATACATGTAGGCACCCTGTTTAGCCGATTCGCCTTTCGGAATCCACCACAGACGCAGTAAGCCCAGAACATGGTCAATTCGCAGAGCGCCACAGTGACGCATATTGGCACGCAGCAGATCGATATAAGGCTGATACGCTGTATGACGCAACTGCTGCGGATTAAACGGCGGTAAGCCCCAGTTTTGTCCGAGCGGGCCCAGAATATCCGGCGGCGCACCAACACTCACGTCCTGACATAATGCCCCCTGATCCGCCCAGGTTTCCGCGCCAGAATCGCAAACGCCAACGGCCAGATCGCGATACAAACCCATTACCATGCCTTTTTCTTCAGCAAGCTGCTGTGCTTCGGCCAGTTGGGTATCCGCAAGCCATTGCAGGTACATATACAGCTGAACCTGCTCCGGATGCTGACTGATAAACTGTTTCACCGCTGCATTTTCAAAATGGCGGTATTGTTCAGGGAACACCGGCCAGCCCCAGATTTGATCATCTTTCTGTTTCAGCTCAGCATGTAAGGCATCAAAGGCAGCCTGATGCATCAGGCTCTCACCACCGGTTTCAACAAAATCAAGGAAAGCCCGGCCACGCGCTGTTTCTGCTTTCAGGTGACGTTGTTTGAACGTCGCGAACAGCATCGGCAACACCGCCATTTTCAGGCAGGCAACTTCACTGTAATTCACCCAGTTACTGTCACGCGCTGCAACTAAACGCTGCTGGAAAGTCTCACTGCCCACCAGCTGAAGCGCGTCATCACATTGTGCAAACTCCGGTACGGAGCACACATCGATATAGATGATATTCAGCCAGCGTCGGGAAGACGGACTGTAAGGACTTGCCCCTTCCGGGTTTGCCGGAAACAGAGAATGAATCGGGTTCAGACCGACAAAATCACCCCCCTGCGCAGCGATATCCGAAACCAGTTGCTTCAGATCGCCGAAATCGCCGATACCCCAGTTATGACCGGTACGCACGGAATACAACTGCACACTCGGGCCCCAGAGCTTGGTTCCTTTTTCCAGCGCTGGCTGCTTGTAACAGGCAACCGGCGTGACAATCAGTGTCATTTCATAAGGTGACTGACGGCGCTTGCGGAAAATTTCCAGCTTGTGATAACCCAAAGGGAGATCCGGCAGCGCAAACAGCATGTCTCCGCCCTCCTCCCTTTCGTCAGAAACCAGCTGTGACTGCAGCCAGCCTTCCATCACCTCGCCCTGTTCCGTTTCGAGTTTCCAGCTGAAATCGCTGACACGGGCACTGCGGCCGAGTGTCAGTTCCACCCGGACCGGTTCACCGCGACGAATCACCTTCACCGGCGCCAACACTTCTCTTGGCTGCAATCTGGCTGCTGACGCTTCCAGCGATTCATCGCTGCTGACATCGTAGCCCAGCGCTGCCAGCAAGCGTGTCAGCGTATCCGTACTGACTGCGGTCTCTTCTCCCCAGGCACTGATGTAACTGGCTGCCAGCCCAGCCTGTCTGGCAATGTCTTTCACAACCTTTTCTGTTCTCATTTTTCTTCTCCGTGACACCACAGGGGTCTCTCTCCCGAATGTGTTCGAACGCCCTGGTTCACCACAAATCACAAAGCCGGGGCCAAACCAGCCCCGGCAAAAATATCAGCGTTTTACACGCTTCAACTGCCAGATATTGTCGACATAATCACGAATACTGCGGTCAGAACTGAATTTGCCAACCAGCGAAGTATTCAGGATAGCCTTACGGGCCCAGCCTGCCTGATCCCGGTAAGCTTCATCGATTCGCTCATGTGCAGAGACATAATCTGCAAAGTCAGCCAGCACCAGATACGGGTCGCCGCCTTCCAGCAGGTTATGACGAATCCCGGCCAGCGCTTCCGGCTCACCCGGTGTAAACGTCTCACCCAGCAACAGATCCAGTGACGCTTTCAGCAGACTGTCGGACTCATAATAACGGTACGGCAGATAACCCTGTTGCTTGAGTTCAAGCACTTCGTCCACCAGCAAGCCAAAGATGAAGATATTGTCATCGCCCACTTCCTCGCGAATCTCGACATTCGCGCCATCCATGGTGCCGATGGTTAACGCACCGTTCAGCGCCAGTTTCATGTTCCCCGTGCCTGATGCTTCCTTACCGGCTGTTGAGATTTGCTCCGACACATCGGCTGCCGGAATAATGATCTCAGCCAGGCTGACACGATAATCCGGAATAAAGACCACTTTCAGCTTGCCGCCCAGACGCGGATCGTGATTAACCTTATCGGCCACTTTGTTGATTGCAAAAATAATATCTTTCGCCAACGCATAGCCCGGTGCCGCTTTAGCTGCAAAGATGAAGACACGCGGATGCATGTCGAAATCCGGATCATTGAGTAAGCGGTGATACAGCGACAGAATATGAATCAGGTTCAGATGCTGACGCTTATATTCGTGAAGACGTTTAATCTGCACATCAAAAATGGCATCCGTATCCAGCGTGATGCCCATATTTTCAGAGACCCAGTCAGCCAGACGTTGTTTATTTGCTTTCTTCACCGCCATGTAGCGCTTCTGGAAGGCTGAATCATCCGCAAAATCAGCCAGTGCTGACAACTGCTCCAGATGCGCCGGCCAATCGGTTCCGATTTTTTCATCAATCAGCGCACTGAGTGCCGGGTTACAGAACTTCAGCCAGCGGCGCGGGGTCACCCCGTTGGTCACATTCTGAAGTTTACCCGGGAACATTGCATCAAACTCAGGGAACAGATCGCGTTTCACCAGTTCGGAGTGCAGCGCTGCTACGCCATTCACCGCATAGCTGCCGATCACACATAGAATTGCCATCCGCACCATGCGCTGCTCACCTTCCTCAATCACAGAAAGCTTCCGCTTGATGTCATCGCGACCCGGCCATTTGGCATTGACTGCTTCCAGGAACCGGTGGTTGATTTCGAAGATGATCTCCAGGTGACGCGGTAACAAATGAGCAATCAGCGATTCGCTCCAGGTCTCCAGCGCTTCCGGCAGTAAGGTATGGTTGGTATACGCAAATACCTGATTACAGATAGTCCATGCCGCATCCCAGCTCAGGTGGTGCTCATCCAGCAGAACGCGCATCAGTTCCGGAATAGCAATCGTCGGGTGTGTATCATTCAGCTGAATCGATTCCAGCGTTGCAAGTGTCTCAATCGCATGGCCTGCGGCCAGATGACGACGCAGAATATCAGCTACTGAACAGGCACAGTGGAAATACTGCTGCATCAAGCGCAGTGTCTTACCCTGCTCATGGTTATCATTCGGGTACAGCACCTTGGTGATATTCCCGGCCTCAATGGCCGAATACTGGGCACCGACATAGTCGCCGTCATTAAACATGGCCAGATTAAACGGTGCCGGTGCACGGCACTCCCACAGTCGCAGCGGGTAAACACTGTTATTCTGATAGCCGATTACCGGCAGATCCCAGGCGATCCCATCTACCTGCAGACCCGGAACCCAGCGGCGACGTTGTGCGCCGGTTTCATCGGTATAAACTTCCACCTGCCCAAAGAAACCCACCGTCTGGTTCAGTTCAGGACGCTGTACTTCCCACGGATATCCTTCCTGTCCGCGCCAAGCATCCGGCGCTTCCATCTGACGGCCACCATCAAATGACTGACGGAACAAACCGTACTCATAGTGCAGGCCATAACCCACGGCCGGAAACTCCTGCGCCGCCAGTGAATCCATAAAACAGGCTGCCAACCGGCCCAGTCCGCCGTTACCCAGTGCCGGATCCCGCTCTTCTTCCAGCAGATCCGTCAGGTTCTGACCGAACGATGCCATCACTTCTGAAACCTGCTCATATAAACCGAGGCTGATCAGGTTGTTCCCGGTCAGACGGCCAATCAGGAATTCCATCGAAAGGTAATTCACGCTACGACAAGATTCGGCAGCCAGTTGCTGCTCTGTGTCAATCAGGTTGCCCGTACTGATTTCTGCCAGCGCACGGCTCATGGCCATATACCAGTGACGAGGTGCTGCTGTTGCTGGTGTCTGTGCGTAGGTTGTCAGGAGATGTTGCTCAACCGAAGTCTGAAATGCGGCCTTATCAAAAGACGCTTTAGTTTGCTTCTGCATCATGGGTTTCTCGCTGTCGGGTTAATGCTTCGAAAATGAAAAAATCTGATGCTAATGCTGCCTGTGGCATTGGGGAAAAACATCATCCTGAATTGCCGGGACTGAGGGAGGAGTAACAGGGCGTAGTTCTCGAGGGAGACCCAAATATGTGACAATTTCCTGAATTTTCATCCGTTCAGAACCACTTACACTGACTGACATCACAAAACCCGGGTTCTTTGCGTTCGTGCAAAGCTGTCCCGAAAAATAGCCGCATGATTATTAAAGTGTGACCAGTCACTTATTTTAAGGGATGAGACAGCAAGAAATGCTGATTTAGTCTGCAAGTCAGGTGATGATAAAAATGCGCTTACACCATGAACCATCACAATATAGATAATCAGAATTATGTGGATACCTTCAAAGCTGACCCGCCCGGCACGCCTGCACAACGCTATTTTACGACCACGGTTGCTGGATTTGCTGCAACATGCCCCTGCATACAGGCTGGTGCTTTTCCGGTCTCCGGCAGGATATGGCAAAACGACAATGGCGGCACAGTGGCTGAACGAACATCCGCATACGGGCTGGTTTAATCTCGATGACAATGACAACGATACGTTTCGTTTTGCCAATTACCTGCTTCAGGCCCTGAACAAGGCCACGCATGATGCCTGCCTGAAAACAAAAGCCATGGCAGAACGCAGACAGTTTGCCTGCCTCAGCACACTGTTCGGCGAACTCTTCGCGGAACTGCAGGATTACCCTCACCCGACTTTTCTGGTGCTCGACGATTATCACGTCATCCACAACGAAGATATCCACGACGGGATGCGTTTCTTTCTGAAAAACATGCCGGATGAGCTGACTCTGGTCGTTACCAGCCGCAGCCTGCCTCCGCTGGGCACTGCAAACCTGCGTGTCCGGGATTTACTGATCGAAGTCGATCACGAATGGCTGGCGTTTGATGAAGAAGAAACGACCCGTTTTTTCAGCAAACGTGTGGCGAACGAGTTAGAAACAAGCGCACTCAGCAGCCTTCGTGCTCAGGTTGAAGGCTGGCCTTCTGCACTTCAGCTCATCGCGCTTCATGCCCAGCAGCGCCCCAATCATCTGGCTGAGTCAGCTTTGTCGCTGGCTAATTTTAACCGCAGTCATCTGTGGGATTATCTTGCGGAAGAAGTGTTTGACCTGCTTGATGAGGATACCTGCGCCTTCCTGCTTCAGTGCTCTGTGCTGGATATGTTCAATGCCGAACTGGTGATGGACTTAACCGGGCGCAGCGATGCGCTGATGAAGCTGGAAATGCTGAACCGCTACGGACTCTTTATCAGCCCGCTGGAAGGGGCAGATAACTGGTATCGCTTCCACCACCTTTTTGCTGAATTTTTGCGTCACAAACGCCATGCACACATCCCTGAACAGCGCATAGCGCTGCATAATAAAGCGGCTCAGGCCTGGCTGAATCAGAACAGTCCGCAGCAGGCTCTCTATCATGTCCGCAAGAGCAGCAATCATGAGCTGATGGTGGCCATCCTGTCGGATCACGGCTGGAATATGTTCCACCACGGCGAATTGAAACTGCTGGAAGAATGCATTGCTTCGCTGGACAAATCGATGCTGTTCAGCAGCCCGCGCCTGATTCTGCTCAGACTCTGGCTGGTTCAGAGTCAGCACCGCTATCATGAAGTCGGAGACTTAATTGCGGAATCCGAAGCCGAAATGCTGGCGAACAACATCGTTTTTGACGATGCACTTCAGGGGGAGTTGAATGCACTGCGGGCGCAGGTTGCCATCAATCAGGGGCAACCGGAAGAAGCCTTACTGCTGTCAGAACAGGCACTCGGTCAGCTACCGGCGACAACATACCGCAGCCGGATTGTCGCAACGTCTGTCGTGGGTGAAGTCCATCACTGTCTGGGGAACCTCAGCCGCGCCCTGCCGATGATGCAGCAAACGGAAAAGATGGCCCGGCAGTACCACGTATACCATCAGGCCCTGTGGGCACTGCTGCAACAGAGTGAAATTCTGCTGGCGCAGGGTGCCGTTCAGCCCGCTTTTGAACTGCTTGAGCAGGCCTTTAAACTGATCAAAGATCAGCATCTACAACAGGTGCCGCTGCATGAGTTCCTGCTGCGGCTGAAAGCACAAATTCTCTGGTGCTGGAACCGGCTTGATGAGGCTGAAGAAGCCGCATTCAAGAGTCTGGACGTTCTCGCACCATATGACGATACGAAGTCATTACAGGCCTATTCCATGCTTGCCCGTATTGCCGTTACCCGTGGTGAGCAAGACAAAGCTGCCCGTTATCTGCAGCGCTGTAATGAGCTGATGGAATGTGCCGAATATCATATTGACTGGTGCGCGAATGCCGATATTGCCAACCTGCTGTACTGGCAGCAAATCAAAGATATTGACAGCGTCGGCAAATGGCTGCGTCAGGCTGTTGAACCGGACGGCTCCTGTAATCACTTTCAACAGCAACAATGGCGAAACCTGGCGCTGGCTAACCTGATCACCGGCCAGATTGAACAGGCTCAGAACATCCTCACAATGCTGCTCGAAAGCTGCGATAAGCATCAGCTGGTGACCGATCGCAACCGAAACCTGATTCTTCAGACGGTGATCAGTAAACATGCCGGCGATCGTTCGTCTGCACTGGCACACCTGACGGAAGCGCTCCGTCTGACCAACAGCACGGGCATGGTGGGCAATTTCCTGATCGCGGCTAATGATATTCAGGATCTGCTGCAGGAACTGGTTGATGACAAAATGCTGAATGAGCTGTCACTGCATCGTGCCCGTCAGTTGCTTCGGGATATGAGCAGTAAAGAAAGGCATCGTCTGGTTCACTTTGATGAAGCCTTTGTAGAGAAGCTTCTGAATCTGCCTGACTTACCAGAGCTTGTGCGGACCAGCCCGCTGACACAACGGGAATGGCAGGTTCTGGGATTGATTTACACCGGATATAGCAATGAGCAAATTGCATCGGAACTGGATGTGGCGGCGACAACCATCAAAACTCACATCCGGAATCTGTATCAGAAGTTGAATATTGCAAACCGCAATGAGGCGATTGAAACGGCTCAGGAACTTCTGGGACTGATGGGTTATCAATCCGCCTGACCGGTCTTCCACTCGACCGGTCTTCCGCCTGAACGGTCCCCCGTCTGCTCTGTCACCGGGGGGAGGACTCTCCTCCCCCTTTCTCATCCCTGTTTTTTCAAGCCAAGTCAGCCTGAAATCAGCTCAGCCGTCGGCATCGCTATAATCCGTTTCGGGAAACTCTCTGCCCAGGACAGCACAGAAGTATGATGTTTACGAATCAGTTCACCCGTCGCATAAGGCTTATCATGGGTTGTATGCGCATCTGAGACCAGTTCCACGCCATAACCTAAGCAAGCCGCCCGACGCGTAGTGGTATCGACACAAAAATCTGTTGCGTAACCACAGATCACCAGTTCATCCACGCCAAGCTGATCCAGCGTCGCTTTCAGTTCCGTATTCAGGAAAGAATCTGGCGTTGTTTTGCGGACATAGTGATCGTCTTCAGCGGTCACCAGCGCACGATGCAGCTGCCAGCCATCGGTTTGATAAGCAATCTCGGTTCCTGGCTCTTCATGCTGAATAAAAACCACAGGCAACGATTTATCTCTGGCCCACGCAGTCAGCTGGTTGATCCGGGCAACCACCGCGTCCGCTTCAAATGGCTGCGGCTCAGGCTCAAAACAAATGCGCTGTACATCAATGACAAGCACGGCTTTTTTCATAACGTGTCCTTACTCTGAATCCTGACTTTAAGTCTGGTATTGGCGTGAAATGTGTGTTGTATCAGCTAATTACCGGGAGCGCAATTTGAAGTGAATCCGTTTGTTTCTGAGCAGAGCTCCCTGTGATTCAACTCCCTTTTTGCGACCTTGTTCAGGTTTCACATATAGCGATGAACATCCTACCCTACATTTTCGAATTAGCGCTGTAAGATGATGGCCCACCTCGCTCAGTTGTCCCGGGAATGGATAAACTGAACCATCGAATTTTTCGAATAATTGCTTCACTTTCATGCGCTGGTCATAATGTCTCACAGGGATAAGATGCAAGCATAAACGACTGAAGGAGAGAGTTATGTATCATGCTCACGTCTATTTTGATTTATCTCAGCAAATCTTAGCTGAGCAGGTTCGTCAGAAAATTATCGGGGAAAGAGCTGATGACATCCTGGCTATTTTTCCGTTAGTTCCAAGACGGGTGGGCCCCCATGATAAACCCATGTTTGAAATGCATTTTTCGGATAACAGGACTGGTTTTATTGAATGGCTGGACCAGAACAGAGCGGGATTATCTGTTCTGATCCATCCGGTTTCTGCCAATGAACTGGCTGATCATACCGTCAATGCGAGCTGGTTAGGTCAGCAGTTGCCGATCCATACCGGAATTTTTACAACGCAACCGTAATCTTTTCGGCCAGAGACATAGCCAGATTGTTGTCGTAATACGCGGCTTCGTTAATAAAATGCGGGTAAGCTTCGTAGTTTCCGTCCCAGTGAATCTCGGTTCCATCGAATAAAGTGAAAATCGGGTCGCCGTTATGCAGGGGTTTGAAATCGTTGTCCTGCACATTTTTATGCACCATGCCGACCCGTTCACCTTTGGCATTTTCAGGCAGTTTTAACGTTTCGGTATACCGGTACGCTTCGTAGGTTCCAGGCAGCGCTGGCAGTTCGTTTTTGTTGTATAAATCGACGTAATCGAGGATATGGCCGGTCATGGCGTCCATCCAGTCCAGGACATCCTGACGAATCACAGATTGCGGCTGCGGACCAATTTCAACAATCACGCCCTGTTGTGCGATAGAGCTGACAAACTTATGTTCCGCCAGCGGGATCTGATCTTCAAAAACAACCACGGCCTCTGGCATCCGGGCTTTCACATAAGCACCCATTTTGATGTTGAAATCATCAGATTGCAGCACAATCAGTGTTGGCCCCATGTTACTGGTCGTATTGTGTAAATCGATGATGAAGTCTGTTCTGGCGTTACCTTTTGGCCCCAGAATTTCATTCATCACTTTTGCCCTGCTCTGCTCATAATTGGCCAGCTCAGGATTAGCCAGATCTTCCACTGAAAACTGACGATTCAGATCACTGTCGACGTAACGTTTGTTTTCTTCATGCGCCTTGGGGTTCGCAAACAGAGTCTGCGTTGTGAAACTGTCCCGGGTAATGCGCTGCGGATTTTGCTGCCATTGACGTAACAGGTAAATACCGCTGAATTCATTGCCGTGAGTACCGCCCACGACTGCGACAGAATTAATACTTTTCATCCTTGTCATCACCACTTGGAATCATCAGAAAATTTGAAGAGGGCCTCAGTATGCCAGCCTTCAACACGCGAATAAACAAGCATTTTTAAAGACTTTTTATTTCAATCAATAATTCACTTTACTTCGCATCGACTTCACCTGCCCGCGTTGTGATTTCTTATCCATTCGACGTTGCTTGGATGCCCGGGTCGGCTTGGTTGCTCTGCGTTTCTTCTCCTGTTTCATGGCCGACTGAATCAATTGCTGCAGCCTTTGCAGAGCATCTTCCTTGTTTTGCTCCTGCGTCCGAAACTGCTGCGCCTTGATAATGATCACGCCGTCTTTTGTGATGCGCTGATCAGACAAATTCAGGAGTTTTTCTTTATAAATATCAGGCAAGCTGGAGCGATGGATATCAAAACGCAGGTGAATAGCACTTGAAACTTTGTTGACGTTCTGACCGCCGGCTCCCTGAGCACGAATCGCTGAAATTTCAATTTCCCAGTCCGCGATTTGAACGGCATTCGAAATGTGTAACATAACTGTCTTTCGCTGTAATTACGCTTTCCCTATTCTCTGATTTCAGCTGCAAATGTCCAGCAAAACCAAACCTGAAGTCAGGACGAAAGCAATTTCAATCTGTGATCTTCTTTGCATCTCACTGACAGCGACATTCATCGTTCCTCTGACTCAGCGTATCCTGTCCGGCACCAATTGCTCCTTTTGTTTGATAACAATCAGTTATGGATACAGTACTACATTATTTAGCTGAATCTGGTCAGTGGATGCGTCCCTGGATCAATGATATTTCAATGGCGATGATGGCATGTTTACTTGTTGTATTCGGTTCGGATATCAACATGATCATGAGGCGTTACCTGTCGGGAACCAACTTTCTCATCCGCACCTGTGCTTTTATTTTCGTCAATGCTTTTGGCTACGGCCTGTTGATTGTTGCCGTTTCACCCTGGTTAGCCACAAAACTGGCAGGGTTAAGCAACCTTTGGCTGTTAGCTGTGGTGCTGGGTACCTTTGTGATACTTGGCAGCTGGGCTCAGCGAAATAATCAGGTATAAAAAAACCGCCTTCCGGCGGTTTTTTTATCGAAATCTGTCAGAAGTTTACGGTCAGGCCATCAGTACCTAAGATCTGATCATAAATGGTCGTTTCGACCGTCAGCAAATCATTGGCCTGCTCAGGATCGTCTTCGTTCCCATTACAGACCAGATTCAGGTCATAAGTATCCAGCGGCAGATAGCCCACAGAGTACTGGCCTGTGACCGGATCAACTGCTGCCGAAGTCAGTGGTTCATGCTCAGAACCCAGATCTCCGAACTCACCGCCATTCGATAACGGATAAATATAAACAAAGGCATTCGACAAATCATTGCTGCAAAGCGCTGTATCTACAGTGCCGCCAATCGTCGCAACCGCTGTATTTTCAACAACACGTACGCCGCGAGGCTTCAGCTGATAGCCATTTGCATTCAGGACCATGCTCTTGCGCAGATCAAATTCAATCGTATATGCCTGAGTTGAATCCGCTTCCACCGTGAAACCATCCAGTTTCAATTCTCCGCTTGGTACGCGAATTCCTTCCACAGCATCCGTATCAGTCACCACATGAGAATACGGTGTGCCATCGGTATAACTGCCTTTCTCCAGTACAGACAAACGCATTTGCGTATACTGACCAGCAAGTAACACTTCATCACTCAACACCTGCAGTGCTTTACTGCCCTGATAGTCGAGTAAATTGATAACCATGAATTTTGGCTGACCGTTTTCATCTTCCGGAATGCTCAATCCATCAGGAACACAGGTCGCTGAACTCTGATCCGCTGCGAAAGAAGTCGCACTCCAGGATGATTCGCTCCCGCCTGTGTGGTGCACAGTAATGTTATCGAAAGCGACACAAACCTTCTCCAGACCATCAACAGGCGCATCAGACATGCCAAGAGAAATCTTACCTGTCGCCTGATCGTCAGAGCCGGAACCACATCCAGCAAGCACCAGACTTGCCATCCCAGCGATCAAAACCTTTTTCATGAAACTGCTCCATTTGCTTTTTGTGCAAGCTTAGCGATTCAAAATGCAAATAACAGCATCGCAGCGAAGAGTTAACAACAAAATGACAGAGGGGGATAAAAAAATGACAAGGCTATAAATCAGGTCACATATCTTCTGCGAGATATCGTTTAATCGACGCGCATGCAACCATGCTGAATTGAGCGGGGATTTTCCAGACGATTCAGGCAAGAACCAACTGACTGCAAGTCCTGATACTGATATTTCGCCACCATCGCAGCAGCAATAAGCAGACCGGCCAATGAGAATCGCGTCAGCCAGAGCCACTGTTTTTGCAGCGCAATCGCCAGGGTGATTAAGCACACCACAACAATCAACAGCAGACTTGGTGAAACAAAACCAGAAAGCACTCTCACAACCTCAAAAACCTGCAAAGTGGCAAAATAATACGGTGTTGAAGGTCATAGTTAAAGAAAATTTATGCATATTTACACTTCGTGTAATCCCTTGTCTGAATAGGACAGTTGACCATTTCCAGACTCTTGAATCATGATCGCAATTCGTTGACTCAAAAACAAAAAAGCCTCGATTTTTCAAGGCTTTTGTGTACAACAGGCATAAATACTACAGCGACTTAAATCACCAGTCCGCCATCAATTTTCAGTGTCTGCCCGGTAATAAAGGATGACTGTTCACTTGCCAGAAATAACGCACCATTTGCAATATCTTGCGGCTGCCCCATTCGCTGAAGCGGGGTTTTCGATTTCATATAATCCAGAATTTTCTCAGGCAGGTCGACTGTCAAAGGTGTTTCAATAAATCCTGGTGCAATACAGTTTGCTCTGACCTGAGCACCTTTGCGGGAAAATTCCTTCGCCCAGCCTTTCGTCATTGCAATGACACCGCCCTTCGTTGCGGCATAATTACTCTGGCCAATATTACCATCCGTGCCCACAACGGAAGACATCGTGATAATTGAGCCGCTTCCTAGTTCCATCATGAGTGGCGCAACCGCCTGCGTCATGTTGAAAACCCCTTTCAGGTTAACGTCAATGACCATATCCCATTCTTCAACCGACATTTTCTCAATCAGGTTATCCCGGGTAATCCCGGCATTATTGACCAGTACATCTACACGACCAGACTCATTGCGAATCGCATCAATGAAGCGGGTAATCGCGTCACGGTCGCAAACATTCAACTCAATGGCTTTCACATTTTTGTAAGTTTTCTCCAAATCAGCCATTGCAGCTGCATTCATATCGCAGGCGTACACGACTGCAGCCTGATGCCTTGCAAAGGTCTCCACAATACAACGGCCAATGCCCTGCGCGCCTCCCGTTACAATGCAAACCTTGTTGTCTAACATAGTCTTTCCCTCTTGGTTCGAAATGCCGAAGTGAAAATCAAATACAGTGCGGGCACACCGCTTCCCTGCTCACTTCATTCATACCTGATTTTAGATGAAATAAATCAAATGATTACACTCAAAGCTGCAATTCACCTTTGCGATCACCCGGATGGGACCAAGCCAGATTCAGCTGAAACATAGATTAATACGAGGATAACCCACCTCATTATCATCAAATGACAGATAGAAATAACATGATGTGACATCATTTTCTGACACAAGGTCAAAATTACCGATTTCTTATTCAACAATCACTTACAACTGTCATCCAAGACTTCATCAACTCTTCACTGGTATTGAACGAAGCCTTTGCTATAAATGTAAGAAAGGAATTGAACAAGGATCTGTTGCAGAGCATGCTCGATAAAGTAGTTTTTTTTCTACATGTGGTGCGAAGTGGTTCGCTGAGCGAAGCCGCAAAGCAGTACGGGATCTCTGCGTCTGCCGGAAGCCGTTGGCTGACCGAACTTGAAGAAAGCATGGGCGTCAGTTTACTCAAACGGACCACCCGAAAAATATCCCCGACTCAGGCCGGGCAGCGCCTGTATGACAGATTCAGTCTGATTAACAGCCAGATTAATGATGTCTTTAATGAAGTTCAGAACCTCAGCAATGAGGATAAAGGCTTAATTCGGGTCGCCAGTACGCCTTTATTCGCCAAATATTACCTGAGTCAGATCATTGGCGAATATGTCCAGATTCATCCGTCTATCAATTTTGTGGTGATAGAGACAGCTTTTGAAGTCGATCATGTCCATGATGTCGATTTTGCTGTTCGGGCCAATGCAACCTACCGGGGTCTGCAGGATAAAGACAGTTTGCTGGTCAAACGTTCCCTGCTCCGTGAACCGTTAATTGCCTGCTGCTCACCACAATACATTGCACATCACGGCGAACCTGTATTACCCGATGAGCTGAAAAGTCACTTTTGTCTGTATGCGACCACTCTTGTGGGCGGCAATAAATGGATATTCGAGCAGAACGGAGAATATAACTCTGTTGAAATTGCACAGACAGTCGAAGCGGATGACAGTGAAATCTTAAAAAATATTGCCCTTGCCGGGGGCGGCATTGCTTATCTGCCCTATAGCCTGGTCAGCAATGATTTAAAGGAAGGCCGGCTGCAGGCAATTCTCAAAAATTATGTCAGCAGCCAGTTCGAACTCAATCTTTACTTCAAACCACGGAAATATATGCCGGCCCGTTGCGTAAATTTTAAAGATTATTTAATCGGACGCGTTCAGGAAATCGACCAGCAGAACAAAAGTGCCCTGGTGCAACAGGAACCCGCACAAGTGGTGTCCGAGTAATCCGCCAGGGCTTCATTCGTTCGTCACGTTACTTTTCAGAAAGACGCACTACTTCGATAATTTAAAGAACTGCAGCTGATGAGCCATATTCTCCGCCAATTGCGAGATCTCCCGGCTTGAAGAGGCACACTGACTGATTCCAGTCGCATTTGTCGAAACGATATCATGAATGTTGGCCAGATTTTCGTTGATTGTCTGTGTCACTTCCGTTTGCTGATCGGACGACTCCGCAACCTGATGGTTCAAATCTCCAATTTGCGTAATCGCTTCTTTAATCTTGCCCAATGCCAGCGATGCTCTTTCTTCAAGATGCATATTATTTTCCAGCAGTTCAGCTATCCGGCTCATTGACTGACTCGCTGATTGTGAACGAACCTGAAGCTCTTCAATGATTTTTTGAATATCGCCGGTCGATTGCTGCGTTCTGGCTGCCAGCTGACGAACTTCATCGGCAACGACCGCAAAGCCTCGTCCGCTCTCTCCTGCTCTGGCCGCTTCAATGGCCGCATTCAAAGCCAGCAGATTTGTCTGCTCAGAAATCGCATGAATGACTTCGAGCACTCCGCTGATCTGAGCGGATGCTTGCTCCAGCTCCCCAATTTCGACAACGGCTTCTCCGACACCCTGACTCATCTGCAGCGTTGCCTGAGAAACCTGACTGAACATCTGTTCACCTTCTCCCGTGATCTGGACAGCTGATTTCGCTCCCTCATCCGCCAGAAATGCCATTCCGGAGACTTCTCTGGCGGATGTCGCCAATTCTTCGATTGCAGAAGCAATCGACTCAATTTCACGGCTCTGGCGCACGGCATTGTGTTCAGATTCCTTCATCACTGTTGCCAGTTCAGAGGTTGATGCCGCAGTATTGTCTCCGATATGACGCAGACCAGAAACAATTGAGCGTAGATTTACAGCCATTGAATCGATGTTTTGTCCAAGCAGGCTCAGTTCGTTCGTCCCCGCTAAATAAGCGGAAATTTCCAATTCACCTTTTGCAAATTGCTGCATCTCTTTACTGAGCGAAGAAAGCGGCTTCGCAATAAAACCAGACAAATACCAGCCTGCAAATAATCCAATCATAATTGTGCCAATGCTGGCCAGTAAGCTCCAGAACAGGACATTCTCGTGATGTGCAACCTGCTGGCTCATGTACGCCGAAGATAAATCATTCAGCTTTTGAGACAGCGTCTCAATCCGCTGAATCAGCACATTTCCTTTATTACGATATGGCACCACGTATGCGTCGAACGCCTGATCCGACATGGCTCCACTGTGCCGCTGCTTCAGCACCTCAAGCATGGTTTGGCGGCTGTAGATCAGATAATCATCCACAGCATTTTCCAGTGAAGCCAACTCAGGTGCAGCTCCCTGGAAATGTTTGAGTGCAGGCAGCAATTGTTTAATTTCAGTTTCCCGCTGTGCCAGGGTATCCCGGAGTGTGTTCAGCTGGGTTTCATCATAAAGCGCATAAATCGCGCCAACACGCATTGCATATGTACTTTCAATCAGCTGCGCTACATTATCTTTTAAAGATAAAGATTGTTGAGAAGCGGAATTTAATTCACTGACAGTATCAACTAATACCTTCTGGGATATAACCACAGACGTAAGTAATAATATCGCTGATATGATTACAGGAGTAAGAACCTGATTTCGAATGGATATTCCTTTCAGCATTAGTTTCAACCCTTATGATTCATTATTCACAACATGTTTAAATTTAAATTTTAAAATCAAGTTATTATTCATAAGTTGAGGTGAATATCAATAATTAATAAAATTATTATCACAATTAAAGTTTATTATAAAAAAGCACTTTCTAAAATAAAGAATTCATCTGTTTTCAGGGATATTCTAATTTAATTAAAAATAAAATAAGAAATACAGATTTAAACCGGTGCCGGTGCATTGATGAGAATTATTTTAAGTGAACGAACTTGTCATTGAGGATGATGTGTCGCTGCTGTTTGCGTCGAGTCCCCGTGACACAAGCTGTGGTGTCGCAGCAGCAAGTAGTCATGTCAAAATAACGACACAGACAATAAGCATAGAAAACAATAAGGATTCTCTGAACAGCAGTATTTAAAAGCGCAGGAATGAACAACCTGAAAACAAATGAGGTGTATACCGAAATGAAGGTATAAAAAAACCGGGGTATCCCCCGGTCTTTGATATTTCTGAAGTTTCACATGGGTGTGAATCAGTCGAAACGTGGTTTGCTGCGTTCCTGACGCTGACCGTGGTTACGTTCACCACGGAAGCTGCCACGATGATCGCCACCGCGGTTGCGGTCAAAACGACGTTCGCCTTCACGACGATTACGGAAACCACCTTCACGTTGGCCGCCTTCACGTTGGCCGCCTTCACGCTGACCACCTTCGCGGTTTCCACCACGACGGAATCCACCTTCACGATTGCCGCCTTCACGGCCACCGCGGCGATGTTCACGTAAAACGTTGTCTTCAACAACGACAGCTTTCGCTTCGTTCTGGCGAATACGAAGTTTCTTCAGTTGTGCAACAACGTCAGAACTCATCTTCTTCGGCAGCTGAACATAGGTGTGCTCAGGTGCCAGTTTAATCGCACCGATGAAGTCTTTACTCAGGCCCAGTTCGTTTGCGATTGCACCAACGATATCTTTCACCTGAACACCTTGCTCACGACCAACATGCAGCTGATAGGTATCCCAGTCCGCAGCGTTGTACTGACGGCGTTCACGACGTTCGCCTCGCTCACCGCGTTCGCCACGCTCGCCTCGTTCACCGCGTTCGCCACGACGGTCACGACGCTGCTTCTCACGCTCAATCGCAGCAATCATCGGATCCGGACCTTTGTAGAACAGAGGACGGTTGCCTTGCTGACGTTTCAGCAGGATTGCAGCCAGTGTCGTTGCATCAACCTCAACAGATTCCTGCAGCTTTTCAACCAGCTCGACAAACGCTTCCAGACTTGCGCTTTCTTTCTGCTCTTCCAGCTCTTTGCCCAGACGATCCAGACGCGCTAAAGCGACATCATCACGCATCGGAAGTTGAATTTCTTCCATACGTGACTTGGTCACACGTTCAATCGTGCGCAGCATACGGATCTGGTTTGTACGAACCAGCAGGATTGCTTTACCTTTACGTCCGGCACGACCTGTACGCCCGATACGGTGGATGTAAGATTCAACATCGAACGGAATGTCGTAGTTGAATACGTGCGTAATACGCGGCACGTCCAGACC
Source organism: Photobacterium sp. 53610 (assembly GCF_036409375.1). NCBI lineage: Bacteria > Pseudomonadati > Pseudomonadota > Gammaproteobacteria > Vibrionales > Vibrionaceae > Photobacterium > Photobacterium sp. 53610. The sequence goes on along the minus strand of NZ_JAXOFS010000002.1, from coordinate 105,969 downwards.
ACGGGCAACAACGTCCGTCGCAACCAGAATGTCAATGACGCCACGTTTGATGTGATCAACAGTACGTTCACGCAGAGACTGCGGAATGTCACCGTGCAGCGCAGCTGCTTTGAAACCGCGGGAAGACAGCCAGTCAGCCAGACGCTCAGTATCCTGACGGGTACGAACGAACACGATTGACGCGTCAGTTTCTTCAGTTTCCAGCAGACGAATCATTGCTTCGTCTTTTTCTACGCCTTTCACTACCCAGAACTGCTGCTCTACTTTGGCAACTGTACGGTTTTCACCAGCAACGTCGATTCGTGCAGGCTCACGCAGGAAACGATCAACGATTTCCTTCACCATTGGTGGCATGGTTGCAGAGAACAGCACGCGCTGAGCAGATTCTGGTGCTTGTTCCAGAATCCAGGTCACGTCGTCAACAAAGCCCATTTTCAGCATTTCATCGGCTTCATCCAGAATGAAGGTATGAACCTCATCCAGATGCAGACGGTCACGGCTGATCAGATCTTTGACACGACCTGGTGTACCAACAACAATGTGAGCACCAGATTTCAGAGCACGCATCTGGTCTACGATAGATGCACCACCGTAGATTTCCAGAACTTTCAGGCCCTGGATGTTCTGACCCAGGTTCTTGATCTCAGCAGCAACCTGAATCGCCAGCTCACGCGTCGGAGCCATCACGATTGCCTGTGGCTTATGTTGCTTCAGGTTGATCTTGTTCAGCAGTGGCAGTGAGAATGCTGCAGTTTTACCGGTACCTGTCTGAGCCTGACCCAGAGCATCTGTACCCGTTAATAGAAGTGGAATAGAAGCCGCCTGAATAGGGGTCGGCGCTACGAAGCCCATCGCGTCAAGTGCGGATAAAATAGTGTCGGCCAGTTCTAACTGGCGAAATTCTGTAACAGATTCTTGCATTGGGATCCCAATAGATGATCGAACGAAAACGGGGCCCCTTTGCCTTTTAACACGGTTCAGCAACTGTATCCACAAGCATGGGCCTCGACTAAGGCGCGCATTGTGCGCTATTCAGGGCTGAATTACCAGAAAAAATTGATTGATGTCACAAATTAAAACTTAAGCATTTATTTATTATTCAATCAGCCTGCGATATGTACACCTTGGTAAGCTTTCTCTGCCTTCATAGTGTCATCCCATTGAAAATATTGATTCCTTCCGTGTTGTTTTGCCAGATATAAACCTTGATCAGCCCCAGCAAGCAGTACTTCTTCCTGTATCTCTTCCGAAGGGATCCGGCTATACAATCCCAGACTGATACTGATGATCCCTTCCCGTGTTCCTGAGTGAGGAATGCTCAGTTGCAAAACAGCGTTCAGCATCTGATCAGCCAGCACACGAACGGCTTCAGCGGTCATATTCGGAAGCAGGCAAACAAACTCCTCACCGCCATAACGGCTGAAAATCGCTTTTTCATGATGATGCGCCAGCTTTTCCAGGGTGACTGCAACCTGTTTAAGGCATACATCCCCACGCTGATGACCGTAAGTATCATTAAAAGCCTTAAAATGATCGACATCGAGAATAATGATACTCAGAGGCAGCTGTTTCCGGCTTGCAACCTGCCAGTAACGTTTCAGGGTCAGGTCGAAGAAACGCCGGTTTGCGACACCGGTTAATCCATCCTGCATCGACCAGGCTTCCAGTCGCCGATTCGCTTCTTCCAGTGCTCTATTGGTTTGTTGCAGCTCCTGAGTCCGCAACTGGACCCGCTGTTCCAGTTCAGCATTCAACCGGGTCAGCGCCTCATGACTGCGTTTGATCACAATCTGCTGACCCAGGGCAGCACCAAACAGCTTCATGATCTCTTTCTGATGTTCTGTCAGACTGCGCTGGCTGATCAGATTATCTGCAGCAACCCAGCCAATACAATCATCACCGTTCCACATCGAGATCATGGCATTCCAGCCCGTGCCAACCTGTTGTGTGCCAAAATAAAGCGGCGCATTTTCCTTCACGACCACAACGTCTTTCCGGCTCAGAGCCTCATGCACCAAGGGATGATCTGGAATATCACTGACAAAAGAATAGCGGGAGACCAGATTTCCTTCCGGATCGGTGCCGTATGTTCCTTGCATAGTGGAGTTTTGAATATCTGTCAGAAATACTGCCAGACGATCAATGCCCAGTTTTTTTCTGCCTAACTCAATTGCCGTACGATATAAGCTGTCAAGATCGCAGGATTCCGCGAGTGACAGCGTCACTTCATGAAGCTGCTTTAATAAAGAGAGGTATTCACGCAAAGAGTAATTCCGAACTTCTAATTCAGCTTCCACACTCCGGCGGCTGATATTATGCGTCAGCGCTTCTTCTCTGAGCATGTGTACACTGATATCAGAAGCAATCAGCAGCAGAACCCGTTCGAAAGCCTGTAAGTTTTCATCCAGTCGTTCAGGGTACTGAGTTTCTGCATACAGGTAAGCGACCGGCTTCTCATGCATAATGATCGGAAAAAGTACCCGCCGCCATTCTGTTGGCTTGTCGTTCCAGATGGCCTTAAACGGTTTTTGTGCAACGGTACTGATGGCTTGCCTCAGCTGTTTCACTTCGAGCAGATGTTCAGGTGGGACACCATTATAATTGGAGAGTGATAAAGGATGCAGATAATACTTAAACTCTTCATTCCCCATCCAGCTGGCCAGTACCCTGGTCTGCCCTTCCTGCTCAACTAACAAAGTCAGGTAAGTTAAGTCCAGTGTATGATGCAATGCTGACAGCAAACGATGGCACCAACGCTCCATGTTTGCCTGACGGGCAAGCGTATCAACAAGTTTATCCAACTCATCGTTGAGTTTAAACGGCATGCTTTTCCTTTGACAATGTGTCTTCATTCATTTGATCGGTGTGAAACAGAATACAAAATACTCCAAGTCGAAGATAATAACGACCTTCATGAGGGACTTCGAAATCATGATTACGATTTTCTACGATATTTGTGACCAATAATTTAAAGAAAACGTTTCGCTCAGGTCTGCATGTCAAAAAGAATTCTCTGCCACTATTGATACATATATTATTGACCAGTAAACAAAACATGAGATTTATTCCACGGGCGCAGACATCAGGCAAGTCGTTCAAGATACATTCAGCGTTGCGGAAAAGATGGCAGCTTTAGCGTTTCAGTACCCGATCTGACTGCTGAAAAATCGGATTACCCTTGGTTTTAGCCTTGTTAATCCGTATAGTGTGACGGTTCATAATCCGGGACCAGGCATAATGTTTCAAGATAATCCGCTTTTAGCACAACTGAAAAAACAGATTCAAGAATCACTTCCGAAGAAAGAAGGCCAGATTAAAGCAACCGATCGCGGTTTTGGCTTCCTGGAAGTTGATGGCAAAGACAGCGTCTTCATTCCGCCTAACTATATGAAAAAAGTGATGCACGGTGACCGTGTTGTAGCTGTCATCCGCACGGAAAAAGAGCGTGACGTTGCTGAACCGCAAGAATTAGTTGAACAGTATCTGACCCGTTTCATCGGTCGTGTAAAACTGATCAAAGATCGTCTGAATGTTGTACCTGATCATCCGCAACTCAAAGATGCAATTAAAGCTCGGGCGGTGAAAGGTCTGAACCCTGAAACCCTGAAAGAAGGTGACTGGGTTGTTGCGCATATGACGCGTCACCCGCTCGTGGGTGAAAACAAAACTTTCTTCTGTGAAATTAAAGAAAAAATCACAGACAGCGAAGATAAAATTGCTCCTTGGTGGGTCACCCTTGCCCGCCACGATCTGCCAAACGCAGAACCAGCGCCGCAAGACAGCTGGGCGATGCTGGACGAAGGTCTGGTCCGTGAAGATCTGACCGATCTGCCGTTCATCACGATTGATGGTGAATCCACCAAAGACATGGATGATGCCATTTACACCGTTGCCAAAGATGACGGCAGCTTTGAAATCACCATCGCCATTGCAGATCCGACTTCATATATTGAAGTTGGCAGCGACATGGACAAAGAAGCCCGTGAACGTGGCTTTACTATCTATCTGCCGGGCCGCAACATCCCGATGCTGCCACGTGAACTGAGTGATGAACTGTGTTCACTGATGGAAAATGAAAAACGCCCTGCTCTTTGCTGCCGTGTCACGGTGGATAAAGATGGTGTGATTGGTGATGACATTACCTTCTTTGCCGCCTGGGTTCGTTCGCAGGGACGTCTGAACTACGATAATGTTTCTGATTATCTTGAACATGGCGCAGCCGAAAACTGGACGCCGGATGCAGTCATCGAAGCACAAATCAAGGCACTGAAAGCCTTTGCCAACGCACGCAGCGATTGGCGCAGTAAACATGCGGTCGTTTTCCCGGACCGTCCGGACTACCGTTTCGAGCTGAGCGAAGATAACGATGTGATTGCGATTCACACCGATCCGCGCCGTACAGCGAACCGGATGATCGAAGAAGCGATGATCACAGCGAACATCTGTGCTGGCCGCATTCTGCAAGAGAAGTTTGGGAAAGGTGTCTATAACTTCCATAACGGCTTCAATCCGGAAAAACTGGAGAACGCCATGGAATTCCTGACAGAAGCAAATGCGCCTTTCGAAAAAGAAGCCCTGCTTTCACTGGACGGTTTCAGTGCGCTGCGCCGCTGGCTGAACGCTCAGGACACAACTTATCTGGACAACCGTCTGCGTAAGTTCCAGGCGTACAGTGAAGTTGGTAACGAACCTGCGGCACACTTTGCAATGGGTCTGGATGTCTATGCAACCTGGACGTCTCCAATCCGTAAATACGGTGACATGATCAACCACCGTATGCTGAAAGCTGTTGTCACTGGCCTGGAACCAGTACAGACGCCAGATGAAACGATTGGTGAAGAAATTTCAACACATCGCCGCAGTCACCGCATGGCTGAGCGTGATGTTGCAGACTGGCTGTATGTTCGCTTACTGAAAGATGCCGTGAAAGAAGAAACGGTATTCACTGCAGAAGTGTTTGATATCAACCGCGCTGGTATGCGTGTACGTGTCCTGGAGAACGGCGCGTCCGCCTTTATTCCTGCACCGCTGGTTCTGGATAATAAACAACGCATTGAGTGTAACGGTGATCTGGGTATCATCAACATTGATAAAGTTCGTGAATTCCAATTAGGTGATCATTTTGAGATTGTGCTGACCGAAGTTCGCGAAACAACCCGTCAATTAGTTGCAAAACCAGTCAAACAGTTCCCTGAAGTTATTACTCAGGAAAATGCAGATCAGCAGGCTGAAACAGAAAAAGCCTGATAAACCAAGAGCCAGGACGAACCATATCGTTCTGGCTCAAATCATACCCTATCCAACCTGAGTAACACGTTAGTAGTCTGGTGCCTCATGTCTTATCTCCTCAAAGTTGAACAATGGCTTGATGATGTTGTCATTGGACTAAACTTGTGTCCTTTTGCAGCAAAGCCACGAAGAAATGAACAGATTCGTATTGCTGTTTATGAAACTGATTCTCTGGAAGCACTTCTGGAAGGTATTTATCAAGAAATAAAACGGCTGGATGACACCCCAGCATGTGATCTTGATACCAGCCTTGTCGTTTGTCCGAACCTTTTACAGGATTTTGACGAGTACAATCAGTTTCTTGATATGGTAGAGGCGCTAATCAGCCAGTGTGGAAAAGAAGGTATTTATCAGGTGGCAAGTTTTCATCCTGATTACTGTTTCTATGGTGCAGCACCCGATGATGCTGAGAACCTGACTAACCGTGCACCCTATCCAATCTTCCATTTAATTCGAGAAGACAGTATGGAAAAAGTGCTGGCGCATTATCCCGATCCGGATGCTATACCGGAGCGGAATATAGAAAAAATGAACGCGCTCACGGATGAAGAAATCCGTCGCCTTTTCCCTTATTTAATTAGCAAAAACTAATATTGTAGCCCCGCATCTTGCAGGGCTTTTTCATTCTATAGCTATAGCCCATGATTCAGTACCTTATATTAACCAGACATATTTCATACAGGCATTCAAATTTGTTGGGATTAAGCATCAAGTTAGCTATGATATCTCCTTGACAGGGAATATTGTAATGCAACCATTTTCATTCTCAGTATTTAGAAATGCTAAAATGCGTTTCGCGATGCCTTTAGCACTCGTTACAGGCACGTTTGCTGTACACGGCGATATTGTGGCTTTTATGTCACAGCATATAGAAGTGTTGCTGCTGCTTCCCTACATCCTGTTGAGCCTGGTCATGATGCTGTGCCAGCCGTTCAATCAGAGTAAAACAGGAATCAGCGCGATGCTGATGCTGCTTGCCTATTACCTGATCCAGCAGAATCTACAAACACCGCTTGCTCAGTCAAAAACCGGGCTGACTTATATCTTGCTGGCAATATTGCTGCCTTTGAACCTGTTTCAGCTTCATTTCATCCCCGAGCGACGGCTTTTCTCACGTTTCGGGTTGATTTATCTGGCCGTACTCGGTCTTCAGATCTCCTGGGGGTGGCTGCTCGTCAAGCATGTTGAACCCAACCAGGACACAGAAATGTGGCAAACCTATTTCTACACTTTGGGTGACTTCTCACCTTTACCGTTAGTGTTGATCTTAATGCTGCTGTCGCTGAGCTGTGCCAGTGCTTCAATCATCCTGAAACGTAATCAGGGCTATGATCAGGCAACATTTATCTGTCTGCTGTTTTCCGGGCTCACCTTGGCCCAGTTTCAGCAGCCTTTTATTTCCAGTGTTGCTTTTACCGTTGCGTCCGGCCTGCTTTTGCTGAATCTGATGTCCTGTTCTCATGAGCTGGCATTTATTGATCCGCTGACAGGGATTCCGGGCCGGCGGGCCATGGAAACGGAACTGAAGCATCTGGGCAGAACCTATACACTTGCGATGTTGGATGTTGATCATTTCAAGCAGTTTAATGATCAATACGGCCACAAAACCGGGGATGATGTCCTTCGGCTGGTTGCGCAGTTTTTGCTGAATATCAACATCAAAGCCGATGTCTATCGGTATGGCGGAGAAGAATTCACCATTCTTTTCAAAGGAAAGCGTAAAAACCAGTGTTTAGAGGCTTTGGAAGAATTACGTGAAGCTATCGCGAACTATCCGATGCATATCCGGGATATTGAGACACGCCCGTTGAATGATGTCGAAGGCAAGAGGAAACGCGGCACTACGAAAAATCAGGAAACCGTGCAAATTACAGTGAGTATTGGTGTCGCCGACAGTCAGGAAGATTCCAGAACGGCCAATGTTCTGAAAGTGGCGGACAAAGCGCTGTATAAAGCCAAGCAAAATGGCAGAAATCAGATCGTCTGAAACCATGCCGGGCATTTGAAATCTTCAAAGTGCCACCTTTACAGGTGGTGTTTTATTTTCGGTGTGCACAAGAAATTGTTCACACCGAAATACGTCTAACTAGCCTGCTTCTGTCAGCTTTGCTGCCTTTCTCTTTGTCAATCCATCCCCTCATCCCCTATTCAGAGACCGGACATGTTTCAGATGGAACCCCGCCGTTTCATTCAAGTTACTTAGACCCACGGTTTGCTTGATGTACGTCAGCGCGAGAAGCTTGCTTTTACCGATACAAAAAACAAGATAATAAAAAAGCCCGGTGAAAACACCGGGCTTTGGTTACCAAATCAACCTGCTGTTTTGTTCAGAACAAAGCGCAAGTCCAGCTATGCAGCAACGCCAATAATGTGGGTGAAGTGACTTAACTGATCGGCGGCCAAACCAAATGTTAAGGCTTCAACTCCAGGGGATTGGCCCACCCTAAGTGAACATGGGCCATTTTCTTATTTTTATCCCTTTACCCCGCCGGCAGTTAAACCACCGACAAGAAACTTCTGGGCCAGCAAAAATACGATGGTGATTGGCATCGCAGACAACACAGCGGCTGCTGCGAAGTCACCCCATAAGTAATTCTGCGGATACAAATATTGCTGCATTCCAACAGCTAATGTGTAGGAATTTACATCACGTAACAACAAGGATGCAACAGGAACTTCTGTAACTGCGGCAATGAATGAAAGAATAAACACGACAGCAAGGATAGGTACAGAAAGCGGCAATAAAACCAGCCTGAAAGCCTGCCACGGTGTCGCGCCATCCAGTGCCGCCGCTTCTTCAAGTGAAGCATCAATCGACTCAAAATAGCCTTTGATTGTCCATACGTGCAGCGCAATACCTCCCATATAAGCAAAGATCACACCGCCGTGCGTGTTCATTCCAAGGAATGGGACATAAGCACCCAGTCGGTCAAACAATGCATAGAGCGCAACCAGTGCCAGTACTGGCGGAAACATCTGCAATATCAGCATAGCACGCAGAATATGGCTTTTTCCGGCAAACTTCATACGGGCAAAAGCGTAAGCACAGGTTGTGGACAATGCCACAATACCAATGGCAGTCAGTCCCGCGACTTTCACCGAATTCCATAGCCAGGTCAGGATCGGGAACGGAGGCAGCGTCTTGCTCCCGTCGGCATGTTCAATTGCAATGCCCAGCGCCAGTTTCCAGTGTTCTAAGGATGGATCGCTCGGAATCAGCTCACCTGAAGCGTAGTTCCCTTCCCGGAACGAGATCGCGACGACCATCAGCAGCGGCAACATGATGAGAGCAAGGAAACACCACATTGCGATATGTGTCGCCCATACCCTGTATTTCAAAGATTTAGCTTGTACCATAGCCATGTGTTTTTCCCTTACTCAAGATCCAGTTTTGAGAATTTCATATTCAGCAGCGATAAACCGCCGACCAGCAAGAAGATCAGTGTTGCTATCGCCCCTGCCAGACCAAAGTCCTGACCACCGGAACCTTCGAAGGCAATCCTGTAGGTATAGCTCACCAGCAAGTCTGTATGCCCGGCCGGCACACTGGTGCCCAGCATGTCCGGCGCACCGTTCGTCAGCAGCTGGATCAGAACAAAGTTATTGAAATTAAAGGCAAAGGTCGCGATCAACAGTGGGATCATTGGTTTCACCAGCATTGGTAAGGTAATGCGGAAGAAATTATCCAGCGGCCCTGCGCCATCCATCGCGGACGCCTCGTACAAGTCATCCGGGATCGCTTTCAGCAGCCCCATGGCCAGAATCATCATGTAAGGATAACCCAGCCAGGTATTTACAATCAGGATCATTGTCTTTGCCAGGAATGGATCGGTAAACCATGACGGACTCAGGCCGAACAGCCCTTCTAACACCTGATTAATTTCACCAAAGCTTTGATTAAACAAGCCCTTAAAAATCAGAATCGAGATAAATGCCGGAACCGCATAAGGTAAAATGAGCAACACACGGTAAACACCACGCCCCTTGAGCGCTTCCCAGGATACGACCTGTGCCAGCACCACCCCCACAGCCAGCGTGAAAACAACCGTCAGTCCGGAGAACAAGACTGTCCAGACAAAGATACTGATGAATGGTCCCTGAATTCCGGGGTCAGTAAAGATACGGGTAAAATTATCCCAGCCAATATTCACGATGAACCCGGGAGAGAGCGGCTGGCCGATAAACTGCCCTGCTTCATCAACCTGCTGATAAAAACCGATTTCCCAGTTCGGCTGATACACAGCCTGGGTTTTCTGATTCACCAGCATTTCGCCATCACTCTGCAGCTGATAAAGCGGCTCACTGGCTGCAAACTTCCTTAACCCCGACATCGTCAGCTGTTCGCCATCAGGTAAGACAACTGTCAGTGCACTGAGCTGCTGACGATGCTGAATCACCATTTTCAGAGGCGCTTTCCCGGCAGATGGCGCGGACGCAGGGTGAAGATTCAGTGAACCGGGTAATGCGTTCAGATCAAGGCCATCACTGAGATAAATTCCTTCGTCCGTTTCCAGTGCCAGCTGATACTGACCGTCGTTTCCGTACAACGAAAAGTTATACCCTTGTCCTGACTGAAAACTTTGCTCCATCAGAACAGACTGTGCCCGCTCAAAACTCAGCTGATTCGTACCGCTGTAATTGGTGAATGCCAGACTCACTGTATAAGTCAGCGGGAAAATGATGAATAAAATCATGCCGGCAATGCCCGGGAAAATGTAGCGATGGGCATAGGTCCGCTTACGGGCAAAGACATACACGCCCAGAGAGGTCAGAATCAGCGTCAGCAATGCAAACGCATACTCTGAACGCGAATACATCAGAATCATGGCGTAACCATTGATGGCGCTGATTCCCCCCAGCGCTGCCCACTTGAACCAGGTTCTTAATGCAGGCTTGGTTGTTGAATTTTTTGTCATATCGGTAGCGTCAAGCGCCAGTTCGGCAACAGGATGAGACTGCATCAGCATTCCTCGCAGTACGTCAGAGGAAGGAGCAGACGACTGCCTGCTCCGATAGGTAAGTTTACTTGGTCATTCGGTCAGCAACAGTATTCAGTGCTTCATCCACAGACTGACGACCGTTTACAACGTTATTAATTGCTGCTTTTTCTGCATACCAGAAAGAAGACATTTGCGGGATATTCGGCATAATTTCGCCGTTCATCGCATTCCCCATGGTCGCAGCAATTCGTGCATCTGAACTCAGTTCCTCCTGGAAAGCGTTCAGCGCAACCGCGCCCAGCGGTGTATCATTGTTCACTTTACGCAAGCCGTCGCTGGTCAGCAGGTAGTTCTCCAGAAACTCAACAGCCAGGTCTTTGTTTGGTGATGCAGAGCTGATACCCGCAGTCAACACACCGACAAAAGGTTTGGAAGGATTGCCATTCAGTTTCGGCAGCATGGCAACACCATAATTGATGCCGGCTTTATCAATGTTTGCCCAGGACCATGGACCATTAATGGTCATCGCCACTTCACCTTTGTTGAAACCAGCTTCGGCGATGGCGTAGTTCACATCTGGAGCAATGACACCTTTTTCAACCAGACTCTTCACGAAGTTCATTGAACGCTTCGCACCGGCATTATTGACACCCACATCTTTGGCATCATAACCGGATGCGGTAAATTTGAAGGCATAACCACCATCTGCTGCAAGCAGAGGCCAGGTGAAGAAAGGTTCCTGCAGGTTCCACATGATGGCGCGTTTGCCCTGTTTTTTCAGCTTGGCGTCCAGTGCAGCCACGTCTTCCCAGTTCTTTGGTGGTGTTGGCAGTAAATCTTTGTTGTAGATAAGCGACAATGCTTCAACCGCGACCGGATAGCCGACGTACTTCCCGTTATAAGACACGGCATCCCAGGTGAAATCCGCGAACTTGCTGCGGAACTCGTCAGATGGTTTCACTTCAGTCAGCAAACCCGCCTGCGCATAACCGCCAAAGCGATCGTGTGCCCAGAATACGATATCCGGACCGTCTCCCGTTGAGGCAAGCTGAGGGAATTTCTCTTCCAGCTTATCCGGGTGCTCAACAGTCACTTTGATGCCAGTGTCAGCTTCAAACTGTTTACCGACTTCAGCCAGACCGTTGTAGCCTTTATCACCATTAATCCAAATGGTCAGCTGGCCTTCCTCAATTGCTGCATGAGCTGAGACAGAACCAAGTGCGGCAAGGGTGCAGAGTGCGACAGTACTGAGGACTTTCTTCATTGTTATATCCTTCCAGATGGTTATCGTTGCAGCGTGAACTGACAACACATTTTCCAGCCTCTATCATCTATCAGTCATTCTTATAGGGCATCATCCTAAGCGCTACGCCCCCCATCATGGATAGTGAAAAGCGTGATCATCATCATCACGTTCAGTGACCCTGATCTAAAAACGAGCCCTATTCGTGACGGGACGCACATACTACTTGCAATGAAATCATCAGGCAGTACATCAGGTTGTAAAGTGTGATCCAAACACTCATCCCCCCTCATCCCCCCGGGAAGAATCCTTGAAGGAGGATGTTGCCTGAGTCAGTTTTACGCACAATGACAACACCCTCAACATGGCTTGAGCTTGTTCAACTGTAACACTGTCTTTTATTGTTGACTGTTGCTGACATCAGCAGCTTTGATGTCCATTGCTTGGCATCAGCACACTACGGGAAAGCTTGGGGAAGTCTCTCCTGTGGATTATGGGTAGCGACCTTATCAGTAACTGCCGTTCATTTCGGCGCTACCCTTTTTTTTCTTCACCGACTTTTATCGGCACGCCGACCGGCAATGACCACGACGCGGGCTGGAAACAACATATAGAGGTAAGCCGGATGGCGAGTGTCACTTTACGCAATGTTTGCAAAGCTTATGGCGAAAACCTGATATCAAAGAATGTCGATCTGGATATTGCAGAAGGCGAATTCGTGGTCTTCGTTGGGCCTTCGGGCTGCGGAAAATCAACACTGCTGCGCTGTATTGCCGGCCTGGAAGACATCACTTCCGGCGATCTGTACATCGGAGAGCAACGGATGAACGATATTCCGCCGGCTCAGCGTGGCGTGGGTATGGTTTTCCAGTCTTATGCCCTGTATCCGCACCTGAACCTGTTTGACAACATGTCTTTCGGGATGAAGCTCGCCCGGGCAGACAAAGAAGAAATCCGGAAGCGCGTTGCGCATGCAGCCGATATTCTGCAACTGGGTCATTTACTGGAACGTAAACCCAAAGCACTGTCTGGCGGACAGCGTCAGCGCGTCGCAATCGGCCGGACGCTGGTTGCTCAGCCGAATGTCTTCCTGCTGGATGAGCCGCTTTCAAACCTTGACGCCGCACTGCGTGTCCAGATGCGAATCGAAATCGCGAAGCTGCATAAGCAACTGGGCAGCACCATGATTTATGTCACCCATGATCAGGTCGAAGCCATGACAATGGCCGATAAGATCGTTGTACTGGATGGCGGCGCCGTCTCTCAGGTTGGCAAACCACTGGAACTTTATCACTACCCGGAAAACCGGTTCGTCGCAGGCTTTATCGGCTCCCCGAAAATGAACTTCATGAGTGTATTCGTCGAACAGGTAGAAACGGATCGCGTGATGGTGCAGCTTGCCAACGGAACCACCTTCTGGATTCCGGTAGACGGCACAACTGTGACCCGCGGTGACCGCATGTCACTGGGGATTCGCCCTGAACATCTGACGACAGAAGACCAAGGCGATGCCGTCGTTGAAGGAAAAATTCAGGTCGTCGAGAAGCTGGGGCATGAAACTCAGGTTTACCTGAACCTGAAAGGCGTCGATGCCGATTTCATCTTCCGTCAGCCGGATGTGCTGGATGTGGACACAGGTGAGACCCTCAGCGTCGGTATTCCGGCCTACCGTTGTCATTTGTTCCATCGTGATGGCAAAGCGTGCCGTCGTCTGCATCAGGAACAAGGGGTATAACCTCCCCCTAGCGACACATTGAACGGGCATGATTCACGTGCCCGTTTTTTTATTCCTGTTATTTATAAACCCGCAGGATGAACCAATGCGATCGGAATGAGCAGGACCGCTATTTTCAAGTATGATTGTTATTGGGATGTGTCAGGAAGACACCACCTGACACTGATTGCGACACTGTACATGAGTCGGAGGTCACAATGAGTATCCGAGAACGCATTGAAGACATCGAACAACGCCTCACCGCCGCATATCAGGATGGGGACTATCAGCAGGTCCGAATGCTGGAAAACCAGCTGAAAGAAATCCGCGGCCACCAGAGTATCGTTGACGACAGGGAGCCGTACTCGCCGGAAGGTCGCTTCTATCCTGATGATGGGGAATAGCGCCACCAGCATCAATTCCTCCGCCCGGTCAGTCACTCTGACCGGGCTTCTCTTTATCTTGAGCCTGACAATAACGGAAAGAGTTTCATCCTGTCTTAAACGCGCCGGGTACAGCTGTGCCCTGAATATCCTCTTCGCCTGTTGCAGCAATCAATCGACCGCCTGCAACCATTTCCTTGTCCGATTTGAATAAAGATGTGTCCGATTCGCGAAATACTTTTCGTCCTAAAACCATAAAAATGTATCCAAATCAATCATACAGGACAAAATGTGCGGTCATGAATAAGTTAATGATCACCGCAGCGATCAATGGCGGTATCACCTCAAGACAGAAACATCCCAGCGTGCCCTACACGCCGGACGAAATTGCTGAATCAGCCTATCAAGCCTGGAATGCCGGTGCTTGTATCGCGCATATTCATGCCAGGGATATCCACGGAAAACCGAGTTATGAGAAAGGGATATGGGGAGAGATCGTAGCCAAAGTACGTGAACGTTGCGATATTTTGCTGAACCTCAGCACTTCGTCCTACAACCTTCCTGACGAGATGCCCATCGAAACAGCATGGAACCACGTAGAGTTCCGACCCGAAATTGCATCTTTTAACTGCGGTTCTGTTAATCATGGCAGTAAGCCATTTGTCAACGCTCCTCAGGATTACACTCAACTCGCAGAAGCACTGAAATCACATCAGATTCTCCCCGAAGTGGAGGTTTACCACACTGGCGTCATTTCCGAGGCTAACGCATTGCTAGAGGCCGGATTAATCCCAGAGTCAACCATGTACTCACTTGCCCTGGGCATTCATGGCGGTACCCCTGCCACATTAAAAAACCTCTTAAATTTGATCGATAACTTACCGGAAAACAGTACCTGGAGTGCACTTGCCATTGGGAAACATCAGTTGCCGATCAATGCGCATACCTTATTACTTGGCGGACATGTCAGAACGGGATTGGAAGATAACGTCTACTACCATCGGGGCGAACTAGCCAGCGGTAATGCGCAGCTGGTTGAGCGAATTGTCCGTTTATCCCGTGAACTGGGCCGGGAAATAGCCTCCCCTGATGATGCCAGAACCATGCTTGGGTTAACGAAAGGACAATCATGATGACAACGATGTACCGTCGGCAGCGACGCCTCAGAGCAACGCCTCATCTTCGAAAACTCGTTCAGGAACACCAGATCGAGATTCAGGATTTAATCCAGCCTATTTTTATCGAAGAGCAGATTACGACAAATAAACCGATCGATGCCCTGCCGGGATTAGTACGCTATGCAGAGCAGAATGTCGCTCAGGAAGTTCGTGAGTTGTACGAACTCGGTATCCGTTACGTGATGCCATTTGGCATTTCGCATACGAAAGACAGCCAAGGATCTGATACGTGGGATGATCAGGGTTTGCTCGCGCGTATGATCCGAACGATTAAGCAGGCATGTCCAGACATGGTTGTGATCCCCGATATCTGTTTTTGTGAATACACGACACACGGCCACTGTGGTGTGATTCATCAGGACGATGTCGATAATGACGCCACACTGGAAAATTTAGCCAAACAAGCAGTGACCGCAGCAAAAGCCGGGGCTGACATGCTGGCTCCTTCGACCATGATGGACGGCCAGACACAGGCGATTCGTCAGGCTCTTGATAAGGCCGGATACACTCATGTCGGCATCCTGGCCCATTCCATGAAATATGCTTCTGCATTTTACGGCCCATTCCGCCAAGCGGTGGATTGTGAGTTGACCGGCGATCGCAAAGCCTATCAGGCCAATCCGGCAAACGGCCGGGAAGCCCTGACAGAAGCTTCACTGGATGAGCAAGAAGGTGCCGATATCTTAATGGTCAAACCCGGCACACCTTATCTCGACATTGTTCACCGCATCCGTGAAAACACCAACCTGCCCGTTGCCGTGTACCAAGTCAGCGGCGAGTACGCAATTCTGCAACATGCGATACAGGCTGGTCTTGTCGATGAACGGCAGTCGGTTATGGAAACCATGCTCGGCTTCAAACGTGCCGGTGCAGATATCGTGGTGACTTACTTCGCCAGACGCATCGCCCAATGGTTACAGGAAGGTCACAATGTCAGTCAATAATCGGAATTCAATTCATCCCAACCTGTTTCAGTTAGAGCAATTTGGCCAGCCCATTTCTCCAAAACACCCGGTCGTTATCCTTTTGCATGGCAGAAGGCAAACAACGCAGGACATGCAGAAATTGTATGAAAAGCTGGATATTTCAAACTACACAGTCCTCGCGCCCATAGCGCCGGAAAATACATGGTATCCCCGGGGCTTCATGCGGGAAATCTCGGACAATCAACCTCAGCTCAATGATGCATTGAACTACCTCGACAGCCTGATCGTTTTCTTGGTGGAGTCTGGAATCCCACTCAACCAAATTTCTCTTGTTGGTTTCTCACAAGGGGCATGTATCGCAATGCAATATCTCAAAGAATCGATGAAACCAGTACGTTGTTGCATCGGCTTTACAGGGGGGCTTTTTGGACCAGAGCTCGAACTGAATATTGCAGGATCTGCTGCGCTGAATGATGTGAAAATCTACCTTACAGGGAGTCAGACAGATACCTGGGTACCCGCTCAGCGCGTACAGGACACAGCCCAATACTTTACAACCTGTGGTGCCAACGTTGATGTGAAAATTTTCGACAGTCGTGACCATCTCATTTCCGACGAAGAAATATCTCAGGCACGCGAAGTTTTGACAAGCCAGGAGCTTTGTTATGAATGATGCGTATATCTGCGATTACATAAGAACCCCTATCGGCAAATATGCAGGCAAACTGGCACAATGTCGGCCTGATGATTTAGCCGCTCTGACTTTGAGAACATTGATTGAGCGAAATCCGCATCTAAATGCAAGTGAGATTGATGAGATTGTTCTGGGTTGCGCTAATCAGGCCGGGGAAGATAACCGTAATGTCGCCCGGATGAGCTCATTACTGGCTGGGGTGCCGCAAGAAGTTCCGGGCATGACTGTCAATCGGCTTTGCGCTTCAGGTATGGATGCAATTGCAACTGCAACCCGAGCCATCAAAACTCAAGAAACACAGCTGATGATTGCCGGTGGTGTCGAATCTATGTCACGGGCGCCGCTGGTCATGCCCAAACCTGAGCAGGCCTTTTCGCGTCATGCTGAACTGTATGACACAACAATCGGCTGGCGATTTATCAACCCGAAACTTGCCGCACAGTTCGGCGCGGATTCGATGCCTCAGACGGCAGAAAATTTGGCTCAGAACTTTGGGATCTCCAGAACCGCTCAAGACAACTTTGCGTTCGACAGCCAGAGAAAATACTGCGACGCTCTGGAACGTGGTTTCTATCAGCACGAGATAGTGCCCGTTGAAGTTTCGGTGGGTAAACATCAGGTTGAAACTGTCACCCTGGATGAACATCCGAGACTCACCCTTCCAGAAAAGCTCAGTCAGCTGCGTCCTGTTGTATGCTCCGATGGCACGATTACTGCGGGGAATGCTTCGGGTGTCAATGATGGTGCAGCCGCTCTTTTACTCGCAAGTCGCAGTGCACTGGACCTGCATCATCTCACACCAATGGCGCGTGTAGTGGCTTACGCGACCAGTGGCGTCGAACCGCGTGTGATGGGGATCGGTCCTGCGCCCGCCATTCAGAAAGTCCTGTCGCTCTCAGGATTACAGCTGAAAGATATGGACGTGATTGAAATCAACGAAGCCTTCTCTGCTCAGGTACTTGCGGTATTAAAAGCCTTAAATTTGAATGCAACCGATCCGCGCATTAACCCGAATGGCGGTGCGATTGCACTTGGGCACCCGCTCGGCATGAGTGGCACACGTATTGTCGGTACAGCCGCGCGACAACTTAAAGAATCAAACGGGCGTTATGCATTATGTTCTATGTGTGTTGGCGTAGGACAAGGTGTTGCTATGATCATTGAATCTGTCAATTAAGCCGCATTAATTGAACCGCTTTGGCCAAGTGTCTCCGATGAACACGGTGCACTTGGCTTCTTCCCAAAGCTGGTTATTCATTCCGTGCCGGATCATCTCAAAGTTCATTCACAAGCATGAGCTTTGACGTAACATACGGGAGAAAAGCCGGTGATTTGTTTAAAGACGGTGGAATAGCTCGCTTGAGACTGGTAACCAAAATCCAGTGCAACCTGGCTCGGTCTGCGACCATGTAACAATTCTGGAATCGAAAGGTAGACACGGATCAGCTTGCGCATTTGCGAAAAGCCTAAGCCAAGTTCTGATTTAAACAGTCTTGATAAACTTCTTGATGCCATCCCTACATCCGCAGCATATTGCTCAATCGGAAGATCGCACTTCGGGTTCAGTAACAACCGCTTGCACACTTGAAATAAGCGCCAGTCTCTCAGGCGGGAAATTTGCTCAATTGCAGTAAATTGTGTATTGAACATCCCCTCATTCTCACGACTGCTCAAGGATAGTGCGTGTGTCACGGTTCCGGCGATGAAGCCATGCTGATCCAGAATGACTTGCTTCTTTATATACAACTGGTGAACGCACCCTGACACATCAATCAGTGGCAGACGTAAGCTATATTGCCGCCCGCTCATAATATCTTTCTCATACATCTGATAAAGGCTGGCATAACTTCGCCAAGGCAAGTCATTGTCCGTCAGGCCAAGCATCTGAGCATGTTCACGGATCCCTGTTAACTTCTGGTGAGCTTCATTGCAGGCGACAATCTGGTGTTTTTTGTTTTTGACAACAAGATACCCTTCAGGAAAAGGAATGAATGGATTTTGAAGGAAATATTCAATATTCATAGTCGAGCCAAAGAAACATCTTGTTACATATATACCACCAGTTTCTTATTGTGTCTCTAGTTAGCACTCAATGCTGTGGGGCAGACACAATCAAATTCATGACAGAGCACAATGTTGATTGGTTCCTGCTCTGTACTTTAGGCTTACACCTTACTTCTCATCCCAGCGAAAACGTGATCTGAAGGGCTTATTTCAAGCACGTTCCCCTTCCTGGACGGAAAATTCGTGATCCAGTGATCAAAAAAGTTCAAATTCAGCATAAAAATTCACCTTCCCCCTACAAAGTGTGATCTCCACACTCATCCCCCCTGCTCCTCCATCAATCAAGGTTATTGAGGAGGATGTTACTGGTCTATGACAGGCGCAGAATGAAACCATCCAAAGCGGACGCCCCTTTGCAGAGGCACTCGGATGTACTGGACCCGGTGCCGTCATTCAGCTGAGGGACGCGATCAACAGAGTGACAAGATCTGTACCAGGTCACTCTGACTGCCTGATTCGGTAATAGCCGGAACGGAGCAAGATAATAAAAAGCGCATCCATCAAGGAGTTTATGCAATGAAACTGAACAAAATTTGTCTGACTGCAGCAGCTGTATCCGCTGCACTGATGTCTGCTGCAACCTACGCAGAAGACGTCGACTTTCACGGTTATATGCGTGCCGGTGTCGGAATCAGCGGTGAAAACGGTGCGCCTGTCGCCTATGAGAAAAACAAAGTTGGCCGTTTAGGGAACGAAAATGATGTTTACGGCGAGCTGGGTTTAGGAAAAGAAGTCTACAACGAGAATGGCAAATCATTCTATGTCGACTCCATGCTGGCAGTTGCAACTGACGGTTCGAACGACTGGGAAGGCCTGGGTGTGAACGACGACGGTTCAGACAACATCGCACTGCGCCAGTTCAACGTTCAGGCAAAAGGTTTCATTGCGGGTGATGCAGACGCCACACTGTGGGCCGGTAAACGTTACTACCAGCGCCACGACATTCACATCTCAGACTTCTACTACTGGGATACATCAGGTGCCGGTGCCGGTATCGAGAAACTGAGTTTTGGCCCGGGTAAGGTGTCCTTTGCCATCATTCGGGATGACTCCGGTGAAGTCAACGTCAATAACATCGACCTGCGTTATTCTGAAATCAAACTGGCACGCGACCTGAGCCTGGAACTGGGTCTGAACTATGGTCTGGTGAATGAGACAGATGCACAGAAAGCCGCAGAGACCTTCAATGATGGTGCGATGTTCACTGGTGAACTGACTATCGGCAACTTCTTTGGCGGCTTCAACAAATCAACCGTTCAGGCCGGTTCAAACGGGTATGGCGAACAAATGGCCGGTCTGGGCGCAGGGCACTACTTTAATGCGACCTCGAATGATGACGCACTGGGGTACCGCCTGATTAACTGGGGGGTGATTGCGCCTTCAACGTCCTGGGAAATCGGCCACCAGCTGATTTTTGCAAAAACCAGTTTTGACAGCAAAGATGATCACACCATTCTGAGTGCAGTTGTTCGTCCTGAGTACAAGTGGAACAACAACATGAAAACCATCATTGAAGCCGGTTATTATGATGAAGATGATTCTGGCGTCGACAAATCTGGTAGCAAGCTCACTCTGGCTCAGGCATTTACCGCTGGCCCAGGCTTCTGGGCGCGTCCTGAACTGCGTTTCTACGCCAGTTATCTGTCTGACTACGACAATGATAATGCCTTTGGCTCTGGCAACGACACCGAATATAACATCGGTGCTCAGGTTGAAGCCTGGTGGTAATCACCATTGCATTGAGTGACAAAACAGCCAGTCTTCAAAGACTGGCTGTTCTTTTTTCAGCCCTTTAAGGTTTTTCATGAAAATTTCTATTCCAGAACCAACTTTGGGACAGGATATGACTTTGGACCCCGGTGTTCCCCTGGGCTCGACACTGACGGAACAAGGCTGCCACTTTCGTGTACATGCTCCGGACAGCCAGCAATTATTTGTAGCACTGTTCGGAGATAACGGTCAGATCATCGAGACTTTCCCGATGTCACGACAGCCCAATGGTGACTGGTATCTGTACATTCCGTCGCTTCAGGCTGATTCAGCTTACAGTTTTTATCAGATCAACCCGGCCACTCAAGCCACTCAGGCCCGTCAATGGTTGTTGGACCCACATGCGCACAATGTGTTACAGCGTCACCAATTTTCACACCATCAAACATCATCGGAGAAGATAACCGCTGGAAACGACGCACCAGAATGGGTTTCACTCACAACACGTCATCACTTCGACTGGCAAACCCGGACACATCCGGAAACACCGCTGAGCAACACTGTCATCAGTGAAATTCATATCAAAGGATATACCAGACAACACCCGGCGATTCCGCCTGAACAAAGAGGCACTTATCTGGGGCTGTGTCACCCGGCCATACTCGCCGATTTCAAAGAGAACAACATCACCTGCCTGCAACTCATGCCCATAGCAACAAAAGTGGATGAAAGTCACCTTAAGACAAAATCACTGACGAATTACTGGGGATACAACCCGCTGGCATGGTCAGCGCCGGACAGACGTTTTGCCATTGCAGATCCGGTTAAGGAGTGTAAAACCATGATCCGTACCCTGCATGCCCACGGAATCGAGGTCATTCTGGATGTGGTTTACAACCACACCGCCGAGGAAGGCGACGGCGGACCGATTTATCACTTCAAAGCACTGGATCAGCAAACGTATCTGCACCATCAGAACGGCGGCCTGAAAAACTTCACCGGCTGCGGCAATACCGTGGATCTCAGCCATCCGCCTGCACTGGAAGCCGTATTGCAATCATTACGGCATTGGGTTCTGAATTATCAGGTTGATGGCTTTCGTTTTGATCTGGCTGCAACTTTGGGACGGCAGGACGACAGGTTTTGTAAAAACGCAGCATTTTTCAGAGCCATCAACAATGATCCTGTCCTCAGCCAGGTCAAACTGATTGCCGAGCCCTGGGATATTGGCCCGAATGGCTATCAACTAGGTCATTTCCCGGGTCACTGGCACGAGTGCAATGACACATTCAGGGATACCTGGCGCAGTTACTGGCTGCACCGTGCCACCAACGCAGAAATCGCATCCTTGTTGCTTGGTTCACAAGAAAGATTCCCGGCCTGGAACTGGCCGGAAAAGATGAGCGTCAATTATATCTGCTACCATGACGGCTTTACGCTTCAGGACTTAGTTTCCTACGGCGAAAAACATAACCGTGACAACGGTGAAGACAATCGGGACGGTCACCCGGACAACCGGTCGAATAATCATGGCATTGAAGGTCAAAGCAACGCTCCGGCGATCATTAAAAAACGTGAGCAGCAAAAACGAAACCTGATGACCAGTCTGCTCTTCAGCTTCGGCATCCCACACCTGTTAGGTGCCGATCTGCACGCTCACAGCCAGCTGGGAAATAACAATGCATATTGCCAGGATAACGCGATCAGCTGGGTGAACTGGGAAGGTCAAGTACAATCGGGCGATTTCAGGCAGTACTGCCAGTCATTGCTGACATTGCGACAAACAATCATGCCAGCATTCACACAGGCACTGTCGGCTCAAACTCAGTCCGTCGAAATTCAATGGCTGGATCACCGCGGAGCAAATCTGTCAGAACAGACTTGGGCTGAAAACTCTCCCTTCGCCTGTCTGATCCGCATACCATGCGAAGAAAGTCTGATGTACATATTCAATTCAGGCGAATTGCCCGTGCGTTTTGCTCTGCCGGATTCACACTGGAGATGCCTGACAGATACTGCCGATAGTCGCGTTCTGACGAAAATCTTAAGACAAACCGCCACTTATGTGCGTCCGCATTCAATGATGATTCTCCACCGAGCGCCAGATTGATGACACTCAGTTTTGTTCATGACGCTAAAACCCCGACAAGCCTGCGACCTCGTATAAACTTCAGGGAACAGGCTTGAAACCCAACCACGATAATGATAATAATTATCATTATTTTATTGGGGTGTGGAGCGTTTTATGGACAAAACCAGAGAGCTGTACCGGCAATATTTCCTGGCTGAGGATCGTTTTCTCAACCACCCTCTGATCCCGGGATATGAGCAGGACGTCATCATCGACATGACGCAGGCGGGCATGAACCTGGCCGCTTATTACGGACAACCGACACCCGTCAGAAACCCCTTACTCCAGGAGCTTTTTCTCCGGCGGGTCTTTTTCCATTTGCTGAACACGATCGATAACCGGCATCAGTCGAGAATTTTTCGTCGTATCTGTCTGGATTATTTGCATTGCCCGCTCCTGGCCCTGAAAAAATTCTACGGCGACAGCCACACCGACAAATTCCTTTCTCTGAAACAAAACCTTCTACAGTTACAACATTCGTCCGGATTATAAGGAACCGCTGACATGACGAAAGATTACCGAATTGAAAAAGACAGCATGGGTGAAGTACAGGTTCCCCAGAATGCGCTGTATCAGGCACAGACCCAACGCGCGGTGAATAACTTCCCTGTCAGCGGCCTGACCATGCCAGCCCGGTTCATTCAGGCTCTTGCATTTGTCAAACAAGCCGCCGCGAGAAGTAATCTTGAACTGGGCCTGCTCGACAATGATATCGCTCATGCCATTATCGACAGCTGTCAGGAGATCATTGACGGCCATCATCTTGATCAGTTCCCGATTGATGTCTTCCAGACAGGGTCCGGCACCAGCTCTAACATGAATGCCAATGAGGTCATTGCAACGCTGGCATCAAACCGGTCAGGTCTGACCGTCAATCCAAATGACCATGTCAACATGGGACAAAGCAGTAATGACGTTATTCCGACAACCATTCAGGTCAGTGCAGCTATTGCATGTCATGAACACCTGTTCCCGGCCATGGTACATATCAGCAAAACGCTGGATGAAAAATCGGCTGCAGTCGGTCATATCGTCAAAACTGGCCGCACTCATTTAATGGATGCGATGCCGGTGACACTGGCGCAAGAACTGCAGGGCTGGAAGACGCAAATTGAAAAAGCACACCAAGGCATTGTTCAGAGTCTTGAAAACGTCACCGCGCTGGCCCAGGGCGGCACCGCGGTTGGTACCGGGATCAATGCAGATCCGAAATTTGCTGCAACCTTTGCCAACAACTTGTCCGTTTCTGCTGAAATACCTTTCAGCTGCAGTGATAACTTTTTCTACAACCTGAGCAGCCAGGACGCCATTGTGGCCTTATCCGGACAGCTGAAAACAGCTGCCGTCGCCATGATGAAAATTGCCAATGATCTGCGCTGGATGAATTCCGGACCGCTGGCTGGTTTAGGCGAAATAGAACTGGAAGCCTTACAGCCCGGATCATCCATCATGCCCGGTAAAGTCAACCCGGTGATTCCAGAGGCGGCAGCCATGGTCTCTGCACAAGTCATCGGCAATGATTCAACCATCACAGTGGCAGGACAATCCGGGAACTTCCAGCTGAATGTGATGTTGCCTGTGATTGCTTATAACCTGTTGCAAAGCATTGAGCTGCTGGCAAACGCCTTCACCCTGCTGGCAGATAAAGCCATTGCCGGTTTTCATGTCCGTGAGGATAAACTTCAGGAAGCACTGGCGAAAAACCCAATTCTAGTGACGGCACTGAATCCGGTGATCGGCTATTTGAAAGCGGCTGAAATCGCTAAAAAGGCTTACAAAGAGAAACGGGATATTCTGGATGTTGCTGAAGAGGAAACTGAACTGACGCGCAGCGAACTGGAAAGTTTACTGGATCCGCAGAAGCTCACGACGGGCGGCGTCGCTCATTAAGAACATAGTCTCAAGGGTTTACCTCAGTAAACCCTTGATTCCAGCATCTCAGACAATAACTGCGGACGGCCAAGATAGAATCCTTGCATATAGTCAACCCCCAGCTGCGTCGCTACTTCCCGCCCTTCCTCGTTTTCTACGCCTTCCAGCAACAGTTTTGCGCCGAGTTCCTGAGCCAGTTTCACAACCTGAATCAGCGGCTGCGTGTCTCCGGCCAGATAACCGGCCAGCAAAGAGCGATCCACTTTGATCATATCCGGATTTAACAAACGCGCCCGGCGTTCTGACGAAGCTTTCACGCCATAGTCATCGATCGCAATTTTCAAGCCCTGTGCCCGCATCTGACCCAGCACACATTGAAGCTCATGATTACATGAACAATCGTGTTCAAGTAACTCGACATAAACCTGACTGGACATCAAACCGAAGTCATTAAACTTTTCTGCAGAAGCTTGCCTGTTATGAGCCAGCAGCACATCAGGCATCATATTAATGAAGAGGAAATGGGCAGGAAAAAAACTGGCAAAGTTTTTCACATGAATTGCTCGTGCCAACCGATCCAGGTTGACCTGGTCTGTCATGTCGAGATATTCAGAAGTAAAAAAAGGCTCAGTTTTCAGTTCTTCACCAGCCTCATTAAAAACCCGGGCCAGTGCTTCATAGCCAAAAAACTCACCATGAACGGTATGAATCGGCTGAAATGCGGTTTTGATTTGATAGGCATCGTACGCTGCACTAATACTACCGTCAGATTCCGTTCTCAGGTGCATATCAATGTCTTTGATTGTGGCGATAATTTTGCTCACATTTATCTCTTCACACGATGAATGAAATGGCATACGCTCATGAAAGCTTGCACTCCTGCCTGCATACTCACGTAAAACCGCCGAACTATAATAGAGAGTGGCGACCAAAAACTGTCTCAAGATTGAGACATGTGAAGTTTATGCGCTCATGCTGGGAAAAATGTCACAAAAAAGTTAATTTTCCTGATTTATCTATCGCGAGATGACTTCAAACCGACATTTCACTGAAACATTCGTGTCATGGTTCGCACATAATCTTACCCCTTAAATCTGAAGGAAAGGAAAGACACGTTGTTATCCAACATTCAACCCATCACAAAATTACCCAATCTTGCCATCTTCGATTTAGATGAAACCCTGATTGCCGCAGATTCGGCTTCATTGTGGGTAAAATTCCTTGTCGACAAAGGACTGGCATCTGAGCATCTGCTCGAACAAGAGCAGGCACTGATGCAGGATTATGCGAAAGGCAAGATGGATATGCAGACCTATATGACTGCGACGCTTGCGCCGATTTCAGGTAAATCTGAACTGGATCTGGCGCCAATGATTCGTGAATTCGTCGAACAGCGCATTCAGCCCGCTATTTTTCCTGATGCCTCTGAACGAATCACCTGGCACAAAAAGCGCGGTGATACTGTCATTATTATCTCTGCGACCAGTGAACATCTCGTTAAACCAATCGCTGAATTACTCCAGGTTGATGATGCGCTTGCGATTCGGCTTGAAACCATTAACGGCATTTATACCGGCAGCACCACCGGTACGCTGAGCTATCGTGAAGGGAAAGTCACGCGATTGAAGGCATGGCTGCAGGATCAGTTAACCCAGTTTCACAGCCTGTATTGCTATACCGATTCAATGAACGACCTCCCACTTCTCCAGGCTGTTGATTTCCCATTTGCAGTCAATCCGGATCCAGCTTTAGCCCTGCATGCTCAAATGCAGGAGTGGACAATTATGAATTGGCGCCATGAAAATGACATCCAGCGCTAATTGCATGATTAAAAAGCACAAAATTGCTCAACAGCCCTCCGTCTGAGAGGGTTGTTATATCTGGTTACAAATTTATCACTCTTGACTTCGGCCGATTACATCACGATTTCATTGGCTTTTTCCGACTTGTTCAATTTCTTCGAAGAGCTTGTTCAACATAATGCACTGATTTTTGAAACATTTGCCTCTAGAATAGAGAAGTAGTTCTCATTCAGGATATCCGGATACATGAAAAAAGAGGTCACGCATTACGATTGGGTCTCCATTACCCTGCATTGGCTCAGTGCTGTCGTCATTATCGGACTCTTTGCGGTTGGCCTATGGATGGTCGATCTCAATTATTATTCTTCTTGGTATACCGTTGCACCACACTGGCACAAATCTATCGGCCTGAGTCTGATGGCTGCGACGCTGTTTCGTCTTCTTTGGAAAACCATCAAGAATCAACCTGAAATTATTGGTTCCGGACTGGAAAAAATCTCCGCGAAATCAGCGCATGCCGTCATCTATATTTTACTGTTCGGATTGTTTATCAGTGGTTACCTGATTTCGACCTCTGATGGTCGCGGTATTGAAGTTTTCAACTGGCTGACGGTTCCATCGATGGGAGAATTGTTCCTGGATCAATCCGATATTGCCGGAGAAATTCATGAATATCTGGCTTACACCCTGATTGGACTGGCACTGCTCCATGCAGTGGCGGCATTCAAGCACCACTTTATTCATAAAGATAATACCCTGAAAAAAATGTTGGGAGTGAATGAAAAATGAAGAAGCATCTTACCGCTTTAAGTCTGGCTGCGGCCCTGGTTGTTCCGGGAATTGCCAATGCTGCAGATTACATGATTGATAACAAAGGTGCGCATGCATCCGTTAACCTGAAAATCAGCCACCTGGGCTACAGCTTTATTAAAGCGCGTTTTAATACTTTTGACGGTAATTTCAGCTATGACCCTGAGAACATCAGTGCTTCAAAAGTTAAAGTGAATATTGATACCACCAGCTTCGATTCAAACCAGGCTGACCGTGACAAACACGTTCGCAGTGAAGATTTTCTTGAAGTCCGCAAATTCCCTAAAGCGACGTTTACCAGCACCAAAGTGACCGACAAAGGCAATGGAAAACTGGCGATTGACGGTGATCTGACACTGCGAGGCCAAACCAAACCAATCACAATTGATGCAGAATTTGTAGGTGCAGGTAAAGATCCATGGGGCGGTTACCGCGCAGGATTTACAGGCACAACCCGCATTGAACTGGCTGATTTCGGCATTCCGGTCATGGGCACGTCAAGCTATGCGGACATGGAACTGCATGTTGAGGGTGTTCGTCTGTAATCCTGATATGACACCATATCAAGTGCTGAAAAATCCGGCCTTATACAGCCGGATTTTTTCATGCTCACTCAAAACATGGCAATGCCTAATGCCCGTTTCACATCAAGTAACACGCCTTGGCTGACTTCATTGGCTTTCTCCGTGCCGGCTCTGAGGACCTCAACCAGCATCGTTTTATCTGCCAGTAACTTTTCGCGCTCTTCCCGGATAGGCGTCAACATAGACTGCAAACAGTCTTCGAGAATTTGCTTTGTTTTTCCGTCACCTAATCCCCCCTGACGATAGTGGGATTTCAGTTCCTCAACAAATGCTTTGTCCGGGTGAAAGGCATCCAGATATGTAAAGACGATATTTCCTTCAACCTGCCCCGGATCTTCAATACGTAAATGATTCGGATCTGTGTACATGGCTTTCACCGCTGTTCTTATTTCATCAGCTGTCGCTCCCAATGGAATGGCCGTCCCCAGCGATTTCGACATCTTTGCTTTACCATCAACGCCGGGCAATCTTGGAAAATGGCTCAACAATGCCCGACACTCATAAAGAACCGGCTCGTGAACAACTGAATTAAACCGGCGAACAATTTCATTGGTCTGCTCTATCATGGGCAATTGATCATCACCAACCGGCACTTGGGTTGCACGGAATGCTGTAATGTCAGCAGCCTGGCTGATTGGATAAGTTAAAAATCCGGCAGGTATAGTTTTTCCGAATCCCCGAAAATGAATTTCGTTCTTAACCGTTGGGTTCCGTTCCAGCCGGGCAATCGACACCAGGTTCGAGTAATACATGGTTAATTCAGACAAAGCCGGTAATGCAGACTGAAGACAAATCGTTGTTTTGCAGGGATCAATCCCCACAGCCAGATAGTCTGCGACAACATTCAGAATATTGTCTGAGATTTTTTTCGGGTTCTGACCGTTATCGGTCAGCGCCTGTAAATCTGCAACCAAAATGGTTTGTTCATGGGTATGCTGAAGTTTGATCCGTTGCTGAAGCGAGCCGATAAAGTGCCCTAAATGTAATGAACCGGTCGGTCTGTCACCGGTAAGAATGCGTTCTTTCATCTTGAGTTTCCTTGAATAAAGCCAGTCTACGGCAGCCAAAGGAAACATCAGATCGGAGACATTGCGTTCATTGGCTGCCAATTCCGGCGGCAAATGAACGTAAAAATTCAGTGCCGCTCCTTCAGGAGCGCCACCAGCGAATTGATAAGGTGAATTGAGGAATATTTGAGTTCATGCTCAACACACTAACGGCATACTCAATGGATTGCAAGCACGGCTGCATGGCCGTACTTGCCTGTTCTACCGCTATATGTGCAAACAGAGAGATCAATAAATGACCACACTGCTGTTTAGGTCAACGTCAGTGGTTGCCATCTGAGGATTTCTAAGCATTAAACCACTGGCCCCGATCGCAACAGCACTGCCATCCTGATTGAGATCAATCGCATGACCAAAATAAGCATCACTTTTTATTTCCGTCGCACGCAGTGTGACACTGTGCTGCCAGTTTTGCTGTTCATCTGACTTGTAAATATAAGTTGTACCTGCTTTGATGATTTGAGTTCCCGGATTGTCCGGATCAGTCACATCTGTAGTAATTGCTCCAATGGCAATCACTTTACCATTCTGGCTGACACTCAGTCCCCGTTGACCAAAATCACTGTATTTATCCTGCTGTGGATCAGAAATTTCTGCACTGAGTATCCAAGAACCCGAAGACGTTCGTTTGTACACCCGAACTCCCCCTGTAACATCCCCTTTTCTGCCAGGCATGGTAATCGCCAATGTATCGCCACGGCTGTCCATATCAATTTCTGATCCGAATTCAGCAACAGGTTCCCTTGCTCCTTTCAGAATTCCTTTGAACTGCCAGTGACCTTCTGCATCTTTTGAATAAGTAAATACTTCACCATAGCGGTATGTGCCACCAGAATAAGGCATTCCGACGACAAGTTGCGTTCCAGCGCCATCCATCGCCATCGCGTAACCATAGCCAGCCCCTCTTTCCAATCCTGCAGCTTTCAGATATTGGTTTTCAATCCAGCTGCCATCGGATTGACGTTCGAACAAATACACCCCTCCCGTATCTGCTCTGGAGTTATCAAACGGATCATCGGTTGTCGCGGCATCGTGACCTATAGCGGCAATGGCAAGCGTTTTTCCGTTGCCACTGAGTTCAACCTGTCCACCGAAGTAATCCCATAAATCCAGGCTGGAAGAACTTTTGATGTACGCTGTTTCCTGCCATTGACCATCATCATTTGATTCGAAAATATACACAGCTCCAACGGCATCATTCATATTTTGCGTCGGTTGGTCAACGAATGTTGACTGTTCGCCACTTGCCCCGACTGCCAGTGTTTTTCCATCATCCGACAAGCTGATACCGATACCAAACCAATCGTAGCCATCTCGATTGCTGGCAATAATCTGAACCGGATCTTTCCAGTAACCGGCCTGATCACGTCTGTAAATGTAAACGGCACCCGCATTTTGTTCAAAAAATGACTCGCTGATATTGTCAAACGGCGCAGCAACTGCAATGGTGTTGCCGTCTGCACTCATACTAACATTGGCTGCAAAGATCGATTTTTTTTGGCTGTCAGATGGGAAATAGACCCTGGCTGTTTTAATCAGGTCTGAAACCGGAAGTGCCATCAGGTTGGAATCGGTATAACCGTCTGAATTAATTGCGCGGATGAAATACTGGGGTTGTGTCAGTGCCTTACTGCTTTGGAGAGTGAGGATCCGTTCAAGACCCGTGGTTTCGCCAATGGCTGTACACTGACGCTGCTCTTCAATGCAGATCTGATAGCGCTCTGCTCTTTCTGATGGCTGCCAGGCAAAACTGATCCTTCCGGACCCTTCCTGCTCAATCGCAACATCCGTCAGATTAAATGCTGCCGGAGCATTCCCCTTTTCGCCGCCACCGCCGCAGGCTGCAATGCCAAGTAAGGTGGCAATTGAAATTCCCCAGATTTTTATCGTATTGTGTTTGCTGGTCATGCCTGATTCCTTGATTATTTGTCCCTGAATGCTTATTTATGCATTTTGTTTCATTCATACTGACTGTTGACTGAATCAGAAGCAAGTCATCATCCCATCCTATTTTGTAAATTCACTCTTTCTTAGTTTGGATCGGTTGAACGCGCGTAACTTGTATAAAATGCTTCAAGCGTATGCTGACCATACACAGGAGCCACCATATCCTGAGCGGTCGCAGCCGCAAAAAACTCAACCGGACCGGCAACTTGCACAGGCAACAAGCGAGCGACAGCCAGGACCCCCTTCCGTAACCAGTCGGGCAGGCAGGTGATTTTTTCAGGTTGTTGCAATACACGAAATGCAACTTTTGCAATTTCCCGGTGGGTGAGGATTTGCGGTCCACCGACATCCAGTTCTTTCTGATTGGAATCGATGGCTTCTATACAAAAATTTGCCAGATCATCCCCGTGAATCGGGTTCAGTTTCAGTTGCCCGGTTCCAAAAAGATATACACGCCCTCGCTTGGCCATCTTGTAGAACTCTGTCATATCCGAGAAAAATCCGTTTGGACGGATAACACAGGGACTCGCGATAGTGGAAATCAGCAGGCGATTTGCAAATTGCTCTTTTGCTTTCAGTATCCGAACGGTCTGAAATTTGGGTGCATTGAAAGCTGAAATATAGATAAATCGCTTCACACCCGCGCGTTCTGCTTCCAGTAACAAATTCAGATTGGCCTGATAATCAACGTCCATATAACTCAGTCCATCTCGCTGACGGGTGATCCCAACGCAGGAAATCACAACCTCAACACCTTCACAGCATCCTTTCAGTGATGCTGGTTCGGTAACTTGTGCAATACGGATCTGTTCATCGTGAAGCCCCATTGCTTTCAGCTTCTCAGGACTCCGTGCTAACGCCTGGAAATCATAACCGTGCTGTTGTAATTGCTTTGTCAGGTGCATCCCAAGATAACCCGTTGCACCGGCCAGTAATATTTTCGTAGAACTTTTCATGCACCCGACTCCCGCTCCAGTGCGTTGAGAAAAAATTGTGTTCTGATGAGCACGTGTTGTTCAAGCTGCGCCGGGGACAACGGCATGTGTCCCGTGAACCGCAGTTCATCATAAAAATCACTTTTCCAGAGCTGAAACAGCATGTCAGCCAGTTGCGCAAGCGTGAACGACAGTGAATTCACGCCTGACTGCGACAAAATAGCGCTGATTTCACGGACCACACGCTGGGGACCGTGACGAAACAATTCTTCCTTTAACCCCTGAAATTTAGGTCCTGCCGCGGCAATTGCGTTATCAAATGCAATCACACTGGGCTGACTGAGCAGCACCATCACTTGTGTCCCTAACCGGACCAGTTTCTGTTCAGGACTGAACTGCCCAAGTGATTGCATTTCAGAGAGAGAACGCTCAAGCGCAGTTTGTGTGAAACT
This sequence comes from Photobacterium sp. 53610, assembly GCF_036409375.1. Taxonomy (NCBI): domain Bacteria; kingdom Pseudomonadati; phylum Pseudomonadota; class Gammaproteobacteria; order Vibrionales; family Vibrionaceae; genus Photobacterium; species Photobacterium sp. 53610. Next base: position 74,228 of record NZ_JAXOFS010000002.1, on the reverse strand, counting down.
TTCGACATAAGCACTGATCACACCTTCGAGGTTAGTAAAGCGCCGATATAAAGTGACTTTCGACACTTTGGCTGTACTTGCAATCCGTTCAATGGAAAGACGGGCGATTCCTTCAGCCGCCAGTATTTCGTCAATGGCTGAAAAAATCTGCAATGTCTTTTGGGAATCAACTGGCCGCCCGGCTAAACCGTTACGAGTTTCTGTGTTCATCACGATCTTCTTTGTCAACAATCAGGGTGAAAATATAGCCACCATAATTATGAAACGCAATCGTTCATTAATTGTTTTTCTGCTGATTACCGGGTTCGCAATGATCCACATGGCCCCTCAAATTCAAATCATTGCATGCTGTCTGAAATGCAAGTGCCTCAACCCAGGTCTGTTCAGATAAGACATCCAGTGGGAAAAGAGAAATGAAAACAGTCATCGCTGCCAGCTTACTTCTTGTCAGCCCAATTACTCCTGCACAAACTTGGCAACATTCTGGCCCCCCAGCGCAGGTCATTGAGCTGTTTACGTCACAAGGCTGCTCCAGTTGTCCGCCGGCCGATCACTTCACCAGCGCTTTGAAACAGAAATATCAACTCTGGGAAGAGATCCTTCCAGTCGTCTATCATGTTGATTACTGGGATTCACTGGGTTGGAAAGATACATTTTCAAAGCCAGAATACAGCCTGAAGCAGCGGCTCTATCATCAGTACAGAATCTTAAGCGGCGTCTATACGCCGGGATTTGTGATTGACGGCAAGGAGTGGCGTGGCTTTTTTCGCAGGCAGCCGTTACCGGCGCACAATTCCCGAGCTACAGAAATTCTGAAACTCACCCGAAATGGAAATACATTTCAGCTCGATTACAAAGGCAAAGGTCGCTTTATTGCTCAATTAGTCATTCTGGCGATGGATGAGCAAACTCAGATAAAGCGGGGTGAAAATGCCGGAAAAAATCTTGTGTATGACCATATTGTCTTGAGTGATTCCCGTAAAGCCTCAGAATCCACCTGGACTTTCACGCAGGTTGAGATTCCACTCAATGCGGATGCTGTAGCTGTCTGGCTCACCAGAGAAAACAGTTTTGTCCCGGTACAGACTGTCGCCGGATGGCTGGAAAAGTAAGCAGACGAATCAGTGACGTCAGTTCAGCCATGCAAACACCCGATGGCGTTAAAATCCACGGGTGTCTGCAATGTTCAATGTTCGGTTAACGGGTGATTAAGGCAATCATCTCATTCATTACCGCATGCTCATGGAGAAAGAAATGACCTCCAGGAAAATGATGAATATCCGGTGATTCAGTAAACCCATTTTCCCACTCAGCCAGTTCCTGTTCTGAGATTTCATCCTCCAGACCGGCAAGAACAGTCGCAGGGACAGCCAATTGACGTGTTTCTTCAGAGCTGTATTGTTCAACAAGCTGATAATCAGATTTAATAAATGGCGTACACAGTGCCATCAACTCCTGATTGTTCAGAATCTCTTCCGGAAAGCCCCCTTTTCTTTTCAGCTCGTTGATAAATTCATCATCATTGAGGTGGCTGATGAGTTTCGCCCGATTTTTTTTCCAGGGTGACTTTGCCGCAGAAAAAAATGCTTTCATCGGCACATGCGGGTTCTCTAGATGCAATTTTCTGACAACTTCATAGGCAATAAGCGCACCCATGCTATGGCCAAAGAGAATCAATGGTTTTTCTAAGTGTCCCTGTAAACCACCCCAGATATCCTCAATATACTCCTGCATCGTGATACAGCCAGGTTCAGCCATACGCTGCGCCCGCCCGGGAGGCTGATAAGCTAACAACTGGACATGGCGGGGCAACTGCGCCACCCATGGATGAAATATTGCTGCACTTCCGCCCGCAAATGGAAAACAAACAAGATTCACTTCCGCTGTCGGGTTTGGCTGATAACAAATAAAGCGACCACGCATACGTATAACATCCTTTTTAAAACCGAGTTCTTTAATTTTCTATCGCGAATCAGAATGAAGACTGAAATGAAATGATGAAAACAGATGATTTATATTCTCCATTCATCAATGTGATTCCCATGAATATTTGAAACAGACAAAAACGACTCCCATTTCACCACAGAAGTACAAAGCATAACGTGTTTATTTCACGAATATCAATCCATGCTGAAATAGAAAAAAGCCAGAGCAAAATGCTCTGGCCATCAATTCATTGATTCGAAGGATACTCACCTTCTTTTTTCTGACGGGATTGCCTGATCGTCCAGTGTTCATTGGGATCATAGTTTTCGTCACACAGATCAATTGAAAATCCCATATCGACAATTTCTTTCAACGTAAGATTGTCTGCCAGGTGAGCAATATCGCCAGTTCTATTCCGTAATTCCATAACCACACCTATCTCAGAGTTCAACGTCCTCAGCATTCCATGCGTTTCACTGCACCGGGTTCACAGCCCCTTCCCTGTATGCCTTTTGACTATAACTATAGCTGTATTCAACGCACTCCGGCGACATTCCAAGCGCATTCAGCTCCAGATGACCCGCTATATAAAAGCCCAATCTTCCCCCGCATAATCCGCGCCACGAGGTCACTTGGGACAAAAGATTTCTCCTGAACCGGGAAAAAGCTGGATCAGCCTCAAAGTTCAAGTACTAAGAATAAAATCAATACGATGAATTCCTTTTGCCAGAACCACAGGCTACTATAATCGGATTAAAATCTTGTCCTCTTCTGTTGCAACAGAAGACAATTTGACGGGTGGAAAAGGGAAGCTGCAATGCTCAAAACCGCAACCAATCAATCTCAGGGGATGCTGCTTTTTCGGCTGAATTCCCGGCAACTGTTTGCCATTGGCACACTGAAAGTGAAAGAAATCGTTCCTTTTACGCCTTTAACTGCTATTCCGCAATCCCATCCAACGGTTTTAGGAGCAGCCAGCCTCCGTGGTGACACCTTGCCGGTGATCGATATGGCTAAGGCCATCGGTTACCCTGCGCTCACACCGGAAGAACTGAAGCAATGCTATATCATTATCACCGACTGCCGCCGCCGGCTGGTTGGTTTTCTGGTTCGAGGGATCAACAAAATTACAGAGTGTAACTGGCATAACATTGACGCCCCGCCGCCATCGCTGGGCCGAAACATCTTTGTTACCGGTGTGACAAATATTGAGAACCAGTTGGTTCAGTTATTAGATATTGAGTTGTTGTTGTCTAAAGTGTTTCCTGATTCTCCTGAAAGCCTTCATCCGGTTCTGACCGATGTTCAGCGCGAAATTCTGCGCCCGCTGAAAATTCTGCTGGTAGATGATTCTGCCGTTGCCCGCCGCCAGCTTTGTCAGGCAATGGACAGCGTGAGCATCCCTTATCACATCGCAACTACCGGGACTGACGCCCTCAGAATGCTGAATCAGGCTGCCGACGCAGGTCACCCCTTTGAAATTCTGGTCAGTGATATTGAAATGCCGGGACTGGATGGCTACGAGCTGGCATTTGAGGTCCAGAACAGTGCCAAACTGAGTGGCACCTATATAATCCTGCACACATCGCTGTCGAGCGAAATCAGTGTCTCTCAGGCACATCAGGTGGGTGCCCATGAAGCACTGACTAAATTCGAAGCAAATGAGCTGATTCATGCCATGTTAAGAGGTGCACATCAGCACCAGGAAAATGTGTTGACTGAAGATCAAAAAAATTATGTCGAATAATCCAAATTAACAGAATGCTGACATTCACTGCGGCAGCTATGGCACAGTTGCCGCTATGAGCAATATTCATCTTTCATTGACGGAACCCACATGTTTCAGCGCATCATTTTCAGTGCCATTCTTCTCAGCGCCTCTGGCTCAGCTTTAGCCAATCCTGAACTGCTTGCCCCTGATGAAGCAAATCATGGTTACTTTCAATTAGTCGAAACGATTGAAGTCAAAGGTGACATCGACGACAGCATTGCCCAGCTGGTGAAGAAATCTTTAAAAAATAAAACCGGCCAGTTCTACACCATAGACACCATTAAAGAAGATACACAAAAAGAAACGCTGACCCTGGTGATCAAGCTCTACAATGAACCCACAGGGATGATGACCGACCATCTGGCAGCATAATCATCACACTGCCATTTCCGCTGCTGTATCAATCATGTAATTCCGCTGTTGCCCGGTTTCTTTTGTTGCCGGGCGATGAAAAGAGTAAGATGTGGGTTTCCTCAACTTCACAGGCTGACTCTATGAAATACCAGTGGATATTGTTTGATGCTGACGAAACACTTTTCCATTTCGATGCTTACAGCGGCCTCAAACTGATGTTTTCCCGTTTTGAGGTTGATTTTACCCCTGAGCATTTCTCTGAATATCAACGTATCAACAAACCACTTTGGGTGGATTATCAAAACGGTGATATCAACGCTGAACAAATCAAACACCTGCGTTTTGAATACTGGGCTTCCAAGCTCAATGTCACGACAGTCACTCTGAACAGCGCATTTCTTGAGGCGATGGCAGACACCTGTTCATTGCTGCCAGGCGCAGCTTCAATGCTGGAACGGCTGAATCCGCACGTAAAAATGGGCATTATTACCAACGGGTTTACTGAACTTCAGGATGTCCGTTTACGCCGGACCGGGGTCACAGATTACTTCTCTACATTAATCATTTCAGAACAGGTCGGCGCAGCCAAACCAGCCCCTGAGATTTTTGATTACGCGCTGAATGCGATCGGTAACCCAGAACGCAGTAAAGTGCTCATGGTCGGTGACAATCCGCATTCAGACATTCTGGGGGGCATCAATGCAGGCATGGATACCTGCTGGCTGAATCATCATGATCACGAGGCACCGGAAGGTATTCGTCCGAGTTATATCGTCAGCCACCTGGATGAGCTGTCTTCACTCTTACTGAAAGACGTACAGTAAAATTCAGCCCTGATTGAAAAGATTTTGCTGAAGAGATTCCAAAAATAACAAAGCGCACCCTTGGGTGCGCTTCTCGTGTCTGGTTTCCAGCTGAACGTGAATCGTTACTTACTGGAGGCTATGTCGTGAAATTTTAATTACTCGTAGTCGAAATCCATGTACTCACCGCTGTCCTGACGCTGGCGCGATGGGCGGCGTTTTTTCTTCCGCGCCTGCTGATTGTAATCAAAAAAGTCATCATCAAAATCACTCTTGAGTTTGGACTTCGACCCTTTGCGGAACTTCTCATCTAACTTTGCCATGCTTGTTTCCTGACACACAACCAGATAAAAACATTGAGGATGTTGGGCCACCCCAAACCGGGCTGACCATCACCACTAAGCATAGGGGAACAATTCAAAAAAACACAAATGCTCAGCGGTATGACAAGAAAGTCGGTTCATTCGCTGCACATAGCCAATACAGCGAGAGCTTGAATTCACCAGAACCGCCCTCCTTCCAGCAGCGAGACTAATGCAAAGCCTGAATCTCTGTACAACAAGATATTTTAATCATGACAACAAAATATATTATTCAGAAAACTGTGCTTATACACTTTCACTAATCTCGCTGAACGCAACGTCCAGCAAGCGATCCAGCAACTCAATTTTCTCGTTGTCATCGCGCCAGATCAGATACAGAGTTTGCTCCATCACGGGTGCATTCTTGACGACATAAAGCTCCCCTGCTTCAACACTGTGAGCAATCACAGGCGATGGCAGATAACCGACACCACCATTATTCAGCAAATGCTCCAGCGCCATCTTGCTTGAATGGGTATGCAGTATCGGTGTTTTCTGTAACTCATATATGCGGCTATGCTCTACCGCGAAACGGGTTCCCCAGTCCAGATAAACTAAAGGCATATCTTTGACACCTGTCATATCACAATCCGGCATATGACAAACCAGTTGTAACTGATACTCCCTGACTTTATTGACAATCAGGTTGTCAATCTTGGGCGGTTCACTGGTAATGACCACATCAATGCTTTTATTCAGAATCTGTTTCGCCAGCCCCTGTCTTGAAACCGTCTCGAGTCGCAAAGCTAGGTCCGGAATCGCGCCATAGATGCGGCTGATCCAGTCTGAGATGCCATCAAACTCCCACACCAGTGCCGAAGCCCCCAGCGTTATCTGATTATTACAGGAGTCTGATAAAGCAACATCCTGCCTCGCTCGGCTCCAGGTCTGTAAAATCGCCTCAGCATAAGGCTGCAGCCGCTCACCGGCTGCCGTGAGGTGAACATTCCCACGCTGGCGAGAAAACAAAGCATTACCCAATTGTGATTCAAGCTGCCGTATCCGAAAGCTGACAGCCGACTGCGTCAGATATAAATTGTCGGCAGCCCGGCCAAAATGCCTTGTTTTGGTGACTTCAAGAAATGTTTTCAGTAATTCGGTGTCCACAAGTTAACCCGTATATATAGAAGAAGGGACTCATGGCGATACTACACTGAGCGACCCGCACTTATCATTAAAAAGTTTTATCGTGACGACGAAAAACCTTTGATTTACAACTCGACAAACCTGAAAGAATATCAGCGCAAATCTCACATGGCAGGTGATCAGATGAGAAGTGTAGGCAAATTTTACGACGATAAAAATTTCCCACGCGGCTTTAACCGCTCAGGCGTATTCACACTCAGCGAAGCCAATATTCTGGAAAGTTACGGACGTACCATGCGTGGTATCCAGGAAGGTTTGCTTCAGCCTGAAAACCCGGAAGAAGTGCAGTTTTTTGCTGAAATTACAGGTCAGCAGGAAATTGCATCAGATTTCGCGAAGTGCTGGATGAAGTACCTGAAACAGACATCCACCAAGGTACGTAGCTATACCTTGTGCAATTCTCCTCGCAAATCTTCGGCGAACAGCTTTGAAGATGACAGCGATGATAGCGGCGGTAGCGATGAGGATATGGATTACTGAGTAATCTGTTGACTATCGCCATAGCAAGATGCTTTACCGAGCCATTCGCCTAATAGCGCGTGGCTCTTTTCTTTTTTGCCCCATGCAACCGGGCAATAAACTGGTTTATAGAAATGAAAATTTGTTTCGTGATGTACCCTTGGCACAAAGTAGAACCGGAAACCGACTCTACTCTACGATTGATCCATGAAGTTGCCAGTCGTGGCCATACTGTTGCTCTGACAACGCCTAGTAACCTGACCATGCGTGACAGTATGGCAATTGCCTTTTGCCGAGTGCTGAAAAAGACAACCGTTTCCAACAATGTTCCAAGCTTTTACCGGAAAGCAGAATTCCGCAAAGCCGAACTGCCGCTGGCAGGGTTTGACGCCATTATCATGCGTGCTAACCCGCCGCTGGACACAATGGCGCTGAACTTTCTGGACTCGGTACGTGACGATACTTTCATTTTTAATGATATTGACGGCCTGCGGGTTGCCAATAACAAACTTTACACGGCTTCCCTGCCTGACCCGAACCGTGAGTTCATTCCGGTCACTCACGTTTCCAAAAACCGTGAATATCTCGAGCGTGTGCTGGAAGAGAACCCGAATGACCGCATGATCATGAAACCGCTGAACGGTTACGGCGGCAAAGGCGTGATTCTGGTTGAGAAAAGTGCTAAATCCAGTGTACGTTCTTTGCTCGACTTCTATATCGGCGATGACCACAACTATGTGATTTTGCAGGATTACATTGAAGGCGCCGAACAAGGCGACGTGCGCATCATGATGCTGAATGGTGAGCCTATTGGTGCAATGAAGCGTGTTCCGGCAAAAGATGATGTCCGTTCGAACATTCATGCCGGTGGTCAGGAAGTGAAGCACACGCTGACCAAACAGGAACTGCGCCTGTGTCGTCATATCGGCCCGAAACTGGTCCGTGACGGCCTGTACTTCGTCGGTCTGGATGTGATCAACGGCAAACTGGTTGAAGTCAATGTACTCAGCCCGGGCGGGATTACCCGTATCAACCGCCTGAACCGCACAAAACTGCAACGTGAAGTAATCGACTTTGTCGAGAGCGTTGTGAAAGCGAAAGATGTCAGCATCGCGCGTAAAAATAAATTCAGACAGGTTATCGAAGATGCGGCAACTAGCTGAGCATGAAGTGCTGGCACTAATCCAGCAAAATATACCTTTTGAAGCTCAGCTGGCTGATGGCAGTCTGACCATCCGTATTTCTGAGTACCAGCCGTTTGTGGCAACAGCCATTCATCACGGCAGCAGAATGCGTCCTGAACTGGTGGCCAAGTGCCACCTTTCTGCACAGGAAAGATATTTCGAAGAAGATCCTTATACAGGTGAGTTTGTCGCATCCATGCCGATTGTGCTGCAGGGCGAAGATTCCCGCTATGAATACGATCTTAATCGCGATCCGAAAAGCTGCATCTACTCTCAGGCTTGGGGCAAAGATGTCTGGCACGCTCCGCTGACCGATGCAGAAAGGTTCGCATCCCTTGCAAAGCACAGTTGCTACTACCGGATTTTTCATGCGCTGATCACGGCTCTGGAGCATAAGTTCGGCTACTGTGTCGTCTATGACGTACACTCATATAATTACGAACGCATTACCACACCGTGCCCTACCTTTAACCTGGGTACGGCGCAGGTTGATCGTAAAGAGTGGCAGTCAGAAATTAAGGATTTACTGACGCGTCTGGGTCAGGTGAACCTGCCCAACCTGGCAGTGACTGCCGGTGAAAATCTGGTCTTCCAGGGGATGGGATATCAGGCCACCTTTGTCCGTGATCATTTCTCCCGCACCCTGATCTTACCGATTGAGATTAAGAAGGTGTATATGAATGAGAATGGTGGTGAAAGTTACCCTCTGGTCATAGAGCAACTCAAAACCGAGCTGAAAAGCACTCTGACAGGCCATGCGGCTTATGTGATTGAATCACGTATGAAGCAGCCTTCAACGCGCCGACGTCAGAAAGCGCACGTACTGGACTCTAAACTGCCAAAGGAAGTTGTGCAGCTTGATCGCCAGTTATACCGGTTTGCCCGTGGCCTGAATACCCTCAGCTATATCAACCCGATCAACCTGAAGCAGGAAAAAAGACGCTTCCTGCATAATCGTGATGCGTACCAGCCTAAGTTTACGTACCGGCAGTTGGATCTGGATCCGTATAAATTCCGTGAGCAGCTCTATCGTTTGCCTGTAGAAGACATTCGTGACGCAGGAATTCAGGCCATGTACCGCAAGGTGATTGACCAGCTGGCTGTTCGTATCGACCTGCTGACCAGTCTGGGCCATGAAGAGTTTCTTTATAACTCATTGCGTTACTACGGTCGCCCGGATGAAAGCGACATCGCCAATGCCCGGTTCATCCTGCATGCCCGTGAATACGCAGAGCGTGAAACAGCTACAATCAGCGCAGAAGAGGCGATTGATGCCTTCAACCTGGCTGCCGAGGACTACGGTTTCAGCTGTAAAATCCAGGGCACAACCAAACTGATCGCCCGCGCGATGGTCAGCGGACGCACAGTGAAGGTGAACCTGAACAGCCGCTTCACCCCTGCTGACCTGTATGCCCTGATTCACCACGAAATGGGTGTGCACATGGTCACCAGCGTAAATGCTGAAGCCCAACCCCTGAAAGTGCTGCAACTGGGCCTGCCCGGTAATACCCATACGCAAGAAGGTCTGGCTATTTTGTGTGAGCACCTGTCAGGGAACTTCCCGCTCCACCGGCTGAAAACCCTGGCACTTCGCGTCGTAGCCGTGGATATGATGGTAAATAAGCGCAGCTTCAATGAAACCTTCAGCACCCTGAAATTCGACTACGGTTTGTCTGACGATACGGCGTTTACGATTACCACCCGTGCTTACCGGGGCGGTGGCTTCACAAAAGACTTCCTCTATCTGCGAGGTCTGAAAGATGCGCTCCGCTTACACAGAGAAACCGATCTGACTTCACTGTTTATCGGGAAAACCGGCTTTGAATTCAAACCGTTGTTAGACGAGCTGATTGAACGTGAGATACTGTTACCCCCACAGTACATGCCTAAGGCCCTGTCGATGAACACAGAGACGGATCCGATTATTAATTTCATGCTGAATTGCATTGATTAAGAATCACAGACAAAAAAGACGAGATTCCCGCCGGGGATCTCGTCTTTGTTTATTCAGGCCGATCACTTACGGTCTGCTATTCCCATTCCCAGTGACGTCCGTCATGTTCCTGTGTAAACAGCATCCGGTAGCCTGAAATATTGCGGTGTGGAATATCCCGCATCACTTTGTGGAACTGCTTGTTGTTCAGATGGATCAGGTTTTCATGGTCCCCTGATTCGATATACAGTTCATCTTGTTCAAGCAGCAAATCATCCACCAGCATATTGATCTGATATGCCTGTCCCAGCGAAGGAACCGCACCCGGCTCACAGTCCTGGAAGATCTTGGACAATTCATGCTCACCCACCAGAAAATACTGTTTGCCCATAATCCGGTTGATTTTATCAATCATCACCCGCCGGTTTGAGGGGACAACCGCCATCAGATGGTCTCCCTGCTGATCTTTCAGTAAGACCGCTTTTGCCACTTGAGATGTGGGCACATGTGCAGAGATTGCAGAGCTGAAAGACGTATCAGTATGCCTGTGATGTGTCAGGCTGAAGTCCACATTATGGCTGTTGAGGAATTGCCCGACTGTCATTGCCATCGCCATAGGTCACCTCCTGGAAATCCAGTCCCACACAAATTATGAGGGGGCTCCGGCCATTTTGCGAGCCAGAGGCCCAGAAATTTTGGTGGCATATGTAAAGGTCAGCGACCAAGAATCACTGTAACCGGCGTACCTGCCAAAATGCCCGCTGCCAATAGGGGGCATCCATGCTGGAAACAACAACCCCCTGTGACGTAGAAGCATGCAGGAACTCATTGTTTCCCATGTAAATCCCAACATGACGCATGGTTCGGCCCGTCCGAAAAAAGATCAGATCACCTTTTTTCGCCAGAGATAATGGCACCGGCTTCCCTAAACGGGATTGCTCCGACGTCGTTCGGGGCAACATTTGTTGATATACCTCTGAATAAGTCAGTTGCACAAATGCAGAACAGTCAATGCCGCTTCGGGTGGTTCCGCCCAACCGGTATGGTGTCCCTTTCCAGCTTTGGTATACGGTCTGAAAACTGGGTGCAGGTGGTTGAATGGCAAGACTTACTGGAACATGGGTTGGCGTCTTTGCAGTCAGCGTTTTTTCTGCGGCTTCGTCGTTTATATCAGGCTTACTGCTGCAGCCCGTCAGGATAAGAATTGCGACAAGGGCAAACATTTTCAGCAGTTTCTGTCGGAAGCAGAAGAATGAAATCAGCTTCGTCGTGACCATTTCAACCTCAGCGCAAAAAAGTACCACAAAGGAGTGATTATGCACGAAGCCCTGTCCTGATGCACTCATGTCGCCGCCATCTGGACAATCTTAAAGCACTTCTGACAAAGATATTTTCACCCTACAGAACAGTCCAAAATCATTAATGCGCAGGATACGCAAGAAATTGTTTTCATTTTCAGTGAATTAGCATGCGATTTTGTGAGTTGTTGCATACAACTCATCAGACCTCTTTTGCGAAATTCCTGTACTGGATTACGCTAAAGAAAAAGCAGTTTGTGTATATAAGGAGTTGTTGTGCTCGCTTTTATCCGCCTCTTACTGGCTACCGTTTTTATTGTGTTCACCTGTCTGTTCGCGTTGGTTTACTGTCTGTTCAGTCCGCGCGATCCGAAACATGTCTATTTTTTCAGCCAATGGTTTAAAGTGCTGAGAAAAATTGTCAACGTGCAGATTATTGAGCGCGGTGAGGAAAAAGTTACCGGGAGCGGCAAGGCAGTCTACATCTCAAACCACCAGACCGTTTTTGATTTCGTCACCTCCCCCGGAATGGTTCGGCCCAGAACAGTTTCCATCGGCAAGAAAAGCCTGCTTTGGATCCCTTTTTTCGGTCCGCTTTACTGGATTACCGGTAATATCCTGATTGACAGGGAAAACAAAGCCAAAGCCCGAGACACCATCAAACAGGTTGTCACTGCTATTCACGAGCGAAATCTGTCGGTCTGGATGTATCCGGAAGGCACCCGAAGTAAAGGACGAGGTCTGCTGCCCTTTAAAACTGGTGCATTCAGAATGGCCATTGAGGCAGGTGTACCCATTGTGCCTATGGTGGTCAGCAGCACTTACAACAAGATTGATCTCAGCAACCGGGACAACGGGACCGTGATTGCTGAGTATCTTGACCCAATTGACACTTCAGCAATGACCGTCCAGGACGCCAGAGCACTGGCTGACCACTGCCATGAAATGATGCTGAATCATATTGCTAAACTGGATGCAGAAGTTGCTGCACTTACCGCTCAATCTGAAACTGTTGCAGCGAAATCGAGCTGATCCGGTGCCGCGATAATGCGGACGGACTGATGACATCAAATGCATCCAGGACCGCCTGACTGCTCAGGATCCGACTATGCCCTAACCCTTCGGTTTCTATCAATTCGACATGGTTCAGGGCATTCGCATCCCGGGATTGCTCAATCTGTGCAAACCGATCTGAAACGTCATGTACGATCAGAACCTTCCCCTGATGTTCAGACAGCCGGGCAAAAGTATCGACTGTATCAATCGGATACTGATATTGCTGCTCGATTTCCCCGACCACATCCCGGAATAAACGAAGCGAAAAACCGGACACATCAACCATCCGATAAAGGTTGTCCCTGTAGTTCAGTACCGGGGCAATCAAAAACATCGGTTTTCCAGCCAGCTTCGGATGTTTACTTTCCAGGACCATCGTACAGCCCATGCTGTGAGCCACGACGCCTGCCAGCTCTTCCACTTCCTGATCAATCACAGCTTCCAGCCCCTTTACGAATCCCGGTAAGTGGCCATACTGCCCTTCACTGTTCCCATGAGCGGGATTATCAAACGCCAATGCGGTAAACCCCGCCGCTGCAATTTTTTCCATCAGCGGGAAAAACTGACTGGCTGAACCTGACCAGCCATGCCCCAGCAGCCACACCGGGCCATCCCCCAATGCATAAGTCATCAGACTGCCTTCAGTGCTTTGAATCGCTTTAATGCGCATCCCGTCAGGCTGTTCCGCTTGCTTGATTATTTTTTCTGGCGTCAGTAACAATTTCCGCGCCGTATTTACAGCATGAGATGGAGCCATTCTGTGATAAGCACGGGTGATCAGATTCGTTGCGCGGCGTCTGAGATTCAGGCCACCCGCTGTATTGAAATAAATTTTGCTGCTCATTGCTTGCCTCCACAAAAAAAGAACGGTCGTGCTTTTTTAAGTTTTTAAAAATTATGGTGTTCGCCACTCGGCAAAAACGGTTTCGACTTCACACCAGAACCGACGACTTTCATCGTCTTCCAGCGCCAGAGAATGAAAGAGCTGACTACTCAGATAAGCGCCATACAGCCGAAAAACTGACTGCCAGGTATCTAAGTCTGCTCTGAACTCACCTGACAACTTCCCTTTCTCCACCTGGAGGCAGAGATAATCCAGCCAACGCCTTGTAATGATGTCGAGCTCCAACTGGACAGAATCGTCACCGTGCCTTCGTTCTTTCCAGGCATCAATAAACATACACCGGCCCTGAAAAGAATGGTTCCATGCCAGCCAGTGGCTCAGCAATGACCTGAGTTTTTGTTCTACCGAGTCAAATTGAATCCGACGGACGGGCTGAATAACATGCAGTGCAAAATAATCTCCCGCATACTGCAACACTGATACCTGCAGATTTTCCTTGGAATTGAAGTGTGCGAACAGCCCGCTTTTCGACATCCCGGATGCTTTGGCAAGCTGACCAATGGTCAGACTGTCCAGTCCATCTTTGCTGGCCAGATCGAATGCCGTTTTCAGTATGTGTTCGCGAGTGACCCGCCCTTTACTCATTGCACTTCCTTTCTCATTCCCTGAGTCTGCTGATTTTGCCTGCACACGCCACTCGGGTGACACCAACTTCGCCGAAGAACTCATTCGTGCTGTCAGACAGCCAATGGTGATCAACAGACCGACCAAGTAAAGCACGATCGTTCTATTTCAGACAAGGAAAGAGTGGTCGAACCAGCATGGTTACTTCCGACCACTCAATTCTTCCGTCCGCTAGAAATCCACGATCTCAGCAGGACAACAAAGAGTTAGTGCTAGCGTTCAGAGAAATGAAACAGACTGTCGACCTGAATCGGACAGTCGCCAATTTCGTGAACAATATCCTCTGCCTGTTTCAGAGAATCATAGCTGCAGGGGATCCCGTACACATCCGTCAGCGGATAATCATTCCCATCATTATCCTTGAAGTTCACACTCCAGCCGGCACTCAGAAAGTCATGCACCAGCCTCGCCTCGACCAGTGTGTGTTGGTTGAACATTTCGCGACATTCAGAAAGAACCATAATCAAATCCTCTCACTGCTTGGATAAAGAATAGAAATCCCTTCTCCACCTCATCACGATTCTTAACAATATAAATATAGCTAATTCTGACCGTTTCCCGAGTCGCAGGTGAACCGTTCCTGCGGGTACCGACTTCAGTAACGTGGAAGACAAGAAATTGAACCATCGCTTCCGACTGAATTAGCGTTTGAGATCAACCGGATTACGGGGATAAAGAACAGCAGACTTCAGCGCGGGATGCCATCAGGCTGGTTAAACATCATCTTCTTCGAAGGGAGGGTTGCAAGAAGAGGAGACAAACTTCTCTGAAGCCTGCGTTTGCAGGCTTCAATTTTATGACGACATCGTAAACAAAATTTATTCGCCAATTGCAATAAATGAGAAGCTTCTATTCTGAAAGCTCCCATTCGCACCGCCAACATTGGCTGAAAACCCTGTTGTTTCAACAAAAGGAAAAACGATGTTGTCGAGTGGGCTTTGATTAGAGCTATCGTAGTCAGTTTGAGACCCGACAACACTTGGCGCTAAGTGAAAAGCTTGGTTAAAGTCAACTTTGTAATGGCCCGCACCAACATTTTCAACTGTATGTCACCACTACCAGATACAATGTTTCCATTTTTATCTATGTTGCCATAAACGATTTTCATAAATGCTCCTTATCTCTGATTAGCCATCATGTGAATAAGTACCTTTATGAATTCAAACGCACATCAATTCGATACTCCAAGAGCATAGCAAGCGATGCTTTGATGTCAAATAAACCCTACCATTCAAATTTATTGCATAATTTCCATTGAACGCTCACTGGTCTGTCATCCGAGTGATTCACCTTCTCCCCCTCGCCGGATCATAAGCGTTGGATTGAGTATCGGATTTTTAGCGCAACCTCACACCACCAACCATCTTTGCCATTAATTTTCGTGCGGTTATAGATGATTTCGCTATCCTCCTATTGAAATCTCAGATGCATCTATGCTCTTATTCACCCGATAAAAAATCATATTAAAACAAGGGTTATACGTGTCTGCTATCTCCATTCACACCATGAAGGACGGTGAAGTCACATTTCCGGCTGGCGAACAGCTTGTATCTGCGACTGATCTGAAAGGAACCATTACTTATTGCAACCCATGTTTCTGCCAGGTTGCAGGCTACGCTGAATCTGAATTACTCGGTAAACCCCACAATATTATTCGCCATGCCGATATGCCAAAAGCCGCTTTCGCGGATATGTGGAGTCACCTGAAAAAAGGAAATGCCTGGCGCGGCGTGGTTAAAAACCGAACCAAAAATGGCGGTTTCTACTGGGTTGATGCCTACGTGACGCCGATCTATGAACACGGGAAAATGGTCGGTTATCAATCTGTCCGGGTAAAGCCAACCCCGGAAATGGTAAAAACCGCAGCGCAGGCTTATAAAGTCCTGCGGGGAAATGAAGGCAAAAGTACACTGAATCTCACAGTGCCTTCAGCTGTGCGTTATAGCTTGCTTGGTGCAGCGACTCTGCTCCCCGGCTTATACAGCCTCATGCAGGATGGTTTCTCATGGAGTGTTTTATTTTCCATGATGCCTTTACTGGTGCTGGCGCTTTGGTTCCGGGAGGAACTGTTCAATACACCACAACAGCTTCATCAGCTCAGACAGAACTATGACAGCATCAGCCGCCTGATTTATTCAGGAAACGGTCAGTACTCCATTGCCGACTACCACCTGAAAATGGCATCGGCCCGTATGCGTACGGTTCTTGGCAGAATGACAGATGCCGCCCAGCCTTTACATGTATTGGCAGAAAATCTGAGTGAAACAGCAACCCGGGTCAATCAGGCAATCCGCCATCAAAACGATAACATTCGGAATGTTGCCAGTGCACTTGATGACATGACCGGCTCTGCGCAGCATGTCAGCCAGCACGCGGAAGAGTCCGAACAATTGCTGCAAAGTACGCAAAATTTCAGCGATCAAACGCGTCATCAGTTAGACGCAACTCAGCAAAACCTGCAGGTTCTTTCTGCTCAGGCTGAACAGGCAACCGCAGCAACAGTGCAACTCAGTGATGAAGCCGCCAAAGTCAGTACGGTGATGACAGAGATTCGTGGGATCGCCGATCAAACCAACCTGCTGGCGCTGAACGCTGCGATCGAAGCCGCGCGTGCTGGTGAGCATGGCCGTGGTTTCGCGGTCGTTGCAGATGAAGTCCGGGCGTTATCCTCAAGAACTCAGACGGCAACAGAACAAATCCAGAACAGTATTGAACACATGCTGAGCACCATCGACGAATGGCGTTCGGTGATAGAGCATAATCGTGATCAAACCAATGAATGTGTTTCAATTGCTGCCAAGGGTTCAGAAAGCCTGAGGAGCATGGAAGCCAATATGATTGAAATGAACAGGCTCATCGGGCAAATGGCGCAGGCGGCCGGAGATCAGGAGCAGCTCACCGATCATACCCGTCAGCATATCCACTCTATCGCTGCAGCCTCTGAGCAGAACTTTAAAGAGTTACTGCTGGTTGAAGAATCAAGCGCTGGACTCAGTGGCAAAGTCGATGACTTTGAAGCACTGGCGAAGCGGTTTGAGGAAAAGTAATCTCTTCTGATACAGCTGGCCTTCCTGGAAGGTCAGCCTTTTCTTTGTTTATCCTCGCCCTGGCTGTTTTAAAAGTACTTCCGCTTGCTTTGATCTGTGACAAACCTTTCGCTTTGACTTTGATAGCGCATCTGCCAATCCGCAGATACACTCATACTCAAACGTCGTATGAGTTTAAAGGATAGATTATGGCTGATCTGCATCAAACCGAAGAACCCTGTGAAGCCTGTGGTGTCGTTGCCGAGATAGGCTTTTTGATTCGTGAAGGTGATGAAGTTTCAGAGCTCGCCTTTGATGGTGAGAGTCAAGCAGCAATTGAATCGGAGTTTGCCCCCTATCTGGCGCTGGCTCAAGGCGTCAACAGTAATGTTAAGCATCAGACAATTTATAGTGATGACGGAAAGCAGATGACTGCCCGCCTGCAATTTGAATGCAGTGCAGAAAAGATAATTTTTGACCTCAAATCCCGTTCACTTACAGCGCGTTAACTCTGTCTTCTTTCACAATGCAGCGCATTGATTGTGCTGCATTGTGCATGTAAGCCTAGGTCTCACACCTTCGTCTTCAATACACCACCCTGTAACACATCCGATTGATTGTTTCGCGCCATAACATCCAATGTCAACTTCCCCTGCTCCGCCACTTTTCTCTGATAACGCTTTCGCATCAGGGCTGTGATATCATCCCTGCCGGATAGAAACGCAATAGGATGCACAATCATGACAGATAAAACGATCGCCTTCATCGGCCTGGGCACCATGGGTTTTCCTATGGCCGGTCATTTAGCAAATGCCGGATTTCAGGTTGTGGTCTTTAACCGCACCACTGCGACGGCAGAGAAATGGCTTGAGACCTACGCAGGAAAAATGGCCCGGACACCCGCTGAAGCGGCACAAAATGCTGATGTCGTCTTAACCTGTGTCGGTAATGATCACGATGTCCGCGAGGTTTACTGCGGGGAAGAAGGTATCCTTTCCGCTGTCCGCCCTGGTACCTTACTGATTGACCACACAACTGCATCCGCCGACGTTGCCCGTGAAATCGCTGAAGCAGCCCAACAAGTTTCAGCATCATTTCTGGATGCACCCGTGTCAGGCGGTGAAGCTGGAGCTGTAAATGGCTGCCTGACCATCATGGTTGGTGGGAGTGAGGAAGATTTCAGCAAAGCTCAAGCTGTCTTTCAGCCCTACGCAAAAGCTTCAACACTGATGGGCAGTATCGGTTTTGGCCAGATCACCAAAATGGCGAATCAGATCTGTATTGCCGGCGTACTTCAGGGACTCTCTGAAGCGATCACGTTGGCAAAAGCAGCCGGATTAGATATTCAAAAAATGACCGATGTTCTGAAACACGGTGCTGCTGGCTCCTGGCAGCTGGAAAACCGGGCTGTCACCATGGCTGAAGACAAATTTGATTTCGGATTTGCCATCGACTGGATGCGGAAAGATCTCGCAATTTGTTTTGAAGCTGCAGAGAAATTAAACGTATCACTTCCGTTGACTCATCAGGTCGATGCTGAATATGAAAAGCTGCAGCAAAAAGGTCTGAATCGGGCTGACACCTCAGTTTTAATTAAGCAGTTTGATTCTTGATTCCAATTTTGCGCTGTGTTTCAGGCAGCGCAAAATCCAGAATGTTTCCCGTCGGCTGCATTCGGTGATACTACTCCCATTTTGTTTTATGGCGCTGTCTTTTCTGTATTTCCGGATTACAATTCCACGTAATCAACGCACAAAATAAGCCAATCCATGAGAAGAATGTCGAAAAGACTCCGCCAGTTCTGTCATTTCAGTGTATTTACCCTAACCCTGTCTTTTCATCAGGCTCAGGCAGCCAGCCAGTTTGTTTCTGAATTAAAACTACTGAACTATACCGACAGCTATGGCAACGTGTCATTAAGGCATTCTAAACTGATTCGTTTGCCCGACCCACTGCATGTCAAAGGAAATTTGAATCTGGAAAACAGTGATATACGAGTTTTACCCAAAACAATTCGTGTGGATGGGAATCTGGATCTGGCCTATAGCGACATTACGATGTTACCCCGAAAACTGGAGATTGGCGGATATCTGAATCTGGCGCACACCAGGCTAACTCAGCTAAACCCACATTTACGCGTTCCGGGTGATTTAAGCCTGATTGGCATGCCGCTCACTCAGCTGCCTCCCTATTTGCAAGTAGGCGGCAACTTGTATCTGGCACATACAAAAATCACAGAACTTCCGGCGAGTATTACAGTGAAGGGAGATATTTATTTAGGTGGCATTGAACTAAAGTCGATTCCTGAAAACATGATGATTGGCGGAAAAATTTACCGGTAATTTAGATTCAGGCATCGTTTTCACCGGGAATCTAGTCACTCAGTATTCAAATCTTTTCATACTTCGATTCTTTTCATTTCCCATTCCCCAAAAAAGACTTAAGCCAGAAACACAATTCATGGGTGTTTCTGGCTACTTTCAATGGTTGGAATCAATTATCAATCTGATCGTTCTAATTTCTCGCTTCCGCGAGAAACACGTTATTTACTTCTTAGTTTTGACTTAGAAGACTGTGATTGATAATAAAACCATTGTCTACGGCTTCTATTTGTCATAATTCACCTCTCGATAAAACATAGATAAAAAGCTAAGTTTTATTCAAAGCTTTGCTACCTAATCCGTTTCACTTTACCCAAATACCGATGACAGTTGAATGACATTTGGATATCGTTAACGTGACTTATTCCAAAACAAATCTGAATTACACCATCAACAGATGACTGTCGTGTCCTTGGTACTCAGAGTCTGGAAGTAAGATAAGTATGAAGCGAGATGGTTTGCTTACTGAACTTCCTGATTTAATCACTGACCTGTCATTGCATTTGGGGAAATGCTGCTATCAGGGCCAGATCACTTTGTGGGGCTCAGGTTATCCAAGTTTTTTTCAGTGTTATCACCATCTAGTCCACATCAACCAAATCAATATAAGAGCCCCGGGCAATTTTTTCAACCGTATTTTTGACCTTTTTTGTGAGTTTTTGCTCACATTTTCGTTAACGTCAGATCCGACTGATTACAAAGCAATGTGAATCAAGACCTTAACAAGCGTTAACAAAATAAACACACAAAATTCAAACCAATTGCATATTATTTCTTGCCTGAAGAAACCTCCAAATGACCACAACTACAAATAAGCCTTTGTAAAATAAGAAAAGTATCATTTTGACCAAATTTGACATCATAAAATTCACTGTTAACATATTGTTACCAACTTAACAGGAATCCATCATGCCAGTGCATACTATCTTATTAGAACAATCTGCCCAGGCTCCAAAAAAAATCTTGTTCGAGTTATTAACAGATCATCAAAACCTTGGTCGATTCTTTAACGGCACTTACCGTTTGGTGAAGCCGGGAAAACCTAAACCGAATGGTATTGGCGCGATACGCCGTGTATCTGCCGGACCATTCACTTTCGATGAGAAAGTGATCGACTATAAAGAGAATGAACACTTGCACTACAGAATCGTGAATGGCGGCCCCGTGCAAGAGCATGGCGGATGGATTCAAGTGCAAAGCCTGAATGCAGATACCAGTAAAATTCAGTACCGAATCAGCTTTTCACCCAAAGTGAAAGGTACCGGCTGGCTAATCAAGTTCTTAGTGAAAAAAAGTATCCAGAAAGCTCTCATCAACGTTGCACGGCACGGTGAATCATCATGGAAGCGCTAATTTTACTCGCCGTCAGTCCCCTGTTCTTCCTTGCGATGGTATGGGAATACCGCCGATTACGTCTTCATGACAACGAAGACTATCACTGGAAAGAAGTCGCCTGTAACCTGACCCTGGCTGGATTGCACCAGACAGCTGATGTCATTGCGACCCTGCTGTTGATGCCTTTTTTTCTCTGGCTATATCAATACAGAATATTTGAGATTCACTTATCGTCGGCTACGGTCGCCCTTGCCTTCCTGCTTCAGGATTTTTGCTATTACTGGTTTCACCGGGCGTCGCACCATATCAACTGGCTATGGGCTTCTCACATTGTGCATCACTCTTCACAGCACATGAACTTCACCACTGCTTTTCGGCAAAGCCTGACCTACCCGTTATCCGGCATGTGGATCTTCTGGTTACCGTTGATTCTGATTGGTTATCCGCCAGAGACAGTCGTTCTGGTTGTCGCAATCAATCTGGCCTTTCAGTTCTTTGTGCATACCCGGGTCATTCATCGCTTAGGCTGGCTGGAACTGATCTTTAACACCCCGTCACACCACAGAGTGCATCACGCCCGTAACCCCGAATACATTGATAAAAACTTCGCAGGTGTCTTGATTATCTGGGATAAAATGTTTGGCACTTTCGTCCCGGAAAACGATCACACACCCATCCGTTATGGGATCCGGGAAGATTTTACCGGCTGGCATCCTGTCACAGCCACCTTTCACCACTGGAAACATATCTTCAGCCGCGCATTCGCCCCCGAACAGTCTGTGAGATCCCGTTTATACCGCCTGTTTGGTCCACCCGGTCAGGACTGAACAACGGCCTGAAGTAACGGTCCGTAAAAACAACACTGGTTTACGGGCCTCATTACTCGTATTTTTGATCCAGATTCAGTTCAACCAAGATGAAACATATTTAATATAGGCTTTATTTTATCTATCCGGTTTCCAGGAGAATGAGATGAGGCAACCAACCTTAACCACAGAGCGTTTGTTACTCCGTCCGTTACAGCTTGCAGATGCCGGGCGAATCCAAAAAATGGCTGGCGCCCCTGAAATTGCATTAGGCACAACCAATGTGCCCTATCCTTATGATTCTGGCATGGCTGGACAGTGGATCGGCAGAGCTTTGGCTGGCTGGGATCAGGGAACACTGGCTATCTTCGCAATTACATTGAAAGATACAGAGCAACTCATCGGATCGATTGGTTTGCATCATATCCAAGACAACACAGCCCAGCTTGGTTTTTGGCTGGGTGTCCCTTTCTGGCAACAAGGGTACTGTACAGAGGCAGCCCGGCGCATCGTAGACTTCGGATTTACTCATCTCCATCTCACCAAAATTTTTGCTCAGCATCGACGGCTGGACCCAAAACCGGGCAAAGTACTTGAAAAAGCAGGCCTCTCATTTATCTGTGTTAAGACAGATGCAATCCGGGTCAACAGAATCACAGAAGATTTATCTTACTATGAAGCAATGTCATCCTCTCTGGTAGAAGCTTGAGATTCAGGCTTCTCTTAAGGCAAAAAAATATCACACCTCAAAAAAATACCACAAAATTATTCACTTCATTTACACCCTGAAATGAAATAATCATCCGTTCGATTTGCGGGTTACTATAATAATGATGATGGTTAAGCAATGATTAAGTTATCAATCACTATATTCACTAGGGTAATGAGTGGGCAGACATACGAACCAAGCGGCTACAGGAAGTGACCACCCAAATTGGGATAGACTTAACACAGGATTGAAATTTCTTGGCAATAAGTAGGTCTAAATGTGAGAGCCCTGTAACAATTAACCCTAAGAAATTTAGGCGCAACCTAATCAATGGCTTTGCCACTGATAAATGAGGTGAATATTATGACTAGCTTTAAAGTACTCACTGCAACCGCTGTACTGATCATGTCTACATCAGCCCTTGCTGACATCCGCGTAACCGATGCCAACAACGGCGCCTGGGTCACCGTAACCGAAAATGGCCAACCCGCTGCAAACGCTTCAGTCTCTGTTGCGAACGTACCTCAACAACGCAAAACTTATACCACAGATGAGCGTGGTCGAGTCTTCATTCCACTGCAACTGAACTCTTCTCGTTCAGTGAAGTTTGAAGCAACGACTGAAAACGGTAAAAAATCATCACGTTACGCATTTACTGGCTCACGTAAAAACTAAGCTCAGAACTTAGTTATCCGATTGAAGGCTCCCATCCGGGGGCCTTTTAGTTTTTCAGACAATCTCAGAATGCAGAAGCCAAACGCTTCTTAATATTGAGTTTACCGATCAAAAATAAATACACCGGCTTGCTCTTGGGGACGTATGGTTGCACCATAAGTCATACCGTCAGCGAAACGGTGCAACTGAACTGAGCGAGCCCCAACAAACGCAATATCAAAAAGGATTTACGATTACAGGAGAGTAAGCAGCTATGGTTCATTTTCCAACAGCAGCAACAAGAAGTGTGTTACTTACAGGAAGCTCCGAGCAGGCCAAACGGCAAGCGTTAAAAGCCGCATTCAACCAGACATGGGAAGTGTATGAATCTCTTTTCTCGTTGATTAACAATCACCAGGCCTTTTACAAGAAAGCTGAACCTCTTCGCCACCCCTTGATTTTCTACTTTGGCCATACGGCTGTCTTCTATATCAATAAGTTGAAACTGGGTAAATACATTGATCGCAGGCTGAATGCTCACTTTGAATCAATGTTTGCCATTGGTGTCGATGAAATGTCCTGGGATGATCTGAACGATGCCCATTACGATTGGCCCAGCGTTGATGATGTCCGCAACTATCGTGATCAAGTGAAGTCCACCGTCAGCCAGTTCATTGACACCATGCCACTGTCGTTACCCATCAAAGAAGACGATCCGGCCTGGGTCATTTTGATGGGCATAGAACACGAACGCATTCACCTTGAAACCACCTCCGTCATCATCCGCCAGCTTCCCCTCTCAGACTTAACGCCATCCCCGCAATGGGCTCCCTGCGAAGAAGCCGGAGACGCTCCGGAAAATCAGCTGATTGCCATTTCAGGCCGTAAAATCACCCTGGGTAAGCAGGTAGGTGCAGACACCTATGGCTGGGATAATGAGTACGGTGTGCAGCAATACAAGGTCGATGATTTCAAAACCAGCAAATACCTGGTCTCAAATCAGGAATTTCTGGAATTTGTCAAAGATGGCGGTTATCAGCAGGAAAGATACTGGTCTGAGGAAGGTGTTGCCTGGCTTCAGTATACACAGGCACAGATGCCGCGTTTCTGGGTTGAACGGGACGGCCTTCTGTTACAGCGTAACCTGTGCAGTGAAATGCCGCTGCCGCTCAATTGGCCGGTTGAAATTAATCAGTTAGAAGCCAAAGCGTTTTGTAACTGGAAAGCAGACAAAGAACAGCTCCCTGTCCGCTTACCGACAGAAGCAGAATGGTCTCTGCTGCGCCAGTGTCTGAATACGGCTTCTCCGGCGTGGCAGGAAGTGCCGGGCAATACTGAACTGGCATACTTTGCTTCGTCATGTCCGGTCGATCGTTTTGAACATAACGGTCTGTGCGACATTATCGGCAATGTCTGGCAATGGACAGAAACAGCGATTGACGGATTTCAGGGATTCAAAGTTCATCCTTTATATGATGACTTCTCCACTCCAACCTTTGATGGCAAGCATAACCTGATGAAAGGCGGTTCCTGGATTTCAACCGGCAATGAGACCATTCCGGAGTCACGCTACGCATTCCGTCGCCACTTTTATCAGCACGCCGGATTCCGTTATGTCATTTCAAAACAGGATCCGGAAAGCATGACCCATCTGAACATCTACGAAACCAACGAGCTGATTGCCCAGTACCTGGAGTTTCATTACGGCAACCAGTACTTCAATGTCCCGAATTTCTGTGTGAATGGCGTATCACAATGCATGCAGGAGATTTCCCTGCACCATACCCATCGAGCGCTGGATATTGGCTGTTCCGTGGGCCGAGCAAGCTTTGAGCTGGCGAAAATCTTTGATCATGTGGACGGAATCGACTTTTCTGCCCGTTTTATTCAACAGGCCTATTCTCTGCTGGAACAAGGAGAAAAGCGCTACACGATTCCCACAGAAGGAGATTTGGTTGAATTCAAAAGTGTCACTCTCAATGACCTTGGTTACCGGAATCTCAAGGACAAAATCCACTTCAGTCAGGGAGATGCCTGTAACCTCAAGCCTCAGTTCAGCAACTATGATCTGGTCTACGCCTCGAATCTGCTGGACCGTTTAGCGGATCCCATAGTGTTCCTGACCAGTATTGCCGATCGCATTACTGAGGGGGGCTATCTGGTGATGACCTCACCGTACACCTGGCTTGAGGAATATACGCCCAAAGATAAATGGCTGGGGGGAATCAAAGTCAATGGTGAGAATTTCACAACCTTAGATGGCCTGACCGAAACCCTGATCCCGCACTTTGAACTGATTGCCGTGAAGGAAATTCCGTTTGTGATTCGTGAAACCAAACGCAAGTTCCAGCACACCGTTTCAGAGATGACGATCTGGCGGAAACGCTGAGGTAAAATTGCTTCTGCCCCGGACCGATACATTTCACATGGTCTGGGGTAGAATGCCCGCTTTTAACTGCGGCGAGTTAGACACGTGAAAACCCCTTGCGTTGCTAAATGTAAGAACAATGAAGGCATCTGTAGCGGCTGCCTGAGAACCATGAAAGAAATCAGTGAATGGCGACTGATGAATGATGACACGCATACTCAGACCATTGATCAAATTCAGGGAACGGAAACGACCCATAATTGCGCCTTATGCAGGCAACCGGCTTACTGCGGTATTGAAGCCGGACATCAGGAATGCTGGTGTTTTGAGCTGGCCAAACGTGACACCAGTGGTTTACCGAAAGGCCAATGTATTTGCCGGGCCTGCCTTTCCGGGTTACCGCTTCTGCAGTCGTAAACTGCTACTATTAATAGGGACATCTCCTTCACACTGCGAGTGACGCTCACATGAAAAAGTGGTTACTATTTGCTGTCTTGCTGAGCCTGACCGGGTGTGAACAGCCGCCTAAAGCTGGCTTCACCGCCAAAGATTTGCAGCAAGACTGGGTGCTCACCAAGATAGATGGCAGAGATTTTGCTCTGGCAGAGAGCCGCTCACCGATTGGCCTGACTCTGGACAGTCAGTTCAAAGCAACCGGGTTCAGTGGCTGTAATCAATTTATGGGGCTGGCTGAACTCAAAAATGGGAACCAATTTCGCATCACGTCTTTCGTTTCAACCAAAATGGCCTGTATTCAAAATGAAATTGCGACCATAGAAACCGTGATCGTCAGTTCTCTGCAGCAGTGGAATACCACGTCTCTGGAAAGTAATACGCTGACACTGACCACAGAGCAGCATGTGCTGACATTTGTGCCGGAAGAAATGCACATGCCGCCTGCGGGTCAACCTTAAGTGTTATGCCTTGACTTCATGGTATGCCAGATAGGCTGATGCCTTTTCCGGCTCCATATATTTAGCCAGTGTTTTTTCCGGCACCCGGGTTAAATCAACCACGATGAGCCCGTCGAGCGCGTCATTAAAATCCGGATCCACGTTAAAGCAAACCAGCTTCCCGTTCAGGCCAAGGTACTGACGCAACAGCACAGGAACGCTTTTCCCTGTATCCATCCGGGAAATCACCCGCGACAGCAGCTGTACATCAGCCAGCGCAGTCAGCATATCCGGCTGCCAGAAGACACGTTTATCGCTCGTCAGGGGGCAGGTAGGAGCCACCAATTTTGCGCTGTCCTGATCAGAGTGATGCACTGTCATACAAGCTGCCAGTAACTGTCTGGCTTCCTGGCTGTATTCATCACTGATACTGACCGGCCCGAACAAATGTGTATACCGGGGATGGCGGCAAACAAATGCGGAAATCCCTTTCCAAAGCAACAACAGTGCACTCAAACTGCGTTGATACTCTTCAGCTACGACTGAGCGTCCCAGTTCAATCGATGCACCATACTGTCGGATAAACCGCTCGTCATAGCGAAACAGTGTACGGGAATAAAGCCCGCCCAGTCCCCTGGCTGCCATCAGTTCATCCGTCAGGCCTAAACGATAAGCACCGACAACTTTTCTGGCCTGACGGTCCCAGACAAAGAGGTGCAGATAGGTTTGATCAAACGCATCCAGATCTGTCGATTTCCCGGTTCCCTCACCCACAGCGCGAAAATTGATTTCCCGAATACGTCCAAGTTCTTTCAGGACCGATGGAATCCGCTCTGCAGCGGCACAATAGACATCAAACTCGCCGCTGCTGAGCATCCGCTCCGATTCACTCAGGTTTACAATATCTTGTTCCAGCAAATCAGCGGCAACAGGGGGTTCAATCGGTTCAGCATTTGGCATGGTTCTGACAGCAGCCAGGCTTGCAGCAAAGCCCGACTCTCTCCTGCTGGCCTCACTGCCCAGGAGATAAGTATTGAACTTCAGATAATTCACCAGTTGCTGGTCATCCAGAATATTTTTGACTTCGCTGTAGCGAATACTTTCGCCAATCGCAATCGGGATCTGGGTTGCCCGCTTATTCAGCATTTCCCGGCCCAGCATCAGCGTCCGCAGCATCGGATGAACCTTGCCGGCCATATAGAACTGACGACTGTTCCGTCCGCCGATAAAGACAGGCACTGTTGTCGCTTTATGTTTATGTATTAAACGACTGACGGATTTACTCCATACTTTGTCCCGTAATTGTCCGGATTTTCTGTCGTATACAGACACCTCACCGGCCGGAAACATCAGCAGCAATCCACCAGCCGATAAATGCCGGTTGGCTTCACGCAAAGCTCTGGCGTTTGCACGAACGGCACCCTGGCCTTCAAACACATCCACACCGATAAACAGTGCATCAAGCTCCGGGACATTTTTCAGATAATGATTGGCAAGGATTTTTACATCCGGACGGATCTGTCGCAGAATCTGTGCCAGAATCACGCCTTCTGCACAGCCTAAAGGATGGTTCGCGACAACGACCGTTGCCCCCTGTCCGGGAATATGCTGACATCCGCCCTTCACAACCTGGTAATCGATGCCAAGCACATCCAGGGTATACCGCAGGAAAGCTTCTGTATCTTGTCCCGCCGGGCGCTCTGCATAAAAGCGACTCAATCTGTGCAAACCAGTTGCCCATTCAGTCAGTTTTTCACCAACCCCAAACGGGGTTTTCCGTGGCAAACGAAAAGGACTTACGGTTTCCATACTATCTCCATCCGAAGTAGGTATTCGGGACAAGTATGAGAATGATTTGTGACTCAACCGTGTCAGTTGTGCGGCAGTATGATGAGAGAAATACGTCAGTTTCATGAAGTCAGACGAAATGTCTGCTCTGTCAGCGTATTCTGTCTGACATTCTTAACATTAAGCCAAAAATGTACCTGTGGTCAGGCTATCTTTGACATCATCAGAGAAGAAATGTTCACTAAGGAAGGAGGGCTTCGAATAGAAGAGGATGAGTTACCATGAAAAAAATCATGCTGATCCTGGTCCTTAATTTTGTGCCGCTGCTGTTTATGCTACTGGCCCTGACCTGGCTTCCCGAGCATTGTGAAAATACAATGGCAGGTCTGATCAACTGGCTGAATCACCAACCCGAGGCCACACTCCAATCGATCTGTACGACTTCCGCTTCAGAGCTATTCAGTTCGCAACCCCTGCCAACAAATTGACACTTTCTGGACTATTCTCTCAATAGAGATCACAAAAATGTTCCAGAACGCGGCGTTGACCCGCGTATAAAAAGTCATCTCAACACAACGGATGATCCCGGCTTCAATAAAGGACGTGGCATTTGGATACTTTGCTTGGCAAGATTGGATATTTGTCGGCCGCAGCGGGCTTTCTGTTCGTATTCCTGCTATTGCTGACCACAAAAGCAAGCAGTTTGCCCAAACGGTTACTGCAAATGACCTGCCTCTTGGGCACAGTCTGGGCATCAGCGTCATTTATTCAAATTCAGTATCAGCTGTCCATTCTGTCCGTACTCTTCACAGAAAGCCTGCTGAGCCTGGGCTGGTGTCTGCTCATCACCAGCAGTTTGTCGGATTCTCATCATTTCACCCGCATTTTTTCGGAAAAAGCGCAGGCCATTTTGTGTCTTGTGATTCTGCTGGTTGCCTTGACCGAGGCCGTCCGATTCTTCTGGCCGGTCCTTGAGCAACGAATTTTTCTGTTCCTGCATCTTTGTCAGTCCATTATTGGTCTGTGGTTTGTCGAACTGCGCTACCGTCGCACAGTCAGAGAAGAACACCGGGCCATCAAACCGCTCTGTCTGGGGCTGGGGATGTATTTTGCGTATCACTTTGCCCTCTACGCCGATGCATTTCTGACCAATATGCTCACCCAAGGTTTCTGGCTGAGTCGCGGCTGGGTCACGCTGATTTCCCTGCCTCTGATCTTACTGACAGCCCGGCGCGCAGAACACTGGCAAAGCCGGGTATATATTTCGCGCGACATCATTTATCACAGCAGTTTATTACTGGTCGCGGCAAGCTACCTGCTGGTGATGTCGCTGGCCGGTTTTTATATCAAGTCGATGGGAGAAACATGGAGTGATACTGTCCAGATTCTCTTTTTTGCCCTCAGTGGTCTGGTGCTGGCAAGTCTGTTTCTGTCTGACACCTTTCGCAAAAACATCATGGTGTTTATTACCAAACACTTCTTCGCAAATAAATATGAGTACCGTGAGGAGTGGATGCAGTTTGCCACTGCCCTTGAAAACACTGAAGGTACACAGTACGACACAGCTCTGCAGGCGATGATGCATCCCTTTGGCTGTGACCAGGGTGTGCTCGCCACACTGCAGGGCCCCAGACTGAAAGTCCGTGCCTGTCAGTCAATAGACAGCCAGCACCCGGATATCGCGCTTTTGCTTGCCACAGTTGCCTTACCTGCGATTGAACATCAATGGATACTCGATATTGAACAGGCCAGACAGGGACAAGAACCTGCACCATTTCCAGTCGATGCGGCGGCTTTAGCCCGGGTGTCTGAAATGGCTTACCTCATCCCGCTGACCAGCAGCAACGGGACCCGCGGGGTGTGCCTGCTCTCCAGACCCACATCAACCGAGAAGGTCAACTGGGAAGACAGAGATTTAATGAACGCCATCAGCCGTCAGCTCTCGGTTTACCTCAATGTTTTTGAAACAAACCGGAAACTCGCTGAAAGCCAGCAATTTGATACTTTCAACCGCATGTCTGCTTTTCTGGTTCATGATCTGAAAAATGTGCTGGCGCAACTGCAACTCCTGACCAAAAATGCCGCTCGGCATAAACATAATCCGGAGTTCATCGATGATGCCTTTGAGACCGTTGACTCCGCAGCCATCAGGCTGACAAAAGTGTTAACGCAACTGAACAACAAGCGGGTCGAGACTCAGTCGGAAGAGACCCAATCTGTGGAATTCATTGATATCCATGCACTCATCCGGCAGGTCTGCGACAGCCGCTCAGTGAAGGCGCCTTCTCCGCTGATCATTGAGCTGACCAGTGAACCCATTCAGCTCAGGGCAGACAAAGAACGATTCACCAACATCCTGTCTCATCTGGTGCAGAATGCACAGGAGGCAACAGATGAGTCCGGGTATGTCTATCTCTCAACGGCCCAAAGCGGGCATGACTACCTCATTACGATCGCGGATAACGGTGTCGGCATGAGCCGTGATTTCGTTGAGAACCGGCTCTTTAAACCCTTTGACACCACAAAAGGCAATGCCGGCATGGGAATTGGGGCCTACGACGCAAAAAACCTGATTGAGCAGCTGGGTGGCTATATTGATGTTGAATCTGAACCCGATAAAGGCACAACAATATCGATTCATCTGCCATTCAATACCGCACCCCGCTCCGCCAGCAACCATGAAATTTACAAGTAGGAAGAGAATATGGACACGTTACTTGTCATAGAAGATGATCCAGGCATTCAAAAGCAACTGAAGTGGTGCTTCCCGCAGTATGACGTGGTGATGGCACATGATCGCCGCTCAGCCATCACAGCCCTGCGCCGCCATGAGCCCAAAGTAGTGACCCTCGACCTTGGTTTACCGCCGGATGAAGCCAATGCTTCAGAAGGTCTGGCCGTTTTACAGGAAATACTGGCACTTTCACCTTTTACCAAAGTCATTGTCATCACCGGCAACGATGACAAAGTTAATGCTTTAAAAGCAATTGAACTGGGCGCCCACGACTTTTATCAAAAGCCAATTGATGACGACATCCTGGCCGTGATCATCGATCGTGCCTTTATCGTCGCCAACATTGAAATAGAAAATACACATCTACGCCAGTCGTCACTGGAAGCGAACGGATTCATCGGTAACAGCCCGCAAGTTCAGCAGGTCTGCCGCATGATTGATCGCATCGCACCAACCGAGATTACAACGCTTATTCTGGGTGAAAGCGGTACCGGAAAAGAAGTCATCGCCCGGGCGATTCACGCCAAAGGCCCCAGAGCGGAAAAGCCCTTTATCGCAATCAACTGTGCATCCATTCCCGAGCACCTGCTGGAAAGTGAGCTTTTTGGATTCGAAAAAGGCGCTTTTACCGGAGCTCATAAAACGACGGCAGGTAAGATCGAATGCGCCGACGGCGGTACCCTGTTTCTGGATGAGATTGGGGATATGCCTTATCCCCTTCAGGCAAAGATTCTCCGTTTTCTGCAAGAAAAGGTGATTGAACGTGTCGGCGGACGCCAGGAAATTCCGGTCGATGTCAAAATCATCTGTGCAACACATCAGAATCTTGAACAGATGATGCTGGAAAAAACCTTCCGGGAAGACCTTTTCTATCGCATCAGCGAAATTACGATTCAGAACCCGCCCCTGCGTGAGCGCGAACAGGATATCCTATTACTTGCCCGGTATTTCCTGCAACAAGCCACTCAACCGAACGGCCAGCGCAAAATCAACGGCTTCACCGACGACGCTATCCGCGCTATGTTGCGCCACCCATGGCCCGGTAATATCCGGGAGCTGCAAAATAAGGTGAAGTCGGCAGTGATCATGTCAGACAACAAACTGATCAGTGCCCTCGATCTGGCTCTCCAACCCGATGAAGAGGAATCAGCGCCCATCGCTCTGAATCTCCGTCAGGTTCGTGAGACTGCCGAAAAGCAGGCCATTACCAAAGCCCTGTCACTGAGTAACGGGAATATGTCCAATACCGCCAATATATTAGGGATTACCCGTCCGACCCTTTATTCACTGATGGACAAATACATGGTGAAAAATGATTAATTGCCGCTTCTCCATCAAGACTGGTACAGCTCCACTCATCCCCAACAAATAGTGCCTGCCGCCGAATTGTTCGGGGCAGGCTGCTTTTTTCCAATGTTTCAATAAAAAAGCCAGTGAATCTTCACTGGCTCGATGCTTTTCGTGAAACGGGTTACTCGGATAATTTCATCAATTGTTTCACCCAGTATTTTTCCCGTAAACCGGGCGGATAGTCTTCATTGAGAATCATTTCATCATCAATGCCTTCTTCTCCGGTTTGCAGCAACACCTTCCGCTTCATAATCAACAACTGATCCAGTTTTCGGATCGTTGCGATCTTCCGTTCGATCACATTGTTCAGGACTTTTTCAATCTCATTGAGGGCCTGAAATGCATTCGACGAACCGGACGGTTTGAGTGATTCATACTGACTATGATAGTTGTCATATTCTTCCCGGGCTGAGTATTCATATCTGTGCGCTTTGTCTTCGGCCGGATCGCGAGCTGTTTCCCGGGAAGATTCTGCCGGTAACTCAAGATTCATTTCAGCAACAACTTTCTCAGCATTCACCGTATTAATGGCACTGAGTCCTTCCATACAGGCGTACAGAAAAATTCGATCCGCAAGAAGATTAATTTTTCTCGGTACTCCGTGCGTATATCGTGTGATGACCTCAAACACGCCGTCACTCAGGGAGGGCGTACCGCGCCAGCCAACACAGCTGAGGCGGTGTAAAATGTATTCTTTCACCTGATCAGCGTTAAAAGGCTGCAGATTACAGGATGCAATGATTCGCTGTCTTAACTGTTCCATTTCAGGCAAGCGAATAATGCTTTTGAGTTCTTCCTGTCCCAGCAGAAAACTTTGCAGCAGCGGTTTATCGTTATACTGAAAGTTCGATAACATTCTCAGCTCTTCAACTGTATCTGCAGGTAAATTTTGAGCTTCATCCACCAGCAGTACCGCCCTGCGCCCTTGCTGGCGCAGCCCGTATAAAAATTGTTCGAGCCGTTTCAGAATATCGGCTTTCGACAACCCTTCCGTGGCAATTCCGAATTTAGACGCCACCAGCTTCACGAGCTCATCTGCAGATAGCCGGGTTGTGGAGATTTGCACCGCCACAATTGACTCATCAATCCCGGATAACAGCCGATGTACCAGAATCGTTTTACCGGTTCCCACCGGTCCGGAAACCACAATAAATCCTTCCCCCAAAGAGATGCCGTATTGCAGATAGGACAACGCTTTTTCATGATGTGGACTGGAAAAGAAAAAGCGTGGGTCGGGACTTAATTTGAACGGTTTATCCGTAAATCCAAAGTGCGCTTCATACATAGTTAAAACTCCACCCTCACATCAAGAAATAGTCGGGTTTCATCGTAATCTCTCAAAGAATTCGATGATGAACGGTTGTAATATTCTGCCCCGGTTCTGGTCGTCAGCTCCGGTCTGAAAGCATAGGTCGCATCCAGACTAAACCGATGATAATCGTCACTGTCTTTGCCCTGAGAGACATAAGTAAACTCGTAACGTTCATAGCCATAGCCGATATGGCCGGATAATGCCCGGGATAAGCGGTGGTTCACGTCCAGCTCAATACCCCGTGAATAATCGTCTGTCAGATCAGACAATGACTCGAGGGTCTCCCTGTCAATCTGATACAGCGAAAAGCTGTACCGCGTCCGGCGTAAGCCCAGTTCAGACAACCAGCGCGCTTCTTTTCTCAGGTAGAGTTCATCAATACGTCCACCCTCCACAAAGCGATCACGCTCGTAGCTGTCCGGCCTTTCGTCATAGGTAAAAATGTTGGTCCAGCGCCGGGAACGGTTCCGGATTTCCGCAGTGTAAGCATCCCCTCGCAAGCGCTTGCCATACTCAAAATAAAACCGTGTTTTGTCATTCGGACTGAGATTCAATGCCCCCGCCCAGAAATCACTGTTCACATCATCTTCTGAAAAGTTATAGCTCACATCGAAGTATGAATAACGATCCCAGAAGTAACGGGTCCCGATTCCCCAGTTGAAGATTTCATTCTCGGAAGAATCCGTCACACCATCATAGTTTTCGTAATTCAGGCGTATGAAGGGTGCGAAACCACCGATTGTCTGTAATCCAAATATTTCACTGATCCGGGTGAACTGCGTCGATACACCGTCATCTTTGCCTTCCCGGTCATCATAATTCAGGCTGAACAGCCAAAAGACATCTTTCACTGACCGGCCATTGGCGTAGGTTACATTTCCCCCCCATCCGGTGTAATTTCCGATGTCATCTTCGTTCGTGATCACCCGGGTATAGATTCGGGAACGTAAGTCCATGGTGCTGAGTGGATTTGTTTGATAGCTCAGCCCCAGCTCAGCCTGATTACTCTGAATGGTATCGCCACTAATCACATCCGCATTCGCATCCGTAGCGATATCGGTGGCAATATTCTCAATCGAAGCGCTGGCGTCGATCTGAAACCCGCTCCGGCCTAATCCCTTAAAAGCGTTAAAGTCCAGATTCTGATAAAACTCATCATTTCCGTCGGCATTTGTGTAAAAGAGATAGTTCAGCGCATAATCCAGACCAATATATCCCCGGCTCCCTTGCACTGTGGCTTCTATACCAGCCTCCAGCGTGGTGATCAGACTGCTCTTTTTATCGGTATCTGTTCTGTTTACATTGTCCGTAAAGGTAAATTCAGTGCCCACATATGGCGTTAACTTCACATCCGCCGCCTGGCTGGGGTGCCCTATCAGAGAAAGACTTCCCAGCAGAAAAACACTAGGATTGATCCTCAGTCGAGCCATAGTCATGTCCATGTCTGTATTGACCAAATACACTGCGTACGGCTTTGTTCATCACAAATCCGATTGCCATATCCTTATTGAGTTGTGACACTGCGACGTCGACGTCATCAAGACGCGTCTTGTCCTGCTCCACGACAAACACGGCCTGTCCCAGCAATTTCGACAAAGTAATCGTTTCAACCACGCCCAGGACCGGCGGACAGTCAAAGATCACCATCCGATCCGGATACCGGTGCGCCAGCTCGTTCATCACGCGCTCCATTTTGTTACTGGCGAGCAGTTCATTGCTCAGGTGATGCGGCTGACCGGCAGGGATGATACGCAGATTCGGAATTGAGGTCGGATAGATAATCTCCGACAGATGATTCACTTTCCCCTGAAGGTAATCAATGAGTCCGACGCGATAATCAATCCCCAGCATGTCGCTGACCCCGGGCTTCAGGACATCAGTATCCACCAGTAAGACTGTTTTATCTTTTTCTGAAGCCATGCTGAGTGCCAGATTCACCGAGGTGAAGGTTTTACCCTCCTGATATCCGGCACTGGTCACCATAACCAGATTTGACCGCTGATGGTACTGCGCCCCGCTGCTGAAGGCATTGTGAAAGAGTTTTTGTTTAATCGCCCTGAATTCATTGGTGATTGTCGCGTTCGCCTGCTCATCCGTATGAGACACCATCCCCATCTGCATCAGACGATCCAAATCAATCTCGATCGTCGCAGGCGGAAGCCATACCGAAGGGAAACCATCGGCGACAATCGGCTGATCACCCGGATGCGGCACAGGATCCGTGTGCACCAAATCGGGGCTGCCGTCTCGTTCAGGATTTTGAGGCTCTTTCTGTTTGTTGTCCTGCGCAGTTTTCTGCTGCATTGCTTTTTGAATAATACTCATAACCACCCCATCTCCTGCATAATTCGCGCATGAATTGAGGCATCAAGGTTCAGCGCCATGAAACCCAAAAAACACACCACTAATGCGGTACTCATCCAGACAAACCGCCAATGCTCCCTGCGTACTGCAGCCATGATGCCAGATTGCCGGGTTGGAGAGACGCCACCAAGAACCGGTAAACCTGTCATCTGATACAGCTGTCTTGCGGAGGTTGTTGTCGGATAAAGCTGACTGACAAAAAAAGCCAGTCCGAGCCCTGCTCCGACCCCGAAGACCAGGACGATAGCCAGCAGCAGCGGACGAAACGGTCCGGATGGTTTGATCGGCGCACGCGGCGGATCAACGACCCGGAACGTAATATCATCAGAAGCTGCGCCCACTTTTTGGGAAATCAGGGCAGACTCCCGACGGGACAACAGCTCTTCATACTTGCTCTTGGTAATGTCATAACTCCGGGTCAGCCCTGTCAGCTGCGCTTCAACTTCAGGCATCTTCACTAATTTTTCCCGGAGGTCAGCCGCTTTTTCCAACTGGGCTTTTTCACGCACCTGTAAAGACGCGACCTCGTTTTCAAGCTGACTGATCAGAAGCTTCAGATTCTGAAACAGTTCGGTATTTCTGAACTCACTGTTTCTGTCTCCCCCAGAAACCGACAGCAATTCTTGTTTCTGCTGCTCCAGTTCACTGATTTGACGCTTGGTTTCTTTCACATCCGGATGCTTGTCGGTAAAGCGGAACAACAGCTCATCCAGGCGGGTTCGGAGCGATTCCAGCCTGTCGTCATACGCCGTCGGTTGCTCTCTCTGATTTCTGGCAGCTGTGTCCATCTCCTCATTCAGCTTATTTTTGGCCGTCTCCAGCTGGGTCCGGCGTTCCTGCAACTGAAGATGCGTGCCTTCGATCTCACTGTTCAGCCCATCAAGCTGACGCTGGAACCCTTGTTCGGAACTCGGCAGATAACCGGCATGCTTGCGCTTAAAATCTGCCAGCTTACTTTCCGCTTCAGCGAGCCGCTTTTCGTAATCAGAGAGCTGACGGTTGATGAATTCATTCGCTTTATCCGTATCCTGACGGTTTTTCCCCAAAGTATTCTCAACAAAAACATCCAGGGCAGACTGCACGACATTTTTCACAAACACCGGGTCGGTCCCGCTGTAACTGATGGTGAAAAGGTTTTCCCGGCCAGCAGACTTGATCACAATGTGATCTTTCAGCTCTTTGAGGATATCCTCATACTCTTCATTATTTGTCGCTTTCAGATCAGCATCGGTATACCGGGCAATCGTCTCCAGGTTTTTGCGGCTGAGCAGTGTTTTGACCATCAGGCTCAGTTCCTGATTGGAGTCATTCGGAATAGCCAGACCTTTTAACAGCGGCTGAAGAATCGAGCGCGTATCGGCATACACTCTCGCCTCAACCGTGTACTGATTAGGCCACAGGGTCACAACGGCCCAACCCAGCGGGCAGAGGATCCAACTGGCTATAATGATCCAGCGCCGCCGTACCCAAACCCCATGCAAGTATTCAATCAGGTTCTGGAATTGTTCCTGCATAAAACCTCCAATTAGAACCAGGCTTCAGGGATGATGATGATATCGCCGGGCAAAATGTCGACATTTCTGGTGATATCACCACTTCTCAGCAAATCACCTAACTGCAAGGCATAGGCTTTCTGCTGACCGCCAACCACACGGATCAGCCGTGCATCATTGCCATCGGCAAAATCTGTCAGACCACCGGCAGCCACCATCACATCCAGCAATGTCATATTTTCACGGTAATTGATTGCCATCGGTTGTTGTGCTTCGCCAATCACCCTGACCTGCTCGCTGTAAGGTCCGACAAAGCCATTCACGATGACGCTGACAATCGGATCCCGGACATACTCTGCCAGACGTGCTTCTAAACTGTTGGCCAGTTCAGTCGGCGTGCGGCCGGATGCCGGGACATCCTCCACCAGAGATGTCGTCAGCATGCCGTCCGGACGGACAACGTAAGTCCCAGAAATTTCAGGATTGCCCCAGACAAAGATATTCAGGGTATCGCCGGGACCAATCAGGTATTTGTATTGATTAATATTTTTTGTCAGAGAGGGTTGCGGGGTTGCCGTAGGTAAAGGTGGCAACGAGTTCGACGAACAACCAGCCAGAAGCACCATCAGTGTTGCAGCTGTCAAACTTGTAATCTTCGATAGGTGACCGCTTCTTGTCATAACAGCATCCATCCTGCATTTAAGTCCGTGTCTTACATGCCTTTTTCTAAGGCTTGATGGGTTCAGTGAAGTTGCAATGACTGCCGGCGAATGCCTCATTGAACTAATTTAACTATATATGATTTTTTTATTTTGCAGATTTTTTATGCTTGCCGATACTCATTACATAAGAGGCGATTAATTAATAAATTACACCTCGGATGTGGTGAATATGACAAAAGCAAAATTTCATGATTTAAATTTAAGTAACGCTGTACTCATTTTTTCAGACATATTAGTGCTTTCCGGCATATTCTGGTGTGTTCAGCTGATTGCAAACCACCCCGAGTCATCGGGGTCTTTGTATGTCTGGAATGTCATTAATGTTGTTCATCTCATTTATTTTACACTTCCCTTACAGCTGACTCTGTTATCAGTTGGCCTTTATAATGAAAAAATCAGAGAATCTTACAGTGGCATTGCCGCCAGAATATTAGTCGCCATAAGTTTGGCGTATATGCTCTCGACGAGTCTGTACCTGATCACACCCCTGTCCTTTCCTGAAGGGTTCAGCAGAGAATGGATGTACAGTACGGCACTCGTTGCGCTGGTCATCGTGCGCTATATCGCCATCCGTTCCCGTTATCAAATGCTGGGCAGACTAAAAGTCCTGATTTTAGGGGCCGGTGAGCGTGCCAGTCTGATCAATCGCTGTATGCGACGCCAGTCCGACCGCGTTCGGATTGATATTGTCGGCTATATCCCGATGTCGGGTGATAATCTGGAAACATCCGGTGTTTCTCCGATCATCCCGCTGAATGAACCGCTGGAAGATGTCGTCCGGCAACATCACATCAAAGAAATTGTTATTGCTGCCGATGAA
Organism: Photobacterium sp. 53610; assembly: GCF_036409375.1. Classification (NCBI taxonomy): domain Bacteria; kingdom Pseudomonadati; phylum Pseudomonadota; class Gammaproteobacteria; order Vibrionales; family Vibrionaceae; genus Photobacterium; species Photobacterium sp. 53610. Next base: position 35,653 of record NZ_JAXOFS010000002.1, on the reverse strand, counting down.
CGCCGGGGAAATCTCCCCATAGAAAGCCTGTCCCGGTGCAAAATGCAGGGGATTCAAATCATTGAGATCATCGATTTCATCGAGAGAGAGTCCGGACAGGTTGCCGTCGACCACATTCATCCGTCCTGGGTTATCTTCAACGCGCTGTCTGCACGCAATCGCACCCGGCAACAATTTTACTGGCTGTTTAACTGCTGTATCGCTTTATTGATTCTGCTGGCAACCTGGCCCTTGATAATCGCGGTCATCCTGATGATCAAATGGGAAGACGGCCTTAACGCGCCTGTTCTGTATTCGCAGGAACGTACCGGTCTGAAAGGCGAGCCGTTCTCCATCTATAAATTCAGAAGCATGCATCTGGATGCGGAAAAGGCAGGAGCACAAATGGCCAGCCGCGATGATCCCCGTATCACACGGGTAGGACAGTTCATCCGAAAATACAGACTCGATGAACTGCCACAACTTATCAATGTTCTGAAAGGCGATATGAACTTTGTTGGCCCCCGTCCTGAAAGGCCAGTATTTACCAATCAGTTCGAACAGTCTATTCCTTACTACAACCATCGCTTATATGTGAAACCCGGCCTGACCGGATGGGCCCAATTAAAATACCCTTATGGGGAAGGCATTGAAGATGCCATTGAAAAACTGAAGTTTGATCTTTATTACATTAAGCACAGAAGTCTGATGTTAGATATATTAATTTTGATCAGAACTTCTGAAATCGTTCTGTTTGGCAAGGGGCGTTAGTATGAGTTTTTTAAACGCGCCAAAATTTTCTTCAAAATTAAATGCCATGACGGTCGATGTTGAAGATTATTTCCATGTCTCCGCATTTTCGTCTGTTATTCGTCGCCAAGACTGGGGGACAACTTACCCCTTACGCGTTGATTACAGCACAAGAGAAGTCCTGGATATTTTTGCGCAGCATCATGTCAAAGCCACTTTTTTCGTCTTAGGCTGGGTCGCAGATGCCTGCCCTTCCCTGATCAGAGCCATTACAGAACAAGGCCATGAGCTTGCCTGCCATGGGTACGCGCACATCAAAGCCAATCAGCAAACCCGAGATGCCTTTTATCAGGATGTCAGCAGGAGCAAACATCTGCTCGAAGACATTTCTGGTAAAGAAGTCCATGGTTATCGTGCACCCAGTTTCTCGATCGATCCGAGTAACCTTTGGGCATTCGATATTCTTCAGTCACTGGGGTTTACCTTCAGCAGCAGCACTTACCCGGTCAGGCACGATCATTATGGCTGTCCGGACTGGCCGCGCTTTATCCACCAGCGGGCAGAAAGATTAATGGAAATACCGATCCCGACCTATCAGACCCTGGGAACGAATATTCCTATCGGTGGCGGCGGCTATTTTCGTTTTTATCCTTACGCATTCAGTAAACGGTTCATCCGCAGCTTCACCGAACGATACGACCAGCCCTTCTGTTTTTATTTTCATCCGTGGGAGATTGATGCCGGGCAACCCCGAATTTCGCAGGCGCCTTTGAAATCCCGTTTCCGGCATTACCTGAACCTTGAACATATGGCAGCACGGCTCCACAGTCTGCTGGAAGACTTCCGGTGGAGCACGATTAGCCAGGCCTATCAATTGAATGAGTATGACTATGAATCAGGACCTGACGATTCGCAAACTAACCCGGAAAGATTACACAGCCTGGGATCAGTACGTTAATACACATCAGCAAGGCAGTTTTTTTCATCTGTCCGGCTGGCTGGATGTCATCAATGACGTCTTTGGACATCAGCCCCACTACCTGATGGCTCAGCGGGAAGGTCAGGTGGTGGGCGTTTTGCCTATGTTTGAACAAAAAAGTGTTCTGTTTGGACATGCACTAGTTTCGACGCCTTTCTGTGTCTATGGCGGTGTGATTGCTGATCAGGACACGATCCGGCATCAGCTGGAAGCCGCTGCTCTGGAATTAGGCTGCAAGCTTCAGGTGGATTACATCGAACTGCGTGACCGTCAGGAACAAGATTGCCAGGCCCCCTGGATCAGGCACTGCCATCATGCCACGTTCAAAAACAAACTGGCGGATTCAGAAGATGACATTCTCTCCGGCATCAAACGCAAGCAACGCGCTGTCATTCGTCATGCCCAGAAAAATAACCTGAGCTGGGAAACGGAAGACAATCCTGACCTTTGTTTTGAACTCTATGCTGAGAGTGTGAGAAATCTGGGTACCCCGGTATTTCACCCCAGCCTGTTTCAGAAACTGAAACAGACTTTTGGCAAAAGCTGCGAAACTCTGGTGGTACGGGATACAAATGGGAAACCAGTCTCCGGCGTGCTCAGTTTTTACTATAAGAATCAGGTACTGCCTTATTACGGCGGCGGAACACAAGCAGCCCGGGACCTGAAAAGTAACGATTTTATGTACTACCAGTTAATGGTTCAGGCCAGGCAACGCGGCGCTGAACTGTTCGACTTTGGCCGCAGTAAAATTGATTCTGGCGCCTATCACTACAAAAAACACTGGGGTATGGAAGAGCAACCGCTGCATTACCGCATCGCACTGGTGAAGGCCAAAAGGCCGCCGAACCTCTCGCCCAATAACCCCAAATATCGCTATTTCATTCGAGCTTGGCAGAACCTGCCTTTAGGTCTGAGCAAACACATCGGGCCGATGTTATCCAAATACCTGGGCTGATCGGAGCAAGCACATGAAACCTTTCATCCTGTATCTGTGTCACCGAATCCCGTATCCGCCCAATAAAGGGGATAAAATTGCCAGCTATCATCTGCTGAAATACCTCAATCAGCACTATGAGGTCTGTCTGGGATGCTTTGTGGATGACCCTTACGATCTGCAATACCAGGATAAAGTCAAAGCGCTGTGCCACGAGGCTTTCTTTGTCCGCTTGCATCCCGCTGTTGCCCGCATCAAAGCCCTGACTGCCCTGCTGGGCCGTCATCCCATGACGCTGCCTTATTATCACCATCCGGCCATGTCAGCCTGGGTGAAATCCTGCCTGAAACGCAAGCAAATTGACAAAGCCATGGTGTTTTCCAGCAGTATGGCGCAATACCTGATGGATGCCCCATCTGCCTTGCATAAAGTGATGCACTTCGTCGACCTCGATTCTGAAAAATGGCGCCAGTACGCCGAGAAAAAAACCGGGCTGGCGAGTTATGTCTTTCAGCGGGAATACCGGACGCTGGCACGCTTTGAACAGCAAGTCTGCGACAAGTTTGATTTCAGTTGCTTTGTCACCGAAACAGAGAAAAATGCGTTCACGGCTCTGGTCCCACCGGCCTGTCACCCGAAGATCAAAACACTTGAAAATGGTATCGACAGCCAGTATTTCTCACCGGACGCAGATTTCTCTCGCCATACAATGCACCCGCTGTCCCATGACAACTACATTGTTTTTACCGGTGCGATGGACTACTGGGCCAATGTGGATGCCGTCAGCTGGTTTGCCCGTCAGGTCTGGCCAACCGTGCTTCAGCACCACCCGGACAGCAAATTCTATATTGTCGGTTCTTCCCCGACCTCACAGGTGAAAGCACTGTCCCGATTACCCGGTATTATCGTGACCGGGCGTGTCGAAGATGTGCGTCCCTACCTCTTTCACGCCAAAGCTGCCGTCGCCCCCATGCAGATTGCCCGGGGAATCCAAAACAAAATTTTAGAAGCCATGGCGATGGAAAAACCGGTCCTCACAACATCATTGGGTCTTGAAGGGCTGGAAGAGTATCCGTGCAATCATCCGCGTCACTATCCGGAACAAGCCCTGTATGTTGCCGATGACGCCAGAGCGATGGCTGACTGGATCTGCCAACGGTTAAAGGAGCCCGTCAAGGCTGCAACTGCATCCAGAAATTGGATCGAAAACCACTTCAGCTGGGACGCCAGGCTAGCGCCACTGCTCACCTATCTGGAAGCTCAGCATGGTTAACCGAATCTGGTTTCGCCTGGCATTACCACTGACAGCATGGCTTTGGCTGTACTGGCCTTCAATCAGCCATATGATGTCGGTCTGGATGAATTCGAAAACTTATGAGCATTGTTTTCTGATTTTACCCATCAGCCTGTGGCTGGTATGGCGGGAAAGAGAAACCATTCGTCGGACCCCGCTGACCGTCAGCTGGATCGCAGCCGTTTCGTTAATCATTCCCAGCATCCTGTGGCTGACAGGTCGCGCCGCAGGTTTCGGGCTTTTTGAGCATGTGGCAACAGTCCTCAGCCTCCAGCTACTGCTTTGGGCTTTATTGGGCACCGTCATTGCCCGCCGGCTCTGGTTTCCGTTACTCTTTCTGTTCTTCGCCATACCTTTCGGCGAAAGTCTGATTCCCCGCCTTCAGATCATCACCGCTGATCTTTCCGTGTGGCTGCTCAATCTCAGCCACATACCGGTTTACCGGGAAGGATTGTACATCACCATTCCCAACGGCCGGTTTTATGTGGCAGAGGCCTGTTCCGGGATACGTTTCCTGATGTCCAGCGTCGCACTGGGTACATTATTTGCGTATCTGCAGTTTACGAAAACCTACAAACGAATCCTGTTTGTGGCCTTCTCTTTCGTCTTCCCGATTCTCGCTAACGGTATTCGCGCCTACGGCATCGTCCTGATTGGCTACTTAAGTGACATGAAATACGCTGCAGGGGCCGATCACCTGATTTATGGCTGGGTTTTCTTCAGCCTGATCATCATGGTGATATTTTTCACGGCCAGTTTGTTTTCAGATGCCGAGCGTCCATCGACACTTCCCATGCCACGAAAAAACCAGATTTCACCCGTGAAAAAATGGGGGGTTATCAGCATCATTACCCTTCTCTTCAGCATCACAGCTATCTGGAATCAGCAACTGACTCAGCATCTGTCGCCCGAAGCGTCGGCAAACACAGACTTCAATCCCAATCAAAAGGTAACGCTGTCGGCATGGGGCATAGAATTTCCTCATGCCCAAATGTATCAACGTCAGGCAACTGCCGGGGGAAGAGCTGAAATTTTTACGGCGCGTTACAACATCTGGCAACAGGATGGCGAGCTGATCAGCAGCCTGAATCAACTCTTCAGCAAAAAAACCTGGTCAGTCAAAACCAGTCAGCCTGTCCACTTAGCCTCAGGCGTCAAAGCCAGAACCATGACGGTGACAAATGCCAGTGGCAGCACTATGCGTGTTCTATATTGGTATTGCGTCAACGATTTTTGCAGCAGCAACCCACTGACCATCAAACTGGTCAAAGCATCCTATCGATTAGCCGGACAGCAAGGATTTTCAAATGTCATCGCTATTGCCAGTTCAGAACTGAATGACACTGAAATCCGGCAAATTGCCGAACAGGACAAGGATGTGCCCGCGGCAGAAACCCAATAACAAAACAGAATTATCAGCAGCAATGGCGGTTTAAAGGGGAATTGTATGTGCGGTATCGCAGGGATTATGAATCTGCAGCGGGCGGATCAGATTGATTTAAGGCTGCTGCAGCACATTAACCGGCTCCAGCGCCATCGTGGTCCGGATGACGAGGGATATTACACCGATGAATGGGTAGGTCTGGCACACCGTCGTCTGTCCATTATTGATCTGTCAGGCGGGCACCAGCCGCTGTTTAATGAAGACCACACGGTCGCAGTTGTTTTCAATGGTGAAATTTATAACTTCAGTACATTAGCCAGTGAACTGAAAAATCTCGGACACCAGTTTCGCACCCTGAGCGACACGGAAGTGATTGTGCATGCGTGGGAACAATGGGGAACAGACTGCCTGAAGCGTTTTCGCGGGATGTTTGCTTTTGCCTTGTGGGATAAAAATACCCACACCCTGTTTCTTGCCCGGGATCGCCTGGGGAAAAAACCTTTGTTCTATACCGTCACCCGGAAAGGGCAGCTGATCTTTGCTTCAGAGATGAAAGTACTGGTCTCCCACCCGGATGTGGATTGCTCGCTGCGCAATGAAATGGCTGAAGAATACTTCATGTACGGCTACATTCCTGACCCTTTCACGGCTTATCGCAACATTTTCAAGCTCCCGGCCGGACATGCCCTGACCCTTCAGCCCGGCAGTCAGATCTCCCCCTTCCAGTATTGGGATTTGGCGGCGCCTGCATCAGCACTGAGCTGGCATGAAACACAGGAAGCGCTCATCGAGCAATTGCAAGAAGCCGTCAGGATCCGCATGATCGCCGATGTTCCTCTGGGGGCATTTCTGTCCGGCGGTGTTGATTCCAGTGCCGTGGTCGCCATGATGTCCGGGTTGCAGTCTGAGCCGGTCAACACCTGTGCGATCGGATTTGATCAGGCCAGATTTGATGAAACACGCTACGCCCGGCTGATTGCCGATCAATACCAGACGACACATTTTGAGCAACAGGTTAGTGCAGATGATGTCAGCCTGATCGAAATTATCGGCCGACTTTATGATGAGCCATTTGCTGATGATTCCGCACTCCCGACATTTCTGGTATGTCAGTTAGCCCGGCAGCGGGTCACTGTCGCACTGTCCGGCGATGGCGGGGATGAAGTATTTGCCGGTTATCGCCGCTACCGGTTTCATCTGGCAGAACAGAAAGTCAGAGACATGCTCCCTTCCCCTATCCGACAACCCGTGTTTGGCTTTCTCGGTCACATGTACCCCAAAGCGGACTGGGCGCCACAGCGTTTCCGGGCAAAAACGACCTTTCAGTCTCTGGCGCTGGATACGGTGGATGCTTATGCGAATACCATGTCGAAGATTCGGTATCAGGACAGACAGGCTTTATTCAGCCCGGCTTACCGGCACAGCCTGAATGGTTACACCGGCAACCACATCCTCCACCAGCATGCCCTCAATGCGCCAAGCGACGACCCGCTCAAACAGATCCAATATCTGGATTTTAAAACCTGGCTGCCGGGCGGTATTTTAACCAAAGTCGACCGCGCCAGTATGGCGAACTCGTTAGAAGTGCGGTCCCCTTTACTCGATCATCAGCTGCTCGAATGGGCATTCCGCATTCCTGCCCGGGACAATATCCGCAAGCAGGAAGGCAAGTACAGCTTCAAAAAAGCGCTGGAACCCTGGCTCCCTGAAGACATTCTCTATCGTCCGAAAATGGGGTTCAGCATGCCGCTATGCCACTGGTTCCGTCATCAGTTACGGCCCTTACTCCAGGAGCAGATCCTCTCGCCCGTGATGCTGGACAGCGGTTATTTTGCCCCTGAACAACTGAAAAAAATGATCGCAGAGCATACCAGCAACCGCCGGGACCATGGAGTGGCACTCTGGAGCCTTTTGATGTTTGCCCAGTTTTTGGGGAGGCAAACGTCATGAGAATCCTGACCATCTCCACCCTGTATCCGAACGCTGTCAATCCCAGGCACGGCATCTTCGTTGAAACCCGGCTCCGGCAACTGAAAAAGCATTATCCGGACATCAGGCTGACCGTCATCGCACCTGTCCCCTGGTTTCCTTTCGCACATCCGATGTTTGGCCAATACAGCGAATTTACGTCTGTCCCTTTGACTGAAATCCGTTACGGAATTCAGGTATATCATCCGAGGTATCTTGTTATCCCTAAAATAGGGATGAATCTGACACCTGTGACGCTCGGGTATACGCTCAAAAGACAGATTCGCAGCATGATGCGACAAGGATTTCAGTTTGATCTCATTGACGGCCATTACTATTTTCCGGACGGTGTCGCCATTACCGAAGCTGCGAGAGAATTCAACAAACCTTTCACGGTGACCGCGAGAGGAACAGACATCAATCTGCTCCCGACCTTCCCCAGTGCACGCAAACGCATTCAGGAGGTGATGACGGCCAGTCATCATAACCTGGCCGTCTGTGATGCGCTCCGGACCGCCATGATTGAACTGGGTGCTGAACCAGACAGAGTCAGCACCCTGCGAAACGGCGTTGATCTCGATCTCTTCAGCTTCAGTGATGAATATCAGCAGCAATTACTCAGAAAAGCACTGAGTCTGCCACTCAATATCCCGATTGTGATTTCTGTGGGCTTACTCGTCGAGCGGAAAGGCCACCATCTGGTCATTGAAGCGCTTCGTCAGCTTCCGGACGCTTTACTGCTGATAGCCGGCAACGGCCCCCAGAAAAAAGCCCTGACAGCCCTTGCAAAGCAATACGGAGTAGCCAACAGGGTGCGTTTTCTGGGGCGGCTCAGTCAGAAAGAGCTTTCTGGGTATTATGGTGCGGCGAGCGTCCTGACACTCGCCTCAGATCGGGAAGGCTGGGCAAACGTCTTGCTCGAATCCATGGCCTGCGGCACACCGGTGGTCGCAACCAATATCTGGGGAACGCCTGAAGTGGTTCGCCAGCCCCGCGCAGGTACGCTGGTCGAACGCAATGCTGCGGCGATTGCTGAAGGCATTCAGCACATCCTGGACAACCCTTTTCCCCGTGCAGCAACCCGGCATTACGCTGAACAGTTCGACTGGTCAGCGACATCTGAAGGTCAGTATCAGTTGTTCAATCGGCTCATCAGGGAGACCTCATGAAAATTCTGTACCATCATCGGGTTGCTTCTAAAGATGGGCAGTTTGTCCATATTGAGGCCATTCTGGATGCATTCGCGCAACAAGGCCATGAGATCATTCTTGTCGCCCCCGCAGTTTCGGAACAAGCGAGTTTCGGCGCAGATGGCGGCTGGGTCAGCCAGTTACGCCGCAATTTGCCGCGTTTTCTCTGTGAATTACTGGAATTGGGCTATAGTGCATACGATTTTTTCAGACTGTGCCGGGCCATCCTGAAACACCGGCCCGATGCAATTTACGAACGTTATAACCTGTTCCTGCCATCCGGTGTCATTGCCGGGAAAGTGTTTCACCTTCCGCTGATTCTGGAAATTAATGCCCCTCTGTTCAAAGAGCGCTGCCAGTATGGCGGACTCTCCTTCACCTGGCTCGCCCGCTGGTCTGAAGTCTTTACCTGGCGTAATGCCGACCACACACTGCCAGTGACTCATGTCCTTGCCGGGGATGTCCGTCGCGCAGGCGTTCCGGATGAGCGGATCACGGTCATCCCAAATGGCGTGGATACAATCTTGTTCCACCCCAGTACAAACCCAAAACATCCGGACTTTGCCGGACATCTGGTTGTCGGGTTTGTTGGTTTCTGCCGTGAATGGCATCAACTGGACCATGTTCTCGCGTTGATCGCTCAGGCAAATCGGCACCGGCATCCGGATGAGCTGCCCATCAAGCTTCTGATCGTCGGGGATGGCCCGGTGCTGAATGATCTCCGACAACAAGCAAAGGCACTGCAAGCTGAGCAACAAATCCACATCGTCGGTCTGGCTTCCCGGGACACCATGCCAGACTGGCTGGCACAGATTGATATTGCCATTCAGCCTGCCGTCACCCCCTGGTGTTCACCGTTAAAACTGATCGAGTATCTGGCCTGTGGTAAAGCGATTGTCGCACCGAACAGCGACAATATCAGAGAACTGCTGACTGACGGTGAAAATGCACTGTTGTTTCAGGAAGGGAAATTAAACGAGATGCTGACCTGTATCGAACGCCTGATATCCGATACACCACTTCGCCGATCCCTGAGCAATCAGGCAGCCAAAACAATCGACCAACGTAAACTGACCTGGCAACACAACGGCGAACGGATTATTTCTATTTTTCATCAGCTGCTGGAGCAAGAAAAAACACCCTGAACCAGTTATCAAATCGGTTATCGAAAACGGGACAGACACCAGAGAAACGAACCGGGACATTCACCGGTATTATTCCCAGAGACCTTGATTCAGGCAGGCGTTTGTTTGAAGAGAAAACACCTGTCTCATTCAAGCTCTGGAAGAATACCCCTGCACTTCCGCTGTATTCCGGCGCGAATTGTCCCGCAACACCATCACTTTCACCTGCATACTTAATCCGGCCATAGCAGCAGCCAGCGCCCAGAAGAGCTCAAGGTATGCCAGCGACAACGCTGCACCCGCTACACAAAATGCCAAGAGTGAAACCTGCATCATTCTGGCCAGATCAACCTGCCACCGGTATTGTTCGTTCCAAGGTGGCTGACTGAGCGTCACTATCACCCAGCGCATTTTCAGGAATGACAGCAAGATAATCAGCAAAAACAGCGCCAGCCCCACAAACCCATGATCCCCCAGAACCTGAAAATAGATACTGTGTGCGGCTCTGGATTGCTCTCCCGGAGGTGGTGTTTCAATAAAGTTGACTTTATCAACATCCACCGACAATCGTTCCCAGACCGTCGGAAAATAAGCCGCTTTAAACCCACCCCCCAAAAACGGACGATCCATCGCCATCAGGGTATGAACTTTCCAGGAATTTACACGATTAATGAATGACGTGTCATTTGTGGCCGCTGTTTCAATCGTTTCCATTCGGTCATACCACTGTTGCGGTAATATCAGGACAGACAGGCAAGCCACAACGCCGACTGCGAGCAAAGTCAGGGCTTTCCTTTTACTCTTGATCCAGAAATAACAGCCGATAATCGCCAGCGCCAGAAAACCGCCTCGGGAATAGGTGCCAAGAATCGCCAGAATGCAAAGCCCCACTACACCGACGAGACCGGCTCGAATCCACTTCTCTTCTACCGATTTGAGCTGGTACACAATGAGCGGAATGATCATACACAGCGCGGTCGCAAAGTGGTTATTATCCGTCAGCAAATGTCCTGTCGGGCCCTGTATTTTATGCCCGCCCATGCTGGCAATAAACTTCAGCCCTTCAATCGCCCCCATGAATCCCACCGACATAATGAGACCCCAGAGAAGCATTTCAAATTCATGCCGCTGCCTGATGATTAAAGCGATCATCATGAACATCAGAAACACTTTCGAAAATTTTTCCCACTCCAGCCACACCAGCTCTGGAATAATGATCGTGTTGTAAGTTGTCAGTCCGGTCAGAATCCAGAACATACAGGTAAACACGACGACCCCATCCATTAAAATCACTGGCTTGCGACGTGAAAACAGGTAAGTCAGAAAAGTGATGAGCGCAAAGGCGGTATTGTAGCTGATGGGTTTGGCAAAGCTGTAAACCCAGTAAGAGGGTACAAAAAGCCCCGACCACAACCAGAGCGAAACAGCCATATAAGGTCTTCGTAAGGATAAACAGGCTAAGATCATGAAAACACTTAAAAATACAAGATCCCTCATGACTCAGCCTCCGGTGCTTATTTGCGATGATGTGGTTTTGCTTGTTGTTTCGGCATCACTTCTTTGTCTTGTTTCACTGAACGAACACAAAGATAAACCAGTAAAAACAGTCCCAACGTGAAAAGAATCGACTCCATCACTCCCTCCACCATGCCAGCCCTGAGAAAAAAGCCATTTCAATACAGAGTTTTATGTCATTTTAAATTGATAATTTGTTGCCGGATTCACTCTTCTCACTATAGAACCGGATTGACTGACCCACAAAATTTTGACGATGATTAATTTATCAATGTAAACCTGACTGAAAACAAAAACGTCTGGTTTCAGGATGTCATCCGGAAAGACATTTTCAGTTGCTGCTGGTCAGCGGAATACGGAACATCCGGCCAAGCTGCACCTGAATGCTACGGTATTCTGGTATCCATCGGACTGACAATGGCAATATCAGAATCATCGCTATCGTATACACTGCCACACCGGTTGCCACACTCACGATCAGTCCCATCACATGACTCTCAATCTGCGCCGACACCAGACTGACGCAGAAATACATCAAAACGGATACAAGCAGCGGCAGGATAACAATTGGGAGAAAACGACTGGCTTTCAGACGAATCACAGCCAGGAAAATGATCGCCACACACACGAGAAAAATGCAGCCCACAATCAGCCGCACCATGGATAAACTTGCCGGGTCGTCATATCCAAGACCATAAAAGCCGACGATCACCAGAACAATCGCAACACAATCCCACAGAAAGAGTGAAGGCATCTTTGATTTTAAAATCAGCACCGTTTGCACCACCATGTACAGTGTCATGACGATCATCAGAAAAGAAAGATGCTGCATCACGGGAATCACAGCCAACCACTTCTGGCCCAGAATGACATGAACGAAATCTTCACTGATAGCACACATACCGAAAGAAACCGGCATCACCAGCAGCATCAGCAACGCCAGCTGAGAGTAAAGCCGTTCTTTGAAGAGCTGTTCATTGTCTTTAAATTTAGCAAAGACGGAGAATGCTCCCCGGTTCATCGGCGACAGGAAATCGGTATATGGCAGCCAGGAAAACTCCTGCGCCATATTGTAAAAACCGATATCACGGCTGCTGAGCAGATTCCCCAACACCAGCATATCCATCCGGGAACGCAGATATCCGGACACTGACACCAGATACAACCACTTAGATACATACCACTGCTCTTTCCAGTACCGGGTGCTCCAACGTGGCCGGAACGGGCAAAGCATATAGCTGGAGCTCACTTCCATGACAGCCATCAGCATCACACCGGCCACCAGCGCCCAGTAATTGCCGACGATGAACGCAAGCAGGATGGTACAAACCGTACCGAGGGTTTTCGCAACCATCAGCATCACGGTTTCCATTTTAAAATTGAAGTTTTTTTCAAACACATCCATGCCCACATTATGAAAGGCACGGAGCAGCGGGATCACACTGACAACTTTCACGACCAACGCCAATTTAGGCTCGTTGGCATATGAAGCAATATAGTCAGCTGAAAACCAGAGGATGACTGCACTCACCAGACGGAAAAGCAGATTAAGCGACCAGATGCTGTTCAGTTTTTCTTCATCTTCCGTGTTTTCCATCAGCACATACTGCTTTGTACCGACAGTAGACAGCGCAATAAAAAAATAGACGAAGAACATGGCGAAACCCGCAACGCCATAATCCTCAGGAGACAGCAGTCGGACAAGTACCAGCGTGCTGATCAGCCCGATACAACGGTTGTACCAGATCATCAGCAAGGTCCACTTCGCACCTGAAAAGATTGCCTGAGAATACTTATCAGCCATATCGACCGCCTTTAGGCTTCTGTCATCGCCATATCTTTCGCCAGTACAATCTCTCCGCCAAGCTCTTGCTGAAACCATTCAATATAACGACGCGTCGTCGTTTTCAGATTCAGACAGTCCTCAGCTGTCTGTGCATAAGGTGTTCTCCCCTCAACCACACTGGGGGAGTGAAATGACAGCACAAACACTTCCTGACCGATATTTAGCTGAGCCTGAGTGATCGCTAAAAGCTGAGATAGATCATTACCTTCCGGAGACAGCCGGTATTTTCTCAGTCGGAGCGCTTTACCGATGAAACGGGTGAGCCCCGTGTGATTCAACCGCTTACTCCATGACGGAAACTGATTGACTTTCATTTCAAGCCGCCTGGACACCGACAGCCATGAACTGGTGTGAGGAATATGACGGATGGCATTTTCAACGAAAGGCTGATTGGTTCGTTCACTGAAATCCGGACCACTCTGATGACTAAAGTCACAATAAGCACTGATGCTGAGATCGACCTGATAACCAAGCGAACGTAAATGCTGATTGGTCAAAGGGCCGATACCATATCGTCCTGCCAGATAGGTCACTGGCGTCATCCCGGACACAGACTGAATTTTCTCTGTCAGCAGGCGGATTTTTTCAAATTCAATTTCCGGGGAAAGATTGCAAGGATAAGATTCAAAATCGGATGCCTCTTCCTGAGTCGAGACAAAGGGCGGATTCACCCAGGGATGAAGGTGGGCAGCGAATTCCACTTGCTGATCAACCCGTGGCTGGTAATGGGAAATCACTTCCTGCCCGCCAGGACTATCGACAAAAGGATAATCCATCGCCAGGGTAATTTTGGCGCCGACATCAATTAACTCAGCCATAAAGGGAATCAGAACCTGATGATGGTTGACAGCATTATTCGCGCTGTTGAACCCCTGTTCCCAGTCAAATTCTTCTTCTGCATGAATCACGACCAGCAGTTTAGCGACCATCTCTTCCCCCTGGTTCCCTCTCAGTTTCAGAACGGTTCCGGCGTGGAAAGATTCCATATTCCGGATATTGGCACACGAAGTACGGTGAATTATTGCTTCTTAAAGATGGCACAAGAACTGCTGAGCAACCAAAGCGATCACAAAAAATTCTCCTGTACCGAACCATCAATTTTGTCATGCTGCAGCATAAAATTTTCATGCGGTACCGGGAGCAATACATCCTGTCCCAAATTCGCTGGGTTCAAAATATCAGTGCACGTTGAATCAAAGCGTTCGCATAACTTGCTGCCTCAATCACAGAGCGTCCTCACACCGGGTCTTTCGCCAGATGTGTGATTTCTTACCTATACTCAGCCGAATAAGCAGTGCGATTTTTTTGCCGTCTGTACTGTGCCAGCCAGCGTATTTCATTGTGATCCCGGAGGATGCGGATGTTTCGCAACGGACTGAAAACCTACTTCGCCATCATCGGCATCCTGGCCCATCTTGTCGTGATCAGCGGGATGGTCTATCTCGTCAGACACTGGGTCACACAAAATGAAACTCTGCCTGCAACACTCCGCCATTCGGCCAATCAATTGAAGCAACTACGCCCCGAACTGCAGCCGGTACATCAGGCCATCGCCGGTGTCGCGAGCAGTTTATCCAGTCCATCCTATTTTTGGCGCGAGTTTGATACCCGGTACTGGCCCACCATCGGGCCAGACGGGCATACTCAAGCCACACCTGCGGCACCACTGGGTACCCTTTGGGTATCCGACGCGGAAAGTTTCAAGAATGCTCTGAAACAGGTGCTTCCGGGACAGGAAATCGTCCTGAAAAAAGGCCGGTATGCGCTTCAGGAAAAACGACTGGACATCAGCCAGGTCAGGCCTTCTGCATCCAGACCCATCATCGTTCGCGCGGAAGAACCCGGACATGTTGTTCTGGCGCTGAATGGCCTGGAAGGCATTGTGATCAACCAGCCCTACTGGACAATCTCCGGGCTGACATTCAAAGGCGCCTGCCCCGTCCCTTCTGACTGTGAACATGCGCTGCACATCGTCGGCGATGCGGATTACAGCCTCATCGAAAACAATACGTTTATCGATTTTAATGCGGCCATTAAAGTGAACCGTTTCCGGCAGGCCTTTCCGGATAACGGCATCATTCGCCGCAATCATTTCTACAACACTCAGCCCAGGGATACATCAAACCCGGTCACACCCATCAATCTGGACCATGGCAATCAATGGGTGATCGAGCGGAACATCATTCGTGATTTTATAAAAACCGGCGGCAACCAGGTCAGCTATGGTGCTTTCATGAAGGGAGGCAACAGAAACGGAATTATCGAAAACAATCTGGTCATCTGTAATACCAGCAGCCGTCAATATGGCGGATATCAGGTCGGGCTGTCATTGGGCGGCGGCGGCATGGGACAGGAAAACCGCCGGGACCAGGCTGCCTTCGAAGGACTGAACCACACCGTCAGAAATAATATTGTAATGCATTGCAACGATGTCGGTCTGTACATCAATAAAGTCAGTGATGCTCTGGTGAACAACAATATTTTCTATCACACTTCCGGCATCGATGTGCGTTTCCCGGAATCCAGCGCCAGACTGCTGAATAATATCGTTGGCGGACACATTCGCGAACGCGATCAGGGCAAAGCCGCTGCATCACATAACCTGCTCTTTTCCATTGATTTTCTGACCGAAAAACAAAAGCTCGATGACTGGTACAAATCACCGGCGATCGGCAATTTCTCCCCTAAAGATCAGGTCAGGCAAACAGAATTAATGTCTCAGGCAACCACTTACCCGATCACAGCACAACAGACAGTTTCGGACTTTTGCGGCAACCTTGTGAGGCCACAGGACAGCTTTGCCGGAGCATTCAAGAGCAGCGAGAATTGTTTTGTGACCAGACCCGGCGCTTCAGACCGCGAATAACTTTTTTCATCCGGTACAGGAGGTGCGGAAACCGGTAATGATATACCGCAAACCCGACGGTCTGATTGGCAAACGTCTGCTTATAGCGGGACACACCGCCCATGAAGTCATATCCGTCGAATCCTTGTTCCATGGCCATCTGAATTAACAGATAATGTGCCACCAAACCCGGCTTCAGGTGTCTGTCCTCAGCTGAACTGCTCAAGTCATAGTTCAGCGCGCTCAGATAAAACAGGACCCAGTTGCCATGATGAAAGTTGTACACCACGCCCAGATCCCTTTCACCGGCATAAATATGATGAATGGCGACAGTGCCTGAAGGCAGACCGCGGCGAATCAGCTCCTGATGAAACCGGAGAAAATGCGGATTAGCAAAACCACTCTGCCCGGGCCGATTGCCCCAGCGCTTCAGGTGATAGCCAGCAGCATGCTCAAACAGTACGAGTCCCTGCGCAACTGAACTGGCCGTGATAACTTTCAGCCCTCCTGCAGCCTGATAAATTTTCATGCTGCGTTTGATCTGATACCGGGCGCTGCGAGACAAATAGGCGTCCAACGTTTGGTGCTGCTTCTGAAGAGGCGCAAAATACAGCTGGAAAGCCTGAGACTCCCACCCCACTTCCTTTTCCGGCAGAACCACAGTGCCGTCTGCCAGTACCATCAGGGTGTCTGTCCCGTGCTCAAAAGTGTCTGTTCCCATCACAGCACAGCCTAAAAAATCCTTGTCCTGAGTGACGCCGACGACAAAGGTGTCAGCCCCTTTCATGTTGTTCATGACACAAGCCGTCATCAGCGGACGCACCAGATCAGCAACGGTTCGATCGAGCAGAAAATCGTTATATTCAATCCAGATTTGATCCAGCAAACGGTCGCCCGTCCGGTGGAGACAAAACTGACGACCCAAAGACAGCGAAGTCATCTTGTTTTCGTGAATCACAATAATGCCCAGCCCGACGACACACGCCTCATTGCGTGCCACCACCACAGAAAAATCGTCCACAAAACAGTCCAACCAGGTGCCAATCCATAACCAGGACAGAAAAAGGTTTGATTCTGCACGGGCTTCCAATGCCAGCCATTGTGTTTTCAACCATTTCTGATCCGGGTTGACTACCCATTCACACTGGAAAAAATCACTGTTTCGGGCCATCCGCTGCTTTCCGACATTCTCTGAGCTCAGTTGTCTCAATCATAGCAAACCCAAAGCTTCTGACTTTTCTGAGATATTTTTGAGCCGTCTGTTTTTTACACAGCCAATCCCGCCCGGTGTCAAAAGAATGACTATCATAAAAAAGTCCACACCCAAAAAATTCGACAGGGATGCTTATGGCTAAGTTACCTCGTACTTCACTGCATGCGCTGACACTTGCCGGACTGCTCGCCGCAACACTCACTGCCTGCGGTAAACAATCGATTGAAGAATACATAGCTAAAGCGAACACTTATCTCAGTCAAAATGAAGAAAGCGCTGCCATCATCGAGCTGAAAAACGCTATCCAGGAACACCCGGATGCGGATCAGGCCCGCCTGATGCTGGGTAAACTGTATTTGCGGCAAGGTGACTTTGCCGGTGCCGAAAAAGAATTATATAAAGCCTTGCGTGGTACCCAGAACAAAGATGAAGTGGAACCGCTTCTGGCCCATGCTTATCTGGGACAAAAGAAATCCGCAGAAATCGCCGATCTGGCGGAACAGCCGCAGAGTCATCAGCCCGAAGTCCTCGCAGACCTTTATGCAATGAAATCGCTGGCCTTGCTGCGGGATAACGACCAGGAGAGTGCCCAGAATGCTTTCCTTCAGGCCCAGCGCACAGGGCAGACAACGCTCTATACCCGTCTTGCCAAAGCCAGTCTTGAGGCTTCCCGGGACCATACAGAAAAAGCACTCAAAGAAGTCGAAGCCATTGTTCAGGCTTATCCGGACAGCAGTGAGGCATGGATACTGAAAGGCCATCTCGAAACCAGATTGAATCAGGATCAGGCCGCTGCCAGCAGTTATCGCCAAGCTGTACAGAATTCGCCCAAAGCCCTGCAATACACCCTGTTTCTGGCTCAGGCTCTGGTTAAAACCAGACAACTCAATGAAGCCGAAAAGTACGTCGATGCCTTACTGGCAGCTTTCAGCGGACATGCACTCACCAATGAACTGAAAGCCACCATTCTTTATGCCAGAGGTGAGCAGGATGAAGCGAAGGTGCATGCCGATCTGGCCATCCGAAATGGCTCACGAAACATCACCACTTATCTGATCTCTGGCGTCGTTGCCTATCATCAGGGGAACTATGCGCTCGCCAGTGAGCGTCTGGAAAAAATCATGCCTGTCATGACCGACAACATGGTGAAACGCCTTTACGCTGCCAGCCAGCTGAAGCTCGGGAATATTGAAGGCGCCATGCAAACCATACGCGGTTTTGATGCCACGAATCTGGAAGACAGTCAGTTCATTTCCAGTATGAGTCTGGAATTTGCCAAAGTCGGACGCCAAGATTTTGCGCTTTCGCTGGCAGAACAAGCAACAGCCACTTCTTCACCCGACAATCAGCTTCGGTTGGGTTTGCTGCAGCTGGCGAGTCATGACGCCACCGGCATTGAAACTCTGCAAGAAATTCTGAACAGCAATCCGGATATGCCTGAGGCCACTCTGGGACTGGCTTACTACTACATGAAACAAGGGAAGTACGAACAGTTACATGAAGTCGCAGACGAATGGCTGGCCCGGGACCCGGATGACAATGCCGCCAACATACTGAAAGCCTTCGTGCTGCTGATTGAAAACAAACCGGCTGAGGCAAAAACCATCTACCGTAAAATACTCAGTCAACATCCGGACAATATTCAGGCGAAGCTCGGACTGGCACAGATCGCCGCCTTAGACGGTGACACTGACAAAGCCTTTGATTTCGCGCGTCAAGCCTATGAAAACAAACCGGGGCACGCACTGACTACCCGCTCACTTTACCGGTACGCTCAATTCAGCGGTAACATCCAGCAAGCCTTTGATATCGTTGCGGCTCAGGTGAAAGTCCATCCGGACAATCCATCGCTGAAACTGGATCTGGCCCGTGGGTACATCCTGCGACAGCAACCGGAGAAAGCCATCGCCTATATCAGGGAGCTGCCCCCCCACCAGCAAACGATTCAAAGCTGGCAATTACTTGGTGATATTTATTTCTCACAGAAACACTACCGCGAAGCCGAAACCGCTTACAGCAAATGGCTGGAAATGGATGTTCTCAATCAGCAGGCTTATCTTCGGAATATTCAGATCAAAGAAATGAACAATAAGGTAACGGAAGGACTGACGCTCGCTGAAAAAGCAGAAGAGCAATTTAGTCAAACCCCGCTGTTTTCCCTGATGAAAGCCGGACTGCAACTCAGGCTGGGTGAAATGGATGCCAGCCAGAAAACTCTGGACAACATGCCTGAATCTGTCAAAAAGCAGCAGTACTTCATGCACCTACAGGCCTTAAATTATCTCCAGCGCCAGCAGTATCCGGAAGCCACGGCATGGCAGTTGAAACGCTATGAAGCTTACCCGGGCATCCAGAGTGCAAACGACGTTGCCGGGGTATATGCCATGAATCATGAGTCAGAAAAAGCGGCGGCTTTTATTGAGTCCGTTCTCAGGGAACATGGCGAAAAAGCAGCACCACTCCGGCTGACCCTGGCGCAGCTTCAGACAAAACATCAGCCAGATAAAGCTATGAAGCTGTACCGCACGCTGCTGGAAACAGATCCCAATAATGTGCTGGCGCTGAACAATCTGGCCTGGCTGTACCTGTCCAAAAAAGACTACAAACAAGCCTGTAACAACGCATCCAAAGCCCATGAGCTGGCGAAGGGACACCCTCAAATTCAGGATACGTACGGATACTGTCTGCTGAAATCCGGTCAGGCCGCCAACTCTTTGCCAATGCTCGAAAAAGCCTACAGACAAGTGCAGAACAACCCGGAAGTTGCATTGCACTATGCCGAAAGTCTGCTTGCCAATCATCAAGCAGGGAACGCGAGAGATGTTCTGAGCCGCGTGAACACAACCGATCCGGAACTGCTGCAGCTCAAACGTAAATTGGAAGCGCAGATCAACCTGTAGTCTCCTGCCGCCCCGGCGACACGGGGTGGGTTAACAAAGTGCCACCAGAAAATTAGGATGAAAGACGATGGTTTTTCCTGTCAAAACAACCGGCTCATTCTTTTTCCGGATGTTCGGAGTTTATCTCTTGCTGACATTCTCATTTCCCGCTCTGGCGGCATTGCCTGAGGTCATCAGTCAGATTAAGCCTTCGATCGTCGGTGTGGGCACTTATCAGAAACTGGCCACCCCGCGCGCCAGTTTAACCGGGACCGGATTTGCAATCGGAGATGGCTCGCTGATTGCCACCAACAATCATGTTGTTCCTGCCACAATCGCCGCGAACAAAAATACAGCATTTGTCGTATTTGTCGGGACCGGAAATACGCCAGACATCCGCCCTGCGCATTTGGTCGCACGGGATACAGAACATGACCTGGCCCTCCTCAGAATCAGTGGCCCGCCGCTTCCGCCACTCAGGCTCTCTGCCCGTCAGGTCAGGGAAGGCGAAATGTACAGCTTTACCGGTTTTCCCATCGGCGCAATTCTGGGACTTTATCCGGTGACACACCGGGGCATGGTTTCCAGTATTACTCCGATTGCCATTCCAGCCCGCACGGCGAAAGAACTGTCTGTCTCCCGGCTCAAACACCTGAAAAACCCGTTTTTTGTCTACCAGCTGGATGCCACGGCCTATCCCGGCAACAGCGGCAGTCCGGTGTACAGTCAGGATAATGGCGAAGTAATCGCCATTATCAATAAAGTACTGGTCCAAAACAGCAAAGAAAACGCACTGACTCATCCCAGTGCCATAACCTATGCTGTGCCGGTACGCCATCTGAGCCAACTGCTGGCAACTCAGCCTTAAATCGGGAAGAAAACCTGTGCAACGGACCCAAACGAATCTTCTCTATCAAGAGATAAAAATACGGAAATTACAGTTTTTCGCACTGGCCCTCTTTTGGGGACACGGATTCCTGATTACCTGGCTGACCCTGATGCCTCCGGCAGAAGAAGGCGCGCTGACAGACCTGAAAAGCTATGGGATCGCTCATCTGGATTTCATTCTGCATGCCATGTGTTACGGCCTCTTTGCCGGTTATGCACTGCTGATCAGCAAACACCTGAGGCGATACAGCTATATGCTCTTGCTGCTGGTTCTTTACGGCAGTTTTCTGGAAACGATTCAGAGTATGGTCCAGCCCGGAAGGGAAAGTTCTGTCTCAGACGCGATTGCAAACCTGACAGGCGTCGTGCTGGGCGGTGTGATATCCTGGTCGCTGATGCAAACGCTCTTGACCAATCTCACTGGCACCCGAAGATAAGCGCTTGCTATTCAGAAACATTCAGACAAATTTTTGATAGCCAGTCAGGCAAAAGTGACATTTTCCGGTTATGCTGTGATGTTCTTATTACCCATCATGGAGACCTTGAATGAAACGCGCACTGCTCTTTTCCGCGATGCTCGCGGGAGCATCTTTACTGGCGGGCTGTTCAGACAACGAAGTCGGCGATGTCAGTCTTGGCGTATTTACCACGAAGGACATCAAACTCAATGTACTCAGTGACCCCTTAATCCCAGGTGTCACCTGCCACATTGCCAGCATTGAAGCCGACCTGGATTTCTCAGATCCGAGTGACTCCTCCATTTCCTGCCGCCAAACCGGCGAAATTACTCCGGAAATGATCGCCGCTATCGATAAATCAAAAGCGGGTGACGTGGTTTTCAAGAAATCGAAGAGTGTGTTCTTCAAAACCATGAAGATCAGACGGATCTATGATCCGGAAAGCCAGACTCTGATGTATCTGTCCTATTCAACCAAAGAAACGTCAGGCAGCTACAAACACAGCCTGTCTACGGTTCCGCTCTGGGGCACCAAAGCTTATCAGGCACCCGTAACACCCGTTCAGCAGTAAATCCTTGTAACAATTTTCACCGAACAGCTCTGACCTGTGTCAGGGCTGTTTCAATGTTGTCCCCGTCGCAATCAACACAAAAAGATCAATAAGTTAAGCTCATGTTTTGAGCGCTGACTGAGATTTTTACCTCAAAATCACTACAGTGAGCTCTTGACGGTTCTAAGAAAGCCGCTTTTAATAATTTAACAAGATAATAACAACCAAGGAATGGAACCATGACTTTGCCTTTACAGCCAAATTCTTCAAGGGAATCGCTCAAGATGCAGGCGCTGCCACATGAACGTGTATTGCAATGGGCTGAAGAACGCCCGAATGAAATTTTCCTCCGTCAGATCATCAATCGTCAGTTTTCCGATTTCACTTATGCAGATGTCGCCGATCAAGCCTTGCGCCTGGTCAGTGCCCTCCGGGCGATGGGTCTTCAGCCTGGTGACAAAATCGGTTTAATCTCTAAAAACTGTGCTGAATGGTATATCTGCGACCTGGCCTTAATGCTGGGCAGTTATGTCAGTGTGCCAATTTTCCCAACCGCCGGGGAAGAAACCATTGAGCATTGTTTAACGCACAGTGAATCCAAACTGGTCTTTATCGGTAAACTGGATAATAACCACGCCATCAATGCCGTCACCAGCCGACTGCCAGACATCACAACCGTCAGTTTCCCCTATCCGGATGTCCCGGAATGTCAGCATGAGATGAATACGCTGATCAAGGCTCATACACCATTTGAAGAGCGTCCGTCCCATCAGGATGACGATATGATGTCTCTGGTCTATACATCCGGCACCTCCGGTTTACCGAAAGGCGCAATGCTGTCCTACGGCGGCTTTGCCTTTTCTGCCCAGAACCTGATTGAACATATCGGTATTATTGAGAACGAACGTTTGTTCTCCTACCTGCCGCTGGCACACATTACTGAACGGGTTTACATCCTGGGGACGTCCATGATGGCCGGGGTTCAGGTGGCTTTCCCGGAATCACTCGATACCTTCATTGAAGATGTCAAAATGCATCGCCCGACGCTGTTTATTTCCGTACCGCGTCTCTGGACCTTATTCCAGCAGCGTATTCTGGATAAACTGCCTCAGGCCCGGCTGAACCTGCTGCTGAAAATTCCGTTTGTCTCCGGCCTGATCAAACGCAAGCTGGCCGATGGATTGGGTCTGAACGAAGCCCGGGTGCTCGGTTGTGGGTCTGCCCCGGTCTCCCCTGCATTACTGCGCTGGTATGAACAGATTGGTCTGAACATTACCGAAGCCTGGGGGATGACAGAAAACTTCGCTTACGGCACCCTCAACATGCCTTTCCGCAGCGACAAAATAGGCACCGTCGGCAACGCCGGTCCGGGCGTTGAAATCAAAATCGCCGAAGATGATGAAATTCTGGTGCGCAGTAAAGGGCTGTTTTCCGGCTACTACAAAAACGACATCGCGACCAAAGAAAGCTTCAATCACGAAGGCTGGCTGCATACTGGCGATCTGGGCAGTCTGGATGAAGAAGGCTACCTGACCATCCAGGGCCGTAAAAAAGACAACTTTAAAACAGCCAAAGGGAAGTTCGTCTGCCCTGTTCCAATTGAAAAGCGTCTGTTTGAACTGAGCGGTATCGAAATGATGTGTATTGTCGGCTCAGGCATGCCAGCGCCAATTCTGCTGGCAGTGCCTCATGACTATCCGCACTTTGACCGGGAACGCTATGCCCGCAGGGTGACGCACGCCATTGAAGCCATCAACAAAGAGCTGGAGTCCCACGCGAAAATTAAAGGGGTTCTGATGATCAAAGAACCATGGAGCATTGAAAACGGCATCCTGACGCCAACACTGAAAATTAAACGACACCTGTTGGAGAAAAAATACCACGAGACAGGCAGTCATTGGCCGAAAGGGCAACTGATTCAGTGGGAAGATTAAGTCAGATAAATAACGTAAAAAACGGGCAGCCGAAGCTGCCCGTTCTTCATTCAAAATCAGACTGATTTACTGATAATCTGCGTAAGGGTTCACGGTCGGTAAAACAATCGCTTCCCCAAACGCTGACAAACGGATGGATTCCTGAGTCAGGCTGACAGAAGATTCATCCATGACAGACTCACCAAAGGAATAGCGAATTTCTTCTTCACCCCGGCATGCCTGCAAATCACGCTCTGCAATGATTTTACGGACTTTTTCATTCCGGCTCAGATATTCCGCCATTGCGGCCTCACCGTATTTCTTCTCCAGCATCGACAGTGTCTGCTGAGGTGACAAGACCAGAGCTGACGCATTGTTTCCGCCAAAGCCCTTCGCGTTAATAATCACACCCTGCATATCATCACCAGCCGTGCCGACAAAGTAATGATCCATCAGAATATTCAGGTTCGACTGGTGAACATCGTCCGCAATGTGATCAATGGTCTTAATCCCCGGGATCCAGCCGTACTGCCAGACACCCAGTGAAGCCATCAGCTGGTCGCCAGCTGCCGCACTCATGGAATGTCCGACATACGATTTAATCGCAGTCACCGGCCAGTTCGAAATCCCAAAAGTTTTAGCAACTTCGTTCAGGATATGACTTTCCGTGACGCGGTTCTGCGGTGTGCCCGTACCGTGCGCCTGGACAAAGGTTTTCTTCACGCCGTCCGGGCCAAGAATGGCCTGAGCCATTGCAGCAGCCTTGGCAACGGTCACATAGTTACCGACACCCGGCGCCGAAATCGACTTCTTATTACCGTCAGCATTAATAAAGACATCAGCGGCAGTCCCGTAAATATTCACACCCAGCTCCAGTGCCAGCGATTCATCCATCAGCACGGCAAACTGAACCGATTCCGCCATCGTAAAACCAACATTGTCCGAGAACGGACGGCAGGCACGGCGGTTATCGACAGTATCGCTGTTATCCAAAACACGCAGCTCTTCATCCTGAGCCAGCGCGCCCATCACGCGGAAACCTTCCATAATTTCAGACACAACCGGTGCTTCGGCATTCCCAACAATCGCAACTTTTGCCTGTCCGCTCTGAATGTCCAGCAATCCCTGGCGCAGGTTATACAGGAAGGTGGCGCAGGCGCCCATATTGGTTCCCGTGGTCCCGACACTGTTAATGACGTAACCATTGATGAAGTCCGCCGGCATTTCTGCCAGTGACAGAGCCATCATCTTGGAACTGACCCGGCCACCGGTCAACGGCGCAGCTACCATTCCGGCCAGCGACTGATCATCAATCTGTGCCAGGCCACTCCCCGCATAGACTGAAATTTCGTCAGGGCGGATATGCTTAAGCACTTCATCCCAGTCCACACCCAGAGAATTCAGGGCATCTGAGGCACCGTACACCGTCAGTTGAAGACCGCGCGGGTGAAAGCGTGAGTTGTACAGCTTCCCGGGTTCGAAACCGCGGGGAATATTACCCCCGCTGCTCACAGGAAAAGGTTTGTAGTCAGCCAGCAATGCATCCAGTTCACCGGTCACGGTCACATGGACTTTGCTGCCTGATTCCTCCAGTTGCCAGTTTTCAGGGATATGCTCCGGCAATTTTGACTTACGGAGTGTGAAGCGAATTTGATCACTGCCCGCAGACAGCTCCGCTTTATACTGCTGTAACACACGATCCGGGTCGAAGCTTTCAATCCGACGAATCAGGGTGCCCGCTTGAATCGCTTCGATCACGGATTCGGTGACTTCCCCTTCAGCTAATCCCATTCGATGAGCAAGATCCTGCCAGGTCGAATGCATATCGCTTGCAGGCAGAATATCAGCCAGCATGCGTTTATAACTGTGAAAACCTGAACTACGACCTGCGGCGTTAATGCCGCCAATTCCGACAATCAGAGGTAATTTCATTGTTGATTCTTACTTGATAACTAACTTGACTGTCAGATTACCAAGTTACACTAGTATTACATCAGGCAATTACGCCATAATTACTGACATATACGCCATTCTGACCGGGTCAGACCAAAATCAGGGAGCCGGATCCTGGTGATTCAGTTCCCGTACAGCAGAAACAGCCCAAGTCACATCATCAAATGGAACGATACGCTATATGAAAATTGCGTTTGTGCTTTACCCCCGCGCGCTGATCACAGGGATTTCTCTTGCAGCCGAAATGCTCACCAGTGCGGCAGGATTAAGACCCCGGCATCTCCAGAAATCACAACCTGTTTCTATTTCAGTTGTCGCCAAGAGCCTGTCCCCTCCTGAGTTGAAATCAGGCCTACGTATCCAGCCCGACTTGACCTTAGCATGTGCCGGCGAGTTTGATTTCATCATTCTGCCTCCAATTTGGGGAAATCCGCTGTCTGTACTCAGGCAAAGTCCGGAGCTGATTCCCTGGCTGACACAACAGTACAAGCAAGGCGCCAAAATCATCGCAACCGGAACCGGCGTCTGCTGGCTGGCAGAAACCGGACTTCTGGATCATCAGGTCGCGACAACCCACTGGTATTACTACGATCAGTTTGCCGCACGATATCCGCTTGTCACCCTGAACCGTCAGGCATCAATCACCGTCGCCAACGGTCTGTATTGCACGGTCAGTATTAACTCGCAGTCAGAGCTGATTTTGTACCTGATCCGTGAACACTTTGGCCAGTCGGTTGCAAAAACTGTCGAAACCCACTTCGGCCATGAAATTTCCCAGTCTGATCAGCAGCCCTTTTATCAAATTGGCGGCGAAGTGCAGTTCGACGAATCCATTGCCCTCGCGCAGGACTGGCTGAAACGCAACCTGGCGCAACCGGTCACCGCCCAAGACATCGCTGAGCATTGCGGACTGCCGCTAAGAACCTTCCAGCGGCGTTTCAAAACACAGGTAGGACAGACGCCCCATGAGTACCTGCAATCTCTCCGCATGGAAGCCGCACAGAGCTTATTACGTGACTTTGGCCTGTCCCTTCAGGATGTGGCAGAACAGGTCGGATACCGGGATGCACATCATTTCAGCAAGCGTTTCCAGAAGCAGTTCAGCCTCAGCCCCGCACAGTATCGCAACATGGTGAAAGCCAAAATTTACCAGGCTTAAGCTCAGAGATGAGACAAAATACAGAAAAGATGATCCAATCAGGCACTTAGCATTGCCCCGGGCAGAAGCGAATGCAAACTGTCGCTATGCTAACAGGAGAAAAGAATGATCAATGTGTTGAATTGAGGCTTTAACCGCCTCGTCGTAAGCAGGCGTTTCAAGAAATGTTGTGTCGTATCTGGCTGTACTTCATTTTCATCGCGTCCGGTTCCATTCACATGGCTGCTGCAGGACTTTTGCCAACCAGCCGCACAATGTTAGGCACGCAGGTCTGTCGGCTGGATCTTTACCATCTGGCTAAAAACCAGTCCAATCGCATCGAGAATGACTTCCAGATTGCCTTGATTGCCGATCAGGGATTTAACCGGCGCTATGTCGCCTTAAAAGCCGACATCTCTTACCCGAAGGGATTTGAAAACTTCAGCTATTACCGCACCGGGCAACCTGTCGAAGTCTTTACCGCCAACTGGAAAAATTATTACGGCAGTATCAGTGTGGCTGATACCAATCGCAGTTACAGTATTTCGCACTTGGTGCGGCTGGGCGGAAGCAATCCCAGGCAAGCCTTCGATGTGCTCATTCGGTTGATTGCCGAAGATCACGGGCATTTTGAATTACAGAGTGCCAGCAGACGTTATCGCTTCTATTTAGAAGACGGTCATCTTGACGCCTTTTTTCACTGCCTGCATACCGAATAATTTTCCCCTTAAAAAACAAACGCCAGCTCATCGGCTGGCGTTCTGTGTTTTACAGAGTCACTATCATTTATCGATTGCTTTGGACTGGCTCGTATTCACCTTCGATTACACGTCCCTGGCTGGTTGCGCCATTTGTTTTGCCCGCATAAAACGTCGCATACTGTTTCGACAATTTACGCTTCAGGAATGGCTGAGCAATAAAAGCAACCAAGGCCATAAAAACGCCCATCACTGTCGCGAAAGTCAGAGCAAAGAAGCCAATCACCAGTGCAAATACGCCAGCAATGATATTTTTCATCTGTCACCTCATTATCAGGTAAGAAAGCAGGAAGATACCTGTTTCAGACGTTCAGCCTTACACATTCAAGTTGAATGGCAGTTGAACAACCGTCAGTTAATAGCATTACCCTTGGATAAAAAGTTTGACAGAAAACCTTGATACTTTTCCTTGATAATCTAACTTTGATTTAGTGGGAGATATCGAGGAGAAGTATTGTGTCAGATGTTCAGGCAGAGCTGATTTACGATGACTTTTGGTTACTAGATATAGAGGTTGATACTCTAGCCAAGCTTAAAATTACAGGGAAGATAAACGAAGACACTGGCGAAGCTGTCTTAACCCCACACCTTGACCCGTCAAACCTCGAAGACCGCTACAAAAAAACCAAAATTATCATAGCCCCTGATGGCTCGGTGGTTTACCCACAATCTCTCTATCTTGTATCCAAGCTAAGGGGAGATGGGAAGGTAAAAGACACAAACAGTATTGCTAAAGCCCTCCTACTGTTTACCCGTTTCTTGGACTCTACCCATTCCAGCCAAGATGATGAGGATGGCAATAAAATCCCTCCGGAATGCCTAACCTACAAAAGCCTATCGAAATACGAAGAAGAAGGCGCACCTTGGCGCTTTGCTGAGTTCCTAAAAAAGAACTGTCGCCATAGGCAATCAGATGGGGGTGAAGCTTGGTCTTTAACGACCGCAAGAACTTATATGGGTGCCGTTCTTGGTTTTTATAAGTGGATGCAAAAGTTCGGCTACCTCAAAAATGATGATAACTATGTTGTCACACACTTTAGTAAAGGTACGTACCTTTATGAAGGCTATGACCAACACGATATGCTCTCACACACCAAATCAAGTACGAAACGAGAATATGAAATTTCAAACATCATGAAGGAGTTTCCTCGCGCCGACTCTACACCAGTCCATAAGAAGTTAAAGCCAAAACCACCGGAGCATTTAGCGCTATTTGAAGAGTATGTTGACTGCTTACCAAAGCCTTTTCCTCTGATGTTCAGACTGGCCATTAAAACAGGCACACGTATTGAGGAGCTCACTCACTTCCCCGCGGACAACATTGGTGAAGTTGACATGAGCGAGTTGGACGTTGTCCCTGTCCGTTTGACTAAAACCAAAGGCAGCAAGCCACGTAATATCGAAGTGCCTCTTTATCTCTATGAAGAGCTAGAGCAATACAAGTACAACCGTCAAAGAGAGCGTAATGCATTAAAGCGTGAACAGTTACTCAATTCCAACTCAGAGTCGGTCGTCGAGGATTATTTGTTTATCTCAAATAAAGGCAGGCCTTATTCAGAAAACACCTTAGAGAAACACTTCTCTGCGCTACGCAAACTGATTCAAGACGTTGAGCCAGCGTGGTATTACCGTGTTCACGATTGCCGCTCAACGTTCGCAACTCAATGGCTTTTCACTGAGTCCAATGCCAGAGGAGTGAGTTACGAATTTCTTATAGATGAACTGGCAGAGCTAATGGGCCACGAAAGTACCAAAACAACTGAGAAGTACATCAAGTTCATGAATGAGTACGAATCCAAGCTCCGCGCAGCAAAATGCAAAAACAATAAACTAAACGGTGGGTGGTATCATGGCTAAAAGTCCACTTTCCAAAGGTTCAAAACAAGCCAAGAACATTAGAAACAGCAGTAATGTTGTTCCTCTCAAGCTAACAATCCCCTATAAAAGCCATTCTGATAGGCGTGCACGGGAATTTGATATTTCTCACCTACTACATCACGGGTTGAATAAAGACAACCAGAAAATTGGAAGCCGTCTTACTTACCTAAGAAGTTTTTGCAAAAAAGCTCATGAATATGTAGACAAAGGAAAATCGGTAAGTTCAATCACAAGATCCTATGAAGTTTTAAATGGTTATATTAGCTTTTGTGATGTGATCGGCGTCGTACCATTTACAGAGGAAGGCTATCTAAAGTTTGCGGGGAACGATGGTGAGTTAAGGCATCGCATCAAAGTGTATAACCCTTCAAAGCGACTATGGGAAAGGCAGCATAGGGATGAGTTAGGCATTAAGGAGTCTAGCGCTTGTAACATTGTTTCATTGTTAACAACAGTTTTTTCATGGTGTGGCCTACCGGTTAAAACCTGGAAAACTCAGCACCGAACATTTCATCATCTAAGCACCCCAATAAAAGGGTATTCGGACAAAGAAGAGGAGTTGATAATAACTCGCCTCAGTGACTTGTTTTTTACCTTAGCGCCGCAGTTAATTGCCGCAAAGCAAGATAATTTAGCTTTACCTTATAAACTGCCAATGACAATCGGTGTTGGGGAACACAAAGAGATGTTGACTATCCCCACCTCATTGAATTCAAAGAAAGGCAAAGTTAATCACGCTTCGGCCTTTAATTTAACTATGGGCGCAGCCTACCACCTACTCTGTTATTTTACATCACTAAACGATAGTGTTGTAAGGGATATCGCACATCCGATCACCATTCACACCCATGAATGTGATAAGAGCTTGCGCACAGTGAAAGTCTCTGGCTTTAAAGCCAGAGCCAACAAGGAAGTTGACGCTGTACTTACGAATGAAATTGATGAATCAAAATTCTCATTCGATGTTGAGAAAAAAGATGGGGTGCTTTTTGTTCAAACACTTGACGAGCTTTCAAGGCTTTACGGTAACGGTGAAGAGTTACTATTTTTACTGGATAAAAATAAAAGCGAGCACGACAAGTTTAGGATTACCGAATTAAACAAACACTTAACCTCAATATTAAACCTCGTCACACCTAGCCGAGCATCAAACCTTCCTTGGTTTAAAGAGCTATTTTATGCCTACCGAAACGGCCAAGTTATTGAGCTAAAAAAAACCACCAATGAACTCGGCAGAATAGTGGCAAGTAAAATCATTACCCCGATAACAAGCAAAACCAAGATGGTTCAAGGAATGTTTAATGCAGGCTATTGCATTTTATCTTGTTATACCGACAACTCCCTTAAAGGTATTTTGTTACCACTACACTATTCAGACAAAGATGCTAATGGCAATGTTATCGTTTCATATTATTACCAGAATGGTGATGAAGGTAGCTTCATCATTCCTGCGGCGGATAAAGGCTTAATCCAAGACATTGAGCAATCAGCAATAGAAAGAGCGGATAAGCAAGAGGCCAAAAAAGACATTCGGCTACTGCTCAGACAAGGCAACGCAAAAGAAGCTCCCAAGAATTGGGAGGGTATTAGCCCCATCACAAGCAACTTAATGACACAATGGTCAATTGGGATTAATGAATACTTCATTCAGCTTTCATCAAGTCGATTTAGAGAAACCACCAGTTCACAAGAGTACGGGGATGACCGTTTAAGTCACATAGTTAACTTACTTCAAAACTCATTAGAAACGCTAAGTAAGCATTACATTAATGGTGACCCAAAACTTAATAAAACCATCATATCACAAGGCATACAAGTGCTTGAGAAAATGGCGCAAGGTCATTCACTGGAAGAAGCCAAAGAGCATGTCAAGGCTCAGCACGCCATTCCAATGCTTTCCTATGATGAATACCTGAAAAAGAAACAAGCAACAAACCCAAATGGCCTCATATGCAATGGGCAACAACAGGTTGTTAACAGTAAAAACACGCAACGAAAAACCAATAAAGCCATTGGTGCTGTTCTCCCCTGTGTGGATTACGATATGTGCCACAAATGCAAGTCTGCAAAGGCTGTGGATGAACCACAAGCTATCTACAAACTCATCTCTTTCATTGATGTCTTGAAGGAAGCGCTTGACCTATACCCCAATGCAAAACGTGAGGTTATAGAGAAGATTGAAGCGTTTGAATACACACTTGATGGCGTAACCCCTGAGGTGTACGAAGAAGCTCTGGTGTTATTCGAGAATAACGGTCGCCACCCACGAATCTCAACCGACCACGCCATCCTATCCGTTTACCGCTAACTGAGAAATTATCATGATTAAAATTTCAGACCTTGACTATTTTGAATCCATCAAAAATGCACAGACTCATGTTGGCGCACATCATAACTACCTAGTTGACGTATTAGCGCCAGCCATTGAGCACGGTGATTGGGATAATTTTGAACTGCTCGACATTGGATTTACCGTTACGGGTGAGTCATTAGGTAAAATTGGTGACAACGAAGCTTGGAAAAAGCTTCAGCCCATTCTTGAACCAAACTACACAAAATCTACGACACTCGACTTTACTTTAAATGGTCAGGTTATTGAGCGTAATTTACGAAACCAGTTAAAAGCATTGGTTATCAAAATGATGTGGATTTCACACCATGATTATTCAATGTATACAATGTTTTACACGCTAAATAACTTGAAAAAGTGCATCCCTCATCTTTTGGATACAGGATACAACAGCTTTGAATATGTTGATTTCAACCTTTTGGATGCATGGGCTTTAACAGAATCAACCAATATCGACTTTGAAAGGGAAGGTATTTATACTGCGATCAACAAACTCTTTATGGAAGCAAGAGGTTTGCCTTTCCCTATTGCAATCAAAAAGAAAATATCAGCGAAAGATTTTGGATTAACGATAAAAGAGGCAGAGCAATACACCGTTATTCCCCAGCGCCTATACTACCTTGGCCTGCAAAAATCCCAAGCGCTAATTAATAACCTCTACCCAGTGCGTGATGAGCTTGGTAAGCTATCAACCTACCTTGCTACCTACTTTGATAAGCTGTATCAAGGCTATGCCAAATACCTAGCAAGTGGTAAATCCAAAACTGCCACAACAGGCAAATATGTTTGGTATTTATCCACATCTAACAAAAGTGCTAGGGCGAAAAAAGAAGTATTCAAAAAAGCCTTCATGAAACTTAGTTCACCCACTGAATTCGAGGTTTTTGAGCTGTTAAAGGCACATAAGCCTGAAATTAAAAATGAATACCAGAGCCTGTTTCATCCTAATTTCACGTTTAAAATTGCAGTTAGAGAAATTTCAGGCTTTCTGGACGCGCAATCACTTTTCAAAGAATTTAGCGGTGGCTGTCTATGGGGGTTGGTATCTCGATCCGGTATGCGCGCTGATGAAGTCTTCCATCTTCATACCGCCAAAGGATGCACTACTGAGACTATCTCTAAACAGGTTATCCATGTGCTTCATGCAGACCTATCGAAGACTGTAAAAGGCATTCAGTCAAAGCAGGATGAATTCGTCACAACCGAGCTGGGTAAGAAAGCCTACGAACTATTACAAGTCCTTCACGATCCACTTCGAAAGCTACATCCTGATAGTCTACGATTCTTCCATAAAACTGAGGGGGATTTTGGTCCAATCAAAAAAAATTCTTTGTGCAGACACTATCAAAAATGGTTCTCCAATGCACTAAAGGGAGAGTTAGCCCTAACCAAAGAAGACATTGCCGATTTGAAGGTGTCTGACCCTAATCGCTCTTTTCATCTTGGTGAGAACTACTACTTCTCAGGGCATCAACTTCGCCGCTCTTTTGCCTACTATCTAATTGGTTATGAACTACTCTCTTTCCCACAACTCAAACAGCAATTCAGTCACGTCTCCCTTGCGATGACAAGACACTACGCCAGAAACGCAAGCAAGTTTCAAAAGCTGCGAAAGAAAAAACAAAACCTTTGCCACTGCATTGAGGAAGAAAGAATTGCCCAACAGGCACAAGTTTACCTCAATATTTATCACAAACTCGCGAATAAAGAGCGCGTGGCTGGCGGAAAGGGTAAAGAGTTTGCCAAGCGCAGACTTACACTCGGTGAAAAGAGTTTATTTAAAGATAAGGTCGATAACGATATGCTCTCTCTAACCTACTGGAAGTGCTTGGTACGGGAAGGTAAAAGGCACATCCATGCGGTTGCTCCTGGTGTGTATTGCACCTCCACAGAATGCAGCCTCCGCACACAGGTCAATCTCTTAGAATGTGTCAATTGCCCGAACGACTACATCGTAGATGCAGTATTTGCAGAAGCCAAGCGTAAAGAGGCTGAAATCAATATGCTTTACGATATTGAGCATGACGATTTAAACCCACAAACCGCCACGGAATCATTCATTAAAATCACCGCAGCAGAGCGCATCATGACTGATTTGGGGATTGATTATGAACCTGTCGTGCTACCGAAAGAAGTGCAAGATTTACTTATCCCCTATATCGGAGCGCCAGCATGAAAACCGCAACACGAAAAGCATTAATCGAGGCGTTGGAACGGCTGATGGCGGGTACGCCTAATGACCGTGATTTAAGAAAGAAAGCGCAACATGGCAAGCTAAAAATCAACAATAACACCGTTGAAAAAGAGGCTGGATTATCCGTGGGGGCGCTTCGCAACCATGCCGACATCAAGGAGATGATAAAATCTAAATCGCTGAAAATTCAAGTGGCAAACAGTGATTCAGCAAGCTCGGAAATCGAGCTATTGCAACAAGAGAACAAGAAGCTAAAAAGCGAGAAAACCAACCTCAACCGGCTCAAGAAAAGCTATCACGAATCTGCAAAAAACCATGAGAGAGCGTTAGCCAAACAAGCAGCAACTCACATTAAGATGGTTGAGGAGCTAATGAAAATGCTTCATGAGAGTGAGCGAGAGAAGGCAATGGATAAGGTTGTAAAGGCCAGGCCTGATAATGTCATAACAGGCAACTTTGGGGATTAGGCCGTCCTCCTTAGTATAACCACTAGACAGGACAGTTAGTTATCGATAAGAATGCACACTCTAACATTATAAAAATGCTCTAACCGGGCGTAGCTAATCGCACTACTCCGTAAAAAGCTTAAATTTAGAAAGTAAGGATAAACTATGGCAATCGAAGCTGGACAAACTGCACCAGATTTTACCCTGAATGACCAAGACAATAACCCAGTGACTCTCTCTGAGTTGAAAGGAAAGAAAGTACTGCTCTACTTCTACCCACGCGCTTCAACACCAGGTTGTACTGTACAGGCTCAAGGACTACGTGATACTAAAGCTGAGCTAGATGCCCACAATGTTGTTGTTCTTGGCGTCAGCCCAGACACACCTAAAAAACTGACTAATTTTATCAACAAACAGGAACTTAACTTCACTTTGCTAGCCGATGAAGAGCACGCTGTTTGTGAGAAATACGGTGTTTGGCAGCTCAAGAAATTCATGGGACGTGAGAACATGGGCGTGGTTAGAACTAGCTTCTTAATCAATGAGTCAGGTGAACTTGAGCATGTGTTTAACAAGTTCAAAACCAAAGACCATCACGAGGTTGTACTGGACTACCTGAACAGTAAGTAATGCAGGTAACCGCATTTCTATCACTTGGGGGCAGGCAATGATTGGCTCTATCCGTGTATCAGATTCACGTAAAGCTGTTGGTTAATCTCAGAGAGAAGCAACTAAAGCATACGCATCTGCCAATGATCTGGAGATATCTGAATGGGTTGAAGAGCATGTATCTGCGACCAAGACAGCCCTGAGTGATAGAAAGCTAGCCACCCTCATCGCCTCCAGGCAGAGTATAGTTGTGTCAGACATCACCAAGCTTGGCCGTAACAAGGTAATGGAGCTTATTGGTACAATAGGACAGATAGCATCATATGGCAAGCTACATCTCGCATACAACGACACAGTTATCAATGACCTGCCCCCACTTTATAACCCACGGTAGTGTTCAAAGTTTTGTGTCTTTTCCTACACTTACTGAAAAAGGGAGAGATGAATAGCCACCGACTCAGTAGACACTAATTAACCTTTCTTCATACCGCTTTTCATACTCTACTGGTGACAACTGATTATTGGAACCGTGTCTGCGTTTGACGTTGTAGAACATCTGTAAGCGGCCATTTCTCCCCACATTCAGATAACCACGATGACCTGGTATTGATATCGCTC